>JAZQRH010000001.1:0-1678 GCA_045629525.1 Pedobacter sp.
TTTTTTTCTTTATATTTATTGTTTAGCTTCTTTGAAATATACTGTTTGTTACGTAACTTGCGCCACCAAAATAAATAGTAAAAATCTGCGAGTAAATGGATTGTAACCACGTTTTTGTTTCTAAAGTGAATAGGCTAATTGTTGCTTTCACGCTTTTTTTAGCGTTTTTCTCTGTTGCTTCCCCTGCTTTTGCGCAGTCGGATAGCCTTCAGACAACAGTAGATGCACACGCCGAACCACATGGTGCGGAAAAGTTTGATATAGGCAAGTTTGCCTTGCATCATATTGCTGACTCACACAGCTGGCATGTGATCGGTGATACTTACATTCAACTCCCTGTAATTTTATATACAGCTAATGGGTTGGTGAGCTTCAGTTCTGCTGAGTTTCGTTATGATGACGATGCTAAAGTTGTGGTTGAAAAAAACGGACAACGTTTCGTTAAAATGCATGAGAAAATATACTATGCATCTGCAACCCCGAATGAACATGGTCAGTATGTAGCGCTTGATGAAAAACATCATGCTTTAAATGAGCGTCCATTGGATATTTCAGTAACTAAAAACGTTTGTACGTTATTGATTTCCATTGTTATCATTCTTGCTGTATTCCTTAACGTTGCAAAAGGCTACAGAAAGAACCATGGTAAATCTCCAAAAGGAATTCAATCATGGATGGAGCCTATTATCATCTTCGTTCGTGATGATATTGCTAAACCAAATCTTGGTCATAAATATGAGCGTTTCATGCCGTATTTGTTAACTGTATTTTTCTTCATCTGGTTCAATAACATGTTAGGTTTAGTACCTTTCTTACCAGGTGGTGCCAACCTTACAGGAAACATTGCAGTAACCATGATTCTTGCATTGGCAACCTTTTTGTTAACTGTTTTCAATGGTAACAAATATTACTGGAAGCACATTTTTGCACCTGACGTTCCTAAGTTAATGTGGATCGTTATGATTCCGGTAGAGATTGTTGGTATCTTCACTAAACCTATTGCCTTAATGATTCGTTTGTTTGCAAACATTACTGCTGGTCACATTTTAGTGTTATCCTTAATCTGCTTAATCTTCGTTTTCAATAGTTTGTATATTGCACCTATCTCTATCGCTTTTGCTGTATTCATCGGCGGAATTGAATTGTTGGTTGCCTTTATCCAGGCCTTTATATTTACCATTTTATCAGCCTTATTTATTGGTATGGCGATAGAAGAACACCATTAACTGAATTTTTTAACAACTATTAATATATAAAATCATGATTACAGGAAGTATTGCTGCAATTGGTGCAGGATTAGCTGCGATTGGCGCTGGTCTAGGTATCGGTAAAATTGGTGGTTCTGCAATGGACGGTATCGCTCGTCAACCAGAAGCGGCCTCTAAAATCCAAACTGCGATGTTAATCGCTGCTGCCTTCGTTGAGGCTGTTGCGCTTTTCGCAGTAGTAGTTGCCCTAATGGGTAATGGCTAGATGATATTGTACCCGGCTGTAAAGTCGGGTACATATTTTTAAAAAAAAGAGAACACTTGATATAAAAATAGAAAATGGAATTATTAGTACCTGAATTTGGGTTAGTTATTTTTCAAACAATAGCGTTTCTATTGTTAATGTTTGTTTTAGCTAAATTTGCCTGGAAACCAATCTTAGCGGCAATTAAAGAGCGTGAGCAATCAAT
>JAZQRH010000002.1:0-28406 GCA_045629525.1 Pedobacter sp.
ATTAAGCGTCCTGCTTTGAAAATGTGTTTTCAGCGAAACTCTTCGCAAAAGCTTGAAGCAAACACGTCCGTTTGCTATAAACCGCAAATTAAAACTTCAAATAGTAGTAAAACTCTAGCAGAATTGCGTATAACGTTTTGCGGCTTGGCGTAGTGGGGGCTTTTCAGCACAAAACTTCCTACGAAACCGAAAGTTTAAATTTAGCACAAATGTTCATACGAAGAACGTCCGCCCCCATTACGCCAAACCGCTGTTACCAGCAGTGTTTTTGTCTTTCGTCATGTCCGCTTGATTGCTTTAAATAGTCCGATTGCAAAAACTGTCAAACCTGCGAACAACAGTAAAGGTCCAATTGAAATTGTCACAAGTCCGACATAGTCATGCAAGCGAACTGTGTTTGGTTGATAAACAATGTCCGCAATAAACTGATAGATTTTAAAAAAAGTCAGAGTAAAAAGTAGTCCAATAGTGATAAGTCCAAAATGCCAGTAACCTGTCCTGTTAGAAATTGGTCTGCCGATTTTAGTCATTATGAAGTAGCACACAGTTGTCAAGCCCGATAAAAGTCCGATGAGTATTGCAATTTGCAAATAGCCAATAATGAAGTATGTGTCGTGTATGTTGATGTCAAGTGTCTGAGCATGTGTCAGCAAACCAAGTCCAACTGCGAGTAGTGTCAAAATGAGAAACAAATGTGTCGGTTTAACTTTCATGTTTGTCTGCTTAATCGTTGTCAGTTATGTTAGGTGATTGTCTGTCCGCAATAATTTTTTCTATAAAAGTCAACGGTGGACTGTCCACCGACAAAAAGTTGAACGAAGCACAACACTTTTGAATTACGTCAAAGTCCGCTCGAAGTCGAGTAGTGGACAGTCCACCTTTGACTTTACAAATTGTCGTGATTGTGTGGTCGTCTAACATTGCTGGTAACGTTTTGGGTATTGCCGAAGGCGGGGATTTTTAGCACAAAATTTCAATAGAATTACTAATATTGAACTTTGCACAAATGTTCAATCGAAGTCGTTCAGCCCCGCTTTTGGCAATACCTTGTTAGCAGCAGGTGTTTTTGTTCTATTTATATAAAATATCTAAAATCATATGCTTTGTTGCCAAGTTCTTCTAACTGTTTTCCCATTACTGATAGTCTTTTTGAAAAGTCAATTGTTACAGGAAAAGTCTTATAAAGTTCTGCACCGTTCCAATTCATTTTAGTAAGTTTCAAAATGTCATTCGCAACAGTTTCTATCGGGTCAGTTCCTCTAAATCGCTTAATTAGCAATGGTGCTGGAATACCTCGTTTTCCTTGATAATATTTCCCATTCAATTCCTGACTTTC
Source organism: Pedobacter sp. (assembly GCA_045629525.1). GTDB lineage: Bacteria > Bacteroidota > Bacteroidia > Sphingobacteriales > Sphingobacteriaceae > Pedobacter. The sequence continues at coordinate 1,337 of JAZQRH010000002.1, forward strand.
AACAAGTCCGTGTGTCCAAAGTAAAAAGCTAAAATCGTCTAATTGAATTATTGTCCCTCTCTCAATCGGATAACCATATAACTCGTGTTTGTTTTCATTTTGATTTTTAAACAATTTTATTGCTCTCCAATTACTAAACTGTTGGATTTGCAATAACTCAATATTGTCAATACCCTCTAACGCATTACTTATTCCTTCCATTTCTGCACCTGTGAAGTGTGTCGTTTTATGAAGAACCAATTTCTTTAATCCTATAACTGGGTCAATTTTATGATAAGTGTTTCTGATATTGCTAATCAATTTAAAGGCATCATCTTTACTCATAAATGGATTTTTGTTGTAGAAAATAGGTTTTTCAATTGGTTGCAACAAAAACTTCAACCCATTACCGTAACCGTCAAATATTTGGCTACTACCAAGCACAACCTTATTTCTTGCATTTTGTCTTATAGCATATCCTAATCCAATAAAAGCGGTTTCCGTGTTATCTGTCTTTATTTTCCAAGGTGTTCCGTTTGATTTTACATACAACCCTAATGAAAGCCACCACCGAATTTTTGCTTGGTCTTGGTAGTTGATTGATTTGTCTTCAATAAATTGAATTCTTAAACCTTTTTTTACGCAATAAAGTTTTAACGAATCGTGTAAGTCATAGTAAGTATTATCGTTTTTAAGTTCCCTGAAATTTTTCCATTGGTCAGGAATGTAAATTACCACACAATCAATATCTGTGCTTCTTAAAGCAAGATTGTCAATCTTACTTTTCAGATAATCATAGAATTGAATTGCAGAAAATAGTTTTACTTCATTATTCGGAATTGCTATAACAAATTCACTATTAATGGAATTTGGAATAACTAAATGTTTTTTAAATACATTATCAAAACCTAGAAAGTCTTTTAAATATTCCTTTTCCCATTTTGGACTTACGTTATTTAGTAAAGATTCCAAATGTGTTTTAACTTTATCAAATCCAAAATCAGGTGCTATAATAGCTAGATTGACCGTTGAAGTATTGCTATTAGGTTCAAAACTTTCCTCCAAAGGACCTAATATTTTCAGTCCATTGATAGGGTGAATGGATTGTTTTGATTCATCTTGAAAATGAAAATAAATAGGTGGCTCGTTCAGCTTTGTAAAACCGTCAAAACAATAAATATTATCTTTTACTTTTTTTGCGGCAGTTGAATAGTAATCTGCAAGCTTTATTTCAAAATCACCAAGTTTAAACGAAAGCTCTTTGTTTTTCTTTTGTAATTCCTTTATCCAAAAATTTAATTTTTGTCCGTATTTCTTATTGTATCGGTTTGATATGATAGTATTTGAGAGAAATTGAGCCACATTTTTTTGTGGTTCTCCACCTGAATTTGTTTGTATATGAATGGTTGGGCAAATGAGTAGAAACAATTCTTTGCCGACAAATTCAATTTTGAATTCAAAGGCTTCAAATATGCCGATGTTTTGAGTAATACTGAAATTTTTGTTCCATTTCTTAATATCTTCTATTTCTTCATTACTTATTGGACTGCTTACAGAATAAAATTTTCTTATTGTTCGTCCTTTTGCATAAAGAGAAAGTCCATAATCATTAACCAAACTTTTTTCAATCAACTCATAAAGCATTCCAAGATAAAAGGAATCAGAATGAAAAAATATATGTTCGGGAACATCTGCAATTTTTAGTTCTTCAGTCAAATGATTTTTTAAAATTTCTTTTATTTCTTGCTCGTTGCCAAAAAGATTTAGACTGTCAGACTTGCCAAAAGATGCAGCGATATTTGAATTTCCAATTGCTTCACGAAGTCTCTTCCATTTACCTTCTCCAGAAATATTCGTTTTGGTAAGAAAAGTGCTTCTAGGGAAATTCTTTGCTTTTATTGCGTTTAAAAGAATAGGAAGTGTAGCTGATGAATTTTGATTTAATCTAAAAGATTGTCGTTTTTCAAAACGATCGTTAGCAATTGAATCGATTTGAATATTCGTTATTTCACAAATTTTGTATAGTTCATGCAGAAAATAATCAAAACTGTCAATTACCATAAAACCTGAACGTTGGTTTTGAGAATTTGCATTTTCAATAAGTTGAATTAATCTTTCATTTGGTATTACACCTTTTGGAATACACCATATTAATCCTTTTGGAAAAGCATTAGAATTCTCCAAAGATTTTTCAAGTGATTGTAGAATAGATTCGTCACTTCCCGAATATCCAACAACCAACAAACCTCTTTTTGTAGATGCATTTACAAAATATTGGTGCAAACTTTCTTCCAATTTTTGCAATTCTTCATCTGTATTTTGCAATGGGTCATAACGAAAATCTCCGTGCAATTTGACGACAGTTGGAATGTCTGCTCTGAAATTTCGAACTGAACCAGAATTTTCGGGCGATACTATCTGACAACTTCTATAATTCAATCCGTTTATTGCTTTTTCAATCAAGTCATCAAAATTGGTTGTCCAAACAGTATTTATTTTTTGTTGCTCAACCATTGCAGACAAACACATAAAACCAACAGAAGGCTTCTTATCTCTTACCAAATTCGTTAAAAATTCTTTTCTAACTAATGGGTCAGGATAACATTGGGCAAAATAATATGAATACGGATTGGCTATGTTGTTTTCGCCTTTTGCATCAAAGTAACTTTGAATTGTTTTTTTGTTATCTTCTATTTTTAAATCTTGAATTTTTTTGGCATTTATTTTTCCGAGGCTATTTAAAATTTCTCTTTTGAAATGCCAAACTAATTCTCCACCTGATGGAATACCTGAGGAGATGGAAGCACCTGCACCAAGAAATAAGTCAAATGATTGATTTGATAAAACTTTAAAACTTCTAATAAATGTTTCTTTGTCAATAGTTCTCATTTAAGAATGGTATTCTTTGTGTTGCGGTTGGTTTATCACTTGCTGCTAACTTACTTATATGTCTCACTTTGTCAGACAAAGCCAACAAGATTTAGTTGTATTTGTCTGACAAAGTATCGTAAATATATAAAAATTAAAGATCATCAAAAGGGCTTTTTATTTGCTGTAAGCTCTTGGTACTTATGTGGGTATAAATTTCGGTTGTTCGGCTGCTTTTATGACCTAATAGTTCTTGTATGTAACGTAAATCGGTGCCATTTTCCAACAAATGCGTTGCATAACTATGGCGTAGCCAGTGCAAGCTTACTGGTTTATGGTTGCCTGCTTTTTGCAAAGCCTGTTTTAAAACACTTTGCAAACTTTTTTCCGAATATTGCGCATTTTGCGCAGCGCCTTCGAATAGCCATTTTTTTGGCTTAAAACTTTTATAATATAAACGTAGCACATCCAAAATCTTGGACGATAGGGGCGCTATTCTATCTTTCTTGCCCTTTGCTTGTCTGATGATCAAAACGCCTCTCTTACTGTCTACATCTGTTAAGCGCAAATGCAATAGCTCGCCACGCCGCAAACCGCAAGCATATGTCAAGCTTAACATGGCTTTATGTTTAATATTATGGTGGGCCTCCAAAATAGCTTTAACTTCTTGCTTGCTCAGTACATTGGGCAGTTTGTTTTCACGCCTAGGTCTGTCTATCAAATCAACTACAATTTGTTTGCCCTGTAACTGTCTAAAAAATAATTTAATGGCATTAATCATTTGGTTTTGGTATGATATAGATAGCTTATTTTTAATAATATAGTCATTGTTAAATTTAACCACATCACTATTCTTAATTTCACAAGGGTCTTTATCTTTAAAAAACGTGAGAAAAATTTTTAGCGCATTTAAATACGTTTGTATGGTACTGGCGCTATACCGTTTACTTAGCAGCCAGCTTTTCAGTTCGCAAATGGCTTTTTCTGTTGCTGGGTTACGTGTGTTAACCAATGGCTGTAAATTAAACTGATGCCTATATGTGGTATTGTTTGGCAAATGCCAAACTTTTAAACTACTGCTCCATTGGGCCCCTTTTAATTTTTTAAACCTATTTATAAGGCCAATATCTCTGTCAAAATACACAGCAATACGTTGCTCGCCTTTGTGGTCTATAAATTTTGCTTTAATTCTCATACCAGCTTTGGTAAATTAGTATCCTACTAATTAAGGTGTTATTTATCTATAAACCAATACCTTAAAACTTGTTGGAGTTGTTTTTCTATATTATCCGCTTCGACTTTTGTATTTCGCATCGCCAAGGTTTAACCTCTTAATTCTTATTTTCAATTTCAGTTTGCAGTGTTCATGCTTTCAACTTTATGAGTTTTAAAACTTTTAGCGCTACGAAATATTTAAAAAAATGTACAAGCTATTATATATTGTATTTAATTTGAATGAGTTAACTATCTAACCATCTAAAACCTTTAACTATGGCATCCGGCAGAAGAATTTTATATCCTCAGGATATTGCTAATTTTTGCGGCTGTAGTAAGTCAACAGCTTACCGTAAATACGATATAATACGCAGCGCCTACCAATTACCTTCTGGTAATTCTGTAACAGTTTACCATTTTGCAAAATTCATGAAAATTACCGTAGCAGAAGTGGTAAATGCTGTGTTAGATATACCTTTAGTAGAAGAGGTTTAGGCTATCTGATACTTTTAATAAGGCTCTATAGCATCTCATTGTGCCCAAAAGGCTTTGCATCAATTACATCTAAGTATCCGTACAACGCAATGTACTTTGTGTACATCACAACTTTCATGGTACGCTTCTTTATTTGCTTTGTTTACTTCTTTATGCTGTTTGTATAAAACACATAAGGCACGATGTACTCTACCAAAATCATCCTAATCAACACAAAGGCTATTGAGTGGTTTACAATGGCCTTTGTGTGCAACTATAAGTCCTATATATAATCAAATTTGTTCATGCCTATTAAATTTACGGACATTTGTCTAAAGCTGTTTATGTTTATGCAATACTCTTCAAAAGTGTTTATTTATGCCCGTACTGTTTGTAAATGGCTATGCTTACTGCTTACCTTGGTTTTGGTTAGGCAATAAAATGTATTTAAAAATAAAAAAGAAAGAGGCAATGAAAACACCAAAATTAATTACAGATTACGGCAGATATGCTGATGCTGTGTTAAACCAAAAAGCCATTAACGTGAGAGTGGCATTAACAGATAACGAGTATTTTCCGTTAACGTTACCTACGCTAGCAGACTTTACGGTAGTGCAACAAGCTTATGATAGCGCACTAAGTAAAACTGCATCGGCCGATAGAATTCAAATTGCGATTAAAAATCAGGCTAGACTAACTTTGTTGTTAGCCATGAGGCAACTGGCTATGGATATTGATGCAAAGGCAAACGGCGATAAAGCGAAGTTATTAAGTTGCGGATTAGATTTAGTAGCCGCTGGCGACAGCGTTAGTAGTATAACTACGCCTACAGATTTTCGCATATTGGATGGCTTAAATGCTGGCGAGCTGAAGTTTAGCTGTAAAAAAGTGGCCAATGCGGTTTCTTATCTTTTCGAATATACAGAAGAAATTCCTACGGAAGATACAAAGTGGAAGGTTCTAACGAGTTCATCTCGTGAACTAACCATACGTGGTTTACGTAGTAACGTTCGCATCTACGGTCGTATAAAGGCAGTCGGCAGAAAAGGGCAGGAGGCTAACTCGGAGGTGCTGTCTAGATTAGTACAATGATTATCAGGTTTGTTTTTCGTTTCTCGCAAGGGCCTGTAGGGAACGAAAAACAACCTTTATAGGAGCGATAGTGCTTTGCGCAACGACGTACTAGCGAACAAGCCCTTCGCCGTCATCTCGACTGGAGCTTGGCGGAACGGAGGAATCTTTGAATTTATCTAAAACTACCATATGGATAGTATTTTGCTACTCGTCATCTTAACCAGAACTAAGGTAGCCAATTTTTCATTTTCGCTGTAATGTGGCGTTACCTAGTTTCGGTTGGCACCTTTTAAGCGGCTCTTCTGGGCTTGGCTGATTATTTTTTTTAGTTGCTGAGGTTCACCTATTGATTTGCCCTTGTTTGCTGATGGATCTGAAAACAATTAGGTAGCCCTTTGCGCTAGGCTTTAGCTCCACTGCTTCAGCAACAGCTTGCCTTGTTCGTTACCATCAACTTGGTCAAACAATCGCCCTTTACAATCTGCCTTAAAAACCTTAATTTCGCATAAATTTTCGAATTAAATTAAATGAGCATATCCACTAAATACAATCCGCAAGAAACTGAACAGAAATGGTACAGCTATTGGATGGAGAAAGGTTTTTTCCACTCAGAGCCCGACGAGCGTGAGCCATACACTATTGTAATTCCTCCACCAAACGTTACTGGGGTGCTACACATGGGCCACATGCTAAACAATACCATTCAGGATGTATTGATACGTAAAGCCCGTATGGAGGGTAAAAATGCTTGTTGGGTACCTGGTACCGACCACGCTTCTATTGCTACCGAGGCTAAGGTGGTAGCTATGCTTAAAGAACAAGGCATTAGCAAAGCTGATCTATCTCGTGAAGAGTTTATGAAGCATGCTTGGGCATGGAAAGAAAAATACGGTGGTATTATTCTAGAACAATTAAAGAAATTAGGTGCAAGTTGCGATTGGGAACGTACGCGTTTCACTATGGAAGAAGATTTGTCTGAAGCGGTAATCGATAGCTTTATCCACTTATATAAAAAAGGATTGATTTACCGTGGTTACCGTATGGTTAATTGGGATCCACAAGGTAAAACTTCCATTTCTGATGAGGAAGTAATCCGTAAGGAAGTTAACTCGAAACTTTATTACATCAAATATTTTGTAGTAGGCGAGGAAGATAAATTTGTAACCATTGCAACTACTCGTCCGGAAACAATTATGGCAGATGCTGCTATTTTTGTAAATCCTAATGATGAACGTTTTACAACTTTAGTAGGTAAAAAGGTTCGCATTCCATTAATCAACCGTGAGATTGAGATTATGGCTGATGAGTATGTGGATATGGAGTTTGGTACTGGGTGCTTAAAAGTAACGCCAGCACACGATACCAACGATTACGAGTTAGGCTTAAAGTACAACTTAACACCTTTCTTAGATATTTTAGATGATGACGCGAAATTGAACGAAAAAGCTGAGATTTTAGTAGGCGAAGATCGTTTTGTAGCTCGTAAGAAAATTGCTAAGATGTTAGAAGAGGCTGGCAATTTAGAAAAGGTTGAAGATTACAAATCGCAAGTAGGTTTCTCTGAACGTACCGATGCAGTAATTGAGCCAAAAGTATCGTTACAGTGGTTTGTGAAAATGAAAGAATTTGCACAACCAGCTTTAGATGATGTGGTAAATGGCGAAGTAAAACTAATTCCTAATAAATTCGAAAACACCTACAAACATTGGATGGAGAACGTTCGCGATTGGAACATTTCTCGTCAGTTGTGGTGGGGACAACGTATACCAGCTTGGTATAACCCTAAAGACGAGTGGGTAGTTGCTAAAACCAGAGAAGAAGCTTATGCCGAATTTACCAAACAGGCAAATGGTGCTACTTTAGATTTTACTGCTGCAGATATCCGTCAGGATGAAGATGTAATGGATACATGGTTCTCGTCGTGGTTGTGGCCAATTTCTGTGTTCGATGGTTTTAAAGATCCTAACAATAAAGATTTTAACTACTACTACCCAACCAACGATTTAGTTACCGCACCAGAGATTTTATTCTTTTGGGTAGCTCGTATGATTATGGCTGGTAGAGAGTTTACCGGTAAAAAGCCCTTTACGAATGTGTACTTAACCGGCATTGTTCGCGATAAGTTAGGTCGTAAAATGTCTAAATCATTAGGCAACTCACCAGATCCAATTGGGTTAATTGAAAAATATGGTGCAGATGGTGTGCGTGTGGGTATGTTAATGTCATCGCCGGCCGGTAACGATTTAATGTTCGACGAAAGCTACTGCGAGCAAGGTCGTAATTTCGCCAATAAAGTATGGAATGCATTCCGTTTGGTAAAAGGGTGGGAGATTGATGCTTCTTTACCAAATCCAAACGAGCAAACTATCGCTTGGTTCGAAAGTCGTTTTAGCCAGGCCTTGGTCGAAATAGAACACAATTTTAAACAATATCGTTTATCAGAAGCTTTAACTGATACTTACAAATTAGTTTGGGACGATTTCTGTGCTTGGTATTTAGAAATGGTAAAACCTGCTTACCAACAACCTGTTGATGCAGCTACACAACAAGCTACGGTGAAGTTCTTTGAGCAAATTTTAAGCTTGTTGCATCCTTTTATGCCTTTCATTACCGAAGAGTTATATCACGATGATATTTTTGGTGAGCGTAGCGAGTTAGATTGCATCATTGTGGGTCAATACCCAACAGTTGGTAACATTAACGAAGAATTATTGAAAGAGGCAGAGCTTGTGAAAGGTTTAGTTTCAGAAATTAGAAATGTGCGTAATACCCGTCAAATCTCGCCAAAAGAAGCATTAACATTAAACGTAATTGCTAACTCCGGCGCAAATTACCGAGCCTGGTTAAATGTAATTACTAAATTGGCTAATGTGAGCGATACGAATTTCGTTGCAGACAAAGTTGCGGGTGCAGCCGCCTTTATGGTTGGTAAAGATGAGTTCTTTATTCCTTTAGCAGAAAATGTGGATGTTGAAGCAGAAAAAGAACGTTTAACCAAAGAATTAGCTTACTTAGAGGGTTTCTTAAAATCGGTAAACGCTAAATTGAGCAACGAACGTTTTGTAGCTAATGCTAAACCAGAAATTATCGAAAACGAACGCAACAAACAAGCAGATGCGGTTTCTAAAATTGAAATTATCAAAGAAAGTTTAGCAGGATTGTAGTCAAAAGCTTTAATGATATATTATATATTAAATCCCTTTGGTAAAACCAAAGGGATTTTTTTTTTGTAAAGTCAAACTGGTTTTTCGTAAAGTAAAAAGTACAGTTGGTCAATTTATTAGTTTGCTTTGTAGTTATTGTTTTTAATTCGTATCTGAATTTTAATCTTAACTAATAGATATGAAAAAAACTTTACAATTATTATTGACATTGCTACTCATTACGTTTGTAAAACTTAGTTATGCACAATGGACTAATGGACAAGCCGCAGAAGGTTTGTATGGGCAAGTAAATTTTATCGCAAAAGGTAACAGCCCATCTTTTAATACAGAGCACTTTGGACCAACAGTAAGCGTTGCTTACACCAGCAGTAAAAAAGTAATTGTGGCTGTGGTTACTAGTCCACAAAATAATAGCCATTTATCATTATTTGGTGATTATAGTGTTGCAGGAAATTCTTTAACTGCAGAAACTGGACGTATCGCTATACCATCAGGTACTTATGGTACTGTAAACTCTGTATTTGTAGACGCTAACGATAACCTATGGGTAGCAACTAATGGAGTTACCAATAACAATTTGTTAAAGTATGCTAATGCATCTAGCTTAACTAGCAGTTCTTTGCCAACAGCAACATACAATTTAAAAACTTACGTAAATGGAAGTACACCAGTTTCTGCAGTTAAAGGTTCAATAGTGGTTAGAGGTACAAAATTGTATCTTGCTGATGCATCATCACACATTGTGGCTAGATACGATACTTTTACATGGCCAACTACAGGTAATAGTCATACTGCCAACGCGGAAGCTATTTTAGGTACTATAGGAACTTTTGGTACTCACGCTGGCGACTATTTGCGTTTAAGTTCACCATGCCAAGTGGCGTTAGATAACAATGGTGGCTTATGGATAGCTGATAAAGGAAACTTTAGAGTAATAAAGATTGCAGCCAATTTTAATAGTAATAGTGTGCCATTGTTAACTCTTGGAAGAGATAATTATAAAACAACTAATAATTCTGTTGCAAGTAATTATTTCCCTTCTTTAACAGGTATAGCTGTTGATGGGAGTAATAGATTGTATGTAGCTTTTAATACAGGTGGAACTACGCAAGGTTCTAAAATATTTATTTACAATACCAATCTACTAACTGGTAATGCTGCAGCTACAAATGTACTTGGGTATAGCACTATTGATAATACTTTTCCAAGTATCAACGCTAACTTTCCAAATGCGGATGCTATTTATAACTCCTCTAATATTGCGGTTAATAACGATTACTTATGGGTAACCGATTATTCGTGGAACAGATTAACTACTTATAAGCCTAGCACCACTTTACCTGTAACTTTAACAGCATTAAATGCTAGCAGTGTAAACGGTGTTGCTAAACTTACTTGGAAAACTTCTGCCGAGTTAAACAACAGTCATTACATCGTATCCACATCTTCTGACGGGAAAAAATTTACTGAGGTTAAACGAGTAGACGCTATGGAAGAGGCAGGAGACTATGAAGTTTCATTTCCAGTGGAAAGTGCACTTTATGCAAGTTTTGGTTTACTGAGTTTGTTATTTATTCCTCGCCAAAAAAAGAAATATTTGAAACTTTTAGCCTTATTAATAGGAGTGGCGTTCCTGGCTGCTTGTGCTAAAGATCAATTCATCGAAACTAAGGATACGACCATCTATATTAAACTAGAGCAGGTTGATTTAGATGGTACCACTACCGAACTTGGCATAGAAACCCTGAAGGTTAAGTAGCACAAGAAAAATAATTTTGAATGCTAAGCGAAAGCTTAGCATTTTTTTTGCTACCAAACTATAAAGCAACTTGGGTGTTATTAAACTCTATTTGTCATGCTTAAATTTTATTTCGAAAAATAATCTACTATTTTAGTAGTGTTTTGTAGATTTGAGTATTCACTAATTAAAATAATAATTTATGAGTTTAAGAATTGGAGATGTAGCACCTAATTTTAAGGCGCAAACATCAATAGGCGATATCGACTTTTACGAATTTTTAGGAGATAGCTGGGGAGTTTTATTTTCGCATCCGGCAGATTATACACCTGTATGTACCACCGAGTTGGGAAGAACTGCGTCTTTAAAAAGCGAATTCGAGAAGAGAAATGTTAAAGTGTTAGCACTAAGTGTAGACTCTGCAGAATCGCACAAAGGATGGATTAGCGATATCAATGAAACGCAAAATACTAATGTTGAGTTTCCAATTATTGCTGATGAGGATAAGACTATTGCGGATTTGTACGATATGATACACCCAAATGCAAGCGAGACCATGACCGTACGTTCTTTGTTTGTAATTGACCCAGATAAGAAAGTTAAGTTGATGATCACCTACCCGGCTTCTACTGGTAGAAACTTCGATGAGGTGCTACGTGTAATCGACTCGCTTCAATTGACTGCAAATTACAGTGTTGCCACGCCAGCAGATTGGAAAGATGGTGAAGATGTAATTGTGGTGAACAGTATCAAGACTGAAGATATACCGGCTAGGTTTCCTAAAGGACACAAGGTAATTAAGCCTTACTTGAGAACAACACCTCAGCCAAATAAATAACTAGAGTTTTGATAAATAAAAAGGCCCTTCAAATATTGAAGGGCCTTTTTATTTATACCTTATGATGCTATTTTATTTTACACCGTGCATCAATTTCTTCATAATCGGATTTAACGCAATCACAATTAATCCGGCAACAATTGGCACTATGGTGAAAATTAGAAAGAAGGTCGATAATGAATATTGTTTAGTAATGTTCTCAATCTGACCGCCAATAATAGCCGCCAATTTATTTCCGATAGCAATAGCTAAATACCACATACCAAACATAAAACCAATCATACGAGCTGGAACAAGTTTACTTACATAAGAAAGTCCAACAGGAGATAGGAATAACTCGCCTAGCGTATGGAATAAATAGGCTAGCACCAACCAGATCATAGATACTTTAACGCCTGCTTGTACACCGTGCGAACCGAAAGCCAATAAGCCAAAGCCAATTGCCATCACAATTAAACCTAAACCGTATTTAACTGCTGCTGGTGGGTTAAATTTCGAATCCCAAATTTTTGATACTGAAGATGCAAATGCAATGATAAAGAATGAGTTTAGAATGGAGAACCATGATACTGTAATTTCTGAAGCATCAGCAGTATATTCTCTGTACAACATCCACATTGCAACGCCCCAAATTCCTGCGAAGCAGATAAACTGTGCAATATTACTTCCAGATGCTACTTTCCAGGTTTGTTGGCTAAGCTTAATTACTACATAAGTAACAATTAATAAGGGTACTACCGTTAGCAAGGTGTTAACAATATTAAAAATTGTCAGCGAGCTGCCCTCTAAAGTTCGGTCTATGTTGTCTCTGGCAAAAATTACGAGAGATGATGCACCTTGTTCAAAAGACATCCAGAAGAAAACAACGAAGAATGCAAAAACGATAACGGCAATCATCCTGTCTCTAACCACTCTCGTGTATCTTACTAAACGGCTAATTACCACAAATAAGAAAAGAATTAGTGCCACTAAAATAACAAACTCTTGTCCAGCCATCGATCCGACTTTGAAGTCGAACATGTTGATGCTTGCAATTTTCGACAAAGGATCATTAAATGCGTATCCTAAACCTAAAGCTGTCATCACTACGATTAAGAACTTGTCAATCATGGTGAAAGGATTTGGCTTATCGTCTGGGTTTGTAGATGCCTTCGCTTGTGCTTCAGCTAATTTTTTCTGTTCTTGAGTAGGAGGATCGCCGATAGAACCAAAAATCGGTTTAGCCAACCAAAATTGGAAAGTTCCTAAAAGCATAAAAATACCTGCTAAACCAAAACCCCAGTGCCATCCAACTTTTTCTGCTAAGTAACCACAAAGCATCATACCGAAGAATGCACCTGCATTAACTCCCATATAAAAGATAGTGTACGCACCGTCTTTCTTTTCTGGATAGTTTTTGTACATTTCCGATAGGATAGAGGTCATGTTGGGTTTGAAAAAACCAGTACCAATAACAAGACACGCTAAACCGATGTACATAAATGCAGGTTGATCTAAGGCCATAGAAGCATGGCCCAAAGTCATGATGGCTGCGCCAATAATTACTGCCCATCTGTAGCCTAAGTATCTATCAGCTAAAATACCACCAAATATTGGCGTGATATACAATAATAGGGCATAGGTACCGTATAAGGCTCCCGCTTGTTCTGGGTTCCATCCCCAACCAGAAAACGGACTACCCGTAATAATTGCAGTGGTAAGGAAATTGATAAGCAGGACACGCATACCATAGAATGAGAAACGTTCCCACATCTCTGTGAAGAAAAGTACAAATAGCCCCGATGGGTGTCCTAGCACTTTACTCTTGAAAAAATCAGTTTGATTTTCTGCAGTTGTTGTTTGCATAGATTATTTAATAAGTTAATTCTTTCTTTTTTGAAAAATAAAGTGCAATATACCCTAAACCATTTACTTTTTAAGTAAAAAATTAATGTTTACCTTTTTGAAATAGTGTGGTGGCTTTTCGGGGTGTGGAATATAGTTCGTCCAAATCAGAAGCATCATTTTTCATCTGTACATTCTCTCTCAAGTATAACTTCTGGAAGCCAATGCTATAGGCATCGAAACTCAAGTCGGATCCATAATATTCAAAATTTCCAACCATGTTTTGGTCGTATGGCGCTAAATGATCAAAAATAATCATGTTTACGTTCTTGTCGTAAATTAAGGTCATCGAGTTTTTCTTGGCGTATTCAAAAACTATTCTGTTTTTGCTAGGCGTATTTTTCTCGCCTTCAAATATCGGCTTGCCAAAAACCGGTTGATCTTTCTCGAAGCTTAAAACCTCAATCACCTTTTTGGTCGTTTTATCGTTGTTACCTTTCCATCCCAATAATACGTAAAATGGATTTTTGCCAGCATTAGCAACGGTAATTAAGTCGTAATAGCGAGCACCGTACCATTTTTTGGCGGTGGTTATCTCGCCATCGTCCGTGAAATTTTCAGTGGCATCATTTAAAGGAAAGAGCTTGAGCGAACCATCTTTTGTAGCCATTTGTATGGTGCCATAAAATTTATAGGTGCCATTACTGAATGGAACAAACCAAGTAATTACCCTAAATGACTGATTAACTGGTTTTAATATCGAGATATTGGTAACTGCTTCTAAATTGTGCTGAAACGAGTAGGGCGTTTTTAAAACATCGATGAGTTTTTTGACGAAAATTGCGTTGAGGGCAATACGGTCTACGTCGCTCGGTGCGTTTGCTACGGAGTCAGAAATACTATGTAAAGTATCTTGTATTTTATTGATTTTTAATAAATTACCTGCACTAAGTTGAAGCTGAGCTTTTGTAGGTGCTGTTGAGAAAAGGCTAAAAACGAATATAAAAGAGATAAACTGAAAGTAACGCATGCTACAAATTAACGAAGATTTTCTACAACTATTGCACTTGCACCGCCACCGCCATTGCAAATACCTGCCACGCCATATTTAGCTTTGTTTTGTTGTAATACCGATAATAAAGTCACCACAATTCTTGCCCCCGAAGCGCCAAGCGGATGCCCTATTGCTACGGCACCACCATTTACGTTCACTTTATCATTTTGCAAATTAAGCTCCTTGTTGTTGGCTAACGAAACTACCGAGAATGCTTCGTTAATTTCAAAGAAATCGATAGCCGAGATATCCAAATTAGCCTTCTTAATAGCTAAAGGAATAGCTTTTGAAGGTGCGGTGGTAAACCATTCTGGCGCCTGTTGTGCATCAGCGTAAGCCAAAACTTTAGCCAAGGGTTTTAAACCTAGTTCATTGGCCTTATCCCTGCTCATTAAAATCAAAGCTGCAGCGCCATCATTCAGTGTCGATGCGTTGGCAGCCGTTATGGTGCCGTCTTTTTTAAACACTGGTTTAAGTGAAGGTATTTTATCGAATTTAACAGCTTTTGGTTCCTCGTCTTCACTAAAGTACGAAACCTCTCCCTTGCGATCTTTAATTTCTACTGGAATAACTTCTTCCTTAAATCGGCCACCTTGCTGCGCCTGCTGCGCTCTTCTGTAAGACTGTATCGCGAAATCGTCTTGCTGTTCTCTCGAAATTTCACATTTATCTGCACATAGTTCGGCAGCCGAACCCATGTGGTAATCGTTATACACATCCCACAAACCATCTTTCACTAAACCATCAGTAATTTGCCCGTGACCCAGTCTATAGCCATTTCTAGCCTTGTCCAAATAGTAGGGAACGTTGCTCATGCTCTCCATTCCGCCAGCAATAACAATATCAGCATCTCCTAAAGCAATACTTTGCGCTGCAAGCATAATCGCTTTTGTTCCAGAGGCACAAACTTTGTTAATCGTGGTTGCGGGTAAGTCTGGCAAACCGGCAAATTTAGCCGCTTGCGTAGCTGGTGCTTGTCCTAAATTGGCAGACAGCACGTTGCCCATGTACACTTCTTGAACTAAACCAGCGTCTAGGCCAATTTTTTCTAATGCGCCTTTAATGGCAATTCCGCCAAGTTGGCTAGCCGAAAACGAGGATAAAGAACCGCCAAAACTTCCAATAGGCGTTCTTACTGCGGCAACAATTACTACTTCTTTCATCTGTAATGTATTATATATTTGGTAGCTCGCAAGTTAATAATTATCTGCAAAACAAAGAATATCGATCATTATTGCCCATCCGCCGATTTAGTTTTTTCCCGTTTCAAAACACGGCGTTTATTGGCCTTCACTGCTTCATTCAGCAAATATTCAATTTGCCCATTTGTACTTCTAAACTCATCTGCCGCCCACTTTTCAACTTCCTTTAATAATGTAGGACTAATTCTAA
The DNA here is from genome assembly GCA_045629525.1 of Pedobacter sp. Lineage (GTDB taxonomy): Bacteria > Bacteroidota > Bacteroidia > Sphingobacteriales > Sphingobacteriaceae > Pedobacter. The sequence continues at coordinate 16,957 of JAZQRH010000002.1, forward strand.
GTGCAAACGCTTTTTTATCCTTCTCAGACATTTCAAATTATTCATTATTTATAGAAAAACCAAGTTCTGTGACTATGGCAACACTCGTCCTGCTGTTCGCTACAATCTTTTTGTGTAAGTAGCTGCCATAACAAATGGTTGGCGTACAAAAAGTATAGCCGCTACCATCAGGTTTATTTTAGCCAATGCAGTAGTATTTTGTAGCTGTTAATGATGAAGCGTTCCCGAGTTTACCACAGGTTGTACATTTCTGTCGCCGCAAAGTACCACCAATAAATTGCTCACCATGGCGGCTTCGCGCTCCTCGTCTAGGTTTACAATTTCTTTTTCCGATAACTTGGCCAAGGCTAGTTCGACCATGCCTACTGCACCTTCAACAATTAGCTTTCTGGCGGCAATTATTGCAGCAGCTTGCTGGCGCTGTAGCATGGCGCTGGCAATTTCTTGCGCATAGGCTAGGTGCGAAATTCTGGCTTCAATAACTTCAATTCCAGCTCTAGATAAACGTTCGTTCAATTCATCTTCCAACAGCGAGTTTACGGTTTCAGCACCATCCTTTAAGGTAATGCCAACGTTTTCGTCTTCAAAATTGTCGTAGGCAAAGCTGTTAGCCAAGTGTCTAACTGCTGCTTCACTTTGCACGCTAACATATTGTATGTAGTCTTCTACCGAGAAACTCGCCTTTGCCGTTTCCTTTACTTGCCACACTACTACCGCCCCAATTTCTATGGGGTTACCCATTTTATCATTTACCTTTAATTGTTGGCCGTTTAAGTTGCGAGCTCTTAACGAAAGTTTTCTTTTAGTAGTTAAAGGGTTAACCCAAAAAAAGCCATCGCTTTTTACAGTACCTACATACTTTCCAAAAAGTATCAGCACTTTCGATTCGTTAGGATTTACAATAATTAATCCCGGTAATACCAGAATTAAATCAATACTTAATACGATAGAACCCCATAAAAACTCTCGAATAGTAAAAAGATAAATGCCGCCAATAAGCATAAGCAGAGAGATGACCAACGTTAAGTAGCCAGAGGGTGGTGTAATAATTTTTTCAGTTTGCATAGTGATATTAGTTTGATATCAAATATAAATAATAAAATCTCATAAAATCAATATCTTATCGATGGATTATTGTTCAATAATGGTTTGATTTCGGCTATTGCCGAAATAAATATTAATTTTGAATGAATAAATCAACACGTTTTGGCAAAAATCAACAAAAATTCACATCGCATACTATATCGAAAATACTCCTCTAACATTAAGTATGTTATGATGGCAGTCTGTGTTTTGGTGGTAACGCTCTATCTGCCAAAGCAACCCCGGTTTAGGTATGAATTTGAGAAGGGTAAAACATGGTTAAATAAAGATTTAATTTCTCCTTTCAGCTTCGCTATTTTAAAAACAAACCAGCAGATTGAGCAAGATAGAAAGGATGCGATTGAAAACGTTTTGCCTATCTATCAATATAAAGAAGAGGTTTTTAAGCGCCAACAAGAAGCTTACCTAAACGAATTTGACGTAAAGTGGAAATCGAATATATTAGACGAGCAAGACCGGGAAGTTTACAAAGAACGATCTTTTCAAGTGCTGAAACACATTTACAACAAAGGCGTAATTGATGTGAACCCAAAACATCAAATAAAAGATGCGTATTACGACTTTTCTTTGGTTCGAAATAATGTATCCAAAAAGAGTAACTCCCATGATTTTTTTACGATAGAAACCGCCTTCAACTACGTGAAAGATAATTTTAAGCCGAGTAACGAGCTGGTAAAAAAGGCAATTCAAGATTTGCTAGAAAGTCATATAGCTCCAAACTTAGTGTTCGATGAAGGTTTAACGACAACTATCCAAAACAATGCGCTAAAATCGCTCTCCACCACCAAGGGTATGGTGCAAAAGGGCGAGCTCATTGTGGCCAATGAAACGGTAATAGATGAAGAGGTGTATCAGAAGCTAGTTTCCTTTAAAGAAAATTTTGATGCACAAACAAAAACCGTTGGCGACGATAAGCTCGTGTTTTTAGGGCAAGTATTATTAGTTGGTTTTATCGTTACCTTACTAATGGTTTTCTTGTTTTTATTTAGGAAAGACATTTTTGCTGATAACCGACAGATTTCGCTGTTATTGTTGGTGGTTACTTCAATGCTCTTGGTACTAACCTGGGCCATTAAATTCGATTTAGCCAATTTATATCTCATCCCGTTTTGTATCGTCCCAATCATTATCCGAATATTATTTGATACGCGTTTAGCGCTTAACCTTCATTTGCTGGTTATTTTAATCGCAGCGTTTTTTGTGCCTAACAGTTTTGAGTTTGTGTTTTATCAAACTACAGCGGGTATGGTGGCTATCTACAGTATCAAGAATTTGGTAAAAAGAGAGCAACTCCTCATCTCAGCCTCTTTTATTTTGGCTTCTTATTTTGTTTCCTTTGTGGGAATTGCATTATTGCGAGAAGGCTCGCTAACACATATCGATTGGAGTAATTTCTTACCCTTCGTTTTCAGTGTATTACTATCGCTACTTGCTTATCCGTTAATTTACGCTTTCGAGCGGGTGTTTGGCATCACTTCCGACGTTGCCTTAATAGAACTTACCAATACCAATAATAAATTGCTTAGAGAGCTTGCTTTTAAAGCTCCGGGAACCTTTCAGCACTCCTTACAAGTGGCAAACTTAGCCGAAGCCGCCATCTTTAAAATAGGAGGAAATGCTTTACTGGTACGTGCCGGAGCTTTGTATCATGATATTGGTAAGATGGAAAATCCGCAATACTTTATTGAGAACCAAACAGGTAACAGCCCGCACGACAAGTTGCCGTACGAACAAAGTGCCCAAATTATCATCAGGCATGTCCATAAAGGCATTGAGATTTCTAGGAGACACAAATTACCCGAGTCGGTTATCGATTTTATTCGAACCCATCATGGCAATACGCGGGTAGATTATTTTTATCAGTCGTTTCTTAAGAATTCGCCTGATGAGTTTATCGATGAAAATATTTTTCGTTACCCAGGCCCTATCCCTTTTTCTAAAGAAACTGGCGTGTTGATGTTGGCAGATTCGGTAGAAGCAGCGTCGAGAAGTCTTAAAAATCCTGATGCAGCAACGATAAATTCGCTTGTTGAACGAATCATTAACTACAAATTGGAGCAAGATCAGTTAGATAATTGCGATTTAACTTTAAAAGATATAGAAACTATCAAATTGATTTTCAAGACGATGTTGATGAGCATTTATCATGTGCGTATAGATTATTTAGAAAATAAGTAATTTTCTTTTGCGGATATTAAGTAATTGCTATATTTGCACCGTCGAAACGCAGAAATGCACATCGAAAGGAGAGGTGCCTGAGTGGCCGAAAGGAACAGTTTGCTAAACTGTCGTACTGGTAACGGTACCGCGGGTTCGAATCCCGCCCTCTCCGCAAAATTAAATCTTCGGATTTATTTTTGATGCCTCCATAGCTCAGCTGGATAGAGCACCGGTTTTCTAAACCGTAGGTCATAGGTTCGAATCCTATTGGGGGTACTAATCAGATTTATTTCGGATTTTTGAAAGGGTTGCTCATTAAAAAGCAACCCTTTTTTATTGATTTTCAATAAGTTATCATGGAAAGCCGGGTCGATAAATTTTGTTCGAAATAGACCCTTACCCCATACAAGATTATCTTTGAACATTCCCCTAATCAACGTGTGCTTTTGGTTCACATTGCTCTTCTCATAGATCAAATGTAGGTTTTTGAGGTATGGAAGCAGTTTTTCGACAACATCCTTGTCTGATTTTATCTTTGGTTTTTCTTCAGTGTTCAAACTAGCTTCCGTCAACCTCTTTTCCTGCTGTAACTTCTTGAACCAAGTCTGATAAGTCGTTGCATCAATTTCCTCATTGACCAGTCTTTCTTCCAGTTTGTATATCTTCTCATTGATCGAATGAAGTTCTGCACGCTTTTCATTCTTCCTTCCATTCTTCAATTTGACAGGTTCCTTTAACAGACCCTTGGTCGTCTCTATCAGAAAATCGACATGGTGCTTTTTAAAGCTCAATGCCCGCATGAGTTCCTCAAACTTATCGTGGATAATCTTTCCGGGAATATTGACTCCAGGATGTGCCATACACCTATAATACAGATAATAGTTGGCAGCGCCCTTTGACCAGCCTGCGGTCAGCATCTGCCCACAATAGCACCTCAGGACGCCCCTTAAAGGAAAATCTTCTGCCGGCTGAACCCTCTTCCTTCGCTTAAACTTATCCAGCATTCCCTGCACCTGCCAATATTCCAATTCGGAGATAATGGGAGCGTGGATGGACTTTACATATTTCTCTGGAAGATCGCCCAATGCAGCCACACGGATCAGTCCAGCATATACAGGGTTTCTTAGGATGTTGTTAATGGCACTACTTCCGGTGTGTTTAAGTCCGACAGCCCTTGCATTTTTGTAGATAAGATATTGGGGAATGCCCATCATGTACTCCTGGAAGATCTGTTCCACAATGACGGCTTCGCCCTGATGGATTTCGATCAGGTTGCTCCTTGAGCCGTCGATGATATTGCGGTAGCCAAAAGGGGCTCTTCCGAGGTATCGTCCTTTTTCCTTAGCATTCCGTACTCCCTGTTTGGTGCGTTTTCTGATATTGAACAATTCCTTGTTGGCGATCATATAATCGAGCGCACGTTTCATGAAAACATCGGGGTCGGCGGTGTCCAGATCTACACGCTCATTGGTCGATAATACCTTTACACCATGTTTCTTTTCCAGTTCGGCGATCTTCATCAATGCCTCGGGCAGGTTACGGCTGAAACGGTCGTGATCGAGTACGATCACGAACTGGCATTTTCCCTTGTACTTTTTTAGGTAGGCTTCCAGGGCAAGATAATCTGGCCGGTCAAAAGTGTAGCTGCTTTCTCCATTGTCTTTGAATACGTCGAGAATGTTCAGTCCATTACGCCTACAATAATTCCTAATTGTTGATTCCTGATATTCTAAGGATTTCGATTGGTCTTTTGAGCTTAGCCGCATATAGCCAATAGCGTTCATAGTTCCTCCTTTATAAAAATTTCTACTATTATTCTTGCTATTAAATTTAGTAAAATTCCTTCTTCTTTGCTAATATTTGGCTGTTTTTTGGTATCGATTTTATCTATCTTGCCAAAGGTTTTTGGGAGGGTTTCAACTATAAGCAGTGGATAATTTCGATTTTTATTTAGTTTTTTGCAAAAGGGATTTAAATTTCCTTGGATTATATCTGCGTAAGAAAATGATAAGTTGACGCCATTGCCCTTGTTTTTTGTTTTTAAACTCATATAAACTACTTTGGTGCAATATGAGAAAGCTTATAATGGTAACTTGAGCAAGTTTGGTATATACCATATATAGAAATTAAACCATTTTTATTATAAGAAATTTTTTATTTACATTATTATAAAAAAAAATATGCTCCCAGCTTTAATCGTAGCACTTATTGCCTTTGGAAATTCTTTAACATCCTATCACTTATCAGAAGTTTCTCATAAAAAAATTAGCTATTACCTATCTTACATCTTGCTTTTTATAGCATTAATCCTCATATGGCAAGAATATGCCAAAGAAAGCAATAGGCCTATATTGAATGTCTTTTCGGTTAAAATTTCTCGAGATGCCCAGCCCAACCAGTATTTGCTTTGGTTTGATATTGAAAATAATAAAAGCTCAGAATTGGAGGATATGCGTGCTTCAGTTTTCGATATGGTTACAGCATTCGACAATATTCCAAAGTCTCCAATGACAGAATTCGAAACAACTACCGCTGCTAATAAGTCCATGGCTCCAATCAAAACTTCATTGGGTACGATACCTGGGAATAATAAAGCAGAAGTATATAGAACAATCATTGCTGGAGAAAAATTGAAGCAATATGGCATTTTCCAAATAGAGTTAAATTGGAATAACAACGAGATACTATATTCTTTCGAAATTAGAGAAAAAAAGGGACAATTAGAATTAGTAAATCCCCAAGTACGAACAAAACAAAGTACACTTGATCCTCAAAAGTTTTACCGATATTTTTCAGGTGAAACAAGAGATGATGTGAACACAATTAAGCCACAGAGAATAAAGTTTGACTGATAATTTGCTAGCCAACATTTTAAAATTATAGTAAAAATTTGATGGTATATTCCACAATGAACCATTACCTCTAACCCGTACTTATCAAATTTGCTGTCACTTAAATTTCAGCAATGAGAAGTACAGCACCTTTACCCACAATTCCATTTTTTATTTGCACTGCTTCGGCTTCCTCGCAGTGTCCTTTTTCCTTAGAAAAAGGAGCAAGCGGAAGTTAGGCAGAGCCTTACTTTCTATCCCCACGCTACTGCTACGGGGTTTCAAGAATTCTCCGGGAATTCTTTGGCCTTTAGCAAAGGCATCAAACCGCAAAAACAGAATTCAATACTGAATTCCGGCAACAAATAACCACACATGGAACAGGAAAATGTAAATACGGTAAAATACCCAGCACAGCTCGATATCAAGTTCGCAAAAGTGGCCTTATCCCTTGGACTGACCAAGCGGGAGCTGTTCGTCAAAATGGTAGAATATTTCTATCGTACCAAAAAAGACCCTATCGATATTAACGATGAACTGATGAAAAATACCTTGGCGAAAAACCATAAAGCCTACACCAGTTTCATCAAGGCACAGGAAAACCTATTGCTCATCCCCATGAAGGAAAGCATGGACAGGATGATCAATAACCAAAGGGAAATCGTCAAATACTTCAACGAACAGGTCATCAATGCCAACAAATCCATCATCAAAAACCTCAGCACTACCGAAAATCTAATCACCAAATCCTTGCAGGACAAGGAAAAACTAAAAGCCATATTCCTGCAGATACTGAATCACTATATCAAAAGCCGAGAGGAACTGGGCACTTTCAAGACAAGGGAAAAAGAGGAACTGGCCGAAACCGCACGCAACCAGATCAAAAGCCTATAGCCATGTATATCAATATCACCGATAGCGAAATGGGCAACAATAGGGGAAGCAGTGCTACGCTGGTAAATTACCTCGATAAGGAGAACAGGCTTTTCAAATCTGAGGAACCCACGCTGTGGTTCAATGGCGATAGCAAGACGGTCCAATCCTATGAGGTCAAGAACAAGATCGATCACAACATTGCCAAACTGTGCAGGGATGATGCTAAGTTCTTCCTAATCAACATCAGCCCCAGCCAAAAGGAGATTGCCCACCTAAAGGAACTGTATGGAGAAGACGGCGCAAGGGAAAAGCTAAGGGACTATGCCGTGAAGATCATGGATGAATACGCCAGGAACTTCAAAAAGGAAAATATCCAATCCAATGCCGATCTATTATGGTTCGGCAAACTCGAAAACCACCGCTATTATTCCCACAAGGATAAAGAGGTCAAAAGTGGGCAGGTCAGGCGGGGAACGGTAAAACCGGGTGACCAGATGCACGTTCAGGTGATCGTGAGCCGCAAGGACATCACCAATAAGATTAGGTTGAGCCCGATGAACAAATCAAGGGGCAGGAATGCCGAGCATTCCAAGAAACTTGGCCAGTTTGACCGCGTAGCCTTTAAGAATTCGGGAGAAAGGGTATTTGATCAGCAATTTGATTTCCAGCGTCCGATCAGCGAAACGTTCAATCATGCCAATGCCAATGCGAAGGGACTAAGGGAACGGTTGGACTTGCTGGTATCAACCAGTAAATCTACACCAAAGGAAAATCCTGAGGAGCCGAAACAGGAAAGCCAGCACAGCTACCTCCAACAACCTGAACCGACCAATTACCTCGGACTGCTACTGGAAAAGCAGGATGCCGAGCCGCTGGGCAAGGGACTGACAAAAAGGAAAAAGCGAAGGAAAAACAGGGAGAACGAACAGGGACTAAGTATGTAAACTAAAAATATTTCAATATGAACACCGGAGAGGATATTCAAGGGTTAAGAAAGATAACCGATTTTACAAGGCTGATCAGTATATTCATACTGGCCATCCATTTTTACCTCTGCTGTTACCAGGCTTTCAAAGCCTGGGGATGGACGGCGGAGATCACCGACAGGCTGATTTCAAACATTGCAAGAATCGGACTTTTCAGTGGGATACTGATACCCAAAGTCTCGGCACTGCTCATGCTCATCATCTCACTTGTTGCGGTCAAGGGCAGAAAGGATGAAAAGATCCAAAAAAAATCCATTGTGGCCTACCTGTTAACAGGGCTGCTGTTATATTTCATCAGCGCATTGTGTTTCTATCTTTATGCACTGCCTCAAGTAGTAGCGATAGCGTATATAACCATAACCTCCATTGGCTATTTGCTAATTCTTACAGGGGGAGGATTGTTAAGCAGATTAATTAAAAATGCATTGAACAAGGATGTGTTCAATTCGGAGAACGAGACCTTTCCGCAGGAGGAACGGCTGTTGGAGAATGAATATTCCATCAACCTGCCGGCTAAATACAGATTGAGGAATAAGGTCAGGAACAGTTGGATCAATGTCATCAATCCCTTTCGGGGAATTCTGGTCGCGGGAACACCGGGGGCAGGTAAGACCTATTTTGTGATCCGCCATATCATTGACCAGCATATCAAGAAGGGTTTTTCCATGTTCATCTATGATTTCAAATTCGATGACCTTTCCAAGATTGCCTACAATAAACTGCTGAAATACCACAGGAACTATAGGGTCAAACCAAAGTTCTATGCTATCGACCTTGAAAATCCGAAACATCGTTGCAACCCAATATCACCAGAGGGTATGGAAGATATTACCGATGCGGCGGAAGCATCAAGAACGATCATGCTTGGGCTCAATAGGGACTGGATCAAAAAGCAGGGCGATTTCTTTGTCGAGAGTGCGGTCAACTTTGTGACGGCGGTGATCTGGTACCTAAGAAAATACAGGGATGGGAAATACTGCACGCTGCCACACCTTATCGAGCTGATCCAGTTTGATTATGATCCCTTGTTCGCTATTCTAAAGGAAGAAGAGGAGATCATTCCTCTGATTAATCCATTTATTTCAGCATTGCAACGTAAGGCGATGCCTCAATTGGAGGGACAGATCGCCTCGGCCAAGATTGGTCTTGCGAGATTGTCCTCGCCACAATTGTATTATGTGCTCAGCGGTAATGATTTCACACTTGACCTGAACAATCCAGAAGAGCCCAAGATCATCTGCGTGGGCAATAATCCACAAAAATTGCAGGTCTATGGAGCGGTACTATCGCTATATATTTCCAGGGTGATCAAACTTGTCAATAGAAAGGGCCAGTTGAAAAGCAGTTTGATCTTTGATGAATTTCCGACGATATTCTTTAACAACATGGACAGCCTGATTGCAACGGCAAGGAGCAATAAGGTTTCCACGACCATTGCGGTGCAGTCTACCGAGCAGCTCAAAAAGGATTATGGCGCAGAGCAGGCCGACGTGATTACAGGGATTGTAGGCAATATCATTTCGGGGCAGGTGACGGGCGATATGGCAAAGAAACTCAGCGAGGGTTTTGGCAAGATCGTGCAGGACAAGGAAAGCAGGAGCATTTCCAGTAGCGATGTTTCCATTTCCAAGTCCACTCAGATGGACTATGCCATTCCAGCATCGAAAATTGCAACGCTTTCCTCTGGAGAGTTTGTGGGCGTTGTTGCTGATAATCCTGAGCAAAAAATAGCGCTTAAAATGTTTCATGCAGAAATTCAAAATGATCATCAAGCGCTAGCGGAAGAAGAAAGACAATACGTGCCCATTCCATCGGTACGCGTGTTGACAGATGGGGATATTTCTGAGAATTATAAAACGATCAAAACTTCGGTACAGTTGCTTATGAAAAAGGAGTTGGAAAAGATCGCCAAGTCAGATCATAAAATGAAAAATCCTAGTCAGCAAGGGAGCCAATCGGAGGATGATTCACCGATGATCGCTTTTTAATAGGATGATTTATTACCATTAAAACCCGGTAGCTAAAGAATTTCTCGGCGGGGCCTAAAAATAACGCTCTAACTCTATTTATTTAGTGGCTTCATATATGAGTTTATGATCTCTTTTGAAAAAATAATTATTTGTATCACTGCTTAGTGTTAGCACGTGGTATAGTTAGACATTAATCAAGTTGTGTCTCGGGAAAGGGATGGGGTTTACATTGATAGTACACAAATTTAGCCCGCCTGTCGTATACGGGTTCGTTTCACCAAGATGCTACCTACAAAATGGGTATCCCGATCACTCGGGAGCCTCCGCATTTTCTCGGTCTCCATCTTGCCCTTTAGCCTACAGACGGGCTAGAATGCTTCATTATCAATTCACTTAAATGTAAGATTATGAAAGCACTAATTAAAGATCCGAAAACGATGGCTCCTATATGGAGCACTGTTACAGAAATCAGTATTAGCTATCTTCCTAAGCTTCGTCCTCATCAAAGACCACAAATACACCAATCGAAGGACGCTTACCAAATTCTGAAAGGGTTTTGGAATGCTGGTAAATTGGAATTGTGTGAGCAGTTTTGCGTGATGTTACTGAATAGTTGCAATCGCGTTTTGGGCGTGGTAGAACTTTCTAGTGGTGGCATGAGAGGAACGGTAGTCGATCCGAAGTTGATATTTGCCGTAGCCTTAAAAGCTTGCGCCTGTACGATTATCGTTGCGCACAATCATCCTAGCGGAGCACTAAAGCCTAGCGACGCTGACCTCAGGATTACGAAAAGATTACTGGAGGCTGGTAAGTTCTTAGAGCTGCCAATGGTCGATCATCTAATTGTGAGCAACGTTGGGTATTTTTCTTTTGCGGACGCGGGCCTCTTAAGCTGATTTTAGTCTTTTTTTTAGACTATAACCTGATTCCATCTTTAATATGGAATCAGGTTTTTTTTTATGCAGGCCTTCTTTGTAGACATCGATCGTGAAGAATGTAGCAGGGTAAAAGTTCGATAAAACTAAGTTGATTTCACCTTTATATCCATTTGGAACTTTAATTGTCAAGGTCGGCGAATACAATTGGTAGTGAAATGCTAAAAATGCAATAGTTGTCGTAATAAATAATAAAGTTAAAAACGATGTCCGCTTTAGAAATAACCTTAAAATTCCTGTCAAAATTAAACAGCCCAGTATTATCCCGACTATTATCATTCCGCCTAAAAAAAGTCCAGACAAAATAATTCCGCCAGGAACATTTGTCAACTTAAATAACAAAGTTGTTAAAAGCACAAATGAGATTAGTCCGAATGAGATTTTTAGTTTGCGGTCTGTAGTCATAATTGCTGGTAACGTACCGTCGGCTTGGAGAAGTTCACTCTAAGCGTCAGGGCTTTGTTCTACGAACATAACCATTCGGGTGAATTTCTCCAAACCGACAGTTATCAGCCGTTCAAGAGCAGTGGCTAGCAGGATGTTTCGTTTGAACGTTTAAGTTCTGCGTTTAGAAGTTTGCTACTATGT
>JAZQRH010000003.1:0-137612 GCA_045629525.1 Pedobacter sp.
GGTCTATCATAGAAAATTCATGGACCAGCAGTCAGCTAAATTGGAGATCTTTGGATATATTGAGGGCTTTTACAATACCAAAAGAACACATTCTGCACTGGGATATAACACCCCTAAGCAGATCGAAGAGATGCTGATGGAAAAAGAAAGATCGGCAGCATAAAAAAAGTCTCCTATTTTAAGTTGCAATTCCATTTCAAATCTGCTACATAAAGGTCTCTACTCAAAGGTAGCAACTCCAATCACTATATACCCGATTTAACTCGTTAATTGCTGTCTTAGGGAATTCGATCAGCGGATGAATAACCCATTCTTCCGAGTATGTATGAAAAATTCTGCGATTATTTAAATTGAAAACCAGGCGTGGAAGTATTAGCGTATCTGAAAGTAAGATGATCTTGATGCTTATCTAACTTAATAGGTTCCGAAAAATTTAAGGAACAATCGTTTCCAATTAATTTGTAGTTTTTGTAAACGATAACTTCTGTTTCAAAATTAAGTTTATCCTCTACGTTGAAATTAAGCGCAATTTCTTCAAAGTTCCATTGTTTATTTTCACTTTTCTGAATTATATTATACATGTAATTCTTGTTGAATGAGACAAGGTTGATCAAGTGTTTTTTGTCGGCGTTGCGTTGACTTTTAGCACTTACAGAAACAACAATCTCTTCTGGAATAAATATAGTGGCATTATTTTTAATTTGGCTTGCAATATTAAGCATAATACTAACTTGAGGTTCTTTAATCAGAGCTCTATTCATAGTTTCGCTTAACACAATGTCAAAATGTTGATTTTCTAACTTCCACGTTGTGGCGTCTGTGAGCTCCATTTTATGAACGAAAGTATTAAAACCAAATTTCACTAACACATCCTTAAGCAGGCTATAACTTTCTAGACTAATTTCTAGTAGCGTAAACTGTACTTCAGTGGGTAGATGTGTTGCCATTATAGGTAAAGCTAAAGCTGCAAAAGGTCCAGTGCCCGCATATAAAATATGAACAGCTTCTTCTGGTTTTGCGTTTTTAACATCTTTTATTGCAGCTGCTAAACCTTTAACGAATCGTTGCGTTCTAAATATTTCCATTACACATCTGGCGGCCCAAAGTGTTCCGATGGCGCTGCCATTAGGTGTGTTTACATGGGTTCTGTGACTTTCTAAGTTTTCATCTATGCCCGTTATAGAAAATAATAGATCGGCATAGCCCATAATTGCAGGTGCTAACTCATCATGAAAATCGCCGTTTTTAAAAATGGCCTTACTGTAGGTTAATAACTTTTCGTAATCGTTCATTCAATTTAAATTTTTGAAAAACTAAGGTACTGTACAAATCTTGGTAAGTTGGAGTTATTGGCAGTTGCCGCATGTGGAATGGCTTCTAACCATATAATTAAATCTCCTTTTTTACCTGCTAAACAAATTATTTCCTCCGTTTTTTTAACGAAATTAATTGCCGCTACTGGCTCACTTGTTTTAAGCACATCTTCTATTTTATGGTGATAACCTGGAACTAGTGAAAATGCACCACGATTAGCTGGGACATCGTCTAAGTAAACCAAACCCTGTATACAATAGCGTACCCCTATATCAAAATTAATGTCCCAATGTAGGGTACTTCCTTTAAATTTAAAGCTATCCGTTTCTGGCGGATTATAACTTACTTTTTCTGTGTTGGCTAGCAATTTGTTGGTGCCGTAAAGCTGTGCGTAAAGCTTAAAAACGTTACAGTTTTTCCTGGTCTTTTCTATCGCAATACCTTGATAAAGTTGTAACATTAAGCCTTGTAGCTTATCATTAGTAGGGTACCAAGAGTTTGGATTCGCTAAATTTACTCCTAACTCACGGCAAATCAAATCTACAACACCATCGCAGTCTTCTGGTGGTATGATTTCGGTTAAATGTAAATAGCCATTTTCTTCCCAAAATTCAATTTGCTCTTTTGTGAGTACATTAATTATTTCGCCTTCTGCAATTACGGTGTTTTTAAGTAACCAATTGTTAAACTGCTCCACTTTTTGATGATAAAATTTTTCGCCTTTTAACTCAATAATCCAATTTTCTAACTGTTCTTCGTTTTTGCAATACTGAAAAAGGAACTCGTAAAGCTCGAATAGCCCAATTTCAAAAAGATTCAGAAAATACTGCTCTTGTTTTGGATATTCTGCGTCACTGGTGATACCATTCGGATTTCTGGCATTGATAAGGCTGAGCAAAAAGGGAAAATGAGTTTGTGCGTGCTGCATGGTTTGGTGCTATAAGCTAAAACTACAAGAAGTAATTGAAAATGAAGAACTTTTTATAATTTAGCTTAATCATAATTAAATTAACGAAATTGGTAGCAATTAAATTCGATAAGAAGTATAAAAGTGATAAGCTAGTTGCTGAGTTGGAAATGGTCTTTAACGACGAGTGGATCAACCATTTCAATACGAAAGATTTTAATGGACAGTGGACGAGTATAGCACTACGGTCTGCCAGCGGAAATGCTACAGATATTCTTGCCAACTATACACAGGAATATCAGGATACACCTTTATTAACTCATTTGCCTTACATCAATTCTATTTTGCAGGAGTGGCATTGTGAAAAGGAGACGGTTAGATTTATGGCGTTGTACCCTGGTAGCGAAATTAAACCCCATAAAGATTTGGGATGCAGCTATCAAGATGGAAATTTCAGACTTCATATTCCTATTTTAACCAACGAAGATGTTGATTTTGTGGTAGATGGTCGTAACCACAAGTTATGCCCTGGCGATTGTTGGTATATGGATTTTTCAAAAATTCATTGGGTAAAAAATGCAGGCGAAACAGTTAGGGTTCATTTGGTGATAGATTGTCTACGAAATCCATGGAGCGATGAGCTATTTGCGCAATCTGGTTACGAGGAAGAAGAAAAGAAAATGGCCATTGAGCAAGTGAAAGCAATGATAGCGCAATTGGAAACCCACCGAACTGAAACTGCAGGTAATTTGATAGTGCAATTGAAGCAACAAAATGGACTTTCTTGATCATTGGCTGCCTTTTGAATTGAAATTTGAAGGTGGCAAATGGCGGATGTTGTGGTTGGCCGTTGGTAACCATCACTTCAATGAGCCTTTTTTTGATGAAACAGTTGGTCTGTTAAAAATTAAAAAGGGTGGGAGTCGGTTTCTTTCCTGTACGTCGCTAGAGACTTTCATGGAACTCCCGATTCCTCGCAATGTAATTCCTTTAAGTGGGCTTATTTTTCATGTTTCCAGGTGTGGTTCTACCTTACTTTCTCAAGCACTTTCTGTAGCCAAAGAAAATATAGTAGTACCTGAAGCACCCTTGTTCGACCAAATTTTAAGGATGAATGAAATTGATGAGCGCATTTCGAAGTATTTTATTAATCAATTATTATTAAAGGTGATCCAGTGGTATGGACAAGATAGAACAGGGAAATACCGCCAGTATTTTGTTAAATTAGACAGTTGGCATATTCATTTTTACAAACAATTGAGAGATATCTTTCCCAATGTGTCATTTTATTTTCTAATTAGAGAACCGTCAGCTATAATCAAATCTCATGTTAAGAAGCGGGGAATACACACTATTCCTGGGTATATTGATTCTAAATTATTGGGTGTTGATTTGAAGGAAGAACATTTTCGAGATTTTAACGCTTATACTGAAAATGTGCTAGCTAATTTTTACATCGCCAATGCTGAAATTTTAAACGAGAAAAGCAACCTTAATTATTTTTTCGATTATAGCCTTGGGGTGAATAACATGTTGGCTGACTTTTATAAAAAGGTATTACGTGAAACAGAAGTGCCTACTGCAGTAAATGCTCGGTTAAGCAAGTATAGCAAAGAGCCAGGTTTGGCGTTTGCAGGAGATACCATCGTGGACTACCAAATTAAAAACGTAGCATTAATTGCAGTTTACGAACAGTTGTTAGAGAGAATGATCAAATATTAATGGCAAAAATAATACAATTTACAGGTTGCTCTGGTGCAGGGAAAACGACCATTGCTGAAGGCTTAGCTACGGTTTTAGAAAAACTGGCCCTTAGAACTTTAATAGTAGACGGCGATGAATTTAGAAAACTGCATGCATCTGATTTAGGCTTTTCTAATGATGATAGGGTGGAGAATATTACACGAATGGCTAAATTCGTTAACTTGCACAAAAGCAATTATGATTTAATTATTGTCTCCGCAATTAATCCTTTTGCAATAACTAGAAATATCTTAACTGAAAATTGTGGAGCAATACTGGTTTATATCAAATGTAATTTAACTACTTTAAAACACCGAGACACCAAGGGATTGTACTTTAGGGCTAGTTTACCAATAAATCATCCCCAACATGTGGGAAATTTAACTGGCGTTAACGCAAGTTTCGATGAGCCACATAACGCTATCCTCACCGTAGATACTGAATTATTAAGTATTACAGCAGCAATTGAAAAAGTAAAAGAATTTGTACTTAAAGTCTAATCATCATATTGGTACTTGATGGTTATTTTGCCAAATTGCCTTTTAATTTTTGTTGTTATAGTAATCATTATTCCCAAATTGTAATAGGTATTACTACGTAAAATTATAGTTTTCGAATAGTTGTGTTAAAAATTAAGTTCCTTAATATCAATTAATTATGTTTTTTTTATAGTTAATTTATATTTGAGGGCGATTTCCGCACAATAAATAACAAAAAACGATTAATTATTTTACTAGTTTTGAGTTAACGCTTAATGGCTTTAAAAAAAAATCGGGCGTTCTAAACTTAAGAAAATGATAACGACTCGAAGATCCTTTCTCAAACGCCAGCTCACTCTTGGTAGTTCCATATTGCTTGCTTCCAGTTTAGACAGTTTAGCAATGATTAGCAAAAGTCTCAATATTGCGGGCGGTTCAAATTCGTTGAACTTACTTTGTACATCAAATTTAGCTAAACTTGGTGAATACGGAAAAACAATTAAGAATTTTGAGCTCAGCAGTATTAATTTATATGCTGGCAATGTGAGCGATGCTACTGAAAACATGCTTTATCAGTTGGGCCGCATCAATTATCACGCAGTCAATTTTAGTTTGGATAAAAAAACCGTGAACTTAGAGGCCATTGCTTCAGACATCAATCGTAACAATGTAAATTTTGTAAACTGTAATTACGATTTCGAGAATGAAAAAATGAAACGTAACGTGTTACCCTATATCATAATTTTTAGTGGTAAAACTAAAATTGGTATTACAGGCGTAGGTGCCGACACCACTGCCAAGGGTGTTAAAGTTAAGGAACCGATTGCTGCTTTAAATAAAATCGCTAAGTATCTTAAAAATAACGAAGGTTGTGATAAGGTCATTTGTCTAGCCGATTTAGGTTTCAACAAAAAAGACAAACTAAATAACTTAACGCTGGCTCAAGCCTCGGCAAATGTAGACGTAGTAATCGGTGCCGGAATTAATAGTCGGGAAGTTGCCGCTTGGAGTTATAAAAATGTAAACAAGCAAGAGGTGCTGATTAGCGCAAATCAAAACAAACAACGCCCAACTAATTTAATGCAGTTAACAATCAATCAAAATACACCACTATTTAACACTAAAAATATTTAATATTATGGATGAGTTCATGGCAGTTATAAAATTATTTGCTGGTAATTTTGCACCTAGATCATTTATGTTTTGCCAAGGGCAGACCCTATCGATCGCCCAAAATTCGGCTTTATTTTCTTTACTTGGTACAACATACGGTGGTAATGGTCAAACAACGTTTGCTTTGCCTAATTTAGCAAGTAGGGTTCCCATAGGAACAGGACAGGCGCCAGGCTTTTCTAATTATACATTGGGACAGCTTTCTGGTACTGAACACGTTACGATTTTAAGTAACAATATGCCCGCACATGTTCATCCTCAGAATTTAACGAGCACAAGTACTTCTTCGCAAGCGGGTACAGCAACTGAAGCAGCCGGCGATGCGATTACACCATTAAATAATTATTTGGCACTAAGTCCTAAAATTGGTTCCGGACCAAATGCTACGCAGTTAAAAACTTATGCTACTGCAGGAGCACCTGTTTCGCTTGGTGGTGGAGCAATTACTACTAATACAACAACTTCGGGTACAACTGGTATTACTGGAGGTAACGTACCTATTTCGATTATGCAACCTTATTTGGCAATGAATTACATAATTACAACCGAAGGTCTATACCCTAGCAGAAACTAACCTATATGGCAAAGCCACTTAAAATAGGTTTTTTGTTACCATACTCTGGCATGTATCCGCATTACGGGCAACATACTATGACCGGCTTGGTTTGTGCTTTAGATCAATACAAAATTGCGGCTAGCCAGTTTAATTTTATACCTGCTTATGTGGGTAATGGAGAGCGAGCTAAATGCTTAGATGAAGCAAAACGTTTAATCTTTTTTGAAGGTGTAGATGTATTAATGGGTATGGTAAGTGTTAAAGTTTTAGACGAACTAAAACCTATACTACAGACCTATAACAAGCTGGGTTTGTTTTTAGACTTTGGTGAGTACATACCTACCAAAGAAACTGCTGGCGATAATGTTTGCTGTTTATCTATGAATTTATGGCAAAGCCAATATGCTTTAGGCAAATGGGCGGTTAAAGAGTTTGGTACAGACGGGCAATTGATAATGCCGCTTTACGAATCTGGTTTTAACCTAAGTGCGGCTTTTACAGAAGGAGCAGCCATAGCAGGTTGTAAAGGAGTTAACAGTTTTGTGTTGCCTACGGCTTATGCAAATAATGAAACCTTAAATCTCGAAGCCTTTTTTGTAGCGTTGGAGAAGCAGACGCCAAATTTTGTACACGCTATTTTTAGCGGCAAAATGGCCAATAAGTTTTTGTGGCAATGGCGAAAATCGAAATTCTATGATACTGTACCACTGGTTACTGTAGAGAACATGGCATATAGCGAAGCACTGTTTGATGTAGAAGATATGGGCATAAAAATGTACAGCGCAAGAAGTTGGCACAGAGATACACAAACCAAAGTAAATAAACTATTTGTGAATAAATTTGAAGCTTTTGGAAAGCAGCCCGCTAACGTATTCGCGATGTTAGGTTACGAAGCAGGTTTAGCTTTAGCGGCAATGTTTCCTTTGTTGCTAAAAGGTGATGGGGCAGAGGCAATTTCACTATTGGACAAAAAAGGCGTTGAAGGGCCAAGAGGAATCATTAGGGGCCATTCTTCTGAAAACACATCTTATTATCCAATTGATATTGTAAAGATACAAACAGGAGGTCCAAAAACATTTCAAACCATTTTGGCAACAGAAACGGCTTTTGCCTTTGATACTTCCCAAGTAATAGAAAATACACAGAGTGGATGGTTAAACCCATATATTGCTATTTAAAACCTAAAATATGATGAAACTCTACAAAAAAATTGCTCTAATTGGGTTTTTGTTGTTGTCAACCCAGCTGACGTATGCACAGTATACAGTGTCTAACCTTGAAACAGGAAACCTGACCTCGGCATTAGCAAGGGACGCTAGTGGAAATATTTATACCACAAGATCTCAGGGTGGCGGGTTTTACGAAATTGTAAAGTACACCAATGGCGTGTTGGTTACTCCTTCAATAAAAACAGGTATTGTAGCAGGCGGTTTCGATTTGTCACTAGGTTTAGCAGTAGCTAGCAATGGCGACGTGTACTATACTACTAGTTTCGCTAATGGATCTGCGGGTGCTATCAAACGGTTGAATGCAGCTAGCAATTATGCAGAAACAGAAGTGCAAACAGGAAGGTATTTCACAGGTTTAGCATTTGATAGTCAAAACAGGCTTTATGCATTAGAGTACAGAGTTAGTAATTATGCCATAGTAAGATACGACAACCCTAGTGGAGCCAATAGCACCGGGACTGTATTATTCAATGGTATTACTTCTGCCTCTGGTCTTAGTCTACCTACCAGTATTTCAGTAGCTAGCGATTTAACAATTTATTGTAATAATGTTTTTGATGTTGATGGCACGAATTCTAATAAAGGAGGTATAATTAAGTTAGCTACAGTAAATAATGGAACTAGCTATACTAAATCCGATTTGAACACTACTAATTATACTTCAGCGTTGTTTATAGATGAGTTTAATAATCTTTATGCTATAGAGTCAGTGTCAGAAGCGCCATACAAGTTGTATAAATATACCAATGGAATTGGAGCTGGAGTAGAATTCTATTCGACTGCTTTTGCAAGTTCATATCCCTTTTTAGCTTATGGTGTTACCGCTTTTGATAATATTGTATATGCAATAGATGGAGATAACGGCACAAATGGAGGTCGTTTATTAAAGTTAACTCCCAATGACAACACTGCACCAACAATGCCTACTGGTTTAACTGCAAGCGCATTGGGTGGTTCAAGAATTGTTTTGAATTGGACAGCGAATGCCGTAGTAGAGGGAGTGTCTGGCTACAGGATTTATCGCGGTACGACAGCCAACCCCACCGTTCAAGTAGGTTCTGTAGGTAACGGTATATTGACTTTTACGGATACAGGCTTAGCTAATGCGCAACAGTATTTCTATAAAGTATCGGCGGTAGATACCTACTTTAACGAGAGCGTGAAAACGGCAGACCAGACTGCTACTACCGCAAAACCTGAAATTACTAGTGCCACTTACGACGCAACGTCGAAGACTTTAACTGTTACTGGTACGAACTTTTTAGCGTTAGCGGGAATAGCAAATGATATTGTTGTAAACAAGCTCACCATCACTGCAGAAGGGGCAATTGCAAGGGTTTTAAGTGCAGGAAATGTAGATCGTTTAAGCACTACTTCGTTCTCGGTAACTTTAAGTGAAGCAGATCAAACCGTACTAAATACATTGATCAATAGCAATGGTACAACTTCGACCGGAGGTACTACTTACAATTTAGGAGCTGTAACAGGATGGGCAGCTGGGGAAGATGCTAGCGTAAATACAGCGCAAGAAACAATTTCTTTAACAGTTTCAAATGTGCCTAAACCCGCTATTACGTCTGCTACTTTTAATGCCGGTACCGGTGTGCTTGAAGTTACGGGTACAAACCTTTTATCGCTAAGTGGGGCTGCTAACGATGTGGTTGTTAATAAATTCACAATTATTGGAGAAGGTAATGCAACTTATACACTTACTAATACTTCAAATGTAGAACTCACCAATGCAACTTCATTTACAATTACGCTAAACACGGTAGACAGAGCTGGTGTATATTATTTGTTGAATAAAAACGGCAATTCTTCTGGCGGCGGGGTAACCTACAATTTAGCGGCAGCCGAGGGATGGAATGCGGGTGCTGATGCATTGGTTACTACCGCCGATTTAACAAATAATGGCATCAATGTATCCAACGTGGATCCGCTATTACCAATTGTCTTAGCCTCTTTTACGGCGCTAAAAAGCGAGAAGGATATTTCTTTAAACTGGAGTACTAGTTCGGAGCTCAATAGCGAGGTGTTTGTGTTATCGAAATCGATTGATGGAATTAACTTTACAGAAATTGACAGAGTGAAGGCCGCTGGAAACAGCACTCAGAAAATTTACTATTCCTCTGTAGATAAAAGCCCTTATGCGGGTATTTCTTACTACAAATTATTGCAGTTAGATAAAAATGCTAAAATAGGTGTAGAGCGAATTATTTCGGTAAACTTTCAGTTAACTACTGACATAGTTTCACTATATCCCAATCCGGTAGTAAATGATTTGAATATAAAAATAGAAAATAGCCGTTTTACGAAAGCTGCGTTATTTGATGTGAACGGAAAATTATTAAATAGCTACCAATTGAAGGTAAATGGTGGCGTTAATACCATTAATTTAAGTTTGCTTGCAAAAGGACTATATGTGCTCAAACTAACAGGATCAGGCGAACAAGTCATCAAAAAGATAATTAAAAACTAAGCTTTTTTGATTGATTTAAGAAAAACGACATCCCTAAGGGTGTCGTTTCTCTTTATGGTGTATCATTTTGAACAGTGGAATCTTTAATTTTAACTTCTGTGAGATGCTTCATACCTATTAATAAATCCTCAAAATGGTATTTTTCGCTTCTACCATTTCAATTTTTGTTTTCATTTTTTTGCTGGGTGCAAATCACAATTAAATTTCCAGCATGACAAGTCATTATCTTATTGGAGTTGCTACCTTTGAGTAGAGACCTTTATGTAGCAGATTTGAAATGTAATTTTAAATTTGGCATATATGAAACATAGGGTATTTGACGATGAGTTCAAAAAGATGGCGGTAGAGCTGTCCAGGGTAAAGGCATCCGTAAAGGAAGCAGCCGAGGAATTGGGACTAGATGCTTCCAGATTAAGCAAATGGCGTAACAATCCGGCGTTCAATGGAGGTAAGGTGATGATGGACAAGCCTGGGCTTAGTGAAGAGCAACAGGAGATACGAAGATTGAAAAAGGCACTTAAAAATGCAGAACTGGAACGTGACATATTAAAAAAGGCAGTAGGCATCTTCTCCAAGGGAGACGGGGGATATACAGATTTATAGCCCAGAACAGGGCAATCTATCCCGTTGGGAAGATGTCGGAGATATTTGGTATCAATAGCAGTTCCTATTACAAATGGGCAAAAGATCCAATCGGATTCTGGCAACGTCAGAATTCAGAACTGTTGGCACAGCTCAGGGAGGTACATTCCATGAGCAGAGGTCGCTATGGTAGCCCACGCATCGCCAGAGAACTTCAGGCATCGGGCATCAGCGCTTCCCGTCCACGCATCGCCAGACTGATGCAGAGAAATGGGATAAAGAGTATTATGAAACGCAAGTATCGTGTAACTAGCAATTCAGACCACCTCTATCCGGTAAACGAAAACCTACTGATGCGAGACTTCAGTACCAATGAAACAGGCGAAAAATGGGTTAGTGATATCACCTATATCAGAACTGGCGAAGGCTGGCTATACCTTACGGTGATCATAGATTTAGCAGATCGCAAGATTGTGTGCTGGAGCATGGATAGTAGCATGACCGCTGCTTCTACGATAGTAGCAGCATGGAAAATGGCAGTACGAAACAGGTCTTTGGATGATAAACTGATATTCCACAGTGACCGGGACATACAATATGCAAGCCATGAATTCCGTAAATGTCTAAAAGGGCTGCCGGTATTGCAAAGTATGAGCAGAAAAGGAAATTGCTGGGACAATGCCATTGCAGAAAGCTTTTTCAAGACCTTGAAGACGGAATTGGTATACCATACAAGGTTTGAAACCAAGGCCCAAGCCAAACTCGAGATATTCGATTACATCGAGGTGTGGTACAACAGAAAGAGAAGGCATTCAGCATTGGATTATAAAACTCCGGAACAAGTCGAGCAGACTATAGATAAGGAAAAAACAGAAGCTGCATAAAAAGGTCTCTACTTTTCTATTGCAATTCCATACGTCTGCGTCTCTCTGTATTAAAGGACGTACTTAAAGATTTACGAAGTTGGGCTTCGTAAATCTTTTTGCCTTTAAAGGGGTTCGATAATAATTAAATAGGTGAGATAGTACTGTTATCATTTCCAAACTTGATGTCTCCTTGAACTTCATGTATTGCGGTTTGTTGTGTGTTTGTGCAAGATTTTGAAAGCTTCATCGCAGATTTATCTCTTAGTTATTCCTATTTAATTATCTTTATCATTCAAATTCATTTAATAGATTGATATGAGATTTTTATCATTACTTGCCATCGTAGCTGTATTTACCGCTTGCTCTCCTAAAATTAGTGCTAAAAAAAGCGATAATGCTGAAACTAGCATAAAAACTGGAGCAGAGCAAACCGAGCTTTATTTGCCATTGCTTAAAGGCAAAAGAGTGGCTATAATGGCCAACCAAACTACCATTATTGGGAAAACACATTTGGTAGATAGCCTGCAAAAATTAGGAATTAACATCGTCAAAGTATTTGGCCCAGAACATGGTTTTAGAGGTAACGCCAGTGCAGGTGCACATGTTGCCGACGAAAAAGATGAGCGAACTGGTATCCAAATTATTTCACTGTATGGGAAAAGGAATAAACCAACTAAGGAAGATTTAAAAGACGTAGATATTTTAATTTATGATTTGCAAGATGTTGGTGTGCGTTATTATACCAATATTAACGCTTTATCTAGGTTGATGGAAGCTTGTGCGGAAAGTAACAAAACACTTCTCATCTTAGATCGTCCTAACCCAAATGGCTACTTAATTGATGGTCCAATATTAGACATGAAATACAAATCGGGTATTGGCATGTTTCCAATACCGATGTCGCACGGTTTAACAGTAGCTGAGTTTGCTCAAATGGCCAATGGCGAAGGTTGGCTAACCAATAAAGTAAAAGCTGATTTAAAGATCATCCCTGTGGCAAATTATGAACACGATATGCCGTATGTGTTGCCTGTGCCACCATCACCAAATTTGAACACGCAGCAATCTATTTTGTTGTACCCAAGTGTGTGTATGTTCGAAGGTGTATATGTAAATCACGGTCGTGGTACTTACAATCCTTTTACCATTTTAGGCAGCCCGGCATACAAAGGGATTTATAAATTCAATTTTATCCCTAAAAGTATCAAAGGAATGGCTGAGTCACCTATTTTTATGGATGAGGTTTGCTACGGTATTGATTTGCGTAATTACGACACTGAACTTTTAAGAAAAAGCAAGCAAATTAACTTTGATTGGATTATGGAATTATACAAAGCACATCCAAAAAAGGAGCAGTTTTTTGAATCTAAGTTCAGTAATCAAATGAATAACATTGAAATTCAAATTGGTCGTGGCGATTTTAGACAACAAATTATTGATGGCGTACCTATCGAAACAATAAGAGCAGGCTGGGAGCCAGGTTTAAAGGCTTACAAAGAGATGAGGAAGAAGTATTTACTTTATCTTTAATTTGATGTTCTCCTCGGGAGTGCATTTATGTTAGAAACAAAAAAGCGTCGTTCAATTCTTTGAACGACGCTTTTTTTATTTTCTAATGGATAACAATTTTAAGCCATTGCTTCTTCTTCCATGTAGCTTTCTAACGGAGGGCAAGCGCAAATTAATGAACGGTCGCCATGACTATCGTTTACTCTACCTACCGAAGGCCAGAATTTGTAAGCTGCCACATAAGGAAGTGGGAAAGCTGCTGTTTGGCGGCTATAGCCGTGATCCCAATCGTTGCTAGTTACTACAGCTGCGGTGTGAGGCGCATTTTTCAATGGGTTATCCACTTTATCTAAACTGCCAGCTTCTACTTCACTAATTTCATTTCTAATAGCAATTAAAGCATCGCAGAAACGGTCTAACTCGTGCTTAGGCTCACTCTCCGTAGGCTCAACCATTAAAGTGCCAGCAACTGGGAAAGAAACTGTTGGAGCATGGAAACCATAATCCATTAAACGTTTTGCAATGTCAACCACCTCGATACCGAAGTTTTTGAAACCACGACAATCTAAAATCATCTCGTGTGCACAGCGTCCTTGGCTACCCGCATACAACACAGGGTAGTGTTGCTCTAAGCGAGATTTCATGTAGTTAGCGTTCAAAATAGCGTACTGCGTAGCATTTTTTAATCCCTCGCCGCCCATCATTGCGATGTATGCGTGAGAAATTAATAATATGCTTGCTGAACCCCAAGGCGCTGCAGAAACTGCCGAAATTGATTTTCCTTTATCAATGTCAACCACAGCATGACCTGGTAAATATTTCACTAAGTGTGCAGCCACGCCAATTGGGCCCATACCTGGACCACCACCACCGTGAGGGATACAGAATGTTTTATGTAAGTTCAAGTGACAAACATCGGCACCGATAGTACCTGGGCTTGTTAAACCTACTTGAGCATTCATGTTTGCACCGTCCATGTAAACCTGTCCACCGTGTTCGTGAATAGTATTACAAATTTCGATAATACTTTCTTCGAATACACCGTGAGTAGAAGGGTAGGTTACCATTAAGCACGATAGATTTGCAGAGTGCTCAGCTGCTTTAGCTTTTAAATCTTCTACGTCAATTTCACCTTTCTCGGTAGATTTTACCACGACAATTTTCATGCCTGCCATAGCTGCAGATGCTGGGTTAGTACCATGTGCCGAAGCTGGAATTAGGGCAATGTTTCGGTGAAAATCTCCACGATCTTGGTGGTAAGCTCTAATAACCATTAAACCAGCATACTCTCCTTGTGCACCTGCATTTGGTTGTAAGCTCATGGCTGCAAAACCAGTGATTTCGCTCAACCATTTGTCTAATTCGTTAAATATGGTGTAATAACCTAAAACTTGGTCTGCTGGTGCAAACGGATGTATTTGTCCAAACTCTGGCCAAGTTACTGGGATCATCTCAGTAGTTGCATTAAGTTTCATTGTACATGAACCTAAGGCAATCATAGAATGGCAAAGCGATAAATCTTTAGTCTCTAATGATTTGATATATCTCAACATTTCGTGCTCAGAATGGTGAGCATTAAATACTGGATGTGTTAAGTATTCGGAAGTACGTTGTAAAGCAGTTGGAATTACAGTTTCTACGTTTTCTACCACAACAACTGCATCAGCAGAAATGGCTTTAACTTTAGAGAAAATTCTAACTAACGTCGCTACATCCTCAAAGTTTTTAGCCTCATCTAAAGCAATAATTGCTTTTGTACCTTGGTAGTTTAAATTAATGATATTATCTAAACAATCTTTATGGATTGCACCTTTTAAATCGCCTAATTCTACCTCAATTGTATCAAAATAAGCGTCGGTATTTACTTGGTAACCAATTTGCTTTAACGACTCTGCTAAAGAAATGGTTAAGCCGTGAATGCGCTCAGCAATGGCTTTTAAGCCTTTTGGTCCGTGATAGGCGGCATAAAACCCAGCCATAATAGCTAATAAAGCTTGTGCTGTACAAATGTTCGATGTTGCTTTGTCTCTACGGATGTGTTGCTCACGTGTTTGCAAAGCCATACGTAAAGCGTAGTTTTCATTACTATCAATAGTTACACCGATAATACGACCTGGGATAGCACGTTTGTATTCTTCTTTGGTGGCAAAGAAAGCTGCGTGAGGACCACCAAATCCCATCGGGATACCAAAACGTTGCGTAGTACCAACAACTACATCAGCTCCCCATTCTCCCGGAGGCGTTAATAAAGTTAAGCTTAGTAAGTCGGCAACAACTGTTAGTTTAATACCTTCCGCGTGTAATTTCGTAGCAAAAGCTGTATAGTTGTAAACCTCACCATTACCTGCCGGATATTGTACAATGGCACCAAAATATTCAGCCGAAGGCTCAAAAGTTTGGTGGTCGCCAATTACTAATTCAATACCAAAAGGGTTGGCTCTGGTTTTTAAAATGTCGATAGTCTGAGCAAAAATAGCTTCAGAAACGAAGTATTTATTACCTTGATCTTTTCTACGTAAACTGTATTGCATAAACATAGCCTCTGCAGCAGCAGTACCTTCATCTAATAGCGAAGCATTGGCAATTTCCATTCCGGTTAAATCAATAACCATAGTTTGGAAGTTTAACAGAGCTTGCAAACGACCTTGTGCAATTTCAGCTTGGTAGGGTGTATACTGCGTGTACCATCCTGGGTTTTCGAAAACGTTACGTAAAATAACGCCAGGAGTAATGGTATCGTAATATCCTTGCCCAATAAATGATTTAAACACCTTATTTAAAGAAGCCGTTTGCTTTAGGTTTCTCAAATAATTTACTTCAGATTTTGCTTCTGGTAAATCTAATGGTTGTTTTAATCTAATGCTAGGCGGAACGGTTTGGTCAATTAGTTCTTCTATTGACGAAACGCCTACAGCATCTAACATTGCCTTAGTATCGGCCTGGTTTGGCGCAATGTGGCGATCTTTAAAATTTTCTTGGTAATGAATGTTTAAGCTCATTGAATGATAGCATATTTAATGCTGCAAAGGTACCATTTTATGCCGACAATACTAAGTAACAAAGTGCTTATTAAGGTATTTCTACGTAATTTTATTGTAGCCAAAATCTACGGTTTTAGTCGATTTTGGCATGTTAGCATGCATTTAGGGACTTACGAGGGAAATGGGTAGTGTTATAGGTACTTGTGACTTAAAAAGGTAATGGTACCGTCAATCATTTCTTTAAGTATAGCTTGATTAATATCTGAAAGTTTGTTCACGTAAATACAGCCTTTACCCATTTTAAACTTACCTAGCCGTTTCAATAAATCATCCTGGCAGGGTGCTCCGGCATAAACGTATAAGGATATGGCGGCTTTACGAGGCGAAAAGGCAACCAATGGCCAGTTGCCCTCTTGTTTGCTACGTTCAGACTTGTAGTGGTATTCGCCAAAGCCAATCATACTAGGCCCCCACATCTTAGCTTTGTAGCCGGTATATTCCTCAAAAAGGCGTAGCAATTCAAAACCATCTTCTTTTTTCTGCGCTGTAGCGGCAAAGCTTTCAATGAATTCTTTCACCTCTACATTGTTTGGTTTCGTTTTAATCTGCGCCATACTTGTTCAACGTCGTCTAATCTTCTGCTTTATACGCCGCTTTCTCTTTTATGTACAAGGTGTTTTCTTTGGAGTTGTATCGGTAATCGCCTTCCTTATAGTTATTATCTGCTTTTTGCGCCAAAAGTACGCTCGTAGCATCATCATAAGGCAGAAACAATTCACACACGGTGGCGTCTTCATTCATCAACACGAAGGCACTAATAATGGCTTCATCATCTTTTTTTACCACTGGATTTAGTCTTTTTGCTTCTTTAAAAACCTGGATACAAGTTTGAGCTAGTTGGCTCCAAGTTTGACCTGCGCCAGTTAAGCATCCGTGTTTGTCTTTACCGCCTCCAATACCTTTTTGAGGAATGCCTGTGGTTTGATCTATGGATTGCTGGTTGGTTTGGTTGCAAGAAAACAAAACTGTTGCTATGATTAATACTAATATATTGTTCCTCATGTGGTTAATAGTTTGTTTTTACGAATATAGCAAATTAATGGAACCGTTTTAATACGTCGTCTAAAAAAGAAAATTTTTTTAATACGATCTGCTTTTTCGCGTAATTCGATGGTCTACCGAGATTGTTCCAGAACCTGTTATCCAAAACAATATAAGTAAGCAAAGCACAATGATAGATAGCCATAACTCAGCGTTTAATGGCGAAAATCCATTGCTAATATTTACGAAAATAATTGCACACAAAACGATTGGAATTTGGATGACACTAGCAAATCTAGTGACTAAGCCTATGGTGAGTAATATACCGCCCACCAAATGTGTAAAAGCCGCTAGGTGAAGCGCAACGATGCCCATCATTTGTGAAAACCCAAAATTATTTTTCTGAAACAAAAGTTCTTGCAGATATCCTGTATTGCTAATGAGGGCTATACCCTTGCTAAAAATGAGCAGTCCTAAAACAATACGAACTACATCTAACCATTTGGTGTGCTGGGCATCTCCCCAAAGCTCTATTTTCTTAATTAAGTTCATGATGAACCTCCTGTTTTTTAGAGCGGTAGATTTAAGTTACGAATAATTGTCGGTTTATACAAAAAGGTTAGTTACTAATTAGACACCTGTCCGATATCAATGTTGCTGAACTTGCCGTTGCCGTTGTCCGTGAATTTAAAAAACACCTTAAAAGTGCCCCATTGCCCGGCATAAAAGCTGCCGTAGATATTTTTGCCATCATTTTCTACTTTATCGATACTTAGGAATTTCTCATTTTTATCGAATGCATTATCGAAGAATGACTTGAAGTCCATCTTTCTACCATCGTCGGTAAAGGTAGCGTTGTCGGTAAATAATGCGAACCAAGCTTTTTTGTCATTTGCTTGTAGCGCCTCAATGGCATTTTTAACTTTAGGGTTCGTAATTTTCGATAGGTCCATGGTTGTTCTTTTTATTTGTTTTCTGGTTGACGGATTTTGCCTTTGCTGAGCAGTGCTGCTAAGTGTAAGCAGGCTAAAGGCCAATAAAATCAATATTTTTTTCATAGTTAATTCCTTATAAAACAATGTTTCCTTGAGCTTGCAGAGCAGGAGGTAAATTTGTTTCTCCAAGCATTTCTCTTAAATCAATTTCAATATTTCTACTAATTTGAGTAATTGGAATGTCGTTTGCACCACCTTCAAATGGGTTTTCGGTACTCTCGCCAATTTGCTCAAGCACTAAAAAAATCCATCCTACTAAAACGCTAAGTGGAACGGTTAGCCAAATAAATTCGCTTCCAAGCTTTTCGGCATGCTTGGAGAGTTCTCCTATAAATCCAAGAGGAATTAAAAGACATAGCACGTTGGTAAAATAAAGGTTGATGCTCGAGTACTGCCGCGGGTAGGGGAAGTTTTTAATACGCTCGCACTTACCTTGGTGATCGTAAAAGTCTTTTAACTGATGGTTGAGCGCTACGTAATTAAAATCATTAATGAATTTTTGCTCGTTAAGCATTTTTAACTGCTGCGATTGTTTCGCAATGAGCTGGGTGGCTCTGTTTTTTGTGCTCAAAATGTATTGACGTTCGCCTTCATCCACAAAGGGTACTAGTGCATCGGCCAAATTTGTTTCCCACTCATCTACCTTGTAATACTTAAGATATTCAATATTGTATCTTTTAGTTTTTACGTTTTCCCAAGGTTTGATTTCTCGTAGCTGAAATCGCAAGGCCGTTAGCCAAGCAAAATGACGGTAAATGATTTGTTGATGTATCAAATGTTCTTGATCATCTGCTGCGCGAATAAAATCTTTGACCATTGCACTAAAACTTCGGCTACTGTTGATAATCGCTCCATAAATTTGTCGAGCTTCCCAGCTTCTGTTATAGGTTTGGGTATTTTTAAACCCCGAAATAAAAGCCGTTGCAGTACCTACTAAAGCAACGGGGACCCAAGGAATAGCGAGCCAGGCGTAATCTAGAAAGTAAAATAACGCTGTTGGTACAACGCTAAGCAATAGCATTTTATATATCTTAAATCTTGTCCAAGGAATAAAATGAAGAAGCTTGTAATGTGAAGATATATTCATAAATCAGCGAGGTCTAGCTTTACTTTTTTAAAGGATGTTGCAAATAGATAATCACTAAGCTTAGCAATAGAAAGGGAATTTCTATGGCGGCACCTTTTAAGTCTTTGTGCAGCAGTTGCAAACACATGATTAACAAAATGCCAGCTGCCATTAAAAAATTACCCCAAACAAATGTTTTTGGCAGCAGGATTAAAATTGATGCAATAATGGTGATGGCCCCGTTAACGATAATCGCATTCTTGCTAAAATTCCATTTGCTAAATAGGTCGACCATTTGCGGTTTTAGTGTAACCATGTTCCAGCCATGTTTTAGGCCCATAAATACCGCAAATAGCATAAGTGCTGCATTAATAATTTTTAAGATCATAGTGTAGGTTTGTATGTAAATGGCAAACAATCAAGATGTTTGCCATTTTAAAGGTAAGTTTTTTTTATTTATCGGGTAGTGTAGCCACCATTTGCAAAAATGGTTTGACCAGTAATCCACCAACCATCGGTTACTAAAAATTCTATCAGTGGTGCAATATCGGCAATGTCTGTTAGCCCGCCTAAAGCCGAAGCCGATTTGTGATAGGCAACTGCATCGGCACTTTCTTGCCCGTAGAAAAATGGTGTGTCCATTGGTCCGGGTGCTACGCCTGTTACCGAAATGCCGCGTTCCCCAAACTCTTTAGATGCCATTCTCGTAAAATGCTCTACTGGAGCTTTTGCGCCTGCGTACGTTGAGTACAAACCGGTGTAAGCGGCGAGTAACGAGGTTACTATCGTACAAATTTTTCCATTATTGTTGATGTGCTTACCTGCTTCTTGGATAAAGAAATAAGCCACTTTCGAATTGATGTCGAACATGGTGTCGTATTCTTCTTCAGTGGTGTCTAAAAAAGGCTTTTTTAACACCATACCTACGGTATTTATCGCGATGTCGATTCCTCCGAATTTTGCTTTTGTCTCGGCAAATAATTGATGGATGTTTGAAATTTGGGTAAGATCAGCCTGGTAGATAAAAGCTTCGCCGCCCGATTGTTTAATTTCTGCTAAGGTTTGCTCCGCATCTTTTTTCGTGCTGTCGCTATTATAGTGAATAGCAATTTTTGCACCTTTCTTTGCAAATACGCTACTCAGCAAGCCCCCTAAATTTTTTGCACCTCCGGCAATTAATACTACTTTTCCTTTTAAATCATTGTTTTTCATGGTATATCTATTTTAAACTCTTATACAAAGTTGTGCAACTAGGTAAAATTTATCATGGTGAACTTTTCGGAATCTGTAAACGGTGCTGCTTGCGAAAGTCATTTGGTGTTTGCCCCGTAAACTTTTTAAAGAATTTTGAGAAGTTTGACGGATCGTAGGTTAAGTTTAGCGCTATTTTAGCCACCGATTGATCAGTGTTTAAAAGTTGAACTTTCGCTTTTTCGATGATTTTTAAATCGTAGAAATAGCAAGGGTGATGGCCAGTTTCTTTCTGTATGGTATCGGCTAAATGCTGATGAGAGACAAATAGTTCTTTAGCAATTTCATTGATTTCCATAAAATCATTGTCGCCAGCCATCACACTTTCTATGTGTTGATCTAGAAACTGCAAATAGTTTTCCGTAATCTCCTTACTCCTTTGGCTTGTTTTGTGTTTTACATTGGCCATTGCTACGTACTCATCTATACGGTTTGATAGCTGATCATCCAATTGATACCGAACTGATCGGTAACAATGCCAGAATATGCACCCCAAAACATATCATCTATAGGCATGTGTATTTTTCCGCCCTCTGCTAGCGCATCAAACAGTCGTTTGGCTTCGGCTCTACTATCAGGCTCTAAATTAATGTACATGTTGTTGCCTACTGTTACCTCGAAACCCATTTCTTTGGCTGCGTCGGTAGCCATAATCACGTGCCCGCCAACGGTGGGTAGCTCAACATGTAACACAAAGTTTTTAATCGAGTCTGGTATAGGCTTTTGGTGAGGGTAGGCTGGCATATCGCTAAAACGGGTAATGCCATTCACAAATTCTGTTTTAAAAACTATTTTGTAGAAGTTGAAGGCTTCCTCTGATGTTCCAGGAAAGTTGAGGTAGGTAGATACTTTGGCCATATTTATTCATTAGGTTGGTTCAAGTTAATAATATTTTTCGAGAATATGTAATATCAGTTTTTTCGTATAAAAAAAAGACCTTTCTGTGCAAAAGGTCTTTTTAAAATATGATTTCTTGAATTAATCCCAAATACCATTCATTTCTGTGAGAATGATGGGTGTGCCATCGGTAACTACGATAGTATGTTCATGCTGGGTGACAAAACCACCTTTGTTTCCAATCAAAGTCCAACCATCGGCTTGCGTTTCGCCCATGGTAGAGTGTGTAGCGATAAAAGTTTCAATGGCTACTGCAGAATTTTTTTTAAAGCGCTCGAAATTGAAACGATCTCGGTAATTGGCCACTTCATGGGGTTCTTCGTGCAAGCTGCGTCCTACGCCATGGCCTGTTAAGTTTTTGATGACTTTGTAGCCGCGTTTTTTTGCTTCGGTTTCAATCAGATGCCCCAAGTCCGCAATTTTCAAGCCTCCTTTAATGCTATAAATTGCTTTGTGAAGAATTTCTTTTGATGCAGTGACAAGTTTCTGATGACCGTGAATATCTTCTCCAATAACGAATGAACCACCATTATCTGCCCAAAAACCGCCAAGCTCCGCAGAAACATCGATGTTCAACAAATCGCCTTCTTTCAATATTTTTTCTTCGGAAGGAATACCATGACAGAACTCTTCGTTTAAACTGATGCACGAAAAGCCAGGGAATTTGTACGTAAGATATGGTGCAGATTTAGCGCCCAAACCTGCCAATACTTGGCCGCAGATGTTGTCTAAATATTTTGTACTTACGCCAACCTTGGCAAAGCTTCTTGTTTCTATTAAGGCTGTCGCAACGGCTTCACTAGCTTTCTTCATTCCAGCTAGTTCTTCTTCGGTTTTGATTAACATTTTTTATTGATTAAATTCCTCTTTTTTTGTTTTAGCAGAGGATGTAACGCGTTTTAAATACTAAAACCGAGGTAAAGTTATAAAAAAATGTAAAGGGTATTTTCTGAAGATTGTCATTTGATGTATCTATGGCTACTATTTAATTTGCTTTAGGTTTTGGTCATATAAGCCAATGAGTAAATTATTTCCTTCACCATCTATTTTTAACGCACCGTATTTGGCTTGTTCATATTTCTCGCCCTCGCCTTCTTGAAAGAAAAACGATTCGGCACCTATGTTTACCGACCATTTGTTGGGCGAATGGTACGAAATCAGATATTCATTAGCCTGTAGCGGGGTTTTGTCTTTCTGTAAACGAACTTTTGTGGCTACGCCTGCACTGTCTATTTTAATTACACAGTAGCCTCGACTCGGAAAATCCGTCTCGGGCAAGTCGGTAGATATGTTGTAACGTAGTGCCATGTAATCGCCTTGCATTAATGATCTAGGATCTACCGGAGCTAGGGCTAAGAGAACTAGTTTTCCATCCTTAAGAATTTTCTCTTTATTTATGATGGAGTAATTAAAATAGCCTAATAGTAAAACTAAATTGAATAGGATGATAAGCCACTTATATGTTTTCATTTTCATCTAGTTTTTTGTGTGTGAAAAAATAAAAAGCTAAAAAAAGTATTCCTGATGAGAACAAAAGCATTGCTTTGGTAAGCAAGCTTAAATTCAAATCGTAATAGAACTGCGAAATAAAATAGATAAGGGACACAATGCTGGTCACAAATCCGGTTTTATAGTTTACTGAGAAGGTGAGTAGCACGAGTAACATGGCTCCAGATATTGCAGGCGACAATGCTGTAAAGGAAAGTATAACAGTGGAAGGTATAAACACAGCCCACCTTTGAGTTTGACTATGAATGTTTAATAGTGGCATGATACGGGAAATGAGTAGTAGTACCGCTGCTATAGAAACTAGCGAAGAAATCCACAGATGTGTAATAGGTAAACTAAAATTTTTGGTGTTGCCGAGTATAGTTAATATTGAAATTAGGGACAATAAAAGTGCAATACGTAGGGGAGGGTAAAGGCTACCGATAGCTTTTAGGGTGATCAACTTTGCTTCGTTCAAAAAAACATAGGTAGTCGTTATGATTAGCGCCATCCCGTAAAATTGTAACTGCCCGAAATATTTGTTTGTCAATAAAAATGTAATAATACTGCCATTGATAATAAGCATGGCGACAAAAGCGAGGATGTAGTTTTGTACCACAGAAATCGTAAAGGTCGATATTAAAATGACAGCGATACAGATTTCGCTTAAACTAAGGTGCAATTTTTGTAAACCCATCCCGAAGATAACCAGACCAATAACAAAACTTGAGATAGTTAGCGTATCAAGAATTATAGTTTCAGCATTCTTATTTATGGTAATCGCGGCACCAATAAATAGGCAGCCAAAAGCCAATAAGGCAATTCCAGAATCGTAAATGCCCGTGAGAAACAGAAACGCGGTGAAGGAAAGGCTAGCTAACATTCCACCCATCACAGCCAAAATTTTAATGGCAATAGATTGTTGCGCTTTATCTTTTGAGAGGGCTCTTGCAACAGCTTCCTCATTAATGTTTAGCGCTTGTTCGCCTGTGTTAACAAAATGGGTCACAATCTCTCTGCTGTTTCTATAACTGTTCATTTGCCCAAGTTTTTTTAAGGTTAATCAATTTGATGATCAGGATCGTAACGCTTCCTGGAATAAACAAGGTCAGAAATAAGAAGGTTAAGCTATCGCTAGATATTTTTATCAATAACGCGGCTATGATAGCGATTAAGCTTAACGCAATAATGGCCAAGTTGAAAAGGCTCTTGGTAGCTATACCTTCTTTAACGCCAAGCCAAAAAACGACCACTGTGCTAACGATAAGGAACAAAAATACGTAACTGATGTTTCCATAAATTCCTGCAATAACACCTGCGGTAGCAAAGGTTACCACGGCGATGGAGAGGATACGTAAAAACCAATCAGTTATCCATACTGCCGAACTATACCTTTTAAAAAATGTAGCCATAAGCAGCGCCAAGGTGTTAATCCCGAATAATATTGTCAACACAAACAAGCCCGTCCAGTGGTGTGCAACCTGTTCTGCGTAGAGAATAAAGCTGGTGTTTACAAGTATAACATAGATTAACCATAAAGGGGTGAAGTTCGACACGATAGTCCAGAGCGTGATAAACATCGTCCAACCTAAAAAGAAATCATAAGCATTGGCACCGGTTTGGTAAATTTGCCCGTAAACTGCGAAAAGTATGCCCACCAATACGCTTGCCGCGGTAAGCATCATGTTTTTGATTTGTTCGGAACATTTCACAGACAACATGATCAAGCTAATAGCAACAATCAAAAACTCAATTAAGCCAATTTTAACGAATTTATGCAAGTCGGCCCAATTGTAGGCAAAAAAGAAAAGCACTCCAGCAATACTAAATCCCATTCCGAAAGCAAGGAAAAGCCATTTCAGAAATTTATGCCAATCATTTCTGTGCGGATAAACGTGCTTAACGAGTACCTTATTAGTAGTATTCTCATTCGCGTCGCTGTTTTGTGCTACCAAATGAACTTCCTCACGGCTTAGTTTCTCCATATATTATTAAGATAATAAAACTAAAGTAGATAAAAACCTCAAAATATGACTACATTTTTAGGCAGCCTTCGCCGCAAAATAATTTATATAAATTGAAAAGCGTATTTCATAAGTTAAGCAGTAGCATTCACAAAACAAGAGGCATCGTACGCCGCACATTTTTCTATCTTGCACAAAATTAGGCTGATTAAATTTGACGTTTTTTCTGTTACTTATTTCATCCGTAGTTTAACAAGTGTTGGTGTATTAATAGTTTGTGTGATAAAGTCACTGCTCAATTGAGGGTGACTTTCTTGTTTAAAAGACATTTCTTGAATCAGGCGTTTGTAATTTAAATGCAGTTTAGTCAATACAACCCTGTTTTGCTATCTTTGCACTTTATCAAGAACCCTCTTAGGGTAGCAAACTGCAGCCACAAGCGAGGTGCTAAAATGGATAAGCCGATCTCGGAAAAAATGTTGGTCAACATTAAATTTTCGTTTTAGGCTAAAAGATATTTAGGCTATGAATACAGTTTCGCAAAAGGCGCTTTGGTCAGTAGTACCGTTTTTAATCTTCATCTTCGCCTTTTTAGGCGCTGGTATTTACTACGACGATTTTTATGCGTTGCCGTCGCCTATTGCCATCATTATCGGTGTTATAGCCGCTTTTATTATGATTAAGGGCCCAATGAAGGAAAAGACGACAACTTTTTTGGAAGGGTGCGGCGATAGAAATATCCTGACCATGTGTATTATCTACATTTTGGCTGGCGCTTTCGCAACAGTTTCAAAATCTATTGGAAGTGTCGATGCCATCGTAAACCTTGGTATTAACAACTTGTCGCCAGCCTATTATCCTGCAGGGATATTTTTAGTAGCAGCCTTTTTATCTACTGCTTCGGGCACATCGGTAGGTACAATTGTAGCTTTGGGCCCAATAGCGATGGGTTTGGCACATGCTGGGGGTTGCGATATTAATGTGGTTGGGGCAGCGCTTTTAGGCGGTGCAATGTTCGGCGATAACTTATCGATAATTTCTGATACAACTATTGCAGCTACACAAATGATGGGTTGCGATATGCGTGATAAATTTAAAAATAATTTCAGTTTTGTGTTTCCAGCTGCGGCTCTGGCATTCGCAATCTACTTATACGTTGGGGCAGACACGCAAAATGCGGCTTTGGTGGCGCAAACCACTCCGGCGTCAGCATGGCTAATTATCCCATATTTGGCCGTTATTGTGTTAGCATTTTTAGGTTTGGATGTGTTTTTGGTATTAATTATTGGGATCACTTTAAGTGGTTTATTTGGTTTTGTGTTAAACGATTTTACGGTCTTAGATTTTGGCAAAAAAGTATACGAAGGATTTACCAATATGACTGAGATATTTCTATTGTCGCTTTTAACTGGCGGATTGGCGGCGATGGTAGAAAAAGCGGGCGGTATTCAGGCTTTACTAACGCTGATCAAGAAAAAAATATCAGGGCCTAAATCTGCCTTGTTGGGCATTGGCACATTTGTGGGTTTAACAGATGCAGCTACTGCAAACAACACCATCTCCATTGTGATTACGGGTAAGATAGCGAAAAAAATAGCCGAAGAATATAATATTAAGCCTAAAGTTGGTGCTTCAATTCTCGATACTTTTTCGTGTGTGGTACAAGGCCTAATTCCTTATGGTGCACAGATACTAATTTTAACCAGTTACAGTAAAAACGAAATCCAATACCCTAGCCTTATACAAAATAGTTTCTACCTGTTTCTGTTATTACTGGCTACGCTGATTTATATTTCCGTAGGTAAGATAAGAAACGAGAAACCGCTGAGGCCTTAGTTTTTTTTGCGGTTAGTTTCATCCTCAAAAGCGGATAGGGCATACCAAAATCATCTTTTGCTGTTCTTTCGTAGGTTTCAAAACCCAGCTTCTCGTAAAATGCTCTTGCATATAAGTTTTGCTCGTTTACATCAACCAAATCTACATGGTATCTGTGCATTGCGTATTCAACGAGTTGGCGCCCCAAGCCATGGCCAATATAGTCGGGGTCGATAAATAATGATTCAATTTTTCGATCGTGGAGTGCGATAAAACCGAGTAGCTTACAGTTTGATATAGCACAAAAAGTATTTAAATAGCCAAAATCGAAATTTAATAGCGAGGATCTGATTTGGAGGTAATCTGCTTCGCTGATAAAATTGTGTGTTGCTAAGACAGATCTTTCCCAAAGGCTTAATAATTCGTTGCGGCACGAGGGGCAATATTTCTTTATTTCAATTTCCAATATGTGGGACAGATTTTTGTGCCAACAAGCGGCGCAGTAAATTTATCTTTTTATTTCCTTAGTACCGAAAATTGTTGGAATCCTAGCGTTCGCGAAACTTTGTTAAAACCAATTTTAGAAAATATTGTTTTAATTTCAGAAAGGAGCCTATGATTATCCAATTAAGTCCAACAATATTAGTTGACACACCTCTAGGTATAGGGCATGCAATTTTTCTCATAGATTATGGTATGCATCAGAATACTTGTTGGGTGGTAGCTTTACAAGCAAATGGGGTAGTAAAACATTTTGATTGTAATGATGTTATTGTTTGTACGAACTTTACCTATCATATTAACGAGCAGAATAACAGCTTTAAGAGCAAAACACAATAACATAATTAACATATAATCAGAAGGCCGAGCAATTGCTCGGCCTTCATTGTTTAAACTGGTACTTTTCTGAGTTCTTCTCTATCCCAAACACGGTGCCCTTTCATTGCCTTGATAAAGTTATCCGTTAACTTTCCAGCAGATTCTTTAAACACACCAGGATCGTCTTTACCTTTAATGTAAGTAAGGTCAATAAGTTTTTCTGCACCATTGGCAAAAGACAATGCTTTGCAGTGCCTGTAGCCCTCGTTTATAAATTGAACGTAGTCGGGTTCTGCGGCTAGCGTTTCAACTGATTTACCATCGGGGGTATAAAAGGCATCATAACAAACTGATGCTTCGGTAGTGTAGGTGAATTGGATATCTTCCTCACCACCTTCTTCATATTTCAGCTTGCCAACTTTGGTAGAGATCAATACTGCTTTTGCACCTTCGGCTTCAACGGCGTCCTTCATTTTATCTACAGAAGATTTACTTACACCATCTGCCACTAAGAAGGCAACCTTTCTGGTCTCAATCGTACCTTCTCCTGGTTTAACTGCCATACTAAGCGCAGCTGATTTTTCTATCTCTGGTTTTTTAGGTGTAATAGGGTAATTAGGATGATTGTGCCTTGCAAACTGTACGGTAAGCTCATCTAATTGCTTCGGCGGTGTAATTCCGAGGTTGGCGCCAACTTTCTTAGCTAAATCTCCATCAATTTGGTTTAATATAGAAAGATATCTTTCTCTGATTTCAGCGCTGTTAATTTTTGATAGTTCGAAACTGTAGGCAGATACAATATGATTTTTTTCAGCCTCAGACTGTGAGTTGAAAAACAAGCGGGCTTGGGTAAAGTGATCTGCAAAAGAGTCGGATCTGCCTCTAATTTTCTTAGCATCTATTTTTTCAGCATGCGATTCGAAACCTTGCTCACCTTTTAACATGGCATGATATGGACAACCATTGCCCAAACTATTAGGGAAGTAGCTCACATTTCCTTTCAGAATGTCCTGTCTGCCAAAACCGTCTTTTTGATTGTTGTGCTTGCCATTAATAGGTCTGTTGATAGGAATTTCGTGAAAATTTGGCCCACCCAATCTGTAGTTTTGTGTGTCGGCGTATGAGAATACCCTGCCTTGCAGCAAAGGATCATTACTAAAATCTATACCAGGAACCAAACGACCAGGATCGTATGCAATTTGCTCCGTTTCGGCGAAGAAATTCTCAGGGTTTCTATTCAAAGTCATTGTGCCCACAATCTTAACAGGCACTAATTCCTCAGGGATTAATTTTGTAGGGTCTAAAATATCGAAGGAGTATTTTAATTCGTCTTCTTCTGGTATCAATTGCACACCCAAATTCCATTGCGGGAAATTTCCTTCTTCAATGGCTTCCCATAAATCTCTTCTATGGAAATCGGCATCGTAGCCAGAAATCTTTTGCGCTTCTTGCCAAGCTACCTGATGAACACCCAATTTAGGTTTCCAATGAAATTTTACAAAAGTGCCTTTGCCCTGTTGGTTTACGAATTTGAAGGTATGAACGCCAAAACCTTCCATCATTCTCAACGAACGCGGAATGGCTCGATCAGACATGGCCCACATCACCATGTGTGCAGACTCCGGCATCAGTGAAACGAAATCCCAAAAAGTATCATGGGCAGAAGCTGCTTGTGGCATCTCGTTATTAGGCTCCGGCTTTACCGCATGAACTAAATCGGGAAAGTTCATGGCATCCTGTATAAAAAACACTGGAATATTGTTACCCACCAAATCATAGTTGCCTTCTTCGGTATAAAATTTAACCGAAAAACCACGTACATCTCTTGCTAAATCGGTAGAACCTTTAAATCCTGCAACGGTTGAAAATCGAAGGAACAATGGTGTTACCGTGCCTTTTTTCAAGAATGCGGCTTTAGTAAATTCAGAAATATCTGCTGTAGCTTCGAAAATGCCGTGAGCACCAGATCCACGAGCATGAACAACGCGTTCGGGAATACGCTCTCTATCAAAATGTGCCAATTTATCTTGGTAGATGAAATCCTCTAACAAAGATGGGCCTCTTTCGCCAGCTTTTAGCGTATTGTTGTTGTCGTGAATGGGAACCCCATCATTAGTGGTAAGTATCCTGTCGCTGTTGTTTACCAAATAATTATCAATTTCATCTGTTTTTTTGTTATTTTTTTGCTTTGCCATACAGGGAGTTTTAGGGGTATTGATTTATTTTTTTGAGGGCGAAATATATTTGGTGATTGACTAACAAATTTGGAGCGTAAAAGTTTGTGGCGCAAACGAAGCTTTAAGAGTTTTTGTTTTTATCTTCGTGATCTCGAAATTATGATTTCAAATTTAGGTGATAGCGACAAGTTAGGTTACAGGAGTTTATTGCCCTTGGTAAACGACTTGCGAAATGCAACACCAATTTCGAGCGATCGGGATACCGACAACTTAATTCTGGTATTTTCTCGTCATCGTCACTATCGTCACTTAGTTATTGAACTTGTAAAAGCACAACATACTAAGTCTGGCAAGCTAAAAAATCCTCTACAAGTGATTGATCCTCTTGCCTTGGCATGGAAAGC
The DNA here is from genome assembly GCA_045629525.1 of Pedobacter sp. GTDB lineage: Bacteria > Bacteroidota > Bacteroidia > Sphingobacteriales > Sphingobacteriaceae > Pedobacter. The sequence continues at coordinate 29,736 of JAZQRH010000003.1, forward strand.
TACATCTGTAGAAGAGATTAAATTTTATAGTGCAGTTAGCAAATTCAAAAATCATTATAACGAGAGTAACGCGGATTCTGACTTAGCAGCATTAAGAGCTATTGTTGCCAACCCACTCAATCTAGATGTATTTTTGCACGATGATAAGGTATCTTCTTCGGTTTCTCCGAGTAGTTTAACGCAGTTTAATCTTTCGATGCTAAACCCACAACTCGAAATTTTTGTGGACGAACGCAGCGGTAATTTTGCCATTAGCGCAGCCATTCAAATTGATGGTAAATTACATGATATCGCGTTTGCGTCACTAAAATTCCAATATTTTATGAGCATTGGAGATAAACTCTATCTGGTAAAAAATCATCAGCTATTAAAGTTAATTGAATTTTTTAGGGAGAATAGAAATCAGTTGATACTGGAAAAAGAAGACTATATCGATTTTGAGATACATATACTGACGTTGTTAGAAGAAAAAATAAAAATACACTATGCTTATTTAAAGCCGGCTACGCCCAAACAAGTAGAAGAGCAGGGTTTTGATTTGGAAAATGAAAAGCTGGTGTATCTTTCCGAATCGGAAGAGTATGTGTTAATTACACCAGTAATGAAATATGGAGGCTTGGAGATTCCAATCATCTCTAGAAAACAAATTAAAGCCAAAGACAAAAGAGGTAATGCCTTTAATTTAAAACGTAATGATGAGCAAGAACTGCAGTTCTTGTCAACCATTATAAAAGCGCATCCGAACTTTGCAGGGCAAGTCGCCGACTTTTCTGAGCAACTTCACACGGATTGTTTCTATCTGCATCGCAAGCATTTTTTATCGCCCGAGTGGTTTTTAGATGCCTTCGAAAATTGGCGCAGCAAGGGTATTCTAATTTTGGGTTTCAATACACTGAAGGGCAACAAACTATCCGCTTTTAAGGCAGAAATAGATATCAAAGTTAACAGCGGTATGGATTGGTTCGAAACCGCAATACGCGTTAAATTTAACCAACAAACTGTATCGCTAAAAAATCTACATAAATCTTTAAGAAGCAAACACAAATTTGTGGCCTTAGACGATGGAACTTACGGGGTTTTGCCTGAAGAATGGTTGCGGAAATTTGAAACTTATTTCGCCGCGGGCGAGATAGAGGAAGACACATTAAGAATGCCAAATGTGAGTTACGCTTTGGTGCAAGAATTATATGAACAAGCTTATTTTAGTGATGAAACTCTAGAACGCTTACAGTTGTATCGAGGCAAATTATCGTCTTTTGAGTGTGTTAAATCGGTTGAAATTCCTAAAACACTGAAAGCAACGCTACGCGATTACCAACATGATGGCGTTAATTGGCTTAATTTTTTGGATAGTTTTAACTTTGGCGGTTGCCTGGCCGATGATATGGGTTTGGGAAAAACGCTTCAAATTATCGCCTTTATTTTAACACAGCTCGAAAAAGGTATGCGGCCTGCTAATTTAATAATTGTGCCTGCATCGCTTGTATTTAATTGGCAACGTGAAATATCCAAATTTGCACCTACGCTTAGAGTAAAAACTGTTTATGGGGTGGCTCGGCAAATTAACCCTTTAGATTTTGACCAAACCGATGTGGTGTTAACTTCTTATGGAACCTTGCTATCGGATATTAACGCGTTAAGATTCTACCGTTTCAATTATATATTTCTGGATGAGTCGCAAGCCATTAAAAATCCGGATTCGCAACGTTACAAGGCGGCTAAACTGCTTAAAGCTCGCAATAGAGTTGTGATTACAGGTACGCCAATTGAAAACAATACCTTCGATTTATATGGACAGCTTTCTTTTGCCTGCCCGGGTTTGTTGGGTAACCGTGATTATTTTAGGGACACCTACTCAATCCCAATCGATCAGTTTAAACTTGCCAAAAGAGCAGAAGAATTACATCAGCGCATTAAACCGTTTTTGTTAAGAAGAACAAAGCAGCAGGTGGCAACTGAGCTTCCAGATAAAAATGAAATGGTAATTTATTGCGAAATGGGCGAGCGGCAGCGTGAAATATATGATAGTTTCAAAACAGAAATTCGAGATTATTTAATAGGCACATCGCAAGACGAAATCAAAAAAAGCAGCATGCACGTATTACAGGGCATTACTAAGCTCCGTCAGGTGTGTAACTCGCCCATGTTAATTAGCAGAGAAGATTATTTCCAAAATGCTTCAGCAAAGCTGGATGTGTTGTTAGCGCAGATTGAAAGCAAAGCGCCCTATCATAAAATACTGGTTTTCTCGCAGTTTGTAGGGATGCTAGATTTGGTGAAAGCCGAACTGCAACACCGTAAGATTAAGTTTAGTTACCTCACTGGGCAAACTAAGAATAGGAAGGCGCAAGTTATTGCTTTTCAGGAAGATGAGCATATTCGCGTATTTCTGATCAGTCTAAAAGCAGGTGGTGTTGGGCTAAACCTCACCAAAGCGGAGTATGTTTATTTGATTGATCCGTGGTGGAATCCGGCAGTTGAAAATCAGGCAATTGATAGAACCCATCGTATTGGGCAAAATAAAAATGTGGTGGCGGTGCGCTTAATTTGCCCTGATACTATTGAAGAAAAAATAATGCTCATGCAAGCAGCAAAAAAAGATCTTGCTTCCGATCTGATCAAAACAGAAGAATCCATCTTCAAATCGTTGAACAAACAAGATTTATTGCGTTTGCTTTAACGCTTCTTATTGTCGTATTGTATAGAATTGTGATTGATATCACTTTTTAATATGACTTATTGGCACCGTTAAAAACACTTTGCTCAATACTTTTGATGAAAATTTTTATTATGCATCATCAGTTTCACATTCCAGTTTTAGGTTTAGGTTTTTCTATAGATACGCCTTTAAAGGTAGCTCGTTACGGGATCTCATCGGTGGTTTCAATTGTAGATGACGAACTTACCGAGCGTATGCGAAAATACCATGCCCAAAATAACTTGCTAGTTTTTCATCCCATACCAAAAACAGTCGAAGACGCCCGAACTAAGCGCTTAACAGCCTATTTGAACTTGCTCGACGACTTGGTGAACCAACAATTTGAGCAATTGAAACAGGAAAAATTCACCTTAGGTAGTGATATTTGCAGATATTTTGAGCTGTTGCCAGAGGGGTCTGCATTAAGAAATGGCTACGACTTAATGATGGAATTTCCGGAAGGGGAGCGTAAAATGATTTTCCAAAATCTGCTACGTAAGCAAATGGTTAAGGGAAGTATAGATGTGAATATAATGGCTAAGGTGGATAAGCTAAACTTTGATAAGGCTGGAAACTATTTAGGCGACGAAAATACAGATGCACTTTCTGCACTTAGGGCTTTTGCGCTGAGTAAGTTGAAGGCTTCTGTGGTATTATCTGCTGGGATGAACCCCAGATTGTACAGTTACATAGAAAATTTTCCAGCATTTTATCCGAAGGAAGACGGTACTTTCGAAAAATCTATCATTTTAAAAGTAAGCGATTATCGGTCTGCGCTAATACAAGCCAAATTTTTAGCGAAAAAGGGTTTATGGATCTCTGAATTTAGAGTAGAATCGGGTTTGAATTGTGGTGGGCATGCCTTTGCAACCGAAGGCTTTTTATTAGGACCAATACTCGAAGATTTTAAACAAAACAAAACGCAAATGCTTAATGAATTGGCGCAAATTTACAGCGCCGCTTTAACGCAAAAGGGCATTGAATTGGCAAAAATACCTGCACAAAGAGTTACAGTACAAGGCGGTATAGGCACTGCTTCTGAAAATAATTTTCTGTTAAAGCACTACAATGTGGATGCTACCGGCTGGGGAAGTCCGTTTTTATTGGTGCCAGAAGTAACCAACGTTGATAATACCACGCTTGGCCAGTTGGCTGCCGCTAAACAAAGCGATTATTACTTGAGCAATTCATCCCCTTTGGGCGTACTTTTTAATAATTTTAGGTACAGTAGTGCCGAACAACTTCGTTTAGATAGAATTGCACAAGGTAAACCCGGAAGTCCTTGCACTAAGAAATATCTATGCACCAACACGGAGTTCACCAAAACACCTATTTGTACCGCTTCCAATAAATATCAGCAGTTAAAAATAAAGCAGTTACAGACCGAAAACCTGACGCAAGAAGCTTACCAAGAGGCTTTTCAAACAATCACAGAAAAAGTGTGTTTGTGCGAAGGTTTGTGCAGCTCTACCTACATTAAGGCAGGTATTTTAAAACCTAAAGAGAACAAGGCTGTAGCGATTTGTCCTGGTCCAAACTTGGCTTATTTCAATAATATTTACTCGTTAGATGAGATGGTGAAACACATTTACGGCAATCTAAATTTGTTAGAAAAAGTGCAAAGACCACATGTTTTTATTAACGAATTGAATTTGTATATTGATTATTTACACACCGAAGTACAGCTGTATCTTAAAGACTTAAACGATAAGAAACATAAACGTTTGAGTAACTTTAAAGATCATTTACAAAAAGGAATTTCGTACTATAAATCGCTATTTGTGGACTTTTCTAATCAGCATATCGTTAAAGACTTGTTGGTATCTGAGCAACGGTTACTTGAGGTTAATTTCTAAACATTTTAGTGCTGTTTTTTCTAAAATGGCTATCTTGTAGGCATATTTTTTTTAAGCATAAATAGATGGAAAGAGTCAGGTTGTTGAACGCCATTATCGAGAATGCTATTGATGGCATTATCACGATAGATGAGTTCGGTATTATTGAAAGCATTAACCCTGCGGCTTTGGCACTTTTCGGTTTCGAAAGGCACGAGGTTTTAGGGCAAAATGTTTCGATTTTAATGCCTCCGCCAGACAAAGAAAGACACGACGGATATATTGCCAACTATCGAAATACGGGGCATCGTAATATTATTGGCATAGGTAGGGAAGTAAAAGGGAGGCGTAAAGATGGCTCAGTTTTTCCTTTTAGGTTAGGCGTAAGTGAAGTGTTGTACACCGATAAAAGAATTTTCACTGGCTTTATTCATGATTTGAGTAGGGAGAAAGCGGACGAAGAGAAAATTAAGAGCTATACCGAAGAACTGGAGCAGAAGGTTAAAGACAGAACACAAGAGCTCATTAGGTCTATCAACGAGTTGGAAACGGCAAAAGAGCACGTAAGTGCTATGTTTGAGAAGGAAAAGGAACTTAATCAACTAAAAACTAGGTTTGTTTCCATGGCATCGCACGAGTTTAGAACACCCCTGAGTTCTATTCAATTATCAGCATCCTTAATTGATAAATATACTTCAAAAAACGACGCTGCTGGTGTAGATAAGCACACTAGTAAAATAAAGAATGCGGTAAACAACTTAACTACCATTTTAAACGATTTTCTTTCTCTGGAGAAATTAGAGGCTGGAAAGGTGGAGGCAAATGCAAATTGGTTTGATATGATTTCGTTTGCAGAGGAAATTGCTGAAGAGATGCAACTGATCAGTAAGCAAGATCAGCTGATTGTGTTCGAGCACACTGGCACAAGTGCACAGGTGTTTTTAGATCATAATTTATTAAAGAACTGCATCATCAACCTTATTTCAAATGCTATTAAATATTCTGGAGAAAATACCATGATACAGTTTAACAGCATTTTGAAAGACAAAGAACTGATTGTGGAGATTAAAGATAACGGTATTGGTATACCAGAGGCAGATAAAGTGAACCTTTTTGAACCCTTCTTTAGGGCGCATAACACCGGAGATATTCCAGGTACCGGTTTAGGGCTCAACATTGTAAAACGTTATGTGAGCTTAATGAATGGTACCGTAACTTGTGAAACAGAGCAAAATAAAGGCACCACCTTTACTTTGCATTTTAATTTTAACCGTAATTAGCAGATGAAGAAAGTTTTAGTGATTGAAGATAACGACGATATTAGAGAGGGGACAGTAGAGGTTTTAGAAATGGCAGGTTACGAAGCTCTGGCTGCAAAAAACGGAAAGTTGGGTGTTGAATTGGCCTTAAATAGTTCGCCAGACATTATTTTATGTGACATTATGATGCCAGAATTAGATGGTTATGGCGTTCTTTACTTGCTAAATAAAAACCCGAAAACGGCCAGCATCCCTTTTATCTTTATGACTGCTAAAGCCGAGCGTGCCGACATGCGTAAGGGCATGGAGATGGGCGCCGACGATTACCTGACTAAGCCTTTCGATGATGTGGAGTTATTTAATGCGATAGAGAGTAGGCTGAAGAAGAGAAGTTTAGCGGTGGGTTTTAAGGCCGCACCTAAAGACCTAGACACTATTTTAGCTGAATTGAGGCAAAAAGGAAAAGTGAGAAACTACGGACCTAAACAGGTTATTTATGTAGAAAATGACGAACCTACCGCCCTGTACATGGTTAAAAGGGGTCAGGTTAAAACTTACAAGAGATCTAAGGATGGTAGAGAACTATCGTCGGATATTTATAAAGACGGAGACTTTTTTGGCTATGAAAGTTTGTGCTGCGGGGTAGCTTATGCTGATAATGCCGCTACTTTAGTAGATACTGATTTGGTTTTGATACCAAGCGCAGATTTTATGAATGCTTTATTCAATCATCAAGAGATGGCTACCGCTTTCATTGAATTGTTGTCGGGCAATATTCGCTTTAAGGAAGAGCAAATGGTTAAATTAGCTTATTTCTCGGTGCGCAAACGCGTGGCAGAAGCATTGGTGCAACTGTCTCGTAAATTTGCTGCAGGTGAAAATAGGGATTCTTGCACCTTAAAAATCTCTAGAGATGATTTAGCGGCTTTTGTAGGCACAGCGAGCGAAACAGTAAGCCGTATGTTAGCTGATTTTAAAGAAGAGAAGTTAATTGAAAAGCATGGTAATGCCATTTACGTGGTATCTATCGATAAATTGAGTAAGATTAAGCAGTAAATTGTTCAATAAGATGTCTCGGCTCTCGGCCGAAACGAGAGTTTAACAGACCTATAAGTAATAATGATTTGAAGGGCAGTAAAAGGTTAATAAACTTCTTTGATAGTGCCTTTGCAATTGGTAAAAGTTTTACCGACGTGAAGTTGCGCTACCTGAAGTAAATAAAACAGAATGATTGTGAGAATATTTCTTACGAAGAAAATATCGCAGTTTGCGAAATAACAAAAGGATTGAGCAAAAACTTTTTACAGTTTATGATTTCTGAATTATGATTGTGAGTATAACCACTTAAATTTTGAGCGTCAAAGGTCAAAAGAGGATTTGTATAACGAAGCAAAACGTTTAAGAAACGATGGGATGACGATTGAAAAAATCGGAGAAGAACTCGGCTACGGAGAATCTACAGTAAGATACTGGTTTAAAACAAAGTTATGATCTAAAATACGCAAAAAGAGCAAAAAATGGTGCGCACCTATATTTGCGGTTTTGCGAAAATTAATTTTTATAATTTTAATTTATTAACAATTTTATTAATTAAACCATCTAACCATACAGGGGAGTTATACGCCAATACAAAACAAACAGCTATATACCATGTTAAGAAATGTGTTAATAGTACTGGGAAGTAATAAGCAACTGCCCCTAAATAAAATATCAAGAATAATAGTTTAAATACTAAATCTCGATTCCTAAATTTTCTATTAAAAATTTTCATAGTTTTAGCTTTAAATTGTAGAAATTGCAAAACTTTTTACAATCATTAATCAACTTATTTGTAAGTGTTCCATTACTGAGTTTAGTAATACTTAGTGCCGATACTATAGCTGTATTATTGTTAACTCTAAGAACTGCAACATTATCGTCATCTATAAATGTTTTAACTTTCGGATAACGTTTTTGTTTAATTTCTCCTATACCTAACTTTGTAACCGTTGTAACTTTAATACCATCTTCATTTACTTGCATTTTAGTTTTAAATTTACCTTTGCCAGTTAAATGATAGCAATTTGTTATAGCTACTCTTACTCTTTTAGCATCCTCATCTTTTATTTCAACAGTTTCTCCAATTTCTAAACTGTCTAAAGCAACTGTAATACTTTTATTGTCGTTGTAGATATTTAGTTTCTTCATAAGATTAATAGCTAAAATAGATTTTCATTGGATTCGGAACTTATTCTTTATAACCAATAATATTGTTTTTTTTATCGAAAAAAATATATACAGATTTTAGTTTTTTATCATCTCTTAATTTAACTGAGGTTACATAGCAATAAAATTCTCTATCTTTCGTTATTTCAATGTCTAAAAATTTGTTAAGTGAATCGGCAGAGAAAATCCCATTAAAATGGTTGTAATTCTTAGTTTCATTTGCTAAATCATTTCGGAAATTTGTATCGTTCAAAACTTTATTACGAAATGGTTTGAAAGACATTTTAACAATTTCATTTAAAAAATCATTTGGTGTTTCGTCCTCTCCTTTAGTGTAATTTGAATTATTATAGTCATACCTTATATGTTCATATAAGGCAGAAGTATAAGATTCATAGTTCCAATCAAGGGTTGTTTTAATATAGTCATCAACAACGACAGTATCTGCAACTATGGAAGTTTCTGGTTCTAGAATTATATGTTGGTATTCATTAGGTTTGTATTTTTCGAAGCTTTCAATTAAATACAATTCTGCATTAGAAATAGTATCTACTACAACGACAGATACTAGTTCGAATTTCGATATATCAAAACTTTCTACTGTATTATTTAGAAAGTCTTTAATTTTACTTTCACGATTGTTAATACAACTCACTAAAGTTAATAGTATAAATATTGATATAGCGGTTTTACATAGTTTTATTGACATTTATTTAATTATTTTAAGGGTGAATCTTTTTTTAATGTTTTTATCATAAAAGCTACCTTTCGAACTGGCTTTTTTAAAATTATTCCAAATGTTAGTGGGTAGATTTTGGTGTATATAGGTTCTATTGTTTTTTAGTAAGACGATAAAAAAGCCTTTCCTTTTATCACAGCTTTTAAAAGTTGCTGATTTAATCCAAAAACTTTCAGGTGTATTTATTTGCTGTCCTAAAGTAAATTTTGTAGTATTTAGAATTTTTATTGCTTCATTATAACTATTGAACGTAGTTTTTATTTTATTGCAGTTTTGTGCCTTTACAGAGGTTAAAGAAAATAAAGCAATGATTAGTGTGAGCGTTATGTTTTTCATTGATTATCAAAATATTATTACTAATTTATTGATTTTTTTAATAAAAAATAGTTTTTGTGTTTGCTTTAGAGATAATCCCTAGATCAAGGAGCATGAATTGCCTTTTGGGTTAATTAAATTTTTAGTGTACCCCCCGTTGCCAAAGACGTTGTGTATTTGTGTTTGTCGTACTATTCTTTCGGTTTGTTTTGTTTTTTTTAATATTTAATTTGTTGTTGTTGGTCAATGTATCAGAAAGCAGTTAATTTTATAAGGTATTTTTATATCGAAGTTTTTTATGAACAAATAACACTTCTTAGCTTGGCTTTATATTGTTGATAATTAGCTTATTGATTTATATTTAATGAAGGTGTCTTTTGTGACGTATCTCGCTCATCAATAGAGATCAGAAATATTATAAAATAAAAAACCCAACTATACTTTTGGGTGTATAATTGGGAGTAAATTTTTCAACTGATTGATTTTCAGTTGTGTTTGTGGAGCTGAAGGGAGTCGAACCCTTGTCCAGTTGTGTGATAAATTATGCTTTCTCCATGCTCATTTTCCAATTAGTTTTCGAGATGCGACGGGCTGGAAACCGACCTTGACAACATCCTTAGGTACTTTGTTTCGCTAATGTATCGTACCCTACAAAAGCTAGCTCGGTTATTACGATGCCTCTGATGCTAACCTAACTAAGCGGCAGTTAGCGAGACAAAAGCTTTCTTAATTCTAAATTAAGCAGCTAAGGCGTAGTTATTTTCGCCAATTATTGTTTTGAACGTTCTCTTTAAAGTGCTCACCGTACAACGCACTGCATGCTTACATATTCAGCGCCACCCTGTCAAATCCAAGAACAGCCCCTTTTTGATTAGAAAGTTGAAAAGTAAAAGGTGCTCAGTCAAAGCTTAACTTCGCCCATTTTCTTCTTTCTATGTACAAAAGTACAAATAAAATGCCAAATAATTAATGGCAGTTAAGAAAAGGGCTTGCTAATTAGCCCAGTTTTCTGCCTGTATTAATTACGCTTACGCCATTGAAACGTGTAGTAGGACTGCCGTGTGATACTGCACTTACTTGACTAGGCTGACCTTTACCATCAGAAAATGTTCCGCCTAGGCGATAATCATTCTTGTCGCAGCGTTGAACGCAGGCATTCCAAAATTCTTGGGTATTGGCTTGGTAGGCAGCGTCTTTAAACATACCTACAATTTTACCTTCTTTAATTTCGTAAGCTAATTGAGCACTGAATTGGAAGTTGTAACGTTGTTGGTCTATAGAATAAGAGTTTCGGCCAAACATGTAAATTCCTTTCTCTACGTCTTTTACCATATCTGCTGCAGATAAAGGGACGTCGCCTGGTGCTAAAGATACATTCGGCATGCGTTGAAATTGGATACTGTCCCAGCTGTCGGCATAGCAGCAGCCTTGCGATTGTTTTTCGCCTATGATGTGGGCTTGATCTCTGATGGTTTGGTAATTAACCAAAATACCATCTTTGATGATGTCCCATTGACCACATTTAACGCCTTCATCATCATAACCTACGGCACCTAAAGAACCTGTTTCTAATTTATCGGCTACGATGTTAACTTCTTTACTGCCAAAGTTAAATTTTTTACTTTCCCATTTATCTAGCGTGAGGAAACTTGTGCCAGCGTAGTTGGCCTCATAGCCCAATACGCGATCCAATTCGGTAGGGTGGCCCACCGATTCGTGAATGGTTAGAAAGAGGTGCGAAGGATCGAGTACGAGATCGTACTTGCCAGGTGCAATAGGTTTAGCTTTCAGTTTTTCGTCGACATGTTGCGCCGCCTCGCGTACGTCTTCGAGCATGTCGTAACGTTTTTTGTAAAGGGTTACTGGTCCGCCTTTAATTTTTTCGCTATCTAGCGGATTGAGGTATTCGTAACCCATACCCATTGGCGCACTTAAGGCATTTCGGGTTTCAAATCTGCCTGCAGCACTGTCAATTTTAGTAAGGGTAAAGGTTGGCCAAAGGCGATGAATGTCTTGATCGATGTAAGAGCCATCGGTAGAGGCGAAGTACTTTTGCTCATTTACCATGAATAGGTTAGAGCTGATATACTTTGCACCGCCCTTAAGCGCTTCGTTGTTTACTTCTAATAATAAATCTACTTTATCGGCAATAGCTACCTCAAAAGCATTGCGCTCTATGGGCGTTTTCCAAGTGACCTCGCCATAGCCTTGTTGCGGTGCTAGTTTTACAGGTTCGTCCATAAGTTTGGCGTTGCCTTTAGCAATGGCTACCGCCATTTTTGTGGCTTTGGCAATGCTTTCGTTATCGAGGTTGTTGGTTGCAGCAAAACCCCAGCTGCCATTGGCAATTACACGAATACCCATTCCATATGATTCGCCATTGGCTATGTTGTCTACACGGTTTTCTCTAGTGGCGATAACCTGGTTAAGGTAACGACCAATACGTACATCAGCGTAGCTCGCTCCGTTAGTTTTGGCCGTGTTTAATGCGATATCGGCCATTTTTTTCTTCAGCGCCACATCAATGGGTGTAAGGGCTTCTTCTACCGAAATGATGCGCCCGAATGCGCCTAAGTTTGGCATTACTGCTGCGCCAGCGGTTATGCCAGCCAGGTAAAGGAAATCTTTTCTTTTCAAGATTGTAGGTATTAGGAATAAACTAAGTGGCGCTAAAAGCGCCACTTTACTAAATGTTATATTGCATCTGATAATGAAGAGAACGTGAAGTCACGAATCTTCATTGGCGGAATTAGACCGCTGCCAGTGCGTACGGGTTTACCTAGAGCCTCTACATTGTTAAGCATGATCACTGGACTTTCGTTGAACCTAAAGTTTTTAATTGGGAATTTAACTTCACCATTTTCGATGTAGAAAGTACCGTCACGCGTAAGCCCTGTTAGTAATAAGGTTTGAGGATCTACCATACGGATATACCAGAAACGCGTTACTAAGATGCCTTTTTCGGTGCTTTTAATTAAATCTTCTAAAGATTGGTTGCCGCCTTCCATCACAATGCTACTGCGACCAAATGGCAGCGGTGATACATTTTTTTGTGAAGCCCAATATCTCGAATAAGATAGATTTTTTACCACACCATCTTTTACCCATTGTGTTCTGGTTACAGGTAAACCGTCGCCACTCCATGTTGAGCCAGGTACATCTGGGTTAAGTGGGTCTGTGTAGATGTTTACATTTTCAGAAAATAGTTGTTCGCCTAGTCGAGTACCACCACCTTTTTTACTCATGTAGCTACGGCCTTCGTCGGCATTACGAGCGTCGAAACCTCTAAACAAGTTACCTAACATATCGCTGGCTGCTAAGGGCTCTAAAATTACGGTGTATTTACCAGGCTCTAATGCTTTTGCACCCGCACTACCGTTGGCTTTGCTTGCCGCAATTTTACTTAGCGCAAGTGTGTCCATTTTTTCAAGCTTGTTGAAATCTTGTTCTACATAACCAGATCCTGTACCTTGCTTGTTACGCATGGTTACCGAAAATGAGAGATTGGTGCCTTTGTTATAGGCGAACAAGCCTTGAGAGTTCATGATGGCGTTAAAACGCGTTGTGTTTTCTAAGAAACCAGCTGCTTCTAAACCGGCGGCCTTACTTGCACTTAAACTTTGGGCCACCATGTCTGCTCTAGTGTCGGGGGTCATTGCAGCTGTTTTTGCATCAAAGGTTAATGATTCTGCAAAGGTCTGTGGACCCGAAGGAGGCATGTACTCAGGATTTTCTGGTGCGAGCATGGCTAACTCTTCTGCTCTTTTTACTACCTTTTGTAGGGAGGCGTCATCAAACTCGTTGATAGAAGCTGAACCTGTTTTTTTGCCAAAGGTAGCACTTACACTCAGGCTCATTACATCTATTTGTCCGGCGGTAGAAACGGCATTTCTAGCATAACGAATGTTTCCACCGTCGGAGCCATTTAAACCTACTTCACAAGCATCGGCTTTGCTATAGCTAATCACCTTTTTTAAGATGGCTTGTGCTTCTTCTTTACTTAATATGGCCATAATTATATTTTTCTTGCTGTATTAATAACATTAACTCCATTGAAACGGGTAGTAGCGCTACCGTGAGAAACGGCACTACTTTGCGAAGGTTGCCCCTTACCATCATTGAATGAACCACCTAAACGGTAATCGCTTTCATCGCAAATTGCGGCACAAGAATTCCAAAACTCTTGTGTGTTAGCTTGATATGCGACATCGTTAAGCATACCTGCAATTTTACCGTCTTTAATTTCGTAAAATATTTGACCGCCGAATTGGAAGTTGTAACGTTGTTGATCGATAGAGAAACTGCCGTCACCAATGATGTAGATGCCTTTTTCCACATCCTTAATCATATCGTCTACACTTAATTTGTCTTTACCCGGTTTTAGCGATACGTTAGGCATACGTTGGAATTGTACATCGTCCCAACCTTGAGCGTAACAACAGCCTTGCGATTCTTTTTCGCCGATGATATGCGCTTGATCTCTGATGGTTTGGTAATTGACCAATATACCATCCTTAATGAGATCCCATTTTTTACATTTAACACCTTCGTCATCGTAACCCACAGCACCTAAAGAGCCAACTTGTGTTTTATCAGCAAAGAGGTTAACCCTTTCGCTACCAAATTTGAAGTTCTTAGATTGCCATTTATCTAGGGTTAAGAAACTTGTACCTGCGTAATTGGCTTCGTAGCCTAAAACTCTGTCTAATTCTGTGGGGTGGCCAACTGATTCGTGAATGGTTAACCACATGTGAGAAGGGTCTAAGACTAAATCGTACTTACCAGGCTCTACCGATTTGGCTGTTACTTTTTCTGAAGCTACTTTGGCTGCTGCCTTTACATCTTCGAGCATGTCGTAACGACCTTTGTACCGCGTAACAATACCCTCAACTTTATCTTCAGGGCGAGCATTCAAGTACTCGTAACCCATGCCCATTGGCGAACTTAAAGAGTTGCGTGTTTTAAATTGCCCCGATGCACGATCTATTCTAGTTACGTTGAAGGTAGGGTAGATACGGTGTACATCTTGGTCGATGTAAGAACCATCTGTAGAAGCAAAGTATTTTTGCTCGTTTACTGCAAACATTACAGAGTTAACGAAGGTAGCACCATTTTGCATAGCTACATCATTGACATTCAATAATAGGTCTACCTTTTCTTTTACAGGGACTTCGAAAGCATTGATTTCGATGGGGGTTTTCCAGCTTACTTCACCAAAGCCTTTTTGAGGTGCTAATTGGACTGGTTCGCTCATGAGCTTGGCATTGGCTTTTGCCACGGCAACAGCTTGTTCGGCAGCTTTGGCAATACCATCGGTAGTGACTAAGTTGGTGGCAGCAAAGCCCCAGCACCCGTTCACAATTACGCGGATGCCTACCCCGTAACTTTCAGTATTGGCAACACCTTGTACTCGTTTCTCGCGAGTGGCCACAAATTGGTTGAGATAACGCCCAATGCGCACATCGGCGTAAGAAGCACCTTTTGATTTGGCCGCATTCAGTGCGGTATCTGCAAGGGCTTTCTTAATTTTTGGATCTACACGGTCGAGGGCTTGTAGCGGATCTATGGGCGTGGCATATGCCCCTAAATCTGGTAAAAGCAAAGCACCCATTCCCATTCCGGATAGATAAAGGAAGTCTTTTCTTTTCAATGTGTTTTGGTTTTAGTTGATTGATATTACAATTTAGGCAAAGCGCAGCTGATATGCTATAAGTTAGTATAACATTTTTGAGACGATTGTAAAAAATGTTGTAGTGAACTGCTTAATCTTTAGGATAGTGTGCGTTTTTTCTAAACGCCCTTATTTAACTATTTAACGAAGAAGCGATGTTCCCACCAAAGGAAGCTAGCTGCGAATACAAAAGCTATTGCAAACCACCACTTGCTAATTTCTTCTTTAACTACTGAGGTTGATACCTGTAGCTTCTGTTTTGAGAAAGGGTGTTGCTGAGCGAACAATTGGTTTTCGGTGATTGTTTGTGCTGTTCTCAGACTTTTCCAGTCTGTGGGGGAAAATACATAAAAGTGCGCTGCTTGTTGGTTAAGTAGCAAAGTCTGCCAACCTGGTTGCTGTGGCCAAACACTACTTGCCCATTGGTAGGGAAAGAGCAGGTTTTGCTTCACTAACAAAGTTTGTTTTTGGTAAGCAAGTTGAGGAACTAGTTCACTTTGCATGTGAACAGTAAAGTTGAGCTTGTGGTTTAACTGCGGCATTAGCGGATAGGCCAAATCGTGATGCACTGTTTGGCGACGAGCAGCGGCATTGTACAGTGTAGTCCAGTAGGCTGCGTAGTCATTTGGGTGACCTGCTAACAGCCATTGATGCGTATTGGCAAGCGTAGTGACCACAATTTTGCCTTTTCCGTAGATTTGTTGGGTGGCAATTGGTTGCTTTTGATGGCTCACTAAGGTTTGTTGTCTAGCTGATCGGCGTAAATACAGCAGGTTTTCGGTAGCTAGCGCTTGCAATTGCTTTGTTGGCAGGCTAGGTGAGATACTTTTGTAGCCTTTACCTGATGTTATACCTAAGGTTTTGATCAAATTATCGGCACTGTTCGTTTCAGTGATCAAAACTACCAAGCCCATGCCTTGTGCCACAGCATGAAGAACGATGTTTTTTTCTGCTCCTAGGCCTTCCCAAGCCTGTTGGTCTATCAGTAGTAAGTCTTCTTTTGATAGGATGGAATTGTTCAGTCTATTTATCGCAATGGATTTTCGATTCAAGAAATCGGTGGCGAATTTGTCGTTGCTAATTTGGCTTTTTAAAGCTAGTGCATACTGATTTTTGAATAGCCATTGTTTTAAGAAATTATATTCGAAACCTGGTGTGGCGGTTATCGCCAATAAATTGATGGGCATTTTTGCTTTGGTTTGAATAGGTACGTTTTCTTTAGCGAGGGTATCTTTTTTGTGCAAGGCAATCAGTTGTAAAACCGCTCTGCCCTTTTGCCTCAGTTGGTGTTTTAATGTGAATGAATTTTCTGATTCTCTTGGTATCGTCAGTGAATCTAAGGTGTTGCCAAAGCCGATTAACTTGAGTGTAATTGGGTTGGCAAGCGTATTGTTATAACTGCCTTGAAGATCAATGGTTTCTCCTTCGGTAATTATTTTCGGCCAGTAAGCAGCCGTTATTCCGTCGGGTTTTGGAGCGGCATGAAACTCAATTTGATGAGAGGATAGTTTTTTTAAGTCATCTGTTTTTAGGCCTTCTCCGTAGATATTAAGCGTGCTGATGTTAGGATGTTGGGCTAAATAATAAGCCAAATCTGGAACATAGAGGTGTTTTTTTTCTAAAACTTGACGCAGGCTAGGATCAGTATAAACTGCTTTTGACGTTAGGGTGCCAAGTTTTTGCTGATTAGTGCCGGCTGTAATGATATTGAGGACACGGTGCTGATGAGTTGTAATTTTACTTATCGAAATTGGGAAGATGAGTGCTAGCAAAGCGAGAATTAAAATAAAGCTAATTAATAACCTTGCTGCAAGCCAATGGCGGTTTTCTCGCTTCCATTCCTTAAAGAGTAGAAATGCCAATAACAAGCTACAAGCTATGATGATACTTAGGTTAAAACTCATGCTTAGAATTTTTTAAGTTGGTTAAAATAGTCTTCGCTCAGTTTTCTGGTGCCATTGATAATGGGCGCTTGCGGTAGCGGCAGTTCATTACCTATAATGCGGTAAATCGCTTTGGCTACAATGTTTAAATCTGTTATAGAAGGTTTAGTTTCACCGTTTAATTTTCTAATACTTTTTAATGCAGTTAAATAAGTGGTAGGGTGACTCGCTGCAGCGTTAATCAATTGAATTTCACCAGTTTTTAGTAGTGCGATTTCATTTGCTGAAAAGGCCTTGCCAGTTTGATGTTGATTGAGTACTGCAAGGAGCACATGCAGCTCTGCTTTAGTTTTATCAGTGATTTCGTAGTAAACCTGTTGGGTAGGATTGGTAATTTTGTCCAACTCTCCAGTTAGTCTTTTTTCAGGCTTTAAGGCAGCTGTTTTAACCGTAGTTTTTGCTACGTAGGCCCTCGATTTTTGTTGTAAGTCTTTAAGTAAACGTAGTGCCTTGTATTCAAATGGCAGGGCTTCTTGCGGTTTGTAAGTGCGCAGTTGCAATTCCGCCTTCCACATTTCGTTCAGTACTGCCTTAAGCTGCGCCTTAATTTCTGGCTCGAAAAAGGTAGCGTCCTCTGCTATGTCATGTTTGTGAGCATATCTATCCATAATGGCCTGCACGTCACCAAATTTTTCTTCTGTCCGTCCGTGATCATGTCCATCATTATCATGATGTTCCCCACCAATTTCCGTTTCGTTTTCTTCGCCTAAAAACTGTCCGTAGCGTAAGCGTAAGAGCTTTTGGTCTACTCCTAAATTATTGGCGCTGCTCTTAAACTCGTTAGCGCTTAGTGTTGATTTTTCTGCCAAGAGTTTCTCCGTGTCGATAATAATTTGGCGTTGACTACGGAAATAGGCAGGTATTAGATTTACACCGGAGGTCATTCCTGATAAGCTCATCAACTCAGCAGTATCTACAATGCTTACGGTGTGTACGGCAGAACGGCTCCTCTGTCCGAAATTGTCTTGTGCTTCTACAAAAAGATAAAGTTCATCACCGGGCTTCATTCCAAGTTGCTTTAAATCGATGTATTTGCGTAATTTAAGTTGTCTTTGGTTGTTGAACTGAAAGTCGAAAGCCAGCCTTTTCTCTGTGAAAGCAACACTTTCACCTTTTCCACTCGCCATGGTTGCGGAGATAGACGCATAGCGAATACCATAATCGTCGTTCAAGTTTACTTCCAAATTAATGGCTTGTTTTTCTCCAACATCAATAGTTGTTTGTGGTTTTGGTTGTGATAAACGGATTACTACCGGCAAATCAGGAATGATATCAATAGGATAGAGATCTGATTTGATGCCATTCAATTCAATTTGATAAAAGCCTTGTTTCTCTATTTTTCTACTGAATGACCAAGAGGTGGAGTCGCTATTTCTCGGTTTCGGCTTTATGCGTTCACTATCGTTAAAGATAACCTTAAAAGAGTGGATTTTTTGATTGGTTTTAAGATTCCAAATTACTGATGCGCCTAATTCAGCCTTTATAGCAAATTGCGTTTGGGATCTTGTTCGCTGCCGCGTATACATAGGCGGTGCAATGTTAATTTCATAATTACTTATTTGCGGTAGCGTATGTTCGGGGATCTCAGTAGTTATTGCTGCCGGCTTGTTTTCTAATAAAGCGCCTTTGTTGTTGGGAAGTAGTGCCATTCCAAAGGTAAGGCCTAAACTTGCAACGAATGCTAGAACACTAAAACCAAGTCTTTTAGATGGTATGGCTAAAACCCGAGGCAATGGCAACATTTGCGTGATTTTGTGAACTTGCAGTTGTTGTAGGGTACTCAAATCTTCTTCCTCCCGTAGTAGTAAAGTACTACTATCCTCCAGTTGCGGATAAGTTTGGTCTAAGTAGCGTGCAATGACATTGTTAGAGATTTTCCAAATTGGCTGCACCAGGAGTAGGAGTAAGATTGATGCGATGAAGAAGAAGGGGAATATCCAAAAGCCAAATGATAGGAAATGGCTAAATATAATTCCCAACATTAAGCTAATGGCAGCACCCCAAATCATAATCTGCAAGTAGCCTATAACGAGCCATTTACTTCTAATGTTTTGTATGTAATGCTTGCCCCTCATAGCTAATTACTATTGCTTGGTTTAGTTTTAAAAGCCAAAATTCGTTCGAATAACAATATCAACACCATCAATATCCAAATCATTTGAGTTAGATCTTTGGTAATGCTTCGGTTAGTGTTCTTGTTGGCTTTGTCGGCGCTGAAAGTGGATATAGGAGTAGTAGCTGTTTGTTTTTCAGTGGGATGATTAACAAGGCCAAAACCATTCTCCCCCTTTCCGAAACTGATGTTCATTAACATGCTCACAAATTCATCTCTCCATATTAAGTCTGTAGATTTTGGGTTTAGTTCACTGTAAAAACTATAGACGGTGAGTTGTTTGTTTGTCATTTTAGTTAGGATTGCATTACCAAATCCGTTGCGCCAAATTGCCTCTCCTTCGTGCTGAGTCGATATAACTGTTTGCGAAAATTTGATAGGCGTGGAGTTGTTTTCAACTTGCAGGTAAGTTTTATTGCTATCAATTTTTCCTTCGGCATATTTAAAGATAGTGCCCCGCGAAATCATCCCGTTTCGAATTTGAGTACTGATAGGCCGCTTATCTAACCAAAATAACATATCTATGGGCTGTTGGCCGTCGGCTTCGGTGCTGTATCGAAAAGGTTGATTAATGTAGCTACTAATTGCATTTAACCCAGCTTTAACATAACTCGCATCTTCAACGTTGGGGCTGTGTATCACTACATGTAGCGGTGCTGATTTTTGTTCGGAAATTTGTTTGTAGCTAAGCATATTTTCCGTGTTGATGGCCTGAAACTTTTTATTGAGTAGTTCAGTGTAATGAGTAGCTAGGTTTTCGTTAGCTTGGTTATCTTTCCAGGTTAAATTGAGATGTGTTGCAGGTAATTTGTCGTCGAACAGGGCTGCGTATCTCGATGCGAAAATGTATAATTTAAATTGAGGAGGTAGCTGGTGGTTCAGCTGTTTGAGAAGTGAACTGTAATTTAAATTTTGGAATAACGTATCCTTTGATAGTGTTGCGGTATCCCTAAGTTCTAATCGTTTAAATCCATATCCAAAATGATGTATTTCGTAACCTTCGGTTAATAACGAATCTATTGTCTGCTTTTCTGCTGCATATATTGAAGACAACTTCTGTTGCAATAATAAAATCCATCCCGCAGGCTTCTTTTTATTAGAATTATCTTGCAAATAAGGCTTAGCTAACAGTAAAGCAATTAAGCTGAGCAGTAGACAACGTAAAAATAGTAGCACTAAATTATTTAATCGAAAGCTTCTGGCATTTGATGCCGCACTTTCGCTCAACAGAGATATGCTGCCAATTTTAAGTGTTTTTCCTGTCTTAACCCGCCACAGATGGATCAGGATAGGGAACACTAAACTTGCCAATGCAAAAAAGCCAATGGGATATAAAAACTGCACTTAACTATTAACTTTTTGTCGTTGTTTTAAAAAATCTCTGAGCGTCTCGTCCAAAGGTTCCGAGGTAGATAATGTTCGGTAATAGATTTTCTGGTCCAACATTTCCATTCGTGTTTGCTCTAAGTGTTTATTGAGTTTTGCTTGATATTCTATCCTGGTTGTATGTTGATCAATTTGTATGGTTTGTCCCGTCTCCAAGTCTTCGAACGAAGAATAACCCTTGAAGTCTAGGTTCAGTTCGTTGGCCGATAGCAGGTGGAGCACAACGATTTCATGGCGTAGGTTATTTAAGTTATTCAACAGTTCGGTTATTTCATTATTTGTTTGATAAAAATCTGTAATGAAGATAATTAGCTCTCGTTGATGTTTACCACTGTTTAGTTCTTTGTAATGTATGCGGTTGGTGAATCTGCCATCTGGTTTTATAAGTTCTAATTGATGAAAAAGACGAGATAAATGTTGGAAATCATGCTTGGCGCTCATTGAGAAAATGCCGCTGTTTTGTAATACATAAAGCCCAATTGCATCGCCTTGTAAATTGGCAAGATATGCCAAAGATGCAGCTAAATATTTAGCATAATCCATTTTAGTAAAATCACCATCCCGATGGTTCATCGAGGCACTAGCATCTACAACTAAACGGACGGAGATGCTGGTTTCTACTTCCGATTCTCTGATGTAGTAACGATCAGAACGAGCGAACATTTTCCAGTCCAGTGATCTCAAATCATCTCCTGCTTGGTAACTTCTGTATTGGCTAAACTCAATGCCTGCACCTTTTAGCGTACTCTTATTGATCCCAGTCATGAAACCATCTATCGTAGCCTTTGCAGCTAAGGGTAGTTGTTTTATGGCCATCATTACTTTCGGATCAAGAAGTTTGCTCATTACAAGTTTGCTCATTACAAGTTTGCTTTAGGTCTCGAAATTGCTGTTAGTAAGGCTGCAGTTGCATTGTCGGCAGTAACGCTCTCTGCATCAGCTTTAAAATTCATTAGCACGCGGTGCCTTAACACCGGATAAGCCATGCTTTGTAAATCTTCCAAAATTACCGCGTACCTGCCCTTTAATAGGGCTCTTGCTTTTGCCGTGAGTATTAGCGCTTGTCCAGCACGCGGCCCTGCACCCCAGCGTACCCATTCTTTTACGAAAGAAATTTCGGACGTTTCTGGTCTTGTCGCTCTTATCAAGTCACTTGTGTAAGTAATCAAATCATCGCTTATACTAATCTGACGCGTAATTTGCTGTAGTTGTTTAATTTCATCGGCTCCAATAATGGCGTTGATTACCGCTTTTTTTGCGCCTGTTGTACTACTCAATATTTTGGCTTCCTCTGTCGCAGAGGGGTAGCCGATTTTAATGTACAATAAGAAACGATCTAGTTGAGCTTCCGGTAATGGATATGTACCGGCTTGTTCTATCGGATTTTGTGTGGCCAATATGAAAAAGGGTCTATCCAAAGGATAGGTTTGCCCAGCATAGGTTACCTCAAACTCTTGCATCGCTTCTAGCAAAGCTGATTGTGTTTTGGGCGGCGTCCTGTTTACCTCGTCGGCTAAAATGATGTTAGCAAATAACGGCCCTTTGTTGAATTTGAAAAAGCGTTTTCCAGTAGCGTGATCTTCTTCCAAAATTTCTGTACCAATAATATCTGTCGGCATTAAATCTGGCGTAAACTGAATACGTCTGAAAGAAAGATCTAAAGCTTGAGAAAGTGTTCTTACCATTAACGTTTTTGCCAAACCCGGCACACCTTCCAGTAAACAATGGCCTCCAGCCATTAAAGCAATTAATATTTCTTCAATTACCTCGTCTTGCCCTATAATTACTTTCCGAATTTCTGATTTTAGATCAGCTATTTTTTCTACTAGATGGTTGAAATTTTGTGCAGAGGTTTCCAAGTTATACTGTCTTTAGGTTGAGAATTATAACTCAATATAGGAGATATGTAGCTTAAAAATGAAGTGCTTAGTAACAATATCAAAAAAATTACAACATAAATTGTTATTAAAATTGATTTTTTAGAAAATGGAAGTAATTTAGATAAATGCACAACGCCAAGTTCACATTCGCTAGGATAAAATATTCGTCGGGAAACTGGGATACCGATCAGCGTATGCCTGCTAACGTGTTAAATTCGTTGTTGGAGTATACCACCATCATTTTAGCACCTGAAGAAAAAATTGTAGAATTAAGTAGTAAGGATATTTTTAAGTATCCCTTTTGCTACCTAAGTGGACATAAACTGGTTCAATTTAACCAGCAAGAGGCAGCAAATTTTAAAACTTACGTCAACAACGGGGGCTTTGTGTTTGTTGATGATTGTAACCACGATATCGATGGATTGTTTGCTCGCTCCTTTGAAGCCCAAATGGCAAAGTTATTTGGTAGGCAAGCTTTAAAAAAAATCCCGCATAACCATGCGATATATCACTCGTTTTTTAAGTTCGAAAAAGGGCCTCCAACTACCTCATTCGAGCTAAATGGTTGGGGAGATGATTTGGTGCATGACTACTTAAAAGCCATTACTGTAAATGGTAGAATAGGGGTGTTGTACAGCAACAAAGATTATGGTTGCGAATGGGATTACGATTTTAGAAATAAACGCTTTTTAGCCGAAGACAATACCAAATTTGCTGTCAATATTGTAATGTACGCTATGGGAGTTAATAGCTAAGTCAGCTAATTCTTCGTCATAAAAAAAGCCTCGAATTTATCTCGAGGCTTTCCTTTATAAATAGAATAACTATACTCTTCCAGGGTATTGTTGTAAAGCAAGCTCTAAGCAATCCATTGCAGCATTTAAATCCTCGGTATTTAATACGTAAGCCATACGCACTTCGTTTTTACCAGAACCCGCGGTCGAATAGAAACCTGTAGCAGGAGCCATCATTATGGTAGCATTGTTATGCTCAAAGCTTTCTAAAATCCATTGGCAGAACTTGTCTGCATCGTCTATCGGGAATTTTGCTACCACATAAAACGCACCACCTGGGTTAGGGCAATACACACCCTCAATTTTATTTAGGCGATTTACCAATACATCTCTTCGTAAAGTGTATTCTGTATTTACCGCCTCAAAATAGCTGTCGGGAGTATCTACTGCTGCAGCGCCAGCAATTTGTTCTACCATGCCTGGCGATAAACGTGCTTGAGCAAATTTCAAACCAGCGGCAATTACGTCTTTGTTTTTGGTGATTAAGCAACCTAAACGAGCACCACAGGCACTGTAACGTTTTGATACCGTGTCCATCACAATTACGTTCTCATCTAAACCGTCCAAATGCATCGGCGAAATGAACTCACGACCATCGTAGCAGAATTCGCGGTAGGCCTCATCAGAGAATAAAAACAAATCGTATTTTTGGCAAAGCGTTTTAAGCGCCTCTAATTCTTCTCTAGAGTATAAGTATCCGGTTGGATTGTTCGGATTGCAAATGATAATTGCTTTAGTCTTTTCGGTAATTAATTTTTCAAATTCTGCGATTGCAGGTAAAGCAAATCCATTATCAATATAAGAAAGGATAGGTTTAACTACCACATTACTTTGGCATGCAAAACCATTGTAGTTGGCGTAAAAAGGCTCCGGAATGATAATTTCGTCGCCTTCGTTAATACAAGTTTGCATAGCAATTGTGATCGCTTCTGAGCCACCTACAGTTACCAGAATATTTTCGGGAGTAATGTTGTAACCTAATTTGTTATAGTACTCGGTAAGTTTTTTTCTATAGGCCAAGGTACCTTCGGATGGCGTATAAGCCCAAACATCAAAATCGATATTTTTAATGGCATTCAACATTCCCTCGGGTGTAGCGATGTCTGGTTGACCTATGTTTAGGTGATAAACTTTTTTACCCGCAGCTTTTGCTTGGTCAGCAAAAGGCGTCAATTTTCTAATCGGTGAAGCGGGCATCTGAAGCCCTTTGTCTGAGATCTTTGGCATTTGGCAAAAATACAAAAACCTCGCTGTTGTGCGAGGTTTTTTAAAACTTTATTGGATAATAATTTTTATTCCCTATTTAGTTGGGTTAGCAACGGTCTCGCCTTTTAAGTAAAGCACTTTTTTAGGTGTTCTCGCATTCGATACTACCGTTACTGCCGTGTTGAACGGAAGCGGTGATCCTGATTTTTTGACGGTTACTTTGATAAAGCCTTTTTCACCTTTTTTTACAGGTGTTTGTGTGTATTCGCCTACAGTACAGCCGCAGCTCGGCTCAACCGAAGAGATGATTAATGGCGCATCGCCTTCGTTGGTGAAATTAAAAGTGTGAGTAACTGGCTTATCAAGTGCAATTTTTCCAAAATCATGTGTTTCAGATACAAATTTGAACTCAGCAGGTTTCGTTTGTGCATTTGCTGCAATATTTAATCCAATAACTGCAGTAAATAATAAAAGTAATTTTTTCATTTGTTTTAATTTATTCGCTAATTAGCTTGGTTTATTCAAATTTTGTTTGATCTTATCTCTCAAACAAAAATAGTTTTAATATTGCTATAAACAAAAAGTATTCCAAATATAATTTGCCAAGGGCTTTAAGCCATAAGCGGAAAGAATTGTATATTTGTCCATTAACAAAAAGGGATACTAATGAGGAAAGCCGAAGATGTTAACCGAGTTGACGCATCAGAATTAAGTTTTGACGATTTTAAATCGATGGTTATCAACGACTATCGAATTGCAGTAGAAAGTCGCCAAGCTAGTTTGTTAGGACGGAAGGAGGTGCTCACTGGTAAAGCTAAGTTCGGCATTTTTGGTGATGGTAAGGAAGTGGCGCAGTTAGCCATGGCTAGAGCTTTTAAAAAAGGCGATTGGCGTGCAGGCTATTACAGAGACCAGACTTTCGCCTTCGCTACTGGCATCACCACACTTAAACAGTTTTTCGCACAATTATATGCTAATCCTAATGTAGAGGCCGATCCGGCTTCGGCAGGCAGACAAATGAATTGTCATTTTGCTACGCGGTCTTTAAATGATGACGGTAGCTGGAAAAATCTAACTGAAATTAAAAATAGCTCTGCTGATATTTCTACCACGGGTGGCCAGATGGCTAGGTTGGTAGGTTTGGCGTATGCTTCTAAACTATATCGAAAAAATAAAGAATTATCGTACTTAAAGAACTTTTCTGTAAATGGAAATGAGGTTGCTTTTGGCACCATAGGTAATGGTTCTACCTCCGAAGGAGTGTTTTTCGAGGCTTTTAATGCGGCCGGTGTTCTACAAATTCCGATGGCTATCTCGGTTTGGGATGACGGTTATGGTATTTCTGTTCCAGCAAAATATCAAACCACCAAAGAAGATATTTCAGAAATTCTGAAAGGATTTCAACGAGAAGAAGGTACCAATGGATATGAAATTTTTAAGGTAAAAGGATGGGATTATCCTGCGCTAGTTGAAATTTACGAGCAAGCTATTGACATGTGTAGAACGGAACATGTACCTGTTTTAATTCATGTTACTGAACTTACACAACCTCAAGGACATTCTACTTCGGGTTCGCACGAGCGTTATAAATCAAAAGATCGTTTAGCTTGGGAAAAGGAGCATGACTGCATTCTTAAAATGAAGGAATGGATGATTGAATCGGCCATTGCAACAGAAGCAGAATTAAATGAATTAGAAGAGGCTGCGAAAAAATATGTTAAGGAAGTTCAAAGAGCGGCTTGGAACGATTTTCTTGATACCATAAAACAAGAACAGGGTGAAATGGTTAGAATGATCAGCAATATGGCTGCACATCAACCATCACTTGCAAAATTGGCTGCGCAATTAGCCTCAACACCAGATGCCCTGCGCCGTGATGTCGTGGCGTCAGCACGTAAAGCTATTCGATTAAGTATCTCTTCGCCTTCACCAGATCGCGACGTATTGATTGATTGGTTAAAAGACAAAGAATCTGTTTTTAGCGAGTTGTATAATTCCAAACTTCACACCAATAGTGCAGAAAATCCTGCTAACGTTCCTTTTGTGCCGGCCAATTACGATGAGAGTTCTCGAATGATTGATGGCAGAGAGATTTTAAATGCATGTTTCGATTCGAACTTTGCCCGTGATCCTAGATTAGTGGCTTTTGGTGAAGATTTAGGACATATTGGAGATGTAAATCAGGGTTTTGCAGGTTTGCAGGCTAAATATTCGGAGCTCCGCGTAAGTGATACGGGAATTAGGGAAGCTACTATTGTTGGCCAAGGTATT
The DNA here is from genome assembly GCA_045629525.1 of Pedobacter sp. Lineage (GTDB taxonomy): Bacteria > Bacteroidota > Bacteroidia > Sphingobacteriales > Sphingobacteriaceae > Pedobacter. The sequence goes on from JAZQRH010000003.1 coordinate 56,051, forward strand.
GGTTTGGCTATGAGAGGTTTAAGGCCTATTGCCGAAATCCAGTATTTGGATTATTTGCTCTACGCTATTAATGTGTTAAGCGATGATTTGGCGACTGTTTCTTACCGTACCAAAGGTGGCCAAAAAGCACCTGTTATTGTAAGAAGTAGAGGTCATAGATTAGAAGGAATTTGGCACTCTGGTTCGCCAATGGGTATGATCTTAGGCTCGCTTAGAGGTATGCACGTGTGTGTACCGCGTAACATGACTCAAGCCGCAGGTTTGTATAATACGCTTTTTCGAGCAGATGAACCAGCCCTAGTGATCGAGTGTTTGAACGGTTATCGTTTGAAGGAAAAGTTGCCAACTAATGTTGGAGAATTTACCATCCCTTTGGGTAAAGTTGAAGTAATTAGAGCAGGGGCAGATATTACCGTTGTAAGTTATGGTTCTACTTTACGCCTGGTGGAGGAAGCTGCAGAGGAGCTTGAATTGCTAGGTATAGACATAGAAATTATTGATGCGCAGACGCTACTTCCATTTGATATCGCTCAGGACTGTAAAAAATCATTACAAAAAACGAATAAACTTTTAGTGATTGATGAAGATGTGCCAGGTGGTGCAAGTGCGTTTATTATGCAGGAGATTTTGGAGCAACAACAAGGATATTACTTGTTAGATAGTCAGCCAAAAACACTGACAGCAAAGGCACACAGGTCACCGTATGGTTCTGATGGTGATTATTTCTCTAAACCATCGGTTGATGATATTGTGGAAACCATATACGAGATGATGAGGGAGGCTAAGCCGGGCGTTTATAAAAAAATGTATTCCTAGGTTATAGCGTAACATATGCTAAAAAGGCGATAAGTAATTATCGCCTTTTTTATTTTTAAAACCCTTATTTTGATTTTGGTAATGGTTTTTTCCTATTTTCACAGCACCAATCAACTATTAATTAATGACGTTCTATGTATAAGGTTTTTAAGCTGTTTTTGTTGCTATTCTTTTTTAATTCTGCTTACGCTCAGTACAATGAAAATAGCTTAAATAGACAAATTGATAGTTTGTTAGTTTTAACTAAAGCGCATCAAGAAGCGGATACTTTATCGTTGAATTTATACGAGAGTCTGTACGATAAATATTTCAAGCTAAATAGGGGTGATGCTGGAGAGTTTTACGCTAAAAAAACAATTGAGTTGGCTGAAAAACTAGATCAACAGAAGTATATACCTTTAGCTTATTTCCGAGTAGGTTTTTACCATCATCAAAATAGTAGATTTTTAGTTGCTGAAGAATATTATTTAAAAGCGATAAGCAACTTTTCAAGTCTTAACGATAAAAGCGATCTTGCGGGTATTTATTTGAATTTAAGCGCAATGTATGCTAGTTTACCAGATTATATAAAGGCACTAGATGCTAACTTTAAGGCTGTAGAAATATATTCAGAAAATAAAGAGTTGCAAAGTATTGCAGGCTGTTATGTAAACATTTCTAGTGCTTATAAAGGCTTGAAGCAGTTTAAAAATGCATCATTATACCTTGAAAAGGCCATAGAAATTTTCGAAAAAGATGAACGAAGTGCTTATGGTTCGGCACTGAGTTATGTGAATTTAGGTAAAATTTATTTCGAGGCTGATCAACGCGAACTTGCAACAATGGGGGTTTCTCAAAGCGAAAGATATCAAAAAGTATTATGGTATTTACAACGTGCCGAGAGCTATAAATTGTCAGATCCGGGTTTAAGCGGAAGTATATATCAACTTAGAGGTGACGTATTTCAAAGTTCTAACGATAAAAAACAGGCGGCTCAAAATTATCAACTGGCAGTGGCAACGTTTAAGTCTATCAATTCTCATTATGACTACGCTAAAACTTTAATTTCTTTAGCACGGCTTCATCAAGCAGATAAGGAGCATAGTCGAGCAATGGAATTGCTAAAGGAGGCTCTAGTAATTGCTGAAAAAAACAAAGTCATGGGTGTGCAGCGAGATGCGAATTTCGAATTGTATACTTTGAGTGAGCATTTAGGTAATTTTTCAGAGGCTTTACAATATTATAAAGCTTACATATTGTTTAAGGAGCAAATTTTTAACGAAGAGAAAGAACGTGAAATTACGCGTAAACGAATGCAGTTAGATTTTTCTATCAAAGAGAAGGATTATAAAGCGCAACAAGATTTTCAAATCAAAATATCTATTTTACTTGGGCTAATTGTACTTATTACCTTGGTTGCTGTAGTTTTAATTTACAGAAGTAAACAAAAAACAGCAAAATTAAATCAAGTTGTTACTGCGCAGGCAAAAGAGTTAGAGGATTTAAACAAGGTAAAAGATCGTATTTTCAGTGTGGTGAGCCATGATATGCGTACTCCTGTAAATACGCTGCTATCTTTTATTCAATTGCTTGAGAGCGGAAATGTATCTCCAGAAAAATTAACACGCTATGCTAATACCCTAAAACATACTTTAAGTTATACATCAACTATGATGGAAAACCTGCTTAATTGGGCTTATAGCCAAATGGAAGGTTTTAAACCTAAATTAATCTCCTTACCTGTTGCTGCCACAATTAGAAATTTGATCGCTGCAATGACCGAAAAAGCGCAGGAAAAGCAGATAGATTTACGGTTTGTAGATGAAGAGAATATTTCGGCGCTTGCAGACAGAGATATGTTGATGCTAATAATGAGAAACTTGTTGAGCAATGCGATAAAATTTACACCTCAAAATGGCTTTATTGAAGTTGTGGTTTCGCATCAGCATGTTGATAACGAAAAGCTTGTGGCAATAACGGTGAGCGACAGTGGTACAGGCTTTAGTGATGATGAAGTTATCCATTTTAATCAAAATAACGGAGTTAATAAGTCTACTTTAGGCACTAATAACGAAAAAGGAACAGGGATAGGTCTGTCGCTTTGTAAATCTTTTACAAGTTTAATGGGAGGGAAGCTGCTTTTAAAGAGCCAATTAAATAACGGTAGTAGTTTTATGCTTTTTTTGCCTAAAGGCTAATTTAGGTTTTTTTCGTTTATATACTTTTTTAATAGGTTCGTATACTTTTTTTCATGGGGTTCTATGTATAATTTAAGTTTGAGCAATTGTTAATCGACAAACTATAAACTAAATTAATATGAAGAAAACACCTACTTATTTACCCGTACTTTTGTTCCTTTATTTGCTCTCAAGCGTTCAGCTCAGCCAGGCAAAAACTGAGAGATTTTATAGAGAACCTACAGTGAATATTCCTGACGCTAATTTTAAAGCTTATTTGATTGGTAATTCTCAAATAAATACTAACGGTGATGCAGAGATACAGGTTGCCGAAGCAGAAGCGTTTACGGGTACGATAGATTGCACATACAAAAACATTGCTGATTTAACAGGTGTTGAAGCCTTTATTAATTTAACTAGTTTGCAATGTTTCGGTAATAGATTGACAAACTTAGATGTTAGCAAAAATACTTCTTTAACTGATCTGAAAATATTTGAAAATGAATTGACAAGTTTAGATGTGAGTAAAAACATCAATTTAACTGAGCTACATGTTTCATATAATCAATTAACGAGTTTAGATGTTAGCAAAAACATTTCCTTAACTAATTTATCTGCGGAAAGTAATCAATTAGTAAATTTAGATCTGAGTAAAAATGTTTCTTTAACTAGTTTATATGTTTCATATAATCAATTAACGAGTTTAGATCTGAGTCAGAATATAAATTTAGCTTATCTGCATCTGTCAAATAATAAGTTAACCGAACTAGACTTGAGTAATCATACTGCTTTAGAAGAGCTGGATTTGAGAAATAATGATATGATTAGCCTAAATCTTAAAAGTGGTAAGAATAATCTGCTTTATTTCTTAAGATTACAGAATAATACGTACCTCAGCTGTATTCAGGTAGATAATCCTGCAACTGCAAACACAAAATTCAATTGGGAGAAAGACGCTACAGCAAGCTATAATACCGTTTGTACGTTTCCTATCGTAAATATTCCAGATAGAAATTTCAAATATTACCTAGTAAACAATGCAGCTATTAATACCAACGGCGATAACGAAATACAACTCAGCGAGGCGGTAGTATTTACTGGAACTATCGATTGTAGGGAAATGCGTATCGTTGACTTGACAGGGATAGAGGCTTTTGTTAGACTTGAAACTTTGGATTGTGCTTTTAACAAAATTGCTAGTTTAGACGTAAGTAAGAACACTGCATTAATTAATTTATATGCAAACGGGAATCTACTTACAAGTTTAGATGTAAGTGAAAATACGGCTTTAAAGCAATTATATTTAGCTGAGAATCAACTATTCTCTTTAGACGTTAGTAAAAACACGGATTTGGAACAACTAGTTGTTAATAACAATGACTTGGTTTTTTTAGATGTGAGTAAAAATATCTCGTTAAAACAGTTATCTGCAACAAGTAATCAACTTAGCAGTCTAAATTTAACTGAAAATATAGTTTTGGAAAGATTAAATGTTCAAGATAATAAGTTGGTTACATTAAATTTAGCAAATGGAAATAACATTAATTTAGAATACTTATATGTTGTTAACAACCCCAGTCTAAATTGTATAAAGGTAGATGATGTTGCAATGGCAAATGCTAAGGCAACCAATAATTGGCAAAAAGACGCTACAGCAAGTTACAATACCGCATGTACAGATCCTGTGGTAGCCATTCCGGATGCCACGTTTAAAGCTTATTTAGTAGGCAACAGTGCTATCAATACTAACGGTGATGCTGAAATACAGCTCTCTGAAGCCGAAGCTTTTAAAGCAGACATTACTTGCGATGGTAAGAATATTTCAGATTTAACGGGTATAGAAGCTTTTGTTAACCTTACAGAATTGTCCTGTTCAAATAACAATATAACTAGTTTAATTGTTAGTAGAAATAGAGCGCTTAAATATTTATTCACAAATAATAACCAATTAACCAGTATAGATGTAACCAAAAATAGTGCGTTGTTAATGTTAAGTGTAGCAGGTAATCAGTTGGCTAGTTTAAATGTAAATAACAACAGTGCTTTAGAAGATTTATATGTGTCAAATAATCAACTAACTGCTCTAATTGTAGGAAAAAATACAGCTTTAGCTACTTTATCTGTGTCGGGTAATCAATTAATCAGCTTAGATGTTAGTAAAAATAAAATTTTAGGACATTTAAATGCTTCAAGTAATCAATTAATTAGCCTTAATATAAACAATGGTTTTAACGCTTCGATGAATTACGGCATGAATGCTCAGAACAACCCTAACCTTAGCTGTATACAGGTAGATAATGTTGCAACTGCAGGTAGTAAATATAATTGGCAGAAGGATGTGACAGCAAGTTATAATACTGTATGTACTGCGCTGTTTGTAAATATTCCTGATGTAGATTTTAAAGCTTATTTGGTAGGTAATTCGGCTATTAATACCAACGGCGATAGCGAAATACAATTTGCCGAGGCAGAAGCATTTACAGGTGGTATCAGTTATGGTAAAAATAATGCAGACCTCACCGGGCTTGAAGCTTTTATCAATCTGACAAGTTTATATTGTATAGGTATTAACTTAAAAACTTTAGACATAAGCAAAAATACAGCTTTGGTTGAACTTTACGCAGAACAAAATAGCCTAACTAGTTTAGACTTAAGTCATAATACAGCTTTAAAGTACCTGTCTATTTCATATAATCTATTAACTGATTTAGATGTAAGTAAGAACACCGCCTTGGAAGAATTAAATATACACACTAACATGTTAACTAGTTTAGATGTAAGTAAAAATTTGGCTTTAATAAATTTAAATGTAAGTGAAAATAGATTAACTAATTTAATTATTAGTGAGAACACATTGCTAGATGAGCTGAGTGTTTCAGGCAACCAACTCATCGGTTTAGATGTAAGTAAAAATATTGCACTAACCGATTTAGATATTTCACGTAACCAACTGATTGGTCTAGATGTAAATAAAAATATCGCGTTAACTGATTTGTACATTTCATATAATCAATTAGAAAGCTTAGATATAAGCAAAAATGTAGCTTTGAAATATTTGTATTGTAATGGAAATAAACTAGTTATCCTTAAATTAAACAATGGTAATAATACTGGCCTACTAAGGATGTATGCGCAAGAGAACCCTAATTTAAGCTGTATACAGGTAGATGATGTCGCACTTGCCAACGGTAAGAATACAAACAATTGGCAAAAGGGTGCCACTGCTAGTTACAGTGTAAATTGCAATTATGCTCTTCCAGTAAGTCTAGTTTCATATACAGCGAAAATTGCCGCTGATTATGCTTTGCTGCAGTGGAAAACAGATACCGAGTTTAACAATTATGGTTTTGCAGTTTACAGAAGTGGAGATGACAAACAGTTTATCAAAATTGGTTTCACGGCAACAAATGGAAGTGCTACAGGAGGAATTTACAATTTTACTGATAAGCAACCGCTAAACGGAAATAATTACTACAAATTGGTGCAGCTAGATAATGATGGAACATCTACTGAATTTGGTGTAAAATCGCTTAGCTTTAATTTCAATGTAAACAATGGTGCAAAAGTATTCCCTAATCCTGTTGAACAACAAATTAACTTTAGCTTAGGTAGCTTTGCTGGTAAAGCCTTTAAAGCAAGCCTGTATGATATTACAGGTAAGTTGGTTGTTAGTAGAGATTATAAGATAAATGATACAGATAAGTATACTTTAGATATCGCTAAGCCAACAGCGGGTATCTATTTTCTACAACTAAATGCTAACGGATATCGTCAAAAGGTAAAGGTCTTAGTAAAATAGAAGCAAGATTAATAAACTAAATTTTACGCTCTAAGTGTAGGATGTGTAATAGCATTCTACACTTTTTTAGTCTTTAATGGTTCTACTTAAAGTGTGTTCATTAATAAATTGCATTACATCGTTTTTGTAAGCATTTCCTATAGGTATTTTGTTGTTATCACTTAACAGAAGCTCATTACCGGCAATCTCTTTTATGTAATTAACATTAATTAAATATTGCCTGTGCACCCTTTTAAACATTTTTAAGGGTAATTGTTTTTCTAGGTTTTTTAAGTTTGATAAAATTAAATGTTGTTGATACGTTGATGTAAACAGTTTAGAAAAATCACCCAAACTTTCAATATATACAAGGTCATTAAAGTTTATCTTGATATGCCCCTTACTGTCCTTAATAAAAAAAAAATCGTTGCTAATGAGGTCAAAATTCTCTTCTTTAGCTGTAGCTAACTGTTTTAAGTTTAGGTATTCAATTATTTTGTTCGATGCCTTTAAAAGTCTTTCTAAAGAAATTGGTTTCACTATAAAATCTAAGGCATCAACATTTATACTGTCTAGTGCATATTCGGGATATGAGGTTACAAACACAAAAACTGGCGGATTTTTTAAGTTTTTAATTAACTCTAATCCAGAAATATCAGGCATATCAATATCCGAAAAAACGATATCAATTTTATGATTGTTTAAAATCTCAACAGCTTGTAGTGCATTTTCACAACTATCAACAATATTAAAGGTATTTAATTTTAATAGATAAGATTCGAGTAAATCTCTTTCTATTTCATTATCGTCAACAATTATAAAGTTGTATTTCATACCAGTTAAATATAATAGAATTATGAAGGAGTTTAAACGTTTATGGAATAAAACGTTTTTTTAATTTATTTGGGTTTCTTCTCTTCTCCTAAAAATATTTTTTCTCCAGCTGTAATAGATGCATTCATATCATTTTCTTCTGGCGGAATTGGGCAACGATAGCCATCGCTGTAAGCACAGTAGGGGTTGTAAGCTTTATTAAAGTCGATTTGTAATTTGTTGTCAATGATGTCAGTAGTTTTAAAGTCCATATATCTACCACCACCGTAAGTTTCTTCACCATTTGTTTGGTCGGTAAAAGGTAGGAAAAGATAATCTTTGTAAGCGGCATTAGCTGCTAACGCGATGTTTCTGTACAAAGTTAACTGTACAGGTTTACCTTTTACCGTAAAATTTAATTTCGCATAGCGGATATAATCTGCAGTGGTGCCTGTATAAGTAGGCATTTTAAATACCTTTTCATTTTGTAAAAGGGTTACTTTTGCAAGTATGCTATAAGTACTATCTGCATCATAAAATTGTAGGTTTTTAAGATCAACTTCTTTCAAGGGTGAGTTTGGATTACTCACAAAATCAGCTTTGTAACGCTCACGGTGCTCAGTAATTTTTTTACTAAAACTTTGCCCGAAACAAATTGAGGTGCTGAATAAAAGTAAGAACGTTAAAAACCTGTACATTGCTATAATTTACTTGATCTATTTCGTAAAAAATGATCGGCAATAACTAATGCGGCCATTGCCTCTACAATTACTACAGCTCTTGGTACCACACAAGGATCATGACGACCTTTACCTTTAATTTCAGCAACTTGTCCGCTGGCATCAATAGTTTGTTGGTTGTGCATAATGGTAGCAACAGGTTTGAAACCAACTTTAAAAGTGATGTCCATTCCATTAGAAATACCACCTAAAATACCACCTGCATGATTTGTGATGGTTTTAAATTGATTTTCTTCTGCTGATTTTGGCAATGGTACATCGTTATGTTCCGAACCACGTAATGTAGTTCCTTCAAAGCCAGAGCCATATTCGAAAGCATGTACAGCGTTGATGCTTAACATTGCTTTGCCTAAATCCGCATGTAATTTATCAAAAACTGGTTCGCCTAAACCAGCGGGGCAGCCTTTTACGATGCATGAAACAATACCACCAACAGTGTCGCCATCTTTGCGTACACTGTCGATATAATCTATCATTTCTTCGGCAGTTGCTGGATCAACACAACGTACTATATTTTCTTCTCTTGCTTTTAATAACGCATTTACATCCTTGCTTTCAATGTTTGGAGCAGTAATTTTACCTACACCACTTACATGCGCAAAAACGTCAATGCCATATTCTTTTAACAATAACTTTGCTACAGCGCCAGCAGCTACACGGGCTGCAGTTTCTCTGGCTGATGAACGACCTCCGCCACGATGATCTCTGATACCATATTTAGCATCATAAACATAATCGGCGTGGCTAGGGCGGTAAACATCCACATTGTGACCATAATCTTTACTACGTTGGTCTTCGTTAGGTATCAGCATTGCGATAGGCGTACCCGTACTCTTTCCTTCAAAAGTTCCTGATAAGATTTGTACCGTATCGCTTTCCTTACGTTGTGTGGTAATTTTCGATTGACCAGGTTTGCGTTTATCTAATTCAGATTGAATAAAATCTAAATCTATAGTTAAACCTGCCGGACAACCATCTAAAATTACACCAATTGCAATTCCATGTGATTCACCAAAGGTGGTAATACGAAATATTTGTCCGAATGAGTTGCCCGCCATATTAAGTTATAAGTTCTAAGTTTTACTTCTTGGTTTCTATCCCTGTTCTTGTACAGAAAAACCAATTTTCTTTAAGTCTTCCCAAAAATAAGGATAAGATTTTTCAACTACCATATAGTCTTCAATTTCTAATTCCTCAATAAGTAATGCTAAAGGTGCAAAAGCCATCGCCATACGGTGGTCTTCGTAAGTGGCAATGCTCACTTTTTTAGGGAAATTTAAGCTGCTGCAATCTAAGGTGTAAACTAAATTATCTTCGTTTAATTTAACGCCAATTTTTGCTAATTCATTTTGTAAAGCAGCAACACGATCAGTTTCTTTTATTTTTAAGGTCTCGAGACCTGTAAATTTCATGTTTAATCCTAACGCAGCGGCAACTACAATAATAGTTTGCGCCAAATCAGGGCAGGTTTTTAGATCTAAAATCTGCTCAATGTCTTTGTATGGTTTATCTTTTTTGAAAGAAATTCCATCGCTAGTTTTAGCTGTGCTTACTCCAAAAATCTCCATTATTTTTTGGATCTGACTATCGCCTTGCAAGCTATTTTCTTTTAAATGCGGAAGTGATATTTGTGCGTTTTTAGCAAGCGCAACAATGCTATACCAATAGGACGCAGCGCTCCAGTCTGGTTCTACAATTAAGGTAGATGGTTTGAAGGCTTGTTTAGCAATGGTGATAGAATTTCCGTTCCATTGGTGCGTTATGCCACACTCTTCCAACATTGACAAAGTCATGTCAACATAAGGTTTAGAAGTTAGTTCACCTTCAATTGCTAAAGTTAATCCTTGTGGTAAAGTAGGTGCGAGCATCAATAACGAGGAAATATACTGACTACTTACATCGCCTTTTATACCTACCGTAGCTTGCGTTTGCGCCAAAGGGCCTTTTATGGCTAATGGGGGGAAGCCCTCAACTTCTGTATAGCTAATGTCGGCTCCAATTTTTTTGAGTGCTTCTGTCAAAATCCCGATAGGCCTTTGCTTCATACGCTCTGTACCCGTGAGCAAGAAGTTACCATTTTTAGCCGCTAAATAAGCCGATAAAAATCGCATTGCTGTACCAGCTGGACCAACATCAACGGTTTTAACGGTAATGTCGTCGGTTTCGTTAGTGTCTAAATCGTTCAGTATCCCATTAAGTGTTACGGTATCGGCAGCGTTCGAGAGGTTCTCTACCTTAACTACCTTTTTACTCAGTGATTGAAGGATTAAAGCTCTATTGCATTCGCTTTTAGAACCGGTTAATTGTGTTTCCGCTTGTATGTTCTGTGCTCCTTTAAAAGAGACAATTGCATTTTGGTGCATAGCTTTGGTTCGGTTTTATTAAGGATGCTCAAAATAATAGAGCATCCTTAAATGATATCCTAAAAAATATATTTACTAGGCTTTAGCTTCAGCTGTCTCAGCAGCTAAGTCAGCTTTTCCTTCGTTCAAAATTTCAGTTTGCAAGCGAATAGATTCGCCGTGAACTAAGCCTAAGAATTTCTCTGTAAATTGAGTGTCCAATTTTAAAGCTCTTGCAAATGCGGTTCCTTTTTTAAGGATTTCATCCCAACGGTTAACTTGTAAAACGGTTACTTGGTTATCACGTTTGTATTGGCCAATTTTCTCTACGATTTTCATGCGCTCACCTAATTTTTGCAATAATAAATCGTCGATTTTATCGATATCCTTACGTAAATCAGCTAATTTATCTACAAACTCCTCGTTTTTAGATTCTGGCTCACGTACCTGTAAACGATCCATTAATTCACTTAAAGCAGCAGGCGTTAATTGTTGTTTAGCGTCAGTCCAAGCTACCGACGGATCTACGTGCGACTCGATCATTAAACCTTGCATATCTAAATCCAAAGCTTTCTGAGATACGTAAGGGATCAATTCGCGATTACCGCAAATATGACTTGGATCATTAATGATTGGCAACTCTGGGCAAAGCGTTTTCAATTGAATAGCTAAATCCCACATTGGCTCGTTACGGAACGAAGTTTTTTCGAACGAAGAGAAACCACGGTGAATTGCACCAATTTTAGTGATACCAGCTTTGTTGATGCGCTCAATAGCACCAATCCACAATTGTACATCAGGGTTAATTGGGTTTTTAATTAACACTGGAATATCGTGACCTACCAATGCATCAGCAATTTCTTGTACAGTAAAAGGGTTTACGGTAGAACGAGCGCCAATCCAAAGAATATCTACGCCAGCAGCTAAAGCTTCTTCAACGTGTTTTGCGTTAGCAACCTCAACAGCAATAGGTAAACCAGTTTCTTTTTTCGCACGGTTTAACCACTCCAAACCAATGCTACCAATGCCTTCAAATTCTCCCGGACGTGTACGTGGTTTCCAGATACCAGCCCTTAAAACACTCACTTTACCAGTTGCAGCTAATAAATGCGCTGTAGTTAATAACTGATCTTCGGTTTCGGCACTACAAGGGCCAGAGATTAATAAAGGTTGATTTTTTGCAACTAACCAGTTCTCTAGAGGTTCGATGTTTAAATTTAATTTCATTTTTTAGGATATTTAATAGTTTTTGTATTCTTAATTTGTTGTTCGTTTGTTAGTTTAAACTTTGTCATTCTTTAAGTACTCGCCCAGAATGTTAAAGTTGGTGGTGTATTTTAAAACCTTTCTTATCGCCCTATCGTATTTTTCTGTAGATGGCCATTCTAAGTCTACATAGAAGTAGTACTCATCTCGCTTACCCAGTACCGGCATAGACTGTATTTTCGTTAAAATAACTTCTTCTTCTGCAAATATGTTAAGCACTTTGGCCAATGAACCAGCTTTATGCCCCACTTGGAAACAGATAGACGCTTTGTTGATTTTCTTGCCCTCGTCTGTCTTATCCTTTTTAAGGATCAAAAAACGAGTGAAATTCTTCTTGTTCGATTCCACGCTTCTCTCCAATATATTTAATCCGTACAGCTCAGCTGCCAAAGTATTGGCAACTGCTGCTGTATCCTTTAGTTTTCCATCTTGGATTTTCTTTGCGCAAGCCGCAGTATCGTTCCCTTCAACAATGTTGATGTTCGGAAAATCGTAAAAGAAATCAATACATTGGCGTATAGCGATAGGATGGGAGGTTACTACTTTAATGTCCTCAAACTTCACTCCCGGTAACGCCATCATATGTAAGCGAATGGCAATATAAACTTCGCCAACTACAGAAAAACCATAGTCGCGTATTAAAGTGTAGTTAGGTAACAAGCTGCCTGCAATAGAATTTTCGATAGCCATAATCACGAAATCAGCTTCGTCACTTTCTAACTTATCACAAGTTTCCTTGAACGAGTTACATTCAATAGTTTCGATGTCTTTACCGAAATATTTAAATGCAGCTTCTTCGTGAAAAGATGCCTTAATACCTTGAATTGCTACCCTTTTTTTTGTACTCATAATGGTAATAAAAAAGGGTCCTAACTTTTAGCTAGGACCCTTTATACGTTTAATATCTTTTTATATATTTTCTTGCATATTAGTCCTTGCTCTTACTAAAGTAGTAAAAGTAACCAAACCAATATGTAGTAATGTTGTTCATTCTTTTTTGTTATGCTGCCAAAAGTACAAAACAAATTTAATTTGTCAAGAACTATTTTCAAATATTTTAAACAAAATTAAATTTTGACTATCAAAACGGTAGTTTTAGCACCGCTTTAATTAAAAAATCTTAACGCTGTTCTTAATGGATTTGGTTTTAGCCTCTTCGGTCAATAATTCTTGTTGCATTACTTTTGCCACCTGCGTACTGTTGTCGTGGCTCCATCCCGGAGGGTAAAAGATGTATTTTAGTTTATCTATAAATTTGGGAGATTTTCTTACGTCCTTTGCCAAAGCGATAAATTCGTGAAAAATGATATTCACAGGGCCCACATCTTCTGGCTGGGTGGTTAGTCCGTATTTAATTTCATCTTCAGGTAACTCTTCCTGAAAGGTGCCAAACCATCTATCCCATAAAATGAGTACCATACCCATATTCTTATCTAAATATCGCACATTGCAAGCATGGTGCACACGATGATGTGAAGGGGTGACGAAAATGTATTCGATAATTGGGTGTAACTTGCCTACGTTTTGCGTGTGTACCAAGTTGCCGTACACCTGCGTTATCAAATACGCTAGCAATATATCCATTGCCGTGAAACCCATGAGTGCCAAGGGTAAGTAAAAGAACACCCTGTACAAGGGCTCAAAAACTGTAGAGCGAAATCCGGTAGTTAAATTAAAATGCTCTGATGAGTGATGCGTAACGTGCATTGCCCAAAACAAACGTACATAATGCCCAACGGTATGCAAAAACCAATACAAGAAATCTTGCGCTACCACCAATAAAATCCAATAAATCCAGATGTTTTGTATTTGGAAAAGTTTGAATTGATAACAGTAATTGAGGATAAAGAATGTAGCAAACTTCATTACGAAGTTGATAGCCACTGCGCATCCCATGAGGTATAAATTGGTGAGCGTATCTTTTGTAGTATAAAGTTTTTTATCGTGAGCGTAGCTGAAATACATTTCTAACAATGTAAGTACAGCCACAATCCCAAATAAAACAGGTACAGATAGATCGGTACTGGTTAACATTACGTTAAGCTGTTATAATAATTTAAACTGTTAATAATATCTTCTTCCGTTACTTGACAATTGAACTCGCATTTTCCAATGTTATCTAAAAGCGAGAACATAATTAGGCCGCCCTCGTTCTTCTTATCGCTCTGCATCAATTTCAGTAAGGCTTTAAAGCTTTTTGCTTTAATGTGATACTTCGGATATAATGATAAAATATAAGTCGAAATCTCCGCTAACACATCCTCGCCTAAATTGCAGTATTTAGCTGATAAGTAGGCTTCGGTAATCATCCCGATGGCGATGGATTCGCCGTGGGTTAGCGGTTTTTTATCGTTTAAAAGCGCATAACCTTCTACAGCGTGGCCAATAGTATGACCAAAGTTTAAAATTTTACGTAAACCTCTTTCAAACGGATCGGCTATAACTATGTCGTTCTTAATTTTCACAGAGTGATAAATCAACCCGGCGCCAATTTGGGTGTAGTCAGCTTTTTTAAGTTCGTAGTAATAATCTGCATCGGCAATTAAACCGTGTTTAATCATTTCCGCAAAGCCAGATAACAATTCACGTTTCGGCAAGGTCTTTAGGAAGGCGTTCTCAATAAAAACTGCTTGTGGCAAAGCAAAGGTGCCCACCATGTTCTTAACATTGTCGATATCGATGCCCGTTTTACCACCTACAGACGCATCAACTTGCGACAATAGGGTAGTAGGGATATTAACGAAATCGATTCCACGTTTGTAGGTTGAAGCCACGAAACCACCCATGTCGGTAATTACACCACCACCTAAATTAATCATTAAACATTTGCGGTCGGCCTCAAAATCTAATAAGGTTTTCCAAATGCCAATACAGAAATCGATGTTTTTATTTTCCTCTCCTGGGTCAGTTTCTATGATGTCAAAATCGTCTAGATCTGGTAAAAAATCTCGGAAAATGGGCATGCAAAGCTCTGCAGTTGTAGCGTCTGCAAATACAAAAACTTTGCTGTATTTTTTGTTGGCGATGATGTCGTTTAATGCACTTAAACCAGTTTCGAAATAGATAAAATGGTCGTTATTTTTTAATGGTTCCATTTATATTACCTCAATTGATTGGCTTAAAAACTCAACTTTATCTCCAACACGCACTTTTAAGCGTTTGCGATCTTCTACCACACCGTTTACCTTAATTAAACCTTCCTCAACCACGCTTTGTGCTTCGCCACCGCTTTGTACTAATGCAGTTGCTTTTAATAAGGCAATTAATGGAATAAATTCGCCTTCAAGTTTAAATTTTATCATAACGCTGCAAATTTACAATTATTTAAAAGTCTTTGGTGTAGCATTGGTACTTATTTATACTTTTGTATCACATTCTAACTTATTTATAAAAAAATGGAAGCTTCTAGTAAGCCAAAAGTCGACTTCAATAATACTGAAGTTGCGTTTAGGCAAAAATCTAATGCCGAATTAAAGCAGGCCTATTGGCTTTTTAAACTTATTGGTAGCAATTTTTTAACGCAGGTTGGGCCACCAATTACCAGTGCCATGCTTAATATTGGCTTGCCCATTCAAGGCATCATTAAAAAGACAATATTTAATCAATTTTGTGGCGGCGAAGATATTGCCGAGTGTGAAGATACCATTCAGCAGTTACATTTGGGTAAGGTAGGTACAATTTTAGACTATTCTGTAGAAGGTGAGGAGCAGGAGCATGTGTTTGATTTTACTTGTGATGAGATCATAAGAACTATTGAGAGGGCTGATGGTGACGTAAGAATTCCCATTACTGTTTTTAAAATTACAGGCATTGGCCGATTTGGCTTGTTGGAGAAGCTGGATGCAAAACAGGAGCTTACGGAAGCCGAAATAAAAGAGTTTGAAAGAGTAGAAACTAGATGCCAGAAGATTTGTCAGGCAGCCTTTGATCGTAAAGTGCCTGTGATGATTGATGCAGAAGAAACGTGGATACAGGATACAATCGATGCCATTGCGCTTGATATGATGGTTCAGTTTAATAAGGAAATGCTCATTGTTTACAATACCTACCAAATTTATCGACATGACAAGCTAGCTTCGTTAAAAGCGGAGCATCTTTTTGCTAAGGAGGCCGGATTTATATTAGGTGTTAAGATGGTACGTGGTGCCTACATGGAAAAGGAGCGCAAACGTGCCGAAGAAATGGGGTATCCATCTCCAATACAACCCGATAAAGCGGCTACTGATAGGGATTATAACGAAACCTTGCGTTACTGTGTAGATAATATTGATACCATTGGTTTTGTGTGTGGAACGCATAACGAAGAAAGTTCGCGGTTGTTAACGGAGCTAATCGACGAAAAGGGAATTCCGCATAATCACCCTCATGTTTATTTTGCACAATTATTAGGAATGAGCGATAATTTGAGTTTTAACCTATCGAATGCTAGTTATAATGTGGCCAAATATGTGCCTTATGGACCAGTAAAAGCTGTAATGCCGTATCTATTTAGAAGAGCGCAAGAAAATACATCCGTTGCCGGCCAAACGAGTAGAGAACTTGGTTTAATTAGTAAAGAAAAAGCTCGCAGAGGCTTATAAAAGAAAGGCTACCTTAATGAGTAGCCTTTCTTGTTGAATTACTTTTCAGTTTCCTCTAGCTTGCGTACGTTGATAATTTTAAACTCCTGTACACCGTCTGGCATTTCCCAATTGATCAAATCACCTGTTTGATAGCCCAGTAAAGCGATACTAATTGGCGCAAAGATTGATACTTTTTGCTTCTTAATGTCAGCATCCTTCGGTAGTACCAATTTAAAGGTGAATTCTTGCTGTTTTGAAGTGCTCACAATTTTAGCTTCGGTATATAATGATACAACATCACTTGGTAAAAGGTGATCTTCAAAAATTTTAGCATTTTTTACTTCTTCTCTTAAGCGAGATTTGTTGTAATCACTCATCACCGCTTTTTCTAAGTGCTCGCTTAAAAATTTATAGTCGCTTTTTGATAATAAAATTGATTTTGTTTCCATTTTTTTAATATATAAATGTGAAAATATAGCCCGATGTTTTCGGGCATTAAAAAGAATATGTCGAAGTGGTTATTCCCCGAAATCTTGAAAAAGAAAAAATGATTCGGGGTTTAGATAATAAAATCCTTGCTCTCGTTTACCTTAAATCTTATTGAAATAAAGTTTCGAACAGGCTTTAAAATTACTGCACAAGCAAAACCATCGTTACCAATGAAGGATACGATATTTAGGTTTTGTATTTTAATTACTTGTGTCATTGATACAAAGATGAACTTCTATATTTAAAAAAGCAAGTAAAAAAGAAAAGCCCTTGTTAAACAAGAACAAGGGCTTTGATATTATGATGGCTTATTTTACTTTAAATCGAATCTATCAGCATTCATCACTTTGTTCCAGGCGGCAACAAAGTCATTATAGAATTTATCTGAAGCATCTGTAGAAGCATAAACTTCAGCGATTGCTCTCAGTTCTGAATTAGAACCGAAAACTAAATCGTTACGCGTACCAGTCCATCTTGCTTGGCCAGTTCTACGATCTGTACCTAAGTAGACTTGTTTAGATTGGTCCATGGCTTTCCATTGTGTACTCATATCTAAAAGGTTCACAAAGAAATCATTAGTTAATTGACCAGGACGATCTGTAAACACACCGTGCTTAGCACCGTCAAAATTAATGTTAACGCTACGCAAGCCACCTAATAATACCGTTAACTCTGGCGAAGTTAAGGTCAATAAATGGGCCTTGTCAATTAACAATTCTTCTGTTGAGACACTGTAATTTCTTGATTTGCGATAATTTCTGAAACCATCGGCTTGCGGTTCTAACCACTTTATCGAATCTACATCGGTTTGTTCTTGCGAAGCATCTGTACGACCTGGCGTGAAGAGTACGTTGATATCCTTACCGGCGTCTTTAGCTGCTTTCTCAATACCAGCCGCTCCAGCTAAAACAATTAAATCTGCCAATGATACATTTGTACTAGAGCTATTTTTAATGCTTTCTAAAACATTTAGCACTTTACTTAACTGAACTGGATTGTTTACTTCCCAATTTCTCATAGGCTCAAGGCGAATACGTGCACCGTTGGCACCACCACGTTTATCAGAACCGCGGAAAGTAGAAGCCGATGCCCATGCTGTACCGACTAATTCAGAAACAGATAAGCCAGAAGCCAGAATTTGTTCTTTTAATGAAGCGATGTCTGCATCGTTAATTAAGGCTCCTTCGTGTTTAGGAACTGGATCTTGCCACACAAACTCTTGCGCAGGAACGTCAGCACCTAAATAACGTTCACGAGGCCCCATATCCCTATGGGTTAACTTATACCAAGCTTTTGCAAAAGCATCAGCAAATTCATCAGGGTTTTCTAAGAAACGACGACCAATTTTCTCATAAATAGGATCCATTCGTAAGGCCAGATCTGAGGTTAGCATGGTTGGTCTCAGTTTTTTGCTAGCATCGTGAGCATGAGGGATGATTTGACCTACGTCTTTCGCTACCCATTGGTGTGCGCCCGCAGGAGATTTTGTCAACTCCCATTCGAAACCAAATAAGTAAGATAGGAATAAGTTAGACCACTCGGTAGGTTTGCTTGTCCAAGTAACTTCTAAGCCAGAGGTGATGGTGTCTCCTCCTTTTCCAGTGCCAAAAGAACTTGCCCATCCTAAACCTTGCATTTCTAGATCTGCAGTTTCTGGATCGTCTCCAACATTATCTGCTGGTCCAGCGCCGTGAGTTTTACCAAAAGTATGTCCTCCAGCAATTAAGGCAAAAGTCTCTTCATCATTCATTGCCATACGGCTAAATGTGTCGCGGATATCTTTTGCTGAAGCAATTGGGTCTGGGTTACCATCAGGTCCTTCGGGATTTACATAAATTAAGCCCATCTGTACAGCGGCCAATGGATTTTCCAAATCACGAGATTGATGTTTCTCGCTATTGGTATCTTCGGCTATAATTGCGCCATCACCCTCCACACCAGAAGAACCACCTTTACCATAACGTTCATCGCCAGCTAACCAAGTGGTTTCCGAACCCCAGTATACATCTTGGTTCGGTTCCCAAACATCAGCTCTACCACCCGCAAAACCAAGGGTTTTGAAACCCATCGATTCAAGGGCAACATTTCCAGTTAAGATCATTAAATCTGCCCAAGAAATTTTCTTGCCATATTTTTGTTTGATAGGCCATAACAATCTGCGTGCCTTATCTAGCGAAACGTTGTCTGGCCACGAGTTTAACGGAGCGAAACGTTGCTGCCCTTCACCTGCGCCACCACGTCCATCTTGTACGCGATAGGTACCTGCACTGTGCCAAGCCATACGAATAAATAAAGGACCGTAGTGGCCAAAATCTGCAGGCCACCAATCTTGCGAATCGGTCATCAAAGCAGTCAAATCAGCTTTAAGCGCTTCTAGATCTAGGCTTTTAAATTCTTCAGCATAGTTAAAATGTTCTCCCATTGGATTAATTTTCTCCGAATGCTGCTTTAAAATATTTAAATTCAATTGTTTAGGCCACCAGTCTTTATTTTGGGTACCTCTACCAGCTGCATTGTTGCTTTGCATTGATCCATTGTGAAATGGACATTTGCTAATGTCGTTTGAATTGTTCTCCATCTATATTAAGTGTTACTTATTATCAATTAATTTACTTCTTTATTTTAATTTCACTCTTGTAAAATTCAGGTTTATTAGTCTCAATATCAAACTGTTTTTATTTATAGTGTTATCGACAAAAACTATTTCGTTTTGAAAGATTGCTTGCCATTTAATATATCCCAGAATAGGATAAAGTCGCTGGCAAAGCTGTAAATTGGATATTGAAAGGTTGCGGGCTTATTCTTCTCGAAGAAAAAATGGCCCACCCATGCAAAACCATAGCCTAAGAAAGGGATAGCGATTAGAAAACGGTAATCGTGAAATAATATACCAGTAATAAGGCTTAAAATTGCTAACGCAGAACCAATAAAGTGTAACACTCTGCTGGTAGTGTTTTGGTGTTCAGTCAAGTAAAAAGGGTAAAACTCTTGTAAAGAGCGGTATTTTTTTGGAGGCATATATCAACGCGTTGGTTTTAGCCTAAATATAACTACAAAATTCCGTTTTCTTTTAAAAAGTGACGAAGATTATTTGGATGTTCGGTCATTAATAAGGTATGAAGACCAGCTTTTTTTGCACCTGCAATGTGTTGAGGGCTGTCGTCGATAAACAAGGTCTCGTTAGCTTCTAGATTGTTTTCTCTCAAAGCCATCTCAAAGATTTCAACATTAGGCTTTCTCATTCCAGTATCCTGCGAGAAGTAAGCTTTTTCAAAATAATCGTCGTAATTACCGAAATCGAATTCTTTTTCCAAGTACGTGAAAATCCAAGAACAGTGTATAACGTTGTTATTACTCAATAGAAAGGTTCTGTATTTATCTTTTAATTCTAGCAACAATTTGTGATTGTCTTCTGTGGGTATGCCAATCAATAAACTGTTCCAAGCATCGTCTATTTGCTGGTCGGTAAGTTCATTGTTGTTGGCTGCAGCCCTTATCCCGGCTCTAAAGGCCTCTGCACTGATGCTACCAGTCTCAAAATCGTCAAATAATTTATTATGTCCTTTATGAGCGAAAAACTCTGTAACGTTGGTAATACCTAATTGTGAAAGAGCATCTTGAGTACGCAGAAAGTCTATCGCGAAGATTACGTTGCCGTAGTCGAAAATAATATTTTTAAATTTTTGCATGTTAGTATTTCCAAATTTGAATGCAAATATGTAACATTGCACTCGCAAAACCTAATACGGTTTTCGGGGCCATTAGCTCAGTTGGTTAGAGTAGAAGACTCATAATCTTTTGGTCGCTGGTTCGAGCCCAGCATGGCCCACAATAAAATCCTCATCTTTTCAGGTGGGGATTTTTTGTTTTGTGGGGTTTATGAGAGCGTTAAAGCTATATTTTAAGTTTTTCCCGTTAATTATCTCTATAAATGCAACTAATCCTTGTTACATTTAAATTTTAAGTTTTTCTTTCGATTTTGGTGCAGATTTGGCGCACGAAAATTAGACGTAACCCTCTTCGGTCATACTAAAATAGCCGTCTTCATTAATAATCAAATGGTCATGCACTGTAATCCGAATTTCTTTAGCTACTGATGGTTTCCAGATTGGATTAATACTTTCTTGTTTTTCCCCGATTATAATGTTTTTGATCGTCTCTAAAGCTACGGAATAGGTAGGACGGTCGGCATTTATATCATTAGGCTAAGCGGTAAGGCTGGCGTCTTGGGAAATTAATTCGCAATTGAGGTGTACAGTGACTTATGGTGAGTGGGTTAGTTTAAGTATACGCATAGCCACCGAACTAAGAGAAGGCAGTACTTTTTGGTATAGCTTGCCCTTAGCAACCTAATCCCCCTCGGCTTGTTTTAAAGCGGAGGTTTAACCGACCTCCCGTAAAACTACAACATTGCTCAATCTATCATTCGCTAGATAACTGTGGACTGAAGCATCCAAATATTACACCATTGCACCGTTCTGTGCAAAATACGTGGTGGTGTTGCGGTATTTTCTGTATTTGAAAAACAAACTCGGCTTGGTAAACAAAACTCCTTGGGGTTGTATGGTGAAGACAATGACAGATGTTTATCACCTAAAACTATTTTTAAATGCTGGTAATGGAATATTGCGGACAATACAGAGTTCGTACTGTAGAAAAACCAATGGCAAAAATACTTCATCCAGAAGATGCAATTGTTAGGGTAACACGTAGCTGTATTTGCGGCTCAGACCTTCATCTCTATCACGGAATGGTTCCTGATACCAGAGTAGGCTCTACCTGTAGGGGTTTATTTTAAATAAACGCTACATGACAGCGAATTTTTCCGGGTAAGCCGAACCAATTAACCTACTTTGTTCGGAAGTGTTTGGTTTGCATGGTATCGTAATTTCTTTGCCTTACTACATTGATCTAGTTAGGACGCTGATGAGGCCTTTGTGAATAACGAAGTGACTAAAGATCTTCAATAAACACTAAATTTTATTTATCGTTTTGCAAGCAGCCGAATATGAAAATCAAGAAATCTAAAAATATATTATGTAGATTTAGTCTAAATAAGTATTTTCGTTGCCAGTTAAACTTATATAACGAAACACATGAAAAAGCTTACATCTTTATTCTTGTTGCTAGCTACAGCATCTACCGCTTTTGCACAACAAAGAAATACGTTATTACAAGCAGATTTTTGGAAGCAAAATCCTTCAATTGATTTGGTAAAACAAGAAATTACCAACGGAAACGACCCTGCACAGTTAGATCAGCGTCAAATGGATCCAACCAGTTTAGCGATTAACAACAACGCTTCTCTGGATGTGGTTAAATTTATGGTTGAGCAGGAAGGAAACAGCGTAAGTAAAGGAACGCATCACAGCCGTACATATTTACATTGGGCAGCTAGCAAAGGTAATGTAGAACTGGTGAAGTATTTAATTGCAAAAGGATCGGACTTGGAGAAAGGTGATAGCTATGGCACACCAGCAGTTGCTTACGCAGCGTCTACTGGTCAAGCAAATTTCGCTATCTACGATGTTTTATTCAAGACTCCGGCAGACGCTAAACGGAAATATGGCAATGGTGCAAGCTTGTTGTTATTAGGTATTGGGGCGGATAAAGACTTGAAACTAACCGACTATTTTATCAGTAAAGGATTATCATTAAATGATGTAGATGCTGACGGTGCTACTGCCTTTGATTATGCCGCTAGAAGCGGAAATGTAGAACTATTAAAAACTTTACTAGCTAAGGGTGTTAAACCAACAAATGCAGCTTTAATTAACGCTGCGCAAGGCGGACGTAATTTTGCAGCTCCACTTTCATTATACAAATATTTTGTTGAAGATTTAAAATTAGATCCGCTAGCTGCAGGTAAGGATGGGAACACGGTTTTACACAACGTGGTACGCAAACCCAACCAAGAAGAAATTATCGCATATTTTTTGGCAAAAGGCGCTGACGTAAACCAAGCCAACGAAGATGGTGTAACACCATTTATGAATGCCGTAGCAGGTCGTGATTTACCGTTAATCCAATCCTTAGCAGATAAAGTAAAAAACATTGATGCCACAAATAAAAAGGGAGAAACCGCTTTAGCAATTGCAGTAGCTGGTAGCTCGCCAGACGTGGTAGATTTTCTACTCAGTAAAGGTGCTGATGTTAAAAGTATTGATGGCGAAGGCAATAATTTGGGGTTTTACTTGGTGAAAGGATATAGACCGGCAAATAGTCGTCCGGCCCAAACTGGAGCTTCTCAAAAAGACGAGTTTATAGAAAAGCTGAATCTTTTAACTGCAAAAGGTTTAAGCCTCGCAGCGCCACAAAAAAATGGTAATACATTGTTCCATATCGCAGTTGCTAACTTAGATCTAGCTTTGCTGCAAAAGATTGAAAACTTAAAAATCAACGTGAATGCTAAGAATGCGGAAGGTTCAACAGTATTACATAAAGCCGCATTAATTTCTAAGGATGATAAAGTGTTGAAATATTTACTATCCATCGGTGCAGATAAAACTATCAAAACAGATTTTGATGAAACTGCATTCGACTTAGCTGCCGAAAATAAATTCTTATCTAGCAACAACATTGCTGTAGACTTTTTAAAATAGTATATGAAATCCTTAATTAAAGTTGGAATATTAACCCTGCTCATTGCTTGTTCATCACCAGCATTTGCCCAAACTTCAAAATACAAATGCATGCTTCAAATGAATGCATATAATGGAGAGAAAGCCTATGTCGTGATCTCATTAATTAATCCAAAGGGAGATTATGAGAAGACCTTATACATGATGGGTGATGATAAGAAATGGTACAATGGATTTGTGGAATGGTTTAAATTTTTCAACAAAACCAAAAAAGTGAACGCGAAAACTGGAGCCTCCATAGGTGGTGGCGATAGAACCATCGTTAACTTAGATATCAACGATAAATGGGTGGACAAAAATTACAAAGTTCGTTTTGAAAGTTCTGTAGAAGCGCAAAAATATTTTGCCACAGATGTGGAAATTCCTTTAACGGCTCAAACACTTTCTAGCAAAACAGACGGTACAGGGTACATCAAATATATCAGATTTAGCAAAGTTCAACCCTAATTAGTAATGACCCTATCCATTTGGCGATATGCCCATTTGGCTCTGGCCATCATTTCATCGATATTTTTAGTATTGGCATCGGCTACCGGTGCCATACTTGCAATAGATGCGATTCAAGAAAAAGTTCCGCCTTATAAGGTCGAAGATTTCGAGCAGATCACACTTGCCCGGTCGCTTCCCATATTAAAAGAGAAGTACCAAGAAATTACGGAAATTGAGATCAACTACAACGGCTTTGTCGCTTTAAAAGGAACCGATAAAAATGGTAATGACGTAGATGGTTACATTGACCCATTAACTGGCGAGTATCTTGGTAAAACGCTTAGTAAAAGTGAGTTTATGCAATGGGTTGTAGCTTTTCATCGATCATTATTTTTAAAAGATCCTGGGCGTATCATTATTGGGGTGGTGTCTTTTCTATTGATGCTTATCTCTATTTCGGGTTTGGTCCTAATTGTTCAGCGGCAGCGTGGTTTAAGGCTTATTTTTACTAAGGTGATTAAAGAATATTTCGCTCAATATTACCACATTGTTACGGGCAGGCTAATGCTTATTCCAATATTTATCATCGCTATAAGTGGCACCTACTTATCCATTGTAAAGTTTGAGTTACTGCCAACAGCTATCGCAGAACAGAGGGAAATTGTTACCGATGAAAACGAGGAAGTAGATCAAATAAGCATAGCTGAATTTCAACTCTTTAAAGCTACCAAGCTTTCGGAAGTTAAACGCATTGAGTTCCCTTTCGCCGACGATCCGGAAGAGTTCTATAAACTTAAACTGAACGATAGGGAATTAGTGCTAAATCAGTTTAATGGCAAAGTTTTAAGTGAAATTAAGTATCCTTATACGGTAATTGTAGAGAATTTAAGTTTAGACCTACATACAGGGCGTACAAGCATTATTTGGGCCATAGTTCTAGGGATTGCCAGCCTAAATATTCTGTTTTTCATCTATTCAGGTTTTGCAATTACCCTTAAACGCAGCGCAACCAAAATCAAGAATAAATTTAAAGCAAGTAATGCAGAATTTGTATTGTTGGTAGGTTCTGAGAGCGGCAGTACATTAAAGTTTGCCAATGCTATTCATCAACAATTATTAAAACAAGGTAAAAAATCATTTCTCGGTCAATTGAACGAATATACGTTATTCCCCGAGGCAAAGCATCTTGTGGTTTTCACATCAACTTATGGTTTGGGCGAAGCACCAATTAACGGTAAAAATTTCTTAAGCTTAATTTCACAGATTCCACAAAAGCAAAATATAAATTACGCAGTGGTGGGTTTTGGCTCACGGTCTTATCCAGATTTTTGCGCATTTGCATTAGAAGTTAACCAACATTTAATAGAACAAAATTGGACAACGGTTGCGGCGCCCATTCATACTGTAAATGATAAGTCTAACGAAGATTTTGTGAAATGGACAAAGTTTTGGTCTAACAAAGTAGGGGTTGAATTAGCAACCACGCCAGCCATTTATGCTAGTAAGCCAAGCGAATTAAAAAAGATGATGGTGCTGGCTCGTACCGAGGTCACTGCAGAGGAGCATACATTTATGCTAACCATAGCATCGCCAAGTAGAACTAGATTTACCTCTGGCGATTTATTGGCGATATACCCTGCCAACGATGATCGTGAAAGATTATATTCTATTGGAAAATGCAACGGTCACATCCAATTAGTGGTTAAACTTCATGAGCAGGGATTGGGGTCTTCGTATCTGAATGCCTTACAGGTCGGACATACTTTTCAAGCTCGTCTGGTAAAAAACAAATCTTTTCATATGCCGTCAAATAAGCCTGTTATTATGATTGGCAACGGAACAGGTATAGCTCCGTTTTTAGGTTTCATCGCCCAAAGTAAGAAGTATAGCAATATTAGACTTTATGTTGGGTTTAGAAATGTAACGCAAACAGTTAAAAACCACATCAGCTATTTAAATGAGCAGGTGGGTGAAAAAAAACTGCGCAAGTTTAAAGTTGCTTTTTCGAGAGAGCAGAACCATTGTTACGTAATGGATATAATAAGGCAAGATGGCGAAAAAATCGCTTACGAACTCAAATACGGTGCTGTATTAATGATCTGCGGTTCGCTGCTAATGCAACAAGATGTGGAGAAGGCTCTTGAAGAAATTTGTTTGGCTTATAATAATACTTCTTTGGCCACCTATAAAGATAATGGACAGTTCATGTCCGATTGTTATTAATATATGATCACGCGGAAACTGTTTTTGTGGGTTGTGTTTATGGCTTTTGGGCAAACGCTCACTGCGCAAGTTGTTAGGAGCAGAGCTGTAACGCTAATGGGGAGTCGTTTTGACATCACGATAGTCGACAACAATGAGGGCAATGCTGAGCGAAACATTGATACAGTGATTAAAGAAATCTCACGCATCGAGAATTTGATTTCAGATTGGATTCCAGATTCTCAAGTATCTGAAGTAAATCGTAATGCTGGCGTTAAGCCTGTAAAGGTGGATAGAGAATTGTTCGAATTGACCAAACGTGCAATTCATTACGCCGAAATTACAGGGGGCGCTTTTGACATCAGCTTTGCTGCAATGGAAAAAATTTGGAAGTTTGATGGTTCTATGAAAACTTTGCCTATTAACGAGGAAGTTGAAAAGGCAAAAGCTAATGTGGGTTACAAGCACATCGTCTTAGACAGCATTAATTGCACAATTTTTTTAACTAAGAGGGGGATGAGAATCGGTTTCGGCGCAACAGGAAAAGGTTATGCTGCGGACAGGGGTAGACAGCTGATGGAGGAACGGGGCGTGTCTGGTGGGATCGTAAATGCTTCGGGAGATATGGCTACCTGGGGTACACAACCTAACGGTAAACTTTGGAACATAGGTGTTACTAATCCATTTTTTGAGGAAAGAAATATGACCGTTTTGAAGCTAAAGAGAAGTGCTATTACAACATCGGGGAGTTACGAAAAGTATGTTGAGTTTGGGGGAAAACGCTATTCGCACATCATTAATCCCCGAACTGGTTATCCTGCAACGGGTTTAATTAGCGCTACTGTTGTGGGTAATAGTGCCGAAATTGCTAACGCTATTAGCACTTCACTAATGGCTTTAGGAAGTGGTAAGATGAATGTAGCTTGGCTTCCATCAGGTTACAGCGCCTTGTTGATTACCGACGATGCGAAAATCATTCGCTTGAATAACTTTAAAGGAAAAGTTGATTCAAGATTGCGAAGAATGCGCTAAAGTTTGTGTTCGTCAATCAATTCTCCAATTTGTTTCGCAAAATCTGCATTGAGGTCTTTGGACGTCCACTTGCTCTCACTATCCACAATCACAGCTTGTACTGTGCCAAGTTTCTTATCGCCCTCAAAAACGTCAAAAGCATTATCTAGCCTGTGTTTAATTGTTAATTCCTGTCCAACAAGATTAATTTCGAAGGGTTCCATACGCTTTAAATTTACCTAATGCAGTAACAGTGAAACAATAAATTTTGTTTCGCTAAACTAGGCGTAGAATTCTAAATAGGTCTTTATTAAAAGCCAAGTGGCAAAGCCGATGATAATGATGCCAGCAATTTTATTAAGTCTGCTCAATGATTTTTCTGTGATCCGATGACGCAATTGACTTGCATAATAACTTTTAAAGCCATCTACCGAAAGTTGCACAAGCATGGCAATAAAGAAACACAAAATTTTTTCTGGTAAGGAATTCAGTTTTACAGAAATGATACCACTAACAATTACCCAAAACATAAGGGTTGATGGAGTTAGTAGGCACATTAAAAAGCCTTTAATTACATAGCCTCTTTTGCTTATTCTTATTTCCTTCGCTGCCCCGTAGTTTAATTTTACCTTAGAGAGGAGATAATATAAACCAACGCCCACAATGAAAATTCCGCCAATAATGCCAATGAATTTATCGAACTCTTCTTTATAAGCAAAAAATTGCGATCCAAAAAGAACCAAGCTAATAAGTATGATATCACTTACAATAACACCAGAGGCAAGAGAAAATCCGGCTTTAAAACCTTTTTCAATACTGGTTTTTATCATTGCAAAGAAAACAGGACCGGTTACGAATGAAGAAATTAGACCCGCACCAACCCCTAAAATGATTGCTTCAAACATGTACTGCTTTCCTTAATTTTTGCTAAGATGCAATTTTCAACGTTAAAACTTCCACTTTTTATCAATTTTTTGAAGGCTTTTTTTGGCAATATACTCTGAATTAGCACTTTCAAACTTTCTAATTATTATTGCCACAAAAGTTTGCGTGAGGGAGATTTTAAAAAAAATTAAAATATGCAAAATGCTTTGTTTATGTTAGAGGAAAAATTTGAACAAACCAATTCAACCATCTAAAAATAATTGTAATTTACGATGAATAATCCTCAAGTTACCCCGCACAGGACAGCTTTGTTACCAATGGTAGTATGCTGTGCTTTTTTCTTCATCTTAGGCTTCGTGACCTGGGCAAACGGCTCCTTAATTCCCTTTGCAAAGCAGGCTTTTAATTTAGAAACGGACTTACAAGCTTACCTTGTTACGTTTGCTTCGTACATCGCTTACTTCTTTTTAGCATTGCCAAGTTCTTGGATCTTGAAAAAAATCGGTTTTCACAACGGATTGGTGCTTAGTGTGGTGGTTTTAGCTGCGGGTTCATTGATTTTTTTGCCAGCAGCTAAACAGAGTAGTTATGGTCTGTTTTTAGCAGCAATTTTTGTTCAAGGCTCCGGTATGGCTTTGTTGCAAACGGCAGTTAACCCATATTTAAGTATTATTGGCCCTATTGACAGTGCTGCACAACGTATCTCAATTGCAGGCTTTTGTAATAAGACAGCGGGTATTATTGCGCCAATTGTGTTGGGGAGTTTACTATTAAAAGGAGCAAATGCCGCAGAAGAAAGATTAATTGCGGCGACTTCTGAGGTGGAAAAGCAAAACATTTTAAATGAACTACTAAATCAGCTTAATTTACCTTATATCTCTTTAGCGATTTTCTTAGGTGTTTTTGCCATCGCATTGAAATTTGTCAAATTGCCCGAAGTTAATTTGGAAGAAGAAGAAGAAGGTGCTGATGAAAGAGAAACTAAGACTAGTATTTTTCAATACCCGCATCTTTTCTTAGGTGCTTTAGCCATTTTTTTCTGTGTAGCTGTAGAAGTTATGGCAGGCGATATCATCGGAACTTACGCTAGAGAATTAGGTGCTGTACCACAAGTGTTTAGAGATAATGCCACAGCGTTTACCTTAGGTTTCATGTTAATCGGCTACTTTATTGGGATAGTGACCATTCCACGTTACATCAGCCAGCAGGCGGCGTTGCGAATTTGTACCTCGGTCGGTATTTTATTTACAGTATTGTCGGTTTTCACGTCTGGCGTTGTTTCATTCTGGTTTGTTGCATTGTTAGGTTTGGCGAATTCATTAATGTGGCCTGCAATTTTTCCGCTTGGCATTAAAGGATTGGGAAAATTCACTAAAACTGGTTCAGCAATCATGATCATGGGTATTGCCGGAGGCGCAATTTGGCCTTTGGTGTATGGCTTTATGAAAGATAAGTTACACATCGATTTCCAGCATGCCTTCTTATACGCAATGGTTCCAGCTTATTTGTACATTATTTATTTCGCATCTAAGGGACATAAAATTGGATCGAAAAAAGCTTGAAGCAAGCTTAAATAAAAAATATTAGTTTTGATAGCTCTCCGATTTGTTTCGGAGAGCTTTATTTTTTTAACGTGATGAAAAAAAAGAGTTTCGACGAAATCTACATGAATTTGGCATCCGATATTGCCACGCGTTCTCATTGTGTTAGAGCGCACGTAGGCGCTGTATTAACCAAAGATACCCGTATTATATCAATTGGTTACAATGGGCCACCTACGGGTACCCACAATTGCGACGAGGAATGGCCAGAAATAGGTTGCGCAAAAGATAGCAAAGGCAGTTGTTCATTAGCATTACATGCCGAGGAAAATGCGATATTATATGCTGTAAAAAATGGATCTAAAATAGAGGGCGCCACTTTGTACACCACGCTATCACCTTGCATCGCCTGCGCTCGTTTAATATTATCATCTGGTATACAGCAAGTTTACTATAAAGACTCGTACGCAGCTTACAAAGGATTAAAAAGTGATGAAGGTGTAGATTTTTTAAACAGATTTGGAGTAAAAACCGTACTTTTAAAGTACTAAATTTAAAATAAAGTCTGATATTTTGCTTCAACTCAGGTTATTTCTTTCGATATTATTTGTATTGTCATTAGCTGCTTGTGTGGAGCAAATCGACCATTCTGTATCGAAGGAAGAAAAGGTTTTAGCACAATTTACTGAACAGTTCTCGCTTCGCCATGTCAATAGAGACTCATTGCTTTCAGTACAAGAACAGTATCGTAAATCTCATCCAAATCTTAATTCTTCGGAACTTTATATTTATTACTCCAATCTCTGCGAATATTACATTAATGAAAAATACAACTATCAAAAAGGGTTGCTGTATGCCGATAGTTCAATCTTTGTACTGGGTGAAAACACCAAACAATACGCTAAGCTTGCGAAATCACTGTATACAAAGGCTTATGTACTCATTGATCTAGGCAACTACAGTCAAGCGATAAATACGTTTTTCGAATCAAAAAAATATATCGATAAGGTAAATGACAGTTACCTGAGTAGTCACTACAGTAATCTAATTGGAATGGTTTTCTATCGCCAAAAGAAATATGAAGACGCTCGATTTTTCTTCAAGAAAGGGTTGTCAGAAATTTTGGTTTACGACACAAAGGATTTCCCTACATTAAACAAAATACAGGGCTTTTACAGTAATATTGGCTTGTGTTACGCTAAAGAAAATAAGTTAGATAGCGCAATATTTTGGTACCAAGAAGGCATTAATTTTATCGATGAAATCAATGTCGCTGATTCAACTAAGAACTACTTTAATGAAGCCAAAGCGGTATTTTATGGGAATTTGGGAGGAGTTTATCTTCATGGGGGCAAAGCGAAAGAAGGCGAAAGACTGTTGCTCAAAAGCATCGAAATCAATGATAGACCGAAATTCGACAAAAAGGATGCTCTAACGTCAAAAGTAAAACTTGTCAAATTTTATCTTCAAAATGGAGAATTGCTAAAGGCGAGGCGCTACATCAATGAAATAGATACTGGTGTGGGTTTCGAAAAGATAGAAAGCGAGTTGGAGTATATGCAATTAAAGGCTAAGTATTTTGAGGCCACCAATCAATACAATGCAGCATATGCCAGTTTAGACAGTGCTTTTAGCTTAAGTGACTCAATTCAAAAGAACTTAGACGGGATCAAGTCTGTTGATGTTGCTAATCGTTTCGATTATTTAAGTGCTGAACAACAAGTGGATGATTTGGTGGAGGAAAGAAACTTTCAGAACAGCTTGATTGTACTGATTTCGATCTTTGTATGTGTTTGTGTAGCAATGTTAATTCTAATCTACATCTTTTGGAACAGATCTAGAAAAGGCATTGCGGCAAGAGAACTGTTACATCAGCAAATGGCTGCCCAAAACTTACAGCTCGCAAAAACGCTCACTGATTTGGAGATTAGCGACAGGGAAAAAGATGGAATTTTGCGAACAGTTGCACATGATTTGCGAAATCCGCTTGCGGGGATTGTCACGGTAATTGGCTTAATGTTAGAAGAAGATAGATCTGAAGAAGATCAGTACAAGTTAGATCTATTGAAAGATGCAAGTGGGGGTGCATTAGCATTAATCAACGATTTAATGGAAGCTACAGAAAACAAAAATCTAACGCAAGAAGTTGATAAAACAGAAGAGGATTTAGTTAGTTTGATTAAAAAAAACGTTGAATTTTCGAATTTTAAAGCGCAAGAAAAAGATCAAACAATAAGCTTTGAAAGTGATATAGAAGCGATAATGGTTCGAATCAATAGGGATAAAATGAATAGGGTGATCGCTAACCTTATTGCCAATGCCATAAAGTTTAGTGCCAACCACAAAGAGATTAAAGTTAAGCTCAGTGTAGACCAAAAAGGTGCCTCTATTCAGGTGATTGATCAAGGCATTGGAATTTCTGATGAAATGAAAAAAGAAGTGTTTTTGATCTTTACGAGAGCAAAAAGATTTGGCACCAATGGCGAAAAATCTCACGGCTTGGGTTTGTCAATTTGCAAGCAAATTATCGAATCTCATAGAGGGAATATCTGGATAACAGATAACCCTGCAGGAGGTAGTATTTTTCATATTTACCTGCCTCTCGCACAGTAGCGGTAAAATTGCATTTAATACATAAAACCTAGCTTTTTTCTACCAAAAATAGAAATCAAATTCCTACCTTTGCGCATGCTAGAAAAAATCATTATCCTCGATTTTGGTTCTCAATTTACGCAGCTGATTGCACGCCGCGTTCGCGAACTAAATGTATACTGCGAAATACATCCATTTAACAACATTCCAGTACTAGATTCAACAGTAAAAGGAGTTATTCTTTCGGGTAGTCCATTTTCGGTTCGCCAAGACGATGCGCCTTTTGTGGATCTAAATTTGTTTAAAGCTTACCCTTTGTTGGCTGTTTGTTATGGCGCTCAATTTATTGCGCAACAAAGTGGAGGTAATGTAGAAGCATCAGCAACTAGAGAGTACGGTAGAGCAAATTTAAGCTTTGTGAACAACGAAAATCCTTTGTTTAAAGGTATTCAGTTGAACTCGCAAGTGTGGATGAGCCATGGCGATTCAATTAAGCAAGTGCCTGATCATTTCGAGATTATAGCGAGTACGCCAGACGTTAAGGTAGCCGGCTATCAAGTAATAGGTGAGCAAACCTACGCTATACAGTTCCATCCAGAAGTTACACACAGCACCGATGGTAAAACTTTGTTAAGTAATTTCTTGGTTGATATTTGCGGTTGCGCTCAAGATTGGACTTCATCAGCTTTTGCCGAAACATCTATTGCAGAATTAAAAGCTCTATTGGGTAATGATAAAGTGGTCTTAGCATTATCAGGCGGTGTAGACAGTTCGGTAGCGGCGGTGTTATTACACAAGGCCATCGGCACCAATTTACATTGTATTTTCGTGGATAACGGCTTGTTACGTAAAAACGAATACGAAAACGTATTAGAACAATATAAAGATTTTGGCTTAAATATTAAAGGCGTTGATGCTAAGGATAGATTTTTAGGACAACTAGCAGGTGTAGAAGATCCAGAGCAAAAACGTAAAATTATCGGACGCGTTTTTATAGAAGTTTTTGATGATGAGGCTAATCAAATTGAAGACGTGAAATGGTTAGCACAAGGCACCATTTATCCAGATATTATCGAGTCTGTATCAGTAAAAGGTCCATCGGCTACAATTAAATCTCACCACAATGTAGGTGGCTTGCCAGATTTCATGAAGCTGAAAGTGGTAGAGCCGCTAAAAACATTGTTTAAAGACGAAGTACGTAGAGTAGGAAACACTTTGGGCTTAGAATCGTTTATTTTAGGTAGGCACCCATTCCCAGGTCCAGGTTTGGGTATACGTATCATTGGTGAGGTAACTCCAGAAAAAGTAGCAATTCTGCAGGAAGCGGATCATATTTATATCCAAAACCTAAAAGATGCTGGCCTGTATGATAAAGTTTGGCAAGCAGGCGCTATCTTTTTGCCAGTACGTTCGGTAGGTGTAATGGGTGATGAGCGTACTTATGAGAATGTAATTGCGTTAAGAGCAGTAGAATCTTTAGATGGTATGACGGCAGATTGGTGCCACTTACCTTACGATGTACTCGCTAAAATATCCAATGAAATTATTAATAAAGTAAAAGGAATTAACCGAGTTGTGTATGACATTAGTTCGAAACCACCAGCAACTATTGAGTGGGAATAAGCTTTTAGCTTTAATTTTAGGAATAACATTATTGGCGGCTTGTTCGCCGAAGATCACTAAGCCGGTTGTAGACAAACAACCGGCTAAGCCGTCTATAAAGGAGCCTGCCATTAAAAAGATTGAGCAGGCGAACGTGAGCATTTTCATCCCTTTTGAGCTGCATAAGTTCAATTTAAAAACGGTAAACAAGGCTCAAATTGGCAAAGCCGATATGGCTTTAGATTTCTATCAAGGTGTTTTAATGGGGATTGATTCTGCATCAAATGCCGGATTGAATTTTAAATTGAATGTTTACGATACGAAGGACGAAGTGTCTGAAGTGGCTAAACTCATTAAGAAGGAGGCCGTTAAGAACAGTCATCTTCTTATTGGACCAATTTTCCCGGATGGTGTAAAGGCAATGTCTGCCTTTGCTAAGGCAAATCAAATTCCAATGGTATCGCCTTTGGCGGCATCCAAACCAAGTGAATTTGCCAATCCTTATTTAATTTCCGTAATCAATTCTATTGATGAACACGGTAAGGGTATAGCAGATTATATCGCAAAACATTATGATGCCGAGGAGACGATTGTTGTTTTAATAAATACTAAAAAGGCGAGCGATTTGCAACTGGCAAATCCAATAAAAGAGCGTTTTGCTAGTAAACATCCAAAATTTATAGTGCAAGACTTCAGTTCTGCATATGTGTTGGAAACAAAAATGCAGAAAGGTAAGCGCTATGCAGTAATTATGTGCTCTGATGATACCAAGTTTGTAACACCAAGTTTGACCAAATTGCATCGATTGAAAACGGCAGCAAGTTATCCAATACAAGTTTTTGGCCATCCCAATTGGTTAAAACAGACTTACAACGTTGATCAACTTCAACAGTTGCAAACGGTGGTGAGTACTTCTCATCATATTAATTATAAAGAAAAGGCTGTCATCAACTTTGTTAAGGCTTATAGAGACAGATATGAGATTGAGCCTAGCGAATTTGCCTTTAAAGGTTTTGATGTGGGTTTCTATTTCGGCAAATTGCTAAATAAATATGGCGCCAGCTATTTCGATTACTTGATAAAGGAGCAGCATAAGGGATTGAACAACGATTTTAAATTCGGTTACGATGCAGAGTTTGGCTTCTATAATAAGCATTTAATGTTGTTGCAATACAAGGATTTGTCGCTTGTAGAAATTAATTAGACAAAGCTAAGGTTAAAGGACACACTACATGAAAGTACATCATCATATTAGAGCCTTTGAACAGGTTTTGGCGAGCTACGACGGTAAATTGCCTTTGCATAGACACCTCGTTGTTTATTTTAAGCAGAATAAGCAAATGGGATCGAAGGACCGAAAGTGGGCCAGTAGATACATTTACAGCTACTTTCGATTAGGCAAAGCATTGTTTAGTCTCCCCGTCTTAAAACGCTTAGCTATCGCTGATTTTCTGTGTAATAATGATTTGAGTTTGATCACAGCCGATCAGTTTCCTGAAGGGGCTACATGGATTGATAAATGCATTGATGAAAAACTGAACTGCGTCGTCTCCGCATATCCAGACTTTAAGCTGGAAGATGTATTTCCTTTTAGCGCTGAATTATCTCATGGGCTTGATCAGCAAGATTTCTTAAAATCTCTTTTTGTACAGCCAGATCTGTTTATACGTGTGCTTGCCACGCATTTGCCGCAAATAAAAAGGCAAATGGAAGCGGGCGGCATTAGCGTTACCCAACTGGGCGATACAGCTTTGGCT
The DNA here is from genome assembly GCA_045629525.1 of Pedobacter sp. Classification (GTDB taxonomy): domain Bacteria; phylum Bacteroidota; class Bacteroidia; order Sphingobacteriales; family Sphingobacteriaceae; genus Pedobacter. The sequence continues at coordinate 91,673 of JAZQRH010000003.1, forward strand.
CTGCCCAACGGAACAAAGCTTGAGCAAATTATTGAGGACTCTCGTTTGTATCAAATTCAAGATTATTCGTCGCAGCAAACGGGTAATTATTTTGAACCGAAAGCTTATGATTATTGGTGGGACTGCTGTGCCGCATCTGGCGGAAAATCATTGCTGTTACACAGTTTCGAACCTAAAGTTAAAATTTTAGCAAGCGATTTGCGTGAAACTAGCTTAACAAATTTGAAAGAGCGTTTTGCGCAAGCAGCTATTAAAGACTATCAGGCAAAGGCTTTGGATATGTTGCAAAACAACGATCAAGTATTGCATCATTATGAATTTGATGGTGTGTTGGTTGATGCACCATGTTCTGGTGCGGGCACTTGGGGACGTACACCAGAGATGTTACATTTTTTTGAGGCAGGAAAGCTCAACAGCTATGTAAACTTGCAGAAAACCATCGCTAGCAATACTGTAAAATATCTCAAATCGGGTAAACCTTTAATTTACATGACTTGTTCCGTCTTTAAGGCGGAGAATGAAGACGTGGTTGATTACCTTTTGAAAACCCTACCGCTAAAACTCGATAAAATGGAGTTAATTAAAGGTTACGGTAATAAAGCCGACAGCATGTTTGTAGCAAGGCTGATTAAAGATTAGTAAATTTTAGCTAGGGAAATAACGCAAGAAGCCACTTACCTTAAGTTGCTACTCATTTTGTTTTTTAGCTACACTTTTTATGTTTAAATTACTTTACTCAAAATAAGATCATGGGAAAGAAAATTAAATATATTGAAGTTTTAACAGTCGTGCTTTTTTTCTTAGCATTTGGCGGTGCGAAGGCGCAAATGGTGAAAATTTTGCCGAAAAGTGAATGGAACGGAGTCGAGGGTCGGGCATATAAGCAACACATACCGGTAAAAATTACAGTGCATCATGAGGGTGGGAAATTGCTCACCATTGCCGACGATGCCAGAAAACGACTTAAAAATATACAAACTTGGAGCATGGGACCCGATCGGAATTGGGCTGACATTCCCTATCATATTTTAATTGGCCCAGACGGTACCGTCTTCGAAGGTAGAAACCCTTTAACTGTTGGCGAAACAAATACTGAATACGATCCGACTGGACATTTGTTGATTTGCTTTTTAGGGAATTACAATCAGCAAAAGATAGATAAGAAGTTACTTACAGTTCTTGTTAATGTATTAGCAGACCAGTCTATAAAATATAACATTGCGCCGACCGAAATCGCTACACATAGAGACCATAGTAAACAAACTACATGTCCGGGTGACGATATATACAGTTATTTCGAATCTGGTTACATTTTAAAACGTGTAACCAAATTGGTGGAAAAGCAAAAGTAAATTTTACAAACCAGTATTTGTTCTAAACAGTTTAATCGCGATAGCTAATAAAATTACACCGAAACTTTTTCTCAATACGTTTAACCCTGTTTTACCAAATAGCTTTTCTAAACGGGCGGTATTTTTAAGTACGAAGTAAACGAAAATCATATTTAAGATGACGCCCACCAAAATATTTTCGGTGCGATATTCTGTTTTTAAGGATAGTAAAGTGGTTAAGGTACCTGCACCTGCAATTAGCGGAAATGCTACGGGAACAATTGAAACCGTCTCTGGCGCTTCTTCCTTAAAGAAGTTAATGCCCAAAACCATTTCCATTGCAATAAAAAATATTACTAACGAACCTGCAATAGCGAATGATTGGACATCAACACCAATGACGTTCAATATCGATTTTCCTCCAAATAGAAAAGCAATCATTATACAAGTTGCCACAATGGTAGCTTTCTCCGATTGGATATGACCCGCTTTACTGCGCAACGAAATAATAATTGGAATGGAACCCAAAATATCTATAATTGCAAACAAAATCATACTGGTAGAAAGAATTTGATTGAAGTCGAAAAGCAGTTTATCCATCTTTGATTTTTTTTTACAAAGGTAAGCGTATTTTTATAAAGCTACGTTAATTTTCAATTAACTTAAGGATACAACAAGTAAGATCCAATCTTTTTTGCCCACTGCGTTTCACTTAAATCGGTCACAATTTCACCTCTTAGGAGCTTTTCGAAAGCATTAGGCAAGCCAATTAATAAATCCAAGTGCTTTGCGCCTGTAGGGTTTACATTGGTTAAGTAGTTTCGTTCTTTTAACTGATTTGGATGTGTTTGGTGAATGATGTTGATGAGTTTAATAAAGTACCAAAACGATTGAAAACTTGCGGGCTGATGTGGAATTATCCGTAAGCCGAAGCATTGCTCTCCCTCAAAATAACCGAAGGTTGGTGTATAGTTTACTAATTCCATTGTTGCGCCGCTCAGTTGCGCTTTTGCTGCTTCCAATAATTTCTCTGCATTAAGCCAAGGAGCGCCAAATTGTGCAAAGGGATAATCAGAGCCTCTACCTTCATTAATATTTAGGCCTTCGAACAAACAAGCGCCAGGGTAGGTGTAAACAGTTTCTCGTTTTTGAATGGCTGGCGAAGTAGGGAAGAAGTGGTAACCATTATTTTCTTTTCTGCACCAATTCTCCATTGCTATAACTCCCAAACTTAGCTGTGGATACTGCGTAGCTTTAAAATATTGTGCCAACTCTGCAAAAGTACAATGATGCGTTACCGGAATTTCGTATCTGCCAATAAAAGAACTGCAAATTAAATCTAAAATAGGACCTTCGGCCAATGTAATATCGCTAGCCATAGGGTTAGGTCTATCCAATACCAACACAGGTTTGCTAAATTTCGCACAAGCATCCATAACGTAAGTCATCGTCCATAAGTAGGTGTAAAAACGAGCACCAATATCGGGCAAATCAATAATTACCAAATCTAGATCTGCTAAGTCATCCGCCGTAGGCGATAACTTTTCACTATACAAACTCACAATATCAATTTGCGTTTGCTGATCTATTTGATGGTCGATATAAGCACCATCATCGCCTTTGCTGTCAAAACCGTGTTCGGGGGCAAATAATCTCACCAAACTAAAACCTGCCTTTTTTAATGCTAAACGGCTATGTATGCCTTCTGAAGTGACCGAAGCTAGGTTACAAACCAAACCAATGCGTTTATTTTGATATTGGGCCGCTTGGTGCAGGAGGAGGTCGATACCAAATTTTACAGGAGTTTTCACGAAATTAAATTAAAAAAAATACGGTAACCAAGGGCTACCGTATCTCGAATAATACATTTACCTAGGTTTTATCCTAATTTTTTATAGCGAATACGTCTTGGCGTAACATCACCTAAACGTTTCTTTTTATTCTCTTCGTAATCCGAATAATTCCCCTCAAAGAAGTACACTTGCGAGTCGCCTTCGAAAGCTAAAATATGTGTACAGATACGGTCTAAGAACCATCTATCGTGACTAATTACTACAGCACAACCACCAAAGTTCTCTAAACCCTCTTCTAAGGCACGTAAAGTATTTACGTCAATATCGTTGGTAGGCTCATCCAGTAATAAAGTATTGGCGCCTTCTTTTAAGGTAATGGCCAAATGAACGCGATTACGCTCTCCACCCGATAAAACACCTACTTTCTTTTGCTGATCGGCACCGTTAAAGTTAAACTTAGATACATACGCTCTAGAGTTCACTTGTTTGTTGCCTAACAACATATTATCTAAACCATCGGTAATGTTTTCGTAAACTGTCTTGTCAGGATCTAAATCGTTATGCATTTGATCTACATAACCCAATTTTACCGTTTCACCGACTTTAAAAGTACCGCTGTCTGGTTGCTCTTGACCTGTAATTAAACGGAACAAGGTTGTTTTACCAGCACCGTTCGGACCAATAATACCAACAATACCTGCCGGAGGTAAGGCAAAGCTTAGGTTTTCGAACAATAACTTATCGCCATAGGCTTTCGAAATATTATCAGCTTCAATTACCACATTACCTAAACGTGGGCCAGCCGGGATAAATAACTCTAATTTCTCTTCGCGTTCTCTTCCGTCTTCGCTAGCTAGTTTTTCGTAGTTAGATAAACGAGCTTTTGATTTCGAATGACGAGCTTTTGGCGCCATACGTACCCATTCTAACTCACGCTCCAACGCTTTTTGGCGTTTGCTCTCCGTTTTCTCTTCTTGTGCTAAACGCTTAGATTTTTGGTCTAACCACGACGAGTAATTACCCTTCCACGGAATACCTTCGCCACGGTCTAATTCTAAAATCCAACCCGCAACGTTATCCAAGAAATATCTATCGTGGGTAACGGCAATAACAGTACCCTCATAGTTTTGTAAGAATTGCTCTAACCAATCAATACTCTCGGCATCCAAGTGGTTGGTAGGCTCATCCAGCAACAATACATCTGGCGACTGTAACAACAATCTACACATCGCCACACGGCGGCGCTCACCACCCGACAATACCGAAATTTTACTTTCTGGATCAGGGCAACGCAAAGCATCCATTGCACGCTCCAACTTATTGTCTAATTCCCAAGCATTCGATGCATCAATTTTATCCTGCAATTCGCCTTGGCGTTGCATCAACTTGTCCATTTTATCGGCATCAGAGTAGTTTTCCTCCAAACCAAAGGCTTCGTTAATGGCTTCGTATTCTTTCAGTACAGCAGTAATTTCGGCCACGCCTTCTTCAACTACTTCACGTACGGTTTTTTCAGGGTCTAACTCCGGCTCTTGCGCTAAATAACCTACCGAGTAACCTGGTGAAAACACTACCTCGCCTTGGATAGACTTATCTAAGCCCGCAATAATTTTTAATAATGATGATTTACCCGAACCGTTTAAACCTACAACACCAATTTTTGCGCCGTAAAAGAACGACAGGTATATATTTTTAAGAACTTGTTTTTGTGGTGGGTAAATTTTACTTACACCAGCCATTGAAAATATGATCTTCTCGTCTGACATCTTGATATTTTTATTTATGCAAAGATGCGCTTTATTTTGGGATTTTCGAAGTAGATACACCTATTTAGGCGATAGCCAAAAAACCTATACGATGCTAAGTTTTTTGAAAAGCAATTGCCCTGCAACTATGCAAGCTAGTCGGGCTATACACTTCAAGTCCGCACTCATACTTCGCTTGCGAGCTTTCCGTTGCTATCCCGTTTATTTAACAAATGCTGGTGCAAGGGTTCAAGTTTTTTTTTGCATTGCTACTAGGCAGGTCGCTCATCCTCCTTGTCATCCTGAGCTCGTCGAAGTATAATTTAGATCACGGGCTGACAAATCGTAGGTAAAGCAACCTCCGCCTTTATATCCATAAGCTTCTAAATCGTAATATTTTAGCTCCTATATAGTGCCTTCAGGTGTGTAGTGCAGTTGACTACCCAACCCATTTGGTCAAAGGCTTAATTTGGCGCAACAAAAATATAATGGATAGCGAAAAGGCATAGCAAAGCAACGAAACCATCACTATATAAGCAATAGCTTTTACCGGACTTTGATGGTAATGATGAAAGGGAATAAAACCACGGATTTTTTCCAATACTAAAACGTGAATAAAGTAAATTCCAAAACTGTTTTTATCTAATAGATTTAATAAACTGTTGCTTTTGTGTGCAATGGCTTTAAACAAAGTAAATATACCAATGGTGGTTAGGGCCACATTTAGCGTGGTGTAACCATAAAAGGTAGCTACAAACTGTCGGCTTATTTTACTAAAATGGGCGGTGAGCAAACAAGTGGCCAATGTACCTATGGCAATCAACAATATACTGAAGTAGATGTTTTTTTTGCTTGTATCAAAATTTCTATCTAAATAATAACCGAGCACTAAGTAGCCAATGTATTTGCTAAAATACAACAAATCAAAGGGAGGAAGGAAGGTTTTGCTGTACTCGTTATAGAGTAGTGTAACTGCCCAGATGGCTAAAAAGTAGTGCAGTTCTTTGTTTGACGCACTTTTTATCCAAGCGTTTAGTATTGGGATGAATAAGTAGAGGCCAATAATCATAAAAGTGTACCAAAAATGGTAGCTGGCCCCACCAATAATCAATGAAAACGTATCTTCGGCAATCTTTAAAGCGCTGTGTTTAAATTCAAAATAGCTTGATGCCTTTCTAAAAGCATAAACCACGGACCACAGCAAAAACGGGTAAATAATGCGCTGTGTTCTTTTAATGGTAAAGGTTTTGAAATCACTTTCTTTGCCAAGCAACAATGCTCCAGAAATCATCACAAAAAGAGGGACGCAAAATCGAGCAAAAGCATCAATAACGTTAGCTGTTTGCCACGTTGCTAGCGGAATATGATTGTATTTAGTGACAAAATTAGCTGCGGTATGAATAACGATCACGGCAAAAGTGGCCAAAATTCGTAAGTTACTGATGTATATTTTCATTGCCTTAAACTCTCCGCCGTGGATATGGTTGGTTTACAAATGTACTATATAAATACGATTTGATGGGGGCGCGAGGCAATCGCTCGTTTATTATCATTAGTTTTGTAAGAAGCATTATGATACCATATGGCGGATTTCTTCATTTCGACAACAGCAATTGACATTGATATCCTTTTAGGAGAACACCAAGAGGCCAGACTGACCAAGTTTACCGAACTACTTAAGCAAGTTGAGGCTGCTTTAATTGCAAAGTTTAAAGATGATTTAATTACTGGTGGCGGAGGCGGTATGATAGAGTTAACCAAATTAAAGGTGCTTGCAGTTGATGTTAATGTTGCGCATAAAAAAGGTAAATTGGTGCTAACTTACCTTGTAAATCGTTTTTTTGCCTGCGAAGGAGAAGAAGTTAACAAAATGCAAAAGGAGACCTTAAACTGGACTTTAGATACCGCTAATAACCAACTAACACTTAGTGTGTTTGAATTGCCCGAAAGTTAGTAGTTAATATCTTTACCACTTGCTCCATTTCTTCAAAATTAAGGTGTCCAAAACCTAATCGAATAGCGGTAGTTTTTTTATCTTGATATAGTAAGTTTTTAGGAATATGAAGCTCTTGCTTTTCGCAAAAATGGGCTAGTTTTACTAATGATATTTTCTGTTGAAAATTCACCCAAACTGCTAAGCCACTTTTAGGCTTTTCAAAAGAAACATCGTTTCCCAAGTTTTTGGTAATTAGTTCGCAGCAGTTGTTTCTACGTTCTTCGTAAACTTTTAATGCTTTGCGCAAATGCCGGTGCATTTCGCCTTCGCTAATCATTTCTACCAAAACTTGCTCCATTATTACATCGTTATATCTGCTGAGCAAACTGGCGTATTTGTCAATTTCAACAATTAAATTTTTGGGGGCTACAACAAAGCCACAGCTAAAGGCTGGTGCTAGCGATTTGCCAAAAGTACCCAGGTAAACTACCATTCCGCTTACATCGGCGCTAGCCAAAGGCAAAATGTTGTTTTTCTCAAAGTGAAAATCGTAGTCGTCATCGTCCTCCACAATAACAAAACCATATTTTTCTGCCAATTGCAGTATTTGCACTCGCCGTTGGGCACTTAAGTTTACCGTTGTGGGGTAATGATGATGAGGCGTTAAGTACAGCATTCTAATGGTTGTTGTTTTCAATTTTTCTTTCAGCTCATCTACTACTATACCATCTTCGTCAATAGAAATAGTGAGCAAGTTAGCTCCCGCATTCTGGAAGGTCATATTTGCAGCATAATAGCCTGGATGCGCTACAGCAACGATGTCGCTTTCTTTGAGCAAAATTCTGGCAATGAGATATAGGCTCATTTCGCTACTTTTTGTAATGCAGATATCGTGGCTGCCAATATGCAAACCTCTACTTTGGTTTAAGTAATTGCTCAGTTGTTTTTTGAAATGAGCGCTTGTGTTGCTTTTGGTAAGTTTTTGAACCGTTGATTTGCGTTTCATTGTGGCACTATACAAGCTCGAGAGGTAGGAGAGTTGTGCTAACCGATAATCGGGTTGGCCATCGTTAAGTTGTAAAAGGCAGTCGCTCTCTTCACTAATTTTATCTAAAAGGTTGGAAGAACTGAAAGAATAGCCTGTATTTTCAGGATATCCTGATAAGGCAACCAAATGGCTGTAAGCTTGTTTTTTTAATTGTCGTTTGTTTGATGGAAGTACTACCGCACCTTTATTGGGGATAATTTCTATCCAACCTTGAGCGGCTAGCTCATCATAAGCAGCAATGACCGTTTTACGGTGCAAATTGAAAATATCCCCCATGCTGCGAGAACCTGGAAGTTTAGCATTTGTGCTTAGATAGCCCCTTTGTATTGCATTAATTAATTGCTGCGTTAGTTGTAAATAAATTGGCGTTTTTAATTGCTTATCGAGTTTAACGAAGCTTTGAAACGGAGTTACAGCCGGACTACTCATTATCTTAAAAGCGGACTACTTAAATGTTCCGGAAAGATATGACTTTTGCGTTAATTTTTAAAAAACAAATGGCTGCTGAATGAAAAACTATCTATTGAACGCTTTGCTTTTTTCGCCCTTGCTTGCTTTAGGGCAACAGTCTGATACTACTAAGCTTAATGAAATTACGATTTCAGAAAATCGCCTACAAACACCATTTAACAAGTTGGCTCGTAACATACAGGTTATTACCAAAGAAGAAATAGCCAATTTGCCTGTAAAGTCGGTGAATGAAGTACTAAGCTATATTGCAGGCGTGGATGTTCGGCAGCGTGGACCTTTCGGGACGCAGGCAGATGTGAGCATTGATGGCGGCACTTTTGAACAAACTTTAATACTTCTAAATGGTGTAAAAATATCTGATGCTCAAACTGCTCATCATTCGATGAATATTCCGGTACCACTGGCCGCTATTGAGCGTATTGAAGTTTTGAAAGGTCCAGCAGCGAGAGTTTACGGCATTAATGCTTTAACTGGCGCCATAAATATTGTTACTACACGTGTTGCGCAATCGCAGTTGTTGGTGAATGCGCAAGGCGGAACCTCTTTCGAAAATAAGGACGTTAGAGAAGGAGATGGCAAGTACGGCGGTGCCAGGCTTGAGGTTGCCGTAAACTTAGCGGGAAAAGACAATCAACATTTGTTTGCTATTGGCAGCAACAATTACAACGGGCAAAGATATAACAGCGCTACCCACGGCGACCATTTATTTTATCAAGGAAACTTGAAATTAGACGACAAACACAGTGTAAACGCAATGGCTGGCTACGTGGAAAATGCTTTTGGTGCAAACGGATATTACGCTGCTCCTGGTGACGTGGAGGCTTTTGAGGAGGTTAAAACAGCCTTGTTTAGCTTAGGCTCTAGTCATCAACTCTCCAAAAACTTTAGCGTGCGCCCTCGTGTAAGTGCTCGCTACAATTGGGACGATTACCGCTATTTCAGAAATGATTTGAGCAGAGCGAGATCCATTCATCAAACCGATGTATTGTCGGCAGAGTTGAACAGTACACTTAATACTACCATAGGTGATTTTGGGTTTGGTCTAGAAACAAGATCGGAAAATATCGAAAGTACTAATATTGGCGATAGACATCGTAACAATCACGGGGCTTACGCCGAGTATAAAAACGATTTGTGGAGAGCGGTAACCTTAAATTTAGGCGCTTATGCCAATTACAATTCGCAATTTGGTTGGCAGGTTTTTCCTGGTTTGGATGTCGCTTATTCCCTTGCTAACCATTGGAAACTGGCTTTCAACGTGGGTTCTAGTCAGCGCATACCGTCTTTTACCGATTTGTATTTAAACCAAAGACCGGGGAATATTGGTAATCCTGATTTGAAATCGGAAGATGCTTGGCAGTACGAAGGGAGTTTGCAGTATCAAAATGGTAGCTTTAAAGCGCAGGTCGGATATTTTAACCGCACCATTACCAATTTTATCGACTGGATTAGAAATTCATCGGCCGTGCCATACCAACCGGAAAATTTTGGCGAGAACAAAGTGCAAGGTTACAATCTAAGTGTATCGCAACTAATAAAAATGAGTGATAACACTTTATTAAGTTATCAATTGAGCTATAACTATTTAATGGCCGAAAATACAACTTACGCTAATAACATAACATCGAAATATGTTTTAGAGCACTTAAAACAGCAAGGTTTGGCTAGGTTGGTATTTGCTACGAAACCGTTTAGTTTGAGTATTGCGAACCGTTGGATTGAAAGGGTAAATAAGCGAGATTATTTAATTACCGATGTGCGTTTGGCGTACGGTAAACAGCATTATAATTTTTATGCAGAAGCAACTAATTTACTTAATAAGGAATATATAGAGGTAGGTGCGGTGCCTTTACCAAAGAGATGGTTTGCCTTAGGGGCAAACTTAAGATTGAAGTTGTAATGTTATGTCAATTTGGGGAAATCTGAGTAACGTTCAATTCCAAAACAAAAGGGTTCCGATATTTTATCGAAACCCTTTGTTATTTTGTTAAATTGATATTAGCTCAATTTACCTAATGCTTCTCTAATTCTTCTTAAAGCTTCCACCAAACTTTCGTCTGATGCAGCGTAAGATAAACGAATGTAGTTGTCGTTACCAAAACTATCGCCACCAACAGTTGCCACGTGGCCAACGTTTAAAAGGTATAAGGCTAAGTCCGAAGAGTTTTTGATTACATTACCATCAGCATCTTTTTTACCGAAGAAAGAGCTGATTTCTGGGAAGAAATAGAAAGCACCTTCTGGTAAATTGGTTTTAACACCTGGTATATCTTTCAATAAATCGTAAACCAACTGACGGCGGCGTGCAAATGCCTTTTTCATTTCGTTTACGGTATCTAAACCTTGCTCGTAAGCAACAATACCCGCACGCTGTGCAATAGAACAAGTACCCGAAGTAGTTTGGCCTTGTAACTTATCGTTAGCAGCCGCAATTTCTTTGCTAGCCGCGATATAACCTAATCTCCAACCCGTCATTGCAAAGGCTTTAGAGAAACCGTTCACAATAATTATTCTATCTTTTACACTTGCAAATTCTGCAATAGATGCGTGTTTGTCAACAAAGTTGATGTGTTCGTAAATCTCGTCGGATAAGATTAAGATATTTGGATATTTCTCAAAAACTTTAACCAAAGCAGCCAATTCATCTTTGCTATAAACAGTTCCCGTAGGATTGTTTGGCGAAGAGAACATAAATAATTTACTTTTTGGCGTAATAGCGGCCTCTAATTGCTCAGGTGTTATTTTAAAATCGCTATCGATGTTGGTATCGATAAAAACAGATTTACCTTCAGCTAAAGTCACCATCTCCGAGTAAGAAACCCAATAAGGTGTAGGTATAATTACCTCGTCACCTGGATTAATTAAGGTTAAAATAACATTCGATAATGATTGTTTTGCACCTGTAGACACAACAATTTGAGAAATGTCGTAATCTAAATTGTTTTCTGCCTTCAACTTGTTTACAATCGCTTGGCGCAAATCTGGGTAACCAGGTACCGGCGAGTAACGTGTAAAGTTGTCATCCAATGCTTTTTTTGCAGCCTCTTTTACGTGTTCAGGGGTATTAAAGTCTGGTTCGCCAACGCTTAAACTAATTACGTTAACACCTTTTGCCGACAATTCACGACCTAATTTGGTCATTTTTAAAGTTGCCGATTCTGAAAGGTTGTTGATTCTATCTGATAAAATATTCATGGTTCTTATGTGAGTTAGCAAATATAAAAACCTTATTTGTAACACCTCATAAAAAGATGATTTTTAATGTAAAAATTTGACGTTTGTATAGGTTTTTTTGCAATTATTACAAATTGTTTTGTCAGACGAAGTCCCTTGAGTAAATTTAAACATTGTGGACGATTTTGTACATTAAAACGTAGCTTTGAGGCTAAATTTTACTACATTGATAAGTAACAAAAAGGTAATTCTGCTGTCGCTGTGTGTGAGCATATTTTTAATGCTGGCTAAATTCGTAGCTTACTTAATTACCAATTCCAACGCCATATTAACCGACGCTGCAGAAAGTATTGTTAACGTGATAGCGAGTGCCTTTGCATTTTACAGTATTTACTTAAGTACACAACCTAAAGACGAAAACCATCCCTACGGGCACGGAAAGGTAGAGTTTTTCTCCGCTTTTGTGGAAGGTGTGCTCATCGCTATTGCGGGGGTTGTCATCTTAGTGAAATCTGTATATAGCCTGTTTAATGGAAATGTGGTTGCCTCTCTTCTCGATGGTGCGCTTATTATCGGTTTTACAGGATTAATAAATTTGGCGATGGGTCTTTACCTCAAAAAAGTAGGTAAGCAAAATAAGTCTTTAACTTTAGAAGCAGATGGGAAACATTTACTAACCGATGCGATAAGCAGTGCTGGACTTGTTGTAGGCGTGTTGCTAATACAATTTACGCAGATATGGTGGCTAGATAGTGTAATCTCTATTTTATTGGGGATTTATATTGTTTTTAATGGCTACAAACTCACGCGAAGGTCTGTAGGAGGTTTAATGGATGAAAGTAATATGGAGTTGGTTAGAGAATTGGTTGAAGTTTTGCAAGCGCATAGGAGGGACAGTTGGATAGATGTACACAATTTAAGAGCACAACAGTACGGAGCCGAACTTCATATTGACTGTCACGTTACTTTGCCATATTATTACGATTTAAATACCGTTCATAGTGAGATTACAAGTATTGATCACTTGATGAACTCTGCTGTAAATGATAGAACTGAGCTATTTATACATGCCGACCCGTGTTTACCAGCTTGCTGCAATTACTGTAAAATGAAAGATTGTCCCGTAAGAGCCGAAGCTTTTAGAGGCGAAATTAAATGGGATATGGAAAATGTCACGAAAAATCAAAAGCATTTTAGTCAATGAGTTATTTTAATGTAAGAGTTTATGGTTTACTAGTTAATGAACAGGATGAGATACTACTTAGCGATGAATTTGAAGTGGGCATGTATTTTACCAAGTTTCCGGGCGGAGGATTAGAACATGGTGAAGGACTAATCGATGGTTTGAAGCGTGAGTTTATGGAAGAATGCAATGTAGAAATTGAAGTGTTAAGTCATTTTTACACGACCGATTTTTACGAAAAATCAAGCTTTAATAGTAGCCAAGTAATTAGTGTGTACTATTTAGTCAAAACAATCAGTCCGCTAAATTTGAATTTTAAAACTAAGTTGTTTGATTTCGATGAAGGATTAGCACAAAGTTTTAGGTGGAAAAAAATTAGTGAATTGCAGGAAGAAGATGTGACCTTTAAGACGGATAAAACCGTATTAACTTTATTAAAAAAGCGATACCAATGATCCCTGAAACCAAATTTAGTTATTACTTAACGCCAATTTTAAAGGTTTGGCTGTTTTTGTTTTTTACGCTGCTTTCAGCTTTGCCATTTGCATTGCTGGTGGATGGAGGAATGTTACCTACAATTTGGTTTGGAACAAATATCATCAGTGACATTTTAATGGAACTTACGCTGGTAGTTGTAGTGCTCTCAGCACTGTTGATGACTTTTAAAGCCATTCGTTCTGTAGACTTTTATTTGGTGTTTGTACGAAGGAAGAATGCATTACTGGCCTTTGTAAAGGGTGCCTTAATTGGTGCAGTTATAATTGGCTTGTGCGTGGGGGCCTTATATCTGAATAAAAATGTGAGTTTTACACCAGCGGCGTTAGCTTGGGATATGTTTATTGGGTATCTGGTGTTCTTTTTGTTGGTGGCTGTTTTCGAAGAATTTTTATTTAGAACTTTTGCCTTATATGTAATGGCAGAGCGATACCCTTTGTGGTTTGCTGCAGTGGTGAACGGTATTTTGTTTTCTTTAGCGCACTTTGCCAATCCGGGTATTACGTATTTGGGTGCTGCTAATATTCTTTTGGCGGGCGTTTTCTTTGCTATTGTTACGCTACATACTAGAAATGTAGCTTGGGCAGTTGGTATTCATTTTGGATGGAATTTTACACAATCTGTATTGTTAGGCTATAATGTAAGCGGCAATGATAAAATTTCGGGCTTAGTAAAGGCTAAAATTGAGGGCGTTGATTTTATTTCTGGCGGAAGTTTTGGTGTAGAAGGTTCTGTCTTTTGTACCATAGCGCTACTAACTTGCTTGGTTTGGATTGTCTACAAAAATGGCTTTGGTTATGTGGAGTATTACGAAGAAGAGGCTGATCATAATAGTGCGACACGAGTTGATGAGTAAATGACGAAGGATGTCAGTAAAATAAACCTAATGGTAGCGGTATCCTCAAACCAGCGAAGCGGAGTTTGAGATGTAGCGAACAGTAGGAATAAAGATCTTTAATGCAATATCTTTGCTTTTCTAATAAAGATAATACACTACCCTTTTAAAAATAGGTGCAGTAAAGCTGCTAATGTAGCACCAATAATGGGGCCTAGCACGGGTATCCAAGCGTAACTCCAATTACTGCTGCCTTTGCCTTTTATAGGTAAAATCGCATGCATAATGCGAGGACCTAAATCTCTGGCTGGGTTAATAGCGTAACCTGTTGTTCCGCCTAAGCTAAGCCCAATTACCCAAACCAAAAATGAAACGGGTAAAGCACCTACAGAACCTAAACCAATGGGCGTTTTTTCCGTACCCATCTCTGCACCAGTAATATAAAATATGGCGAAAATAAGTACGAAGGTTGCCAAAATTTCGGAAAATAAATTAGTGGCTTTGTTAGCGATAGCGGGAGAGGTGCCAAAGGGTGCGGCCTTTAGACCTGTATCGTCTGTGGCATCGAAATGATCTTTGTACAGCAACCAAACCAACATTGCGCCAGTCATTGCGCCGCCAAATTGAGCCAACACATAACCTGGAACTTTAGCCCATTCGAAACTCCCAGCGATTGCTAAGCCTAGGGAAACAGCCGGATTTAAGTGAGCACCACTATAGGGACCAGCAACCACTACACCAATAAAAACAGCCAAAGCCCAAGCTGTGGTAATCACAATCCAACCGCTGTTATTGCCTTTGGTTTCTTTGAGCACTACGTTAGCTACAACGCCTCCTCCTAAAAGGATCATAATGGCGGTGCCAATAAATTCTGCAAAGTAGATATTCATATTACCTAATCTTGAGTGTTTGCTATGGCGGCTTTTACCGCTTGTTTCCAACCTTTAATTTGTTTCGTTTTGAGGTTTTGATTGGCCTCGCTTTCAAAAGTTTTATCAATTTTCCATTGCGACTGGATTTCGTTGAGATCTTTCCAAAAGCCTGTGGCTAAACCAGCAAGGTAAGCGGCACCAATGGCGGTAACCTCAGTAACTTCTGGACGTATCACTTTACAATCAAGTAAATCGGCCTGAAACTGCATAAGCATGTTATTAGCAGTGGCTCCACCGTCTACTCTCAATTCGGCAATAGGTAAACCTGCGTCAGCTTGCATGGCTTCAAGCACATCCATGGTTTGGTACGCAATGCTTTCGAGTGCCGCTCGGGCAATATGAGATTTGTTAGAGCCACGGGTAAGTCCGGTAATTGTTCCTCTGGCGTCTTGGTTCCAATAGGGAGCACCTAAGCCAGCAAATGCCGGTACTATGTAAACGCCTTGAGTGTCATCAACTTTAAGTGCTAATTCTTCCACATCCGACGATTTTTGGATGATACCTAACTCATCTCGTAGCCACTGAACAATTGCGCCCCCAATAAATATACTACCTTCTAATGCATAGTTAATTTCGTCATTAATTTGCCAAGCAATGGTAGTTAAAAGGTTTTTGGAAGAGAGTTTTGGCTTATTGCCGATGTTCATGAGCATAAAACAGCCTGTGCCGTAGGTATTTTTTACCATTCCGGTTTTAGTACACATTTGCCCAAATAGCGCAGACTGCTGATCGCCAGCTATACCTGCAATAGGTATTTGTGCTGCAAGTATATTACCAGTGGTGTGGCCGTATACCTCACTAGATGATTTCACTTCGGGTAACACCGATGCCGGGATGTCTAAAAGTTGAAGTAATTCTTCATCCCATGCCAAAGTGTTGATGTTGTAGAGCATGGTACGCGAAGCATTCGAAACATCGGTAACGTGAACTCTTCCATCGGTAAGGTTCCAAATCAACCAGCTATCAATGGTACCAAAAGCCAATTCGCCGTTATTGGCTTTGGTTCTTGCGCCATCAACATTGTCTAAAATCCATTTTATTTTAGTGCCCGAAAAGTAAGAATCGATAATGAGACCTGTTTTCTGTTGAATGAAATCAGCTTTGCCTTCATTTCTAAGACTATTGCAATACTCGGATGTACGTCTATCTTGCCAAACAATGGCATTGTAAATAGGTTTTCCAGTTTTTCTATCCCAAACAACAGCGGTTTCTCGTTGATTAGTGATACCAATGGCTTCAATATCAAGCGGTGTAATGCCCGCCTTTGCAATTACTTCGGTCATTACGGCCAATTGGGTAGACCATATTTCTGTAGCATCATGTTCTACCCAGCCAGCTTGCGGATATATCTGTTTAAATTCTTTTTGTGCAATGGCCACAATTTTGCCTTCGTAGCTAAAAACGATTGCACGCGAACTTGTTGTCCCTTGATCTAGAGATAAAATAAACTTGCCCATAGGCTTTATATTTGGTTAGTTAAGAACTAGTTCGCTAAAACTGGCTCTTCTTTTTTACTTTTTGCATGATACGTGTATCCTTCAGCTAATTTAGCAAAAGAATCAATTTGTTGTTGCTTCCATTCTTCAGAAGCACCAATTTCTTTGGCCATAATGTCTGCAACAGCGACGCTCATCTCTTTAGCCGCCTTAGCATCTATAATTAATACACGTAATCTTCTTGATAAAATATCTTCTACAGTCTCGGCCATTTCATTTCTTACCGCCCATACTACTTGAGCATACGTATAAGGGAATTTTTCATGAAGTTTTTGCCCTAATTCTGGGTTGGTAGCAATTAATGCTTCCATTTTTTGCCTGTCGGTACCGTAAACATTTAAGTAGTTAACATCTGCAAGTTCTGTAGAGCCATGTATAGCTAGTTCTTCTGTTTTGCACGGTGTGGCTTGTAATTTACCTTCCTTAATCGCTAAGTCCACAGTTTCTTCGGCCATACGGCGATAGGTTGTCCATTTACCGCCCGTAATGGTAATTAAACCTTTTGCAGAAACAGAAAGCTTGTGATCTCTACTAATTTCTTTAGTGCTATTTGAGTTGCTATCGGTTGGTGCTGCCAGCGGACGAAGACCAGAGAACACACTCAGTATATCAGCTTCTGTTGGCGCAGTTTTAAAATAGCTTGCCGCATTTGCTAAAATAAAATCTGTCTCTTGCTGAAGCGCTCTTGGTTCTAAGCTATGCTCATCCAAAGGTGTGTCTGTAGTACCAACTAATAAATGACCGTGCCATTGTACGGCAAAAAGTACTCTACCATCAGATGTTTGCGGAATCATTAGGGCAGAATCGCTATTTAGAAATTCTTTTTTCAATACAATGTGTACTCCTTGGCTAGGTCTAACAGTTTTACGTGCTTCTGGTTTGCTCATTTGCAAAATCTCGTCCACAAAAACACCAGTAGCGTTTATCACTGTTTTTCCGAATAATTGAAAAGTTTCGCCAGTAAGTAAATCTTCTGTCGCCACCCCAGTAATTGTATCTCCATCTTTCAACAAACTCGTAACTTTCATATAAGTTACTAAGTTTGCACCATTTTCTTTAGCACTTTGTGCGATGTTGATGGCTAATCTAGAATCGTCAAATGCACCATCAAAATAACGAATACTACCTTTTAAGCCTTTTTCTTTTACACCAGGCATAATGCGTAAGGTTTCCTCTTTTGAGAAATATTTAGACGTACCGAAGCTGAACTTGCCCGCTAACCAATCGTACATTTTCAAGCCAATCAAGTATTTCGCTACAGAAAACCAATCGTAACATGGAATGATGAATTCCTCTTTGCGTACTAAATGTGCTGCGTTTTTTTGCATTAATCCGCGTTCTTTTAAAGCGTGTCTTACTAATGCGATATCGCCTTGTGCCAAATACCTCACGCCACCATGAACCAATTTAGTACTTCTACTTGAGGTACCTTTAGCAAAATCAGATTGTTCGATAAGTAGCGTTTTCAGACCTCTACTTGCTGCGTCAAGTGCAGTTCCAAGCCCTGTAGCCCCTCCGCCAATGATAATAATATCCCAATTTGATTTATTTACTAAGTTATGTGCGTGTATTCTTTGCATGATTGAAATTGTAATAAAACGAAACTAAAAGCAATTATACGTAATCAATTTCGAAATAATTTACTTTTTTTTAATTTTTCTGTCACAATCCATTGTTCACGGTTTGTTTAAATTGTTAACTTGCGATTTAAATTGAAATGTATGAATATGACCTTAGCCGAAAGGCATCAATTTATATTGAGCAAAATACAGCAAGATCAATATATTAATGTTGTAGATTTGTGTAAGGAAATTAAAGTTTCTTCAGTAACCATTAGAAAAGATTTGAAGTTATTGGAGGATAAAAATTTACTGTTTAGAACACATGGCGGGGCAACGCTCAATAACCCTTATACGGTTGACAGGCCTGTAAACGAAAAAGAAAAGCTGCAATCAGTAGAAAAGAATAGGATAGGGTTAGCTGCATCAAAATTGGTGAAAGAAAATGATTCTATTGTGGTCGCATCTGGTACTACTCTATTATACTTTGTGAGGCACTTGCCTGCTGGCTTAAATATGACTGTTGTTACTTCTTCTTTAAATATCTCTTTAGAATTCTTAAAAGATCCAGAGAAGGAAGTGATTCAGTTAGGAGGCTTATTAAGAAAAAGTTCTTCTTCTGTAATGGGAGTTTATGCTGAACAGGTGTTGCATGATTTCTATTTCAATACACTATTTTTAGGGGTAGATGGAATAGACTTGGAGCACGGTTTCACTACAACTAATGCCATGGAGGCGCATCTCAATAAACAAATGATTAAAGTTTCGCAAAAAGTAGTGGTGTTAGCGGATTCTACGAAATTTGGAAAAAGAGGTTTCGGGAAAATATGTGGATTTGAAGATGTAGATCATATTGTTACCGATAAGGGCGTGTCGCAACAAATTTTAAACCATTTAGAAGGTTTGGGTATAACTGTTACAGTAGTATAAAAGGATATATTAAGTTAAAATATAGGCATTGCGTTGCGCAATGCCTTTTTTATGCGACATGGAGCCTGCATTTGATTCTCTTTGTTTTGTTTGTTTTCGTTTTTACTTTCGTATTGTTGATAAATTAATTTTGTCCTTTTTTTTGATTTGTTGATATTTATAATTAGTTTCAAATTGTTTTTTATATTCTACCATGAAGTAAGTACCGTAATTCTTTGTTATAAAATGTAACAATTGTATTAAAAAGAGGTATCGTTAACACTATCGAAACCTAAATTTAACAATGTTGCGGTATACTTGCAGGAAATTATAAAAAGAGAAAACAGAATAAATAACCGATATAATCAATTTTATGAACAAAACAAGTACTCGAAGAGCTTACATGTGTTCACATGTGAATGATTGTGATGTCCATTCACAATGGCGACTTTTAGGAACGGATATGGTAAGTAAAGAACGTTTGGTTGATGTTGTACGTGGTTTTAGTGCAGCTCTTCTTTTCGCTTTCGTTTTGCTTATCGTCCCAGTGCAAAAAGTAAGCGCCCAAACAACGCAGCAAAATATTACCGTAAAAGGTAAAGTATTGGATGCTGATGATTCAACTACGATACCGAGTGTGAGTATTACCAACGCAACTACTAGACAAGTGGTTGGTCAAACAAATGTTGATGGTAACTTTAGTGTAACAGTACCAAGTGGAGCTACACTCGTTTTTAGTTTCATTGGCTACACATCTAATTCGGCAACCTATACTTCTTCTGTAAACAACGTGAATATCAGACTGAAGTCTTCGTCTAGCAACTTGGAAACTGTTGTAGTAACTGCATTAGGTATAAAGCGTGAGGAAAGAGCTTTGGGATATGCAACAACTACGATAGATAGTACTCAAGTTACGAACGCGGTTTCTAGCAACTGGACAGATGCATTATCCGGAAAAGTTGCGGGATTAAATTTAGTTAGAAATTCAGGTCCTTCAGGTTCAAATAAGATTATATTACGTGGTGAGAATAACCTTACCGGCGATAATGAAGCGCTAATCGTTATAGACGGTATTATAGCGAGCAGTAGCTCAAGACGTACAGCTTCAACTGGTGGTGGTGCATACGGCACAGGTGGAGATATTATGCCAGTAGATTTTGGTAGTGGCTTAGGAGATATAAATCCAGATGATATAGAAAGTGTGACTGTTTTGAAAGGTCCGGCTGCATCTGCTCTGTACGGACAGCGTGGCGCTAATGGTGCCGTGGTGATCACCACTAAATCAGCGTCTTCTAATAGAAAAACGATGGGAATAACTTTTACATCGAACAGCACCTGGGAAGATATTAATCGTAGGCCAGATAGACAGTTTGAATATGGCCAAGGTCAATTCGGAGTTTCTTATTTCTCATATGGTGCTTCTGCCGATGGTCCAAGTACAAATGCCACAAGTGCATCTTGGGGTGCACCTTTTTTAGAAGGAAGTCAGTTTTTTCAATATGATCCAGCCACACAAGCTCGTGGTTTAACCAGAACTCCATGGGTTGCTTACGACGATCCACTAGATGCTTTCTTTACTACAGGGTTTTCATCTAATAACTCTGTAAGTTTAGACGGTACGTTTAAAAAAGTGAATATGCGTTTATCTGCAAGTCATGGAAATAATGAGTGGATTGTGCCTAACACTGGTTTAGAAAGAACCAATGTTACGTTTAATGCAAATACGAAATTAACAGATAAGCTAACAATAAATATTAAGGCGCAATACAGTAATAGACACAGTGATAATTTGCCCGCAACTGGTTACGGAAATCAATCATTAATGTATTGGTATATGTTTTCGCAGCCAAACGTGAATACCCATTGGTACAAAGAGTATTGGAGACGTGGTAGGGAGTTTATAGAAATGGTTAACTTAACTACTACACAACCAGAGGGACCTTATGCTATTTCAGAGCAATATCTAAACGGTCAGCGTAGAAATGGTTGGACTGGAAATATTCAAGCAAACTATAAGTTCACGAAAGAACTTAGTCTAATGGTTCGTGCGTCAGGAGATTTAAACAATGACAAACGTGAAACCAGAAGACCATGGGATGCGGCAGGTGGTAGATTTGCTCAAGGTTCGTTCCGTGTTAGTGATGTAGAGTCTTACGAAATAAATGCGGATTTCATGTTGAGGTACGACAAGGAGGTGAATAAAGACGTTCGCGTTTCTGCGAGTTTGGGTGGTAGCCAAATGCGTAATGAGTATTCTCGACTCGAGGTCAGAGCTGATGGTTTGGTTTTGCCAAATATATATAGTCTTGATAATAATCAAAATCCTTTAATTTACGTTCCAGATACTGCAAGATATCGTATTAATAGTTTGTACGCAGCGGCCACAATCTCTTATAAAAATTACTTATATCTTGATATTACAGGTCGTCAGGATTGGAATAGCACATTAGCTACAATTAACCGTACAGATAACGTAGGATTTTTCTATCCGTCAGCAAGTGTATCATTCATCGCTTCCGATTTTTGGAAACTTCCAAAGGCTGTAAATTTAGCGAAATTCCGTGGTTCAATTGCTCAGGTGGGTAGTGGTAGTACAACGCCCTACCGTACCGCTTATAATTACGTAATTGCTTCAAATGATATCTATCCAGGTAGTCAAATGACAAATCCAACGATTTTGCCTAATTCTAACCTAAAACCTCTTATTACAACGACAGTAGAACTAGGATTGGATTTGAAAATGTTTAAGAATCGTTTGAATTTTGATTTAGCGGTTTACGCAGGTAATACCAAAAATCAAATTCTAAATAGAATTGTTGATAGAGCCACTGGTTATAATGTAGGTGTTTTTAACGTTGGCCGAGTGGACAATAAAGGCATAGAGTTAGCCGTAAACGGTGTGCCTTATCAAACGAAAAACTTCAAGTGGACATTAAACGGTACATTTTCGGCAAATAGAAATAAAGTTGTAGAACTAGGAGACAGTTCTGTAGTTCTACGTACTGGAGGTCTCGGCGGAGGGCAAGTGGTAGCCAACGTAGGCGGTAGCATGGGTGACTTGTATGGAAGAGGGTACGAACGTTCTCCAGACGGTCAGATTGTGTTCAATAGCGCTGGGAATGCGATTGCTGGTCAAGAGCTAATTTACTTGGGTAACACTATGCCGCAATTCAGATTTAGTTTTGGTACTGGTGCTACATATAAGCAATTTAGTATGAATGTACTCTTCGACGCTCAACTTGGCGCCGTAGGCCACTCTTTAACATTCTCGAGAATGGCTGCTATGGGTAAATTGAAGGTAACTTTGCCAGGAAGGTACAATGGCTTAATTGGCGACGGCGTGGTACAAAACAACGATGGCTCATACAGACCGAACGATATCATCGCTACTAACATGGACAATTATTATTATTCTATATACGGATCTGATCAAGCTGAAGGCAGTATTTTTAGCACTGACTATATCAAATTTAGAGAAGCAAATTTAACTTATAATTTCAAGAAAAGTTTTCTAAATAAAATAGGTTTCAATAAAATGTCTCTAGGAATTTTTGGCCGTGATTTGTTTATATGGTCGCCATGGCCAGCGTTTGATCCAGAATTTGGTACCCTTGCAGGCTCCGATATTGTGCAAGGTTTCGAAACCGGACAATTGCCATCAACTAGAACAATGGGTCTTCGTTTAGTTGTAGGAATATAAAAATCAATGAGATGAAAAGAACAAAAAAAACAATCGCATATATACTTCTGGCAACTGCAACTTTAGGAACAGCTTGTACCAAGGACTTTATTGAAGTTAACAAAGAGCCAATCGGTCGCCCTGTTGTTGCGCCAGATCAATTATTAATTACACCCTTAGTAAATGTTCTAAGTGCAAATTTAACTCGTAATCGAAATTTTAACAACGAATTGATGCAGGTTACTGTGGATAGAAGTGATGCCGAGGGTCGTGTTTTTCGTTATGATATCAGACGGAATATTGCAGACCAAACTTGGAATGCATGGTACGTAAATTTAACAGATTTTAAAGATATTTATAACATTGCAAAAACACCTGAGTATTTAAACACTTCTTATCAAGGTATTGCATTAGTAGCACAGGCATGGGTTTATTCGCTGCTAACCGATACTTACGGCGACGTGCCTTATTTGGAAGCTAACGCAGGGAAAGAGGGAAAATACCAACCAGTGTTCGATAAGCAAAAAGATATTTATCTTGATTTATTTGAGAAGCTGGAAGAAGCAAATTCATTGTTAAAGGAAAATACAGCTATTAATGCAGCGACAGATCCAGTTTATCAAGGTAACGTTGAAAACTGGAGACGCCTTGGTAATTCGTTGTATTTGCGCTTGTTAATGAGGGTTTCTGGTAAAAGTGAAGTGTCAGGTCAAGTTATAGCAAAAATTAAGGAAATTGCGGAAACCAGACGTGCCGAATATCCAATAATAGAAACAAATGAGCAAACTGCACGCATTCTTTGGAATGGTACAAATTCTACAACTGCAGCGTATTCATCGCCATTAATGGCAAGCGTTCGTCCCGCTGACTTTAGAGGGCCCGGAATAGCTTCTTTCTTCATCGATAATTTAACGATGTGGTCGGACCCGCGAATTGATAATTCTTTAGGTTTCTCGAACATTAATGCCTTTGGGATTAAGCCTGGACCAAATGGGTTCGAAGGTATTCCGAGTGGCTATGCTCAAGGAGAAGTGGTGGCACTTGAGTCGAGGTTTTATTCTCAAGGTGAAACAGGCGTAGATTATACCTTGCAAACTGAACCGAAAACAGGCATAATTATGAATGCTGCAGAAGTTTATTTTATTTTAGCCGAAGCTGCAGTTAAGAATTGGATTACTGGTGATGCAGGCAATTTTTATTATAAAGGCGTAACTCATGCAATTAATTATTGGATAAGAACTCCGCTTACAGAGGCACAAGTGATTGGCCGATTAACTACTGCTGGTATACAATGGAATAACAGTTTAGTTGATTCTGATCTTACTGACATTAATGCAAGGAGTAAGATGGCACTTATACATAATCAAAAGTATTATGCGCTATTCTTAGTTGACTTTCAACAATGGTTCGAGTATAGAAGAACTGGGTATCCAATGCTACAAACTGGCCCAGGAATGGTTAATAATCGAGTTATGCCGGCAAGGTTAAACTATCCTTTAGTTACTCAATCAACTAATCCAACAAATTATAACAAAGCATTAGAAACACAGGGTCCTGATTTAATTAGTACTCAAGTTTGGTGGCAAAAACCTTAATAAAAGAAATTATGAAAAGTTTTTTTAAATACATAATGTTCATAGTAACACCTTTAGTGGTGTTATATGGGTGTTCTATGGAGCCTGAATATAAAAAACATGAGATCAGTCCATATATCTCTAATTTTGATTTAAGAAAGATGTATCGCGGCAGTGACGTTACGCTAACGGTAGACGGGATGAGGGGCGCTACAATGGTTCGTGGGCAAGTAGTTTCTGATCATTCTGGAAACAATTTACCAGCAGGTTTAATATTTATCCAAAACCTGAGAAGTGTTGGGGCAATCGACTCACTTAGAGGGATTGCGATCAATGTCGGTACAGCTGCTTCAAACTATGTGCCTGGTGATTCTCTACATATTGATGTTAACGGCGGGGTATTAAAAAGGGTTGATGGTATATTACAAATTGCAGGGGTTGATGGTAGTAAGATCAATAAAGTTGCCTCTAATGTCGATGTGTGGATTTCTCAAGTGTCGACAGCAGACATCGCGAAAAATCCAGAGGCGTTTGAGTCTAGGTTGGTATCGATTTTCAACAGTAATTACGAGCCTAATATTGGTATAGAAAAATTAGCTGGAGTGAAGACCTTTTCTGATGGTATTGGTGAGTTTAGATCTAAAGTGGAAGCGACGTCAATATTGAAAGATGAGTTCTTGCCGTATTCTGCTAACATCAAGGGAATTATTATTAGAGATGCTGGTGATAATTTGAACATTCACCCTAGGGTAAAAAGCGATTTTATACCAACAAGTATTACCGTAGACCCAACCATACCGTTAGGACCGACGCCTGTTGTAATCTCAGGTTTTTCTACAGACGTACTAAGTACAGACGGTAATTATGAATATGCGCAATTTTTGGCTACTCAAGATTTAGATTTTAGACAGACGCCGTTTGCGGTGATCTTCTCGAGAAATGGCGGCGGATTAGAACCGTATCCTGACGCTGCTCCAAAAGAAGGTTGGGCCACTGGTGGAAATAGAACCTACAAATTTAATATAACTCGTGGAACGGTCGCAAAAGGCACCTTCTTCTACGTAGGCGGGCATAAATTAATTAGTGGGGGTAACTCTACTTCCATTGCAAGTGCTAATTGGGTCGCAAACAAGTTGTATGTAACAGAAGATGGCGATGACGGAATGGGAAATGCAAATAGCGGTATGATGCCTAACAGCGGTCATCCGGCTGGTATTGGAGTCTTTGTGGGTACCAACGTTACGCCAACAAGTGTCCCTGTTGATGCTGTTTTCTTTGGTTCGTCAACTAGTACCCAGAATACCTTTAAAGCAGCTGATGCGGTTGCGGGCACACCAGCTTATGGCTATTTAATACCAAACAACGATCATTATTCGATTACTTCAGGTCAAAAGTTTGTGAAGCAAGGAACCAATACATTCCACCACACTTATAACAGCGGTAATGCTGATTATCCACAAGGTACATTTATAAAGCTGAATGGGCAGTATCGAATTTCTAATAATTCTTGGCCTACCAAGAGGACTCAGGTTAGAGTTAGATTGACAAACAGTTCAGTACTTTCTGAAATTGAAACAGGAACTGGGATACTTCAGATCCTACCATAATTGTTAAAATTGGCATGCCTTCTATTCTAGGCATGCCAATTTTTTTAGCATTAAAATTTCCTAACAATGCGAAATACGAAGAAGCTCTTTATATGATTGCTTTGTAACCAGCACATCCCAATTTGGAACAGTTAAAATTGTAGTAATGGTTCGACTAATTCATCAAGTTGTGTAATATAATCTTTAGTCGGCCCTCGATTAGCATTAGTTATATGCCGTTTAAATTTCGTTAAAATCGAAATTGTATGCGTTTACTAATATTTGAGACTGGATAAGAAGTGGAATAGGCACAATGTATAATGTAATAGTTATTTATAAATAAACACAAAGTAGCAAAAGATAAAATTGCTACTTCTGCATTTTTAAGAACCGATACAAGAAAAACTAAACACACAATGAACCGCAGAATTTTCTTAGAACGATTTGGCTTGTTAGCCACCGGCATGGTGGTAAGCTTAAAATCTAGTGCTTTTAACCATTTAAATAATAATGGAATTATCAACGGTAAAGTTACTGATGGTAAAAATCCAATTGCTGATGCTGTAATTTCAGACGGTTTTGCCGTAGTAAAAACAAACACAAGAGGCGAATATACAATCACACTAAATTCTCGTTCAGAATTTATATTCTTAAGTACACCTGCTGGATACGATTTTAAAACAGACCATGGTTACGTTAATCGCCAGTACGAAAATCTAGGTGCCCGCAACGAGATCAATTTCACCCTTAAAAAACTAAAGCAAGGTGATGATAAACATCATTTTATCATTTGGGCAGATCCTCAAGTAAAAAACAAAGCAGATGTAGCTCAAATGATGGAAACCTCTGTGCCAGATGTTAAACGCTTGGTTCGAGGTTTAGGAAGTAAGGCATTAGTGCATGGCATAGGGGTAGGAGATCTCGTTTGGGATGCATTGCCATTATTCGATGATTACTCAAAAGCAGTTGAGTTGATGGGTATTCCTTTCTTTCAATGCTTAGGCAACCATGATATGGACTATCGCCAAGGCGGAGACGAAACTTCAGACAGAACTTTTAAGAAATATTTTGGTCCCACTTATTATTCATTCAATCGCGGTAACGCCCATTATATTGTTTTAGATGATGTGAGATATTTAGGGGTAGATCGAAAATACGACGGGTATATCAGCGAGGAGCAATTGGCTTGGATGGAAAAAGATCTAGCTCATGTGCCTAAAGATAATTTGGTAATTATTAACGTTCACATTCCAATCCACAGTAGCGTAAAAAATAATGCAGCATTTTATGAACTTTTAAGAGAATTTAAAAATGTTCACGTCATGTCTGGGCATACGCACTATACCCGTAATGTAATTAAGGAAGGTGTTTTCGAGCATAACCACGGCGCAGTTTGCGGCGCTTGGTGGACAGGCCCAATTTGCAGCGACGGTTCGCCGCGGGGTTATGGTGTTTACGAGGTGAATGGCAAAGAATTAAAATGGTACTATAAAGGCACAGACAAAGACAGAAAATATCAAGTTTCTCTCGATATTGAGCCTTTGACAGGAAATAACCGTATAATTGCCAACATTTGGAATTACGACCCTTCATGGAAGGTGGAGTGTTTTCTAGATGGTAAGTTAACGCCAATGGAAATGACAAAAGGGTTTGACCCAGAAGCTGTACGTTTGTACAAAGGCGATAAACTTCCGAAAGGCAGAACTTTTGCAGAGCCTAGCAGAACTGAACATTTGTTTATGGCGCATTGCAGTTCTTCTGTTAAAAAAGTGAAAATTGTGGCTACCGACAGGTTTGGTGAGCAGTTTACTGCGGAAAAGAAGATAACATAAACGTTTCGTGTATTATAAATAAAGATGATAAAGAAAATAGCATACTCAACATTTTTAGCAGCAACAGTATTATCTGCTTGTAGTGTGAATAGAGGCATAAAAGGAAAAGATCTTGAATTTCCTGCTTTTAGCGCAGAAGCGCATCGTGGTGGCAGGGGTTTAATGCCAGAAAATACAATTCTAGCAATGAAAGATGCGATGTCGCATCCCAACATTACCACCCTAGAGATGGATACTCACATTACAAAAGACGGTAAAGTGGTAGTAACGCACGATGATTATTTAAGCCCAGGATTTATGCTAACGCCAAGCGGAGCCGAAATTCCAGCAAAAGACGCAAAAAAATACAACGTGTTTAAGATGGATTACGCCGAGTTACGTAAGTTTGATATAGGTACCAAGTTTCATAAAGATTTTCCTCAGCAAAAAAAGATAAAAACCTACATTCCTTTATTGGCAGATTTAATTGATAGTGTACAACACGAAATTAAATTGAAAGAGAAGAAGCAATATTTTTACAACATCGAAACCAAATGTAGCGCAAAAGGCGATGGCGTTAGCAATCCAACGCCAGATGTTTTTGTTAAACTACTGATGGAGGTAATTATGTCTAAAAAGATTGAAAAATATGTAGTTATTCAATCATTCGACAAAAGAACGATACAAATCATCAATGAAAAGTACCCACAGGTTAAAACATCCTACTTGGTAAATAATAAAAAAACTTATGAGCAAAATATTGCTGATTTGGGTTATAAACCATTCATTTTAAGTCCAAATTTTAACATGGTAGATGCAGAGTTTGTTAAGAAAGCACATGCAGACGGTGTCAAAATAATTCCTTGGACTGCAAATACAAAAGAAGAAATAAATCGTTTAAAGGCGCTAAAAGTTGACGGGATTATCTCTGATTACTCAAATTTACTTTAATTTTACCATCATTATATACAGCCAAGATCAGAAGAATGGGATTTAGAATTTTTCCAGCACCTGCAGCTCATCAACCTAGGTTGCCAGAAGAGAAGGTCAACTCAATTTATAGCAAAGAGCGTTTAAAAGTATTTATCGGGATTTTCATCGGCTATGCCGCTTATTATTTCGTGCGTAAGAATTTTTCTTTCGCCGTACCTGAGTTACAAAAATTAGGATATAGCAAGGCTGAATTAGGTATTGCAGCATCAGCGCTTTCAATTGCCTATGGCTTTAGTAAATTTATAATGGGTAATGTTTCCGATAGGAGTAATGCTCGTTATTTTTTATCAATTGGATTAGTTTTATCGTCTTTCACGATGATTTTTATGGGACTAATTCCTTTTGCTACTTCGTCAATAGCAGTAATGTTCGTCATATTGTTTATCAATGGATGGGTACAAGGAATGGGATGGCCGCCGTGTGGACGAGTGGTTGCGCACTGGTATTCTATACGTGAGCGTGGCACTGCAATGTCTATTTGGAATTTAGCACATAACATAGGAGGCTTTTTTGTTGGGCCATTAACAGTACTCGGCTTCGAGTTATCTGCTGGCTGGCAAGGAATGCTTTATTTTCCAGGTATGATTGCTATTATTTTTGCATTAGTAGCCTTTTGGTTAGTGCGTGACACGCCGCAGTCGGTAGGCTTGCCCCCAATCGAGGAATATAAAAACGATTATCCTAAATCGTATGATGCAAAAACTCAAGAAACAGAATTTTCTGCGAAAGAGATATTTTTTAAATACATATTCAACAACAGATTATTATGGTTTATCGCTATTGCTAATGCTTTTGTTTATTTAGTAAGAAACGGCATTGTTAACTGGGCACCTACCTTTTTGCAAGAAGCTAAGAATTACAGCAAGGCAGAGGCGGCATGGGTTTCTGGTGGTTACGAGTTGGCGGCAATTCCGGGCACCATACTTTGTGGATTAATGAGTGATAAGCTGTTTAAGGGTAGGAGAGCTCCTGTAACAATCATTTATATGTTTGCTACATTACTGTCGGTACTTTTATATTGGAAAAACCCCGGCGATAGTAAAGTAGTGCAAAATGTTTCGCTATGGGCTATCGGATTTTTCATCTACGGTCCGGTTATGTTAATTGGCGTACAAGCCATTGATTTGGTTCCAAAAAAGGCAGCAGGTACTGCGGCAGGTTTAACAGGCCTATTTGGTTATTTTATTGGCGATTTAATGGCCAATGCGGCGCTCGGTCGTTTAGTAGATTTATATGGTTGGGATGCGAGTTTCTTCACTATCGCTATTTCTTGTGGTGTTGCTATTTTCTTTACTGCATTCACTTGGAATAGAGAAAAAGCGAATTTGGCTAATTTAACACCATTATCTCACTAAATTTGCAAACAAATAACATAACTATATAGACAATGAAGATTAGTCGTTTATTAGCAATCCTGGTGTTCTTAAGCTTAGCATCTGTTAATTCTTATGCACAGAAGTCAAGTTTCGATACCGTTTCTCGTGCCAAACGCTACGCTGAACTGGTTACGAAATTTAATGCAGAGCCAAAAGGTAAAAAGGAATTTATTTTCTTAGGCAATAGCATTACGGCGGGTACCAATTGGAGTAAGTTGCTTAACTTGCCTAATGCGGTAAACAGAGGTATTTCTGGTGATATTACTTTCGGTGTTTTAGAACGTTTACAGGAAGTTATTGATAGAAAGCCAGCTAAGATATTTATCCTCATTGGTATCAATGATGTTGCTAAAAACATCCCTGACAGTTTAATCGTGAGAAATCATAAAAAGATTATTGAGCGTATTAGAACAGGATCAAAAAAAACTCAGATTTATTTCTACACGTTATTACCGGTTAACGAAACCTTCGCAAAGACTAAAAATCATTATGGTAAAGATGATCATATTTTGAATATCAACAATCAAATAAGAGGTTACGCGGCTAAAAATGTAACAATAATCGATTTGTATCAAAGTTTCATTGATGAGAATAATAGGTTAAAAGCTGACTTAACGAAGGATGGTTTACACCTTATTCCGGCAGGTTATAATTTATGGGCTGATATTTTAAATAGCGGTGGTTATTTAAAATAGAAGTTCGGTTATTGCAAAAAAAAAGCCCCTAGATATTTCTAGGGGCTTTTTTTAAATTTTAGACTTACGTTGTAAGCTGTCTTTTTTAGCTTTCATATGTCTTGGATATTTTCCTTTTTGGTCTTTAAATCTTGACTGAGCTTTTTCTTTCATAGTAGCTCGTTCTGTACGAAGTTTTTCTTGCTGCTCTTTGGTAAGTATTTTGCTCAACTTTTCTTCGTGAGCTTTCATCTCTGCTTTTCTAGCTTCAAATTTAGCCTTCATTGCTACAGAATCTTTTTTTCTCGTTGCATCAAAAGCTTTAAATCTATCCAATTCTAACGATTTTACTTTAGATTTTTGCTCAGCCGTTAAACCTAGCTTTTCTTGCAAGCTTGTTGCGTATTTTTCTGCTCTTTCTTCAGCGCTAAATCTTTTTCTCTCTACTTTTTGTGCGTAGCTTGCTGTAAATCCCATTACAGTAAAAGCTAAGGTGTACAATAATTTTCTCATCTCAATTCAATTTAAAAGTTTCATTGTTTGTATTGATAGATGAAATTCAATTCATATGGTTTAAAAAAGAGATGTTAAAAAATGTTAAGGCTAATCAACAAAAAAGTTCAATACATTGATTGGGTTTTTCTGTTAGTTTTTCCCTAACTGGGAGATAGATTTTTGCATTTGCGCCATCATTGTAGATAAGGTTTCGATGGTCGGCTCTGGGGTTGGCTCTGGTAAAGCCGTAGACAGATAAGCCTTAGCTTTCCAAATTTCTAAGATATCATCTGCGGGTACCGCATAAGTATCATATATTTTATTATCCGATACTAACTTGAGCTCTCTGTCTTCTTTAAACTTATTGCCGGCACGTTTATAAACCACACCTTCATTTTTACTGATAATGATGTAGGTGTCGCCAACTTTAAGGTCGTTCCAATTATCTAGGTATTCGCCTATTACAATGCTGCCAGATTGAATGGGTAACATCGAATCACCTTTAATTTCAAACGCACGATAAGTTCCTTGTTTTAAAGCGGGGATAGGAAGTTGGAATTTTGGCAAATCTTGAATGTATTGAGGATCCGAGAAACCGTTCAAATAACCAGCACTAGCCTTAACAGGTACCAACTCGATATTTTCATTGTCATCTTTATCTACAGAAATGCTAAGTACCCTTAAGTTAGATCCCTGGCTTTTTGGCTGAGGCTTCCATTTGTCGTTAATGTTTTCATTGATAAATTCATCAATGGTTAGATCAAAATATTCTGCTATTTTTTTTAGTAAATCGTATTTTGGCTCTGCTCTGTCTTCTTCGTACGCACCTATTAAAGAACGTTTAATTTCCATTGCATCAGCAAATTGCTGCTGTGTAAAACCTTTTTTCTTTCTAAGGTATTTGAGGTTGCTCGAGATGTTAGACATAAAAATAATTTTAAATAAATTTGTTTTTACTAAAATTGTTAGTATTATTGTGCCAATAAAATTAGTAATTATAATTCGAAGCACAAAATTATATCTAATAAAATTAGTTTTTCACCTTAGTTGTTATTGTTATGAGAAAGATAGTTTACATTATTACAGACAGAAATCGTACAACATTACATGTTGGAATGAGTGCCGATTTATTGAAGACTTTAGATTTCTATAAAAAAATGCCTAATCTATTTTTTGATAGCTCGCAACAACTTAGTCGCTTGGTGTACTTCGAAGAGTTTAAAACAGAAGTTCAAGCCTTATCTCGGTTTAAAACGGTGAGCAGATTTACTAGAGCGCAAAAAGAACGCTTGGTTAGGGCTTGTAATCCCGATTGGATTGATTTAACGATTGGTCTAGATTTCGAAAGTATGCATATTCACCATAAGATCAATAACCAAGCGAGGTTACCCTTTGCCGTATAAAAAAAAGGATCGCTAAGTATAACTCAGCGATCTCAAGATAATTTTGTAGATCTTAAATTAATATTGCCTTACCAACCTGGCGCAAAGTTTAGTCCAAATACGCCACCACTTACTTCTTTACGTTGGAAAGGGAATGCGTAATAAGGTTCTAATATTAATGCCCCGAATAAATTAACCCTTACCGATACACCTGCACTCAATGCAGGTACACGTTCATTGGCCGCTGTCGGCTGATTTTTAAAAACCACCTTTGTATCTTCTGTCCAAGCAACACCCGCATCAAAGAATAGGTTTAAATCCGTAAATAGCATCCTTGAAGGTATTTGGGCCAATTTTTTAGGTCCAGTAAATGGTAAACGGACTTCAAAATTAAATACGGCCAATTTACTTCCTGATAATTGATTGATGTCGAAACTTCCGGTGTTTACATTTTGGGAGTTATAGAATGAGTTGGCTTCGTAACCTCTAATCAAATAACTGTAGCCTGCAAATATTGGGTATAGATTTTCGCCTTCTCTGCCTAATCGTAAGTAGTTATATGTACGTGCTGCAATGGTAACTGGTTTTAATCTCCAATATTTTCTAAAATCGGCAGTAACTGCAGTGAAATTATAATCGCCAAAGTATTTTTCGGCACCTACTCTATATCTAAAGCCATCTAATGGTGCAGTTACACCAAAAATTGAATTATCACCAACAAAATAGGCATTGGTTTGGAAGATATTGAAGCCTTTTAATGGTGCGCCTAAAGTATTTGTCGCTTCTTCACTACTCACTTTTCCTCGATCCGAACCTAGATAATAAGCTGGGTAACCGTTAACATCTTGGTAGTAGTTGTTAAAACGGTCTAATCTATAACTGTACCTAGAGAACGCACCGCCCACTTCAAAACGATGAACCTTGTTGAAAGGATAGGCGCCAAAAAGCTCAACCTTGTCCTCAAAAGTTCTTAATATGTTGGTGCTAATGGTATCAATTTGTTGCCCATTTTGACTGTTATTGGGATTATACATATTATAGGTCATAAACCCTGTGATATAGGGGATGTGAGATAAAGCGCCACCCCAGTTAACTCTGCTAGACTGATTAATATACGCAACCATACCTCCGAAATCGTAGATTTCGCCGTTAATTGCCAGGTTGGCTACAATTTGGTTATGACCTAAGATATCACTAAAAAGTCCCATCACACCGCCTTGCATGCCGGTGCCAAAACGACTAGTGCTAACGCCCACGCCACCACTATTAGCAAGATAATCTAATTTAAATCTTGGGCGGTAAGCAATTTCTTGCATCGACTCCTCTTTCGTTCTCTCAAATCTTTCGAAGTTAGAAAGGTTAGAGTTGATGATGTTTACACCAACAGTTTCTTTCGGCGGTAAAATTGCAGCGTCAAAATTCACGTCAGTAGGATCTACTTCTTTAGCTCTAAAATTACTGTAATCCGAGTTATATAAGGTGTAGCGTTGGTAACGGTAATAACTATATACAATCTCATCGTTCCTTGAAACAGATATTGCTGGAGAAAATTCTGTAATTCCGCTAATACCTGTGAAATAGTCTGTAAGCTGTTTTACTGTATTTTGCTCTAGGTTGTACTCATATAAATTTCTAAAGCCATCTCTGTTGGATAAGAAGAATATTCGCTTACTATCGCCAGAAAATTGAGCATTTAGGTTATTTGCCCCATTAAATACTGGTACGTTACTTACTGTTTTAGTATCAAAGTCGTAAATACTCATGTTTAGCGGGTGCACGGCTTCAAAATTTCCAGCTTGCATAGCAGCACGATCGGAAGAAAAGACTATTTTTTTGCCATCAGGCGAATAACTTGGTGCATAGTCAGAATATTCATCGTTTGTAATTTGTGTAATAGCCTTAGTATCTAGGTTGTAAGAAAAGATATCACTTTGGCCTTCCATCATTCCTGAAAAGGCAATGTCTTTTCCATTTGGCGACCAGGTTAGGTTACCAAACTGCTCTACCTTATCCATTCCAGTTCGTAAAATAGTATTGCCGTTTTGTATGTTAATTATCAATAATTGGTTTCGACCCTTACTAAAGATACTAAAAGCGAAGTGTTTACTATCAGGAGACCATGCGCCAGCTGATTCCAAAAAGTTGAAATCATCGATATGCGAGTTGGATATTTGACTGCTCAACTTCCTAATTATCTTTCCAGTTTTTGCATCTGCTAAGAATAAATCAATGCCAAATAAATCTTTCTCAGAGAGGAATGCTAAATACTTACCGTCTGGACTTATGGCTGGTGCAACATTCATGTTCCCAGCATTTTTATTATCGATAATTTTGGTTCCTGATATTCTGATTTGAGAACTATCTGCCTTTAGCATTGGTCGATAATGCTGTTCAATAGCATTTTTCCAGAGGCCAGAAAGCGTTCTATCATCATAACCAAAAGTGTATCTAATTCCATTTTCGTAGCCAAACTTGGCAGTAGCTTTAAAAAGCGGAACAATTGTGGTATCACCATACAAAGAACCAACAAAGGTCCAAAAGGCTTGGCCATAACGATACGGGAAGTATTTGTTCGAATTGGTAAGGTCTTTTAATGATGGAATGTCTCGATTTAATAGTGCGTCACGCATCCACATCGATGTAAAGGCATCCTTTTTGCCCACAGACAGGTATTCGGCCATTCCTTCTACCATCCACAGTGGGGTTTGTCCAACATTCTCTAAGGGGATGGAATCCTTTTCCAGTAATAAATGATATTGGAAGGCGTGAACCAATTCGTGACCTAATACATGGCGGGTTTGGTTATTAAGCTCCATAAGGGGCATAATTACCCTGTTTTTAAAGGCTTCCGTAACTCCGCCAGTTCCTACGCTTATTTCGCCTTGCAAAGCAGTAGTCTGCTGAAAATCTGGATGGTTGTTATAAAGGATAATAGGATTCTTTTTAAAAAAGGTGTCTCTAAAAACTTCTTGGTGCATTTTGTACCAAGTCTCAGCATCTTGCGCAAATTTTTTCAAAATCTTGTCATTCTTCAAATAATGATAGATCTCGAAATGAGGTGTCTCTAATACTTTAAATTTTTCGTTTTTATATCGAACCTTGTTTTGCCCAAAATATTGTGCATAAGTGCTTCCTATGGTCAAAAATGCAAGCAATATTAAGAGGCTGGTCTTTTTAATGAAGTTGTTCATACAATAATCATTTAAGGCAATGTATTTAATTGGCTTTTGAGTTTTTATACTTAGATACTGGTTCAATTGTTTTCTTTCTCTTCTTTTTTCTGCTTTTTCCTTAACTCACGTTGTTCTTTTCGCGAGAGCGGGACAGCAGGTGCAATGGCTTCTTGTTTAGGTTGTCTATCAATATTTTTTTTCTCATCCACTTTATTACTGTTGTTGTGATCTACTTTTATCGGCTCAATGGGTTCTATATTAGGATCAAGGATATCCAAAGAATCAACTACTACAGAGTCCACTTGAACTGTATCGATTACTGGCCGTGGAGTAGGGCAATTGTAGGTTCTTGTGATTTCTACATTAGGTTTAGCAAAAGGGCCGTAGGTATATCCAGAAGAGGGGTCTTTGTAGACTTTCTCCATAAACTTTGCAAAAATTGGAAGTGCAGTTCTAGATCCTTCTCCTTGTTCGCCGTTCTTGAAATGCGCCGTACGTTCATCGCAACCAATCCAAACGCCGGTTACTAAATCTTTGGTAATACCCATGTACCAAGCGTCAACGTAATCAGATGAAGTCCCGGTTTTGCCACCGATTTGGTTCCCTTTCTTAAATAAATCCCATTCCCATAGCGCTTGAGAGGTGCCTCTTGGTTCTTCAATACTGCCTCTAAACATGTATAGCATTAACCAAGCAATTTCTTCGCTAAGTACTCGTTTTACTTTTGCTGTAAACTCCTCAATTACATGATCGTTTTGGTCGGTAATTTTTTCTACTAAAATTGGATCAACTCTGTTTCCTTCGTTCAAAAAGGTGCTGTAAGATCTCACCATTTCGTAAACAGTCACATCGTTAGAACCCAAAGCCACAGAAGGAACAGATTTCAACGGACTCTCAATACCACATTCTTTCGCCCATTTTACTACATTATCCCAACCTACTTTTTCGGTAATTTGTGCAGTAATGGTATTTACCGAGCGTCCCATAGCCCAACGTAACGACATTTCTTGGTAGCTATTGCTCCAATCGGCATTTTTCGGCTCCCAATATTTGGTTTCGTTACCATCCTGATAAGTAATGCGCACGGGTTTGTCTATAAATTTGTCGCAAGGGCTCATTCCGCTTTCTAAAGCCGCTAAATAGGCAAATGGCTTAAAAGTGGATCCCGCTTGGCGCTTCGCCTGGTTTACGTGATCGTATTTAAAAAACTTATGATCGATACCCCCCACCCAAACTTTAATTTTACCAGTACGCGGCTCCATGGTCATCATCCCAGTATTTAAGATCTTTCCATAGTATCTGATTGAATCCATGGTTGAAAAAAGCGTATCTCTGTCACCTTTGTAAGTGAAAATTTTCATTTTCTTTTTCTTGGTGAAGTAAGCGTCTACCGAATCCGGTTGATTAGGGAATTTTTTTTGAAGTAAGGTGTAAATAGGTAATGATTTTTTGGCTCTATCTGGGTAGTCAACTTTCTTACCTTCGCTATCTTTCCATGGGTCTTCGTTGCCCCAAACGCTGTAAAAACGACGCTGAAGTGTTTTCATCTGGTCTTTAACGGCTTCTTCGGCATAACCTTGCAGTTTCGAATCAATGGTGGTGTAAATCTTTAAACCATCTTCATACAAGTTATAATCATTTTCTTCGCACCACTTTTCTAAATATTTATCCACTGCGGTTCTCAAATATGAGTCGTTCTCGCTGCCCTCATCGTCATTACCAATTTCCAATTTAATCGGCGTAGCCTTATAAACGGCTAAATCTTCGGCAGAAATGTATTTATATTTATTCAGTTGAGACAGTACAACATTTCTACGCTCTAGCGATTTTTCGGGATTTTTAACAGGGTTGTAAGAAGTTGTTGCTTTAAGCATACCTACCAGCAATGCGGATTGCGGAACGTTGAGTTCGCTGGTTTCTTTATTGAAGTAAATACGAGCAGCTGTTTTAATGCCGTAGGTATTGTTACCGAAAGAAACAGTGTTGAGATACATGGTTAAAATATCATCTTTACTATAATTTGCTTCTAACTTAATGGCCGTCATCCATTCTTTAAGTTTTGGGATGATTGTTCTAACCAGTGGGATTTTGCTCGTTAAGCCAGATGACTTGTTGTACCGTGTTCTATATAGATTTTTTGCAAGTTGCTGCGTAATAGTACTCGCCCCACCTTCTTTACCTAAGCCAACAACGGCTCTACCAAGGGCCTGTATGTCAATTCCGTTATGTTGGTAAAAGCGTACATCTTCGGTAGAAATGAGTGCATTTACTACATTTTTGGAAATATCTTTAAATTCAACTGGCGTTCTATTTTCCTTAAAGTAACGACCAATTAATTTACCGTCGGCGGTATACAGTTCGGAGCCAACACGTTGCGATGGTTTTTTAATATCTGTGTAAGAAGGAGAGTAGCCAAAAAGCCAAAGAAAGTTTATTTGCAGCGCACAGAAGAAGATTATTACGAAGTAAATAAGGATGATGAAATATCTTAAGTATCGATTCTTTATTTCTTTAAACATGGCATAAAGATGGAAAAAACGTAAAAAACTATCTGTTAAATTGTGTTAAAACATCAGATACAAAGTAACGTATTTAATTTACTTAATTTTAGTTTATATCTTTAAAAATAAACATTCTTGTCCAACCCTAAAAAAACATTTGTTCCATATGAAGACGAATACAAATAAGTACTGCATTAAAGGCGATAAAAAAGTAAAGGTTAAAGATTTTGATACCGATTATACCGGGCATTTGGACAAAGAAGCAGCTAAGGCGGAACTGAGTAGGGTTAAAAAGGATTTAAGCGCCTATCAGGAGGTTTTGTATGCGGATAACAGCCAAGCGGTGTTAGTTTTGGTACAAGCAATGGACGCCGCTGGTAAGGACGGTGTGATTGAACATGTGATGTCGGGATTAAACCCGCAAGGCTGCCAGGTTTACAGCTTTAAAACGCCAAGCGCTGAGGAGTACGATCACGACTTTTTATGGAGACACTATAAGGCTCTGCCAGAAAAGGGACGGATTGGTATTCATAACCGTTCGCATTACGAGAATGTATTGGTCTGTAAAGTCCATCCAGAATATATACTGAGCGAAAATTTGCCTAATTACGATTCGCTTGCAAAAATTGACAAGAATTTTTGGAAACAACGTTATGAAAGTATTCGCAATTTCGAAAAGCACTTGGCGGCAAATGGAGTGATTATTTTAAAATTTTTCTTGAATGTTTCGAAGGATGAGCAGAAACAGCGTTTTTTGGATAGGATAGATGATACAACCAAGAATTGGAAGTTTTCTGGCGGCGACATTAAAGAGCGAGCCTTGTGGGATGATTACATGAAAGCCTACGAAGATATGCTCAACGAAACTTCCACGCCCGAAGCGCCGTGGTACGTTATTCCAGCTGACAAGAAATGGTATACACGTTTAGCGGTAAGCCAAATTATTGCGGAAAAATTAGAGAGTTTAAATTTGAAGTTTCCAACGTTGCCGCAAAAAGAGCAGAATGCTTTAACTTCGTACAAAGAACAACTTTTGGCAGAGAAACGGTAAACTGTTTAATGCATATTACGCATCGTATTCATCCCAGTAAGTGTGAATGGTTCTACTTACTTGTTAGTTAAAGCAATTTTCAACGAACGTTTTCTGATACTGAAGCGGACTTTGTCCGGTAATTTTTTAAAACATTTATGAAAGCTGGAAAAGTTGTTAAAGCCAGATTCGAAACAGATTTCTTTTATCCTCAAATGTCGCCTAATCCAGGTTGATAAAAAAGAGCGGTAATCTCACTAAACCGCTCTCTTAAAAAAACAAAATACTCAATAAAACTATTTATCAATTCTCAAAAAATTACCTTCCATATCAAATTCTAGGTCCGTGCCATCAGTAATTTCAACTTGCTGTCTATCTTTTTCCAATTCCCACTCTGTAATAAATTGGTTGGGGTAATTAGTGGCCACATAAGCTAATATTTTGACTGGAATGACGCTGTCAGGTAGTCTATTTTTTCCCCCGTCAATGGCAATAACTTGTTTTACTTCGTTAAACTCTAGTTTAGTTCTGTCAGATAAAACCACATCAAAACGATCTTTCTTGTTTTCTTTTTCTTTAATAATTCCGGTTATGCTTGCATTGGGAAAATGCTGTTTAACATAGTTTAATATTTCAACCGGATAATCGTTTTTGTTAAGTACCTCTTCGTCGTTCTTGCAACTGAACAACACAACGCCGAGTAATATAACCGCAAATGCGCTTAAAAATCTAAGTTTTTTCATCTATATAATTCCATTAAATAGTTAAACTACAAATAAAAAACGATTAAGAAACAGGCTTATTGCCTTCAGATGAGTTTTAAATCCTTTAATTTTTCTATTCCGGAATTTAGAGATACGTTATCGTAAAATTTTCTCCATTTTTCTGCCTTTGGCTAATTCATCAACCAATTTGTCTAGGTAGCGAACCTGCTTTGTGAGTTGATTTTCAATTTCCTCAATGCGGTAGCCGCAAATCATTCCAGTAATTAAATGCGCTTTAGGGTTTAAGTCAGCTTTGCTAAAGAAATCTTCGAAGGTAACTTTATCAGCAACAAGCTTATTAATTGCTGCTTCGCCGAAGCCAGTAAGCCATGTGATAACTTGGTTAAGCTCATCTACAGTTCTCCCTTTGTTGGTAACTTTCGTTACGTACATGGGGTATACAGAACCGAAAATAAGCTTCGCAATGCGTTCGTTATGTTTATCCAAATCTACCATTTGCCTTCGATATTGTTTATTCAAAGATAAGTATTTTGCCTGTCCGATAAACTATTACTGTAAGGAGGTGCTTATTTTTCAATCCACTCCCTTATTATAGTTCTAAATCTAAATGGATGCTTCTTTAGGTACTACCTGCAATCTGATTTTCAATCTCTTGAACCCTTGCCATAACAAGTTTTTTAACTATTTCAAGTGGAATTGGGCGTTCCACACTAAACCGTATAACGGTAGACGAAACATCTAAATGCGTAATTTCCTTTCGTAATTCCTTCAAGACTTTTCCTTCCATTATGAAAAAAGACAAATGCGTTTTGGACGACCTAAAACCTATTGCTCTTTTTCCTTTGTAATAAAAGAAAGGTACACTACGACTCAGACGTTCTTCCATTGTGGGAACGAGTTGTAAGATGTGCATTCTCAACTCTATCAATACTTCTTTTTCATTTTCAGGAATTTTGCTTAAGTAATTCAATACCAAATTCTTATTAGTCATTCTGTTTCTTCTAAAAAGTTAAAAATTGGCTTTGCTACTTCATTTGCAGATAAAGTATATGTTGGGCTTTCAAGAATTACCATTTTACAAATGATAAGATAATTTGCTGTATCCTGAGCTACAGCCAAACCATAATTGGAAGTAAGGATAAGTGTTGGTATTTGAACTTTCCTAAGCAATTCAATTGGTGTAAGTCCGTTACCTAGTAAATCGTAATCAATAGGCAAAGTGATACTGTGGGAAATGGCTTGCTCTCCATTTTCTGATGAAACAAATGAGTTGAGTTCCTGCTCATCCATTCCAAAATCTCTTAAAAAAAACTTTACTGCTCCAACTTTATTACCAACTGCTAAAAGTTTCTGAATGGATTTCTTTTCTTCTTCAAACTTTTTTTCTTCGTATTCACTTTCTTGATTCATTGGTGAGAAAGGCAAATCTGACAAAATGAGTTTTCTTACTTTCAATCCACTCGATACAGCTCTGATTGCTAAAGCCGCACCTGCGGAATGTCCATAAAGAATTGGCGTTTCATTACACAAAGAAATGATGGTTTCTAAATCTTGTAACTCTGATTCAATTGTGTGGCTTGTTGAACTGTCACTTTTGCCCCTGTTTCTTCTATCATAATTTAATACTGTGAGTTTTTGAGAAAGTTCAGAAGCCAATGGAATATACATTTTATGGTCTGCCAATGAGCCACCAATAATTATCAATGGCTTACCTATGCCTATTTTTTCATAGGCAATTAAAGTACCGTCAATTGATGTAATCTTTTTCATTTGCTATCAGTATTTAATTCTTCAATCATTGAAATTCCGTCTAATTTTGCCCCGTTATTTTTTAAGAAGGCATAACTTAATTTGTCAGCTTTGCAATCAATAAATTCCACTCGATGAAATTTCCTATTATGTTTGAAAAATGAGTTTAAGATGGTTGCATTTTGGAATTTGACACCTTTAAAAGAACAATTTTCAAATGAGCAATCTTCAATTTTGCCATCAAATACAATATTTGAAAATGCTGTGTCTTTAAATGATGTATGTTTCCAAATGACATTTTCAATTGTGTTCTTCTGAAAATTACTTTTCAAAAACTCAGTGCCTGAAAAATTGGCTTTATTAAAGTTGCAATCGTTGATTTCACTTTGAGCAAGCTGTGTGTCAACTAAAGAGCTATTGGTGAAAATACTTTTTGAAATTTCAGATGCTTCAATCTTGCTATTTCTCAAATCTGAATCTGAAAAGTTGCAAATCTTTATCACATTTGCTTTTAGAGTCAATCCTGATAAGTCAGATTTAATAAACTTACAGTTCTTGATGTTTGAAGCATTGAATTTATCTTTCAAATCCTTCAAACCCGAAAAGTCAGCGTCTACCCAATTCCCTTGCGACATATCCCAATTCCAATCAAATCGTTTTTTTGGTTCTGATTCTAAATTGTTAACTGGTTGCCTGTCATTAGTAGTGTTAATGTTTGCTGGGTCAGTAGCTTCAAAAGTTTCAGAAAAATAGTTCAAGTCAACTCCAAAAATTATTGCAAGGCTGTTTAATGTGGTAATGTCTGGCATAGATTCGCCACGTTCCCACTTGCCGACTGCCTGTGGACTAATTGCGATTTGCTGGGCAAGTTCTGATTGTGAAAGATTCGCTTTCTTTCTTGCGGTGGCAATTTTATTGCCGATTAAATTTGAATGTAACATCTTTTTATTTTGTTTAAAATTTGATGCTACAAAGGTATTTTCAAGCTTGTCCATTGGTCAAATTTTAGTAGCTACTTACAGTTGTAAGTCCGCTATATTTGGTTGTTTTCTGACAACTCGTAGTTGTTTCAATGTTAAACTGTCGATTCCCCCCTTTTTTCTTGATTCAACTTTCATCGTTCGAGTCTTTCAGTTGAGTGTTGTCCGTCTTTCAAATGCCCGCTAACGGGCCGCGTATTGGCGATGGGCGGGCTTGAATTGAGCGAAAGTTCAATTCAGAACCGAACGAAGCAAAAGCTGTGGCTTTTGGTAAATTTAATAAAAAAACAAAAGTAAAACAGCTTTTGCGGATAAAATAGGAGAGAAGTTCAATTTTGCACTTAACCCCGCATTTTGCCAAGCCGATGTTAGCTGCTGGGCTTATTTATTGTAAAATTTGTCCGTATATGAATAATGTACATTTTGACCTGAAATACCTTCGTTTATTTCTCTAATTATTTTTTTTACATTACCATAACTTGAATTCTTTGAATCGAAATCACTCAAAATAATTAATTCGTTATACTGTTTTTTTAACCAATTATATTTTTCGTATACTTCAGGATTTTCAAAACTATTATCTAATCCTTCAATTATATTTTCTCGTACTTTATCTAGGCTTTGTTTTAAAGCTTTTGATGACATTTCTGACCAATTTTCTATAACTTGATAATAAATCATTTGATGAAATCCAACACAACCATCATTAAATCGATTTATATATTGGTGGTAAGGATATCGATTACGTTTTGTATCAAGTGGATAATTCAATTCCTTAATTAATTTGTCAGATAAAATGATTCTCGGATATTTTGCACTTTTGGTTTCAAGCTGATAAGCATCAATTAATGCTTGACCAAATACAATTCCGTTTTCTTCGTGTATAATATTACCAATGGTTAAGGCTCCTCTAAACAATATTCCTTTTTCAAAAAGATAAGCTCCAATAAATGCTAGATTACTTATTAAAGTAGATGTCATTTCGTTTACGTTGTCTTCAACTTTAACTGACACTACAATACTGTCTGAAAATGTAGTTGTATTTGTTTTTCCACTTATATCGAAATTTTCAACGCCTTTTTTCTGGGCATCTTCTTCAATTTCGATAAACTTGAGATTCCAGTTTTTAGGAATTTCCCAATTTTTTAGAAAATTCAATGCAGTGTATAATAATTCTATTTTTGAATTATCAAATTCTGATGTTTTTACTATTTCTTTAAATCCAAGAATGTCAATAAAAGCAACTATTCTTCTTTCGTATTGTGTATTTAGTGATTTCAATATTATTTGGATTTTAAAGTTGGATTTGTTCAAGCCTTGCAGCTAACGTTTTTCGGCTTGCCGCAGTGGGGGATTTTTAGCACTAAAGCCCAATAGATGCAATGCGCTTGGCTTAAACACAAAAGTTT
The DNA here is from genome assembly GCA_045629525.1 of Pedobacter sp. Taxonomy (GTDB): domain Bacteria; phylum Bacteroidota; class Bacteroidia; order Sphingobacteriales; family Sphingobacteriaceae; genus Pedobacter. The sequence goes on from JAZQRH010000003.1 coordinate 135,717, forward strand.
CATAGAAGCACGTCAGCCCCCATTGCGGCAAACCGATGTTACCTGCTGGCATTCTTCTTTCAGTCGTCATTATCGTCCAAATAGTTTTGCTAAAAATCCTTTCTTTTCGATTTTTTCAAGCCCCCAAATTAAATCCGTTTCGTGTCGTTTTGCTTTGTCAATATTGGCTCCAAACTTACCCCAAGCAAAGCCACTTTGATTTGGTTTGTTTCGTAGGTCTGCAATTACAAAAATGTCTGGAAGCGATAACGCAAAGTTCTTTAAAGTCGTGTCGTTAGATTGTCGTGCGATTTCAAGTTCAATAAAACCGTTGTCCTTGCTCCAAATGTCCATAACAACTCTTTCGTGAATTATGTCAAGGTTTGACTTGTTTCCATTTTTCCCGAAGTCGTTTACGTGTTTAATAAATTCGGTTAAGTTGTCAGAATGTTTAACGACAACAGCGGGGTCGTGGCACACATAAAACACATTTCCCCAATTTCCATTTTTATCAACGTCTAAAATCCAAAAGTTTCCAAATCCGTCCCCTGCAAGTTGAACAGAATGAGGGAAAAATTCTTCAAACCCGAATTGTCCAACTCCGTCAAAATTTACTTCTTCAAGTCCGTAAAACTCAAATCCACTTGCAAACTTTAGTAATTCTCTGATTTCAGCAGGTATTTGTCCAGTTGGCAGTCTTTCAGCCAACTCGTGAATTTGTTGGTCTGTCAAACCCTGTTTAAGTTCAACTTTATATTCGTCTCCGTCTTCCGAAACATATTTCTCTGTCAAAATGGATTTAAGCTGTTCTGTCGCTGTCATACTTTTTATATTCTTAGTTGTCCCGTTGTTACAAGCAACGAAAACTGTTAATGTCAAAACTGTTAATATGTTTGTAACGTTTCGCACTATGCTTGCAGGTAACGTTTCGGGGCTTTGCGATGGTGGGGCAATCGAAGCACAAATCTTCAATTTTCTACAAAAGTTCAATCGAAGAAATACCGTTGAACTTTGCAGTTTTGCCCCACTATTGCAAAACCCTTGTTACCAGCAGCTCTTCTGTGTGTCGTGCTTACTTTGTCCATACTTTTATGATTGGCTCTCTGTAACCTTCGTCCTTTTCGTGTAATTCAATTTCTCGTTTGTCGGTATTGATATTTAGAAAAATTTCCGAATACAAATTTTCATCATCTTCTGCAAAAAACAGTTTCAGTTTGTAATAGTCTTTCTTTTCAAGATTAACAGATTTTTCATTTAGCGAAAATGCTGTCGCTGAAATTGTCTGTTTTGTAAATCCCTTGTCTGTTGGTTGTTTGTATAATTCTGCTAAAGCCTTTACTAATTCGTCACTTTCTTGTCCTATTGATTTAAGTTGAACTGCGTTTGCCACGAAACCAGCTTTGCCGTCTGGTTTACCATCAACTATACCTGCTCCAATTTTTGAACTTACTTCAATTTGCAGTCCAACAGCTTTGTTTTTGTAAAGTCCTTTTGCAATGTAAATGTGTGAAGTGTCAGTTTTTGTGTCTTCAATAATTTTTAGAAAAATGTCATTCCAACCTTCTTCCGGGTCAATTCGTGAAGTAATTTCTTCAATTTTATTATTGTCAGAGGTGTTTGTCTGTGCATTGCTGTCGTTGTTTTTACAACCAAATAAGAATGAAAAAAGTCCCATAAGAATTATTCCTGTTAATTGCTTTGTCATATTGTCGCCTTGTTACGATGTCGTTTTAGAGTTGCTGGTAACGTACCGTCGGCTTGGAGAAGTTCACTCTGAGCGTCAGGGCTTTGTTCTACGAACATAACCATTCGGGTGAATTTCTCCAAACCGACAGTTATCAGCCGTTCAAGAGCAGTGGCTAGCAGGATGTTTCGTTTGAACGTTTAAGTTCTGCGTTTAGAAGTTTGCTACTATGT
>JAZQRH010000004.1:0-106161 GCA_045629525.1 Pedobacter sp.
AATAAACCTACGTTATCACCAGCTTCACCGTAATCTAAAATTTTACGGAACATCTCAACACCAGTTACTGTAGATTTTAAGTTCTCAGCACCCATACCTAAGATCTCAACTGGATCTCCAGAGTTGATTACACCACGCTCAATACGACCTGTAGCAACAGTACCACGACCAGTGATTGAGAATACGTCTTCAACAGGCATTAAGAAAGGAAGTTCTGTCAAACGTGGAGGGATTGGAATGTAGTTATCTACAGCATCCATTAATTCCATGATTTTTTCAACCCACTTAGCATCACCATTCAATCCACCTAAAGCAGAACCTTGAATTACAGGAATATCATCACCTGGAAATTCATAGAATGATAATAATTCACGAACTTCCATTTCAACTAGTTCTAATAACTCAGGGTCATCAACCATATCTACTTTGTTCATGAATACTACTAACGCAGGTACACCTACTTGACGAGCCAAAAGAATGTGCTCACGAGTTTGAGGCATTGGACCATCTGTAGCAGCTACAACGATGATAGCACCATCCATTTGAGCAGCACCAGTAACCATGTTTTTCACGTAATCCGCGTGACCTGGACAGTCAACGTGTGCGTAGTGACGGTTAGCAGTTGAATACTCAACGTGCGATGTATTGATTGTAATACCTCTTTCTTTTTCCTCTGGAGCAGAGTCAATTGAATCGAATGAACGTGCCTCAGATAAACCTTTGTCAGACAATACCTTTGAGATAGCTGCTGTTAAGGTTGTTTTACCGTGGTCAACGTGACCGATAGTACCGATGTTTAAGTGCGGCTTACTGCGGTCAAACTTTTCTTTTGCCATTTTTTATACTTATTAGTAGGTTAAATTTTTTATTTTAATTATTGTTTTGATACAATTTCAATACAAAAAACCTTGTTCTTTCTGTGTTTACAACAGACTTAACAAAGCCATTTTTTTTTGAGCCAAAGATGGGACTTGAACCCACGACCTCTTCCTTACCAAGGAAGTGCTCTACCGCTGAGCTACTTCGGCTTTCAATTCAGCTCAAAATTCTTTGGCTCGGTTCAATTTTAATAACTGAATTTCACTAAAGAATTTCTCAAGAGCGGAAGACGAGGTTCGAACTCGCGACCTATAGCTTGGAAGGCTATCGCTCTACCAACTGAGCTACTTCCGCTTTCATTTTAAACCTTAACAAGAAAAACACCAATTAAAGTGTAAACTAATTTAGAAATTTAAAAATGATTGTGGGGAGAGAAGGATTCGAACCTTCGAAGTCTTGCGACAACAGAGTTACAGTCTGTCCCATTTGGCCACTCTGGTATCTCCCCGCTTTTTATTTACTATTGAAGGCCATCTTACAACAGTTGGAAGCAAATTGCAAAACAACCTACTTTCGCAAATAAAAAGAGCCTCCTATCGGAATCGAACCAATGACCTACTGATTACAAGTCAGTTGCTCTACCAGCTGAGCTAAGGAGGCTTTTATCTCTTTTTTAATGTGGTGCAAATATAGAAAGAATTTCTCTTTTCACAATAGCTGACCGCATTTTTTTTCTTTTTTTTATCTCTTCACAGAACTAGCCATTTTCGCGTTTCGAACATCTATCCGTTTCCGAAATGGAATGCAAATATACACGCATTATTGTTAGCTCCAAATATTTTTTTACTTTTTTTTAAAGCATTTATCTGCTGCCTAAAATCAGCTATTGATAATTATTCTAATACTCAATAAGTTCTCTCGAAAAAGTAGGATAAATTATTTTAACGTGGGTACCGACTAGATTTACAAATTACCTGCCATGCATTTAAGAAATAGGAAAAAACACAGATTAAAATGCCAAAAATATTTTAGTTTTATAAAGCAAAGTATTGCCCTATGAGCTAGAACAAGCAGATATGTCTTAATAAAAAAGGCAGATTTTAAATCTGCCTTCTCAAATAACATCTATATTTTTAGTAATCTTCCTCTTCGCCGTTAGCTAAAATTGCTTTGTGCTCACTCAATTTGGCTCGAGTTTTATCTTTATGTTTAGTAATCTGCTTTCTTAACGATTCAATTGCTAAATCGGTTGCTTCCTCAAAAGATTTACATTTCTCTTTTGCAAACATGGTCCCACCTGGAACAATTAATTTTACTTCGCTAATTTTATTTGCTTCGTCTTCTACGTTTTCTAACTTTAAATAAACTTCACCACTTATAATTTGATCAAAGAACTGATCTAATTTATCAACTTTCTTTTGAATAAACTCCAGCAACTTCTTGTCTGCATTGAAATGAATAGATTGAACCGTAATTTTCATTTTTCCTCCTTCTTTACGCCCTAGGATGGGCTTGTTTATAAATGGACTTTAATCTTTCAACTGAATTATGTGTGTAAATCTGCGTTGCCGCTAAATTTGCATGCCCTAACAGTTCTTTTATAGCATTTAAATCTGCCCCCCTATTTAAAAGGCTACTTGCAAATGAATGCCTCAATACGTGAGGGCTCCTCTTTTCTTGGGTAGATATTAAATTAAGACAATTAGTAACAATTCTGTAAATCAAATTTGGATAAGCTTTCTCTCCTGTATTGGTAACGATAATATATAGGCTTTTGTTATTAAAATTTTGTGTTTTTTTTATTTCGATAAAATCTTCGATGTCTGCAAGTAGTTGAGCGTGTATCGGTATTATTCTTTCCTTATTACGTTTACCTAAAACTTTAATTGTAGATTCATACATGTTCAGATCTTGCGTCTTTAAATTTATCAGTTCTGCCAAACGTATACCAGTACCAAACAGAATTTCGATAACTAATTTATCTCGCTTACCTATAAAACTATCATCAAAAACAACATCACTATCGAGCAAAGTATTCATTTTGCTTTCTTCTACAAATACCGGTAGGCGTTTGGGTGTTTTTAGCGTTTTAATTGACGTTGTTGGATTTTCGGAAATTGTACCTTCGCGATGTAGATATTTATAAAAACTCTTTAAGGAAGATAATTTCCTATTCACAGCGCTCTCCGACAGTCCAAAGTTTAATTGCTGCACTAGAAAATTTTTCACTTCGGTAGTACCAGCTCTAAATAAGTCCATTTCTAATGAGCTTAAAAAAGCCGCGAATTGATTCAAATCTGTTCGGTAAGAGATAAGTGTATGGCTCGAGTAACGTTTCTCGTATTGTAGATAAATTAAAAACTCGTTAATTAGCATACGCACTTTTCTTTTGGGTTGATAAGTGAATATAGCACAAAAAAATGAGATCCAAATTTTTTGAACAAAAAAAATGCCCCGAAAATTTCGAGGCATTTATATTGTTAATCCAATGAAGAATTAAATTGTTCCTTCTTGGTTTAAACCTTGGATGTAAACCGCTTTCTTAACTTCAATACGACGAGTTACAGATTTTTTCTCGTATGCTTGACGGCTACGCAATTCTCTTAAAACTCCAGTTTTTTCGAATTTCTTTTTAAAACGTTTTAACGCTTTATCTAATGATTCACCATCTTTAATGTTTATAATAATCATAACGCTGAAAATACCTCCTCTCGTGCTTTTTTATCCCAGCTGTTCTGCTTGGGGTTGCAAATGTAGACAAAAACAAGTAATAAAAAAAGTTATTTGTTAAATATTAATTGATAAGCAGTTATTTGCAAAACATTTTTTTTAATTTTATATACATAGAAAATTACATCTATCTAATCAACCTTATATTATGGGGAAAAAAATACTTACCATCTCGCTCATCATTCTATTTATTGTTTCTGCTGGCGTTTTTTACTATAAATACTACTTCGTTTTTGGCGAAGGTGTTAAAGCTGGCGATTTAAACTATATCGTTAAAAAAGGTTATATGTTTAAAACACACGAAGGCAAGCTTATTCAAACTGGTATAAGGTCTAGGCAGGTTGGTGCGATCCAGTCGAATGAGTTTGAGTTTTCTGTTGACGATGAAAAGATTGCTAAACAGATGATGGTAAACAGCGGCAAAACTTTTGAGTTGCACTACAAAGAATATAAAGGTAGCCTGCCGTGGCGTGGGTTTAGCAAGTATGTTGTGGATAGCATCGTATCGATGCGAGAACCGCAATCGTACTAAAAGAAAAATGGGGTAGTGTTGACTACCCCATTTTTTTATTTCAAGATTTCTCTAGCGATAACGATTTTCTGAATTTCGGAAGTTCCCTCCCCTATGGTGCAAAGTTTACTGTCGCGGTAAAACTTTTCTACCGGAAAATCTTTGGTATAACCATAGCCACCAAAAATTTGCACTGCCTCGGTAGCGCATTTAACTGCCACTTCTGAAGAGTAATATTTTGCCATTGCCGATTCTTTAGTGACAGGTTGGTGTCGATTTTTTAGATCAGCAGCTTGGCGAATGAGTAATTCTGAAGCTTCAATTTCAACCGACATATCTGCTAGTTTAAAGCTTATGCCTTGAAAACTAGAAATGCTTTGACCAAATTGCTGACGCTCTTTAGAATAAGCTAAGGCAGCTTCGAAAGCACCTTTCGCAATGCCCAAACCTAAAGCAGCGATGGAAATTCGCCCGCCGTCTAAAACCTTCATCGCCTGTTTAAAGCCTTCGCCTTCTGTACCCAATAAATTCTCTTTAGGTACTCGGCAATTATCAAAAATCATCTCTGTAGTTTCGGAAGCACGCATGCCCAACTTATTTTCTTTTTTACCTGCGGAAAAGCCTGGTGTACCTCGTCCTACCACGATGGCAGATATCCCTTTGGCACTGCCACTTTCGCCGGTGCGTACCATTACTACTGCTATATCTCCAGATTTACCATGAGTGATCCAATTTTTCGAACCATTAATCACATACTCATCCCCATCTAATACAGCAGTTGTTTGCATACGTAATGCATCCGAACCTGTGTTAGCCTCGGTTAAGCCCCAAGCACCAATCCATTCCGCAGTAGCTAATTTTGGTAACCACTTCTTTTTTTGCTCTTCGGAGCCGAAAGCCAAAATATGCCCCGTGCACAAAGAGTTATGTGCCGCCACAGATAGGCCAATAGAGCCGCAAACTTTAGAAATTTCTACAATTACATCTACGTATTCCTGATAGCCGAAGCCAGAACCTCCATACTCTTCGGGAACTAACACGCCCATTAAGCCTATCTCGCCTAACTGTTTAAATAATTCAATAGGAAAATATTGGGCTTCGTCCCAATCCATTAAATTTTTTCTAATATTTTTTTCTGCAAAATCCGCTACCATTTTCTTTATCATGGTGCTATTCTCGGTTTCTAAAAAATTGATACCCATTTTTATATAGATGTTAAAAACAAAAAACTGTTTAAACGCTTGGCACTTGCTTCGCATCTAAACAGTTTAGTTAGATTCATATTTGGTTAACAACAATGTTAAGCAAATAAAATCATAGTATCAAAGAAATATTCCTAATTTTCTGGTGGAACATTTTGGTTTATAGTCTATTTACAAGCAAATAAGCAATATTGAATGGGATTTTTATTATGTTATTTTTATTAGAAAAGTTAATAATTAACCAGAGAAAACACCTGCTTACTGAAGTTACTTAAGCGTTTTTTTCCGTTCAGAAAATCTAAATTGATAATAAAAGAGTAAGCTATTACCTCTGCATTTAATTTTTGAACCAAGGAGGAAGCTGCAACAACGGTTCCTCCGGTGGCCAACAAATCATCGTGAATGAGTACCTTTTGTCCTGGAATAAACGCATCTTCATGAACTTCTAAGGTGGCGCTACCATATTCCAAATCATACGATTGTTGTATGGTTTTATAAGGAAGCTTTCCTTTTTTACGTATAGGCACAAAGGGAACACCCAACTCATTTGCCAAGGATAATCCAAATAAAAATCCACGGCTCTCTATACCCGCAATTACATCTACCTGCACATCTTTTAGTTGTGTTAATAACGTGGCAACAATTTCTTTGCAAAGTAATGCGTCTTTTAATATTGGCGTTATGTCCTTAAAAACGATTCCAGGTTTCGGAAAATCGTGAACGTCTCGGATAACATGTTTAATTTTTTCGGCAATCATGTGTTAGATTTTATGTATCAAAAGTAAAAATAGAAAAGAACTAAATTGAGCCGGTAAATTAATTTGACATTTCGTATAGTTAAAAAACTAAATATGGAGCAATTTTATCGATGGTTTGCGGCGTAAAAATCACAATCTTTCTTAAGTCGGCAACACTTTTATAGGGACCATGTTGTTTGCGGTACTGAATAATTGCGTTCATCTCTTTATATTTTAAGTAAGGATGAGCCTTTAAACTCTCAAATTCAGCAGTATTGATATTGATTTTTTTAATCGCATCTAGGTCTATTCTTACTTGATCTTTTATTTCTGAGAACTTCAGACTATCTATTCCGAACACTTCCATTAGTTGTTCTTTCTCATAAAATCCACCCAAACGTTCTCTGTATTTTACAATTCGCCGTGCGAAAGATAAACCCACTCCTCTTATTTGGTCTAACTGCAAGGTGTCGGCACTATTTATCTCGATAATTACGGGCGCCTTTTTCTCATATTTAGGCTTATCAAATGCTTGTTCATTATTCGCGGTATGATTTATGACAACGTAAGGCAAAAGAGATTCATACTTTTCAGGGGAAATGGTATACATCCGCTTCAAATCTTCTGGTTTACGAAATTTACCACCTTTTTTAATATAATTAACGATAGACATTGCCTGTTTAGGCGAGAGACCAAATTGCTGCCATACTGTTTCATCTATCTCGTTTGGATCGAACTGATGATATTTCACTACTTTTGAAATTCTGGGTTTTTCAAAATCATCTTGAAAATCACGGAAATTTTTCCTTTCATAACGGTCTACTAAAATGAGTTTTTTCAGCATTGTTTTTTCCTGCGGATCTTCGAACCGGCTACGGTTGATTGCATAGCGATACGCGTAAGGAACGGCGGTAACTATCATAATAATAAACACCAAAAAAGTCAATCCATTGAGTTCCCGCTTGCTAAAGCCGAACATTTCGTTAAATCGGTTTTTCATAATGATTTGGTAGGTATGTATAAATATAAATCATATTTTTGACTTTACATTCTACCGAAATCTATTATTGAGAGATGAAGATTATTACAACAAAAGAATTTGCGGAAGCAACCAAAATAAACAAGCTTGGCGTACCCGGATTGGCAGCATTGCTGATGGAAGTAATGAAGCTTAATGACATTAATAAGGTCTTCTCCAAAAATCAACATTTCGAAGGCTTAGAGTTTGTAGACAAAATTTTAGAAACCATTGGTGTTTCCATAGATTTTGATGAAGATGACTTGAAGCATATTCCAAAAACTGGAGGTTTTGTAGCCATCGCTAATCATCCTTATGGTGGCGTTGAAGGACTAGCTTTAGTTAAGCTCCTGTGTATGGTGCGACCAGAGGCAAAAGTGATGGTAAATTTTATCCTTAAAAAAATACCAAACCTTAGCGAGTTTTTTGTGGCCGTAAACCCGTTCGAGAACATACAACACTCCTCGAGCATCAGCGGTTTAAAAGCCACTTTCGATTTACTTAGAAACGATATCCCGATAGGAATTTTCCCAGCAGGAGAAGTATCTACGTTTAACTTAGAAAAGCAGGAAATTACCGACAGAATGTGGCACCCAGTGGTTGGAAAATTGGTTGCTAAGGCCAAAGTGCCTGTGGTTCCAATATACTTTCATGGCAATAACGGAGTATTGTTTAACATCTTGAGCTTTATTCACCCCACCTTAAGAACGGCAAAATTACCATCAGAGTTTTTAAATAAACAGGGGTTAAAAATAAAGGTGCGTATTGGTAAGCCGATAAAGATTGAGGATATTAATTATAATAAAGACACCAACAAATTATTAGATTTTTTACGTGCCAGAACTTATGCATTGGGCACCAGTTTAGAGCAGGAACGTAAATTGTTTAATCCCATCAACATCTTTAAGATTAAGAAGACACCTGCCGAAATTGTAGCAGAAACCGATCAAGAGTTGATGATTAGAGAGGTGGCAACACTTGCAGATTATCAGGTTTGGGAAGAAAAAAACTACGAGGTATATATTGTGCCCACTGCACGCATACCTTATATACTACGTGAAATTGGCCGCTTGCGTGAAATAACGTTTAGAGAGGTTGGCGAGGGTACCAATAAGAAAATAGACCTAGACAATTACGACATTTATTACAACCACTTATTTATTTGGGATAGAGCAGCAAACCGAATTGTTGGTGCCTATAGAATTGGCAAAGGTGATGAGATTTTGAGCACCATGGGTAAAAAAGGTTTCTACATTTCTGAGTTATTTAAAATTAAGGAACAGTTTTATCCTATATTAAAACAAGGGATAGAATTAGGCCGAAGTTGGATTAGGAAAGAATACCAGTTAAAACCCCTCCCCCTATTTTTATTGTGGAAAGGGATTTTAAAATATTTAATGCTGAACCAACAATATCGTTACATGTTTGGACCGGTAAGTATTAGCAATAATTTTTCTAAGTTCAGTAAGTCATTAATCGTCGATTTCATTACCAAAAACCACTTCGACTATGAATTGGCACAATATGTGAAGCCAAGAAACAAGTTTAAAGCTGATTTAAGTCCGATAGATACTGATGTGTTAATTGCGCAAAGCGAAAGCTTAAAGGACTTAGATGGCTTAATCGGTGAAATTGAAAATAATCACATTAAAATACCTGTGTTGTTGCGGCAATACATGAATTTGAATGCAAAAATTATTTCGTTTAACATAGACCCAAAATTTTCTGATTGCTTAGATGGCTTTTTGGTAGTTGATACCGAGAAAATACCTTCCGAAATGCTTGAGAAAATTGGTAAAAATATGTAAGCATCGTTAAAAACAGAAAAGCCTCGACATCCATCGAGGCTTTTCTTATACCAACAAACCTAAATTGTATGCGTTAAATACTAACCTGTTATTTAACACTACAAATTTAAGATGGCTGTATTAAGCGATTATAAACACTTTGTTATAGAATCAACAATTATAAATTCAAAAAAAATAGGATTAGCTGTAAACTAATCCTATCTCACTTCTAGTTAGAATTCTATTTAAAAATTGGCATTTGCGGCCAGCTAGTCCAGCCAGCAGTCCAGTTTGTAGCGGCAAACGCTCCTCGGTAAGTTACCGCAGTAGCGCCTGTAGTAGCTACCCAAGTTCCAGAAAGTGCAGGCGAACCAGTGGCAGGCAAAAAGTTTGGTGCGGTGAATAGAAATGGATTTGTTAATTTAACCCCAAGATTAGCATCCGTAATTACAACATTGCCATCAGAAGCAGCCTTGCTTTGCATATCAGCTACCGATAGGTTTGTAGCAGTTACTAAAAAAGGGTTAGCATAAGCAGCTACGATATTATTTTTAAATTGCGACTCTCCCATTCTATAGAAATTAGCGGATTTATCAGATTCTATATTCAAGCCCCCTTTTTGATTCCCTAAAATAATTGAATTGTTGAATACGAATTTAGTACTCCTTCTCCAACGGTTACCATAAGCATGTCTAGTTTGGGTTTCAGGGGCATTATTTGGTCCAATAATCGTAAAATTAGAAAGTTTTGGCTGTGTAATTGGCGTGGCATCTGTTCCATCTTTGTCGTTATCACACTCTATGCCATTGCCATCATCATTTGCATCTACAAATTTCGGCACTCTTAGTGAAACGGCAAACTGTATAGATCCACTGTAGCCAAAATCAAAGTCAAAATCATCATCGGCAGTACCGTAAGCAACCAAATTTTTGCAGTTTACTGTACCTCCAAAAAACTCAAAAGCATCATCATTAGCAAAAATTGTTTGAACATTTTCTACCACCGTACCATTTCCCACTGCGTAAAAAGTTAATGCATTTACTTCGCTGTCATTAACCCCAATGCCTGCATACTCGATGCGTACATAACGTAAAATGCCCGAATTATCGTTAGGTACGTTATCTGTTCCGTAATTCAAAGCAATTCCTCCTTCAAGCGGAACTGGTGTTGTCCTGTTGGTTGGTGCCGTACCGATTAAAACTACTCCTCCCCAATCACCTGGTTTCTTTTCTCCATCCACATTTCCGGAAGTAAAAATTATTGGCTTACTCGCCGTACCATCAGCTATTATTTTAGCACCCTTGTCTATTACCAGAACTGCTTTAGAGCCAACCTTTCCTTTTATTACGGTGCCAGGTTCTATAGTTAATACCGCATTATTTTTAACCAACACCGCTCCATCTAAAAACCAGACCTTATCGGCTGTTAGCGTTTTACTAACCATTAAGTCGCCGCTAAGTGTTTCCGGATCTTTAGGCGTTATAACAACCTCATCATCGCCTGATTTCCTACAGGAAGAAAATGCTAGAAAAAATGCTAAAAACAAAACTGGTAATTTGTAATTTTTCATCATTAATTGTTTAATTGTAAATTATATACCAAAACTAAGCCCTTAACATTTCGTCAATGTTAAGGGCTTTTTATCTATTGGTTATTAATCAATTAATTTAATGTTAAGGGGCATTATCTTTTATCTAACGAGAAATTATAAATGAAACTTAAACTTACTCCCATACCAGTTCTAGCGGTGTTCATAACGTTATCTGAATTTTCTTGGAAGGTTCTTTTAGTGTTATTATTCTGATAGAAGATTACCTTCTCGTTAAGGATATCCGTTAAGTTTAACCGCAACTCGCCTTTACTTTTAAGCACACGCTTAGCAATTTGGAAGTCAACAACATTTCTGCCCCGCTCGTAAATATCCGCATAGCCTTGGTAACCCACTTCAGATATCCGCTCTCCTATTCTGTTATAAAGTAAGTTAAATGATAAGCCAGATTTAGCTTCATTATACAATAAACCTGCGTTAATTAAATAAGGAGATTGGCCTTGCAATGCTCTGGAAGTTATCTCAGACACTAAACTGTTTAAATTAACTGTAGAAAATATAATGGATGAATTAACATAAGCGGTAACGTCTTTTAAGAAATTATCTTTATTCACAAAGGCTAAATTCTTTCTTACTTCTAACTCTAGTCCGTAAGTTTTTGCCGAGTTTGCGTTTTGAAAAGTGATGTTGCGTACGCTTCCCGAAGAAACGATTTGCTCTATTGGATGTTTAAAATACTTGTAATAACCAGATATGGATATAATCTGTCCAGCGTTTGGAAATATTTCATATTTCACATCTATATTGGTATTTTGACTTCTTTTTAGCTCTGGATTACCGATTAATATCCTTTTAGAGATGTAATCGAAAAAACCAAAGTTTGATAGTTCCCTAAGTTCAGGTCGTGTTACGGTTTGCGAAACCGATAAACGTAAATTGGTCTTCTCATTCACATTAAAAGTGGCATTTACCGAGGGTAAAATATCCAAGTATTGCTTTTCAACCTTAACCGATTTACCAGAAAAGTCTGCAGTGTTTACTTTTTGATAAGAGTCTTCGACCCTAGCTCCCAATAAAACTCTCAACTGTTTACTCAGCCTGGTATCAACCATTGCGTAACCAGCATTTAAATCCGAGGTAGCTTCATATTTATCGGCATTTTCTGTCCCCTCATCCATCACGAAACCTGTTGCTTTTAGATGTGTAGGCGCAAATATTTGGTCCATAGGTAGTAGCAATAAATTACTCTCAAACGAACCAAAAGACTTGATGTAGCCAAACTTTCTTGCTTTAAAATCTCGCAATTTATATTGTTTCATTCCACCAAATTTCAAAACACTTTTTTCACTTAGCAGATTAAATGGTAAGCTCAAATTCAAACCTCCGTTAAAGCTATCCTCAAACAGTTCGGAAAAGAAACGACTTGCATCTGTTCTTGATGCGGTTCCGTTGGGAACTACAGCTTCATAAACTTTTGCACCTTGATCGTAATCTAAGCGATAGGTAAGTGATTTTAGATCTGGCTGTAATCTATCTGAATAGGAGTAACCTATATTCCAGTTCACTTTCAAATCGTTCCACGACAATTTATGTTCGCCTTCAAACTGAGAGTTTAAAAGAGATTTACTCACTAAATCATACGAATATCCTTTGATAGAATCTTGATCAACGAAATGCGTACCGTACCTGGAGGTAAAAGAATTATCCAACGAGATGTTGTAAAGGTTTTTAAAAGCGATTTTATGATTTCCTTTAACGTATGCAAAATTTGCTAGAGCACCCACCGACGAACTGAATTTATAATTATCGTCCTTAAAATGATATTGGCGAGTTGCGCCCTCATACTCTAGGCGCTCGGCAATATTCTTACTCTCTGTATTTCTGTAAGTGAGTGATACAATAGCACCGATGCGAGCATTATTGACTAAATCTTTCTTTAACCCAATACTGGCTTGGTAGGCTTGGCCTGGCCAAGCGGAATTAAAATGATTAGTTTTAAAGCTGTTTTGGAATAATCTACCTGCTTCATTTTTCTGATTAACGCTAAGCTGGCTGTATTGCGAAGTAGAGGGCACGCCTTTGGGAATGTTCCTGCTTCCTTTAAAGTAGCCGAAATTTTCTACACCGGCCCTATTGCCTAAATAAAAATCTTTAAATGTGGATTGTGAGTTGTATCCCGTCCCTAGCGAAACATCGAGATAATTCGTTGTAGGGATATCTTTGGTGAGCACTTGTACTACCCCACCTGAAAAATCGCCAGGTAAATCTGGAGATGCTGTTTTATTAATCACGATATTATCAATCATATTTGACGGAATAATATCGAATGAAAAGGCTTTGCGATCTGGTTCAGAACTTGGCAAAACCGCACTATTTAGCCAGGTGGCGTTATATCGATCACTTAACCCACGCACAATCACAAACTTATTGTCTTGGATACTGGTGCCACTTACACGCTTCAGCACCTCAGACGTATTCCTATCTGGAGATTTTTTAATCTGATCCGCAGAAATTCCATCAGAAATACTGGCATTGGTTTTTTGTTTGAGATATAAGGTGTTTACCGACTCTTGCTTTACCGATGTGGTGATGACTACTTGATTTAAGGTTTGAGAGCTTGCTTCATCGAGCACTGCATTTACAGTGGTAACGGCTCCGTCTTTTACCTCAACCTCTGTAATGTTCTTCTTTGCAAAGCTAATGTAAGAAATCTCTAAGGTGTATTTACCAGCAGCCAATCCGCCAATAAGATACCTACCTTCCACATCCGTGCCAACGGCCTTTGTTGTACCAAGCACTTTCACGGAGACACCTATGAGCGTTTCGCCGGTTTTTGCGTCCGATACCTTTCCTGCAATTTTTCCTGTGCTCTGAGCGAACACAAGCACACTAGTTAACAAAGAGATTAAGATAAGTAGTGCTTTTCTAAAGTAGATTTGTGATTTCAATTTGCCTTTTTTTGTTTAAGGCAAAACTATTATCACAATGTTAGCTCCGTGTTAGCTAGACATTACCATTAGTTTAGTACGAGGTTAATAAATTGTTAAAAGCTTTTTAGCTTAATACTTAAGGCCTATCTTTTTACAGATAAAATGCAGCAACCAGATTGGTCCAATTAATAAAAACTTAACATCGTCTAAAAACGACGGCTTTTTACCTTCTATTTTGTGTCCAATAAACTGTCCAATCCATGCGACTATGAAAATTACTACATAAATGGCATAAGCTGTACCTGTTCCCAATCCTACTACATATTCAATTTGGACAATTAAATAACTAAAAAGCGAGATTACCCAAATCATTAAAAAAAACAAGGTGGGTGAAAGAGTGAAATAATAATACATTGCAAAGGCTATAACGAAGGAAGCCCAATTGAAAAACGTTTGATATTGCCCCAAAAAAGAAAGTTGAGGAAAAGGAATTTGCCAAATAATGCCTAATAAACTAAAAACAATAAGCGGTACGCAAATCCAATGGATAAGTTTATTCGTACCATCTTGATGACTTTCCGCGTACTTATCAAAAAGAATATCTACCGGTTTTCTTTCTTCAGTAGTTTGTACCGTTTTACTCATAGCTTTTTATTTAGAACTATAAAAATAAGAAAAGCGATAGAAAATCTACCGCTTTTACTGTTATTATCTTTAAATGATCGTGTAATGACGATAGTTGTTACTTCGCAAAAGCTACAGAACGAGTTTCTCTAATTACAGTAACTTTAATTTGACCAGGGTAAGTCATTTCTGTTTGAATGCGATTAGAAATGTCTGCCGCTAATAGTTCAGCCTGCTGATCGGTTACGCGTTCACTTTCTACCACAACACGTAATTCTCTACCAGCTTGGATAGCAAAAGTTTTCTCTACACCTGGGTAAGACAATGCTAATTCTTCCAACTCTTTCAAACGCTTAATGTAGCTCTCTACAACTTCACGTCTAGCACCAGGGCGAGCACCTGAAATTGAGTCACAAGCTTGGATAATTGGAGAAATCATTGACGTCATCTCGATCTCGTCGTGGTGAGCGCCGATAGCGTTGCAAACTTCCGGATGTTCTTTGTATTTCTCTGCCAACTGCATACCCAAAATTGCGTGAGGTAATTCTGGATTATCATCTGGCACTTTACCTATATCGTGTAATAAACCAGCACGTTTTGCCAATTTAGCATTTAAGCCCAATTCCGCTGCCATTGTAGCGCAGAAATTGGCTACCTCGCGAGAGTGATGCAACAAGTTTTGGCCATAAGAAGAACGATAACGCATACGTCCAACCATTCTAATTAACTCAGGGTGTAGACCATGTATACCTAAATCAATTACTGTACGTTCTCCAATCTCAACGATTTCGTCCTCAATTTGCTTCTTAGTTTTAGCAACAATTTCTTCGATACGTGCTGGATGAATGCGACCGTCGGTAACTAGACGATGTAGTGCTAAACGAGCAATTTCGCGACGTACCGGATCAAAACCTGACAAAATAATTGCCTCTGGCGTATCGTCTACAATAATTTCGATACCTGTAGCAGCTTCTAAAGCACGAATGTTACGACCCTCTCTACCAATTACACGACCTTTAATTTCATCGTTATCGATATGGAAGATAGAAACTGAATTTTCGATAGCAGCTTCAGCAGCGGTGCGTTGTATCGTTTGTATCACAACTTTTTTCGCTTCCTTATTGGCTGTAAGCTTAGCTTCATCAACTATGTCTTTAACTTGCATTAAAGCTTGTGACCTAGCCTCTGCTTTCATGTTTTCCACCAATTGGTTTTTCGCCTCTTCGGCACTTAAACCAGCAATGGTTTCCAGTTGCTGAACGTGTTGTTTCTTCAACACATCAACTTCTTCTTGTTTCTTGACCGCTAAAGAAGTTTGTCTTTCAAGATTTTCTTTGTGTTTTTCTAATTCTTGCTCCTTTTTGTTCGCATTCTCTAATTTCGAATTTAAAGACTGCTCTTTTTGTTTGATAGAATTTTCTTTTTGAACTACGTCCGCATTTCGAGATTGAACGTGTTGTTCATGCTCGGCTTTCATTTGCAAAAACTTCTCTTTTGCTTCGAGAAGCTTGTTTTTCTTTAAAATTTCAGCATTATTCTCTGCTTCTTTTAATATTTTCTTGGCCTTGTTCTGCGCAGCAATTTCTTGTTGCTTTAATAAATTACGCAGTATGTATCTGCCAATCACTACGCCGACAATTAAGCCGACTAGGACGTACCCTAATATCGATAGTATTTCCATCTGTTTGTTCTAAAATAAAAAAACCGTAACTAAATATTTATGCATCGTGCGTTTTATTGCTAAAACAGTAAATTGAAACATAAAAATTTAGCCACGGCCAAATTCCTTTTTTTGCTATGTAACGGCCTAAGCCGATATAAAGAACGTTATTATCTAGAAAAAAATCCGTTCAATAAACTATCAAGTTCTTCAACCTTATCGGCTACTGTAGTATCCTGATGCTGCGCCTTTGCCTCTGTTTTTAAAACAGCCGTTGCATAGTGTAGCACCGCCATCGACAATAGATCTTGTTTATCTCTAACCGCATAATTTTCTTGGTAGTCTTTTATACGTTCGTTGATAATCTTTGCCGCTCTTCTTACAATCTCCTCTTCTTCCGTACTTACCTTTAACGGATAGATACGGTCGGCGATAGTTATTTTAATCGAGATTTCTCCCATTTTTTAGCTTTGTTTCAATTAATTATTGCTTAACTATTTTTTAAGCAACTCCACACACTTATCAATTTCACGCACAAATTCGTTAATTTTTTGTTTTATATCAAGTGTCTTTTCACTTGTACCTTCAATACTCTTTGCTAATTTGAGTACTCTTATCTTTTCATCTAGCTCAACTTGAGCACTTTTAGCCAAATCTAAATCTTTTTTTTGTTTTTGATTTTCTGCCTTCAATAAATAGTTTTCTTGCTGCAAAGCGTCGCACATCTCTATTAATTGTGATGTTTTTCGTAATACACTATTTAATTGTTCAGCTACGCTGGCCATTTTTATTCGTTATTTTTTGTTATCGTTGAGTACTTGTTTGTAGCTAAACTACTAAAAACAAGCCTAAAATATTTTAGGCCTGTAACAACGACCTTAAAGTTACACTATCTAATTTCGGCGTTAGCAGTTTGCGCTAAGTTAGCAATTATCTTTTGCATAATGGCATCAATCTGTTTATCGGTTAACGTTTGTTCTTCGTCTTGCAAAGTGAAGTTTAAAGCATAAGACTTCTTACCTTCTGGTAATTTATCGCCTTGGTATACGTCGAATACTTGTACATTTTTAACCAACTTCTTATCAGCTTTAAATGCAATCATTTTAAGACTATCAAACGTAACGCTTTGGTCTACTAATAACGACAAATCTCGTCTCACTGATGGATATTTAGGAACCTCTTTATTTATGATTTTGTTCTTCCTCAAAGCATCTAACAAGAAAGCCCAATCAAAATCTGCGTAAAAAACATCTTGTTTTAAACCCGCAACCTTCTTATCGGCATTTGTAACAGCGCCAAAAGCAACTAGCACTTTATCTCCTCTAAAATACTTTAATCCGTAAGAGAAGTTCTCATTAGCCACATCTGTTACTTGGAAATTAGTCACACCCACGCGGTTCAAAATCGCATCAACAGCAGCTTTTAAGTTGTAAAAACTAGCATTAGCAGATTTATGGTTCCATTGCTCTTGCTGCTTAGCGCCACTTAACAACAACAGTAAACGAGGGCGTTCTACATATTTGCCCTCAATTAAATGATAGGTTTTACCAAACTCGTAAAACTTAATATCCGCATTTTTACGATTTACGTTGTAAGCTACACTTTCTAAAGCTGGCTGTAAAAGGCTTTGACGCATTGCGTTCAAATCCGAACTTAAGGGATTCAAAATCTGAACCGCCTCTGTTTCATTCTTCGAATTAGCTAATCGTGTTAGAGAGTTACACCAAATTTCTGTGTAACCATTTGCACTTAGCATATCGGCCACCAAATTCTGAATATTTTCCTTGTTCGGTTTAATGGTAAAAGCTAACGATGCGTTTACTTTCGACGGAATTTCTACATTATCGTAACCGTAAATACGCAATACTTCTTCCGTAACATCACATTCTCTAGTTACATCTACCTTGTACGCCGGCACTAGCAAATCTAAGCCATCTGCAGTTTCCGAAGCGATGTTGATTCCCAAAGCACTGATAATTTCTTTAATTTCTGAAGAAGGAATTGCTTTACCAATTAAATCTGTAATATTTTGATATTTTACGGCCACTTCAAAAGGTTTTGCCTTAGTAGGATAAAAATCAGAAATATTTGAAGAGATGGTTCCGCCAGCAACTTCTTTAATTAACAAAGCTGCACGTTTTAAGGCAAATACCGTAATGTCTGGATCGGTACCACGCTCATATCTAAAAGATGCATCTGTTTTTAAAGCATGCCTTTTAGCTGTTTTACGCACCGAAACTGCATTGAAATAAGCACTTTCGATGAAAATATCTGTGGTTTGCTCTGTTACTCCAGAACCTAAACCACCAAAAACGCCTCCAATAGCCAAAGGCTTTTCAGCATCACAAATCATTAAATCTTCTGCCGAAAGTTTGCGCTCTACCGCATCTAAAGTAACAAAAGGTGTATTGTCAGCTACCTTTTTTACGATGATTTTTTTTCCAGCGATGGTATTGGCATCGAAGGCGTGCAAAGGCTGCCCAAGTTCATGCAACACATAATTGGTTACATCTACAATATTGTTAATTGGTCGTACGCCAATTACTTTCAATTTGTCTTTCAACCAATCAGGAGATGATTTTACCGCTACGCCACTTAGCGTTATGCCAGTATAACGTGGGCAAGCATCAGAGGCTTCAACTTGTACATCTATAACCAAATTCTCGTTTTCTATTGCAAAAGTTTCGACATTCGGCATCTCGATAGAAGTTCTTAAATACGCTGCTAAATCTCTAGCCACGCCCAAATGCGAAGCAGCATCTGCACGATTTGGTGTTAAACCAATCTCGAAAAGATAGTCATCCTCAACGTCGAAATATTTTTTAGCGGCAATACCAACTGGAGTATCTTCCGGCAAGACCATAATCCCAGCATGCGAGCCACCTAAGCCAATCTCATCTTCAGCGCATATCATTCCTTCAGAAACCTCGCCTCTAATTTTAGATTTGTTGATTTTGAAAGGCTCGCCTTCGTTAGGATAAACCGTGGTGCCAACGGTAGCCACTACCACTTTTTGTCCGGCTGCAACATTGGGCGCACCACAGACAATCTGTAGCAACTCTGGTGCACCGACATTAACTTTAGTTACCGATAACCTATCTGCATTTGGGTGTTGCACTCTTTCTTCCACAAAACCTATTACTAAGCCTTCTAAGCCTCCAGGAATAGTCTGTACTTTCTCTAAACTTTCCACTTCCAAACCAATGTTAGTAAGGATTAAAGAAATTTCTTGAGGAGTTTTATCTGTTTTTATGAATTGTTTAAGCCAACTGTATGATATTTTCATTTTGAGGTATCGTATGGCGTATCAAGATTATTGATATAATCGAGAATACTATTTAAAAATAAAGTGCAAAGATATGTTTTAATAGCGAAAGCAGAAAAAAATGGTGCGTAAAAACCACCAGCTTTTAAACAATAAGAGGCTTCATTTATGCAATGAAGCCTCTATAACTAAAGAGATGAAAATCCTTTAAAAGCTTAACTTCACAAAAACTGGAAAATGGTCTGAAAAATACTTCAAATCCTTACTGTCCGTAAGTACACCATATTTTTGAACTTTAACAGCTTTACTTACAAATACGTAATCAATTCTATCCTTAATTGGTTCCAAAAACTTAAAGCCATTAAAAGTACCTTCTGGACCAAAAGCAGGTTCAGCACTCACTTCCCGACTATCAATTAGAAACGATTTCACAGTGGCTATAGCTTCTGTATCTGGCGTAACGTTTAAATCACCAGTATAAATAACAGGCAATTTCGGGGCAATCTCTTGTATTTTCTTTTTCACTAATTTCGCACTCTCAATTCTCGCCTGTACACCAACATGGTCATAATGGGTATTAAATACTAAAAATTCTTTCTTGGTATTTTTATCCAATAACCTTACCCAACTACATACTCTGTTATATCTTGCATCCCAACCTTTACTTGGTACATCTGGCGTTTCAGACAGCCAAAATACACCGCCGTCCTTTTTCTCAAACCTGGTCTTGTTATAAAAAATTGGAGAATACTCTCCTTTTTCTTTTCCATCATCTCTACCAGCGCCTACATAAGCGTAGTTAGAGCCATCTAAAACATCAGTCAATTGCGAGTGCAAGACCTCTTGAGCGCAAGCAATGTCTACGTCGTAAAACTTCAGCAAATCTTTCACATTTTCTTTCCTTTTACTCCATGCGTTTTCACCGTCTTTTTCTGTAGCATATCTTAAATTATAAGATACTACATTGATAGATGAATTGACTTGCGCCCGTGTTTGCAAGCCTAATAAAAGTAATAAAGTAAATACTATAATTCTCATGTTAATTGATTGGTTAATTACCGAAAGTAACTATAATAAGCTAAAAATCAAAACATACAGTGATAGTAACACGGCTGCTAAAATGATGAGAAAACAATAACCTTTGGCTTTTTGATTATGAATAACTTTACTATATTAGTACAACCAAACCAAATATGAACGAACCTCTACTCACTTCTTTAGCGGACGAAGTTTTATTTTTTCGCACCGCCACCTATGACGATAAGAAAGCTTTCGCAGAGCTTTATGAGAGGTACTGGAAAAAACTTGTTGATAGCTGCTACAAAAGACTACAATGTTTAGCTACTTCCGAAGAAATTGCCCAAGATATATTTATCGACTTTTATGTGAGAAGACGTGAGATTACATTTAACTCTACGCTCGAAGCCTATCTTTTGACTGCCGTGAAGTATAAAGTTTTCAACTTTTACAGAGCACAACACAGCCACCAAAAATACGTCGCACAAACACTCGCCAATGAACGTATATGCTTTACAATGCCTGATGAGCGCTTGCATCGTAAACAGGTTAATGCATTTATTTCAAGCGCCTCCCAGCATATGCCAACCCAATGCAGAAAAGTGTTTCTGCTTAGTAGAATTGGTCATTTTTCGCAAAAATCTATTGCGCAACAGCTCGGCATATCAGTAAGTACTGTAAAAAAACATATCACTAAAGCCAACCAAATTTTACGCGAAAAATTGGGTTACCTAAAGGCCGATTTGCTAGCCTGGACTTTAATTCCCTTAAACCTGGAAATGATTATACTTTTTTCATCTTCGACGTAGCACCTTTTAATTTGTTGAGTTATTGGTAATTAATGAGACACCAAGAAGAAATACTCAACATTATAGAAAAAATAGAAAATGGCACCGCTACGCCTGACGAAGTCAGAAAGTTAGATGAGTGGTATTATTCTTTTGAAGACAGTAACACCACCTCGCTTTCCGAGGAAAGGAAAAATCGCAACAAGGTTGAATTATTTCACAGATTAGCAACCATAGAGGCCCGTACGAATAGAAAAGCTAAATCTACGCTACTGTTATCGGCAATTGCAATTGCTGCGATATTATTGGTTTCCTCCAGCATAATTCAATTCTTAAAAACAAGCGAAATTGATAGTGTTAAGCCTTTAACCGTCCACAACGACATCCAACCGGGTGGAAATAATGCCATACTCACCCTGGCTAATGGCAAGCGTATTGAGCTTGACCAAATACCAGAAGGTGACTTAAAAATTGGAGGTGCAACAAAAGCTATAAAACTCGATGAAGGACTGATCACGTATCAGAAAGCCACAAATGACGACCCGCTAGAATGGAATACCATTTCTACACCAATAGGTGGACAATACAAGATAATTTTAAGTGACGGAACTGCGGTGTGGCTAAATGCTGCTTCTTCCATACGTTTCCCAAACAAATTTAAGGGCAATCACCGCGAAGTTTTTATATCGGGAGAAACCTATTTTGAAGTTAGGAGTTTAACTGACAACAATCAGAAAAAAATTCCTTTCAAAGTCATTACGCAGAACCAAACAATCGAAGTGCTAGGTACTGAATTCAATTTAAATGCATACGGGGATAACAATCTGATTAAAACCACACTAGTTGAAGGAAGTGTGAGGCTTACCAATAATCAAAGCAAAAAAAGCATTTTGTTAAATCCGGGAGAAAAAGCAGAACAAAATATACTTAACCAGTTGGTTGCGGTGAGCGCTACAGATGTTGAAAGTGACATCGCTTGGAAAGCTGGCTTTTTTAAGTTTCACAAAACTAAGCTAACGGCGCTGATGAAGCAACTTGAACGTTGGTATCCAATAGAAGTTGTTTACGAAAACCATATCCCTAATGAAGAATTTTACGGACGAATAGACCGAAGTTATACACTTAGTGAGGTACTTAAGGTGCTTCAATTAGGAGATTTAAAATTTAGAATTGAAGATCATAAAAATAAGAACGACAAGCGAAAGCTATACATCATGAAATAGAGAAAGGAGACTATGCTAAAAAATTAAACAAATTTAAAAAGCTAGAAACCAGAGACGCTGCAACGCCTCTGGAAATTACCTAGTTAAATATTAGAGTAAAATAACCTGTTCAACCAAGTAATAAACAAAAGTATGATTTTAAACTCAGCTGTTAAAACTGAAATCACACAGTTATACACCATCAAAACCCTAGTTAAGGCTATGAAGATAACAGTAGCATTAATTATACTGGCATGCATACAAGTTTCGGCCAGCAGTTACGGACAACTCATTTCCTTAACTGTAAAAAACAAACCTATAACAAAGATTTTCTCAGAAATTGAAAGCCAAAGCGACTACAGTTTTTTTTGGAAAGGTAATGACATTGAACAATACCATATAAGTATCGACGCAAAATCGAAACCTATCGAAGATGTTCTAGAGGATATTTTTAAATCGATACCCTATACTTATTCTATCGCGAAGAAGACTATTGTAGTTCAACCAAAAACAACAATATCTACTTCTTACATGGGCGCATCCAAATTTCAAGAAATCAACATTAAGGTTGTTGATTCGAACAGACTACCATTACCCAGAGCTACAATTTTAGTGCGGGAAACAGGTAAAGTTTATACGACAAACGAGAGAGGCGAAATTTCTTCAACAGAATTTAAAATTGGTTCAACGTTAGTTGTAAGCTATTTGGGCTACAACACTGAGGAGGTAAAAATTAGCAATGCAAATCCTCTCCAAATTGTTTTACGAATGACTTCATCAGGTTTAAACGAGATCGTTATAGTGGGATATGGTAACGAAAAGCGCCAGAACCTGAGCACCGCAATCAGTTCCATTCAAAGTACAACCATTGAGAAATTGTCGGTCACTAGAATTGAACAAGCACTGCAAGGCAATGCGCCAGGCGTATTAGTTCTTAATCAGAACGGACAGCCGGGAGATAAACCCATGATAAGAATTAGAGGAACAGGAACAAATAACAATCCAGACCCGCTTTTTATCGTTGACGGTTTTCCGGTAAGCACTATAGAGCATATTAACCCAGGAGATATTGACCGTATCGATGTACTTAAAGACGCCGCCTCGTCGGCGATTTATGGTGCTAGAGGTGCCAACGGAGTAGTTTTGATCACAACTAGAAAAGGTACTTCTGGAAAAACTAGCTTTACTTATGATGGCTATTATGGTACACAAAATAGATGGAAAAAAGTAGAGCTCCTCAATGCCACGCAATATGCGGACATGATAAATATGGGACTGCAAAATGCAAATCCAACGAACCCACCAAAGTACACGAATACTCAATCGTTAGGTGTAGGAACTGATTGGCAAGATGCATTATTCAGAAAAAATGCACCCATATTTGATCATCAAATTTCCGCATCTGGCGGAAGCGATAAAGCAACATACCTGGTAAAATTCTCTTATTTTGGTCAACAGGGTATCGTAGGTACTGAAGATTCTAAATTTGACCGTTATACATTCCGACTAAACCTCGATCAAAAGGTTAACAACTACCTTAAAATAGGCACCAATCTAAATTACATCAGCACCGATAGAAAAGCAATTTTCGACAACGGCGACCAAGGAGGTCATGCCTTAGGCAATGCCGTCAATTTGGATCCAATTACACCGCTTTACGAAACCGACCCAGCTAAGCTTGCTACATACAATATCAACGCCATAAGGGACGCCAATGGGGTTTTCGGTATATCTCCAGAAGCCACATTCGCCAATCCTTTAGCTCAAATGGCAATTATTAACAACAAAAGAAAACTAGATAAACTATTGGGCAATGTTTATGGAGAGTTAAGCATCTTAAAAAATTTAAAATTTAGATCAAGCTACGGACTAGATATAGACAACGAAAACAGAAATGATTACTCGCCGCTATATTATCTGCTCCCTACCTCCAACCAACCATATGCTAGAGTAAGGACAGATTTCTACAAAACAAATATCTGGCAGATTGAAAATGTGTTAAGCTACAGTCTCGATGTACAAAAACACAGCATTCAACTAACAGCCGGTCAATCTGCTTACAAGTATTTTTTTCAAAATCTAAGTGGCAAAAGAGATGACAAATCCCCTATTGATTTAGACCTAGCATATTTGGATGTAGCTACCGATATTACAACAAGCGAAACTGCTGGAGGAGCTGACCGTAGAACTTTGGCTTCATATTTTGGACGTTTTAGTTACAACTATGCTGACAAATACCTCCTTTCGGGAGTTATTCGAAGAGATGGATCTTCTAGATTTGGAAGAAACAATCCGTATGCAACATTTCCATCAGTTTCAGCGGGATGGATTATTTCTAAGGAAGATTTCTTCAATACTAAGGCAGTTTCCTTCCTAAAACTAAGAGCATCTTGGGGGCAAAATGGTAATGAAAGCCTAGGAAGTTCGTTTCCATGGGCGTCAACCATCAACACTAATAATAACGGATATACCTTTGTAACTAATACTGGGGTAGAGTACTTACAAAGTGGTGCTTCTTTGGGTGCCATTGCTAACCCCGACCTTAAGTGGGAAATGAGTGAACAAACAAATATTGGATTGGACTTAAACCTACTGAACAGTAAAATAGCAATTAGTGCTGATTATTATGTAAAAGCTACTAAAGACCTCCTAATTCGACCTGGCATCTTATCGAGCGTGGGTTACGGAGCTCCTTTTGTAAATGGCGGCAATGTAGAAAACCGAGGTATTGAGCTAGGGATTAACTATAACGAAAAGGTTGGTAGAGACTGGGGAATTGGCGTATCACTTAACATTGCTCACAACAAAAATGAAGTTACTCAAATTAACAATGCAGCGCAAGCAATTGCGGGCTCAGCATATATTAGTTTAGGGAGCATAACACGCATGTCTGTGGGGCAACCTATTGGTTATTTCTGGGGACAGAGAACCGCAGGTATCTTCCAAAACCAAGCAGAAGTGGATGCCTACACTTTTACCAATCCAACCAGCAATGTAACCAGCAAAATTCAGGCAAATGCAAAACCTGGAGATCTTAAATTTATTGACACCAACAAAGACGGTGTAATTAACGACAACGATCGCGTAAACATTGGCAATCCTAATCCAAAATTTATTTCAGGCTTAACCATAAATATTAACTACAAAGACTTCGACTTAAGCGTTTTTGGGATCGGAATGTTCGGACATCAATTGTTTAACGGAAACTATAGATTTGACAAAACTGTATCTAATATGCCAGCAACAATGTTAGACTATTGGACAACAACGAACACAGATGCCAAATACCCACGCTTTATCACCACAGATCCAAACCGAAACTACTCAATGGTTTCCGACCTATTATTGGAAAGTGGGAATTTTGTCCGCGTAAAAAATATTCAACTGGGCTACAGCATTCCGCAGCAGCTAACCAATAAAGTTAGAGTGAACGGACTACGTATTTTCTTGGCTTCGGACAATGCGTTGACCTTTACCAAATACAGTGGATTTGACCCAGAGATTGGCGCAACAAGCCCCCTATCAATAGGTATAGATCGTGGCGTTTATCCGCAAGCAAGAACAATTCGTTTCGGTGTAAATGTTAAGTTATAACTGTTATCAGATGATAAATCATGAAAAATATTCAATATAAAACAATCTTTGCGGCACTGGTATTATTGATCGCAACAGGTGGGTGCAAAAAATCATTTTTAGAAATTACGCCAGCCTCACAGATAGAAGAAAGCAACTTCTTTAAAACTGAATTACAAGCAACCCAAGCATTGGCTGGCATTTATCATGTGCTACAATGGGGCAATATCAATATGGGCCATACGCCTTTAATGGGATGGATGGAAGCGGCATCAGACGATGCGTATGCTGGAGGTGGATCTGCATCGGATGCCGTAGGAGTCAAAGGTCTCGACAACTTTAAAGCTACAGCTGCAGCTCCATTCAATCAGAACGACGGAACGTACGGAAGTGTTTGGAGCATTTACTACCAAGGCATTGCAAGAGCAAACACTTATCTGGAAAATGTTAACCGTGTTGAAGCTTCTGATGTATTTAAATCGCAAACTACTGCCGAAGCTAAATTTTTGAGAGCACACTTCTATTTCGACTTAGTAAAATGGTTCGAAAACGTGCCATTAATTCTAAAGCAACAGCTGCCTAATGAGTATAACCAACCTCAAGCATCGCCACAAGAAGTTTTCAATCAAATTGCTAAAGACCTTACCGAAGCTATGGCCGTTCTGCCAAAAACGAGCCTCAAGGCAAACGGAGGTCGAGCTACTTATTGGGCTGCATCTGCGTTGCTGGCAAGGGTCTATTTATTCAACAAAGGGGTTTATGGCACCGATTTAAACACAGGAACATCGGTGATAGACGCAGCTAAAATTCGTACAAATTTAGACGAGATTATTGCACCAAGCGCTGGCTTCGATCTAATAGGCAATTACGCAGACATCTGGAGGAAAAACAACGAATTAGGCATTGAATCTGTTTGGGAAGTTGTTCACGGTAACACGCAGCCAATATCGGGCAGCACGAGTGATCAATTTCGTGCACAAGGGAACTATAATGTCCTATATTTCGGACCCCGAGGTGTAAATGGAACGCCATATACCGCAGGATTCAGTAATGCCATTCCAACAGAATCTCTATATCAACAATTTGAAACTACACCTGTGCTAGACCCACGCAGAGAAGCAACCATATTGATACTCAATAGCACCACTGCAGCACCTGGAATCATTAGAGGTTGGCAACATACCGGGTATTTTAACAACAAGTACAATACAACCATTGAGTACAAAACCCCATCGGGCCTAAATGATATTAATTGGGGCCAAAATTTGCGAGTTATTAGATTTTCAGATGTTCTGCTTATGGCTGCAGAACTTAATATCGGTCTGGACCAGACTAAAGCGGACAACTATTTAAATAAAGTAAGAGGGAGGGCTGGATTAGGTAATAGATCGGCCACAATAGACAACATTAGGCATGAAAGACGCGTAGAACTTGCAGGAGAAGGTGTGCGCTATTGGGATTTATTGCGATACGGACTAGAATATGCAAAGAATGCTATCAATGCCTCGAGCTTAGTTGGCCCGCATTATAACGGAACGAGTGTGTTAGGAGGAACTCCTACTTTAACCTCGGGTGTTAATACTCCCGCTAACGGCTACCAAATGGATTGGGATATGAGCAAACGAGGTAGATTACCCATTCCTCCTACCCAAATAACGCTGTCCAACAATTTACTCAAACAAAACATTGGTTATCAATAAACAAAAAGCGCTGGTGTTTTTGCACTAGCGCTTTTACATATAGCCTTCATCGGCAAGACTTAAGAAAGTATTATTGTACACAATCAAATGGTCGAAAACCGATATTTCCATCATTTTACCCAATTCTACCAACTTTTTAGTAATGCTAATATCAGCTTCGCTTGGCTTCAGATTACTTGAAGGATGATTGTGAACTAAAATCATCGCGGCAGCACCCTGTTCAACGGCAATCTTAAAAATCATTTTAGGATCTACCACAGTTCCGGCCTGCCCTCCTTTGCTTACAAATTGCTTACCAATTACCTGGTTTGCTCTGTTTAGTAAGATAAGCCAAAACTCTTCGTGCGGTAAATCAGCTAAATCAGCAACAACAACTGAATGCGCATCCTTCGAAGAACGAATTTTGGTACGCTCTTCTTTAATCACATCCTTTCTTCTCCTACCCAATTCCAAAGCAGCAACAATGCTTATAGCTTTCGCTTCACCGATACCCTTAAACTTTGATAACTCCTTAATACCTAATTGCGCTAATTTATCAAGATCATGATTACAGGAGGCTAAAATCCGTTTGCTTAAATCTACAGCAGTTTCATCTCTGCTCCCAGAGCCAATTAATATTGCAATGAGCTCAGCATCGGTAAGGGATCGACGACCTTGCTGCAAAAGCTTTTCACGTGGCCTATCGGCCTCTGCCCAAGCTTTTATACCGAGTTTGTTTTCATAGTTAGACATACACAGTAGATAGGTAAAAAAAAACGGTGTCACCTAAAAAGGTAACACCGTTCTAATATCGTTATTAAAAGCGACTATTTCAACTTGTTAACAAACTTGGTTAACTTAGCTTTATTGTTAGAAGCTTTGTTTTTATGGATTACATTCTTTTTAGCCAAACGATCTAACATAGAGATAACTTTAGGAAGTAATTCTAATCCTGTTTTCTTATCTTCAGCAGCACGCAATCTTTTAATAAACGTACGTGTAGTTTTAGCTTGATATCTGTTACGCAAACGTTTCGCAGCGTTTGCTCTAATTCTTTTTAATGCTGATTTATGATTTGCCATTGTTTAGCCTTTTATTTCTTCTGTATTATTTTCGGAATGCAAATATAGAGACATTATTTTTAAATGCAAAATTGATTTTAAAAAAAAAATCAATTCAATTTAAAACTCTCTAGCTACTGCCGTGTTAACTGTGCCAAATATAGCGATATAGAACGAATAAATCTAAAATTTAAACCAAATACATTAGGTTTTATAAATATGCTATAATCACCTAAAGACTTTTATTTATTTGAATATTTATAAATTCTACTATTTTTGGGTAAGAGCGGTATTTTTTGGCTCGAATTTAGCTTTAAATCGCTTAAAGTATTTATTTTTGACAAAAACTAAATTTAGTGAAAAAACGTATCGCCATTTTTGCTTCCGGATCAGGATCGAACGCCCAAAAGATTATGGAGCACTTTAAACGTAGTGACGAAGCCGAGGTAATACTCGTGTTATCCAATAATCCTGATGCTTATGTTTTACAACGTGCTGATAGTTTTGAAATTCCATCGCATGTTTTCGACAGAAGAGAGTTTTACGAAACGGACCAGATCATTGATCTTCTTAAAAATTTAGAGATCGACTTAATTGTGCTTGCGGGCTTTTTATGGCTTATTCCTAAAAATCTATTAGAAAATTACCCTGACAGAATTGTAAATATACACCCTGCCCTACTTCCTAAGTATGGAGGCAAAGGCATGTATGGAGACAAAGTGCATACAGCAGTGATGGCTGCTAAAGAGCCTGAAGGCGGTATTACCATTCACTACGTAAACGAGCATTATGACGAAGGTGAATTTATTTACCAAGCTAAATACAAAATCGAAGAGGATGATAGTTTAGAAATGGTAAAATTTAAAGGACAGCAACTGGAGCATCAACATTACCCTCGCATTGTAGAAACATTAGTTAAACGCATTAGAAAGTAATTCTTAGAAAGGGCGATGATAGCAAAACACTTGAGATCATTACTTACCTTCTATCGCAACCATTCCTTCGTTGGTTTAATGATAAGCCTATCCTGCATGGGGATGTATGCAGCATTAGGAAATCCCGCTCTAACTATTTTATGTTGGTTCAAAGGCATCACGATGGGTATTTTCTTTTATGCGATAAACTATAGCAAGAAAAAAGAGTTCTATTATTATCAGAACATTGGAATATCTAGAGCGGAACTTTGGCTAGTTACTTTTAGCGTTGATTTACTGTTATTCTCACTTTTAATGGGCGTTACAAATCAAACCAAATGAATGAATTAATTGCCGATGGCATTTCTTTGAATTTTGGAGATAGGAAACTCCTCAACAGTATTTACATAAAAATAGAAGAAGGAAATATTACTGATTGTGGGGAAGAAATGGCGAAGGGAAAACCAGCTTGATAGAAATCATTACCGGAAACTTGAAGGCAACGAACAAGTCCGTTCGCATTAAAGGGGTACCATTACCTCATTTATTTAAAGAGCCATGTTACTTTACTTGCCTACCCCAGTTTAATTTCATACCAAAATCAATGAAGCTTAATAGAATTTTCAAAGATTTTAATTTGGTGCTAGATGATTTCTTTCGGGTTTTTAATGAATTTGAAGGTACACGAGACGTCGCAATTGCGAAATTCTCTGGTGGCGAGCGAAGAATTATCGAAGCATACCTCATCATAAAAAGCAGGTCTATGTTCTCTATATTAGATGAACCCTTCTCTCAAATTACACCATTGCAAATTGAAAAAATAAAAGAACTGATATTGGCAGCAAAGAAGAACAAAGGCTTTTTAATTACCGATCATCTATACCAAAATGTGATAGGTATTAGCAACCGTTTATACCTTTTAAAATCAGGCGTGACGCATCAAATCACTGACATTATTCAACTAAAAGAATTGGCCTATCTGCCTTAAATTTTATTTGAGATTTACACTTCAAAATACCTCCTATTTTTCTTACCTTTGCGGCTCAAATCAATACCCTCAACATGAGCCAATCAGTAAAGATCAAAAATGCCTTAATTTCAGTTTATTACAAAGATGGTTTAGCGCCATTAATTGAGTATTTAGGCAAGCAAGGAGTTACCATTTTTTCTACCGGAGGTACCGAACAATTTATTAAAGACTTAGGCGTACCAGTTACTGCCGTTGAAGATTTAACCAGCTACCCTTCTATTTTGGGTGGACGTGTTAAAACTTTACACCCAAAAGTTTTCGGTGGTATATTAAACCGTAGAGGTTTAGCCGCAGATCAAGAACAAATTGCACAATACGAAATCCCTGAAATTGATTTAGTAATTGTTGATCTTTATCCTTTTGAAGAAACTGTAAAAGCAGGTGGAACGGATGCGGAAATTATCGAGAAAATTGATATTGGTGGTATTTCGTTGATTAGAGCTGCAGCTAAAAACTTTAACGATGTGGTTATTTTGGCATCGAAAGATGATTACAACACGTTGTTAGCTCAATTAGAAGCTCAAAACGGGGAAACTACATTAGCACAACGTAAAGCTTTTGCTAAAAAAGCATTCCATACTTCATCACACTACGATACTGCAATTTTCAACTATTTTAATGAAGAAGAGCCTTTAAACGTATTTAAGCAAAGTGTAGCTACTGCACAAACTTTACGTTACGGAGAAAACCCTCACCAAAAAGGAACTTTCTATGGTAATTTAGATGAAATGTTCACCAAGTTAAATGGCAAAGAACTTTCATACAACAATTTGGTTGATGTTGATGCTGCTGTTGCTTTGGTTGATGAATTTGAAGATCCAACTTTTGCGATTTTAAAACATACCAATGCTTGTGGTGTAGCTTCTAGATCAACCATTAAACAAGCTTGGATTGATGCTTTAGCTTGCGATCCAGTTTCGGCTTTTGGTGGTGTATTGATTGCCAACAGAGAGATTGACTTAGCAACTGCTGAAGAAATTAATAAATTATTTTTTGAAGTTTTAATTGCGCCTAGCTACGAACCAGCCGCAGTTGAATTGTTTAAAGCAAAGAAAAACAGAGTCATTTTACAACGTAACGATGTTAAATTGAGCGACAAACAATTTAAAACCCTATTAAACGGCGTAATTGAGCAAGACAAAGATTTAATTATCGAAGGTCCGGAGCAAATGACAACCGTTACTGATAAAGCACCAACAGCTCAAGAACTAAAAGACTTATACTTTGCCAACAAAATTGTAAAACACACTAAATCTAACACCATTGTTTTTGTTAAGGATGATGTTTTAATTGCAAGCGGTGTTGGACAAACGAGTAGAGTTGATGCCTTGAAACAGGCTATTGAGAAAGCGAATTCATTTGGTTTTAGCGTAAAAGGTGCTGCAATGGCTTCTGATGCGTTCTTCCCTTTCCCTGATTGTGTGGAGATTGCTGCTGATGCTGGTGTAGCTGCTGTTTTACAACCTGGTGGTTCTATTAAAGATGCTGATAGTATAGCAAAAGCTAACGAAAAAGGAATTGCAATGGTAACTACAGGCGTACGACACTTTAAGCACTAAGCTTTACAGAAATTAGGTTTACAAGCACAATTTTGTGTGCAATAAACCCGATTGAAGTGAAAATACTTTTATATATCCAAGCCCCGTTTAGGGGCTTTGGTGGTAAAAGATTGTAACGAAAAGCGGGGCGAACTTAAAAAAAAGATTTTGACCTTGATTTTCCGAAAGAAATTGGGCAGTTAATATAATATTTTGTCTAATTTTACATTTGTAATATTAGATATTGTTGAGATAAAATAACACATCACTATAAATAAATAAATGGGATTATTTAACTGGTTTACGCAAGAAGTTGCCATTGACCTTGGTACTGCGAACACCTTGATCATACATAACGATAAAGTTGTAGTTGACGAACCGTCGATTGTAGCTTTTGACAGACAAACGAACAAAATCATTGCAATTGGCAAGCAAGCTATGCAAATGGAGGGTAAAACCCACGATAATATTAGAACCGTTAGACCTTTGAAAGATGGCGTAATTGCAGATTTTAATGCTGCAGAAGCGATGATTAAAGGGATGATACGTATGCTAAATGGTGGTAAGGGCTGGATGTTTCCATCGTTAAGAATGGTGATCTGTATTCCTTCTGGCATTACTGAGGTAGAGAAACGTGCGGTTAGAGATAGTGCTGAAATTGCTGGTGCTAAAGAAGTTTACTTGATACACGAACCAATGGCTGCTGCTGTGGGTATTGGTATTGATGTAGAAGAGCCAATGGGTAATATGATTATTGATATTGGTGGTGGTACTACTGAAATTGCGGTTATTGCTTTATCGGGTATCGTTTGCGATCAGTCTATTCGTGTAGCTGGAGATAACTTTGACTCGGATATTGTAAACTACATCCGTAGACAGCACAACATTATGATCGGTGACCGTACGGCCGAAAAAATTAAAATTGAAGTTGGTGCTGCTTTACCAGAATTGAGCGATCCACCTGCTGATTTTGCCGTACAAGGTAGAGATTTGATGACTGGAGTGCCTAAACAAATTACAGTTTCGTATACTGAAATTGCGCATTGCTTGGATAAATCTATCTCAAAAATTGAAGAAGCAATTTTGAAAGCTTTAGAGATTACGCCACCAGAACTTTCTGCCGACATTTACCAAACGGGTATTTACCTAACTGGTGGTGGTGCGTTGTTACGCGGGTTAGATAAACGTGTGGCTGCTAAAACTAAGTTGCCAGTTCACGTTGCCGAAGATCCATTACGTGCGGTGGTACGTGGCACAGGTATTGCCTTGAAAAACATTGGCGGATATAAATTTTTAATGCAATAAAATAGACGATAGATTTTAGATATGAGATTTGAGACTATATTGCCAAACTCATATCTAGAATCTCAAATCTCAAATCTTATAAAGAATGCGTAACCTTTGGATATTTCTCAGCAGATACAACGCATTTTTCTTTTTCATTATTTTCTTCACCGTTGGTATTATTTTAACGATTAGAAACAACGCTTACCAACGTAGTGTTACTTTTAGTTCTACAAATGAAGTTGTGGGAACTGCTTATAAACGTTTGAATATTATTAAACGCTACCTAAATTTGGGGCAGGTAAATGATAGCTTGGCAGCTGAGAATGCTGCGCTTAAAACCCAACTGCTTAGTATAGCTAGCCTCGATAGCACGAAAATTACCAAGGTACTAGATCCTACTCACCAACAGCAGTACACTTTAATTTCGGCAAAAGTAATTAAGAACTCTGTAAGCCTTACCAATAATATTATTACCATTAACAAAGGTACTGTGGATGGAATTATGAAAGACATGGCAGTGATCTCCCCGCAAAAAGGTGTGGTAGGTTTTGTGCAAAATGTAAGCGATAATTTCGCCACTATCCGCTCGTTACTGAACCAAGAAACAGCCGTAAGTGTTGTACTTAAAAAGAATAATGCTTTTGGTAGTTTAGTTTGGGGCGATGACAACTTTGATTACCGTAAGGCGCAGGTTAAGGAAATACCAAACCATTATAAAGTTAACGTTGGCGATACAATTATAACCTCTGGCTCTGGGGGCTTTCCAAGAGGGATAGAAGTGGGTAAAATTACCAACACAAAGGTTAGTACTGGCGATAGCTTTATGACTTTAGAAATTGATTTAGCAAACGATTTTAGCACACTACAATTCGTTTATATCATTAAAGACAAATTTGCCACTGAGATTAAGACCTTAGAAACGGAAGTGAAAAATGAGCGGTAAAACTATATTACTTAATATTGTAAGATGGATTGTGTTATTGTTTGTGCAAATATTTTTATTGCGCAACATGGCTTTTTATAACCTATCTACACCGTTTGTATATATACTTTTTATTATGGTGCTTCCATTCGGTATTCCTAATTTCTTACTGTACGTTGTTGCATTTGTTACGGGCTTAACTTTAGATACTTTTTACGATACCTTAGGTGTACATACTAGCGCTTGCGTAGCCTTGGCATTTATGCGCACATCGTTTATTTCTATCTCATTAAACAGAGAAGCTATTGATGAACCCGAACCGTCTTTGGGAAACATGGGCTTTAAATGGTTTTCTTTGTATGCGGTATTGTGTATTTTTGTACATCATATAGTTTTATTCTTCTTAGAGGCCTTCAAACTTTCGGAGATT
Source organism: Pedobacter sp. (assembly GCA_045629525.1). GTDB lineage: Bacteria > Bacteroidota > Bacteroidia > Sphingobacteriales > Sphingobacteriaceae > Pedobacter. The sequence continues at coordinate 34,274 of JAZQRH010000004.1, forward strand.
GGCTACACCCTAAGCAGAGCACTATTGAGCATGGGTTTTACAATGTTTACCGTTTTATTAGTAGAATTTATCTTCCATAATAGAAAATCGGCCTAAATGGATCAACTATTCAACAGGAAATATATTATACAAGGAATATTTGTAGCACTGGCTTTAGTGCTAATAGGTAGACTTTTTTATATTCAAGTTGCAAGTGATAAATATTTCTTAGATGCCAACAATAATGCACTGCGCAAACAATTCATTTACCCAGCCAGAGGTGTAATTGTAGATAGAAACGGAAAAGTTTTAGCACAAAATCAGCCTACGTACGACTTAATGGTGACACCAAATGAGGTGAAAGCCTTTGACACGCTATCACTTTGTACCACCATTGGCATTACCATGGAGGATTTCAGAAAAAAGTTTCATAAAGCGGAAGTGCAATCTCGATATCAAGCATCCATTTTTCAGAAACTTTTGTCGGTAGAAACTTATGCGCTGCTGCAAGAAAAGATATCAAATTTTAAAGGTTTCTATGTACAAAAAAGAACCATTCGCTATTATCCAGATAGTATTGGCGGTGCACTTTTAGGCTATATTAGAGAGGTAAATCAAAAAGAAATCGAAAAATTTGATGGCTATTATAAGCCTGGAGATTATATCGGGAAATCAGGTCTTGAAAAACAATACGAAACTGATTTACGAGGAACAAAAGGCGTTAGAAACTTGCTTTACAATGCACATAATGTTGCTCAAGGAAGCTATGCCGACGGCAAGTTCGATTCGGCAGCCGTTTCTGGGGAACAATTAGTAACAACCATCGACGTTAAAATTCAAAAACTAGGCGAAGAACTTTTGGCAAACAAGGTTGGAAGTATCGTAGCGATAGAGCCTTCTACAGGCGAGGTGTTGGCTTTCGTAAGCAGTCCAGGCTATGATCCCAACAAAATGGTTGGCCGCGAAACAGGAAATAATTATATGAAAATATGGGCAGATCCTTACAAGCCCTTTTTCGTTCGCCCAATTAAAGGTAGATACTCGCCTGGCTCGGCCTTTAAGCCTCTAGATGCATTAATTGCACTGCAAGCCGGAGTGGTTAACGAAAACAGTACAATAAACTGCCCGGGATATTACATTGCTGGTAACAGAAGATTTAGATGCGACCATGCCAATGGCGATGGTAACATAGCGGTGAGAAAAAGTATAGCCAGATCGTGCAATGTTTATTTTTATGAAATTTTTGCCCGAATGATGTTGAAAAATGGACGCAAAAATCAACACAAGGCCTACGATGAATGGCAGCAACAGGTACGTAAATTTGGTATTGGAGATACCTTAGGCATTGATTTCCCAGGTGAAAGCGGTTACAAGTTGTTTGCTGCTGAAGACTATAGCGCAAGATACAGTAAGTACTGGGGCTATACCACAATACTGTCGGTGGGTATAGGACAAGGCGAAATCACTACCACGCCTCTACAAATGGCAAATATTATGGCCATTATTGCTAATAAAGGATATTATATCAAACCACACCTTGTAAAAGGTATTGGAGATCAAAAACATCTTTTACCTAAATATAAGCAGCAACACCATGTTGGTGTTGATCAAAGGCATTTTGAACCCATCATTGACGGGATGCAGGAAGCTGTGAATGCCGGGTATGGCACGGCTACAGAATCCAGAATTCCAGGAATATTGATGTGTGGTAAAACGGGTACTGTTCAGAATAGTCATGGCAAAAATCACTCGGTATTTATAGGTTTTGCCCCGAGAGATAATCCAAAGATTGCCATTGCCGTAATTGTGGAAAACGGTGGCTACGGTGGTGCATATGCTGCCCCAATAGCTAGTTTTATCACAGAAAAGTATTTGACCGATAGTTTGAAAGGGAGAAGAATTAACGGCGCAACCATCGAGCAATACAAGGCAGCAAATTTATTGCCAGTGTTAAAAGATAAACCGCCAAAGCTTAAACCCAAATTAGATACCAACAAAGTTGATAGTAGTAAAAGTAGCTCGCCCGCTAAAAATAATCTGGTAAAAAATCAATTGAATACCTTAGCCACAGAAGTTAAAAATAATGCAGCAGCAAAATAGTAGATTTTTCTTTAACGTAGATTGGATAACCATATTAATTTACATGGCGTTATCTGCTGTTGGTTTTTTTAATATATTTTCTGTACAATACGATCCCGATAAAGAAAGTGCTTTTAACTTTAGTGCAGAGTATGGAAAACAGCTGATTTTTATCGTTTCTGCCCTAATTTTAGGTTTATCAATTTTACTGTTAGACGCAAAGTTCTTTAGTGTTTTTGCGCCTATTGTATATGGCATAACCATGATCTTATTATTGGTAGTGCTGGGAGTAGGAAGGAATGTGGGCGGAAACCAGGCTTGGATACCACTCGGAAGCTTTAGGCTGCAACCCTCTGAATTCGCAAAATTTGGTACTGCCTTATTGTTAGCAAGGTATATTTCCTCATTCAATCCAAAATTAAATACGCTTAAACCTATTCTAATTTGCGCAGCAATTATTGTGCTGCCTATGGGGCTTATTATGTTACAACCCGATGCCGGGTCTACTTTGGTGTTCTTATCCTTTATGTTTCCACTTTATCGAGAAGGATTGCCAGGATATTTGTTGCTCATATTTTGGGGTGCCGTTGTGCTGTTTGTTTTAAACTTATACTTATCACCTGTTACGCTTATAGCAGGGATTATACTTCTTGCTGCCCTATTTATTTATGGCTTCCGTAAAAAAACACAAAAAATTGTTACAGTAAGTATCATCACCGTAGTAGCCATTGGGTATTTATTTGTTGCAAAGTATCTTTTCACTCATGTGTTACAGCCCCATCAGCAAACACGTATCGAATTAATTCTGGGTTTAAAAAGCGACAATAGAGGTGCAGGCTACAATGTTATTCAATCTAAAATTGCCATTGGTGCTGGTCAAGTTACCGGAAGAGGTTTTTTAGAAGGTACGCAAACCAAATATGGCTACGTTCCAGCCCAAAGTACCGACTTCATTTTTTCTACCATTGGCGAAGAATGGGGATTTATAGGCTGCTCGGTTGTCATCGCCCTTTACATTTTTCTCTTACTAAGAATTGTGAATATGGCCGAACGCCAGCGATCCGTGTTCTCGAGGGTTTACGGCTATTGTATTGCCTCCATCCTCTTCTTCCACGTCTTCATTAATATTGGGATGACCATCGGCATCATGCCGGTAATCGGTATTCCTCTGCCGTTTATTAGCTACGGAGGTTCCTCACTTTGGAGTTTTACCATCTTACTTTTTATCTTTCTGAAGTTGGATTCAAACAGAATGGGTTTCATTTAAAGGTGCGCTAACAACAAAGATTGGTGACTTCGGAATTTGCGTAAGACTGGTGTTACTATCCCTACAATGAAGACGAAAACTAGTCTTTAAACCTTCTATTCAACATCAAATAGAACTTGTCGACGGTACCTTGCTTATCTGCCCAATTATTTTTTTCCGCGTAATTCTTTTGGAAGAAATTGTCTGCAGCATCAAAATTTGGCATTTTATTGGCCAAGTCTATAGCCTCAGCGTAAGCCAAATTATAACCATTAAACAAATCTTTAATATAAAGGAGTTTATCGTTTAAATTAATGGCTGCTTTTAAATCAATTATCGCGGAACCAGAAGCTTCATGTAAGCGTGGAGCAGGATTTTTACCTGCCAAAAGATCATTAATTGTTGGCTTTTTCTCCTCCTCAATCGCAACTACTTGATTAACTTTCGGCACAGTTAAATCACCTTCTTTAGGCACATCGGGTATTTGTACCGCTACCGGAGGAACATTTGGGGTAGTAATAACTTCTTCCTTACGAACTAAAAACGGCTCAGGGCCTATCTCGTCTTCGTCCAGTTCGATCGGATCTGCAGCAATCTCTTTTTTAACCTTTAATTTCTGTGCTAAAATATGTGCTTCTTCCTCACTTAGTGGTCTGTCAAATAATTGCTCTGCAGGTTTCTCTTCAAAATCAAACTTATCGTTCTCATTAAAACTGTCTGTGTTAAGTATAAATTCAAAAGATTTCTCTGGTTCTAAATCTAATTTGAACAATTCCTCTTCTTCAGCCTTCTCTTCAAATACTGGTACGTCATTTATGGAACTTTTAATCACTTCAGGCTCAAAATCTGGCTGTGCGTTGTGGGCAAAGGTAATCGCCTCTACCTGCTGTTCGTCCTTAAAATCATCAACGAACTCATCTGCAATTAAGATGTCATTTTTCGGCGGCGTAAAATTATTTTCAACTGAATCGACCTTTACGGGTAAATTTAGTTTTCTGATGATTTGTATATGGTCAGTTAAAAAATTAGCATTAGCCAAAAATAATTCCACTTCAACTTCGCTCAGTTGCTCAGGATTTTGTGACAGAAACTCATATTGTTCATTTAATTCTTCCAATATTGTTCCTAATCTTTTAAATAATGCTTCTTGTTTCATCATACTGTTGTAACGAAAAATTATATAATTTATGTTAATAACTGACAATCAAAAATACTATAAAAATCTGTTATATTTGGCTAAAAATACCTCAGAATGTTATTTAGCGAGCAAAATTTTAGAAGGGGAGAATTTTCAGGAAGTATAGAAGTTATCTGTGGATCTATGTTTTCTGGAAAAACAGAAGAGTTGATTAGAAGACTGAAAAGAGCGCAGATTGCTAAATTAAACGTAGAGATATTTAAACCTAGAACCGACACGCGTTACGATGAAACTGCGGTAGTGTCGCACAATAAAAACTCCATCCAATCTACTCCAGTAGAAAGTTCTGCCGCTATTTTGCTATTAGGCACAAACACGCAAGTGGTAGGTATAGACGAAGCACAATTCTTCGATGACGAACTCCCAGAGGTGTGTAATAAATTAGCTAAAAAAGGTATACGTGTGATAATTGCTGGCTTAGATATGGATTTCCAGGGTAAGCCATTTGGACCAATGCCCGCATTGATGGCCATTGCAGAACATGTTACCAAGGTTAACGCGGTGTGCATGCAGTGTGGTAGTCCGGCCGTGTATTCTTACCGTACAGCGGCAAGCGAAGCACGAGTTTTACTTGGTGAAACCGATAGCTACGAGCCTAGATGCAGAGCTTGCTACAGCAAGGGAGAGTAAAACTCATTAGCCCCGCATCTTTAACGCTGCCAACGACAGGCCACTCCCATCCAAAAAATCTTTAGATAAAAAAATATCCCCTACACACTATGCGAGGGGATATATAAATTTATGTCAATTGACTACTAAAATGAATCAATAGCTGCATTTAACGTTGCCGAAGGGCGCATAGCTTTGGCAGCCAACGCATCGTTCGGAAAATAATACCCCTCGATGTTTTGAGCACTACCTTGTGCTGCAATTAGTTCTTCATTAATCTTCGCTTCGTTGTCGGTTAAAGATTTGGCAATTCCTGCAAACTTTGAGGCTAGCTCGGCATCTTTAGTTTGCTTCGCTAATTCTTGTGCCCAATACAAAGTCAAATAGAAGTGAGAACCACGATTATCTAACTGTCCAACTTTACGTGCAGGAGACTTATCGTTCGCTAAAAATAAAGCATTTGCTTCATCTAATGCATCAGCTAAAACTTGAGCTTTACTATTATTTTGAGTTTGAGCCAAATGCTCTAATGATGCTTGCAAAGCCAAAAACTCGCCTAAAGAATCCCAACGTAAGTAACCTTCTTCTACAAATTGCTCAACATGTTTAGGGGCAGAACCTCCAGCACCTGTCTCAAATAAACCACCACCATTCATTAATGGAACGATAGACAACATTTTAGCCGAAGTTCCCAACTCTAAAATCGGAAATAAATCTGTAAGATAATCACGCAGAACGTTCCCAGTTACTGAAATAGTATCTTCACCATTGCGAATACGATCTAAAGTAAACTCAGTCGCTTTAATCGGATCCATTACAAAAAGATCTAAGCCATTCGTATCAAAATCACCTAAGTATTTTTCTACTTTTTTGATGATTTCTCTGTCGTGAGCACGATTTTCATCTAACCAGAATACTGCTGGCGTAGCCGACAAGCGAGCACGATTTACTGCTAACTTAACCCAGTCTTGAATTGGTTCATCTTTAGTTTGGCACATACGGAAAATGTCACCTTCTTCAACCGCTTGTTCCATGAAAACATTTCCAGTAGCATCAACAACACGAATGTTTCCTTTTGCACTTGCTTGGAAAGTTTTATCGTGAGATCCGTATTCTTCAGCCTTTTGAGCCATCAAACCAACATTTGGTACAGAACCCATCGTCGTTGGATCTAAGGCGCCGTTCTCCTTACAATCTGCAATTACCGCAGTATAAACACCTGCGTAAGATCTGTCTGGAATAACTGCTAGGGTATCACGTTCAGCACCCGCTTTATCCCACATTTTACCGCCAATACGTATCATTGCAGGCATCGATGCGTCCACAATAACATCAGAAGGAACGTGTAAATTGGTAATTCCCTTATCAGAATTTACCATTGCCAAATCCGGACCGTTTGCAATAGCAACTTCAATAGCAGCTTTTACCTCTGCTTCTTGGGGCGTGCCAGCTATTTTAGCATAAACCTCTCCAAGTCCGTTATTTTTGTTAATACCTAACGAAGTAAATAACGCTCCGTATTTTGCAAAAACATCTTTGAAATAAACCTCTACAATAGCGCCGAAAATGATAGGATCAGAAACCTTCATCATCGTTGCTTTCAAGTGCGCAGACAGTAGTACGCCACTTGCTTTGGCTTCCGCAATAGCATCAGCAACAAAAGCTTTCAATTTAGCCACATTCAATACAGACGAATCTATAACCTCGCCAGCTTTCAAATTTGCTAAACCTTTTAATTCTTTTACAGTTCCGTCGGCTGCAACAAATTCTATCTTAAACTGACTATCTTTCTCTACAGTTACAGACTTTTCTGTAGCGTAAAAATCGCCATCAGTCATAGAAATTACTGCAGTTTTGCTATCTGATGCCCAAGCACCCATTCTATGAGGATTAGTCTTAGCGTAGTTTTTAACCGCTTTTGGCGCACGACGATCTGAGTTACCTTCACGCAAAACTGGATTGACGGCTGAACCTAAAACTTTTGCATACAGGCTTTTAATTTTCTCTTCCTCAGCGTTTGCTGGGGCATCTGGATACTCTGGCAACGCATAGCCTGCCTTTTGCAACTCTACAATTGCTGCCTTTAACTGCGGAATTGAAGCAGAAATATTTGGCAATTTAATAATGTTAGCCTCAGGGGTAGTTGCCAATTTACCTAGCTCAGCCAAAGCATCAGCAGTTTGCTGCTCAGGTTTTAAATATGAATTAAAATTTGCTAAAATACGTCCAGCTAATGAGATGTCTCTTAATTCTACATCAATGTTTGCAGTTTTTGCAAAAGCTTGTACAATAGGTAAAAATGAATAAGTTGCCAACAATGGCGCTTCATCCGTTTTGGTATAGATAATTTTTGACGACATGTAATTATTTTTAAAATTACGAGGCTTTAGCCTCTTAAGAAAATCGTATAAAGATAAGATTATCGGACGACTTATACAGATTTTTATGGAATTTAAACGATTAGGAATTTGTTCACACAAATCCTATCCCGATTTGTTTAGTTAGCATGAAAAACATCATTGCACTTATACTAGTGTCACTGTATTTATCTTGCCAAAGTGGGCAAAGTGAAAAAAAACAACAAGGTACCGTTGCGATAGTAGACACACATACCTCACAAAACTCCTTAGATTGGGATGGAACTTACCAAGCTATGCTACCTTGTGCAGATTGCCCCGGAATAAAATCTACGCTAACCTTAAAAAACGACAATACTTTCAAAACAGAGTGGGAATATCTTGAGCGTAATGTTAAAACCGTTGATAGTGGAAGCTTTAATTGGGTGGATGGAAACAACATCAAACTCAACGGCAAAAACAGCCAAGAAACGTTACAGATTGGTGAAAATAGACTATTACAGTTAGACTCTGATGGCAACCCTATTGAAGGCGCTTTGAAAGAACATTACATCTACAGGAAAATTTCCAATTAATTTACGAATCTATAATCAAAAGCACCTTTTCGCAGATTTATACCATATTCGAGGTAGGCTTTTAGGCAAAAAAAAAGTTTGCCCAACCTTCTGTCTGCCCCATCATCCAAGCTATACCTTCATCATTATTATCCATTTCGATCTCCTCCACGTTTACTATAGTGAAATTATCCCCAAATCTTGAAAGACGAATTGTCACAAGTTGCCCTGCAACACCCCCACTCTAGTCGAAACTAATCAATTCATTAATTAAAATCTCCTTAGCCACTACTGGAAATCGCTCATCGAACTCTGGGAACTTCCTAATTACAGTTTCTCCCTCGGTAAGTCTGCCTGAGCTTTCAGCAATAAAGAAGTTGGTCATTGCCTCCGGATTTACGATTGCTTCAAACACTATCTACACTGGTTTCAGGATTTGAATTGACGCTTTTGCAGTTAGTTTTTTCATTATTTAATCATCTCTACCTATGTAAAAATAACAAATTCAATTTGTGTAAAATAATAATAAACTATCAATCAAGCATTTCAAATATTTTTAATGGAAAAAGAAGATTTTTATTTGCATTTACTGAAAGGAATCGTACTTTTGCTCCCGTTAAAGGTGATACCATTAATCGGGGTGTAGCGTAGCCCGGTATCGCGCCACATTTGGGATGTGGAGGTCGTAGGTTCGAATCCTGCCACCCCGACAAAAGCCTTCTCCAACCGAGAAGGCTTTTTATTTACGCTCAATTTTCTACGTTAGAACTCAACCTATCTCTTCCGCGTTTTTACTATCTTCGCCTTATGTCAATGTTTGCCGTAAAAAAACAAATCGATGCCCTCGTGGCAGAGCTAAATCAGCACACCTACAATTACTATGTCCTTGCCATGCCTACCATTGGCGATTACGAGTTCGATAAAAAATTGGCAGAACTGGCCAAGCTTGAAAAGGAATATCCAGAATATGCAGATCCAAACTCTCCTACTCAAAAAGTAGGCGGCGACATTACTAAGTCCTTCACTACCGTTAGGCATAAATGGCCTATGTTGAGTTTAGGCAACACTTACAACGAACAAGATCTAAGAGATTTTGATGAACGCGTTCGCAAAGCCATAGGCGATAATTTTGAATACGTTTGTGAATTAAAGTTCGATGGCCTATCGATGAGCCTTACTTACGAGAATGGCAGATTGCTGAGGGCAGTAACTAGAGGTGATGGCACGCAGGGAGATGACGTAACAGCTAATATTAAAACTATACACGCAATACCACACAAAGCCAAAGGCGATGATTTGCCTGAAAACTTTGAAATTCGTGGCGAAGTTTTTATGCACAGAGCGGCTTTTGAAAGACTAAACAAGGAACGTGAAGAGATTGGAGAAGTTACGTACGCTAACCCCAGAAACTTCGCTGCCGGAACGGTAAAGATGCAAGACTCGAAAGAGGTTAAAAAACGTCCTTTAGATTGCTATTTGTACGGACTTTATACAGAAAAACAATATTTTAAAACCCATTGGGAGAGTTTAGAGGCTGTAAAAACATGGGGATTTAATGTTTGTGAACACAGTAAATTAGCAACCTCCATCACTGAGATTTTAGACTTTATCCACTATTGGGATGAGGAGAGATTTAAACTTAGTTACGACATTGATGGTATTGTGATTAAAGTGAATAGCTATGCGCAACAACAAGAATTAGGCTTTACAGCAAAATCACCACGTTGGGCAATTTCTTATAAATTTAAAGCTGCCGAAGTACAAACAGCTCTAGAAAAAGTGACCTATCAAGTTGGCCGTACGGGGGCTGTTACACCTGTAGCCAACCTAAAACCTGTGTTATTAGCTGGAACAACGGTAAAGAGAGCCACCCTTCACAATGCGGATGAAATTATAAGATTAGATTTACACGAGCAAGATACGGTTTGGGTAGAGAAAGGCGGCGAAATTATCCCGAAAATCATCAAAGTAAACGTAGATTTAAGAAAACCTGATAGCAAGCCTATACACTTTATCAAAAATTGCCCCGAATGTAATGCCGAACTAATTAGAAGAGCAGGCGAAGCGGCATTTTATTGTCCTAATGAAGATGGTTGTCCACCACAAATTATTGGAAAGATACAACACTTTATTGGTCGCAAAGCGATGAACATAGATGGTTTGGGTGATGAAACTGTGGAAACCTTTTATAGACGAGGCTTAATTTCAAAGATAAGCGATCTATACCACCTTCGTGAAAAGGCAGATGAACTGAAGGCTATTGAACGTTTTGGTCAAAAGTCAATTGAAAATATGTTGAAAGGCATTGAAAGTTCTAAGCAAATGCCCTTCGAAAAAGTTCTTTTTGGTTTAGGAATACGCTTTGTTGGTGAAACAATTGCTAAAAAACTTGCAAAAGGCGTTAAAGATATTGATACACTTGCGCAAGCTTCTATCGAAGAGCTCACTGCACTTGATGAAATTGGCATCAAGATAGCCGAAAGCATTCATGATTATTTTGCAAAAAACAGCAATATCGAGCATATAAATGAGCTTAAAAGCGCAGGTTTATGCTTTATCACTAAAGAATGTACTTTTATCCCCCTAAGTGATACTTTAAGTGGTAAAACATTTGTAATTTCGGGCGTTTTCGAAAAGTACAGTAGAGACGAGCTAAAAAATTTGATCGAAGAAAATGGCGGTAAAATTCTAAGCGGCATCTCTTCTAAACTCGACTTTCTAGTAGCCGGCGACAATATGGGCCCTGCTAAACTAGAGAAAGCTACCAAACTAAAAATCAACATCATTAGCGAAAATGAGTTAGATGAAATGCTAAGCACGAGGTAACGGGCTTTTCGAACCAAATGAGTAAATAATTATTTAACAACATAATGACTAAATTTCACGGAACTGGTGTGGCTATGGTTACACCGTTCAACACTGACGGATCGGTAGATTATCAGGGCTTAGAGCGCCTGATCAATCACTTGATTAATGGAGGGGTAGATTACCTCGTATCTTTAGGTACAACTGGCGAAGCAGCTACATTAAACAAGGACGAGAAGAAGAAGGTGTGGGCATTTACCGCTGAAATTAACGATGGCCGTTTACCATTAATGGCGGGTATAGGCGGCAACAACACTTTGTCTGTAGCAGAAGATATAAAAACATTTGATGCGAATAAATACGACGCAATTCTATCGGTAAGCCCATACTATAACAAGCCAAATCAAGAAGGTGTTTATCAGCATTATAAATATTTAAGTGAGCTAAGCCCACTTCCGATATTGCTATACAATGTACCAGGCAGAACAGGCATTAACATGACTGCCGAAACTACTTGCAGACTGGCTCACGACTTCAAAAATTTTATTGGAATAAAAGATGCCGTAGGTAATTTCGATCAGTTTAATCAGATAATGAGAGATAAACCTCAGGATTTTATGTTAATTTCTGGAGATGATCCTGTAGCACTTCCAATGATTGCCATTGGCGCCGTAGGGGTAATTTCTGTAGTGGGTAATGCCTTGCCAAAACAGTTATCGGATATGATAAGGTTGTGTTTAAAAGGAGAATTTGCCGCGGCTGCACCGGCACACTTAAGTTTGCTAGAGATGGTAAGACTATGTTTTGCAGAAGGAAATCCAGCTGGTGTGAAAGCAGCACTAAAACAATTGAATATTTGTGATGATACGGTTCGCTTACCTTTGGTAAAAGCAAGCGCTACGCTTAATAGTGCTGTTACAGAGCAGTTAAAACAATTTATATAGTATCCTAATAGCTCTTTTGCTATAGCATAAAAAAGCACCTTGGTCAGAGGTGCTTTTTTTTTGGCAACGTAAAATAATTACGCTTTGTTTTTAGTTTCTTGCACTTCCAAACGAATACCTTGAGCTAAATTTTTCAAATCCTGCATTCCTTTGCGTACACGCGTACCAGCAGCACTGTTTGATTTGTTATAGAACTTGTCTACATCAGCTTCTAAAGCTGCAACTAAGGCTTTTACTTCAGCAAATTTTTTCATGTTTAATACTCCTACTAGTTTTTAAGGGTTTGATTAATACTATGTTACTAATGTAAGAGGTTTATTTTAATAAAAAAATTTTTATTAAAATAAAAAAACACATAAAAGTTACATTTTTTCCACAAGGAACTTAGTTTTTAACATCAATACGCTGTATATCAGGACAAAATAAAAAGGTTCCCAAAAATTGAGAACCTTTTTATTTTAGGAAATTCTATTCCCCGATGGGAAACAAATGCTGTTGGTAATATCCCGATTTTAATTTGTCTGCCACTTCGCTAAATGCGTTCAGTGTACGTTCTACATCTTCTAAGGTATGCACTGCAGTAGGAATTAATCTCAACTCTATCATCCCCTTAGGAATTACAGGATACATTACAATAGAGCAGAAAATACCGTAATTGTGGCGTAAATCATGCGTAATTGCAGTAGCGTCAGATAGCTCGCCTTTCAAAAACACTGGGGTTACTACGGTATCAGTAATACCGATATCGAAACCACGTTCGCGTAAACCTGTTTGCAAGCTTGTAGCAATCGTCCACAGTTTTTCTCTCAACTCCGGGCTATTTTTAAGCAATTCTAAACGTTTCATTAAACCAATTACCATTGGCATTGGTAATGCCTTAGCAAATGTTTGCGAACGCATATTGTATCTGAAGAAATCAGTCAGTTGTTTTGTAGAAGCCACAAAAGCACCGATACCTGCCATAGATTTAGCAAAAGTAGCAAAGTAAACGTCTACGCCCTCGATACTATTTTGTGCTTCATGTGTACCTGCTCCTGTTGCACCCATCGTACCAAAACCATGTGCATCATCGATCAATAACCTGAAATTGAATTCTTTTTTAAGATCAATAAGCTCTTTTAATTTACCTTGAGCGCCCGACATGCCAAACACGCCTTCGGTAATCACTAATATGCCACCTCCAGTTTGTTCTGCTAATTTGGTAGCTCTTTGTAACTGTTTACGAGCATCTTCAATATTATTGTGTTTGTACACAAAACGCTTACCTAAGTGTAAACGCAAACCATCTAATATACAAGCGTGGCACTCACCATCGTAAACTACCACATCGTTTCTATCTAATAAAGCATCGATAATGGAAACCATCCCTTGATAACCGAAATTTAATAGGAACGCATCATCTTTACCCACAAATGAAGCTAAGTCTTGTTCCAATTGCTCGTGATATTTAGAGTTTCCAGACATCATACGTGCACCCATTGGATACGCCATACCAAACTCTGCAGCACCTTGCTCATCAGCTTTTCTCACCTCTGGATGATTGGCTAAGCCTAAATAATTGTTCAAGCTCCAAACCAAGTGTTCTTTACCTCTAAACGTCATGTGAGGTGCAATTTCTCCCTCTAATTTTGGAAAGGAAAAATAACCGTGCGACCATTTCGAATGTTGACCTAAAGGTCCCATGCGTTTCGCTACTTTATCAAAAATATCCAATGTTATATTATTTATGTACGAGTTTAATTTTATTAATTGCGCAAATTTAAGCTAAATATAATTTTTTGGCAACCCTGTTAAATCATTGTTAAAACATAAAAACGCCCTAGCAAATTTGCTAAGGCGCTGTTATATTTTGAGTTTCAATTAATCTACATTATCGTGTAGAAAAGAATTGTTCGGTCTAATGCCAGTTTCTCCGTCTTCATCGTTAGTTAAAGTAAACCTAGAAACTTGCGACTCTGATGAATGCTGAATTTGCTGTAATTGCATTTGTTTACGTTGGTATGCCGGAACAGTTTCTAACTCTTGTAAACCGTTAGTTGTTCTCAATTTCATACTCAAATCTTTTAATCTTAAGATACGCTCTTTAGACTTTCTTAATTGCTCTTCGATAGACTCATCCGTCTTATCCTGATCGGCACTGATTTGGTGCATTGGTGTAGCTTGGCTCACTTCTTCCACAACGTCTTCTACTGCTGTGGCTACTGGAGTTTCAAAAACAAATTCCGTCTCCGAAACTTTAAGTTCAAACTCGAAGCCTGTGTCTTGGCTACTTTGGGGCTCTTCTGCTTGCTGGAAATCCTCAATAGGCGCTTGTGTTTCCTCTTCTACCAAACGATGAAATACTGTTCCATTATCTTCTGGATTTACAGCTATTGGAGCAGGCTTAGCAGTAGCATTAAACAAATCGCCAAATAAATCTGGCTGTTTAGCCACCTCAGTTTGTACTTTTAAAGTAGGCTCTGTATTTAGCACTGGCTCTTCCTTAGGAGTAATAAAAGAGTTTACAGACTCAATAACTTTAACTAAAGGCGCATCTTCTGGCGTTAATAAAGAAATTTTCTTAACGTTTTGCTTGTCTTTTTCTCTTTGCTCGGTAGTTTGGAAACCTGTAGCAATAATGGTTACTGAAATTTTATCACCTAGGTTCTCATCGATGCAATTACCCCAAATAAGGTCGGCACTTAAACCAGCCTTATCTTGAATATAATCCGTAATCACGGAAACCTCATCCATCGTTACCTCTTTAACACCAGAACTGATGTTTAATAAGATGTATCTTGCACCCTCAATTTCGTTATCTTTTAATAATGGAGATGCTAAAGCACCTTCTACCGCTTCCAAAGCACGATTTTCTCCATCGGCAGCGAAACTACCCATGATACATACGCCACTTTCCTTCATCACGGTACGCACATCTTTAAAATCGACGTTGATATAACCTGGAACAGTGATGATCTCTGCAATACCTTTAGCAGCCGTAGTTAAAATATCATCGGCTTGCGCAAAAGCCGATCCTAATGTTAGGTTACCAAAAATCTCACGCAACCTATCGTTCGAAATAACCAGATAAGAATCTACATATTTTTTTAGTTCACCTAGCCCGTCATCGGCTTGCATTTTACGTCTCTTTCCTTCGAATGAGAAAGGCGTAGTAATTATTGCTACGGTTAATATATCTAATTCCTTAGCTGCTTTTGCAATAATTGGACTAGCTCCTGTACCTGTACCACCACCCATTCCGGCAGTAATAAAAAGCATTTTAGTGGTGCTACCCAACATATTTTTGATATCATCGATATTCTCAATTGCAGAATTTTTCCCTACTTCGGGAATAGAACCAGCGCCCATCCCTTCGGTTAAGCTAGCACCCAGCTGTACCTTGTTAGGAATAGGACTTGACTCCAATGCTTGCGCATCAGTATTACAAATTATAAAGTCTACACCAGTAATTCCTTGACGGTACATGTGGTTTACCGCGTTACCTCCGCCACCTCCAACACCAATTACCTTGATAATTGAAGATTTATCTTTTAACATTTCGAACTTCATATTGTTATGAATCAGTTGTTTAAAATTCTAATTTTCGCTGTTCATTCCTTTTGTAATATTAACACTTTTTTAACACTCGTTTTCCACAAGTGTTAAGAATGTGGAAAAATCCCAAATTGTGGAAAAAATTAAGGCTTGATGTAATCCTCGTCGCTAACATTCATATCATCTTTGATGAATTCTGTAGCCTTTCCTAACAATTTATCGAACAAACCAATTCTTTTAGTTTTCTCTTTTGCTGCTTTTGGCTGCTCAACAAAAACGCCTGGTTGCTTCATTTCTTCAACCAAATCTTCTGCTTTTTGGATACCTTTTATTAATAAGCCAACCGAAGTCGCGTACATTGGGCTTTTCAAATCGTCATAAATGGTTTTCGGCATTTCTTCATATTTAGAAAGGTGCTCGTTAGGATAACCAACACGACAATCCAATCCTGTTACATATTCTACCATTTGGTTTAAGTGCTTAAGCAAAGCGCCACCACCGGTAATTACCACACCACCAATTAAGCGTTTCTCATATCCTGAAGATTTGATCTCGTAATAAACATGCTCCACAATTTCTTCCATACGGGCTTGGATGATGTAAGCTAAGTTTTTTACTGAAATCTCTTTAGGTTCGCGACCACGTAAACCCGGTACGCAAATAATTTCATTTTCTTTGTTTTCTTCTGCTAAGGCCGATCCAAAACGAGTTTTTAACAATTCAGCTTGGTTACGCATCACCGCACAGCCTTCTCTAATATCTTCTGTAACGCTGTTACCACCAAAAGGGATAACTGCTGTGTGGCGAATAATACCTTCGTGGAAAATAGCGACGTCGGTTGTACCACCACCAATATCTACTAAACACACTCCTGCTTCTTTTTCTTCATCGCTCAACACCGATTCAGAAGAAGCTAGAGGTTCCAAAATAAGTTCTTGCGTTTGCAAACCTGCATTGGTTACGCAACGCATAATATTTTTAACAGCGGTTACCTGACCCGAAATAATGTGAAAGTTTGCTTCCAAGCGTACCCCAGCCATACCTACCGGATCTTTGATACCAGGTTCGTTATCGATGGTAAACTCTTGTGGCAACACATGAATAATTTCTTCGCCTGGAGGCATTACCAGCTTGAACATATCGTCAATTAATTTTTCGATATCTTTTTTGCCAATTTCGCTATTTAACTCTCTACGTGTTAAAATACCTCGGTGCTGCAAACTTTTGATATGCTGACCAGCAATACCTACGTTTACCACCCGGATTTCCACGTTTGATTGCGCACTAGCTACCTCTACAGCGGCATTAATGCCTTGCACAGTTTTTTGAATATTCGAAACCACTCCACGAGTTACCCCCGCTGATTCTGCCTTGCCAATTCCTAGCACTTCTATTTTGCCGTGGTTAGTTCTGCGTCCTACAATTACACAGATTTTGGTGGTACCAATATCTAAGCCTACTACAATTGGGGATTGAACGGTAGTTTTTTCTTTGCCCATAACTATTATATTTATTTTGTTGAGTTTGTATTATCTTTTATTTTTTACTTCTGTTTTTGCCTTGGTAGCGTTCAGTTTTACTTCAGGCTTAGCTATTGCTTTTTTCACCTCTTCCTTCACAGTTTTTTCTGCTTTCGCAGGATTCACTTTTCTAGACTTCGTTTCTTCCTTTTTCTGTTCTACAGCTTGAGCTTTCTTTATTTCCTTATCAATGGTCGATTTTACAATCGAATCAACAGCTAATTTTTGCTTAATTACCGTGTCTACTATTGTGGATTTTTCTAGTTTCTTTATCGTTACCGAATCTCGTTTTTCGCAAACAATTTGGTTAATGTATTTTAAATTGATGGTTTTGTAGGCGTTCCACCCTACACGAGGCATGGCTTGCTTATAAAATGCTAACAAATTGATCATTTTAGTTTCTATTTGCTTGGCATTCCCCAAAATTATACGCTGATTACCAACCCTCGGGATCATCTCTATATCATTCTTTTCATTTACATAAAGCTGCTCAATCTGCGCATCCCAAAGCGAATCCTTTTTCAAAAACAACGCTGTCTTATATAAGTCCTTGGCGCCGCTTGTCATTAAGGTATCTACCCTTCCATTGAAACCTTCTAAAATATTACCAGTAGCCACTAATACATTTGCTGTAAAATTTGGCGAAACTGGCATCTTTAAACCTTCTTTATCTACATAGTAGTCTTGACCGCCAGCATTTAAAATACGTAACACCGGCTGACGTTGTTTAACTTCTACGTATATGGTACCATTCATTTCTGCATATACCTTTACAAAACCGATGTAAGGGTTTGCAGCAATGCTTTTCTCAATATCATGAAGGTTAATTTTTTCCAAATTTCTACCAATTAACTCGCCTTGGCTTTGTTTTAAAATGGCATCTATTTCTTCTATTTCAATAAAATTGTCTGCTCCTGGAATTAGGATCTCAATTTTATTGCACTTTACTGTCTGCTTTTTTGTGTCTATAAAACCCATTAATACCACCACACCTGCTAGGCAAGTAAGCCAAGCAAATCCTTTAAAAATCGCTTTCCAATTAATCCTTTTAAGCATTGATTAAAGTATTTTTAATAGGGGTAATTAATGTATCAATATCACCAGCACCAACTGTTAAAATTAGTTCCGGTTTTTTGTTTTTAATGTAGTTAACCACAGAATCTTTTCCACATAGTTGTTTAGCGCTGTTGTTAATTTTCTCCAACAACATCGTTGCGTTAACACCTTCAATTGGGAGCTCTCTCGCGGGATAAATCTCTAAAAGAATAATTTCATCAGCTGTGCTTAAAACTTTTGCGAATTCATCTGCAAAGTCTCTAGTGCGTGAAAACAGGTGTGGTTGAAAAATAACCGTCAACTTTTTCTCAGGATACAACTGGCGAATAGCATCAAAACAAGCTTTAAGTTCCTCTGGATGATGTGCATAATCATCGATATAAACCTGATCTTTAGTTTTAGCAACGGTTTCGAACCTACGTTTTACACCAGTAAAACTTGCCACAGCTTTTTTTATGCTTTTTGGATGAATACCTAAACTTAATGCTACACCAATGGCTGCTGTTGCATTTTCCACGTTATGTTTACCCGGCATAGCCAACTTCAAATCTTTAATGGCAGTATACCCGTCCTCAAAATCGAAGATAAAACAGCCATCGGCTACGCGAATATTTTTGGCGCTTAGCGCTGCATTTTCCCCTGCGCTATAAGTTATGCCCGCTAAGGGTAATCCATCCTTCACAAATAAGCGCCCTCCATCCTTTAATTGCGACACAAACAAGTGAAACGACTCTGTTAAATGATGCGCATCGCCGTAAATGTCCAAATGATCTGCATCCATTGAGGTTACTACCGCTACATCTGGGTGTAGAGTTAGAAAAGATCTATCATATTCATCAGCCTCTACCACCACTACATTGTTTTTACTGTATAAAACATTGCTATTGTAATTGGAAGCAATACCACCTAAAAACGCTGTGCAACCAAAACCAGTATCTGTAAGTAAGTGAGCGATCATAGAAGAAGTTGTGGTTTTACCATGCGTACCCGCAACCGCGATGCAGTACATTCCTTCGCTAATAATACCCAGCACCTGCGAACGCTTCTTTAAATCGAAACCTTGATTTTCGAAGTAATTTAAAATGTTAGCATCTTTTGGAATTGCTGGCGTGTAAACCACTAAAGTATCGTCCTTATTTTCATTGAAACCAGCAGGTAGAGTGGCAACATCATCGTTAAATGAAATTTCAATTCCTTCTTCTTCCAGCTTTGCCGTTAACGCAGTAGGAGTTTTATCGTAACCGCAAACCATGCAGCCACGTTTTGCAAAATAGCGAGCCAAGGCACTCATGCCTATACCCCCTATTCCTACAAAATAAACTCTATTTATGCTCGACAATTCCATTTTTTTTGATTTAAGATCCGAGATGTGAGATTTTAGACGCGATGCAAAAAACTCATATCTAGCATCTAATTTCTCATATTTTATTTATCAACTTCAATACTTCTTTCGCAATAATTACATCAGCTTCTCCATGCGCCATTTTGCCAATATTTTCACTTAGCTTTGCCGACTTTTCCCTATCGTTTAACAAACTCAAAGCGGCAGAAACTAAAGTATCCTCAGCAGCACTATCGGCAATTAGCAAGGCAGCATTTTCTTTCACCAAAGCCAATGCATTTTTTGTTTGATGATCTTCTGCCACATTTGGCGAAGGCACCAGTATTACCGGTTTTCTTATCAAACACAACTCCGCGATGGTACCCGCACCCGCCCTTGATATAATTACATCAGCGGCAGCATAAGCCAAATCCATCTGATTTAAAAACTCCAAAATGCGCACGTTTGGATGATAATTTGCGCCTAAGCGTTCGACAACACCTTTGTAATAAAACTTACCAGTTTGCCAAATTACCTGCACGTCTTGTGCGATGATTTCGGCTAGGTGTTTTTCTATACTTTTATTTAACGTTCCAGCACCTAAACTTCCGCCAGTAACCAAAATGGTTTTCTTTAAAGGATCTAGTTTCAACAACTCCGCACCAGCGTGATGTTTCCCTACAATATCTACAATATTCTTCCTAACGGGATTTCCTGTTTTCAAGATTCTATCTGCTGGAAAAAATTGGTCCATCCCATCAAAAGCTACGCAAATTTTAGCTGCCTTTTTGCCTAACAATTTGTTGGTTACCCCAGCGTAGGAGTTCTGCTCTTGGATGAGGTAAGGTATCTTTTTAATGGAAGCAGCGTAAAGCAAAGGACCAGACGCATAACCACCAACACCTACTACAGCATCAGGCTTAAAATCAGCAATTAACTTTAGTGCGGTACGTACGCTTCCAATTATTTTAAAAGGTAAACCCAGGTTTTTCATAATTGATCCCCTTTGTATACCACTTATATTTAGCCCAACAATTTTGTATCCTGCCGCTGGCACACGTTCCATTTCCATGCGACCTTGTGCACCTACGAACAAAATTTCGCATTGCGGCGAAATTGCTCTTAGCGCATTAGCAATGGCAACGGCGGGAAAAATATGTCCGCCCGTGCCACCACCAGATATGATAATTTTTGGGAAATTATTCATTTTTATTAATTTGATTATTGATTGATTAGCACATTCGCTAATCCTTCATGTCTCTAATTTTATTTTTTCAATAACAATTCAGCTAATCATCGCATCAGCTAACTCCATTAAGCCATTGCCGGAATTTCACCAACAATCACTTTATTATCTTTTTTGTTTCTTCCCAGATTTTCCTCTACGTCTCTACTCACACTTAATATAATACCAAAGGCGATACTCGTAAATATCATAGAGGTACCACCCATACTTACAAGTGGCAAAGGCACCCCAGTTACAGGGCCTAAACCTACAGCAACCGCCATGTTTGCAAAGGCCTGAATGGTTAAACTAAAACTCAATCCCGCGGCAAGCAAAGCACCAAATGCCTTCGGACTTTTAGTCACTATTCGAACACATCGGTACAGCAATACCAGATAGAGCCCAATGATTACTAAACCACCTACCGTTCCATATTCCTCAATAATAATGGCGAAAATAAAATCGGAATATGGATGCGGTAAGAAGTTTCTTTCTGTACTGTTGCCGGGTCCCTTACCCAACAAACCGCCAGTAGCCAACGCTATCTTAGCATGGTCAGACTGGTATGTCTTATCAGAATGTTGTAATTCTGGATGTAAAAACGAATTTATACGAGATTTGTAAGTCTCTTTTCTAGGTCCTAAAAACACTACGAACATGAGTAAAACTAAACCACCAGCACATACAGTAGCAATTTGTTTGATACTAATACGACCAATGATGAGTAGTAAAATACTTACACCAAACAGCATCAACGCTGTTGACAAATTGGCTAAAGCAATTAAAACGAAAACCACACACACAGAACCCATAATAGGCAAGAATGCATTTTTTACGTCTTTAATATTCTCCTGTTTGCGGGTAAGCATTCTAGCTAGGAATGTAATTAATGCTAGCTTTGCCAAATCAGAAGTTTGGAAGGTTAGGTTTATTACCGGAATTTTTACCCAACGCGATGCGTCATTCAAATTTGTACCAAATAGCAAAGTATAAACCAACAAAGGCACCGTAATAATCATCAATATTTTAGAGATACCTGCGTAATACTTGTAATCCAATAAATGCGCAATGTAAATCATCCCGATACCCAACAGAACGAAAATAACATGTTTGTACAACAAGTATTTTTCGACAGCCATCCCCTTTTTATAGGCAATAGCACCGGTTGCGCTGTACACCGCCATAATAGAAACCAACGAAAGCAGGATAATAATTATCCAGATCCAACGGTCGCCTTTGGTACGTTCTAGAAGTACATTGATGTTAAACATATACTAATTAATTAACCCTGTTATTTTTATAATTCTCTTACCGCCGCTTTGAACTGGTCTCCACGATCTTCGTAATTTTTAAACAAATCGAAACTTGCGCAAGCTGGCGAAAGTAAAACCGTGCTCCCTTTCTTTGCTAAGTGATAGGCTACCTGCACAGCCTCTTCTGCCGAAAATGTGTTTACAATTACTTCAACATCATCATCAAAAGCTTCGTGAATACGCTTATTATCCTTACCCAAACACACAATAGCCGTAACTTTACTCTTCACCAAATCTTTAAGCATGTTGTAATCATTACCTTTATCAACACCACCCATAATTAAAACGACGTCCGTATTTACACTTTCCAAAGCATACCATGTAGAGTTAACATTTGTTGCTTTCGAATCGTTAATGTAGGTTACATCCGAAATTTTTGCTACAAACTCCAACCTATGGTCAATATTTTTGAAGTTGCCCATACTTTCGCGAATACTTTCGTTACGCAGCTCTAGTACTTTTGCTACAATGCCCGAAGCCATTGAGTTGTAGATATTGTGCTTACCTTGTAATGCTAAGTCTTTAATTGACATGGTTAAAGTTTGGTTAAATGATGTGGTGATATAAATGTCTTGATTGGCTAAATAAGCTCCTTCATCAACCTTGTTAAGGATAGAAAATGGATATTGCTTAGCAACAATCTTTTTATTCTTCAGTATCGCTTTTGTTTCTTCATCGTCGGCACAGTAAACAAATACATCTGCTAAGGTTTGATTTTGAACAATACGCATCTTAGACGCTGCATAGTTCTCAATTTTATAATCATATCTATCTAAATGATCTGGCGTAATGTTTAACAGCACAGCAATGTCTGCACGGAAATCATACATATCATCTAGCATAAAGCTTGATATTTCTAACACATACCAATCGAAATTTTGATCGGCTACTTGAGCTGCAAAGCTTTTACCGATATTGCCTGCTATACCCACGTTTACGCCTGCATTTCTTAAAATGTGGTAGGTAAGCATAGTAGTGGTCGACTTTCCATTTGACCCTGTGATGCAAATAGTTTTAGCGTCAGTATATCGCTTTGCGAACTCTATTTCCGAAATCACTGGAATACCTGCACCAAGCAGCGCTTTCACAATTGGTGCCTTTGAAGGAATTCCAGGGCTCTTAACTACCTCAGTAGCATTTAAAATTAAAGCCTCGGTGTGTTGCTTCTCTTCAAAAGCTACACCCATTTTCTCTAATTCTACTTTAAACACAGCGGGAATTTCTCCAAAGTCAGAAACAAACACATCAAAACCTTGCTTAAGCGCTAACTTAGCCGCACCAATACCACTTTCGCCAGCGCCCAATATCACCATACGAACACCATTCACTTTTGGTGTAGTTTGCGATATGTTAGTATTTGGTGTCATTGATATTGAGTCTTGTTTTGATTTAATTTTGTTTACTATCTAAGTTTTAAGGTGACGAACGCAATTACCGCGAGCAATATTCCGATAATCCAGAAACGGGTTACGATTTTAGCTTCGTGATAACCTTTCTTCTGATAATGGTGATGCAGAGGCGACATCAAAAATATCCGCCTACCTTCGCCAAACCGTTTTTTAGTGTATTTGAAGTAACTTACCTGAAGTGTCACAGAAAGCACTTCGATTAAGAAAACCCCGCATATAATAGGAATGAGCAACTCTTTACGAATCATGATGGCAAAAACTGCGATGATACCGCCAATGGTTAAACTTCCCGTATCGCCCATAAAAATTTGAGCGGGATAAGAGTTATACCATAAGAAACCGATACATGCACCTACAAACGCTCCGGCAAAAATGATGAGCTCGCCACTGTTTGGAATGTACATGATGTTGAGATACTCGGCAATGACGGCATTACCCGACACGTAGGCGAATATACCCATAGTGATGCCGATAATTGCGGATGTGCCGGTGGCCAAGCCATCTATCCCATCGGTTAAATTAGCGCCGTTAGATACTGCCGTAACAATAATGATTACAAAGATTAAGAAAACGATGAAGGCATATTTCTCGTAACCATCGCCTAAAAACTTAAGCACTTTGGCATAATCAAACTCATTATTTTTATAAAACGGGATGTTTGTCTTGGTAGATTTTACATCCTGTGTGTAATAATAAGTTTCGCCTTTTTTACGCAGCACCATTGGTGCCGTGCTCGAAACTTTAGCAGTGTCTATCTTCGCTGTTTCGTTAACCGTTTGGCGCACCACAATATTAGGATGAAAATACATGGTAATACCTACGATAATAGCCAAACCAACCTGACCAACTACTTTGAAACGTCCAGCTAATCCTTCTTTATTTTTTCTAAATACTTTGATATAGTCATCTAAGAAACCAATTGCTCCCATCCATAAGGTGGTTACGATCATCAAAATCACGTACACATTGGTAATGTTTGCAAACAGAACCGTTGGGATAAGAATACCCATCAAAATCATGATGCCACCCATTGTTGGTGTACCTTGCTTTTGCATTTGCCCTTCTAATCCTAAATTCCTTACAGTTTCGCCAACTTGTTTACGCTGTAAATAATCGATAATGCGACGACCATAGACAGTTGTAATGATTAGTGATAATATAATCGCTAATGATGAACGAAAAGTTAGGTATTGGAACAACCTCAACCCAGGGAAATCGTAGTGTTTATGTAAATATTCGAATAATAAATATAACATTAGGTGATTTGGTTTAGTTGTTCATTAATTACTTCTTTATCATCAAAATGATACCTAATACCATTTATTTCTTGATATTTTTCATGACCTTTTCCCGCAATCAAAATAATATCGCCTGGTTGGGCAATGTGGCAAGCAGTTTTTATTGCCTCTCTCCTATCTAAAATGCTAATCGCTTTGCGTTGGTTAGTTGGAGAAACGCCAGTTTCCATATCCTTAATAATAGATTGGGGATCTTCTGTACGCGGATTATCCGATGTAAGAATTACTTTATCACTCCAGTCACAAGCCACTTGCGCCATTACTGGGCGTTTAGTTTTATCTCTATCGCCGCCACAGCCTATTACCGTAATAACTTGTTCAGTACCTTTTCTAATATTGGCTATAGTACTTAACACATTTTGAACAGCGTCTGGCGTATGTGCATAATCTACAATAGCTACCGTTCCATTCTTAGCCACAGCATAATCAAATCTACCTTCTGCGCCAGAAAGCGCACTTAATGCAGTTAACACACTCAACTTATCTTGTTCCAATAACACAGCTGTAGAATAAGCAGCCAATAGGTTATAAGCATTAAATGAACCCACCATCTTGAAATAGACATCTGTATTGTCGACCTCTAAATGCAAGCCGCTAAATTTATTTTCTATGATCTTAGCCTTAAAGTCTGCCATTTGCTTCAACGCATAAGTCTTTTTATAAGCTTTTGTATTTTGCAACATCACCATGCCGTTTTTATCATCAGCATTGGTAAGTGCAAAAGCCGTTTTTGGCAACATATCGAAAAATGCTTTTTTCGCCTTTAGATAATTATCAAAAGTTTTATGAAAATCTAAATGATCGTGAGTGATGTTTGAAAAAGCAGCTCCTGAAAAAGTCAAGCCCGATATTCTATGTTGTGCAACGGCATGTGAACTTACCTCCATAAAGCAATACTCGCAACCAGCATTAACCATTTTAGCCAACAATTCATTTAATGCAATAGGATTGGGCGTAGTATGAGTAGCTGGAACCACTTGATCTATAATCTGATTTTGGACAGTAGAAATCAAGCCTGTTCTATAATTCAGTTTACTAAATAACTGATAAAGCAATGTAGCTATAGTGGTTTTTCCGTTGGTACCTGTAATGCCCACGAGCTTTAATTTAGCAGATGGGTTACAGTAAAAATTGCCAGCGACAATCCCTAAAGCAGCTGCACTATCTTCTACCTCAACATACGTCACCTTATCGTTTAACACAGCTGGTAAGCTTTCGCAAACTATGGCAGTTGCCCCCGCAGCAATGGTTTGGTCGATAAACTCGTGACCGTCGACAGCTGTACCTTTAATAGCGAAGAACAAAGTATCTGATTTTACCAAACGAGAATCGAAAGCCAATGCCGACACCTCTAATTGTGCCAAACCATTTAAGCTCTTAATCGCAACCCCGTAAAGTAAATCTTGTAAATTCATTTTTATAATTTTATAATTGGTGAATAGCTAATTTTTGATTGTTTCTATCATCACATTTGCTAATTTTCCCACTATTATTGCAACAATATCTCTACTACTAAACCTTTTCCTATTCTACTACCCGCCTCAATGGATTGATTAACCACCTTACCACTGCCTTTTACCCGTGCCTTTAAACCTGCGTTACCCAACAAATACATTGCATCTTTAAGTCCCATTCCATTAACGTTTGGCATTACCCCTTTTACAGGCTCATTTTCTTGGTAAACCACACCATTGTTAGTATCAACTGTGTTAAAATAACCAGACTTAGAAGCGTAACGAGCTTTTACTCCCAAGGCATTGTACACCTTTTTTGTGGCTTGGCTTTGTCCGGCCTTTGCCTCTGGCGCTACCGTATTTCCAGCGAAATGTTCTTCCACTTTATTGTACATGTTTACATCGCTAGCATAAATTCGATCAGCAACTTCTCTAAATACTGGACCCGATACTAACGCTCCGTAATAAGCTCCTTTCGGATCGTTAATTACCACAATCATCGAGTATTTTGGCTTATTTGCCGGAAAATAACCTACAAAAGATGCTTGATATTGTTTCTTCGCCTTATAACCTAAGTTAGCATCAGCAACCTGTGCTGTACCAGTTTTGCCAGCAATTTTGTATAATGGATTATGCACCACTTGCTTACCGCTACCATTGGTTACCACCCCCTCCAGCATTGCCTTAATTTTGCTCAAAGTCTCATCCGAACAAACTTTTTCGTTAATTACGCGAGCTTGAAACTGTTC
This sequence comes from Pedobacter sp., assembly GCA_045629525.1. Taxonomy (GTDB): domain Bacteria; phylum Bacteroidota; class Bacteroidia; order Sphingobacteriales; family Sphingobacteriaceae; genus Pedobacter. The sequence goes on from JAZQRH010000004.1 coordinate 60,924, forward strand.
GATTGGATTACCCAGTCTCCTAATTTCTTTTACAAAAATTGGAGCTAACATTTTACCGTTATTAGCTACAGCATTGTACAACACTAGCATATTTAGCGGTGTCATCTGCATTTCATAACCGTAAGCCATTTGCGGCAGGGTCATGTTCTTGTTCCAGCTTTTGTTGCCTTTTATATTTTTAACTACAGGTTGCGACTCGCCCGGAATTTGCAAACCCATTTTCTGATTTAAACCCCAACTATATAAGTGGTCGGTAAATTTCATTGGATTAGCGCCGTAGTTATCGTTGATCATTTTAGCGATAGCCGCGTTGGACGATTCCTCGAAAGCTCTTTTTACTGTAACCATTTCATCCTTTGGATGCGAGTCGGTAATACGTTTACCTGGAATTTGATACCAACCAGTTCTCACCAAAGTGTTCGTATCTACTTTTTTATCTTCGAGCAAGGCCATGTAAGAGGCCAACTTAAATGTAGAGCCTGGATCTTGATTACCAGCGATGGCGTAATTGAATTTCTCTTTGTAAATGCCTTCAGTCTCTTTCGTGAAATTGGCAACCGCTCTGATTTCGCCTGTAGCCACTTCCATTAAAATTACACAACCATGGTGTGCCTGACTTTTAATCAATTGCTTCTCTAGCGCATTTTGCACTAGATCTTGCATGTTGATATCAATGGTGGAAATAATATCCGCACCATCTTTAGGAGCCACTTCAGCATCCGAATTTACAGGAACCCAAACACCGCCACTAATACGTTGCCTTAATTGTTTACCGGTTTCGCCGTTGATATAATTAGCATACGAACCCTCTAAACCCACGCCATTTGCTACGTTCTCGTTCTTGTAGCCTATGGTACGAGCTGCTAACGCTTTAAATGGCAGAATACGTTTGTTTTTAGGCATGGCCATTAGACCACCAGAATGCTTACCTATGTTGTACAAAGGAAATGTTCTAACAATTTTTAAGTCTTGATGAGATACTCTACGCTTAATTAACACGTACCGAGCACTATCTTGACGAGCCTTACGTAAGAAACGAGAATACTCCTTTACACTTTTATCTTTAAAGAACGATGAAAGCTTCATCGCTAACGAATCTACTTTACTGTTAAAAATCTTATCATCCTGAATACCACCAGCAAACATATCCATTCTCAATTCGTACTCAGGAACCGAAGTAGCGAGCAAGCTTCCATCTACAGAGTAGATATTACCACGAGTAGCTTCAATATCAAATTCTCTAATCGACAAGCTGTCTGCCATAGCCACCCATTTGTCGCCCTGCCTAAACTGAACATCAACCAACTTCACGAATACAGCGAGCGCAAAAAGCACAATTAGCCCGAAAGCCAAGTACACTCTTAACAATATGTTTGCCCTAATACTCATTTACTTTTGTTCTATTAATATTTTTTTTGGCGGCTCTATCAACTCTTCTAAACCTAAGGTATCTACCTTTTTAGCCACCTCAGTCATTTTGCTTTTAAACATTAAATCAGCTTTCAGCGACTTATATTCGGCACTTAAATCCTTCACTTCTTTACTTAAACCATCAATTTTTCTGATGTTTTTAACGGCCATATGGCTATTTGCGATGTATATCATCCCCAAAACACACAAAAAAATCAAATAAGGCAGCATATCAGTTGCCGACTCTTTCGAGACGCCACCGTCAACAAATAACTTTCTAAAAAAAACAGCCACACTGCCTTCTTTGGCTGGGACCTTTAACTTAGGTTCCTCTCGCTCCGCTAGCTGATCTTCTTCAGCCAACTCTTCTTCTATTCGCTCTCTAAACCTGTTGTCCATCGGCTAGTCCTCCAAACGTTCGCCAACACGCAATTTCGCACTCCGAGATCTACTATTTCTAGCCAACTCCTCAGCGTCTGCAACAATTGCTTTTCTTGTTAAAACCTTAAAAGGCTTTTTATCATTACCAAAGAAATCCTTCTCTACTTCTCCCCTAAATTTCCCTTTAGCCAAGAAATTTTTAACAGGACGATCTTCTAAAGAATGATAAGACATTACCACTAATCGACCGCCTGGCTTCAACACATCTGCTGTTTGCTCCAAAAAAGCTTCTAACACCTGTATTTCCGCATTTACTTCAATACGCAAAGCCTGAAAAACCTGCGCCATATACTTATTCTCTTTTCCACGAGGGATGTGAGCAGCAATTACATTTTTGAACTGAGATAGCGTTTGAATTGACGTATCTAAACGTGCTGTGCAAATAGTTCTGGCCAACGATTTAGCATTTTGAACTTCGCCGTACAAACCAAAAATTTTATGCAAATCTTCCTCCGCATAAGTGTTTAAAACCACAGCTGCCGTCAAAGCACGTTGCTTATCCATTCGCATATCTAAATCAGCATCAAAACGAATAGAAAAACCTCTTTCTGGCTCATTAAACTGATGAGAAGACACCCCTAAATCAGCTAAAATTCCATCTACCTTTTTGTAACCTAATAAACGAAGGTTGTTTTTTAAGTAGCCAAAATTTTGATCTACGAAGTGAAACCTCGGATCATCAATTTTATTTCTTTGCGCATCAGGATCTTGATCGAAAGATATCAAAACCCCATCCTTCCCTAGATGCTTTAAAATTTCTCTAGAATGACCGCCACCACCAAAAGTGACGTCAACATAAACACCTGAAGGATTTATATTCAATCCATCAATACACTCTTGCAGCAAAACCGGAACGTGGTAATTATTCTCCATCAACACCTCCACTATTTTTATTGCTTTTACCACCCATCACTTCCTCAGCTAATGCTGCGAAATTTTCTGGCACATCGTCAAATAAATTCTCGTAAACCTTTTTATCCCACACTTCTATTTTATCTAATTGACAAGCCAAAATTATTTCGGACTCGATACCTGCGTACTCCATTAATGACTTTGGCAGCAATACGCGACCTGTTCCATCTAAACTTAAAGGCATAGCCCCACGCTGAAACGCCCGAACAAACTCTCGGTTTTTAGCCTCGAACATATTCAGCTTACTCAACTCTGCCACCGTTTCGTCCCAAACTTTTTTTGGATAGATCACCAAATTACGTTCGAAACCACGATTCACAACCAACCCATCTCGCTCTACATCAAGCAATTGCTTTTTCAGCAAAACAGGCACCATCAAGCGCCCCTTTGCGTCTATTTTGCAATCATATTCTCCGATCAGTTGATTCATTTTAAGTAGCTACACTTTTAAAGTAGTGTAAAATTAAAGTACTTCTACCACTTTTTACCACTTTTTACCACAAAAAAGTTTTCAACATACACTTTTTACCACCAAATCTCATTTTTTAGCGAAATTTCAGAGGTTTTGTGGTGGTAAAAAAAAAGCGGTCCCGACTAAATTAGTCGGGACCGCTTATTATTAAGGAGTTAAACCTCGTTTAGCCTTGAATAGCCTTAACACCCGGAAGTTCTTTTCCTTCCATATATTCTAATAAAGCGCCACCACCAGTGGATACGTAGCTAACCTCATCATCTAATCCGAATTTTGCAATAGCCGCTGCCGAATCGCCACCACCAATTAAAGAGAATGCACCTGCTTTTGTAGCTTCGACAATTGCATCTGCAACCGCTCTGGTACCTTCTTCAAACTTTTTCATTTCGAAAACACCCATTGGGCCATTCCATAGTATTGTTTTCGAGTTCAAAACGATGTCGGCATATTGCTTACGCGTATCTAAGCCGATATCTAATCCTTCCCAACCATTCGGAATTTCTTTGGTAGCAATAAATTGTGTATTGGCTTTCTCAGAAAAATCATCCGCAATAAGCGAATCCGTTGGGATATAAATCTTCACGCCTTTTTCTTCCGCTTTTTTTAAGATACTAAGTGCTAGCTCCTGTTTATCTAGCTCTACGATGGACTGACCTATTTCACCGCCTAATGCTTTCACGAAAGTGTAAGTCATGCCACCACCGATAAGTAAATTATCTACAGTATCTAATAATCTTTCTATCAATTGAATTTTATCTGAAACTTTAGAACCACCCATTATGGCCGTAAAAGGTCTCTCAGCGTTATTCAAAATTTTCTCTGCATTCTTAATTTCCTCGGCCATTAGGTAACCGAAGTATTTATGATCTGGAAAGAATTGAGCGATAATAGAAGTAGATGCATGCGCTCTGTGCGCTGTTCCAAAAGCATCGTTTACGTACACGTCAGCAAGCTTAGATAGTTTCTCCGCGAAAGCTACATCACCCTTTTCCTCTTCTTTGTAAAAACGTAAGTTCTCTAGTAAAAGCACTTCGCCAGCGGCCAAACCCTTAGCTTGATCTACCGCTTGAGCACCGATACAATCGTCTGCAAATTTCACATCAACGTTTAACATTGAAGATAAATTAGCTAAAATATGCTTTAAGGAATATTTATCGGTCGGACCATCTTTTGGTCTACCTAAATGCGACATTAAGATAACTGAACCACCATCTTTCAATATTTTTTGAATAGTTGGTAAAGCGGCACGCATTCTTTTATCATCTGTAATGTTAAATTCTGCGTCGAGAGGTACATTAAAATCTACCCTTACGATAGCTTTTTTACCTCCAAAATTGAATAGATCTACTGTCTGCATTTTATAGTTTTGGTTTAATACTTCAAATTAAGTGTATTTTTTACACTATCAAAAATAATAGCGCATTTTTATCTTACACGATACTCAAATATAATTAGGTTTCGGCGATTTATTTGCCCTTTTGCTCGATAATTTTCTCGACCACATCTACCAATCGGTTAGAATATCCTGATTCATTATCGTACCAACCCACCACTTTTACCAAATCACCCACAATAGAAGTAAGCTGCGCATCGAAAACACAAGAAAATTGATTATTGATGATATCTACAGACACTATTGGATCTTCGGTATACTTTAACACTTTGCTACCCTCTGCAGCCTTTCTAAATGCTTCCTTAATCGCCTCTACCGTAGTGGCTGATTTCAAGATGCAGGTAAAATCGGTGAGTGAACCATTTAGTACTGGAACACGAATGCCTGCACCACCCAATTTACCCTCTAAATGAGGAAATATGTTTGTGATTGCTTTTGCTGCCCCGGTTGTGGTTGGAATAATTGATGATGATGCAGCACGGGCACGTCTTAAATCGTGATGCGGCGCATCATGCAAATTCTGATCGCCAGTCATGGAGTGTACTGTGGTGATATAACCATCCTTGATACCCCATTGGTCGTCTAAAATTTTAACCATTGGCGCCACATTATTGGTAGTGCAAGATGCGTTCGATAAAACTGGTGAAAGAAAATCTATTAAATGATCGTTAACACCCATCACAATTGTAGGGATATCCTTATCCGCCGCAGGTGCAGAAATTAAAACTTGCGTTGCTCCAGCGTCGAGGTGTTTTTGTGCCCCGGCTTTGTTTGCAAACTTTCCGGTCGCTTCCAACACCAAATCAATCCCTAGGGTTTGCCATGGCAAATTTTCCGGATTGGCATTGGCCAAAACCAAAATCTCCTGTCCATCAATAATGAGCTTATCCTCAGAAGATGAAACCTCACCTTGGTAAACGCCATGAACAGAATCGTATTTAAATAAATGAGCAAGAGTGGCAGGTGTAGTTAAATCGTTTATCACTGCAACTTTAACGTTCCTCTGCAATGCTGTACGTAAAAAAACACGTCCAATTCTACCAAACCCATTGATAGCTATTTTCATGATACAAAGCTAGCCAATATATGGTAAATGAAAACCTTTTTTTAAGAATGTTTTAGGAGATTTTGAGCGTATCTTTCAGAAAAACATCCGACAATTTATAGCTCGTGGCAGCCTTTTTTCCTTTCATGTAAGTTAGCACTGCATTAAAGAGCATACACCATCCAATTTGAAGGATAATTAGCACAAAATTACCCAAATCTTGAAGTAAAACTGTACATCCAATGACGAACAGATTAAATAGACAGGTTACCAAAATTACTTGTTTAGCACTTAAGCCGAAACGCAATAAGCGATGATGAATATGATTTCTATCCCCTTTAAAAGGAGATTTTTTATTGAGCAAGCGGATAAAGAAAATGCGGAGCGAATCGAAAACAGGGATAATGAGTACTGCGACAGCGATGGCCGGTGCAGAATGGAAAGCAAGGTTATCAACCACCCCCAGCTTGTTTAACTCAATAAATTTAATCGCCAAAACCACAGCAACTAATCCTATGATGAGTGAACCTGTATCACCCATAAAGATTCTTGCCGGCGGAAAATTATAAACTAAAAAACCTAAAATAGCACCTAGCATTGCAAAGGCAATAAATGCGTAAGACAAATGCCCACCAACAGCAAAGAAAATGCCGAAGCAGGCGCACACTAAAGCACCTACTGTACCCGCTAAACCGTCAACCCCGTCGATGAGGTTAAAGGCGTTATTGATAAAGATAATTAAGGCGATGGAAAATAGTCCACCAACCAATGGAGATACGTCCCAGACGTTAAACACCCCATATAAACTCGTAAGTCTAAAGTCGCCTAAGGTTACCAAAATAAGAGATACTAGAATTTGAAGCAGGAATTTAGTCCTCGGGCTAACCCCATAAATATCATCCTTAATACCTAAAGCAAACAAAAATATACTAGAAGAAATTAGAAAGTTAGCCTCTTCGTAGTTTGCAATAGTGGCGAATAGCAATACAGTAATGGTGAACCCACAAAAGAGGCCAATTCCTCCTAAACGCGAAATATTTTTTTGGTGTATTTTACGATGTAAATCTGAAGAATCGTATAAACGATGTTTGTCTGCAGCGTGTATAATTGAAGGTATAGAAAATTTAACCAACACAAAGGCCAAAACTATTATCGAGACATAATAGAGTATTGGATACGTAGTATAAATTTCGTGCAGCATGCTAAATTTATGAAATAGAGCGTTTTACTTGAGTTTGTTAAATGGCTGCAAATTAGCGATAATTTATCTATAAATTAAAACTTTTTTGAGTAGCTCAAAAACCTACCTATCTGTACACTAGAGAAATTGCTCAATTTTTCTAAGTTTCTTTAAGGCCAATGTAAGCCAAGGAAAGCGAAGTCCATTATGTTTTAATGCGGCATGGTCGAACTTTAGCGCTTCCCACCGATGCTGCCAAGTCTGGTTGCTCATACCTCCATTACGCATGTTTACCATAACTTGCGGCAAATGAGCTGATGTGATGCTATGTGTATAAAACATCCTAAACATCAACTCATAGTCTGCTGCAGAGCCGTAAGCCAGTTTGTAATTGCCATATTTTTCGAATAAATATTTTTTAAGGTATAAAGTAGGATGTGCTGGCATCCAGCCGAGGAGTAAATCGCGAGGCTTAACTGGATTAGAACGCCACTTACGTTGTATTCGATTTAAATCATTAGGAGCTACATAATTTAAGTCGCCGTACACAGCATCGGCCCCGCTTCGATCAAAAGCAGCCACCATCTGGCTAATAATCGCGGTTCCATTTAATACATCATCTGCATTTAAGATTCCAACTATCTCTCCGGTGGCAAGTGCAATACCTTTGTTTAGCGCATCGTACATACCCTTATCTTTCTCTGAAACTAGAACGTGTATGTGATTAGCGTATTTCTGAGCGAGGCTAAAACTACCGTCCGAGGAATTTCCATCAATCAATATATATTCCAAATTAGAATAATCTTGTCCCAAAACGGACTCGATGCAGTCCTGGAGGTACTTCTCGCCATTATAGACTACCGTGATGACACTTACTTTAATCAAAAGCTATAATTTTAGTCTCCAAAAATACAATTCTAAAGTGGTTAGACATGTAAATAGATTAAATTTAAAAATTAGCCACAACCTTAATATCTCGATCCATAGATGCTATACGTCGTCAAGCTCAATTTTTATTTTATCCCTTAAGTAACACAAAAAAGTTGTAATTTGCACCTTCATTCAAACAAATGAAACACAACAAATTACTCCTAAATACGCTTCTCTCTCTAGGTTTAATGCTCTTTCTTAGCGCATGCTCCTTCAAAAACAGACAAGCTATTTTAAAAACACCGTATGATGCCGACACAGTAAGAACTGTGCAAGTAATTAATAGTCAGAATACTGTTGAGGGCTATTATAATTTAATTAAAGAAGAAGACGAGCTTGCCATTAGAAACGTGCAAGACATGGACTTGATTGTGAAATCTACGGGGACAAATAATGCTATTAGCCAGCAAACCTACAGCACCTTTAAAGTAAATGCAAATGGAGAGGTCATACTGCCCAAAATTGGCGCCGTTAAGGTAGCGGGGCTAAACAGAACATCAGCTGCTGCTGTGATCCAAAAAGCATACGAGGCAAAAGAGTTAAATGCGCCATTAATTGATGTTCGCATTGCCAATGCCTATATTATTTTGTTAGGCGAAGTTGGCCGACAAGGCAGATATATTATAGAAAGAGAAGATTACGAACTGATTGATTTGCTAGGAGATGCAGGGGGCGTAAACCCTGGCGCTAACAGAAAAATGGTCCGCATTTTTAGAGGCGATAGAGCTAATCCAGAGATTATACAAGTGAACTTGAACGATTACAGCTTCCTGAAAAATCCAAAACTAAAATTGCAGGCTAAAGATGTGATTTATGTGGAACCAAAGCGAATTGTATCCACAAGCCAAAATTTCCAACCTTACTCCAGCTTTATACAAGTAGGCTTGGTAATGATTAACACTTTATTATTAATTTACAACATAGCGAAATAATGGAACAGCAGCAGGTGAATGGTGGCGCTAATGTGCAGCAAGATTTAGATTACCTTAAAATTGCGAAGATAATACTAAGCCGCTGGTACTGGGTGGCAAGTTCAGTAATAATTGCCCTAATTATTGCCTATATTTATTTATGGTATACGCCAGAAACCTACAGCACTTCTGCGTCCTTAAAATTTGAAGAAAAACGTTCCGAGATTTCTGAGCTACTTAATGTGAGAAACGTTTACGACCGTACCAATAAAATGCAGTCGGAACAATTTGTAATCCGTTCTAGAGATGTGGTCTCAAGAGCTATTGAAAGCCTTGATTACAAAATCTCCTTTTATCTTAAAGGCAAAATCAAAACCAGTGATTTGTATCCACAAAAACCTTTGGATATTGAGGTGATTGAAAAAGACAGCACTAATTTCTACACATCGCTCATAGATTACGAAGCAAAATCGCCGGAAACCTTTAAAATCGAGTACAACTTAAACAATCAGGTCATTTCTAAAGTATATCGGAATAATCAAATTGTTAATCTTCCTGGTATAAAATTTAAAATCGCGAACAACACCTTTACTGCAGACAATAATTCGGTGTATTCGTTTAGATTTAATACCAAGGCAAACTTTGCCGGAAGAGTGTTGAGTGGTCTCCAAATGAGTGAAACCAAGGGAACAAATATTTTGCTGCTTACGCAAACAGACCTTAATCCTTACTTTGCAGCTGATATTTTAAACGCCCTGCTTGAGCAGTATGTGGGGCACGACAGGACCCAAAAAACAGTTTCGGCCACACAAACCATTAAATTTATTGACACACTGCAGCAAAATATGGCTAAGGTGGTAAAGGCATCGGGCTCGGAACTAGAGCGCTTTAAGGTAGAAACTAAAGTTTTAGACATCTCGGCGGCTGGACAAGAGGTGATGCGCAAGCTAACGGACTTAGAAACCGAAAAAAGCACTTTGAATTTGCAGGGGATATTCATCGATCAGCTCGAGAAAGAAGTGGTTGGCAACAAAAACCTCAACGCTATTAATTTCAATTTGCAGGGCGTAACCGACCCCATGTTAGCCGCCTTGCTTGGCCAGTACAATACACTATTACTAAAACGTGAAGAAGCTCTGGTTACTTACAAGCCAAGTTCTGATGTGGTGCAGCAATTGGACAAACAAATTTTAGATGTTAAATCGGCATTTGTAAGTAACGCCACCGCCCAACGCTCAAAAAACAAGAAAACCATTGTCTATTTAGATAATGAAATTCAAAAGATTAAGCAAACTTTCAACGCCATTCCTAAGGCAGAGAAAGACCTCATCAATCTAAAATCTAGTTTCGATATTAACCAAAAGGTGTACAGCTACCTCTCAGAGAAAAAATTGGAGGCACAAATCAGTAAAGCCGCCGTTACACCAGGTGCCGTTATTGTAGACCACGCTTTGTATAACACCAATGCCATTGGTCCCATACATAAAAAAACCTATACCACTGCCTTAATGTTGGGCTTAACTTTAGGTATTGGCCTCATCTTTTTAGTAAGAATGTTAAATCCGTTTATTTACGACAAAGAAACCATTGAGAGCCTTACCAATATCCCCATTATTGGTATCATCAGAAAATATCAAGATCCGGTAGATGAAGATAACCGTCAGATATTATCCATAAAAAATCCTAAATCACTTTTCGCAGAGTCGGTGCGTTCTGTAAGGACAAATTTAAGTTTCTTGGCTGCCGAAAAAGCAAGCAAGATTGTATGTATTACTTCAGAAATTTCTGGGGAAGGTAAATCCTTTACAACCGTAAACTTAGCGAGTACCTTAAGTTTAATCGATAAGAAAGTGATTGTCATTGCGGCCGATTTAAGAAGATCAAAACTACATCACACTTTTAAGGTAAATAACCTAAAAGGTTTAAGCTCGTATTTATCAAACCAAACACCTTTAACAGAAATCGTACACCAAACAGAAGTAGACAATTTAATGTTTATTCCTGCTGGGCCAGTACCACCAAACCCGTCCGAGCTTTTGTATTCGGATAAAATGAAATCCTTGCTAGAAGACCTTACAAAGCAATATGATTTTGTAATTGTAGATTCAGCACCCGTAGGATTAGTGTCAGATGCGATACCACTTATTAGAATGGCCGACGTCAATTTGTTCGTAATTCGTTCAGGGATTTCACGTTACCAAGCGGCCACAGTACCAGAAAGACTTTCAAAAGAATTTAATTTAGCTAATATTGCAATTATTTTAAATGCATTTGATAATGATATATTGCACAGCAGATATTACTCTACCAATTACTCTGGCAGTTATTACGCTAATTACTACTATTATTCAGACTACTCGAGTACTGGATACAATAGTGGCTACTATACCGACGAACGCAAAAGAGAATGGTGGAGATTTTGGAAAAGGAAGTAGAAAATGATAGATCAATTGTACAGATGGTATCCCGTGTATACGAAATCGAGAGCAGAGAAGAAGGCGCACCTAGAGTTACAAAAGAAAGGGATAAAAACTTACTTACCACTAAAAAAAGAGTGGAAACAATGGAGCGACCGTAAGAAATTAGTAGAAGAGCCCTTGTTTAAATCTTACCTATTCGTCAACATCTCTAACAAGGAATACGCGGAAGTTTTGATGACGGCAGGCATTAGCAGGTTTGTCTATTTCTCTAGTCAAATTGCCTCTATGCCCGATAAACAAATGGAAGATTTGCAATTGCTTTTAGCATCGGGCGAAGAGTTGGAACTCATTGAATATGCACTCTCTCCTGGCGAGCGGGTGATTGTAAATGCTGGTCCGTTTAAAGGAATGATTGGTGAACTGGTTTCGATTAAGCATAAAAAAAGCTTGGTGCTAAAACTAGAAAACTTAGGTTACGCCATTCAAGTGAAAACATCAATGGCCTACATTAAGCCACTAAAATAAACCAACAGCCTTAGGTCTGCTACCTAAAACATCTACCCTACGCTTTCTGTAGGTTCTGCAAAAATAAATGTGGGACTGAAAGGGCGGAGCCGTGAAAAACGCATCGCAAACCATGTGTAGAATTGCGGGCGTAATAAGCCAAAAACTAAACCAAGAAGAATTGATGCTGAGCGTGCGCAGTATGTGTAACGCTATGCATAAAGGTGGCCCCGATGGCCAGGGTTACCTACACCTTCCCGAGCAACATCTGGCTATAGGTCATCGCCGCCTTGCGCTCATCGATCTTTCTGAACAGGGCAAACAACCCATGCCCTACCCCACAAATTTGTGGATCACCTTTAACGGTGAAATCTACAACTATCAAAGCCTAAAAGCAGCGCTCATCGCCAAGGGCTCAATTTTCAACAACGCTACAGATACCGAGGTAATTTTAGCTGGCTACCAAGCCGAGGGCACTGCATTTTTCAAGAAGTTGAGCGGCATGTTTGCCTTTGCTTTGCATGACGGGAATAAGCACAAAACCTTTTTAGTTAGAGATAGCCAGGGAATTAAGCCTCTCTATTATCAAGTTAAAGATAAAGCACTGCGCTTTGCCTCCGAAGTTAAGGCTTTTAAAGTTTTGCCAGATAAGCCTAATACCAATCCCGATTGGAAAATATACTTCTTGGCCTTCGGTTTTATTCCAGAACCGTACACTACCTTACAACACGTTTTTAATTTACCAAAGGGACATTATTTGTGCTGGGATCATCAATTGATGACGGCTCAAATTCATCGCTTTGCGGAAGAAAAACCAGAGGTACAATGCATCGAAGATGCAGCCGCAAAAACAGCGGAATTACTGGACAAAGCTGTGGAAAGACACCTCATTGCAGATGCGCCCATTGGTGTATTTTTAAGTGGCGGTATAGATAGTAGTTTACTATCATTAATTGCTGCAAAGCAAAGTAAACAGCAAATTACTACGGTAAGCATTAATTTCAACGAGCAGGCCTTTTCTGAGGAAGCCTATCAAGAAATCATCGCTAAACAAATTAACAGCAAGCACATCAGTTATAAAGTTACGCCGCAGGACTTCGAGCAAAACATCGAGCAAATTTTCCAAGACATGGATCAACCCTCTAACGATGGTATTAACTCGTGGTTTGTAAACAAAGTAGCACAAGAAAATGGCTTAAAAGCAGTGCTATCTGGCATTGGGGCCGATGAGCTATTTGGCGGTTATCCATCCTTTACCAGAACGGAAATAGTAAAGCGGTTAAAAAAAGTGCCTAACTTCCTTTTAAAGTTAACAGCGCATTTACCCCAAAACAAGCTGCAACGCCTCAGCTATTTAGCCTATAAAAATCTCATTGGTGAATACCTATTTTTGAGAGGTTTTTTCGCCCCTAAAACCATCGCCAAATTATTAAACATTCGCGAAGCCAAAGTGCACCAGTGTCTATCCAATTACCAGCTAGCAGCAAGCTTAAATGCCTTGCAAGGTAAAGACCGCATGTCGTGGTTTGAAACTAACGTTTACATGCAAAATCAGTTATTAAAAGATACCGATTACATGAGTATGGCCCATGGTGTGGAGGTAAGGGTACCTTTCTTAGATCGAGATGTGGTACAACATGCTTTAAGTTTGCCGCAACATCAACGTTTTAGCCACTTGCCTAAATCCTTACTGATAAAAGCCTACGACAAACTGTTGCCCGAAGCCATTTGGAATAGACCCAAAAAAGGATTCAGCTTTCCGTTTCAGCACTGGTTTAAAAGCTACGCCCCCATACAGAACCAACAACATTACCAAAATAATAAAACTGCGCTATCCCTTTTACAACAATTTAGAACCAACCGTTTACATTGGTCAAAATTATTTGCGGTGTACCAAGTATTTAACCATGAGCGCTAAAAACAAAGTTCTTTTTTTAAACTTATACGCCTACAGCCTAACTGGCGGTGTAGAGAAAGTGAGTAAAAACTTTGTAAATGCCATACAACAGTTATGGGGTGTTTGTAGCCTTACACACTCCATGTATGATAAGCAAAGAGACGTTGGTGCAGCCAATTACCGAGCCTTTAGTGGGGCAAAGTTTCGTTTCATTTGGGCATCTATTTGGGCAGGTTTAAATAGCGAAACGGTGGTGCTATCGCACATCAATTTACTTTTGGTGGCCAAATTAATCCACTTATTTCAACCCAAAAAACGAACGGTGATGTTTGCCCATGGTATCGAAGTATGGAGAACCTTATCCCCCTGGAAAGTTAAGTTTTTAAAAAACCATGTGGAAGTTTGGGCAGTAAGCCAATTTACTAAGCAAAAGCTGATTGATTTACATGGCTTAAATGCAGCGCAAATAAAGGTACTCAACAACAGCCTTGGTGCAGAAGCAAAGTTCAGCCAGCAATTCGAGCAGCCTAAGCACCTGCTTAAACGCTATCACTTAGATGCCAATAAACCCGTTATATACACACTGAACAGATTATCATCTACAGAGCGCTACAAGGGTTACGACAATGTTATTAAAGCCATAGGCCAACTCAAAACAGAGGGTTTGCACCTACAATATCTTTTAGCAGGCAAAGCCGATGATGTGGAATACCAACGCATTACCGCTTTAATTGCAGCAGAGAATTTAACAGATGAGGTGCAACTGATTGGTTTTGTAGATGACGAAGAACTTAGTGCTCACTTCTTACTTTGTGATGTATTTATTATGCCTAGCACAGGCGAAGGCTTCGGTGTTGTATTTATTGAAGCCGCAGCACAAGGCTGTAAGTTAATAGGTGGCCATGTAGATGGAAGCACAGATGCTTTACTCAACGGCAGGCTCGGACAAATGGTCAATCCGCAAAGCGAAACAGAAATTGCAGCAGCCATTAAGAGGGCCATCAACGATAAAGAATTTGATGCTTTGCGGCAGCAAAAACTTACTTTACAACATTTTGGATTTAATCACTACACGCACAAAATCAAAGCATTACTACATTAGTTCTGCATTAAAACGATAAACTGAAGCGCGAAAAAAAACCTATCATGTGGAGCTTACGAGATATGTAGCATACATTAAAACAGCTACTTCGTTATACTCAGCATGACAAAAAGCACAATAACAAACGAAATGAAAGATTACGATTGGAGCATAGCACCCCAAAACTCACTATTAGACCTCAAACTAAAAGACACTTGGGCCTACCGCGACCTTTTATGGTTATTAGTACGTAGAGATTTCGTGTCCTTCTACAAACAAACCATATTAGGGCCACTTTGGTTTTTCATACAACCCCTGCTCACCACACTTATTTTCACTTTTGTGTTTGGCAACCTAGCAGGCCTAAGTACCGATGGACTACCGCAACCCCTATTTTACATGGCCGGTATTACCGCTTGGAACTACTTTGCCGACTGCCTTACCAAAACATCCACTGTGTTTAAAGACAACGCCAATATTTTTGGCAAAGTTTATTTCCCCAGACTAATTATGCCTTTAAGCATTGTAGTGAGTAATTTAGTACGCTTTGGCGTTCAATTTTTATTGTTCCTTATGGTGATGGCCTATTACTTCTTTATTGTAAAAGCCGATTTTAGTATCACCTGGGCCATTAGTTTATTTCCACTGGTAGTATTGCTCATGGCATTACTGGGCTTAGGTGCAGGTATGCTCATCTCCGCCATGACCACCAAATACCGCGACTTAGCATTTTTAGTCACCTTTGGGGTACAGCTATTGATGTATGCCACCACCGTAATTTACCCATTAAGTACTGCCATAGAAAATTACCCAAGCTACTCGTGGATCATCGAATACAACCCTATGACGCCATTGATAGAAACTTTTAGATATGGCTTTTTAGG
Source organism: Pedobacter sp. (assembly GCA_045629525.1). GTDB lineage: Bacteria > Bacteroidota > Bacteroidia > Sphingobacteriales > Sphingobacteriaceae > Pedobacter. Next base: position 76,404 of record JAZQRH010000004.1, read on the forward strand.
ACAAGGCGCTTTCAGTTGGGCAGCCATAGGTTATACCACTGGCGTTACCTTGCTCACCTTAATGATCGGCATCGTTATCTTCAATAAAGTAGAAAAAGACTTTGTAGATACAGTGTAAACCATAAGAAAGTTTTGAAGCTACTGTCTATCATCACCGTCAACCTCAATAATGCACACGGCCTCTTAAAAACCGTGGCGAGTGTGGCTGTGCAAGAAGAGGCGAAATACGAGCACATCATTATAGATGGAGGCTCCACAGACGGCAGCACCAATATCATAGAGAAGTATCAATCGTGCTTTAGTTATGCATGTTCTGAAAAAGACACCGGCATTTATCAAGCCATGAACAAGGGTATTGCTGCAGCAAAAGGCGATTATCTTTTGTTCTTAAACAGTGGCGATACCTTAAAAGAGCCACATGTTTTAAGTAGCTTATTTGAACAAATAAAACAAAGAGACAGCGATATTTACTATACCGACATTATGCTTATTGATGAGTTTAATAAAAAGGCATTTAGGCAATACTACCCACAGCAGGTTGATACACGCTATTTTGTAAACGCAACGTTCTCGCATCAAGCAGCCTGCATACGCAAAATATTATTTGATAAATTGGGGCTTTATCACGAAAAGTATACCATTACCTCAGACAGGGCTTTCTTTTTAAAAGCGGCCAAATACGGTTATACTTTCGAGTACTTGCCCGCCTTAGTATTAAGCAACTATAACCTTCACGGCTTATCTAATGACTATGTTACCGCCCACACAGAAATGGAGGAGATTTTAGATAACGAACACCCTGACCTTTTAACGCTAGTAAGGCCTAACATAACACCCAGCTTAGTTACCAGAGCTTGGCAAAAGCTCTTGAGAGATTTACCGTTTCTGCAAAACCTAAACATCACTAAAACTAAGCAGCGAAGAGAAAATTTTAGCGCCTACCAAAAGCAAATGACTCATAATATAACCTTATTGAACCGCTTGCTGAGTACCAACGACGAAAACCACATACATTTGTCGTGCTGAGCTTGGCGAAGCACAAACCACAAATACCAATGGTAACCATCTCCCTAATCATACCGGTATATAATAGAGCAAAAGTTATCTTAAAAACTTTGAACTCGGTGCAACAACAAACCTATGCAGATTTTGAATGTATCATTGTCAACGATCACGCTACCGACGAAACGCCAGAAATAGTTAAAACATTTGCCAAAGGCGATAGCCGCTTTAAATTAGTAAATAACCAATATAGCAAAGGCGCAGCTGGGGCACGAAACACGGGGATTGATTTGGCAAGAGGCACCTACATCAGTTTTCTCGATAGTGACGATATCTTATTACCCCATGCATTTGAAAATCGATTGAATGCTTTCGACATGAACCCTAAACTCGATATGATTGTCACTAATCAGCTCAAAATCGAAGAGCATAAACCCGCTACATTGGTGAATGTGAAAACCGATGAACCTGTGTTATTACGTTTTTTTTCCATGTCGCCGTACTGCGATATCCCTTGGGTAAACAACACATTATTGGCGAAGAAGGTCTTCATCAAGCGGCACAAAATCCGCTGGCAAGAAAGTTTAGAACGTTACCAAGACATACAGTTCAATATTGACCTATTGTTGGCCGAACCAAATTATCAATGGGTATCCACCTGCATTGATGCCCACTGGCACATTAGTAAGCATAAACCATCAATCGGCAATGATAATACTCAATATGTGCATAAACTGATAGACTTAGCAAATTTTTACTTGGGTGTCTTGGCAAGATTGCCAAAGCCATTTAAAAAGTACAAAGGCGTACTGTTAAAAAAAGTAAAGTCTTTTTTAGTGTACAGCCACTTTCATGTGAGTAGAGAGGAATCCTCATTACTTGCAAATTTTATAAGGGAAAAGAAGCTGTTAAATAAAACATTAATTAAACTACTACATCAGTACCATCAAAGCAACAACCTATTGTGGCAAAAAACAATCCGACTAATTTTTAAGCTGAAACTATACCAAAGTTTCGGACAGCAAAATTTCCTACAACACGAACCTATTAGCCGAGGGTGATGCCATAAATTAGCGCAAGTAATTTATTAACGTAAACACATATCTATCTTTGTAATGCTGAACCTTTCTAAGCATAAACAATAAACAAGCAAAAACAAAACATGATAGCCATCAAAGCCGAAAAACTCTCTAAAGCCTACCAACTGGGCGAAATAGGCACAGGCACCATTAGCCGCGACCTCGAACGCTGGTACGCCCGCATGCGTGGTAAAGAAGACCCTTTCTTACGCATAGGCGAAATCAACGATCGTACAAGCAAAGGCCGCTCAGACGTAGTATGGTCGCTAAAAGATATCAATTTCGAAATTGAGCAAGGCGATGCCGTAGGTATTATCGGACGGAATGGCGCCGGTAAATCTACCCTCTTAAAAGTACTTAGCCGTGTTACCTCTCCTACTACTGGGCGCATTACGGGCAAAGGACGTATCGCTTCCCTGTTAGAGGTAGGAACTGGCTTTCACCCGGAGCTAACAGGACGCGAAAATATCTATCTCAATGGTGCCATTTTAGGCATGCGTAAAAAAGAGATTACCCGCAAGTTTGATGAGATTGTTGATTTTGCTGGTGTAGAACGCTATATCGACACCCCAGTAAAACGCTATTCTAGTGGCATGTATGTGCGCCTGGCTTTTGCCGTTGCAGCACACTTAGAGAGCGAAATCCTGATCGTTGATGAAGTATTAGCCGTAGGCGATGCCGAGTTTCAAAAAAAGTGCCTAGGAAAAATGAGCGATGTTAGTAAAGGCGAAGGTAGGACGGTGCTTTTTGTGAGTCATAATATGGCTAGTATAGAAGAGTTATGCAACAAAGGCATACTACTTAAACATGGTTGCATAGAATACGATGGAACGGCAACAGAGTGCATAAATACCTACCTAGAGGGCGAACAAAAAAACAGTAGCACAGATTTATCTACGATAAAAAGAAGAAAGAATCAACACTTCGAATTTATCAGTATCAAATTCATAGATATAAGTGGCACATACAAAAATGAGTTTGAGACTGGCGAAGACATCATCATCGAAATAACATTTAAGGCGTCAGATTATTTTAGAGAATCTTCAAATTCGAGAATCGACGTTGGCGTAAACAATATCAATAACCAGAGAGTTACATGGCTAAGTTCCTCTATTTATGGCAAAACTGTACAAGGAACAAGCAAAATAAACTTTCATGTCAAAAAATGCAATTTAAACGTAGGTATCTATAACCTGAACCTTTTTTGCGATTCGGATTACGGTGAGCTCGATTGGATAAAAAATGTCTCTCGTTTAACTATTACCTCTGGCGATTTTTATGAAACAGGTATAATGTACCCCAAAACCCAGGGCTTTTTTCTTACAGACTACGAAATATCTAATCATTAATTATAAATCATGCGACGTCGGCTAAAAAACCTCCTCCTCCATATAAAGACCATTAAAAACAGTCTCATAAGTGATATACCTACTTCCAAAAGAAATACTAATGAACTGGTTTGGGCACAAGTATTCAACAGCTCTATTACAGGTTCATCTTGGCTTAAAAACGCTTCCTTTAGCCCAGGTAGGTGGGCCGTTGGATACCCAGGGCTTTACATATTGTATAGAATCTATAATGATGTTAAACCCGCAAGCATTCTCGAGTTTGGCTTAGGCGAGAGCAGTAAATTATTGCTGCAATATCATAAATCCCATATAAGTGAAATTACTATTGTAGATCATAACCAAGAGTGGGTGGATTATTTCTCTCAAGCCTACGATAATGTTAACGATGTTGTCACATTATTACCTACTACTTACAAAACTATTCAGGGTAGCAAAACACTCACCTACAATAATTTAGAAAAAATACTTCACCCCAAATGCTATAATCTAATTGTAATCGATGGACCTTATGGTTCAAACACGTTTTCGCGATCTCAAATTATCGACTTGGTAACCAACGATTGTCTTGCAGAAGATTTCATCATTGTTATGGATGATTACAATAGACCTGGGGAAGTGCAAACAATGAACGAAGTGCAGATTTTACTTAAACAAAAAGGTTACACGTTTAAAACGGGCATCTACAGTGGACAAAAAGACACCTTCATCCTCTGTTCGCCTAAATACCAATATCTCTGCGAATTATAATATATTCAGTTCAATATCATTTTAAAATTACTAACCCCTTATTTCAATCATTTGAAAGTTAGTATAATTATCCCTACTTATAATCGAGCCGAGCTGCTAAAGATCTGTTTAAACTCTATAAAGTCTCAAACATATTCAAATTGGGAATGTATAATCGTAGACGACTATTCAACTGATAATACACCTGAGTTATTAACAAAACTCACTAAGAACGAGAAAAGATTCCGGTATCTAAAAAACACAAGAGCCAAGGGTGGTAACGGTGCCAGAAATGCAGGGCTATTCGAAGCAGATGGAGACTTGGTGCTGTTTCTAGACTCGGATGACATGCTAACGTACAAATGTTTAGAGCAGCGTATCAAGTACATTAACGATACTGAGCCAAATGACTTTTATGTATTTCGAGGAGCTACATTTATGGCGAGCAACCCTTTAAAACTAGGGCACTACTGGAATATAGAAAATAAATTGGTTGGGGATTTAGAAAGATTTTTTGCATTAGACAGTCCCTGGCAAACGACTGGCGGCATCTGGAAAAGGCAATTTCTGTTGAAGAATGAAATAATTTGGGATGAAAACTTACATATTTGGCAAGATGTAGACTTTCACATTACTGCGTTGAGGGTAACTTCAAACTACTCAGTTAACTGGAATGAGCATGTAGATTATCTCGTTAGAAGCGACGCTTCTGATAGCATTAGCCGCACCAGCTATAATAGCCCTCTAAAAATCAACTCGCGAATATATTTCTTCCAAAAATATACTGTTTCAAAATCTAGAGATTTAGAAATTCACTACATAAGACCTATACTAGAAAATTTAATTATCTCTTTGATCTCAACAAAAAAATGGAAGGAACTTTACAACATAGTCAATATCGCAAGAAAGAACAATATCATCTCGTCTTCTGAACTCACGTCTATTAAATTGTACACCTTCCTAAACAAGTTGAGCTGGACAAGATTAATAAAAACATGCAAGTATACGATACCTTTTATTGATTTAACAAACTATCAAAAGACTTTATTTAGCCAAAAATGCTTAAGCCTCCATTGATATCGATCGTCATACCCACTAAAAATGCTCAACCGTGGATAAGCCAGCTTTTAAGGACGATAGAAAACCAAACCATTATTGATAAAACAGAAATCATAATTATTGATTCTGGATCTACAGATAATACTTTAGAGATAGCTAAAAACCATGATGTTAGGCTCATAAGAATAGATGCTAATAGTTTCAATCACGGGCTCACCCGCAACCTAGGTGTTAATAATGCACGTGGAAAGTTCGTAGTCATGACTGTACAAGATGCTTTGCCTGCCAATGTTTTTTGGTTAGAAGAATTGTTAAAAGGCTTCTCTGATGATACAATTGTTGGGGTTTGTGGTCAGCAAATCGTTCCGCATGATAAGCTGATGAACCCTGTTCGATGGTTCCGTCCTTATTCACCTCCAACTATAACGGCCTACTCATTCGAAAACCCCGCCGATTTTGAAAGATTAGAGCCTATTAAAAAGAGAGCTATCTGTGGCTGGGATAACGTAACTGCTATGTATCTCAAAAGTTTTCTTCAGAACACTCCTTTCCGGAACGTTCCTTTCGCCGAAGATATGCATTGGGCTTATGACGCTTTAAGAACTGGAAAACGAATCGTGTATAATAATTCTGCAAGAGTTTTTCATTATCACTATGAAGATTATGAATTTGCCTTCAAACGACATTTTATAGAGCTATATTATTCATACAATCTCTTTGCTTATATTCCCGAATACAAGAGCACGTTCATGCACATGCTTTCAGTATTTAAAATATTACTGAAAGAAAAATCGCTTAACCTTTACGAAAAAGGGACTTGGATTAAATATAACTATGTTTTGAAAAAAGCAGAACAAAAGTCAAGAGCTCAGTTTTTAACGGACTTAAGTGATATTAATCAAAGAATGGAAGATAAATTACAGCTCTTATTTCCACACAAATTAATCGCTCCAAAACCATAACATGAAAAAACCTATTGTAAGCGTACTAATGACCAGTTATAATAGACAAGATTTTATTGAAGAAGCAATTCAAAGCGTACTCAGCTCATCTCTAAAGGACTTTGAATTGATAATCTGCGACGATGCCTCTTCCGACAAAACGGTAGAAATAGCTAGAAGGTACGAGAAGATAGACAATAGAGTCAAAGTATTTGTTAACGACGCCAACCTAGGCGATTACCCAAACAGGAATAAAGTTGCCTCATACGCTGCTGGAAAATATTTGAAATATCTAGATTCTGATGATATAATTTACCCATGGGGCTTAGAGGCCATGGTGCACAGTATGGAAGCTTTTCCAAACGCAGGTTTTGGTTTGATCGGCTATCAATACTGCACTGAAGAAAAATTGCCTATAATGCTAAGTCCTTTAGAGGCCTACCATGCTTTCGTATTCAAAAGTGCCCTAATCTCCGCAGCACCATCAGGCGCTATCATTAAACGATCTGTGTTCGAACAAAATAAGGGTTTTAGTGGTAAACAATACGTTGGCGATTTTGAACTTTGGTTTAAGCTGGCACAAGAAAATCCTGTTGTCGTATTGCCTTTAGACTTAGTCTGGTGGCGTAAACATGCTGGACAACAGTACAACGAAGGTGTGAATAATAATTATTATGAGAATGAGCGCTTTTGGATATACAAAAATGCACTGACTGATGAAAATTGTCCTCTCAGTGTAAATCAAAGGAAAGCAGCAATAAGAAATCTTACAAATTTACATTCAAGAATAATTCTACATAAATTAATAACTGGCAATTTCAGGCGATCTTTTCAGCTCTTTACTCACTATGGCCTATCAATAGCGGATATCTTCAAAAGTCTTAGGTTCAACACCTATCCTTCTTTAAATTAACAATTTTAAACATCTCGATTGAAAAATTATTGTCCTTGAACATGACTGTATTAAGTAAGAGGATCTGTATTATTTCCCATCAACATTTATGCAGAAATCCGAGGGTACTTAAAGAAGCAATTGCCATTGCAAACCTAGGTTTCAAAGTAACTATACTAACAAGTGTTTACTCTCAGGAATTGTTAGCAGAAGATTATGAATTGCTAAAAGGTAAAGGGATAAACTATATATTCTACAATAATCTAACTATAAATAATATAATTAGTTATAAAAATAGATTTTTAAACAGAGCTGGACGTGAGGCAAATAAGCTAAAAATAGAAAACGTCTATGCTCTGGGTTATGCGCCACACATGGCACTTAAAATAGCACTGGAACAAAACGCAGATTTGTATATTTGCCATCAAGAGTTGCCTACTTACATTGGCACGATATTATTACGAAAAGGCAAAAAGGTAGTGTGCGACATGGAAGACTGGTATTCGGAAGACTTACTAAACCATGCACGAAAATATAGACCTCAGAAAATACTTGTAGATATTGAAGAATATATAATGCGAAATGCAAATCTGGTTCTTACCACTTCATATCCAATGGCACAGCAACTAGCACATAAATACGGAGGAAAAACCCCTAAGGTAATACATAATAGCTTTAGCGCATTCGGCAAAATAAACATTAAAAAGAATCCAAACCATATAAAATTGATTTGGATTTCTCAGACAATTGGTGAAGGGAGAGGGTTGGAATCAATAGTAAATGCCGTCAATAAGATAAACAAATTGAGTTATGAAATTAACATACGGGGTGTAGCAAGTGAAATTTACAAACAAACGCTAAGGAGCTTATTAATTAATCCTAGACACAAAATAATTTTCCTACCGTTAATTCCAAACTGTCAAATTTCGAATGATTTGATAAATTATGATATTGGTCTAGCTTTAGAGTTGGATAAGCCTCTTAGCAGGGACTTAACACTCACTAATAAAATATTTCATTATTTATCGGTGGGTTTACCGGTGATAGCGAGCAAAACTCAAGGACAACTTTCGTTAAAAAGTCATTTCGGAAAAAACATCTATTACTACAACAATACAATTGAATTGACAGCAATTCTTGATACACTTGAACCCATGCATATTTTGGAGCAAAAAAAGGAAGTCATGAATATTTATAAAGAAAAATACGATTGGATGAAGGAGGAGATAAAACTCCAAAATGCTATTAAAGGAATTTTATGAAAAAAGTGCTAATCATTTCTCCATACTTTCCTCCTGCTAATGCCGCAGACATGCAACGTGTACGAATGAGCCTCCCATATTTTAAAGAACTTGGCTGGGAAGCCGAAGTTGTAACGTGCTTTCCAAAATATTATGGAAGCAATATCGATAGCTTGTTATTAGAATGTGTTCCTAAAGACGTAAAAATTCACTATGTGAAAGCTTTGAGCAAGAGACTTACCAGTAAAATAGGATTAGGTAGTTTAGCGTTAAGAAGCTTATGGTTTTTCAAACAAAAAGTTAACACATTACTAAGACAAAATAATTACGATTTAATATATTTTTCCACCACCCAGTTTCCACTATGTATTTTAGGACCTTACTGGAAAAATAAATTCAAGATTCCGTATGTTATCGATATGCAAGATCCTTGGCATTCGGATTACTACGAGGACAAACCCAAAGAAGAGCGTCCTCCGAAATATTGGTTTTCCTACCGTCTGAACAAATATCTAGAAAACATTGCCATGAAAAAAGTGGATGGCTTAATAGCTGTATCGGCGCAATACCATCACGATTTGAAAACTAGATATAATTTGGATGTGCCCTGCGCTACCATCACTTTCGGCGCTTTCGACGAGGATATAACAATTGCGCAGCGGAACATTAGTAAGTATCCGCCACTACGCACTAGTACAAATAAAATAGAAATTGGCTACATAGGCCGGGGTGGCTACGACATGCAAGATTCTATACGTGTACTTTTTAGTGCTTTCAAAGATGCACTAACTGCTAATCACAGCTATTTTAGTCAGTTTCACTTTAACTTCATGGGAACCAGTTATGCATCACAAGGCAAAGGAGTAAAAACTATCGAGCCAATAGGTAGAGCATTGAATTTAGATAAATATGTGACAGAAAACACGGATAGAATACCATTTTATCAAACACTAAACACATTAGCAGAAATGGATATTTTATTCATTTGTGGCTCAAATGATCCAAAATATACAGCATCCAAAATATTTCCCTATCTGATGTTAGAGAAACCACTCATATCAATTTTCCACGAAGAAAGTTCAACGGTTGGTATCATAAGAAATTGCAGTAACGCAACTGTAATAACTTTTCAGGAAGATCACCAAATACAGCAAGAAAAAATTTTGAATTTCTTCCAAAATTATACAAAAACCAATTTTCAGTTAAACAAGAAAACCTTTTTACCGTTCACAGCCAAAGAAATGACTGTGAAGCAAACGACTCTTTTCAATAACGTTCTAAATTTTTCGCATGCTAAATAAATTATTAAAATTATCAACGTTTTTAGGTATAAATTTAAAAACGGGCTACAATAATCTAAAAAATCTCTCTTGGTATTTTAAAGATTACAAAAACTTAAAAAGTCAGCTGAAAGAAGACAAAAATTTTCCATTTGGAAAATGGTATCCTATGCTAAATGACAAACATGCTGAAAGTGGTAGTGCATCAGGCGCCTATTTCCATCAAGACCTATTAGTTGCTCAAAAAGTCTACATAAACAATCCAAAGAAACATATTGATATTGGCTCGAGTGTCAGTGGTCTTGTTGCCCATATTGCCTCATATCGCGAAATTGAAGTTTTCGATATTCGGCCCTTAAGTTCGAACATCGATAATATCAAATTTATTAAGGCAGATTTTATGGCGATAGATGATCATCTTCATAATTATTGCGATTCGCTATCATGCTTGCACGTAATTGAACATTTTGGTTTAGGTCGTTATAATGATCCTATAAATGCCAATGGGCACCTCATAGGACTAGAAAATATCTACAAAATAATTAAACCTGGAGGTAAATTCTATTTTTCTACCCCAATAGGACCGCAACGCATAGAGTTTAACGCTCATAGAGTTTTCAACCTAACATACCTTATCGATATACTAAAGGATAAATATACAATCGATTCCTTTTCGTATGTAGATGATAGTGGTGACCTACATCCTAACATTGACATTTTATCAAAAAATGCCACCAACAACTTCGGCTGCACATACGGTTGTGGTATTTTTGAGCTTACGAAGTTATAAAGAAACATGATTTTCAAACCATATTTTGGCGATTACGAAGTAGCCAATTTGTTTAGAATAGGCGGCCCGGGATTAGGTAATCTACTCTTTCCTTTATGCAGAAGTTATATCTACAGTTTAAAATATGGTGGCGAAGTTTTACCTCCCGTTTGGGCGAGTTTGAAACCTGGCGCTTATTTAAGATGCGAGAAAGAGAAAAGAGGTTATACAGATGTATTTAAATCAAACTTTGTAAAAAGAACATCTCTACAACTTAGGCATATTTTCAACAAATCTGTCTCTGAAGATAGTTTTCTGAAAAGTTCCTCCGAATATCTAGGCACGGAAAACACAACGATTAAGGTAGAAGGGCTTAGAACCTTTTTCAGTGATTTAAAAGGTTATCATCAACAACTTCTTAGCTATATCTTAACGATTTCGTCACAGCATATAAAAAAAATGTACACCGAATTTGATAACAATTCCATAGGCGTACACATAAGACTGGGAGACTTTGGCGAAGATAGCAGAACATCTTTAACTTGGTATAGGCATACAATCACAATACTTCAAAGAACGTATCCCGATATAAAATTTATAATATTTTCAGATGGCAAAGATGAAGAGTTAAAATCAATTCTAAGTTTACCTAACTGCAAGAGAGTAGAAAAGCCCAATGCATTGGCCGATATTCTATGCCTTTCAAAATGTCAAATTATTATAGGATCAAACAGTACATTTAGTGCTTGGGCAGCCTTCTTAGGAAGAAAACCATTCATTAGACACGAAAAATTCTATTTAAAACAAATTTATGAGCCCAAAGACAATTTGTTCGAGGGCCATGATGTTCTAGCCTTTTTATCCAATTACGAAAATTGAAAAAACTCGCCATTTTAATTACGCATCCAGTACAATACTATGTACCGCTATTTCAAAATTTAGCTAAGGAGTGTACATTAAAAGTATTTTACACATGGGGAGACAATTGGCTGAAGAATAGATACGACCCGGGCTTTAATAAAGATATAGAGTGGGATATTCCCTTACTGGAACGCTATGATTATGAGTTCGTAGAAAATACAGCCAAAGAACCAAGCTCCCACAATGGCAAAGGTATTATGAACCCTAGTATTATCCGAAAATTGGAAGAATTTTCGCCGAATGCAATTCTAATCCATGGATATATCTATCATAGTCATTATAAGGTGATGAGATATTTTAAGGGCAAAATACCTGTTTGGTTTAGAGGGGATTCTTCGGTACTAGACAAGAGTAACCCATTTAAAGATATCTTAAAAACAATATACTTACATTGGATATTTGCGCATGTCGATAAAGCTTTCTATGTAGGAACAAATAACAAAGCATATTTCAAAAAGTACGGTCTAAATGATAAGCAATTAATTTTTGCACCGCACGCAGTTGACAATCAACGCTTCTCTGAAGATAGATATGACGAAGCTGTACTATGGCGAAAGAGATTAGGTGTAAGCCATAACGCAATATTAATTTTGTTTGCTGGGAAGCTAGAGCCAAAGAAAAGTCCAATGTTACTATTGGAAGCTTTCGCAGAATTATGTGCAGAACGGCAATCCGTTAGCGATAGCATACCCAAAAATTATAATGTAGCTTCTGCAAACCAAGAAGTGCACCTCGTCTTCGTAGGAAATGGCATATTAGAAGCGCAACTCAAATCGAAAGTGTCGACTTATAATCTGAAACTTGCTAATTATAATTTCGCACAAAGGATTCATTTTATACCGTTTCAAAATCAAACCCAAATGCCTGTAGCATATCAAGCCTGTAATATTTTCTGTCTTCCTAGTCATGGCCCTGGCGAAACGTGGGGTTTGGCTATCAACGAAGCAATGGCGGCCGGCAACGCAATCATCGCGTCTGATAAAGTGGGTTGCGCTGTAGATTTGGTCCAAAATAATATAAATGGATTTACATTCCCGACCAAAAATAAAAAACTGCTGAAAGAAAAACTAAATTATATGCTGAGCCATCCAAAATTGATAAAAGAATTTGGAGGAAAGTCAAGACATATAATAAAAAAATGGAGTTTTGAATATCAGATAAAACAATTTATAAGCAAATTAGATGAAACCAACTAAAGGGTTCATAATACCTTCCTTCATAGTTTTTGTCATTTCATTATCTCTGTACGAAATGCCTCTCTTCAGTTATATAATAGCATGGTTAGGTTCATTTTATATTTTTTATCTGACTTGGTTTTCTAGACATAGAACGCTACAAAACGATTTGCCGATTGCCGCTCAAATCATGAGGCCTATCTTTTTAATACAGTTAATTTTCGCCGGTTTCATGGCTTGTACGTCGATTTTTTACTTTTTAGATCAACTTGGATATGAGTATTTCGAAAAAGTCGAAGCAGATAAATTTGTGCCGCTAGAGCATAGCTACCAAATTGCAAAATGTCAGCGACTTAGCTTATTAGCCCACATCTCCTTGGTTTGGGGTATACTATGGCAACAAGGACGTAGCAACAATAAAAAAAAATATTCTTTTAACATTCCGAAGCAGGAAACAAACTACCAGTGGTTACGTCTTGGGATCGTATTTTACGGGTTGGCAATATTATTTCAATTCATAGATGGCCTATTCCAATTTTCCATATATTTCAACAACTTAGCTGTATTTTGTGCTTCATTGCTACTATTAAATGGTTTGAAAAAAAAAGAAGGTCTTTTACTTATATATGGCGCTACCATCTTTATTTTGAACTTTATCAACGCCACACTCAGCGGATTTAAAGAACATATTCTTATCAACGTAATAATTCTTTTCGCATTGTTATACCCTTTCTATAAACGAACCATAGCACTTATTTCCATTCCTACTGTCTATATATTATTATATGTTTTGCCTACTTACGCAATGATAATACGACAACAGTCATGGACAGGTGATAAGTCGGCGTCTGAAGCCCGTTCAGCAGCTTTCGAAACCATATTTCAGGAAAAAAATGAAGACCAGATTGTTGAAACAAATTGGTTTTTTCTAACAGATCGCTTTTCTGAAATAAGTATGTTTACACAATTCGTTGACTATATTCCGGAACAGAGAGATTATTATAGATGGGAGATATTAGAGAATTCGTTATTAGCTTTAGTTCCTAGAGCATTTTATCCCGCCAAGCCGATCACAGAAAAACTATCTATGCAACGTGTATATGAGGCAGGCGTAATTGACGAACGGTCTACAGTGTCTGCTAAAACTAGACCCGTAGTAGATGCCTACCTTTCATTCGGCTACACCGGCGTCTTCATCGCGATGTTAATCCTAGGCACGCTCACACAATGGTTAAACAATACAGCCGAACGATGGTTTGGAGGCTATGAATTCGGCTGCATTGTCATATTCAATGGTTGCTTTCAAGTTTTGTGGCGAGGCAATAATTTCGAATTCATGCTCAACAACATGGTATATGGTTTCCTTACCATGTGGTTAGTCTTTATAGTTCTACGTAAAATGGAAATCTTAGTACCCAAAGCCAATTAAAGCTTTCCCTTCTAGCGCCTTCAATCCGTCAGGTCGTGTAAATCACACTCGTGATCATGGCCGTTAATAATCCATCTCTTCATAACTGCCTCCATCAATAACCTCTTCAGGGCCTTCAATTTTTTCGGTAACCACCTGACTAGCCTTAGCTACTAGGTTGTAAAAAAATAGCCAGCCTAGATTTTATACCTCAATAAGATCTAGTTCTAAAGGCAGGTATGCTTTAGCAAGCTCAGGTTGTTGCTCTCAATTAATGGAAAATAAAAAAAGCAGCAACCATTTCAGGTCACTGCTCTCCACATAAAAGCACGAAATATTACGCAATCACAGCCGCCGCATATTGCCGCTGAGGTAGCGTAGCAATAAGATTAAACCCACCAACAAAAGCAAGGCATGCAACAACCACGGCCAAGCTTTTGTTTGTCGTTGCAGCGTGGAGGCCTTTTCTTTCGAAACAAGCTCTTGGCGGTTTGCAATCACTTCCTTTTGCTGGCTGGCGCCACTATGCAGCACGTTTTGTTGTTTTTGTTTGCGCCAGTAAATGGCGCTGGCCTGGCCAGTAAAGCCATTGCTGTCTAACTTTACCGGGCCCAGTGGCTCAATCCATACCATTTCGTCGGTGTTACTGCTATCTAAGCGTTGCCATTGCTGGTCCAAATTGTACTTAAGGGTGCTTGTTTGCGCTAGTTGTTGCTGTAGCTGGCTAGCCGTTTTCTCTTTTTTAAACACCGAGCAATGGCTAAATAGTAGCACAGAAGTGGCTGCCAGTATAAAAAATATACATTTCATCGGGCAGCTCCTTTCTGCTCGGGTAACCAATTGGCATAGGCTTTAATGGTTTTGGCATGTCGCAACTTACGGTACACCCCGTCCCCTTCTCTGCTACCTAACACATTGGTATTACCCTCAATGCTGTACACCCAATTGCCCCGTACACGTTCTACTAAACCCACATGGGCAATACGGCCTTTTTCAGGAAAGTAAATGCCAAAAACGGCAGCGGGTTCTGCCACTGTTATCTGTTTAGCAAGCGGAAATAAGGCGGGGCTCCACGCGGTACGCGGTTGCGCAAAGCTGGCTTGCCCAAACACCCAACTTACAAAAGCAGCACACCAGGCTTCACCTTTCGTATTACCCGTATAGGCGAGGTATTTTTCAATCTGCACACCATCGTTTCGGCCTGTAGCTTCTCGTACGCCAATTTGCGACTTTGCAATTTGTAACAGTTGCTGGGCCTCTTTGGTGTTTTGCTGATTGTTATTTAACAAATGGCGATTAGGGCGCCTATGGCCGAGCATAGCAATAAAGCATAGCAAACCACATAAATAAGATACTGTTCCCATAAGTTTAATACATTGAACTGTGTGATCATTTGAGTTAAAGGAGGCAAGCCCATACGCAGTAATAAATACTTGAGCATGAGGTAGGCGCAGGCAATTGCTAAAAGCCAACAACAAAAGCCCAATAGTACTACATGGAGCATTCCGAAATCTACCAAGCCGACTACTGTGTGGGATGTACTTACCAGGTATGGCATGGCCAACCATGAGATTACCGTTAAGGAAAGCATGTGCCAAAAATGTAGTGACAGTGGCTTTAGTCTGTTATTCAGATATAAGATTATTGTTTTCATCATTTTTTTAATTAGGAGGGTCTTTAGCTTATGAAGGTTGCCAAGAACCCTCCGTTAACGATTTAAAATTTTAACTTGAGATGATGTTATTGAATACCACAACATTTCCGGGCGTATCTGTAGCCGTGACTTCTAGGTTTGTGCCTAAAACTGAAGGGTTAACTGCAGTTGTGGTATATTGCCAATCGAGGCCATTCTCGCTAAGGGTGGCTACCCCCTGTTCGATCAGCTCATTTGCTGCGCCAATGATCCTAATCGTTACAGATTGCAGCTTGAAGTTGTCGATGATCCTGAAAGCTACGGTGTCTCCTAGCTGACCGTTATAGGAATCTGCCATTACTTTTCTGAGTTGTGGAGCCTTAAGGTAGTCGGCAAAGGCTACGTTATAGGCTGATTGCCCTGGTTTGGCTTTAGCCTGATACTCGCCCTTTAGCACAGGATTACTGATTGCGGATTTTGCATACAGTGATGCTTCTGTGAAGCGATCCCTAAATTCTAGCTGCGCCTCGGTAGCCGGCTTGTTGTTTTTTTTGGGCCTTTTTGCGATAATGGTCTGATCCGCACGTTGGCGGAACACCAACATTTTACCCACCTTACCACTCGCTCCTTGCATTACAAAGTTTTCAATTGATTTTGCCATGATATTATTTTTTATTGTTTATTACACTTGGGCCTTCCAAGTGATCATCAAACATAGCTTGATCAAATTGGCAGCAATTATTTTGGACCTAATTGGGCTATATTGGGCCCAAATGAGCTTATTTAACCCTTAAGGGGCAATGTTTGCTGGTTATTTGTTGTGTCGTTGTTGTTCCATTCAAGTTCTATTGTTGTGTGTTTGTTGTGTAGTTGTTGTGTGTACCCTGTGTTGAGGTTGTGTTGAGGTTGTGTTGAAAGGAAAAGGAGAAAGGAAATAGGAAAAAAGTGAATGGAGAAAGCATAATGGAGAAAGTACGGCATACTTTGGTGTTGAAATGTACGCTATTGGAATAATAGAAGGGCAAAACGAGCCTGTTTATGACCGGTTGTGTTAGGGTGAAAGTTGGTTTGGTAGTTTTTTACCATGTGTGTTAGCATCCGATCTCGGTTGGTACTGAAATCGGATGCTTGGGTTTAGATGCGGCCTTTGCGAATACTTTCTTGGTAAGGTGCGATCAGATCAGACTTATAAAACCTATCGCCACCAGGCATCTTTATGGGTTTTAACGTACCGTCTTTTACCTTACGTTTGTAGGTGCTTTCGCTAATTCCCAAGTAATCTTTAACCTGTGCTCTATTGAGCACCTCTGGGGAATGAGACACCGATAAGGCCTGATTTTTGTCGGTCTGCTCTTTCAGTATTAGGTATATTTTGTAAAGCAGCTCCAACAGTTTTTCTATTTTATTCATAGCAAGCTTTTTAAAGTTAAAACACGCTAAATTCTCCCATGATAAATGGGTTTCCTTAGAACTTTGTGCTCATTTTTTTATTAAAATGCTTGATCAATCACTTCAATTTACGCAAAAAAATCTTCTCGGCAAATTTAAAGAGCTATAGGTTGTGAATATATCGGTTTTGAGACTCTCTTTAGCAATTTAAGCCTGGCGAGACGTCATATTCGATATTTCTACCTCCGCCTCACTTTGTTGATAGGTTGTGAAAGATTTAACGAAGGCCTTATAACGATTTCTACTAATTTTACCCTCTACCTGGAAAATGGCTTGCTTGAGTATTATGGATGCGTTTTTGTTGTCGAAACCTGCGATGTACTTTAAGGCGAAGATTTCTGAGCGACTGATTTGTACGAACATACTGGGATTTAACATATTATTTAACTCTTCCATCTTATAATCTATATTATATAGGGTGTCATTATTGTCCCACAGAAAGCCAATATTACCTTCCCTTTTTAAGCAGACTACGTTGTCTATATGCACCAAAAATTGTTTGTTCATAATGTGTGCCTCCAATACTTGCGCATAATTATTGAGCGATCTGACGCCGAAATATGTTGGAGACATTTCCTGTACCATGTAGAGCATATTGAGTGTTATGAGCAATACAACTGTCATCGGGAATTCGATATCCATGAACCCGCTTTTACTGAAATCTATTTCAAATAACCAAAAATAAGCTCGCACTACACCATAATCTATCATTGCGATACCTAATATACCAGAAGCCACTTGTATGGCCCAACGCTTTTCTTTCCCGTTGAGCCATTTGTAATGTTTATTGAGGTAGTTATTATTCATTCTTGCCAGCAAGAAGATCACTAGTGTTAATGCAAAACTGAAAATAAAAGCGGCATAAAAGCCAGGCATTTTGAGCAGCTTTGCCGCTGATATAGGTTGTACATACCATGAGGTGTACAGCGCCATTATTATGGCGACGCCTACTTTCCAATATTTTACTTTTAGCCAACGTTTTGGTCTAACATACAGGCTAGAGAGGTGTAGTTTTAGCGCCGTCATTTTTGATCTATTGGGTATTACTATGGCACAATATACCGGAATTATGTGGCGATTACAAAGAAGGGTTGGTGATAAGTGGTATGAAAGACCGCAAATATGCCAAGCGTTTAGCTTGAAAAAGGTGCATATTTCAAAAAATGTTTACCATTCACCACTTAAAATTGACAGTTCACCACTTTGGAACGTAAAATTCTTCCATTTTTTGAAGTTAGGGCTTAGTTTAGGTTTGTTGCAAAAGTTGCAGCCTATGCATTATTATAAAAACTTAAACCTTAAAAACATGGAAAAATTACCATTAGATTCGGCACATGCGGCCGTCTTAATCGAAAGAATTTATGCTTTGCCCGACGAACTACTCCTTCTAGAAGCCGCAGGAGCAGCGGCAAATTTTAGAAACTGGGTTGAGGAGCATTTTTTACTTGAGCCCTCACAGGTTACATTTCTAGCTGCGCTAGACGACCGCATGGTCGCCGAGGTTGGCACACAGCTTCGAATTTTCTTGACCCAGCGTTGGCCTATTGTCTTCTTGAAAGAAGAAGATCCGAAAGATGACAAGCCAAGAGGCAAGGTATTTGAAAGTAAGCAACGTTTGCAGAGCAATTGTGGCGACCCCCAGGGTTATCAAAGTGCAGCAGAATTACAGCTTAGTATTACTTATCCCCTTTTGATGTAATTCGTTAAAAATCTATCGGCATGCTTGATCAATCTGTTAATGTAGCCGATAGGTTTTTTCTCTCTGCTAGGTGCTGTACCTACACTTCGCATGAATAACTACAAATGAGCTTGCAGAAGCTTGCTCGCCATGTAGAAGTGCCCTAGAAGGCGATTGGTAAGCGATGAAAGGGTAAGTCACCTAAGTTTTATTCAATAACATTTACGTAAATTAACTAGATAAATTAACGCAATGACCATGAAAAAATTACCACAGCTGTTTGACAAAAAGCTACCTATACCAGATCAAAATACGACTATAGCGGCTGCCCATGCAGCACTATATAAAGCTTCAGGCCTTTGGTATGAGGTGATTGTAATTTCATTTTTAGGCTTTTTTGCCCTACATTATTTTTCCTTTAATGATGCGTTAGATTCGCATCCCTTGGCTAGCTACTTGCGCTGGGCCATTATTTTGGTTATCATTATTGCTTTCTGTGGTTTATTGGCCAAGGATATTAAAAGGCATCACGAGCTGGACAATGCCATTGGCGAGTGCTACGAAGCTTACTTGAATGATCCGATACACCGCAGCTACACTAACCAGTTGAGCATCTATCATGACTGCTTAAGCGAATGGAAATTTATAAGCTTTGAAACAGCGCATTTAATTGAAGTAGCGAAAAAGTATTATGACGACGAACGATGGGAAAAACATGCGCTACTATTTGAGACCGAACAAGAACCGAATGGGCTATTGTCAACTTTTAATTGTGAACAGCTGACTTTGAAAAATTTCAACTTCTACCGGACGGAGTATGGGCAACCGCTACGCCTGGTGCAGCTATATCAAAAATATTTAAGTTTTGATGACACCTGTAAATTTATGCATTTATATAAGCAATGCCTTTCTAGTTTTGATTCTGAGTTTGATGAAAAATTTTTCATCAGCACTTTGGTTGATTTGAGACATGCCTTAGGAGAGGAAGAATATGAACTTTTGAAGGATATAAATGAGTGCTTTGGTTATTTGATTGAAATGACTACACAAAAACAAGCAGCGTATTTACTTTTTAAGCAACGATATCTAGCACTTACACAAGCTTTAAAAGCTAACCAAACACCTTTTTGCTGATGAGATGGGACGATGAATTTAAGTATAAGTTGCAAAGCCTAGGCGCTTTGCGCTTGGAGGCTTGGGACATGATTTTGAGCCTAGCGCAGCATACCACTGTTGCGAAGCAAAGACGCTTTGTTAGAAAGATTGGCACATTGGGCTATGTTAGCCAGGGTGTTTTAAAGGAGTATGACGCCCTTGACCGCAGCAACCCCGCAATCATTAATTTTATTGGTGCCAACCAATGTTTTATTACGCAAATGCACAACCACGGCCACTATTTAGAGGCTAGCACACCGTGTGTGGTTCACTTTTGGGATTTTGATGATTTGCAAATTTTGTATAATGAATTTAGAGAACTGAGAACTATTTATGATGAACTGTTTGCAGACTATGATGCAAGTGTGATGCTAAGGATGCGATTATTAGAAATGGCCCCATTAGCACGTATCATTTATTTCCGAAAGACACTACACAGCCATTTACCCTTTCTTCAAAAGAAAGAAATGTCTAATTATCTGCATCTTGATTATAATTATTTTGTACGCAACTATCGTAAAATATTATAAATAATGCCCACACATTCAATAAAACATTGGCTAGCGACAGTCTTTTATGATGTCTGTAGACAGTTTTGCCTAGGTTATATGCCTCTATCTTTACTTAACGCAGCGAACCATTTTAGCCCGAGCCAAAAGCCTTTAACTGTACCGATATAGTAACGATGTTTTTAGCGGTTTGTATAAACGCCTGTTAGCCCTTAACGCAGCTGCTCTAAGTAATCTATTTTAAACCTAACTTTTTCGTCTGCTTTTTCAAATGCAAAATAGCAGTCTAGTATTATGAATAATCTAAAAAAATTATTGTTTGGTGTTGTAGCGGTGGTGTTAGCCTTCGGCTTAGTATTTAGTTTGAGTGCATTTACGCTTGAGGATAAGAAGATTGCCACGCTCACCTATAGATATGATGGTGATGACGAGGCTGGCCTGAATGTGCCAGGTAATTGGACGAACATCAGTCAGGAGGAAGAACCAGAAGGATGTGAAGCTGGCGTAGAAATCCCCTGTCTTGTGCAATTCGATACAACGGATTATGATGACATTGCCGATTTTCTTAGCGAAAACCCGACCTTACAAGATATGATCGATAGCGATCATATTCAATCTTACAAGGATGAAGTTGTAGATCCGAGATAAAAAATAGGGGCTAAAGCCCCTATTTTTATTCGTATTTATTTTGTGAAATCCCGCTCAGAGCCACTACGGTTTCTGGTATTGGCATTGCAAAGCGCGGTGAATTGGCTTGTAAATAATATGTAATACCATTTAAGTCTCTTTGAAAACTGATGCCTGCGCCTAATATATTTAAGCGCTTGACATCCATCCACCTTAAATTTCGTAACAACAATTGCTTCCTTCTCTCATCTAAAATTAATTTCAATAAATTTTCTGTATTAGCAACTGTATGAGGTATAAATGTACCTGCCTTAAACCTATGCATTAGAAGAAGATTAAGATCTCTGAGCGCCGCCTCATCTTCACCTAGCCTAGCTAAGCATTCTGCACGCGTTAAGTACATCTCATCCGAAGCTATCCCACTAAATAAATTTGCAGACCCCTGGTAACTCCCTTTAAAACGAAACGAGCCATCGGGGTTTTGAAGAAAAAAAACTTTTTTTCGTAGATCATCATCTGAATACGAGCTATATAATTGAGGATCTACCCTCGCTGTACTAGGGTTTATTACAGTTAAGAGCTGCATCATACTTGTATGAATCACCTCTTTATTATAGGCGGCAATGGGATAATTAGCATTGGGATCAAGTGTGTTATAATCTATTAAATCTGGTTTAAGCATAATACAAGAGTCTGCGTAAAGAGAAGCTTCTCTAAAATTGCCCATGTACAAATGCACCCTTGAGAGCATCGCATAAGCAGCTGGCTTTGAAGGTCTCATTACGTGAACTTGGGCTAGCGGCAACAAATTCGCCGCATGCTTGAGATCGTTTACCACTTGTTGATAGCCTACCTCCACCGTACTTCTTACAGAAATTTCGTTAAAATTGACATTTAAACGAAGTGGGACACCTAAATCGGTTGCTGCAGACGTTTTACGATATGCCTTTGCCCATATACTCAAACCCAATAAGAACATTTTAGCCCTATAAAAGTGCGCCTGACCTTTGACGCTGCTCCATTCGCCGAAATTTACATTGTTAGTCGCTATTTCATTTATACCTTCTAGTACTGTATTTGTGCGGTAAACGACGCGATACAAGTTTGCCCATTCGTTATTAAGCGGTTCGTAAACTTCAGCATTTTGCCAAGTATATAAACGTCTTAATGTCTCAGTACGAGCTAAAAAGTTTGCCGTAGTAAGATAGGTATCTGTCACACTAGCTTCACCCGACGCAGCATCTAAGTCATTCATAATGCTACTCAAATCTAAAAGTGCCTGAAAATCTTTCAAGCTATTAGGGACCGCCAAATTCGACCTTGGCTTTTCGTCGAGAAACTTTTTGCACGAGGTACTGCTAATGAGCAGTAGCATACAAGTAAAGTATGGAATGTAGATTGAATTTTTCATAAACTAAAATTTTAGCTGAATATTTAAGGCAAAAGTTTTTACCAATTCTGTGTAAGGGTAGTCTGGGTCATGTTTTTCTTTGTTACTTTTCCACAAAACACCCAATTGATTTGCTGTAGCGCCTACGATTAGCTGCTCAAAAGGCATTTTTTTCGAATTGTGATTGATGACGGTGTACGACAAACTTAGGTTCTGCAGCCGAATGTGATCACCTGGCAGCAGCGTCACTTCAGAGAAATTGTAAAAGTTATCGCGACTAGAAATCGCGGGATATATCATGCTTGGAACAGTGGTGTATTTCTCATCTCCCGGGTTTTGCCACCTTTTAGAAAATTCGGAATTTCCATTTCGATTGTTGTACAAGGCCGAATAACTCAAGGAAGGTTTTCGGTAATAATGACCTGCCTTAAAGGCCAATCGAGCCGTGAACGTGAAACGATGCCATGACAACGCGTTCTGGAATGCTCCAGTTACCTTGGGAAATATAGGGCCTAAATAGGCTAAATCATGGACTGTAATATTGTTACTTGTCAATGCAGCATAATCCTCACTAATTTTTCCATCTAAGTACCCTCTAGGATTGCCATTTATTGAATTAAGCCCCCCCCAACGGTATCCGTGCGCTGCATAAACAGGCATACCAACTAATGCAGTTACTACATTACTACCATTAACAAAATTAGAGGCTTGTAGAGAACTGAGGTAGTAGGCATCTACTCGATCCTTGTAGAAATTGCCAAATAATGAAGTAGTCCACTTGAACTTGCCGCCTGTATTGACTGAATTGATTTCAATATCTAATCCTTTAGCTGTTATTTGGGCTGCATTACGACTTACACGAGTGCCAACTCCGCCCGTGTAGTCTACAGGATCAGAAGCGATTAAATCGAAGGATCTTTTTTGATAATATTCGATGCTAAACTGAAGTCGATCTTTGAACCATTTGGTATCTAACCCTACATTGAATGTATTAACAGTCTCCCATTTCAAATCAGGGTTTGCGTAATTATTATAACCAGCCATTGGCGTTCTTGTGAAGTTTGATACCCCGCTAAAACTTATCGTAGTCACTGCTGCGTGTTTAGAATCACTATTACCACTGGATCCGTAAGTTAATCTTAAACGCATATAATTTAATGGCTGTATATTAATCCAAGGTTCGTCTGTGGCGAGCCAAGCAAAACCAGCAGACCAAAGAGGATTCCAAAGATTGTTTGTCGCTATGCCGAACAGATTCGAAGCATCGCGGCGAGCGCTTCCAGAAATAGTATATTTCTCATTGTAAGTTATTGCAGCGTTGGCGTAAACAGATACGTAATTGTTTATTTCCGTAAATGAATTCCCTAAATAGGGTATATAAATGTTGCCGCCAGTAATAATGCTTTTGTGAGGGTTTTGGTAATCAACCCCGATACTAAGCCGTGTACTCTCATCATAGCCATAAAAGCCATTGGCACTCAAGTCAGTTTTAGTTGAACGCCCTTCTGCGCCTGTTAATGCGTTCATCTTAAACTTACCCCATTTTTGATTTAAGTTTAGTTGAAAGCGTAGATTTTGGTTATTTGTATTGGAGTTACTTTCCTTCTGAATTGCACCCAATGGTATTGACCGTTGGACATCATTGCCTATAACCTGTGTATACAGGTTAATAAGATTTCGCGTATAAAAACTGTTGATGGAGTGATTGGAAGTACTGACGGATGTGGCCCATTGTGCAGTGTAATTGGCTGTGAAATTGAAACCACTAAACAATTTATAATCGGCTTTTATCGATATTAACGCGTCGTGTAGTATGTTTTTGGTGACTACCTCCTCTCCCTCTAGTATCGGATAATAGTTCCAATCGAGTAATTTACCTAATCCTAAATTTCTGGTAAAGCTTTCTCTGTAGTTCTTCATAACCGCCTGGGGTACCCCTTGCACATCTACAAATGTTGTATAGGGAGGAAGCATCCCATTTGTGGTAGATAAGGCATCGAAGTTAAGTTTTCCGGAAGTATTACTGCGTTGCGTTATCATAATCCCAATGTTCATTTTCAATTTAGTGAGAAGCGTAACGCCGAAGTCGGACTTCAAATTCACCCTATTTGACTGCGTACCGAGTGCATCCGTCGACCTATCGTAGCCGGCAAATGCATAGAAACGACTGGTGCTCGTGCCACCCCTAACCGATAAATTATGTTGTTGGGTTAGTGGTTGCGTATAAAAATTATCCTTGTAATTTTCAACTATATTTTGTTTGGCTAAGGTTGTTAATGATTGTTCGAGCTCCATTGTGTTGATAATGCCATCTCTTTCCGCAATTAACCATTCTACAGCAGTTGTCAAAGGCACTCGCTGGCTAGAACTTTCTTGACTACTATAGAAACCGTTAGCGAACAAAAATCTTTCCACTTCTATCATATCTTTGCTGCCTAAATTGCTATAGTTTGTTAAATTGGGCTTACCATTCAGCACTAGTCCCGTCACCCAATCTATATTTAGCTTTTTATTATAGGTTCCTTTTTTTGTGGTGATAACGATAACACCATTACCTGCTTGTGCGCCCCAAATTGACGCAGCCGCGGCGTCTTTAAGTATAGTGATGTGCTCTATGTCGCCAGGATTAAGATTATCTATATCGCCTGCATATGGGAAATCATCAACAACTATTAAAGGTGCTCTATTACCGTTAACGGTACTAAGGCCCCTAATCATCATGCCCCCTGTTAACGTACGACGATCGACACTTAGTGCGGGGGTAATCCCTTCAAGGCGTGAAAGTACATTTAAACCCGGTTGTTCGTTGAAAGTCGCATTACTTAATAAACTAAAGCTTCCGGTAGCCCTATCTTTAGGCAGCTCTTGATAACCAGTATTTACAATAACTTCTTGTAATTGTGTGCTCTTTGAACGCATATAATGTTGTACCCATTGCGATAAAGGAAGTGTTAGGCGAAGCGTGTCTGAATGGTAGCCTATTGCGCTTAAAACGAATGTAAATGTGCCATTTAATTTACGTAAATGAACTTCGCCCTGCGGGTTCGCTTGATAGCGTTCGCTCGTATTTAACATTTGCATAGTAATTCGGTCTATTGGGGAACCAGTCTCAGCGTCTCGAACTTTCAACCCAAATTGAGCATGGAGATTTAAGCATAATAAGATAAATGCAGCTGTGGTAATATTTTTTTTCATGGTGCATTTACCTCCTTAATCACATTATTGGATAGATGAATAATGTTAGCCGTGGTAATAAATTGAGATGCTGTTATCGCGATGATCCTGCCGTTAGCAGCAACCCACACATAGTGTGGTAATTGGCTGTGCGGAAATAGACCACCTAAAAACTCGTCAGCGACAATCGTCGATAACTGCGGCCCGTTTACATCTATTGATTTTTTCACCTTTTCAATATTTTTGTCTGTCTTTAACTTGCTAACTAGTAGAATGCTGAAATCGGAGTGCGTTTTTTGGAGATTAGCGATCAATGGAAATTTGCTTATGCAGCTGCCACACCATGTGGCCCAAAAATCGAGGATCAAAAGTTTACCTTTGTATTTCTCTAGTGATTGTTTGGTTGTTTTGCCATTGGCGTAAATGGTAAA
Source organism: Pedobacter sp. (assembly GCA_045629525.1). GTDB lineage: Bacteria > Bacteroidota > Bacteroidia > Sphingobacteriales > Sphingobacteriaceae > Pedobacter. The sequence goes on from JAZQRH010000004.1 coordinate 102,292, forward strand.
TGCTTGTTGCCAGAAAGTTTCTGGTAGGCTGTCGCCTACTCGCAGTGGTTTTATTTCTGTTACTGTGACCTGGGCTTGTGCGCTTATACAAAAGTATAGTAATACCAAGATGAGGTATATGATTGTTCGTTTATTCATGGTTTTGGTTGATTGATGGAATGGTTGAATGGTTTTTAAAACCTGCCGCGGGTACTTAACTAAACTAATTGACCTAAATTTTATGGGTGCGGCAGGTTGGTGTAGCTATCCAGCTATACCGGGGGTTTGGGTTTTACGGCATATAGCCTTCTAAAAGGGAAATATATTATTTGTTGCATTTTTGAAGCTATAGCGTTGAGTATCTTTGTTTACGTAAGTGTTGTTTATTTTTAGTTACATGCAATGCATTTTCTTTTCCATTGATGAAAAGAAACAAAAATCTAGGCTGTATCGCCTTCTTTGCGTTCTGCTAACGAAACCGTTAGTAGCGAAATTAGAAGGCTCGCCTACGCTTAGCACCTCGTCAATGGGCTGTCTAATTTCTTGACCTGCGTACATTAGCAGTAGTAGATCGGTTTCAATGCATAGCGCTGCAGAATGCAATAAGGCCGTTTGACGTGCTTCGGGATGGACCTGCAAACTAGACAGCCAATTGATGGACGGTGAATGACATGTGTTGATGCGTACTCGGTTATTGTTCATTGTGTTTGGGATCTTTAGCTATGTAGATATTTTTTTAAGCATAAACCGACCCTTACGGCGTTTTGAGGAGCCGTTACTAAAAATTGTATTGTTTATTTGCTAAAAGATTGATACCTTGGAATTGCAAGAAACCGTGGGTAAGCTGTATCTTTTTTGCTGATGCACAAAAGGGCCGGGCTCCAAGTTGATAATAAGCCTTTTTTATTTAAGGGATAAGCGCTCTCACGCCTATTGCCTTTTGGGCCTATTTTACTTGGATTTTATTGAAAAAACAGTGTACTACGATGGGGAGCGGATGACGTTCTTTATGATGATTAATTGGGAAAAGCCATGCCTTGCCTTTTGCAGGTGCTGGTAAATGGCGGAGCTTAATTTGTTCGTTTTCATGACCTGTTTATTATTTGGTTATGTTAAACGATGTGTACCCCTAAAGCAAGGAGAATGAAACCGAATTGGTAAGGAAACCAATAGGGCGAACCTCAACGCTTTTGAAACAGGTACCGCTAAGAACCCACCTAGTAAAACTAGGCTCCACAAAAGACTGACATGAAGTTCGCCCTATTGAATATAAGTATGCGAAGATACAAAATTCAATAGATGTGGCGAACTCACGATCGGCTCATGTGGAAATTAGCGGTTTCGTTTCATGAGTGACATCGTACTGAGCTAGGCTAAACACCTCACTCCTATTTGTCGCTATTAATAGTACAATACTACAAAAAGTTTATCATATAACGATAAACTTTTTAATTATTTTTTTTATAACATGAAGGAAATTAACAGACTAGCAGAGGTATTCCTAGAAAAAGATGTGTACAATAGAGATATAGCTAGATTGTTAAACAAATCGGAGCAAACTATCTCTCGCTGGACGAATAACCATAGGCAGCCGTCATTAGAAGATTTATATAAAATTGCAGCGTACTTGGATGTTGATATAAGGCAACTTTTGCATAAAACAAAATAAAAATTACCTTGGCAGTAAAGAGATTGCGCCAATCAACAGTAACAACAAAACTAAACCAATAGCAATTTCTGGCCAAGTGTAGTATGTATCATTCTCTTTGGGGATGACGAGTGATAGGAAATCTGAGATTGCTTTGCGTATTCTTTCCATAGGTTAGAAGTTAAGGTAGTAGTAAATATAGGAATAAAGTGAGCGATATTCTTGAATGCGCTAAACAATATCGCTTTGAACAAAGGTGTTAGGAGTGCCCAAGTTAAGCGGAGTTTAAAGTAGCTTTAAGTTGGACCATGTGCGCCAGCGCTGGTTTTAGAAAAGCACTGGTAACGAGTAACATTGTATGTGATCTCCCTTTTTATATTCTTGGCTTTTCTTTAATGGGAGCAAGTATTTTTTTAAATCCTTTTTTGTATATATTTATACCGCAACACTAGACAAATACACTAGACGTATGTTGGCTTTGTCTGACAGAGTGAGACATATAAGTAAGTTACACGACATTTTCCCAAACATTACGTATAAAATGAAAAAATTAATATATACTGCTGTACTATTTTTATCTGTAAACTTTGCGTTTGCTCAAACTGCAAAACAAAATGTTGAAAGAGATTTTATGAATTATAATCAGCTTGTTTCAGATAAAAAAATTGATGATGCATTAGAATATACTAATCCAAAACTATTCGAAATAATTCCAAAGAAATCAATGAAAAGTTTACTTGAAGCTGTATATAAAATGCCAAATATTGAATATAAAATTTCAAAACCAATAATATCTGAAATTAGTGATTCTAAAAGAATTGAAAATATTGATTATGTAAAGATTGCGTACATTTCACCAATTGAAATGAAAATGATTGATCTAGATTTAAAAGATGAAAGCAAAGTACAAGCTTTATTAAATTCTTTTGAAAGTAAATTTGGTAAAGGAAATGTCGTATTAGATAAAACATCAGGATTTTTTAAAATTAATGCTAACAAAGTTGTTATAGCAAGTTCTAACGCCGATTTAAAAAACTGGAAATTTGTAACAGTTGATAATCCGAGAATGAAAACATTACTTGAAAAAGTAATTCCGGCTGAAGTTCTAGAATAAAAACGTCGTGTAACAAAGGTTTGGCGCAATGGCGGGTTAAGGCTAAAAATAAAGTTTCGGCTTTCTATTCCGCAAAAAGCCAATTATATTGACTTTTTTTGCAAATTTATTCAATTAATTGGCTTTTGCTTACTGTGTCGCTAAATTGAAACTTTTCGCTTCAATTTCCGCCACTGACGCCAAGCCTCGAAACGTTAGCGGCTATTTTGACAGACCCTAAAACTTGAAACGAAATTAAATAATGTACATTCCAAAAACAAACTTAACGACAGACAAAACCGAAATTGTAGCATTTATGAAACAGTTTAGTTTTGCAACTATTATCACAGCAAAAGACAGCTTTCCAATTGCAACACATTTGCCTTTTCTTGTAACGACCAAAGACGACAATATTATTTTGACTTCACATTTTGCAAAAGCAAATGAACATTGGCAAGACATTCAGGACAACAAAGTTTTGGTGATTTTTAGCGAACCCCACGCCTATATTTCGACAAAAAATTACGACAAAGAGCTTAATGTACCGACCTGGAACTATATTTCAATTCACGCCTACGGACAGGGGAAATTAATCACAGAAACGGAAAAGACTTTTGAAGTACTTGAAGCGACAATCGACAATTACGAAACTTTATACAGACAACAATGGGACAATTTCCCAGAAGACTATAAATTGAGAATGTCAAAAGGTATTATTGCATTTGAAATTATTGTTACAGATTTACAGGCTAAGAAGAAATTGAGCCAAAACAGAACGGACACCGAAAAGAAAAAAATCATTGAGACTTTATCAAAAAGCAATGACACAAACGAACAACTTATAGCCGAATATATGAAGACTACCTGAGTGAACAAACAAAAACAGCCGCTAACAGGCGGTTTTGCGTCAGGCGGGCTGAAGTGCAAAACTCAACGGTAGTTTTTCAATTGAACTTTTAGTAATAATATCGGCTTTTGTGCTTCGAAATCCCGCCCGAACGCAAAGCCCCAAACCGTTATACGCAATTCTGCTAGAGTTTTACTACTATTTGAAGTTTTAATTTGCGGTTTATAGCAAACGGACGTGTTTGCTTCAAGCTTTTGCGAAGAGTTTCGCTGAAAACACATTTTCAAAGCAGGACGCTTAATA
>JAZQRH010000005.1:0-3403 GCA_045629525.1 Pedobacter sp.
TGTGCCTGCAGGAATTGACTTTTTGAAATCAATTTTGTCACTGCTTACCGTCACCATGATTTGTCTGCTGTAACGGGTAGCGGTAATGAAGGCTACTTCGTCCATCATGTGCATGGCGGTTCCACCAAATAAGGTGTCGTAATGGTTAGTGGTATTGGGGAATACTGCTTTAAAAATTCTTGATTCTGACTGATTAATTCTATCGTTAATGTCCATTCTTTATTGTGGCCGCAATTGGGCCTTTGATTGTTAAACCATAGCCTGGGTTTATACAAAGCTGACTATTGGGATGGGGGTGAAAATTAGAGCTGCAAAGTTAGGGGTTTGTGGGCTGGAGAACAAGTTTATGAGGGATTAGTTAGGAAAGGGGAATTTAACTTTTACAAATTCAATTGCGAACCATCTAAATCAATATCAATGCTATTCTCAAGGCCAAAGAAGGTACCTACTTAGAAGAAAATTAGAAAACAGCAAATTTTGATACTTCAAGGGGTTAACGACATTCTTTCGGGATACAAAACAACAATAAGCTGCATATTTTTATTAGTAAATACTGAATCAACGCTCACTTTATTTTCTATCTATCATCTAAAATTTGAAATTCTTCTCGGCCAGAATAAATCCAAGTTTTAAATGTCCTACTCTTTGTATCCTTATAGAAACCAATCGGACCTGCTCTTAAATCATTTTTGAGACTTTCCTTAATCCATGTTTTTCCGGAATCGAAGCTCCTGTATAAATGATTTTTAATGTATAAAAATAACGGTAACCTCTGGATTTGGGGGGTCATATAAAGATGCCTTCTGGGCATAAATTTCCCCACCTATAACGCTAGTTCTAAATAAAGTACGCCCTTGACCCAAAAATACAGATTTCCAGTTCTTTCCTCCATCTTCCGTATTGTAAATGATCGCTGTATCAATCCTTGTCACCGAGCCGTCTTCATGCCAAGATGCCTCCCCACTTCTACTTCCAAATATATATCCTTCAGACTTACTTACAAAAATGACATCATCAAACGACTCATCTCTGCCCAACAGTCCTTTTGCCTCGATCATTTTTAAATTATCATTATCTCTCATGCAACCACTTAATATCAAAGTTCCGACCATAATGATCGTGGTTATTATCCCTTTATATTTTTTCATCGCTATTTTTTAACAATTGATGTAAAAGCAGAATACACAGTTTGCATCACTTGCTGAACAGGAACAGAATGATCAACGGCATACTTAACAATTAAGGCTTTTATTTGATCACTATTTTTATATAATTCAGCCGCCTGTCTAGGAGCAAAATTAAATCATACTATCTTATTTGTTTTAAAAAGCGGCTTTTAATTTCGGTCATAATTTGTGCATGAGATGTCCCTTCCCCTTCATCCAACTCTGCCTTTGCCTTATTGATAGCTTGTTTTACTTCAAAAGGAGTTTCTGCCCAAAAATCATTCTCCGCTAAATCAATCAAACACTTTATTTCATTAAGCAGTTGATCATCGTTACTCATGATGATCTTTTCAACTATCTTATATTTTAGTGCAATATCCATCATTCAGAATTTAATTAAAGGTAGTTATTTTACTTTTCTTGCTTCATCTCGTCGATGGATATTTTTATACGATACTTATTATACTAAAGACATTTTGCACTCGCGATTAGAACAATCCAAACAAAAAACTATGGATTAGCCTACTGTAACTAAATCCATAATCTACCATCCAATAACAAACCAACAACCTTAACAAATGAAACTAAAAATTCTCACATCCCTTTTTCTCATCCCTCTAGGCTTACTTAGCTCATCTGTTAAAGCACAAACTTCTACTTCTGACAGCCTAGATACTTTTTTAAAAAGCAAAATGCAACAACTTCATATCCAGGCAATGCAGGTTGCCATTGTACGTGGAGGTAAAATAATCAAACAAAATACTTTGGGTACGGCTAACCTTGATTACAATATAAAAGCTAATGACCAATCCATATTTTCCGTCAATTCCATTACGAAAGCCTTTGTGGGCATTGCAGTGATGCAGCTGGCAGAAGAGAAAAAATTGAAGATCACAGATCCCCTGTCACGCTACCTGGATAGCCTGCCGGATAGCTGGAAAAACATCACGATCCAACAAGTACTAACCCATACTTCTGGATTACCCGATATGATGGACGCCGAAGATCAGGTCATTGGCCATAATGATGAGCAGGAAGCGATGCAAATGGTAAAGTTACTTCCATTGGAGTTTAAAGCCGGAGAAAAGTTTTCTTATAATCAAACTGGTTATGTGTTAATTGGACAAATCATTACCAAATTAAGTGGCATGCACTTTACCCGTTTCATTGAAGAGCGACAGTTTAAAGCAGCTGGAATGAATTTAACCCGTTTTGGCGATTCCTTTGATGTGATCCCTAATTATGCGGGTGCTTATACCATGACCCGTCAAATGGGCGAACGCTTTGTGAGAAACAGCACTCCAGGCCATGCTTATATGCAATTCCCCTTGTTTTTTAGAGCCGCTGCTGGTATTCAATCGACAGCAAGTGATTTGGCAAACTGGATTATCTCTTTAAAAAGCGGCAAACTACTGAAGGAAAAATCCAGTATAGATTTGTTGTGGTCCCCTGCGCTACTTGCCAATGGAAAAATTGGTGGATTTAATTGGTTAACAAACGGTTATGCGCTCGGCTGGCCTACAGTGACCCGCGAAGAGCACCCTGCAGTTGGCCCTGTTGGTGGTGGTAGATCGGCATTATTTGTCTATCTAAACGACGACTTGTCTATAGTCGTACTCACCAATTTAATGCAAGGAAATCCAGACCGGTTTATAGATGAAATTGCAGGCTACTACCTTCCCGACATGAAGGAAACTAACGGATTTGGCTTGCCTAAACACGTAAAAAAATTAAGAGCAGAACTGCTGAAGCAAGGTTTTGACCAAGCCATACCAATTGTTGCTCGTTTGAAAAAGAAAGATCCTTCTTTCCAACTAAGCGAAAATGAACTTAATGGCTGGGGATACAAACAAATAGAACAGAAAAATATTAAAGCTGCCTTGTCGATTTTCAAATTAAATGTGTCTTTGTATCCTAAGAGTGCAAATGCTTATGATAGTCTGGCAGAAGCACAGGAATATATGGATAATCGTGCTGAAGCCCTTTTAAATTATAAGCAATCGCTTAAACTAAATCCGGAAAACAAAAATGCTGTTGAAAGAATTAAAGCACTCACAATGCAATAATTTAACCCCAAAAAACCCTGTAAACAAAAAAACCTTCCGTTTGGAAGGTTTTTAGAGCGAAAGACGAGATTCGAACTCGCGACCCCGACCTTGGCAAGGTCGTGCTCTACCAACTGAGCTACTTTCGCATCACTATTAAAGAGCCTCTTATCGGGATCGAACCAATGACCT
>JAZQRH010000006.1:0-331702 GCA_045629525.1 Pedobacter sp.
GTACGAGAGGACCGGGTTGGACTAGCCTCTAGTGAATCTGTTGTTCCGCCAGGGGCATTGCAGAGTAGCTACGCTGGGAATAGATAAGCGCTGAAAGCATCTAAGTGCGAAACTAGCCACGAGATGAGAATTCCATATAGGGTCGTAGAAGACTACTACGTTGATAGGTTACAGATGTAAAGGTGGTGACATCATAGTCGAGTAATACTAATAGCCCGAAGCTTTCAAAAGCTGCACACCGTTGTTTGTTCTTCAACTAACTTCTTTCAATAATATGTCATTTCAAGCGTTGAAAGTAATGAGTTAAAAGTTAAAAGTAGAAATACTGGAGACGTATAACTTAAACTTAAAACCTGAATTAAAAATATTCAGGTGCCTATATCGATGGTGTCCACCTCTTCCCATTCCGAACAGAGAAGTTAAGCCCATCTGAGCCGATGGTACTGCGGTAACACGTGGGAGAGTAGGTCGGTGCCTAATCTTAAACAAGCCCTTGCTAGAAATAGTAAGGGCTTTGTTGTTTTTATACCTTTTTTTATTTAATGGCTCAGTATTCTAGGTATTTGTTACACAAAAATTCCCGACCATTTAAGTGCTTTTTTATGTCATTTTCAAAGATTTCTAAAGTGATTTTCGTCAATTCTGCTTTTATGCTTACCTTTTGCAACATAATTTGGTTATCTTTGTAACTAGCTAATATTATACACATAGATGAGTTTTTTCGTTGAACAAAGAAGGGAAGTAATGCAACATATTGAAAAATATATGTTGGAGATGATGCCTCAGTATTTAAAACCTATTGATGAGAACTGGCAACCTTCTGATTTTTTGCCAGATGCTAGCAAAGATGATTTTTTTGAGCGTATTAAAGATCTTCAGCAGAGTGCGGGAGAGTTATCCTATGATTTGGTTGCTGTTTTAATTGGCGATACGATTACTGAGGAAGCTTTACCGACTTACGAGTCATGGTTAGCAATGGTTGAAGGGGTTAGTAAAGATGAAGAGGGTGGTTGGATGAAATGGAATCGCCATTGGACTGCTGAAGAAAATAGACACGGAGATCTCTTAAATAAATATTTATATCTTTCGGGAAGAGTTGATATGCGTCAAATGGAAGCGTCAACGCAGTATTTAATTGCCGATGGGTTTGATATTGGTACAGGTCATGATCCTTATCGAAATTTCATTTATACTTCTTTTCAGGAGCTGGCAACAAATGTATCTCACAGACGAGTTGCTTCGTTAGCCAAAAAGGATGGCGACACGCTTCTATCAAAAATGTGTGGCGTGATAGCTTCGGATGAGGCGAGACATGCAAAAGCTTACAAAGATTTTATTAAGCAGATTTTTGCGGTAGATGCAAGTGAAGCAATGATAGCTTTCGAAGATATGATGCGTAAGAAAATTGTGATGCCGGCTCATTTTTTACGTGAGATCGGTATGCCAATTGGCCAACTTTTTGGTCATTTTACTGATGCTGCTCAACGTTTAGGTGTATATACAGCGGTTGATTACGTTGATATCTTAAAACAATTAATTGTAGATTGGAATATTGAGAGCCGAAACGAACTTAATGAAGCAGGAGAGAAGGCTAGAGATTATATTTTGGCTTTGCCAGACAGACTGTTAAGAGTTGCTGATCGTATGAAAAATCCTTCTATGGAATATAAGTTTAAGTGGATTTTAGCTTAATTTCCACTGTCTAAAAGTAATTAAAAGCTTCTGTTGATTTAGCAGAAGCTTTTTTTGTAATTAGATGTTTGAGATTTATTGTATAACACTATAGTTCTGATCACGGTATTATATGGTATTATTTTTTCGTTTAATTGGTGGATTATAAAAGCGATGGAGCATTACTCGAGTAGAGTGCATCTAATCCAATCAATATTACCTACATAGCGATATTTATTAGGATAAATGGGGCTGGGATATATAGTAGAATTATTTGCAGGATCGTTAAAATGCTTGGTTGCTAATTCCAAATCAGTAAATGGCTCGCCATCAGGTATTCCACCATCTTTACCAGTTCTATCTGCCTCTAATAAAATGGTTAAATATTCAATAGAGTTTAAATATTTTGGAAAATACGTTTGTCTATTGAAAATGTATGAACTATTATCGGAAAATTGAGGTTCACTATTTTTATGCGGGGTTTTTGTAGTAATTAATACTACACCATAAGTAGCTCTAAAGAAGTTTCCAATATCTGGTATAAATTTCTGTAAATGCATACTCGTCTCCAGCCCTTAATCTAGAGACAAGCTCATTGTCAGTAAATTTATAATTGGATTTCATGGTAAATGAAATCTAGTATAACAAAAATATTGTTGGGATTAGTGATTATGCTACATATTTCTACGGTATTGTCCTCCAACTTCGTATAACGCATTACTAATTTGTCCTAAAGAACAGATTTTACAAACTTCCATTAGCTGTTCAAAAATGTTTTCTCCTGCTATAGCTGATTTTTGAAGTGCTTTTAAAACTTCATCAGTTTGGGTAGCGTTACGATTTTGGAAAGCCTTTAAAGCTGCAATTTGAAACTCTTTTTCTCCTTCAGTAGCTCTAATCACTTCTCCAGGAACAATTGTTGGAGAACCATTTTTATTTAAAAAGGTATTTACGCCTACAATAGGGTATTCTCCAGTGTGTTTAAGAGTCTCGTAATATAAACTTTCTTCCTGTATTTTACCACGTTGATACATGGTTTCCATCGCACCTAAAACGCCACCACGATCGTTAATTCTTTTAAACTCTGCCAATACTGCTTCTTCTACTAAATCTGTTAAATCTTCTATGATGAAAGCTCCTTGTAATGGGTTTTCATTTTTAGCTAAACCTAATTCTCTATTAATAATCAACTGAATGGCCATTGCTCTGCGGACAGATTCTTCTGTAGGTGTAGTAATTGCTTCATCGTATGCATTTGTATGTAATGAATTACAATTATCGTAGATAGCGTATAAGGCTTGTAAGGTTGTCCGAATATCATTAAAATCAATTTCTTGTGCATGTAATGAGCGACCCGATGTTTGAATATGATATTTTAATTTCTGAGAACGATCGTTTCCTTTATACTTGTTTTTAATGGCTTTTGCCCAAATTCTACGAGCTACCCGTCCAATAACTGAATATTCTGGATCTATACCATTACTAAAAAAGAAAGATAAGTTAGGAGCGAAATCATCAATATGCATTCCTCTGCTCAAATAATACTCTACAAAAGTAAATCCATTACTCAAGGTAAACGCTAATTGAGAAATTGGATTTGCACCAGCTTCTGCAATGTGATAGCCAGAAATAGATACAGAATAAAAGTTTCTTACTTTCTCATCTATGAAATATTTTTGAATATCACCCATCATCCGCAATGCGAATTCTGTTGAGAAAATACAAGTATTTTGTGCCTGATCTTCTTTTAGAATATCTGCTTGAACAGTTCCACGTACAGCACTAATGGCATAGGCTTTGATTTTAGCATAAATGTCTGCAGGTAAAACCTGATCGCCTGTTACGCCTAAAAGCATTAAGCCTAATCCGCTATTTCCTTGTGGTAAATCACCTTGATATTTAGGGATTTCCATACCTTTGGCATCATAAATTTGCTTAATTTTTTCTCTTACTTCTTGTTCTAAACCATTTTCTATGATATATTTTTCACATTGTTGATCAATAGCAGCATTCATGAAAAAGCCTAATAGCATAGGAGCGGGGCCATTAATTGTCATAGATACAGACGTTGATGCAGCACATAAATCGAAGCCAGAGTACAGTTTTTTAGCGTCATCTAAAGTGGCAATACTTACTCCAGAATTTCCTATTTTACCATAAATATCCGGACGAATATGAGGATCTTCTCCATAAAGTGTTACTGAATCAAAAGCTGTAGATAAGCGATGCGCTGGTTGCCCCAATGATACGTAATGGAAACGTTTATTGGTTCTTTCTGGGCCACCTTCTCCTGCAAACATACGCGTAGGATCTTCACCTTCACGTTTTAGAGGGAAAACACCAGCCGCATATGGGAATTCTCCAGGTACATTTTCTGTTAGCAACCACCTTAAAATATCTCCCCAATCTTCGTAACGTGGTAAAGCAACTTTTGGAATTTGAAGTTTAGAAAGCGACTCATAATAAAGTGCTTGTTTAATCTCTTTATCGCGTACTTTATAAACAAAGAATTCTTCTTTGTATTTCTGTTTTGTAGCTGGCCATCGGCGAAGTAAACGTTTACACTCGCCATCTAATTGCTCTTCTAGAAAGGTATATGCCTCTTTTAATCCGTCTCCAAAATTTTCAAAATCTGTTGAGAAATCTATAACACCTTGTAATTGAAAGAGTTTTCTTGCAATTTTACACTGTTTATCTACCCATTCATTATAGTTTTCGCTGGCTTCAGCAATTTCTGATAAATAGCGAATACGATCTGGTGGAATGATATATACTTTTTCTGATTGTAGAGGGGTCATTTCCATTAGAGAAATGAAATCAACATTAGTTTTTTCTTTTATTCCTTTGAGTAAAGAAACAAAAAGATTATTCATGCCTGGATCGTTAAACTGAGATGCCATTGTTCCATAAACAGGAATATCTTCGTCTTTCGCGTCGAAAAGGTTATGATTGCGCTTATATTGTTTACGTACATCACGTAAGGCATCTAATGCACCACGTTTATCAAATTTGTTAATGGCCACTAAATCAGCAAAATCAAGCATGTCGATTTTCTCTAATTGTGTTGCAGCACCAAACTCTGGTGTCATTACATATAATGAAATATCACAATGTTCAGTAATTTCTGTATCAGATTGGCCAATGCCCGAAGTTTCAACAATAATTAAATCGTATCCAGCAGCTTTGCAAATGTCTATACTTTCTTGTACATTTTTAGAAAGTGCTAAGTTGGCTTGTCTGGTTGCTAAAGATCGCATGTAAACCCTAGGATTATTAATCGCATTCATTCTAATGCGATCGCCTAACAAAGCTCCGCCAGTTTTACGCTTAGATGGGTCTACAGATATAATAGCTAGAGTTTTATCTTTCACTTCTACTAAAAATCTGCGTACCAATTCATCAACTAAAGATGATTTACCAGCACCGCCAGTTCCTGTAATTCCTAAAACAGGAGCTTGATTAGTTGAAGTTAATTTTTTTAACTCATCAACAAATTTTTGAGCTCCTTCTGGATCGTTTTCTGCAACTGTTATGGCCGATGCAATACTTTTAACCTCTTTTTTAGGGATTTCGGTAAGTTCGTTAGTAATAGCTTTGGTAGTTACAAAATCTGTTTGCTCTAGCATGTTATTAATCATGCCTTGTAAGCCCATTTTACGCCCATCATCTGGAGAATATATTTTGGTGATACCGTAAGCTTGTAATTCTTCAATTTCGGTAGGAAGTATTACACCACCGCCGCCACCAAAAATTTTAATATGTTTTGCGCCTCTTTCTTGCAACAAATCATACATGTATTTAAAATACTCGATATGACCACCTTGGTAAGATGTCATTGCTATGCCTTGCACATCTTCTTGTATGGCACAATTAACCACTTCTTCTACAGATCGGTTGTGGCCTAAATGGATAACTTCTGCACCAGATGATTGAAGGATACGGCGCATAATATTAATGGTTGCATCGTGACCATCAAATAATGCTGCAGCAGTAACAAAACGAATTTTATTTTTGGGTTTGTAGACTTGTATTTGTTCCATTTAGGTTGTAGAAAATTGGTAGAGGATTTCTAAATCCTCCGAAACATTTGGTTAGTATTGATGTATCAAATGTACATTATAAAATGCCTAAAGGCAAGCTCGGCTCGGGTTACAGTTCGTAAAAATCAGCGGGTTTGCTTAAGGTATTTTCAACAAACCGTTCTTAAAATTTAAAACCCCTCAATCATTAACGATTGAGGGGTTTTTGAACGGGGGCTTTACTTCATTAATTCGGTGATTACATTACCAATACTGCCACTGGGTTCTTGGATGTGCAATAATGAGGAAATGGTAGGAGCGATATCGGTCATGTAGTATCGCTGATTACTTTTTCCTTGCTTAATTCCCCAACCCATAAACACCGCGGGAATGTGACTATCGTATGGGTTCCATGCGCCATGTCCCGTCCCTTTTACCGATGTATACCAACCGGCGTTAAAAATTACGTAAATGTCTCCGCTTCGGCGGGCGTTGTAGCCATTGGTAAGTTTGGTTTTTATTTCCTGAGGGATGCTTGCTCCGTTGATGTTTTTCAAATCAACTGCGTTCAAAATTCCATCCTGCTTAACAATAAAATCAATACATGCTTGTTTAATTTGATTGTAATTGGCTTTAGCACTTTTAATGGTCTCGTGATCAAAAATAATTTGGTTCGCTGAGAAGTTAAAAATAGCTTTTTCGACACCAAAATCTTTGCTAATTAAACTATCTAATGAAGCCTTTAATTTTTTTGTGGTAAATACGCCACCCGGCATTTTATTCTCACTCGAGAAACCTGGGGTGTGGGTAGCAGCGTGGTCAGCTGTTAGAAATATCACATAGTTTCCTTTACCCACGCTTTTATCTAAATAGGTAAGAAAATCTGAAATATCTTTGTCTAATCTTAAGTAAGTATCTTCAATTTCAACAGAATTAGGTCCAAATTGGTGGCCAACATAGTCTGTGGATGACAAGCTTACGGCCAAGAAATCGGTGTTTCCATTTTGGCCCATCTGCTCGTGTTGTACCGCTTTTTTGGCGAACTCTAAAGTGAAGGTATTTCCGTAAGGCATACTGGTAAGCATTCCGTAATTTTTACCTACATATTGTTTAAATAAATGGGGAAAGGTGGATGTTTTTGCTCCAGTAAATAATCGCTCGTATGGTTTGTTATCGTCGGTGCTTTCTACATAGGTTTCAATAGGATAGAGTGTGTGCCAATCTCGTTCCAAGAATTGATTTGGAAACTTCTGTGCGTTAAAATCCACTACCCATTTTGGTAATTCTTGCATATAGTGGGTGCTACTGATATACGTACCTGTTTTGCTGTCGTACCAATACGCCCCATTTGCGGTGTGGCCTGCAGGTAGTATTGAACCCCTGTCTTTTTGTGATACACTGATTACTTTGCTTCTAAAATTAGTTGCCATTCTCAACTCATCGGTCATGGTGGTAACTAAAAGGTTTTTTGGGGACATTAAACCTGCCGTACTCGTACTACCTACTGTTTTTACATCCTTGTCTTCTACGCAATATACATCTCGACCTATTTGCGGATCGAACCAATTATTTGCGATGATACCATTGATTGCAGGTACGCTGCCGGTATATACAGAAGCGTGTCCGCACGCGGTTTGTGTAGGTGTATACGGAATTAACATGTTTTCTGCAGAAAATCCATCACGTAACAGCCGCTTAAAGCCTCCCTCAGTATATCTTTTTTGAAAGCGGTATAAATAGTCCCAGCGCATTTGATCTACCACTAAACCAACCATTAATTTTGGTCTGGTGAAAGTTTCTGTATTTTGAGCAGTCGTATTTTTTTTAGTTTTTTGAGCTACTACAGGTCCTGTAAAGGCACATAAGATCAGACTAGCGTAAATAAACTTTAATTTCATAATGTGTGTTTTCATAAAGTTAGGCTTTGTTATTTAATTAACAAGGACTTTATTGTAAAGATATTATATTGCTTCGGCGACTACAAACGTGCTACCACCTATAAAAATGAGGTCGCTTGCTGCAGCGCTTAACTTAGCTTTAGCAAAAGCTTCTGAAACACTGTCGAATACTTCGCCGTTAAGACCTAATTTTTTCGCTTGGCTTGCTAAATCTGTGGCGGGCAAGGCTCTTTCTAAATTGGGTTGGCAGAAATAGTATTTTGCTTCTTTGGGTAACAATGCTAAAACTGCAGTAACATCTTTGTCTTTAACCATCCCAATAACCATATGAAGTTTCGTATATCTTGTTTGTTTGATATTTTGTACCACTTCGGTAATGCCAGCCTTATTATGTCCAGTGTCGCAGATGATTAGAGGATTTTTAGATAGAATATGCCATCGCCCTTGCAGACCAGTGAGTTTTTGGACTGACTTTAAACCTTGGCGAATGGCATCATCAGAAATAGCATAGCCAATTTCTCTGAGCTTGAGAATAGCCTCAATCACTGTGATAATATTCTTTTGCTGATAAGATCCCGTAAGGTCTAGCTTTAGCGCATTAAAGAGTTTGCTTTCTTTGGTATCTATATCTAATACTAAATAATTTTGCTCTAAGGATGATGTTGATACTACGAGTTCGTCTTGTGCAAACACCAAATTGGCATTTTCCTTCTTTGCTTTCTCAATAAAAACAGAATCCGTTTCAGGATGACGCTCGCCGATAATGGCCGGAGTATTCTTCTTAATGATGCCCGCTTTCTCAAAGGCTATTTCGGCCAATGTATTGCCGAGCATATTAGTGTGATCTAGACTGATGTTGGTAATTACGGACAGGTCGGGATGAATGATATTGGTAGAGTCCAAACGTCCGCCTAACCCAACTTCGATAATGGCTACGTCAACCTGTTCTTCTGCAAAAAACGAAAAGGCCATAGCAACCGTGGTTTCGAAAAATGAGGGTTCAATTTCGGTGATAAGTTTTTGCTGTTGTTTAACAAAATCAACCACAAATTTTTTAGTGACCATTTTACCGTTGATACGGATACGTTCTCTAAAATCTTTAAGATGCGGGGAGGTGTAAAGGCCTGTTTTATATCCAGCTTGCTGAAGAACTGCAGCCAACATGTGCGAGGTTGAACCTTTGCCGTTGGTGCCACCTATGTGTACGGTCTTAAAATTGTCTTGCGGATTATCCAAGGCATCGCAAAATGCTATGGTATTATCTAAGTCTTTCTTAAATGCAGATGCGCCAACCTTGGTAAACATCGGTAATCGACTGTAAAGAAAATCGATTGTTTTTGCGTAGGACATGTTAATTTTACGAGTTTTGAAGCTTGCTTCTCAATTAAAAGTTATTAATAAACACGAACGAGAATTAATACTTCAAAAGTCGTAAAACTATTTTACTTTAAATACAAATGGAACGTAAAAAATACGAATATCTGGCCCTTTAGTTATCGCATTTAGTGAAGCATTGAGCATCGCGTTTTCACACTTTCTCCAAATAGAAGTGTTGGAAAAAGTTGTCCCTCTAGCACCCGCCGAAGCACTCACAATACGGCCAGACTTGTTAACCTGAATTTTCACCATGACGGTTCCAGTTTCTTGACCGTCATCATCGGGCTTCACCAAGTTTTTAAAGTTACTGAGTGGCAGTGGTTTATTGCCAAAGCCAGAACCTCCATCGCCGTAAAAAGGAGCTAGCGGGTCTCCATCGGGATCGCCTTGGTTACCTGGAGTTGTTCCAGTTCCGTCGCCGCCACCAGTCGCATTATTTTTCTTTCCTTTATAAATTGCGTTTTGGTTAATGGCAGGCTGGGCATCTTTAGTTTCTTGCGTAGCACTTGGATTGGCATTGCTTTTATTAGCCTTCGTATTTACGTTTACGGCTTCCTCCATGTCTTGCGTAGCAATATTCTGATCACTTAATTGCGAAGCAACATTTTTATTGGTCGGATCTGGAGTAACCTTATCGGGCTGTTTGTTGTTGGCATTTTCGGCCATTGATGGCTCTTCAATACTGGTGTAATCGGTACCCATACCCTCTACAGAAGTGCCGTAGTTCACCACCATACCGCCCATACCTAATTCGTCATTAGGGTTAAATTTGCCGATAATCCACAGAAAGCTAAGAGCAATAAAACAGCCCATTAGCAAGGTAGATATTGCTAAAGCCTTCGGATAATTGTTATCTTCTTGATGGTTTTGTGCCATGTTATTTCTTTTGCTCTACAGCTAAAACAACTTTAAGTTTTAATTTATTAGCTACATCAAAAACTTGCATCGTATTTTCTATAGATACACCTCTTGCAACGTATAAAACGATGGTTAAGTCTGTATCTTGTTGAATAAAACTCTGAATTTTTCCTTCCATCGCCTCCAAACTTACCGGTTGCTTATCTACAAAGTAATTTACATTTTCGTCTATACTCACCGTGATGGATTTCTGATTGTTAGCTTGTTGCCCCGACGAAGAACGCGGCAACAGAAGCTTAACCACCTGAGGGTTTACTACAGCAGAAGCCAACAGGAAAAACAGCATCAAGAAAAACATGATGTCGTTTAACGCAGCAGTGTGAACTTCTACATTACCCTTTTTTCTGTTCTTTAAATTCATTATTTCCCAGGTTCTTCAAGTAGATCGATGAAATCAATAGCGTCTGTTTCCATTTTAAGGATGATTTTTTCTACCATCATGTTTAAGATATGGTAAAGCACATAAGCCATAATACCGATAATTAAACCTGTGGCAGAGGTTATCATTTTGGTATATAAACCGCCAGAAATGGTGCCAATTTCGATAGCACCTTGTACCGAAACTTCGCGGAAGATGGTAATTACCCCAATAATGGTACCTACGAAACCAAGCATTGGCGCAATACCCGCTACAATACCCAAAATACCTATGTTCTTCTCGAGTTTAGATACTTCTAGCTTACCTGTATTTTCAATTGCACCTTCAATTTCTTTAATCGGCCGACCAATTCTTCTCAAACCTTTCTCTAACATACGAGCTAAAGGTGAGTTTGTGTTTTTACACAATGCAATGGCACTTTCCAATCTTCCTTCCTTAATATTCTGTCTAACTTGAAATAATAGATTAGTATCATTTTTTGAAGCCTTACGGATGGTTAAATATCGCTCGATAAAGATGAAAATACCTAAAAAAGCAAGTAAGGCAAGCGGAATCATCACAAAACCACCTTTAAACAATAGGTCTATAAAACGAAGATCATCGACCGGAGTGGTTACCGCAGTTTGTACAGTTTGTGTTGTGTCCGCAAGATTTTGAACAGTATCTTGCAAGGTGGTTAATAATAATATCATTTGTGTGTTAGTTATTTTTTATGGTTTGTATGTAGATTTTAGGATTATTTAATTGTTGTTTGTAAATACTTATGTACTTCTGAGCACTATCAATATTATCATACGATGCAATACTGATTTTCTTATAAATTTTACCTGGCATTTTTGCAATTTTTGCATCGAAGCCTTTTGCTTTCATAATGGTTATATACTCGTCAGCTTCCGAAAGCTTTGCAAAAGCTGCACCAATGATATCGTAGGTCACTGGTGGCAGGGGCTTTGTTGTTGTCGTTACTTTTAGGGTATCTTTAGCCGGTTTTACGTCTAAACCTACTTTGTGTGCTTCTGCCATTACGCTATCAGCAAAATCTAAAGAATCGGCTTGCGTTACTAAACCGTCCCTTTTTAGCGTAGAAGTAAGTGTGTCGGTAGTTGATGGTTGTTGTTGAGCATTAAACCAATCGGGTTTTAAAAAGTAGACAGTAGCGGCGATAGCTAACAATACCAGTAGGGTTATTGAAATTTTCCAAAATGCGCCGCTTGACTTCCTTTCTTCCTCAATCTCTTCTTGTGTACCTTGATATTCGTTCGCTTGAATTTTTTCGGCTATAATCTGTTGAACGGGAACAGATTGCTCCTCAACTTCATCTACAACTGGAGCCTGATTTGTTGGGTTCGATACATGCACGTCAGTTATTTCTTCAAATACTTTGTTTAATGTCGCATCATCTTCAACACGTTCTGCATCGATTGGTTCTTGGTCGACTACAACCTTTTGTTCGTTGTGCGCTACTCTAGCAATTTCCTGTTCAAAATCGGGTGCTTTAACTTGCTCAACGTGTTCGTCAGTAATGAATGTTTCCGCTGCTTGTTCTATATTTTCAGCATTTACCGGCGGCAAAGCAAAAAAGTCGAAACCCGTGTTAACGTTATCGTCGGCCTTAAAAGTTAACTGGCCATTAACTAAACTGAAAGTTCCCAGATCTTCTACCTTTTGCTCAGCTTCGTTTACATCTTTTTGAAATTGTTCGACGAATTGACTTACAAAATACTTGGCGGTGTCCTCAGAAACTCCTCTCTTGTTTTGTATATAATTTACCAGGTTGCTGTTTTCTAAAACGTCTGTTGTAAAATTCAATACATAAGTAGGCGGCAAAAACGAGTGAGTTGCTGCATCGTACCTTCCTGGTTTTTTGTGCTTGATAAAAGTTCCTAGGCCCTCAACTCCAATGTGTTTGTTGTCTTTTAAAAGCGCTACTAAATATTGTAATATATCCATCTCGACAAATTAGTTATTCAATTACCTATTAAAAAGAATAGGTTAAGCCTCCAAAGATATTAAATCCGTTTACACGGTAGTATAAAAATTTGCTGTAATTACTGTTTAATAGGTTGTTGGCTTTTGCGAAAACAGAGAACTTTTTATTTATTCTATAGTCGGCTCCAATTCCTAGATCAACAAATCCTTTTACGGTTACGTAAGTTTCATTAGCAAAATCTGGAATAGGTGGGTAAGTGCCATCTGGGTTAAGTGGGTTTGCTGTGAATATTTTAGCTTTGCTATCATCTTGAATGGCAACGGCAGCATCAAAGGTTAAGTTTTTAGTGACTACAAATTTTAAGTTAGAGCTCAAACGCATTTTAGGCTTAAAGTAACTTTCTTTTTCTCTACCAGCTTTATAATTTTCGAAGTTTACTTTTCCGGTCCACTTTAGGTTATCACTAACTTGTACGCTGAGTTCTCCTTCTATGCCCGTCAATTGGGTTTCACCAAAATCATAAATTACATCGAATTTATTAAAAGCGTCGAAATTATTCACGAATAGTGGTAGATCAGAAATTTGACGACTGTAAAAACGTGCTTTGTAGCCAAAACCAGGGCCACCTGTACCTTTAATGCCACCACTAATGCTCAATTTTTCTATCGTATTTTGCATAAAAATATTGGCATTAAGGAATGGATTTTCGTCTGCAAAATCTTTTAAAGTATTACGGGTCACATCTCCCTTAACTTCACCAAACACCTGTAGAAAATCAGGTATTAAGGTAAAATCAGCAGTAATTGCTGGGAAAATTCTGGTACTTGTATTATCGCCAAACTCTTGAGCAATATTAGCACCTGCAATAATTTTTACCGCACCAGCCTGTAGTTTAATATAAGGGTTTAAACGCAGAAGATGGTTGGCGAAGTTAGTGTTTATGTCTTTGGTGTTTCCGAACTCTGCAGATGCCGATAGACCCAAATTAAAGTTGCTGATGCGTTTATTCAAATATCCTGTTAAGGCTAATGACTTTTCTTTTGCAGTAAATCTGTTGTTAAACATATAAGCGTTTAACTTCGCAGCATAACTAAAAGCATCGGGATCTGGCGTAAATTTGCTAATTGCTTCGCCTTCTAATTCAAAGAAATTGTAAGATTGTTTTTCAGGATTTGGGTTTAGCGTAGGATTTGCCTCGTCAATACCATAGTAATACAAACCATGACGCTGGTAATTAAGCTTGCCGTTTAGTGTTGAATTTTCGCCAATACTACGAGCAAAAGCACTCACTTGCTGTTTATTTTCGTCTTGCTTATTTAGCTTGCCAGATTGGTTAAAATGGCGCAAAAAAACTCCAGTTTGTAAAGCTGGGTCTTGTCCCATACCAACATAAGCCTCTGCCAAAAAGGTTCCTAAACTACCAAAACCGCCTTTAGCATAGTTGTTTACCAGCGCAGCGTTTTTCTCATCTACTACTTTTTGTGCTTGCAGTTTTTGGATATCGGTGTTAAGCTCTAGTTTCCTATCGGTAAGTTGGTAGTTAAATTTCGCTTTGTAAATTTTGATATTATCTAAATCGGGGCTTCTCCTCAGTTTAACCGCCTCGGCCAAAACAGGTTTGTAGGGCCTAATGATTTCGATTTCTTCGCTTACCGTTTTCTCCGTTTTTTCTGGCGGTTTTACGTCTTGTGCTTTCAGGTGAAATGCTGTAAAAACTAATCCTAAAGCTATATATCTTGTTTTATTAAATCTCATTGTTGTGTTTTTCTAGTTGATTTTTGCCAATTTCTCTTTCGCCGTTGGTACAATGTCGTCATCGCCTTCATAGTTGTCGATGATACTTAAAAGTGTGCTTTTTGCTTGTAGCTTGTCTTTTAAAGCTAAATAATTATCAGCTAAAAGGATGAAAGATTTAGCCACCCAATAATCGTAAGATGGCATGTTGTTAATTAAATCAAAACATGTTTTTTGAGATGTTTTATAATCGCCTTTGGCAAATTGAATTGCCGCCAAATTGTATTTAGCTTCGGCAGCTGCCAGCGTTTTTGTTGCAGCAACAACGTTATTAAACGATTTTACGGCGGAAACGGTATCCGCTCTTAACAGATACGCCTTTCCTGCAAATAAATCGGAGCTATTTTTATCTTCCTCAGATGCTTTGTCAGAAGTTTTAATCATTTCCGCATATTTTAACATATCGTCTGGCATGTTAAGGGCAGTGTATGCTTTCATCAAATTATTGATGGCATAAGCGTGATGCGCCTTATAGTCCGCAGTTGTTTCCAATCTTTTTAGGTAAACAATAGCTTCATTGTATTTTTTCTCTTGCATTAATACTTTAGACACGCTGATAAGCGAACGCTCGGTATATTCGCTGGTCCAATCGTTCAAAATATAATCGTAATCTGCAATGGCTTCTGCCGATCGTCCTAATTTCACTAAAGACTCCGCTCTAATAAACTTAGCCTCTTTGTCGTGAATAGCCTTCGGAAATTTTTCGAGATAGGCATTGATTGCTTCATACGCACCTTTGGCGTCACCACGTAAATAGATATTATTTGCAGACTGAAACATGATCGCATCTTGCTCGCTTAGTGAATAATTACCAAGTGGGGTAGTAGCAGCATAGCTGATAAAACCGTTGGCATCACCGCGATCTACATAGATATTCTTTATCGATTCAAGTGATTGTTTCGCTTCTGGCGCACTCGGATAATCTCTAATTACTTTCTTGAAAGATTCCAATGCCGCATCATCTTGATCTTGATTGTATTGTACCAATCCAATTGTAAGTAATGCTTTAGGAACGTAGCTACTTCTTGGATATTTAGCGACTAAGCCGACTAGATCGGTTTTCGATTTTTCGAATTCCCCTTTTTCAAAATAGGTATAAGCAGTTTCGAAACCAGCATCGTCGGCGTAGTTAGAAGTAGGGAACTTTTGCAGTAAACTTTGCATGGTTGCAATTTTTGAATCCTCTTGTTTCTGCAACCCTTGTATCATTCCACGCTGAAATAGTGCGTAATCGTCTCCAGTAGCTTTGTTATTAATAATTCTGTTGTAATAAGTTAAGGCATCTCCGTAGTTTTTGTTTACAAAGTACGCATCGGCCAATCTTATAGTTGCATCGTTAACCGTTTTTGCATCTTTATCCGCACCTCTTAAAAAGCGTTCGAAGTAATTTGCCGCTTTAGCGTATTTTTCATCTTCAAAAGCAGCGTAGCCTAATGCGTAATTGGCATAGTTGTAAACCTCGGTTCGTTTAGCTTCTTCTTGGTTTAAGAACTTTTCAAAAGTACTTACTGCCTCACCATACTTACGTAATTCGTACATCGATTCGGCCATCCAGTAAACGCTTAACGCGTAAATTTCTTTGTCTTCTGGAAAATTCCCTGAACGTAAAAACATAGACAAGGCGTTAGGAAAAGCACGCTCATTGTAATATTCTAAACCCCTAAAATAGGTTACTTTTTGGTAAGCTGCTTTAGCCTCTATTGTTTTGTTAGGGATAGGTTCTAAAATATCTATTGCCGCTTGGTAGTTTTTACTCGACAATAAAATTTCTCCTAATAAGGTTTTAGCTTCGTTTAGTCTTTTAGAGCTTGGGAAATTTTTAAGGAAATTTTGGGTGGCCTCTAGCGCTTGTTGATTAAATTCTAGTTCATAGCTCAACTTTGCGTAATTTATCCAAGCTTCTTCTTGTAGATTTTTGTCGAAATCTAATCGTGAAGCTCTAAAAAAGGCACTTCTTGCTTTCTCTTTTTCATTTAATTTCAATGCCGATTGGCCCAATATAAACATACCATTTTGCAAGTATATATCGTCTGTGTTCAGTTTTTCGAGCACGCTCACCGACTCCTTATACTTTCCATTCTGAAATAAAGCATATCCGTACTGATAAACGAAAAGATTGTTTTTAGTTTGGTTTACATCCTTTTCATAAAACAGAGCAAAATATTTTTCTGCGTTTTTAAATTCTGATTTGGCAAAATAAGATGCAGCCACTAGGCTTAGCATTTCTGCTTCGTATTTTTGCTTGGTTTTTTCCATTACTGGAATAGCATATTCAATTACGTCGTCGTAGCGTTCATCCAAATAGTACATTGAAGTAATGTAATACGGATAGCTAGCCTCGTACGTAGTTGAGCCCTTTAACTTTTCGAAATTTGCTAGTGCTGTTTTATATTCTTTATTAAGATAGTTGATATAAGCAAAATAATACGTGGCACCCTCTTGAAATGGTGATTCGACTTTTTTAACAGCTTCGAATAATGGTTCGGCCTTGTCAATTTGGTCCTGCTCGAAATAAGCGTAACCTTGCTTAAACTGATATTCTACACGTTGTTTTTGAGATAATGATTCGGGATCGGCAGCACTAAACCATTCTAAAGCTTTTGTGTAGTTTTTTTGGTTAAAGAAGGCTTTTCCCATGTAAAAATACGCCAACTTAGTATTAGGATTTAAAGGGTATTCTCTTATAAATTCTTGGAAGAGCGCCTCTGCATCGTCGTTTCCTAGTTCTATAGCACAAACGGCTGCATAAAACTTGGCGTTTTCCTTCAAGGTGCTTAGCTCTGCATTGCTCAGTTGTTGTGTACTTGTTTTGTTTCGGTACTGCTCAACCATTTTAAACTGCTGAGCGGCGGCTATGTATTTTTCGTTCTGCAGTAATTCTAAACCTGACTGGTAATTTTGGTTGAGTTTAATTAAGGGGCTTATTTGAGCATTGGCAATGCCATAACCACTTGCCATTAGAAAAGGAACCAATAAATATTTTTTCTTCATCTGTGTATATTCACGTTTAAAGTAGACTAAACCGTTTCATTTTGTGCACCCAAAGCGTGGCTATTTGCAGCCGCACTTAATAAGGGTTGGTACTAAAATATCATTAATGTAGTTAGCTATCAACATTAGAAATTAACATATGTTGATAACACAGATTTAACGTATTAGCTTACAACTTGGTATGCTAAAATTAAAAGTTTTAATAACACGCTTGGCGAGGTTAAATCCTTTGTTTTTTGAGAGAAAGTAGAGGTTTTTACGCTTGGTGCGTAACCATGTTGATAAAATTTCGGCGCTTCTAGTCTTTTAAGCTAGCCAACAAATATAAGACCGCCATTCTTACAGCTACACCATTTTCCACCTGATCTAAAATTATAGATTGCTTACTATCGGCTACGTCACTGGTAATCTCTACACCGCGGTTTATTGGACCAGGGTGCATTACTACAATTTCCTTATCTAAATTATCAAGTATTTGTTTGTTCAGGCCGTACATCATCGAGTATTCTCTACCAGTAGGGAAGTATTTAATGTCCATACGCTCTAACTGAATACGCAGCATGTTAGCCACATCACACCAGTTTAAAGCTTTGATTAAATCGTGTTCTACCTTTACACCTAACGCTCCAATGTGTTTTGGTATCAAGGTGGTAGGTCCACAAACCATTACCTCGGCACCCAATTTTTGCAAGCAAAGAATGTTTGAGATAGCCACACGTGAATGTAAAATATCGCCTACAATCACCACTTTTTTACCTGCAACGTCGCCTAATTTTTCGCGAATAGAAAATGCATCTAGCAAGGCTTGTGTTGGGTGTTCGTGAGCGCCATCGCCGGCATTTACAATTTGAGCATTAATGTGTCTACTCAAAAACTGACCAGCACCCGCGTAGGGGTGACGCATCACCACCATATCCACTTTCATGGCTAAAATGTTGTTTACTGTATCTATCAGGGTTTCGCCTTTACTAACCGACGATGACGAAGCTGCGAAATTAATCACATCTGCCGAAAGTCGTTTTTCAGCCAATTCGAAAGAAAGTTTGGTACGAGTTGAATTTTCGAAGAAAATATTTGCAATGGTAATATCTCTTAAAGAAGGGACCTTTTTTATCGGTCTGTTAATCACATCTTTAAAATTATCAGCAGTTTCGAAAATCAATTCAATATCATTTAGGCTAATGTCTTTAATACCTAAAAGATGTCTGGTTGATAACTTGTCTGCTGCCATATTATTGCTTGTCTGATAATAAAATTACTTTGTCTTCCTTTTCGTTTTCTGCCCAAGTTACTTTCACCTTTTGCGAATCTATACAGTCAACCTGTTGGCCAATATAGTTGGGTTCAATTGGTAAATGCCTCGAAAATCTGCGGTCAATTAACACCATTAACTCCACTTTCTCAGGTCTACCATACGCCAATAGCGCATCCATGGCAGAGCGTATCGTGCGTCCGGTCCACAACACGTCATCAATTAAAATAACCTGTTTGCCTTCAATAATAAAATCAATAGTATTGCTGTTTGCGGTTACCAAACCATCTTTTCTTCTAAAATCATCCCTAAAAAAAGTAATATCTAAATTTCCTTTTTTAATGTTGTCTGTCTTTAGAATTTTCGAAAGTTCTTGGTGAACCCTATCCGCAAAGTAAACCCCTCTTGGTTGTATGCCAATAAGCACGGTATTACTAAAATCAGTATGGTTCTCAATTAGCTGATGACAAAGTCGCTTAATTGTGATTTGGAATTTTTGCCCGCTGAGTAAGGTTCTCTTTTGCATTGCACTTGGATTGCGCAAATATAGCTAAAAACTCATAACCTGAAAGTGGAAATTTTAATCTTTTCATGCCAGTGAGGTATCTCTATAAGAATTAAGTGATTAAGAATTTGAAAATCAATTTTCACCTTACATCGCTCCCGCAAGTCCCGTTTTCCGCTCTACTCGCCTTATAGCCACGCTATATCCTCTTTAATAAGGCTCGTGCTCGCTACAATCGGGTTTAATTCATAAAAGCTTCTACTACAATCGATACAAATAGGCGTATATTTATCAAATGCAAGCAGTCATATTTTTTGATGGAGTCTGTAATCTTTGCAATGGTGCTGTGCAATTTGTATTAGAGCGAGATCAGGAGAAATACTTTAAATTCTCGTCGCTTCAAAGCGAGTACGCCAAAGCAACAATCTCAGCACAGTACTTAGCGTTAAATACGCAGGGGACTTTTGTTTTGATGGAAGATGGCGTGATATACACTCGTTCTACAGCAGTTTTGCGGGTGGTTAAAAAACTGGGTGGCGTTTGGTCATTGTTTTACTCATTTATTGTAGTGCCTAAATCTATTAGAGACGGCTTGTACAACTATATTGGAAAAAACAGATACAAGTGGTTTGGCAAACGGGAAAGTTGCTGGGTTCCAACACCAGAGCTGAGCGAAAGATTTCTGAATTAGTTTTCATTCTTCGCCCTTGGTCGCCAAAGCCAAAAACTAAGCAAAGTTAAGGGGATGGACAAACTTACGCTCGCTATTTGTAATTGCCCACGTTTTGCAACAATATCCGCATCATTCGATGTGAAAATAAAAACAGTTTCTTTGATTAGCCAAAGGGTGATAACAGTAACAACCAGCGCTAAAATTTTACGGAATATCATATCATTAATTATTGTACAAAGATTGGATATTTAAAGTTAAGGGTGAAAATCTTTTTGAACTAAATTTTACTATCTAACTACCAGTCGGATGATTATATTTTTCGTCTTTCCTATCAATAAATATCATTAACTGATTTTACCACTGCATTTAAACTGAGTTCTCGTAGCAATTTTAATTTCGGCTGTATAAGTTTTTGGTTTAGTTTAAGATAATATTCCTTTATTATGCGCATTACAATGCGGTAGGGCTTACCCAATAATTATCAGTTTGAACCAATTAGTCTGTAATATTTCTCTGCTATTGCGAAAAATACTTCGTTTTTGTGTTGATGTAAAACTTTTTACGCTATTTTAGTTGCCGAAACTAAGACAAACAGAAACTAACAGTTATTTTTCGTGGAAGAAATTATTACAAAAATCAACAATTTAATTTGGAGCGACGCTCTAATTATCTTGTGTATGGGAGCCGGTATCTATTTCTCATTTAAAACAAGATTCTTACAAGTAAGCCATATCAAAGACATGTGGCGGCTACTATTCGATGGCAAGGCTTCGAGCCAAGGCGTAAGTTCTTTTCAGGCTTTTGCTATTGCTATTTCTGGCCGTATCGGTACGGGTAACATTGCCGGCGTAGCTACGGCTATTGCCATGGGCGGGCCGGGGGCATTATTTTGGATGTGGCTAATCGCATTTTTAGGGGCTTCATCTGCTTTTATTGAAGCTACCTTGGGGCAAATTTACAAGAAATTGGAAAATGGAGAATACCGGGGCGGACCAGCATACTACATTGAAAAAGGCTTAGGCGTAAAGTGGTACGCAGTAATTTTTGCAGTGGCTACCGTCTTAAGTACCGCTATATTTTTACCAGGTGTACAAAGTAATAGCATTGCCCTTGGCGTACAAAATGCTTTTAATATACCTACTTACATTTCGGGTATTGGTATTGCAGTTTTACTGGCGCTCATTATTTTTGGTGGCGTTAAAAGAATTGGTAAAGTTGCCGAAATTATTGTACCCTTCATGGCTGGCGGTTATATTTTAATGGCTTTAGTAATTATTGCTTTAAATTATGATCAAATTCCAAGCGTTTTCGGTTTAATTTTTAGATCTGCGTTTAATTTAGAAACGGCGTTTTCTGGTGTATTTGGGATGGCAATTGCTTGGGGTGTTAAACGAGGAATTTATTCTAACGAGGCTGGTCAAGGTACTGCACCACATGCGGCTGCCGCAGCGGAGGTTTCCCATCCTGTGAAACAAGGTTTAGTACAAGCTTTTTCTGTGTATATTGATACACTTTTCGTTTGCACTGCAACCGGATTTATGATTTTATTTACTGGAAAATATAATGTAATTAATCCAGAAGGTGGATTTATTATCGAAAATTTGAAAGGTGCTGCAATAGGCGCTGAATATACACAAGAAGCAGTGAATACCCATTTTCCTGCCTTGGGTGGTGGATTTGTCGCTATCTCCCTATTCTTTTTTGCTTTTACTACTATTATGGCATATTATTACATTGCAGAAACCAACTTAAGTTATTTAGATAAGTCAAATAATAAATGGTTAAGACATGTTCTGCGACTGTTAATACTTGCTGCCGTAGTTTACGGAACTGTAAAAACAGCAGAGGTTGCTTGGACCCTAGGCGACATAGGTGTGGGTACGATGGCTTGGTTAAACATTATAGCAATATTCTTGCTTAGAAAACCTGCATTGCTTGCTTTAAAGGATTACAAAAAACAAAAATCTGAAGGAAAAGATCCCGTGTTTAAAGCAGAGGATATTGGCCTTAGAAACACAGATTTGTGGAAATAGTAAATCCACAATATAAAAAATGCCCCAAGACTATTGGGGCATTTTTTATTTACTTAGATAACGCCTACTGTAAGTTATCCCCATTAAATCGTAGCGTTTAAACTGTGTTTTTAAACGGTTTAGGAAATCGGTATAGTTTTTATCTTCCTTTTGCGACCATTGTACTTCGGCCAAGGCATCCATTCTCGGGAAGAGCATGTATTGTACTTTTGCAGGGGTGGCAATATACTCAGACCACAAATTTCCTTGGGCGCCCCAAATATATTTTGTTTGTTCGGGCGTAAGTTCTGTCGGTATTGGTTCGTACTTATAAACGGTTTCAAGAGGTAAATACTTGTTGGCCGCCAAACTATCGTCTTGTAAAAATTGCTTGTGGTTAAGGTAAAATTTTTCTTCTGGCGACATGATTACTTTCTGTTTTACTTTCGCAGCTGCAATTCCACCTTTTTCGCCACGCCAACTCATTACCACCGCATTTGGGGCTAGTCCGCCGTCTAATATTTCATCCCAACCGATGATAGTTTTGCCTTTGCTGTTCACAAAATTTTCGATACGGTGAATGAAATAACTTTGCAAGGCTACTTCATCTTTAATACCCTTTTGCTTCATGAACTGCTGCGTTTCAGCAGATTTTTTCCACCAAATTTTCGAAGCTTCGTCACCTCCAATATGCACGTAAGGAGAAGGGAACAAATCCATAACTTCTGTAAGTACATCTTCTAAGAAAGAAAAAGTTTTATCCGAAGCTTGTAATACGTTGTTGTATTTGTTCATCATGCCCCAAGTTTCGGCTACTTTGTATTTTTTAGTGGGTTCAGTTCCGAACTCCGGATAGGCAGCTAAAACCGACATGCTATGTGCTGGCATCTCAATTTCTGGAATTATAGTGATATACCTATCGGCCGCGTATTTAATCACCTCTTTAATTTCTTCTTGTGTATAGAAACCACCGTGCGGTATGTTGTCTGTCTTAACAACGGCGTTAGGAGGGCTAATCTTTACATCGTTAGGTAGTACCTGATATTTAATATGGTCGTTGCCTTTTCCTGGCCATAGGCCAACAATGCTTCCGTTACGCCAAGCGCCAACTTCGGTCAGTTTCGAATATTTTTTTATTTCAATTCTCCAACCATGGTCATCGGTTAAGTGCCAATGAAAATAATTCATTTTACGCAGGGCGAGATAATCGATATATTGCTTTATAAATGCCACATCAAAAAAGTGACGGCTCACGTCTAAGTGCATGCCTCGATAGGCAAAACGTGGATAGTCTTTAACCGTTACCGGTGGCACGGCGAGATTTAAAGCTTTAGTAGTAGGAAGAAGTTGTATAAGCGTTTGTATGCCATAAAAAACACCTTCGTTGCTAACCGAGTTAATATTGATATTATTAGTGCTTACACTTAAAGTATAACCATGTGCAGCGGCATTTTCATTAGGGTTTACCGCAAAAGCAATGTAGTTATTGCTTGGTTTGGTGTTAGTAATGCTTAGCTTCAAGTTTAGGTAAGTTTGTAAATAATTGTTAAAGAATAGCGCAGACTTGTTTTGCTCTTCATTTTCTACCACCAATTTGGTTGCTGTATTAATGATAAAATCTTTTTGCTCGGGATTGATTACCGTACTGATGGGTTTTGGTATGATGCTAACTTGAGCATTTGCGGTTAACGTAAAGGTTGATAATAACCCAATGACTAGGAATTTATTCATGTTCAAAAATAGTATTTATTTATGACGCGGCAATGCAACGGAAGTAGTGCCTTGGGTAGTATAGTGCGCTACAGGAAGTGTATGTTAAACCTGATAGAATGGATTAGCACCGAGAGCGCCTTTGCGAGCGAGGTCTATGAATGAAAGCAGGGCGGAAGAGAGGGATGAGTAGTGGCATTCATTTTCTAAGCCTTATCTTATAAATTTCCATACAGAATTACAACGAAATTACGCTGGCGCAGAATGGCCAGGACAAAAAAATCCCGATAACTTTCGCTATCGGGATTTAATATTTATTGGATGATTTAAGAACTAGCCTTTAGCTTTTTTCTCTTCACCTTCCATTTGAGATTTCAATTGAGCTAATACATCAAGATCACCTAATGTTGATTTCTCTACTGAATCTTTCACTTTTTTAACTGCTGTGTTAGCTGCTTTAGCTTCTTTTTTCTTAGTAGCTCTTTCTTCTGCTACTACTTCAGCTTTAGCTTCTTCCCAGATACGAGCGTGAGAAACTACGATACGTTTAGCATCTTTGTTGAATTCAATGATTTTGAAATCAGCAACTTCTTCTGCTTTTAATACCGATCCGTCTTCTTTAGCCATGTGTTTTGTAGGTACAAAACCTTCAACTCCGTATGGTAATGCAATTACAGCACCTTTATCAGTTACTTTAATTACTGTACCTTGGTGAATTGAATCTAAAGTGAAGATAGTTTCGAAAGTATCCCAAGGATTTTCTTCTAACTGTTTGTGACCTAGAGATAATTTGCGGTTTTCAACATCAAGTTCTAAAACTACAACATCTAAAGTTTCACCTACTTTAGTAAACTCGTTAGGGTGGTTAACTTTTTTGCTCCATGATAAATCAGAAATGTGGATCAGTCCGTCAATTCCTTCTTCAATTTCAACAAACACACCAAAGTTAGTCATGTTTTTGACTACAGCTTTGTGTTTGCTTCCTACTGGATATTTCTCAGCAACACCCCCCCAAGGATCTTGAGTTAATTGTTTAATACCCAAGCTCATTTTGCGCTCATCTCTGTCTAAAGTTAAAACTTCAGCTTCGATTTCATCACCAACTTTTAAGAACTCTTGTGGAGAACGTAAATTTTGTGACCAGCTCATTTCTGAAACGTGGATTAAACCTTCAACACCTGGTATGATTTCTAAGAAAGCACCGTAATCAGCAACTGTTACGATTTTTCCTTTTACTTTAGAACCAACAGCTAAGTTAGTATCTAAGTTTTCCCAAGGGTGAGAAGTTAATTGTTTTAAGCCTAATGCGATACGTTTTTTCTCATCATCAAAATCTAAAACAACAACGTTGATTTTTTGATCTAATGCTAACACCTCTTTTGGATGCTCTATACGGCCCCATGAGATATCAGTGATGTGTAATAAACCGTCTACGCCACCTAAATCGATGAATACACCGAAATCAGTGATATTTTTAACGGTACCTTCAAGTACTTGTCCTTTTTCTAATTTAGAAACGATTTCAACTTTTTGTGACTCTAAATCATCCTCGATTAACACTTTGTGTGATACTACAACGTTTTTAAATTCGTGGTTGATTTTAACAACTTTGAATTCCATTGTTTTACCAACATAGATATCGTAATCACGGATTGGTTTAATGTCAATTTGAGATCCTGGTAAGAACGCTTCAACACCCATAATGTCAACAATTAGACCACCTTTAGTACGGCTCTTAACGAAACCGTTAATGATAGTGTCATTGTCAAGCGCAGCGTTGATAGTTTCCCAAGAACGTTGAGTTTTTGCTCTCTTACGAGATAAAATTAACTGGCCATTTGCATCTTCAGGTGCTTCTACAAACACGTCAACTGAATCGCCAATTTTCAATTCAGGTAAATCACGGAACTCTGAAGCAGATACTAAACCGTCAGATTTGAAACCTACGTTTAATACTACGTCTTTGTTGTTCATTGATACTACAGTACCAGCAATGATCTCACCTTGAGTGATTTGATTGAAAGTATCAGTGTACATTGCTTCAAACTTTTTACGGTCTTCGTCATTGTAGTTACCAAAAACTTTGTCATCTGCATCCCAGTCAAAATCTTGATCTGGCGTTGCTAATTGTGATTTGATCTGTTCGATCGATACTGAATCAGCTTCTGATTCAATAGTTTCCTTTTGGTTCAAACGGGCGTCTGCACCTTGTAGTTCGGCTGTTTTAGCCTCTAGTTCTTTTTCTGCAACTTGTTTTTTTGCCATTAATTAATTATCTCCTTTTTTCCCTATTTAGGGACGGCAAAGGTAACCATAATTCTATAAAACAAAAACTATTTTTAAATAAATGTTGCTGATTATTAAGCTCATATTAAAATTACAACTTGAAAAGGAAGTTTAAATCTACAATATGTGTTGGTAATACTGGTAAATCGAAACCTGGGTTTTGTAAAATAAAAGCGGTGTTTGGTGAATTCCTTATGACAACTGTTTGAAAGTAAGTCTAGTTTAGCGGAAAAAAAATCAAACATGAAAATTAATTTATTCTTAAAATCAATCGCACTCTCTTTAATAGTTTTGACGACATCGTGCAGTAAAACTAAAGATGATGAATTAAGTGGTGGAATCACTGGTAAATGGGTTATTGCCAAAAAGATTACTTATAGCAAATTTAATCACCTGCAGTTAAGAGTCGATTGGCACGACCACGAGTGCTCAACCAAGGACGATTATTACGAAATTAAAGGCGATGGCACTGGGGCTGAATATAGGTATAATTCAAATTGTGGTGCTCCAACCAAGAAACACACGCTCAAGATTAAACAAGTAGATAGTACGTACTTAATAGAGTCTTCAAATGGTGAAAATTATACTGTAGAAACACTAGATGCTAATTATTTTACAATTAGGCATAATAATTCTGATGACACGTATTTTACGATAACGCTTTACAGAGAGGGAACACCGATGTAATAAAAAAAGGGCTATCGGATTTTGATAGCCCTTTTTATTTATAGTTTATTGTATTTTTTTAATACTCGATCTAGTTTACGTTTGTTAGATGCGTAAGGTTGCAAGTTTAAAAGCTTTACTGTTCTAAATTCAATCGGGTGACTTTCGCTTTGCAAGGCAATATAGCCTCCCGTTAGAGGCTTGCCATCTTCTTTTATTTTCGGGTCAAAGTTGATTACATTGCCCCCTCCAATTTTTGGTTTGGCGTAAGATAGCACAGTGTCGCCATTAATGATGTGTTTAATTACTTCATCTCCCAACACTAAGAATTCGGCAGTTACCCATTGACCGC
This sequence comes from Pedobacter sp., assembly GCA_045629525.1. Lineage (GTDB taxonomy): Bacteria > Bacteroidota > Bacteroidia > Sphingobacteriales > Sphingobacteriaceae > Pedobacter. The sequence continues at coordinate 26,434 of JAZQRH010000006.1, forward strand.
CATGATAAGTTTTAGAAGTACTGTTTAAGCAGTGAGGCGTAAACAATTTGTCTTTTATTTCTATGGTGGTTCCTGGCGTGCAAACGTTACTTGTTGGTCGCTCGTCTTTGCCATTTCCGCCTAAAAATTGTGCTTCCACAGAAATAGGAAAGTCTTGATCCTTTAACATCGTTGTCGGATCTTGAGCGTGCAACATCACACCGCTATTTCTCAAAGCCCAAGCCTCTCCACCTTTGGCTTGGTCGCCAACAAAACGGTATTGTATTTTCAATAAGTAATGTGAGAAGGGTTTTTTATAAAAGATGTGCCCATATTGTTGGTCAAATTTCTCGTAACCATCATACTTTACTTTCATCATGCCATCCTCAACGTAAAACGTGCCAGCATAATTCTCATTATAGTTATGCTTTGCAATTTTAATGTTCCAATCGGTTAGATCTTTTCCATTGAAAAGATGAATCCAATCTTTTTGCGCAAAACTTGGTAAAGTAGCAAGTATTAGTAATAGAGTTAAAACGTTTCTCATTGCCTCTGTTTAAGAGGGAAAGATAGTAATAAACCAAGAAAATTCACTATTCATTTAAAGAAATACTAGCTCTTTTGGGACTAAATAGATCGTATGTTGACAGGGTTATGTGAGAGGAAAGGCCTAACTTTCTCCAAGGCAAAATCTAGTTGTTCTTGCTCAGTAATGTTAGTGTTATCTAATATTATAGCATCTTCTGCACGGCTCAAAGGGCTTTCAGCTCTTGTGGTATCTGCATAATCACGGTGTGCAATATTTTCAAAAACTTCTTCTAAAGAAATCGATGTGTCGCCTTTAGCCACCATCTCGTTGTATCTACGTTCTGCTCTAATTTTTGGGTCGGCAGTCATAAACAACTTAATTTGCGCATCTGGAAATACTGCTGTGCCAATATCGCGACCATCCATTACAATGTTTTTGGATTTACCCATGCGTTGTTGCTGTTTTACCATTTCGTTACGCACAGCTTTAATAGCAGATACAGGGCTTACCGCTTCTGAAACTGGCATTTGCCTAATTTCTTCGGAAACCTCTTCGCCATTAAGTGTAATATGCGATTCGTAATCCTTCGAACTAAAATTAAGTTCGATGTTTTTTAGAGCCTCGGTAACTTCTGTCTCGCTGTCTAAATTGATGTTATTGCGTAAAAAATAAAGTGTAATGGCACGGTACATCGCTCCGCTATCGATATAGATAAAACCTAATTCTTTTGCTAAAGCTTTTGCCAAGGTACTCTTTCCACAAGATGAATAGCCATCTATGGCTACCACTATATTTTTTCTCATAACGGAGGCAAAGATAACACAGATAATTTGACTTGATGAAATTAAAACTACTTTTGTTGTATGTTTCCAGATCAACATGATATATTAAAGGTAGTTATCTTCAAAACCTCTAGAAGTGGAGGCAAAGGAGGGCAAAATGTCAATAAGGTTTCAACTAAAGTAGAGATCGTTTTTAATATTAATGAGGCGAGCTTTTTTACTGAAGAAGAGAAGTTACTTCTGCAAACTAGTTTGGCTAATAGGCTCGACAGTGAAGGGCTGTTACACGTCGTTGCGCAAGAAGACAGAAGTCAGTTGATGAACAAGCAACGAGCAGTAGTGAAGTTGCTCGGCATTTTAAAGAAGGGCTTAGCTGTTAAAAAGGAAAGGAAAGCGACTAAAGTGCCAAAAGGCGTAGTAGAGAATCGCTTAACTAACAAAAACCTGTTGTCAGTAAAAAAAGAGGGCAGACGTAAACCTCCATTAGAATAAAAATTACTCAATTAAAACGGTAATAAAGTGAGATACTTCCGTATTGATGGGGTTTTGCATCGCTTTTTACCTCCTTAGTTAAAAAGCGCAGGTGGTAATCTACCGTAAATCTGTCGCTGCTGTATGCAAGGCCAATCGTTTGGTCAAACACTAAAGGTTTTACATCAAAGGTAATTTCACTATCGTCGTTAAATAAACTACCTTGTATGCTTGCGTTGTAGGCTACGTAGTTTATTTGGGGTTTTAAGTAGAAGTAAAACTCTTTATGGGTAAGTTTTTTGGTTTTCGCATTATGGCTAACATTTGCGTTATGGTAGGTAGAATTAAAGAGCTGATTTAAATTTCCCGTTCTAAATAGCAAAGCTACACCCGTTCCAGTATTGCTGGTGCCTAAGTTTGCGTAGCTATCTACACTTAAATCGAAAATGTTGTCATTGCTTCTGTACATAAGTTTAACATATTGTACAGCGGCGTTTACGGCCATGGTATTTTTAATTTGATAGTCCCAACCCTCAATTTTGTAGAACCCAACAACGCGATGCAGCAACTCCTGAGTTTCTTTTCCCAAGGAACTAGGCCCAATAAGCCCAAAGTTTAAGCTGGTTTTTAAAACACTCTCTTTTGTGGAGAAGAAGTTGACTTTCGCATCGGCAAAAAGGTGAGCGGCAAAAGGCCGGTCATGACGTGAAGCATCTGGGCTATTGCCTGAGTATGGGTTATACATTTTGTGCACTAAAGAAAACTCGTAAGTAACTTTTTCAAGCCTTTCGTTTAGTTTTTGTTGATCTCTCGCTCTGCGAAAGGATACAAACAGGCCATTGGTGTAGTACCTATCTTGCGTGTTGAAAAGATAAGCATCGTTATCAGTTTTAAAACCAAACTCGTTCTTGTACTCTTGCGCAAATGTAACGCTTATGCAGGCAAATGCAATAATGAGTACAAGAACAAGTTTTTTACACATCTTAGTTAGTGCTAGGTTTTGTTTTTATCGTTAAATCAATCGGATTTTTAACTTTATCTTTAGTTAAAGCTAATTCAATCACTTCCTTCATCTCAGTTACATAATGGAATTTTAAATCCTTAATGTAATCTTCCTTAATCTCCAAAATATCTTTTCTGTTAGATTTACAGAGGATGATTTCCTTGATGTTAGCACGTTTAGCTGCTAATATTTTCTCCTTAATACCGCCCACAGGAAGTACTTTTCCGCGTAATGTAATTTCGCCAGTCATAGCTAAATTCGATTTTACTTTACGTTGTGTGAAAGCTGAAGTTAAAGCAGTTAACATTGTGATACCAGCCGATGGACCGTCTTTAGGAGTTGCACCTGCGGGAACGTGAATATAGATGTCAAAATTATCGAATAAATCGTTATTAATGCCAAACAATGTCGAGTGGGCTCGTAAATAAGCTAGGGCAATTACTGCCGATTCTTTCATTACATCGCCCAAATTTCCAGTCAAGGTAAGTTTTCCTTTACCTGGGCTTAAACTCGCCTCAATGAAAAGGATATCGCCACCTACTTGGGTCCAGGCCAAACCGGTAACTACACCTGCCACTTCATTGCCTTCGTAGGCATCTTTGTCGAAAATTGGCGCACCTAAAATACGCTCAACATCTGCGTGTGTAAGTGCAGGTTCATATGGCTCTTCCATGGCAATTTTTGTAGCAACGCCACGTACTAACGACCCGATTTTTTTCTCCAATCCACGAACCCCACTTTCTCTTGTGTAGTTTTCAATTACCTTTTCAATCAAATTGTTTTTTAGCAAAACATCTTTCGACGCTAAACCATGGACTTCTTTTTGCTTAGGCAATAGGTATTTTTTAGCGATTTCAATTTTCTCTTCAATCGTGTAGCCATTCACTTCAATAATTTCCATACGATCTAGTAAAGCTGGCTGTATGGTACTTAAAGAGTTGGCAGTAGCGATGAACAGCACATTCGATAAATCGTACTCCGCTTCGACATAATTATCGTTAAAAGCATTGTTTTGTTCTGGATCTAAAACTTCTAGCAAAGCCGATGATGGATCACCTTTGAAATCGGACCCCACCTTATCGATTTCATCTAATACAAAAACGGGATTATCTGCACCAGCTTTTTTAATAGATTGAATAACACGACCCGGCATTGCACCAATGTAAGTTTTACGATGTCCACGAACCTCTGCCTCATCTCTCACGCCACCCAATGCCATACGTACATACTTACGGTTTAATGCTTTAGCAATTGATTTTCCTAAGGACGTTTTTCCAACTCCCGGAGGGCCAACCAAACACAAAATTGGCGCTTTCATATCTCGTTTTAGCTTAAGCACAGCCAAATACTCAATGATGCGTTGCTTCACTTTTTCTAAACCAAAGTGGTCTTTATCTAAAACGCGTTGTGCTCGTTTTAAGTCAAAATTATCTTTCGTAAACTCCCCCCATGGTAAATCTAAAAGCAATTCCAAATAATTCATCTGGATAGAATAATCAGGTGCTGCAGGGTTCATTCTGCTTAACTTTTCTATTTCTTTGTTGAAATGCGTTTTTACATCTGCTTTCCACTTTTTCTTTCTCCCTCTACTCTGTAGCGCCTCAATTTCTAAATCTGTAGAATTTCCAAGCTCTTCTTGAATGGTTTTTAACTGCTGATTTAAGTAATAGTCGCGTTGCTGCTTGTCTAAATCGGTTCGAACTTTAGATTGAATCTGGTTCTTAAGTTCCAGCATTTGAAGCTCCGACATCAATAGTTCCATCACACGTTCTGCACGTTTTCTCAAATTAGCCATCTCCAACATCTTCTGTTTTTCTGCCATATCGGCATTCATATTAGAAGAAATGAAGTTGATTAAAAACGAAGTACTTTCAATATTCTTTAAAGCCACAGCAGCCTCACTCGGAATGTTTGGTGACAGCTGAATGATTTGACTTGACATCTCTTTGATGGATGCAACCAATCTTTTGAATTCTCGATCGCTTTTATGCTTAGTCTCACTAAACTTAGCCACTACAGCCTTTATAAATGGTTCGGCTTGCATTTCTTGAACCAATTGAAAGCGTTGTTTACCTTGAATAATTACGGTAGTGTTACCATCTGGCATTTGTAGCATTTTAATAATATGCGCCACCGTACCCACACTATTCAGCTGATCAAAAGTTGGATCTTCAATTGAAACATCCTTTTGGGCAACCACGCCAATTACTCTATCACCTTTGTATGCTTCCTTAATTAGTTTGATAGACTTATCTCTTCCAACGGTAATTGGAATAACTACGCCTGGGAATAAAACGGTGTTTCTTAAAGGAAGTATAGATAGTATTTCTGGCGTTTCTTCACTGTTCATCTCATCTTCATCTTGTTGAGACATTAGTGGAAAAAACTCAGTTTCTTCGTTAATTAATGGTAAGGAGTTGCTAAAATCAAACGGGTCTTGATCGCTCATTCAGTTAAAAATTTAAATATGTTATTGCCGACAATATGGCAGTAAAGTCGGTCAAAAATGGTCATTTAATACTATGTGTTTATAAATTCAACTCTTATGCCAAAAAACACGAAACGGAATTATTATGCTAAAAAGTCACAATTAATATATTTTATATCAAACATCATAATTATCATAAATGTTCGTTAAATCGTATAGTTGTATTTTAACTACCCGATTTTTTCTTGAAAGCTCAATTTATTTAGTAATTTCAACAATCGGATTGACTTAATCACATTTTGTAAATGAAATTCCTTAACAAAACTTTAATTTTATTAGTTGCACTAGCGGTAACTGCCGAAGCAAATGCGCAAAGTAATTTAGAAAAGCAAGGTGCCCAAGCCTGGATGAAAGGCGACTATAAAACGGCCGTGGCGCAATTGGAGAAAGCGGACGTTAAAAGCCCAAACAATTCGAATGTTTTAAAAATGTTAGGCTATTCTTATTATCAAACTGGAGATTTTGAAAGCGCCATAGGTGCTTATACTAAGTTAATAGCATTAAAACCTGCAGATTATTCTGCTTATTACTATAGAGGCAAGGCACGTTTAAATATCGCGAATTCGCCAAAAGAGTCTTTAAATACCATGAGAGATAATTTTTATTCATCAGCGATTAAGGATTTTACCAAAGCCATTGAACTGAACGGCGAAGAAGACATTCAGATTCTACAAAATAGGGGTATAGCTTATAAGGATTACGGTATTTTTAGATCATACAAAATTAAAAGGAGCGCAGACAAAAATGCGTGCATTGCAACTTTTAACAGTTCAATATCCGATTTTCAGAAAATACTAACGATGCAACCACTTAGAAAAGATGTGGTTTCGCTGATAGAATATGTAAAAGCCCAAATTGCTAGTTTAAAGTAGTTATTTGACTATTACACCTGTTGCCGAATAGTTTTTTGCGCTAAGTAGCTTCACTTTCTGGTAACTCGTGATCAAATATAAGCTATCGGGATAGTAAAACAATGTGTCTGCAGATGTGTAGAGATAGTTATCGGTGGCTTTAAAAATCTTAACTGCCGATATTTTTTCATTTGTTCTTTCTATAACTACTTTTTTTGTAGCAATATTTGCATTTGCAGTGGTATACGATGTGAGATTTGCTTGGTGCTTAACGTTAAATTCTCCGGACCAAGAGCTTTTGTTAATATCAGCTTCTTTGAAGACAGCGAGTTCAGCTTTCCAATCACGGATTTGGATGACTTTGTGCTCTCCCTCGTTTTTCACAAATACAGTTTTCGATATTTTAGGATTTACTTTACTTAGGCGTTTAATTTCTGAATTAAAGTAACCATCAATATCGAAATATAAAGCGTTACTTACACTTTGTTCTGGCTTTTGTGCGCAAGAACTTAATAAAAGTATAAATAACGCTAGGTTTATTTTTCTCATTATACCAAACAGTTTCCTGTCATTATAGCAGGTGCTTCTATTCCCATTATTTTTAATATGGTTGGAGCAATGTCGCCTAATTTACCATTTGCAATAGTTGTATAGTCTTTGTCTATTAAAATGCAAGGTACTAAATTTGTAGTATGAGCGGTGTTTACCGAACCATCTTCATTTAACATATATTCCGAATTTCCATGATCTGCAAGAATAATGAAAGAGTAACCATTGGCCAGGCCAGTTTCAACTACAATTTGCGTGCAAGCATCAACAGTCTCTACCGCCTTAATCACGGCTTCGAAAACACCCGTGTGGCCTACCATATCTGGGTTGGCAAAGTTCAGGCAAACAAAATCTGGCCACTGGCTTTTCAATTCTTGGGTAATTGCGTCAGTAATTCCAGCAGCACTCATTTCAGGCTGTAAGTCGTAAGTTGCCACTTTAGGTGAGGGTACTAATATTCTTCGTTCATTTAGAAACTCTTTTTCTCTTCCGCCAGAAAAGAAAAATGTAACGTGCGGATATTTCTCCGTCTCGGCAATGCGGATTTGATTTTTATGATTGGCTTCTAAAACTTCGCCAAGGGTATTCGTTAAATCATCCTTCGTGAAGATAACTTTAACGCCCTCAAAGTTTTCGTCATACGTTGTCATGGTAACGTAGTACAGTGGTAGCTTGCGCATTCCGAACTCAGGGAAATCCTTTTGGTTTAGCGCTTGAGTAATTTCACGTCCTCTATCTGTACGATAGTTAAAACAAATCACAACATCGCCCTCTTCAATAGTAGCTACCGGCGAGCTGTCTTCGTTCATCAGCACAACAGGTTTTATAAACTCATCAGTTACACCGTTCGCGTATGATTGTTGTATGGCAATAGCAGGATCAATAAATTTTTCACCTATACCGTTAACCATTACATCGTAGGCTAATTTAACACGTTCCCAACGGTTATCTCGATCCATGGCGTAATACCTGCCCACTAAAGAGGCAATTTTCGCCGGTGTAGTAGCTAAATGTTGTTGTAATGCTGAAATGTAGTTTAGGCCTCCGTTCGGGTCTGTATCTCTACCATCTAAAAAAGCGTGTACAAAGACATCTTTCAAACCGTTTTCTTGGGCAGCATCGCATAATGCATAAAGATGGTTTATGTGTGCGTGTACACCTCCATCAGAAACTAAACCAATAAAGTGTACGGCTTTATCATTCTCTTTCGCGTAATTAAAAGCGTTAACCAGCGTCTCGTTACTATGTAATGTTCTCTGGTTAATTGCATTGTTAATTCTGCCGAGTTCTTGGAATACCACTCGGCCAGCGCCAAGGTTCATATGTCCAACTTCCGAATTGCCCATTTGACCTGCAGGTAAGCCCACAGCTTCGCCAGAAGCCTCAAGTGTGGAGTTTGGATATGTTGCTAATAGAGAGTCGAAATATGGTGTGTTTGCTGCAAAGGCGGCATCGGATTTATCTTTTTTGCCGTAACCCCAACCATCGAGAATAAGTAATACCAGTTTTTTTGCTTCCATTATAATGTAAAATGTGCTATCAAAAATTTAATGATCAAATATACGTTGAATTACCGTTTTAGGAAAAGGATTAATTGTTTATTGTTTTTAAATGGCATAGTTTTGGCAGGATAATATTTTTATTTTAAGAGGATGATGTTAAAATCTATAGTTTCGCTCATAGTACTATTTTTGCATTTTCAGCCACCCGTAGCGCTTCAGGCAGATATTGCCGACGAATTGGCGTATAATTTTAAACACGGGAATGCTAAAGAAATTGCAAAGAGCTTTGCTGCGTCCGTTGAGTTGATCATTATCGATCAAGAAGATGTCTATAATAGAGCACAGGCAGAACAGATACTTCGTGACTTTTTTTTAAAGAATCCTCCTAACAAATCAAGCATTATCCATAAACTTAGCAACAACCCTAACTACCGACTTACTATACTCTCTTTGCACTCAAAATCAGAACGGTTTAGGGTAACGGTAACCATGAAAAAGGTTTCTAACGTTTTTTTAATCAGTGAGTTGAGAATAGAGCTTGATAAGTAGTCCTATATTTTGACTGCTTTTGTTACTTTTGTAGCAAAATTATATCACTTTGGATAAACAACTTATTGATCAATTCATCGCAACTGCCATTGCTGAGGACGTAGGGGACGGTGATCATACTTCCTTATCTACCATACCACAAGGTAGTCAGGGTAGAGCAAAGCTTTTAGTTAAGGAAGAAGGTGTTTTGGCAGGTGTTGAACTTGCTTTACAAATCTTTAATCAGATCGATCCAACTTTACAAGTTGAAATTTTAATCAACGACGGTGCAAACATATATTTTGGCGATATTGTTTTTAATGTAAGCGGTAGTACCCACTCTATTTTACTCGCCGAGCGTTTAGTGCTTAACTGTATGCAGCGGATGAGCGGTATTGCAACTAAAACACATAGGATAGTAAAGTTACTTGAAGGTTACCAAACGAAGCTGCTTGATACGCGTAAAACAACACCCGGACTGAGATACCTGGAAAAGTGGGCTGTTAAAATTGGCGGAGGCGTAAACCATAGAATTGGTTTGTATGATATGATTTTGATTAAAGACAACCATGTTGACTACGCGGGAGGAATTACCAATGCCATTACCCAAGCTAACGAGTATATCAAGAACAAGGGTAAGGCGTTGCAAATAGAAATAGAAGTAAGGAATATGGATGAGTTAAAGCAAGTTTTAGCTACTGGAAATGTAGATAGAATTATGTTAGATAATTTTGATTTGCCTACTTTGAGAGAGGCCGTTGTATTGGTAGATGGAAAGTTCATCACCGAGGCATCTGGCGGTATTGTTGAAGCCACAGTAGCGGATTACGCTGCTTGCGGCGTAGATTTTATTTCGATGGGAGAGTTAACCCATTCGGTGAAAAGTTTAGACTTAAGCTTAAAGGCATTTTAAGGACGGTAAGTATGCAAACTTATCATTTCTTAAATCAATTTTTTTATTATCATTGTAGATAAATGATTTCAATTTATTCGATTTGTGCACTTATAGGAGCCTATTTGCTAGGTTCTATACCAACAGCTGTTTGGTTAGGACAAGCATTTTATGGCGTTGATGTGAGGGAATATGGAAGTGGAAACGCAGGTGCAACTAATACTTTTAGAGTTTTAGGTAAAAAGCCAGGCATCATTGTGATGGTGATCGATATTATGAAAGGTTTTACAGCAACTAAGTTGGCTTACCTTATTGGTCTCTCAGTTACTGGGCCAAAATATTCTGCTCAATTCGTTAACTACGAACTAGCTTTAGGAGTTATCGCGGTGATGGGCCATCTGTTTCCAATATTTGCAGGTTTTAGAGGCGGAAAAGGCGTAGCAACCTTATTTGGGATGGTTTTAGCAGTCAATCCTTGGACTGCTTTGATCTGTGTAAGTGTATTTTTAACGGTATTGCTAATCTCAAATTACGTATCATTAAGCTCCATCTGTGCGGGTTTCGCTTTTCCCTTAGGTACGGTTTTTGTTTTGCAATCCTCCGTAAAGGCTGAGGTGCTTTATAGTATTTGTGTATGTGTATTGATATTGGTTACCCACCAAAAAAATATAGAGCGCTTGCTAAAAGGCAAAGAATCAAAAGTATATCTCTTTAAGAGAAAACAAACTCAATAATTTACAAAACAAAAGCGACTTTTGATAGTTAGTTTTTATACGATAATTAGATAACCCATGAAGAAGACAATTTTTTTAGGCATAGCAACTGCATTAGTTGCTGTTTCCTCGTGTACAACTGTGCCTTTAACAGGGCGCACTAGGTTAAATCTTGTTGATGAAAGTCAATTGCAAGAGCAGGCGGCAATCGGTTATTCGCAATTATTAAGCGATCCGGCCACAAAAGTGGTTTCCACCAATAACACAAATGCACAAATGGTGAAACGTGTTGGCCAGAAGATCGCCGCCGCGGTAACGCAGTATATGAACCAAAACGGTATGGGCAGTCAAATTGCTAATTACAGATGGGAATATAACTTAATAGAAAGCAAGGAAGTTAACGCATGGTGTATGCCAGGTGGTAAAATTGCCATATATACAGGTATTTTACCGGTTACCAAAGACGAAGCAGGCTTAGCTACTGTAATGGGGCACGAAGTGGCTCATGCAATTGCGCAACACTCTGCAGAAAGAGCTTCGCAAATGCAAGCGGCACAAATTGGTGGTGCTGCGGTAGGTGTTGCCACGTCAGGTAAGTCGTCTGCTACGCAGGCCATCTTCAACCAAATTTATGGTATTGGAGGTCAGTTAACAATTTTAAAGTTTAGCCGTAACCAAGAGTTAGAGGCAGATAGGATGGGTTTAGCTTTTATGGCAATGGCTGGTTATAATCCTAGTAGTGCAACTGGCTTCTGGCAAAGAATGGCTCAAGCAAGTGCAGGCTCGGCAAAACCACCTGTGTTTTTGAGTACTCACCCTACAGATAACGACAGGATTGCTAAAATTCAAGCCGCATTGCCAGAGGCGATGAAATATTATAAGAAATAGAGATATAACTCGTAAGGGGGTTAAAGACAATGCTTTGTAATTTTTTTCAAAGCATTTTTTTTGCCTAAAATTTGGATTTCGTTTAAAGTTTGGGGCTCAATACCTCCATAATTGCTGAGGCTTTTAGCATACATTCTTCAAACTCTTTTTCTGCATCCGAATTGTAAGTGATTGCGCCTCCCACTTGAAACGATAGGTAAGCGTGTTCTGCATTATATACAATGCTTCTGATAATGACATTAAAGTCGAAATCGCCCGTTGGCGTAATGTACCCAAAAGAACCAGAATAAGCGCCTCGCTTGCTCTGCTCGAACTCGTCAATCAGTAACATGGCATTATATTTTGGAGCTCCAGTCATCGAACCCATTGGAAAGGCGTTTTTTATCGCTTTCACAAAGTGGATATTTGGGTCGAGCTTACAAGTGATGGTAGATATCATTTGATGCACTTGGGGAAAAGTATAGATGCCGAACAGCTCCTCAACGGTCACGGTTCCTCTTACAGCGCTTTTTGTCAAATCGTTTCTCACTAAGTCCACAATCATCACATTTTCCGCTTGCTCTTTTTTGTTGTTTCTGAGCTCGGCTCGAATTGTTTCGTCTTCTGCTGTAATATTGCTTCGCTTCGCTGTTCCTTTTATGGGTTGCGAAACAAGTTTGTTTCCTCTTTTACTCAAAAACCGCTCGGGCGTAGCCGATAAAATATATTTGCCTTTAATTTTTAAGAAACCTGAGAATGGTGTAGGAGATAAGGCTCGTAACTGATGATAAACCGAGAGCGGATCGATGTGAGCGTTTGTAGCAAAAAATTCTTGACAAAAATTCACTTCGTAAATATCTCCTCTTTTGATATGTGCTTTCAGTTGCTCTACAGAACTAATATATTCAGCTTTACTTAGCTTCGCTTGCGTATGGACGCCCTCTAGTGCTTTATCAGCATTTATTTGTGCGGCTTCAATTCGCTTAATAAGATCTTTGTTTCCCTTTAAAATCTCAATGCTATCGCCTTTAATGCAAATAAGATTTTCAGGAATAAAAAAGTAGAGATCAGGGAAGTTTAATAAGTCTTTTTTATAATTTGGGAAGTGCTCAATTTCGTCTTTTAAATCATACCCCAGTAAGCCAAACATCCAGTCTTTATGCGTATCATAAAACACCTGAAGATGCTCAAAAGCACTCCCAGCATTTTGCTTAAGCTCACGTTTCACCCCAAAGGCAATTAAGCAGTCAACATTTCCATGTTTGTCTTCGTAATCGTTAGAATCTAAGTAGCAGCAAGCGCTAAAAGTTGAGGCATAGGCGAGAGCTTTTTGCTTAAAGATAGGAATGTTCACATTATTCATACTAGCGCAAATTTATGAAATGAAGTTCAGCTTAGTTCTAATAGTTCCAAAAAATAAAAATCCCGCTACAGCCTGTAACGGGATTTGTGTATGCGTTTCGAATCTGTACTATTTCAGCGTCAGCGTTTGCTTTCTATCTGGTCCAACCGATAAAAACTTAATCGGAACTTCTAATTCTTTCTCCAAGAACTCAATATAGGCATTTAACTGCGCAGGAATTTGATCAGTTGACGTGATTTGAGTTAAGTCAGTTTTCCAGCCTTCAATAACTTTTAAAACAGGCTTCGGCTCTACGCTAATGATATCATAAGGCATATAGTCGATGGTTTTACCGTCATGTTCGTAATGCGTACAAGCATAAATGGTATCAAAGCCATCTAATACATCGGCTTTCATCATAATCAACTCTGTTACACCGTTAAGCATAATCGCATATTTTAAAGCTGGGATATCAATCCATCCGCAACGACGAGCTCTACCAGTGGTAGCACCAAATTCGTGTCCTACCGAACGTAACGTTTCGCCTGTTTCGTCGAATAATTCAGTAGGGAAGGGACCACCACCAACTCTCGTGCAATATGCTTTAAAAATACCATAAACCTCGCCAACCTTATTAGGTGCAATACCTAAACCTGTACAAGCACCAGCAGTGGTAGTATTTGATGAAGTTACGAAAGGATAAGAACCGAAATCAACATCTAGTAAAGTGCCTTGAGCGCCTTCTGCTAAAACTTGCTTGCCTTCTTTCAAATATCCATTTACAAAGTGCTCGCTATCTACATGCGGAATTGATTTAATGAATTCAATAGCCTCGAAGAACGCAGCTTCTTTTTCGGTTAAATCATATTCAAACTCGTAATGAGATAATATTTCTTTGTGTTTGTTAACTAATTTCTCATAACGTTCTTTAAAATCTGGAAGGGTAGTATCGCCAACGCGAAGGCCATTTCTTCCGGTTTTGTCCATATAAGTTGGGCCAATACCTTTTAAAGTTGAACCAATTTTGCCCGCACCCATTTTTTGCTCATTTGCAGCATCTAATAACTGATGACTAGGTAAAATTAAGTGAGCTTTACGAGCTAAAACCAATTTTCCAGCACCTACTGGGTCATGTCCTGCAGCTTTTAAATTATCTAACTCTCTTTTTAAAATAATCGGATCAATTACCACACCATTACCAATTAAGTTCATGGTTTTTTCGTTAAAAATACCCGATGGAATAGTATTTAGTACAAATTTTTTGCCATCAAATTCCAAAGTGTGTCCTGCGTTTGGACCGCCTTGAAAGCGAGCAATTAAATCGTATTTTGGACTAAGAACATCAACTATTTTTCCCTTGCCTTCATCGCCCCATTGCAGGCCTAGTAGCACATCTACTTGCGTCATTATTTTATTTTAAAGAATATATAGAAATTAATTAGTTTGTTTATTTTTAATGGTAGCTGCGGCGCTGCAATCAAAACATACTCCGTATAAATTTAAAGAGTGATGTTTGATATCAAATTTTAATAGATCGCCAACCATACTTTGAATTTGACCAATACGAGGATCGCAGAATTCCACCACTTTGCCGCAATCAATACAAATTACGTGATCGTGTTGATGGTAGCCGTAAGATTTTTCAAATTGTGCCATGTTTTTGCCAAACTGGTGTTTGGTTACAAGGTCACACGACACCAAAAGTTCTAAGGTGTTATAAACAGTTGCTCTACTTACACGGTACTTTTGGTTCTTCATGTGTATGTAAAGCGTTTCCACGTCGAAGTGATCGTCTCTTGAGTAAATCTCTTCAAGTATAGCAAAACGCTCAGGGGTTTTTCTTAAGTTTTTGTTTTCGAGATAGGCTTCAAATATTTTCCTAACCAACTCGCTTGTATTCTGTTCAGACATAGTTTTAAACTCCATCCAAAGGTAAACAATAGATTTAACAGATGAAGCGATTTACGTCATTAAATAATCAACATCTTGTAAAGATTGTGGAAACATAAAAAAAGAGGCTATATCTAGCCTCTTTTAGTTTTGAAAATCTGCAAATTAATCGTCCATGCGGGTTACTCCAGTAACTCCTTTAACGTCCAATAAATTCTTTATTAAGTTATCTAGATGATGTTTATCGTTAACAAAAACTTTAATATTTCCATCAAAAATTCCGTCTTCGGTATCCACAGTAATTGATCTAATATTTACATGGAAATCGTTTGAAATTACCTTGGTGATATTATTGATAAGGCCCACGTCATCAATGCCAACAATACGCAACCCTGTTAAGAAGCTTAATTCTTGTTGGTTGTTCCACTTCGCTTTCACAATTCGATAACCGTAATTTGCCATAAGCTGTGCGGCGTTAGGGCAGTTAGTACGATGTATTTTAATACCCTCGTTAACTGTTACAAAGCCAAAAACATCATCGCCTGGAATAGGGTTACAACAAGCCGCCAGCGTATAGTCGATTTTTTGCAAATCTTCGCCAATCAATAAAACATCCGATTCTGGCCCTTTTACTTTTTTGAGTAATGCATCAATTTTATCGTGGTCGTTTGTGCGTTCGTTCCCTCTATTTTCTATCTCTTTTTCACTTGCCACATATTCTTTCAAATCTTTCAATTCGATTTTGCCAGTTGCCACCGAAATGAAAAGTTCCTGCGTAGATGGGAGTTTGAAGAAGTAACTTATCTTGTTAAGATTATCTGTATTGTAAGTGATTTTAAGTGATTTTAATTTGCGTTCTAAAAGCTCTTTTCCTTCTTCTGCTATACGGCGTTTTTCTTCTTTTAAAGAAGATTTAATTTTAGACTTTGCCTTTGCAGTGACCACAATGTTTAGCCAATCTTCTTTTGGGGTTTGTTTCCCCGAAGTAATGATTTCGACTTGATCTCCATTTTGTAGCTTGTAAGATAGCGGAACTAACTTATGGTTAACTTTAGCGCCAATGCATTTTGCACCAATATCAGTGTGAATTTCGAAGGCAAAATCGAGGGCTGTAGCGCCTAATGGGAGTTGTAGCAATGCGCCTTTTGGTGTGAAGATGAAAATCTCATCCGAGAAAAGGTTCATTTTAAAATCATCCAGAAAATCTAAAGCATTCGACTCAGGGTTGCTCAACATATCCCTCACTTTTTGGATCCATTGGTCTAACCCATTATCGTTGCTAGATTCTTTGTATTTCCAATGCGCTGCGAATCCTTTCTCGGCAATTTCATTCATGCGTTGGGTACGAATTTGCACCTCCACCCACTGACCTTTTGGCCCCATAACTGTGGTGTGCAACGATTCGTAACCGTTTCCTTTTGGAGAGGAAACCCAATCTCGTAATCTGTCGGGATTAGGCCTGTACAAATCGGTAACAATCGAATAGGCTTTCCAACAATCTGCTTTTTCTCGCTCCGGCGGGCTATCTAATATTATTCTGATCGCAAAAAGATCATATACCTCTTCAAAAGGTATATTTTTCTTTTTCATCTTATTCCAGATCGAGTGGATTGATTTTGGACGACCGTATACACTTGCTACCAAACCTTGCTCTGCCAAAATCTCGTCAATTGGTTCTATAAATTTCTTCACAAAGGCACTACGTTCCGCTTTCTTCTCATTCAGTTGGGTAGCAATAAACTTGTAGGTGTCTGGCTCAAGATATTTCATAGCTAAATCTTCAAGCTCAGATTTAATAGCATACAGGCCTAAACGATGCGCTAAGGGAGCATACAAGTAAATTGTTTCTGACGCTATTTTTAGCTGCTTGTGACGTGGCATAAAGTCCATTGTGCGCATATTGTGCAGTCTGTCCGCAAGCTTTATCAAAATCACCCTCACATCATCAGCTAGGGTTAATAGCATCTTTCTGAAATTCTCAGCTTGTAAAGAGCTATTGGTGTCAAATACCCCTGAAATTTTAGTTAAACCATCAATAATTTTAGCTGTTTTTTTACCAAACTCACGCTCAATATCCTCTAATGTGATATCAGTATCCTCCACTACGTCATGTAACAAAGCACATACAATAGATGTTGTGCCCAACCCAACTTCTTCAGCAGCAATTTGCGCCACTGCAATGGGATGATAGATATACGGCTCCCCAGATTTTCTGCGCATATCCTTATGGCTTTCTAAGGCCATGTCAAATGCCTTACGTATTTCTTTCTTATCGCCGCGTTGCAAGGTTGATTTACAGGCACGTAACAAAGCTCGATATCGCTTTAATATTTCTTTCTTCTCGACTTCTAAATCAATAACCAAGTTATTTTTCATTTGTGTATTGTAGGTAAAATTATAGTTGTGTTTAACTATAATATGCTATATTAGATTGTAGATAAAGCGAATATATAAAAATTGCTTTAACTTTGAATAGGCATAAATTTATGAAATTTTATCGTTTTTTTATTCTGTTTATTGTCACGTTTACGGCTTTGGCTGCTAAGGCACAGGACAGTACGCAAAATGCTATTTGGCCAAAGCTGGGTAAAAACGATACCATTAGAGTAGCCGCCACCAACGAGAATGGTTACATGATACCATGGATAGGTTTGAGGGAGGTAGTAGTAGTGGGCCAAAGGATTTGGAAGTCTCCACAAGAGCAAGCTGCCTACAATAGGTTGAGATATAACGTTTTGAAGGTAATGCCGTATGCGCTTTTTGCGAAGAGACGTTACGAGCAATTGGAGCGAGATTTGGCATCAGTTTCGGATAAAAAGGAACAGAAGCGCCTGGTGAAAGCCTGCGACGAGGAGATAAAAAAAATGTTTAATACCGAGATTAAGGAATTAACCATTACTCAAGGTAAAATATTAACTAAACTAATTGATAGAGAAGTTGGCAAGACGACCTACGATGTGGTTAAACAAACTAAAGGGAAATTTGCTGCGTTTTCTTATCAACTTATAGCGAGGGTGGTAGGTCACAATTTAAAAAGTACTTACGACGTGTCTGAAGACAGAGATATCGAGTCGATTATACGTAGCTCTGGCTATTACCAGTAGAAATATGAATACAAAACCAACGATTTATCCATTCAAAGCAAAACTTATAAATGGATTAGAAAAAAACTTGGTCGATTTTAAGGGCAGAGTATTAATGATTGTAAATACGGCGTCTGGCTGTGGTTTTACACCACAGTTAAAAGATCTCCAAGAAATACGGGATGAGTTTGAAGCAAGTGGTTTCGAAGTTCTGGGCTTTCCATCAAATGATTTCGGTAAACAAGAACCTTTGGATGGAAACGCAATCTCTGAGTTTTGCGAAGTCAATTACGGTGTGAATTTCCCTGTTTTTGATAAAGTGATGGTGAGAGGAAAGGCAGCTCATCCACTGTTCAACTTTTTAGCGGACAAGAAGTTGAATGGTAATCTAAATTCGACACCGCGTTGGAATTTTCATAAGTATTTGATTAACAGAAGAGGAGAGGTTGTGGAGTATTTTTATCCCTTCACTAAACCTAATTCATCAAAAGTGAAAAAGAAAATTCAAAGATTAATAAACGAAGTAATATAAATGAAGCTAGATATTTTAGTGTTCGCCGTACATCCAGATGATGCGGAGTTGGGCTGTTCGGGTACAATTATTAAAAACATTAAGGCTGGTAAAAAAGTTGGTATTGTAGATTTTACGCAAGGCGAATTAGGGACACGAGGTACGAGTGAAACAAGAGCAGCAGAAGCAGCGGCATCCTCGAAAATTATGGGTTTAGCAGTACGAAAAAATCTAAAGCTGAGGGATGGTTTCTTTAAAAATGATGAAGAGCATCAAATGGCCATCATTAAAGTTATACGTAAATTTCAACCAGAAATTATACTTGCCAATGCCTTTTACGATAGGCACCCTGACCATGGAAGAGCTTCCAATCTAGCCAATGACGCAATCTTTCTGTCTGGATTGAGAAGAATAGAGACAAAGGGAGAAGACGGAGCAGAGCAAACGGCTTGGCGTCCACGTTTAACTTTACAGTATATCCAAGATACTTATATCAAGCCAGATATCATTATCGATATTTCGGCTGAAATGGATCAAAAGTTAGAAGCTATTAGAGCTTTCGAAACCCAATTTGACAACTCGAATACTGACGAACCTCAAACATATATTTCTACACCAGCGTTTTTCGAATCGATAATTGCAAGAGCTAGAGAGATGGGTAAGAATATTGGTGCAAGTTATGGCGAGGGTTTTACTTCGAGGAAGTTGCTCGGCGTAGATGATATTTTCAATTTAATTTAATCAAAAAAAAAATGCAGTAGTTTTTAGCTACTGCATTTTTTATTAGCTGATATTTTTAATACCCAGGGTTTGGGATTAAAGCTTTATTCGCGGCCAATTCTCTAAGTGGAATTGGAAAAACAAGTTTCGGATTATCGAAAGCAAATCCACCAATAGTTCGTTTTGTTCTCTTATAGTCGTGCAATCTAAAACCTTCAAAGGCTAATTCCTTTTCTCGCTCGGCTAATATAGATGCCAAGGTTGGAACTATATTTCCTAAACCGGCTCTTGTGCGCAATATATTGATATCATCGGCAGGTGTAGCACCAATATTGGTGTTTAATCTGAAATTGCATTCCGCTCTAATTAAATATTGTTCTGTAAGTCTACACACAGGAATATTGTCGTAATAACTATACCATTTTTTGGTAAACCATCCGGTTCTAGCACCAGTTCCCTCGTAAATCATTTCGGTTTTACGTTTGTCGTTGGGCTCAAATGTGCTGTAAAACGCATCGCTCACGAGTGCGTCTGCTCTGCCCACGGTACCTCCCGTAGAATTTTCATAGCTTGCATAAAAAGTAGCCAAGCCGTCGTTGCTAGTTCCAGCGTTACTTTGCTCGTTTTGCTGTATCTCGAAAATTCCTTCGTTTGAATTTTTTGTACGGAAAGGTGTTTCTAACGACGATGTAATTAAGCTGAAGTCGCTATTCTCGATAATATCGTTGGCCAAATCTCTAGCTAAATCATATTTCCCTTCTTGTAGGTATACTCTCGCTAAGAAAGCTTTAGCAGCCCATACGTCATCAACTGCATCTAATTTGGTAATTGCTGTTTGTAAGTCGTTTTCAACAAAACTATAAACTTCTGCAATTGTGTTTCGCGGAGTGTTCGTTACGATGTCATCTAAGGTTTTTACAGCTTTTGTCATGATAGGCACACCGAGGCCATTGTTTACACCACCAGCTTCATATTGCTGTGCGTAAAGTCTTACCAATTCAAAGTGCATAATTCCTCTAATTAAGAGCGCCTTGCCTTCAATAACATCCTTCGTGGCGGGATTGTCTACTACATCTAACGCCGATATAATGATGTTTGAGATATTTATGGCTTTATAGGCACTAGCCCAGGTTCTGTTCGCATCCACGCTCGCGGCTTGTACCGCTGCACTTGCAATGTTTCTATAAGTGGTAAAAGTACCACGCCAGCTAATGTAGTTGGAAGAGGCGTATAAATCTGGCACGAGCACTAAATTTGTACCATATAAATCGCCAGTGGCTAATACTGTATAAGCTCCGGTAAGGGCGTTTTGTACGTCGGCCGTAGTTTTTAAGGCGTCGGCTGCGTCTATTGATTGTTTCGAGTTTATGTCCAGTTCTTTTTTACAAGCTGCCAAACTTATAATCAGGAAGAATAGGACCGCAATATTTTTATAATTTTTCATGATTTCGTGTTTTGATTAAAGCCCTATATTCACGCCAAACGTCACAGTTCTTGCCTGCGGAGCGGTGTAGAAGTCATGTCCGAGTTGAATATTGTCGGATTGAATAGAACCGCCACTTGGGGTATTCACCTCTGGATCATAACCTTTGTAACCAGTTAGCGTTAAAAGGTTTAATGTTGAAACATAGAGTTTAACATTTTGTAATTTATATTTTGTGAGGTATTTTTTAGGGATGTTATAACCCAAAATTGCACTTTTTATCCTAAAGTATGAACCTTTTTGTATCCACCGGGATGACGGATCTGTTCCATTTCCTTCGCCAAAACGAGGTTGAGGTATTTTTGTATTAGTATTGGTGGGCGTCCAGTAATTCATCTGGTCTACTGTTTGATTATCGAAATAATCGCCATTTGCAGATTGAAATACTCCGGCCATGTTGTAGATATCGTTTCCGGAAACAAATTGTGCCTGAATGTCTAGGTCAAAGTTTTTGTAGGATAAAGTGTTGCCAAAACCACCGAAAAACTTAGCATTCGGATCGCCTAATTTTTGATTAGATGCCGCACTAAAATCATTAGTTGTCGTGGTTCTACTATCATCAATATAATAAAGGGCATCACCGTTCGCGGGATCAACGCCTGCATAGGCTTTTCCGTAGAAGTAACCTAATGGTTCTCCAATAGCTACTCTACCCAAAAATCTTCCGCCTGTGTAAATTGGCTCACCATTTACTAGCTTTAGTACTTTATTTCTGTTCAATGCGAGATTGAAGGACGTTGACCATCTAAATTCGCCCACTAAGTTTCTGGTATTGAATGAAAATTCAAATCCTTTGTTCTCCATATCACCTATATTTCTATAAATCGATGAGAAACCATTGGTTGCCGGAATAGGGGCGTTGAGTAAGAGGTCGGTTGTTTTTTTCTGGTAGTACTCAACGGTAGCTGTGATCCTATCAGAAATAAAACCAATATCTACGCCAATATTAAAACTGTTGGTGTTTTCCCATGTCAAATTTGGATCGCCCAGCTGGCTAGGAAGTGTACCACCAACTCCTGCATAATTAACCCCTCTATAAAAATTTCTCGAGGCAAAATTATCTATTTCGGCGTTACCTGTTTTGCCGTAACTCGCTCTTAATTTTAAAAGGCTGATTACCTCGCTAGCTTTTAAGAAATCCTCTTCGGAAACAATCCAGCCGATTGATGCTGCCGGGAAGGTTCCGTATCGCTTGTTAGCTCCAAATCGGGATGATCCGTCAGTTCGTATAGATGCACTAATGAGATATTTGTCTTTCAGTTTGTAATTTACCCTAGCTAAGTAGGATACGAAGTTATGCTCTGTTTCGCTAGAGGAGCCAGAGGAAATCACTGCTGCGCTAGATATTTTGGTAAAGCTATCTGAAGGAAATGTTGTTCCTTCTACAGAAGAAGATCGAAATTTAGTGTCTTGGAACGCAAAACCGACCATCACGTTTAGCTTATGTATCTCCGCAAATGTTTTGGTGTAATTTAAGGTGTTATTTGTATTAAAATTGATGGATTTGGCCATATAGTCGAAGCCGTAACCGCCAGTGCCTCCACCGTCTTGGGTTTTACTTCCTAGGTACATTTCTTCTTCCAAATTATTGAAATCAAAACCGTACTCACTTCTAAAAACTAGCTCTGGCGTAATCTTTAGACTGGCATATGTATTAGCAAAGGTTCGATAAGTTGTAGATAGATTGCTGCCATTTGCACCATCAATTAATCCATTGTAATACACCGTATTTCTATTCAGTTCACCATTCTCATATACAGGTTGTATTGGGGGCAAGGCGTTTAACTGTAAGGGGTTGGAAAATGCATTATCTGTAGAAATACGATAATTGTCAACCTTCGAAATATTGATAGCACCGCCAACATCTAAAAGTGGTGAAATTGAATGGTCAAGGCTTAAGCGCCCGCCAGTTCTTACGTATCTGTTTCCAACTATGATACCGTTGTTATTGTTATAATTTCCAGAAACTATAAACTTGGTTTTTGCATCTCCACCGTTTATACTCACGTTGTAATTTTGGCTGTGCCCGCGTCTAAATGCCTGGTCTACCCAGTTCGTGTTGAAGCTGTTCG
Source organism: Pedobacter sp. (assembly GCA_045629525.1). GTDB lineage: Bacteria > Bacteroidota > Bacteroidia > Sphingobacteriales > Sphingobacteriaceae > Pedobacter. The sequence continues at coordinate 48,689 of JAZQRH010000006.1, forward strand.
TCCAGTCGGTGGTACCAGTATAGTCTTCCCACATTTCTGCTGCATTGGCGTAATCGCCGCCATCATAGTCGCCATACTTAAAGGCTTCATCAAGTAGCTGTCTGTATTGGTCGGCATTTAAAAAATCTCCTTTACGCGTGGGGTCGCTAAAACCGGCGTAGTAACCCAAATCGATATTTGTTCGTCCAGATTTTCCCTTCTTTGTAGTAATTAAAACTACGCCGTTTGATGCTCTAGCACCATATATTGCTGCCGCGGCGCCATCTTTTAATACTTCCATCGATTCGATATCGTTGGGATTAATTGCTGCAAGGGGATTGTCTGGTTCGGTATAAGTGCCCAATGCTTCAGTTACTACTGGTACGCCGTCAATCACGTATAAGGGTTGGTTACTTGCAGAAATAGATGATACACCACGTACTCTAACTTGCAATGCTTGTCCTAACTTACCACTACTGGAGTTTATAAATACCCCCGGAGCTTTCCCTTGCAATGCGCTTTCTATAGTCTGTAATGGTTTATCTTTGAAATCTGCAGCATTAAGGCTTGCAGATGATCCAGTTAAATCTCGACGAAGCTGAGTTCCATAGCCCACAACCACAACTTCAGAAAGGTTAGAGGCCGCTTCTTCGAGTCGAATTCTTGTGAAGTTTCCATTAATTGGTACCTCTAGAGATTGAAAGCCAATAAAACTAAATACAATCACTTTTGCATTTTCGTCGACGATCAATTTAAAATTTCCATTTGCATCGCTTTGTGTGCCTTGGGTAGGTTTGCCTTTTACGTATACACTAACTCCAGGAATGGGGTTTGTATCATTAGCACTAATGACATTGCCTGTAATGGTTCGGTTTTGAGCAGTGGCAAGATTCCAAAAGCTCAAAATTGTTGCGAATAACAACAGAAGTTTTTTTTTCATTTCAGTATCAGTTTTAGTTATTAATAAAGTTAACGAAAAATTTATGTAGATTTTTAGTCTTTTTTTTAGAATAAAATTTCGTTTGAACAACTTGCTCAATTTTTTGTTCTTAAATAAAACACCATTATGACTAATATTCTCTCCTCATTAAAGAACGCATATCATCTATTCAAGAAAGTAGATTTTCAGAAACTTGATGAACTTTCTAAAAAGGTTGATCTCTCTAAGATGGTTGAAACCATTTCTAGTTTGGATGAAAAACAACTGCAAGGAATGATGAAGATGATGGGTGGGGGCAATAGAACTAAAGAAATTCCGCCAATTGAGGGAGATTTTTATCAGTTGGGCGAGGAGGCTTTAAGTGTTGAAGATAGAGCTTTACAGCTAAGAGTCCGCAAATTTCTGGAAACAGAAGTGAAGCCCATTGTAAATGATTATTGGCTAAAAGCCGAATTTCCGCATGAATTAATCCCAAAAATAGCGGATTTAAACATTTGCGGTTTAACATACAAAGGTTACGGTTGTGCCGGCAAATCAAATCTAATGGAGGGCATTCTAGCAATGGAATTGGCAAGGGTCGACACTTCTATGTCCACTTTTTTTGGTGTACAAAGTGGCTTGACGATGGGTAGCATCTATTTATTAGGTTCTGAGGCTCAGAAACAGGAGTGGTTACCATCAATGCAACAGTTTAAAACTATTGGTGCCTTTGGTTTAACGGAACCCGAGGTAGGTTCTGGCGCAGCTGGAGGTTTAAATACAACAGCAAAACGCAAGGGTGATAAATGGGTGATTAACGGACAAAAAAAATGGATCGGCAATGCTACTTTTTCTGATATCACCATTATATGGGCAAGGGATGTAGACGATAACCAAGTTAAGGGTTTTATTGTGCGTAAGGGCACCCCGGGCTTTTCCGTAGAAAAAATGAAGGACAAGATGGCGCTGCGGATCGTACAGAATGGCTTAATCAGCTTAACAAATTGTGAGGTGGAGGAAACTGATCGTTTACAAAACGCTAATTCCTTTAAAGATACGGCAAAAGTATTACAGATGACAAGGGCCGGAGTTGCTTGGCAAGCTGTAGGATGTGCTCGCGGCGCTTACGAGGCGGCCTTAGCTTATACACAAACACGTAAGCAATTCGGGAAGCCAATTGCCTCGTTCCAACTTATACAAAATCACTTGGTAGAAATGCTTTCAAACCTCACTGCAATGCAAACGCTTTGCTTTCGCTTATCGCAGCTGCAAGATCAGGGGTTGTTAACAGATGAGCACGCGTCTTTAGCTAAGGTATTTTGTTCAATGCGAACCAGAGACGTGGTAAGCCGGGCACGAGAGGTAATGGGGGGCAACGGAATTTTGTTAGAGTACGACGTAGCTCGCTTCGTTGCCGATGCCGAAGCCATTTATTCATACGAGGGAACAAAAGAAATCAATACCTTGATTGTGGGTAGAGCAATTACTGGGCACTCTGCTTTTATTTAACAAAGGGATTTTTCAACAATCCAGTATTGCCCATCGCACTTTTCTCGTAAAGGGCAAAACAGTTTCCATTATAGCGGGGGTCAAAATTGACATCACCTGGCTCCAAAGCAATCGGGGCAGCAGTCTCTGCTAAAAAAAAATAAACTTTTGTATTGCCGTATTTGTTGTGGGGCATAAGGTCGCCATATGCTTCTAAATCAGCGTCTGCTGTGTCTTTTACGGTAACCGCGTAGATACGCTGTACTGGGCCAGTGTTGTTCTCATTTCTGTATTTTGCCACCTCAACAAAGCCCCCTTTCAAATCTTCTATACCAGATTGGTTGAAGGTTTCTTTGAGCATCCAACCTATAATTACCAAAATAAAAGCCGCGAAAATAATCTTGTATTTATTCATTAGTACTAAATATTTACAATGATAGGCTAATGTTTTTAAAGCAATGTTGTCATCAAGTAAAGAAACAAAATAGCCCTTTTTTAAAGGGCTAAGGTTTTTATATGTTAGGCAGTATTTTACGCATAACGCCTATTCCTTCATCAATATGATGCTTCTCGATGCAAAGTGCTGGTCTAAACCTTATCGTTTGGTTACCACAACCTAAAAACATCACGTTGTGCTCCATACCGAGCTTTACGAAATTATCCCTCATCTCCTTGTTCGGGAAATCAAATGCACAAAGCAAGCCTTTACCTCGCACGTTACTAATTGTATCGTATTCGCTAGCCAATTCGCGAAGGCGTTCTTGTAAATAAGTGCCTACATTTTCGGCGTTTTCACAAAGTCTGTCTTCTTTAATGATGTTTAATATTTGAGTTGCCCGCACCATGTCTACCAAGTTACCGCCCCATGTAGAGTTAATTCTTGATGGAACTTTGAAAACATTATCGGGTACCTGATCTACTTTCTTGCCAACCAGTATTCCGCATATTTGCATTTTTTTTCCAAAGGCGATAATATCAGGGCGTGCTTGCTCGTTAAAGTGTTCATGACACCAAAACTTCCCGGTTAAACCCACGCCAGTTTGCACCTCATCATAGATTAAAAATGCTTCATTTTCATCGGCGAGCTCGCGTAGTTGGATTAAAAATTCTTCTCGGAAATGTCGATCTCCGCCTTCCGATTGGATGGGTTCTATAATGATGGCACAAATATCATCTTTATTTTCAGCGAAGGCTTTTTTAACTTGTGCAATTGCAAGTGCCTCGGTTTCCTCTGCCGTTTTAATGTGGTCTCCGTTTAGCGGAAATTTCAACTCCGGAGTACTAATTCTTGGCCAATCAAATTTAGCAAACCATTTGGTTTTATCGGGTAAGGTGTTGGTTAAGCTTAAGGTGTAGCCACTACGCCCGTGAAAGGCTTTTTCAAAATGAATTACTTTGAAGCCTTTTTCTTCTTTATAACCTTTTTTAAAGTTTTTCTGAACTTTCCAGTCCATAGCAACTTTCAATGCATTTTCTACTGCCAATGCGCCGCCCGCAATAAAAAAGGCGTGAGGCAAATAATCGGGTATGCCTACCGTAGAAAAGGTTTTCACAAACTCCGCATATTGCTGAGTGTACACATCAGAATTAGACGGATTTGACATTGCCGCCATTAACAGTTGTTGCTTAAAATTTTCGTCGTTAACCATTTTTGGATGGTTGTATCCCAAAGGAACCGAGGCAAAGCAGGTGAAAAAATCTAAAAGTTTTCTGTTGCTTTTAGAATCGTAGATATAAGCCCCCTGGCTTTTTTCAATGTCATAGACAATATCGTAACCGTCTGCAAGAATATGCTTACTTAATGTTGCTTTTACTTCACTTGCAGGAACGCTGAGTTGGTACATATAAATTCGTATTTGGTGTTTTCAAATTTAGTGAAATGCCGCTAAAATCCAAATTTAGAAGGTTTTTGTACTCAAACTGCAAAAACTAGGTTTAAATCATTTAAACTACGATTTTTCAATAAAAGTTGCTACTTCTTGTAAAATGTGGATAAATAATGCAACAATTTTTTTATCAACCAAACGCTAAATCTCTTATAAATGCAAGTTGATTTTTTCTTTCATGCCCAATAGACCAAACAAGCCACCCGTATGAACCGCCAAAATTTTCCCTTCCTTAGTGAGAATATTTTTTTCCAACAGATCGAAAATTGCGAAGAGCATTTTTCCAGTGTAAACAGGGTCAATCAATATCCCAGTTTTGGAGACGAAATCTTTAATAAATAGGACGAGTTCTGGAGTAGATTTAGCATAACCACCAAAATGATAGTCAGTGTGGAGTTGAAGTTGCGACAAGTCATTTTGATATTTAGCGATTTCTTCTTTTATAAAAGCACCTCCTTTTAACACTGGTACCACATGAAGCAGAGTAGTTTTTTGATGCCCCAGCAGCCCATTAAGTAGTCCAGCAGCGGTAGTGCCTGTGCCTGCTGCACAAAAAATATGATCAAATTCTTCCGCCAGTTCGGCTACAATCTCCGCACAACCGAGAGTCGCTTCCTCGCTCGCACCACCTTCGTCAATGAAATAAGCACTCTTTTCTTCTCCGAAATGGTGTTCAAACAGTTGTTGTTTATCCTTATAACTTTCGCGGGTTACGAATTTTAACTGCATGCCAAAGATTTTGCAAAGGAATAGTATCTCATTTTCTACTTCTTCGCCACGCACAAAAGCTGTTGCCTTAAATTGTTGACCTGCGGCTGCGGCCGCCGTGGCTAATAAATGGTTGGAGTAAGCGCCGCCAAAGGTTACCAGATGTGTTTTTTCTAATGAGTTAGCCTTACGGAGGATGTATTTGAGTTTGCGCCACTTATTTCCAGATACAAATGGATCAATAAGATCATCTCTTTTCAGATAAATTGAATGTCCATTGTAGGATATTTCTTGTATCGGGCTAGTTAATTGCATAAAAAAAGCTTCTCCAAAGAGAAGCTTTTTAAGTCATTATACGAAATTTATTTTCCAATTCCTAAGCCAATACCCACGTTAATATAGCTGTATTCAGACAATGTATATGAACCATACAGCTTCAGTACGGCTAGTCTCAATTGAAAGCCCGCAGTTGCCTTTAACGCACTAATGCTTTTCTCATCAATTTTAATTGGATCCCGTTCAATGGAGCCATTAAAATCATAAGTTCCTAATACGTTAATTTTATGTTGCGCTGTATTATAGCCTAAACTTGCAAAGGGTGTAAAAATCGAAAGTTTTTTAGAAATAATGGCCTCGGCACTGAATCCGCCAAATTCGGTTTTAATCATCTGGTCGGTATAATTCGTACCCTCGTTCACATCTAGGGGTAATTGGTATTTCAGCTTGGTATAACCCCCAGCCACTGCCAAATCAAACGGCAACATTTTTCCTGTTTTTCCGAAAATCAAAGGTAAAACCTCCACCTTAGCTCCGATACCAAAAAGGTCAAACTTTCCGTTTTCGTCTAAATTGATACTCGGCGAATAGCGCAAAGCGATGTCTATGTTTTTAGGTAAGCCAACGGTTAATTGCACCTGCGGAGATGGAATGTAATTAAAGCCAAGTCCTTGAGGCAAACTGAATTGGGTAGAAGGATCATTGCCCACTTGCATTGCTGGGCCTTCTATATCCTTACCCGTTACGGTAGGTGATATCGTATTAGAGGGGTTAGCAGGACGTAGGGACGTTAATCCTAAATCGTTAACATTAAAACTTTGGTCTTTCGTTGGAGACATTGCCGCGGTAGCACTGATCCTTAAGTCGAAGCGAAAAGCACCGATGCTTTTTGCGGAGTTAGTCCAGCCAGAGTTTAGTCCTAAACCAAATCCTTTAAACGCAGGATTTGCGTAGGCATTAATTAATTTCGTCGCATCTGCAGGAGTTCCTTTAATCAGTTCCCCAATTTCGTCTTGAGCGAAGAGATTAAAAGGTACGACAAAAGTGCTAATAAGAACTATATTCCTTAGCACAGAAAAATTTCTTTTCATTTTATAGTTGATTGGTTATCAACTACGAAAGTATATTTTTCTGATCAGATATGGAAAAAAATTTAATACGATTTTAACGTTTTGAGTAAAGTTGTTCATAAGCCTATTGTGTTATGCCAGACACCTAACAATAAATAAGCCAAAAACTATAAAGGGAATATCAATTTGATAATTTATTTTTGCAATATGGAAAATCACGAAATTGAGCTAGAAGAAGGTGAGCAGGATTTATTTGAACATTTTAACGTTGTAGCGGATAAAGGACAGTCTCTTTTGAGGGTTGACAAATTTTTGATGCAACGGATGGTGAATGCATCTAGAAACAGAATTCAAAATGCGATAGAGGCGGGGAACGTTCTGGTAAATAAACAAACCGTTAAGGCTAGTTATAAGGTAAAGCCTTTTGACGAAATCTCTATCGTCTTCGCTCATCCGCCTCGTGATACCGAAGTTTATCCAGAAAATATCCCTTTAGATATCGTTTACGAAGATGATGATTTATTGATCGTAAATAAGCCTGCTGGCATGGTGGTGCACCCAGGTTTTAACAACTACACCGGTACGCTGGTGAATGCGTTGGCTTATCACTTTGAGCAATTACCAACCATGCCTGGTAACGACGGACGCCCTGGATTGGTTCACAGAATAGATAAAGATACCTCCGGCTTGCTGCTTATCAGTAAGAACGAAATTACCATGACTAAACTGGCTAAACAGTTTTTTGATCATAGCATTACCCGAAGATATTTGGCCCTAGCTTGGGGAGATTTGGAAACTGATGGGCGCATAGAAGGTTACATTGGCAGAAGCTTGAAGAACCGTATTATTCAAGATGTTTACGACGATGAAGATAAAGGAAAATGGTCGGCAACTAATTATAAAATTTTAGAACGGTTAAATTATGTAACCCTTATAAGTTGTGAACTAGAAACAGGACGAACACATCAAATTAGGGCACACATGAAGCACATCGGTCATCCGTTATTTAGCGATGCAACCTATGGCGGTGACAAGATTTTGAAAGGAACTACGTTTACAAAGTATAAACAATTTGTAAATAACTGTTTCGAAATTATGCCACGACAAGCACTGCATGCGCAAACCCTAGGTTTCATTCATCCAACTACACAAAAATATATGGAGTTCGAAGCTCCAATTCCTTCTGATTTCGATATGGTGTTAAATAAATGGCGTAATTATTTATCACATCCTCAACAATAATATGGCGTTTATACTTCTTAACGATCAATTTTTTCTTAAGGATGAAGCTACCCTAAAAGCCAGTAATAGAGGTTTTAAATTTGGTGATGGCTTATTCGAAAGCATGCGTATGTGTAATGGTAAATTACAGTTTGCAGAGTTGCACGCCGACAGAATTAAAACGAGCATGAAGGCTTTAAAAATGGACGGCTATAACTTGCTGGATGAGTATTTTTTGAAGCAGAAAACTACCGAACTTGCTCGCAAAAATAAAATTAACGCTAATGCAAGGTTCCGACTAACCATTTATCGTGACGGCGAAGGCTTGTACACGCCAACAAGTAATAAAGTGGGTTATTTGTTGGAAGTTACCCCCCTAGACACCACCTCCTATGAACTCAACAAAAAAGGGCTGATCGTAGATGTTTATGATGAGCTAGTAAAACCAATTAACAAGTTCTCAAATTTTAAAACTACCAGCGCTTTGCCTTTTGTAATGGCTGCAATTCACCAAAAGGAGAAAAAACTAGACGAAGTTTTCCTATTAAACCAAAACGGATTTCTTTGTGAGAGCACCAGTTCAAATGTCTTCGTCGTTTATCAAAATCAAATATTTACTCCCGCTCTTTCAGAAGGTTGCGTGTCGGGAGTGATGCGTACGGTAATTATGCAAATCGCTAAGCAAAATCAAGTTTCGTTAATCGAAGCGCAAATTAACCCCCAAATATTGGTAGAAGCCGAAGAGGTTTTTGTAACCAATGCCGTAAGTGGCTTGCGTTGGGTAATGGGTTATGGTCGCCGTAGGTATTTTAACGAATTGGCAAAAATGTTCAATGCTAAACTCAATCAAATGCTCGCACATTAGTGTAAAACAGCCTTTTGAAAAACAATGGGAGTGCTTTTGGCTCATGTAGCCCTTCTTTCCATTTCAAGCTCATGAAAAATGAGGCTTTCCATTCCAATAAGGTTTAACTAACCAAGCCAGTTGTATGAAAGTTTGTATCTACTTGGTTGCATAGTTAAAATCAGCATAAAATTTGCTGCCGTTTTCATACACACAAATGTAAACACGTATGAAAAAATTACTCGTCGTCGTTATGGCTTGCTATGGCCTTAACGCCCGTTCGCAAACGAACACAAACAGAGATTTCTTGTATCTATTTTCCGACTCGCTTGTACAGGTCAATCAGGTCAGGGTTCATCAAGACTACCAAGGCTTATGGCAAGTCAGAGCCGACGGACGAAAAGTACCAATTCCGCAAATTAAGTTTGCCAGCTCTGCCGATGGCTACTTCGCTAACATTAAAAAAATGCACTTCCTCGGAGAATCAGAATTGGCAGAGCGGGTTACTGAGGGAAAACTTAACATCTACGAAAGGCATAATTTTATGATGCGTCCTCAAGCTCGCTACCGTTATCCAGCGGTTCGGCGCAGTAGCAAAGAAATCTATTACAACAAAGGTTTTGCAGATCTAAAACGACTAAATTATGCGAACTTGAAACATGATTTAACAGACAATCCACGAAGTATGGATTTGTTGGAGGCTTATCGTAAAAAGAAAAATACAAGTACAGTAATGTATGTGGCTGCGGGGGCTTCATTTGTCGCAGGTGTTGTATCACTGGTATCGGGTTCCTCTAACTTAAGTTCATCCTCCAATTTTAACACATTCAACAGTACCCAATTCCGAAGTTTTTCATCAAAGGATAACACCGCAGGTTATCTATTAATTTCCGTTGGCCTCGGATTTAGCATTGCTGGTTTTACTATCCAAAACGCTGGACAACGGCACCTCGATGCTGCCATTAACGAATATAATCGATAACGTAAAAAGCAGTGTCAATAGCACTGCTTTTTACTTACAATCTTACGCCCCTCAAAAACTCATCAACAGGCATTCTTTTTTTACCTTCTAACTGTAACTCCTTCACATTGATATAGCCGTCAGTAGTAGCAAATCGCAGAAAAGTTTTGCCATCCGTCTCAAAATCTCCAGCTTTTACTGTCGGCTGGCTGTTTTCTTTATCCACCAAAAATAGTTTTAATGTTTTATCATTTAAAAAAGTAAAGGCCGTAGGGTAGGGACTTAATCCGCGAATATGGTTATAAACAGTGTTCGTATCTTGATTAAAATTAACTTGGCAAAAATCTTTGAAAATTTTTGGAGCAAACTTTAATTCATCGCTCATTGGCTGAGGTGTTTCCTTGTAGTCACCTTTTTCAATGGCTTTCACCGTTTTAACGACAAGCTTTGCACCAATCTCCATCAAGCGGTCGTGTAGACTGCCTGCAGTATCCTCATCTGTAATTGCAGTGCTTTCAGAGCAAATTACATCTCCTGTATCGATTTCATGCTTTAAAAAGAAAGTAGTAACGCCGGTTTCTGCTTCGCCATTAATAATAGCGTGGTTAATTGGAGCAGCACCCCGATACTGAGGCAACAACGATCCATGTAAGTTTATGGTTCCTTTTGCCGGCATATTCCAAACAAGTTCTGGCAACATTCTAAAAGCTACTACCACTTGCAAATCAGCTTTCAACGCTGCTAATTTTGCTAAAAATGTTGGGTCTTTCAATTTTAAAGGTTGTAATACCTTTAGATTATGCGCAACAGCGTACTTTTTTACAGCGCTTTCACTTAATTTCTGTCCTCTTCCAGCGGGCTTATCGGCTGCGGTAACAACACCAACTATATCGAACCCAGCATCTTTCAATGCAGCTAAAGAAGCAACAGCAAAATCGGGGGTTCCCATAAAAACTATCTTCATCACTAAATATTAATGGTGTATAACCGTTTCGGAAATTTTCGTTAAATTGACTTCATTACCCTATCTAATTCGCGTTTGCCCTCGCGTTCTTTAATCGAATCGCGTTTGTCGAATTCTTTCTTTCCTTGTGCCAATGCAATCTCCATTTTTGCAAATCCTCTCTCGTTAATAAAAATTCGCAGCGGCACAATTGTGAAACCTTTTTCTTCGCCCTTAAGCTTAAGTTTTCTCAATTCTTTTTTTTGCAGCAAAAGCACTCTGTCTCTTTTAATATCATGACGATAAAACGAACTTAAGCTATATTCGGAGATATGTAAATTTCTTACGTAGAGGCTGCCGCTAATAAACATACAAAAGGCGTCCGTGAGGTTGGCCTTACCTTGTCTTATTGCTTTTATTTCAGTGCCGAGCAATGCTAAACCGGCAACATATTTATCAATAATGTGGTAATCGAAATACGCTCTCTTGTTCTTGATTTGGATATCATTTGACATAGTTTACAAATATCGACATTTCTCATCGAATACCAATGTAGTCTCAAAAATCATCAAGTTAAAAATTAATTAAATTTCTATTGTTTGTTTATCTAAATTAAATTTTAGATTTGTCTAAATTTAAATTTTAGTAATTCTAATACATTTTTATGCTCAGGTTAACTTGTTTATTTTTATTGTTTTTCGTTACGGTTGCTGTGAGGGCGCAGCACTATACTCTAAAAGGCACGGTAATTGCCGACAGCACTTTGTCTAATGTAACAGTTCGCATTCCAGAGCTTAAACGAAGTGTTAAAACCGATAGTCTGGGTAATTTTAGCTTTGAAGATTTGAGCGCTGGAACGTATGCAATGAATTTAAGTTTGGTAGGGTATCGCTCACAAACTATACGAGTAGCGTTGAAACGGGATACGACTTTGGCTACAATTTCGTTAAAAAGTGTAGATGAACGCTTGAATGAGTTAGTGGTTACGGGAACACAAAAGCAAGTTAATAGGTTGGAAAGCCCCGTACCGGTGGAAATTTACACCGCTAAGTTTTTCCAAAGAAATCCCACTCCAAGTATTTTTGATGCTTTGCAGAACATTAACGGTGTGCGCCCACAACTAAACTGCAATATCTGCAATACTGGCGACATACATATTAACGGCTTAGAAGGACCATACACTATGGTGATGATTGATGGGATGCCCATCGTTAGTAGTTTGTCAACGGTGTACGGCCTATCTGGAATTCCAAATGCCTTGGTGGATAGGGTTGAGGTGGTAAAAGGCCCTGCTTCTTCTCTTTACGGTAGCGAAGCTGTAGGTGGATTAATTAATATCATTACCAAAAGCGTTGCTAAATCGCCATTAATAAGTGCCGATTTCATGACAACAAGCTACCAAGAACATAATCTTGATGTGGGTTTTAAAACGAAACTAAATGAGCGGGTGAGTGTACTAACTGGCGTAAACTATTTCAAGTACGGCAATAAAGCGGATCATAACCATGATGGGTTTACCGATGTAACTTTGCAAGATCGTATTTCGGTGTTTCAAAAATGGAACATAAGCAGGGCTCAAGACCGATTATTTACTTTAGCAGGTCGTTTTTTATACGAAGATAGATGGGGTGGAGAAATGAATTGGTCCAAACGCCATAGAGGTGGCGACCAGGTTTATGGCGAAAGTATTTACACCAAACGTTTCGAGTTTTTAGGGAATTACCAATTGCCTGTAAAAGAAAAGATGTTTGTTGCTTTCTCGCTAACCGACCATAGGCAAGATAGTAGATACGGAGAAACCTCATATATTGCTCAGCAAAACATTGCTTTTTCGCAGTTAACCTGGGATAAGAAGTTAGCTCATCACGACCTATTAATTGGCGCTGCCTTTAGATATACCTATTACAATGATAATACGGTGGCGACCTTTAAAGACCCAGAAAATACTTACTTGCCAGGATTATTTATTCAAGATGAAATCGCTGTAGCCAAGCATCATTCCTTATTACTTGGTATGCGTTACGACTACCATTCCAAGCATCGTAGTATTTTTACGCCTCGTTTCGCTTATAAAATAAATTTTGATGAAAGCAGTATTATAAGGCTAAATGCGGGAACAGGGTTTCGTGTAGTAAACATTTTTACGGAAGATCATGCCGCATTAACCGGGGCTAGGGATGTGGTTATTGGGAATGCACTCAAACCAGAGCGCACGTACAATGTCAATTTGAATTATTTGAAAAAGCTATATGTTAACAGTGGTCACACTTTTACTTTCGATATATCGGCGTTCTACACGCATTTCACCAATAGAATAGTGCCTGATTATGAAACCAACAGCAATCAAATTATATATGATAACATTAACGGCTATGCAGTAAGCAAGGGCCTAACAGGAAATTTTGACGTAGTGTTGAATTTTGGCTTGAAGCTGAACGCTGGAGTTACCATACAAGATGTTGGATTAGTTGAAGATGGAGCAAAAATTCAACAAATGCTCACCGAAAAATGGATGGGGACTTGGTCGGCATCATATCTCTTCAATCGTTTAAACCTAAGTGTAGATTACACAGGCAATATTTACGGTCCAATGCGATTGCCTTTATTAAGCGGGCCGGAAACTTTCGATCCCCGTCACCCGAATTCGCCAGTGTGGAGTTTGCAAAACATTCAATTTACCTACCAGGGATTTAGGAATTTAGAGATATACGGTGGCGTAAAAAACCTGCTTAATTTTAAGCCCATTCGGAATAATCCATTTATGATTTCTAGAGTGAATGATCCCTTTGATAAAGAGGTACAATTTGACACGGATGGCCATGTAAAAGCGACGCCAAATAATCCGTATGGATTAACTTTTGACCCAAGCTATGTTTATGCACCAAATCAAGGTATTAGAGCGTTTTTTGGCTTAAGATATAATTTAAAGTAAGCTATTGTAAAACTAGCTTAAGCATTTGCATATCTTTAAGCTGTATCCCTTCCTCAAAGATCGGCTCATCGTAATATTCAATGAAGAAATTTTCCTTTATCGCGTATTTGACAAAGCCATTTTTTTGGTAAAAGTTAAGTTGTGCTTTCGCTATGGTCGGCGTACCAACAATGATAGTTTTAATCTTACGGTTACTGACTAGCTCGATAATATCACCAATCATCTTACTTCCTAAGCCTTTATTCTGGAAAGAAGGATGTAAAGCTATATTTTTGAGTTCAATCGTATCTTCATCGATGGGTAGTAGGGCAAATACGCCGATGGCATTAGTTTCGTCCACTTTTAAAATATAAATATCGCAGTTGTGGATATAAAGATCAATTGCTTTCTTAGTTTCATCAGCCAAGAGCAGTAAATCGTAAGGGATTTCATCGGCCTCGGTAAGTTTTTTGAGTTGCATTATTATTTAACGATTAAAACGGGGATTTTCACTTTATGACGAACGGCATCCACAGTTGTGCCAAAAATTAAATCTTTGAACCCGGTATGCCCGTGAGCACCCATCACTAAAAGTTCAATTTTATTTTCGTTGGCTATTTCTGCAATGGCTTTTGCAGTGCCGCCAAAACCAATATGCGGCGTGGCGTCATACCCTAATTCCTTTAAATTCGCTTGATATTTTTGGAGATTTATGCTATCGTTCTGGGTTTCGTGATCCATCGCGGTTTTACCAAAATAACGTGCGGCGGCGGTTTCTACCACATGAATGAGATGGTAATGTGCATCCTTCCCACCCTGTAATAAGGCGTGTTGTATAGTTTCCCTATCCTTAGAAGAAAAATCTACGGCGATCCCAATTTTTTCATAGTTAATCGGCTTAATATCTGTAATTTTTACGGCATCGCCATGCGGTACATTACCTAAACTTTTTTGTTTGTTAATTAGTGGATAAATAAATATATAAACCAGTAGCAAAGCAATAAGCACCGCAACAGGCAACACTACAGCATAGATATACCAAGCGTTGCTATTTCGCATCCACCCTGAAATTTCCTCGATAACTAGCTGTATGTTTAGGCAAACGATAACAAGTGCACTTAACCAAGCCAATATTTTTACCCAAGTTTTAATGGTAAATTCCTTCATTTCCTTACGATCGGAATTAAGATGTATGAGCGGGATAACGGCAAATCCTAGTTGCAAGCTTAACACCACCTGACTGAGTATGAGTAGCGCCCCGAGCGAATCTTCTCCAAAATATAGAATGGTGAAGAATGCGGGTATAATGGCCAGTAAACGCGTAATCAATCTCCTTAACCAGGGTTGTATTCGTAAATTTAGATGCCCTTCCATTACGATTTGTCCCGCAAGGGTGCCAGTAACCGTAGAACTTTGTCCAGCGGCTATTAAGGCAATAGCAAAAAGTGCTGGCGCCACACTTCCAAAAATATGCGTAAGTAAATTATGAGCGTCTTGAATTTCGGCAATTTCGTGATAACCGTTTTTGTAAAACGCAGCAGCTGCTAATATTAATATTGCGGCATTCACCAAGAAAGCTAAATTTAGGGCTACTGCTGTATCAATAAAATTAAATTTCAAGGCTTCTTTGATGCCTTTACTATCTCGTTCAAACTTGCGGGTTTGTACTAAAGATGAGTGTAAATAAAGATTGTGAGGCATTACCGTAGCACCAATAATACCAATAGCGATATAAAGCGCTTCGCCGCTTAACATAGAGGGTTCGAAACCTTTAACGATATCTTTAAAGGAAGGTTCAACAATGAACATCTCCACAAGAAAAGACAGACCGACAATAAATACCATCGAAACGATAAAGGCCTCCATTTTACGCATCCCCTTGTTTAAGAGAAAGAGTAGCAGTATGGTGTCAAAAATTGTAATGGAAATTCCCCAAATTAATGGTAATCCAAATAATAGATTTAAACCAATGGCCATTCCTATAATTTCGGCCAAATCGCAGGCTACGATAGCAGTTTGCGCTAAAATAAAAAGAGGAAAGTTAACCCATTTCGGATATGTATTTCTGGAGGCTTGAGCCAAGTCTAAGCCACGAACAATGCCTAAGCGAGCACTTAACGATTGCAATAACAAGGCAACCAAGTTAGACATGAGTAACACCCAAATTAACTGGTAACCGAATTTACTACCACCTGCAATATCGGTAGCCCAATTTCCTGGATCCATGTAGCCCACGCTTACCAAATATGCAGGGCCCAAGAACGATAAAATTCTTCGCCAGCCTTTTCGTTGATTGGTAGCTACGCTTCCATGGACTTCGCCTAAAGATTGTTTCGATGCCATTAAATTCTACTAATTAGGATATGTTTAGCAACTTCTCTACTAATGTTTACCTTTCTATCGTTTAAATTTAGCTCTACGGAGCCGTCAAACGAGATTACTTCACCCACTTCTATCGATTTACCTAGGGTTAATCCGAGCTTCTCTAAATGCTGTAAAAATGCTGCAGAATGCTCGCTTACACCTGTAATTACGCCCTTTTCTCCGATGGAAAGCTTGCTGATTTTCACCAGTGTCTGCTCGGTAAAATTGCCGTACTTATCAGGAATTGGATCTCCGTGAGGGTCGGCTTTTGGGAAATCTAAAAATTCATCTAACCTTTCAATTAATAGAGCGGATTTAATGTGTTCCAATTCTTCTGCAACCTCGTGCACTTGATCCCACTTAAAGTTGAGTTTGTCTACTAAGAAAACCTCCCACAATCGGTGTTTTCTGATGATATTAATAGCAGCGAGTTTGCCAGTTTCTGTAAGCGTAACGCCTTGATATTTGATATAGTCGATGAGTTTTTTCTCTGAGAGTTTCTTCATCATGTCTGTTACAGAGGCAGCCTTGGTTTGCATGCGTTCGGCAACGGCATTGGTTTGGACAGGACTGCTTAATTCTGCCAAGTGATAAATGACTTTCAAATAGTTCTCTTCAGTATACGACTGCATTTTGCTATATCTAATTATTAATTTAGACAAATCTAAAAATTTATATTTAAAAATAAAATGTATTTTTTCTGTTGTTTTATAAAATTAAATTTTGTGGATGGAGCGGTGGTTCGTACCTTTGTGGCAATCAAACAAAATATTATGGCATTAGAACTAGACAAGATAGATTTTAAGATTTTAAAGTTGTTGCAAGAGAACGGTAGGATTACAAATCTTCTATTATCGCAAGAAATTGGGCTTTCCCCAGCACCGACTTTAGAAAGAGTTAGAAAACTAGAAATGTCTGGGTTTATTAAAAGTTACCATGCTCTGGTCGACGAAGAAAAACTGGGCTTGGGAATTAAAACTTTTATCCAAATTCAACTGGATTTCCACAAAAACAACACTATTCAAATTTTCTTGGATGAGGTTAACCAAATCAAAGAGGTAACTGAATGTCACCACGTAACAGGTCAGGCAGATTTCTTACTTAAGGTTTATGTGAGCGATATAAAAGCTTACGAACGTTTAATTATGGATAAAATTAGTAAAATCTCAGTGGTAAAAACTTTCCAAACCATGATGATCATGTCAACTACGAAAAAAGAACCGATTGTTCCTTTAGAATACTAAGAAAACTCATTAATTAATAAAAGGCTAAATAGAATTATTTAGCCTTTTATATTTTATAGCTGCCAGTTAATGGGTGACTTGCCTTGTTGAAGTAAAATTTTATTTGCGGTAGAGAAAGGCTTAGAGCCAAAAAAACCGTTGTATGCCGAAAAAGGAGAGGGATGGGCAGATTTTATTACAAAGTGCTTGCTGGTATCAATCAATTGTTCCTTCTGTTTTGCGTAGTTTCCCCAAAGGATAAATATTACTCCGCTACTGTTTTCCGAAAGTTTAGTAATTATAGTATCTGTAAACACTTCCCATCCTTTTTTTTGATGGGAGCCGGCAGAATGCGCTCTCACGGTTAATGTTGCATTTAACAACAAAACGCCTTGCTGCGTCCAGGCTGTTAAATCACCAGATTGAGGAATTTTAAAATCTGGATATTCATCCGCCAGTTCTTTAAAGATATTTTTTAAGGATGGAGGCAACTTAACGCCTTCTTTAACAGAGAATGACAAACCATGCGCTTGATTAACGTTATGGTAGGGATCTTGGCCCAGTATAACAACCTTTACTTCATCAACTGGGGTTTGGTTAAATGCATTGAAAATTTCGCTTGATTTAGGGTATATCGTAAAACCTTGTTGCTTCTCCTGGTTTAAGAAGTCTTTTAATGTCAACATATAGGGTTTTTCAAACTCGTCTTTCAACAATTCGAGCCAACTCGCTTCTAAGTCTATACTCATCTTTACTTTTTCGCGGTAAGAATATCTAAAATGTCGGCTTCTATTGTTTTTCTTGGACTTTCGGTAATTCTTCCAATCTCGCTTCCTTTATTGTTAGCAATAATAAAAGTTGGAACTCTCTCAATCTTAAGACCGTCTAAAAGTCCGTTTTCAGCTTTTTTATCACCATCAACACCAATAATTCTCAAATTTTTCTCTTCTACGCCTAAGGCATCGATTACTTTTAAAAAGTGCGGAACCTGCAACTTACTATCGCCACACCAAGTGCCTAGTACTATGGTTATTTTTTGGCCGTCAAGTAAGGTTTTCAATTTATCTATCGTTACAGTGTCAAGTGTATAGGCTTCGTAATGGGTATCGTAACTGTCTTTAAATTCGGGGAAGGCAATTAAGCCCGCTTTACTACATAGGTTTAACATTACTTGCTTGTGTTTTATTTTGTCTTCTATTTTTTTGTCTACTTCTTGAGCTTGAACTTTTAAAATGATTAGTCCAAGTATCATGGTGAATAAGTACTTCATGGGTTGGTAATTTTTGATGAAATTATAAATTAAATCCTTATTTTCTGCTATATAAAACCGATATTTGCAGAAATATTGGAAATATATGTCAAATATAATACGTCTTATTATTGGTTTCGCTTTACTAGGCGGTGCCGTTTCACTAATTGTTTTTGGTTACTGGGGCTGGGGTATATTGGCCATTCTGCTTAGTATATTAGTTATCGTAACTTACTTTTACAACGAAAACATGCTAATTGCACAATGGTTTTTACGTAAAGATAATATGCCTAAGGCCGAAGCTGCTTTAGGTAGAATTACTAATTACGAAAAGCAGTTGAATAAAATGCAATATGGTTACTACAATCTTTTGTTAGGTTTAATGGAATCGAGAAGAGCACCAATGAAATCAGAGAAGTTCTTCAAAACGGCATTAAACTTAGGTTTAAAAATGGATCACAATATTGCTTTAGCAAAGTTGAGTTTAGCAGGTATTGCCATGGCGAAACGTAACAAAAGAGAAGCACAAATGTACTTAACTGAAGCAAAAAAGGCTGATAAAAACAAATTGTTAGCTGATCAGATTAAGCAAATGAAAGACCAAATGGGGATGATGGACAAACAACAAGTGCGTTACGGTCATCGCTAAAATTTATAGGAAATTTGAAAGCTAATTGTTAACTCAGTTAGCTTTTTTATTTATCAGCTAATCGGTCAAAGTTCTCATCAAAAGTAGATTGTTCTCTCTTGTTAAAGTCTTCGTCGCTAAAATCAGTGAAAAATTGCGCTGCTTGGATGCGATCGATCAGTTGTCTTACCAAAGCTAAATCAAAGCTGTCTCTTCTCAGCTTAATGCAGTAATTCACATCTGTAATTTCTATGATTGGTCCCTGTGCCATGTTATCTCCTTTTTTTGCTAAAATACAAGCGTTTTATTCTTTATAAGTTAAACAAATATTATGCTTTTGTTAAGGAAGGGTATGCTGTAAAGCTCATCATTTTGTTGGATGTTAATTTTGGCTGTTGCATAGTTAAGAGAATAGCTTAAATTTACCTGATATAACAAAAAGACAAATGAGTATAAAGAAAGCATTAACAATTGAGCTTACCCGAGAGAAAGAGAATACATTACGTATGTTAAAAGCTATTCCAAACGATCAATTCGGATGGAAGCCGCACGAAAAATCGATGTCTTTAGGCGCTTTAGCTAATCACATTGTAGAGCTTCATAATTGGGTTGCCTTTGTGTTTACGAAGGATGTGTTCGATTTTAGGACAGATTATGTACCTTCTGCATTAGCTACTGTTGAGGAGTTGACTAATTTGTTAGAGACAGGCTTTGAAGAGAGCCTGAAGGAGATAGAGAATTTTAGCGAAGAGAGTTATTTTAGTAAATGGACTTTGAGAGCGGGCGAGCATGTTATTGCAGAACTGCCAAGAGCTGGAGCAATTCGTTTCATTGTCACCAATCACTTAATTCACCACCGCGGACAACTTTCTGTCTACTTACGGTTATTAAATATTCCGGTACCAGGTATTTATGGTCCCTCGGCCGACGAGCAATAAATAATATTTAGAAAGCGCTTCGATTTAATTGAAGCGCTTTTAGTTTAAAGGATAAATAATATTAAATCCGTTCGTTTTGCGGCCTACTATCGGCCTAATAATTGGTATATTTTTATGTTTATCGTTAGTTATCACCTTTGGTGCTAATAAATAAGCGAGTTCTACAGATAAGATACTAACACCTGCACCAGCAACAACATCGCTAAACCAATGTTTTCTGTTTGCAATACGCATTGCTCCAACGGTTGCTGCCACCGCATATGCGCCTGCGGCAATTAGTTTATGGTCTGCGCCATATTCTTTAGCTATTAAGTGAGCGCCAACAAATGCTGTAGCAGTATGGCCCGAAGGAAAGGAATTTCTTCTGCTACCGTCAGGTCTGTTAATTTTTGTGCTGCTTTTAAGAGCATGTACCGTACCGAAAGTGAGCAAAGCAGAGGTAGAGAAGGTAAACACTCGTTCTTTTAGCGGATGTCGCGGTTCTATCCCAAATTGGGCTAGACCAATAACAGCAATTGCAGGTATATATTGAATATAATCATCAAAAGTACTTCGCTTACCCATCGTTTCATCTATCATTGTGTTAATGGTTACGTCT
The DNA here is from genome assembly GCA_045629525.1 of Pedobacter sp. GTDB lineage: Bacteria > Bacteroidota > Bacteroidia > Sphingobacteriales > Sphingobacteriaceae > Pedobacter. Next base: position 68,895 of record JAZQRH010000006.1, read on the forward strand.
AAGTTTCTTACCGGTTTGGTAAGTCGGGCGGCAATGCCGTAGGCTATTAATGTTGTAGGTATGATTAATTTTAGCTGATTGGTGCACGGCATGCTAACATTTTTATTCGTATCGGCTAAAATCTTAATCGAATAGTTTAGCGTGTCCGAAGGTGTTGCAAGGAAATTTGTATCCATTTTTGCACTTGTACTTAATACAAACATCAGTGTGACCCAAGGTAAAACAAAGATTGTCTTTAGATAAAGTGTCATCATAGGTATTACTTCATGGTAATCTTAATTCTGGAAGTTTGCCAGAGAGTAGTAGATTTAGTTGATTTGGTTACATAAATATATAGTATAAGTTTTTAATATACAACATCTTACAATTCTTCCTTTTTAGTATCTTTTCGTCCAAACTGGAGCTAAAAGCAAAAAGCCTCGAGAAAATCTCGAGGCTTCAATTTATTGATAAGGTTGTGATTATTTCTGGGATAAAAATAGACCATCATCAGTTTTGGTAACTTTTAAAATGTTTTTACCCGTTAAGCCTTTCAGCGTGGTATCCCATTTTTTATTGCTCCAATCTGTAAGTTTAGCTTTCACATCAGCTAATAAATATTGTTCACCTTCCTTAACCAAAGCATACAATTCAGATTCTTCAGTACTTAACTCAATTTTCTTCTTTTCGGGGCGCATTTGCGGGAAGAATAATACTTCTTGAATGGTTGATTGGTTGGTCATCAACATTACTAATCGGTCGATACCAATACCTAAGCCCGACGTAGGAGGCATACCGTACTCTAAAGCACGTACGAAATCGTCGTCCATGGCCATGGCTTCATCATCGCCTCTAGCAGCTAATTTTAATTGCTCTTCAAAACGCTCTTTTTGGTCAATCGGATCATTTAACTCAGAATATGCATTCGCAATCTCTTTTCCGTTAACAAATAACTCAAAACGCTCTACTAAGCCATCTTTACTGCGGTGTTTTTTAGCAAGCGGTGTCATCTCGATAGGGTAGTCGGTAATGTATGTGGGTTGAATAAGGTTTGCTTCAACCTTCTCTCCAAAAATTTCATCAATTAACTTTCCTCGGCCCATCGTATCGTTAATTTCGATGCCTAAATCTTTACAAACTTGCGCAATCTCCGCTTCGCTCATCGCAGATACGTCAATGCCGGTATATTTCTGGATAGATTCGTACATCGTTAAACGTTCATACGGCCCGGCAAAATCAATTTCATGCTCACCAACTTTTACTATCGATTGACCATGAATTGCCAAAGCAACTTTCTCGATGCATTGCTCTGTCATTTCCATCATCCAAACGTAGTCTTTGTAAGCTACGTAAATTTCCATTGAAGTAAATTCTGGGTTGTGCGTACGGTCCATGCCCTCGTTACGGAACATTTTGCCAAACTCGTAAACACCATCAAAACCAGCCACAATTAGACGTTTTAGGTATAGCTCATTAGCTATACGTAAAAACAAAGGCATATCTAAAGTATTATGATGCGTAGCAAATGGACGAGCCGCTGCCCCTCCGTGTACCGCTTGCAAAATTGGCGTTTCAACTTCCATCCAGCCTTGGCTGTCAAAATAGCTGCGCATGGTGTTAATCACTTTTGAGCGATTGATAAATATCTTTTTGTAATCAGGATTTACCGTTAGATCTACATAACGCATGCGGTAACGCAATTCTGGATCGGTAAAACCGTCGAAAATATTACCATCGTCATCACGTTTCACAACTGGCAATGGTTTTAAAGATTTTGCTAAAACCGTTAAGGAAGTAACGTGAACCGAAATTTCGCCCGTTTGTGTAGTAAATACATAACCCGTAATACCAACGTAATCGCCAAGATCTAATAACTTCTTAAAAACCACGTTGTACATCGTCTTATCTTCATCAGGGCACATGTCATCACGCTTTAAGTAAAGTTGCACTCTACCTGTAGAATCTTGCAGCTCTGCAAAAGAAGCATTACCCATAATACGGCGGGTCATAATTCTGCCTGCAATACTAATGTTCTTATAAGCTGTTTTTTCTCTTTCGTAATTTTCATTAATATCTGCAGCGTAGGCGTTAACTTCGTAAGCCTCTGCAGGATATGGGTTAATACCCAATTCGCGTAATTGCTTAAGCGAGTCGCGTCTTTGTATTTCCTGTTCTGATAATCCTAAACTCATGTATGGAGTAATTTTTTGCAAAAGTACTAATTTTTTTGCGCTTTCGGGAGGCTGTTTTAAGGCATTTTCAACCCATAATTTCTTCGTGTAGCCTTCTCGTTTTATTTTTAAAAAAAAGCGATGGGGGTAAATCTATTTGAGGAAGCCGGGCTATCTCCACTACAATCTTTTCGTATTGGCCTGCTGTCATCCCACGTAACGAACAAGCAATTTCTTAATTGCTTGTTGTCACAGATCCTTCACTAGCGTTCAGGATGGCAAATAATAACAAAAAAAAGAGATTTTTGTTGCTATCCAGTTTAGTTGATAAAAATGTTGCAACTATGCCAAACTAGGCTCACAAAAAAAAGAGACGCCTTCTTTCGAAAACATCTCTTTTTTACAAAACAACAAGTTAAAAATTACTCAGCTACCTCTTTATCTCCAGCGTACATCTCAGCAATGGCTTGCGCATATCTTTTCTCTACTATTCTGCGTTTTACTTTCATGGTGGGCGTAATTTCTCCCTCCTCCATACTAAATGGATTACGTTTTACAATGAAATGTTTAATACGCTCAAACTTGGCCAGTTCGTTACTAATTTTCTTAATATCTTGACCAATCCAATCGTTAATTTCTTTCTCTTCAATAAAGTCGCTTTCTCTGTTAAAGAATTCGTCTTTTAAGTTAAAGGTTTCTTGCAAAGTCTCTCTACTCGGAATGATAATAGCCGTAATGTATTCCTTTTTATCGCCCACTAAAAATAACTGTTCTATTTTAGGACTTTTTAAGTAAGTGTTTTCTACCGGAGTTGGATATACGTTTTTACCATAGGCATTCACAATCATATTTTTGATACGATCGGTAATTTGCAAGTTTCCTTTATAAAAACGTGCCACATCTCCAGTATGGAACCAACCTTCTTTATCTATAGCCTCAGCAGTTTCTGCAGGCTTATTAAAGTAACCTTTCATCACGCAATGACCGCGAACAATTAACTCGCCTTCCTCGCATTCAAAGTGCTCATTAAAACTCTCGTGAGTTTGGACGGTTACAAATGCTTTAGTCTCTACGTTTTGTATGCCAACTTCTATACCTGGTATAACACGTCCTACTGTGCCATAAACCTGACGGTGGTATTCTGTTACTGACATTACTGGAGAGGTTTCTGTTAAACCAAAACCCTCCAATATTTTAATGCCAAGATTGCCAAAAAACTCGCCAACGTTTTTAGGTAGGGCAGCGCCACCAGAAATCATGAATTTTAGGTTGCCACCAGTTTTCTCTTTTATCTTACTGAAAACCAATTTCTCAGCAACACTCTTTTTTAAATTCAACAACAGCCCCGGGTTTTTACCAGCCTCTTTCCTGTTACGATGAGCGCTTCCTGTTTCTATAGCCCAGTTAAATATGTTTGCCTTTAGTCCGCCTGCAGCAGTTCCTGACTTGATCGCCTTATCATGGATGCGTTCCAATAAACGCGGTACACACGACATCACCGAAGGCTTAACTTCGCCCATGTTTTTAGCGAGTAATTCTAAACTTTGTGCAAATGCAATTTTGGCGCCTACTGCGCAACAAACGTGGTAAGTAGCGGTTCTTTCAAATACGTGAGATAATGGTAAAAATGATAAGAAAACGTCTGTTTTCTCGATAACTGGAATTTGATCCAAACAAACCCTAACGTTTTCAACAAAGTTGCTGTGGGTAAGCATTACGCCCTTTGGCGTGCCTGTAGTGCCCGAAGTATAAATTAACGAAGAAACATCAGCAGGCTTAACTTCTTCCCGTTTTTTATCAATGATTGCAGTTTCTTCGGCGCCCACCAGCGTGTTCAAAATTACTTGGTAAGGCACTACTTTCGCAACTAAATCTTCTGGTATAGTTACTTTGGTGTAATCATCAAAAGATGGGATAATGTATAATAACTCGCGACAGTTGTTAGCTACCTTTAGCACTTTTCTGAATAGAAACGGATTGCCTACTAGTATTGCCTTTATGCCAGAGTCGTTGATGATGTACGTAACTTCTTGCTCGGAAAGGGTGGGGTAGATAGACACATTAATGGCTCCAATTTGTTGAATACCTTGATCATAGTAAACATATTCCGGAGAATTTTCTATCATCAATCCTAAGCGATCGCCTTTTGCAATGCCCTGCGACAAAAAGAATGTTGATACAGCATCAGCTTTTGCTAATGTCTCTTGGTAAGAGATTTCTTCCCATTGGTTATCAACTTTATGTGTTAAGAACGCTCTATCAGGTGTGTGTATGTTTTTTACAACGTTTCTGAGTAACGTAGGTACGGTAGAAAATTCGTTGAATGATACCATGTTTATGTACTTTGATTTAATTATAGCTAACAATGATAGTGTATTGGTATAAATAATACAATATCAAAATGTTAATGTTCAAAAAAAAGAAACATCTTTTTAAAATATAAAAAGGCATTGGGATGTTAACCAATGCCTTTAAAGTATGTTATTTTACGAAACTAAACTGAAAAACTTTCGCCACATCCGCAAGTTCTACTTGCGTTTGGATTGATGAAATTAAAGCCTTTTCCATTTAGACCATCAGAAAAATCAAGCTCAGTTCCAGCTAGATAAAGAAATGACTTCATATCGAGAGCAATCTTAATTCCTCTATCTTCAAAAAACTGATCTCCAGTTTTTTCTTCGTTATCGAAATCAAGATTGTACGATAAACCTGAACACCCACCTCCTTTAACCGAAACGCGTAAAAAATAATCAGCACCTAATTGCGAATCTTGCATTAAGTGATCTATCTTCTCTTTTGCTTTATCTGTTATTGTTATCATAATATTTACGATTTTAGATTTACGATTTTAGATTGTGCAATCCGCTAATCGTAAATTCTACATATTAAAGATTTGGCAAATCGTCAATCGTAATTCGTCAAATCTAAAATTTACTAGTGGTGCGATTTTGGTAATGCTAATGCTTCCATACCATTTTTAACGCGGTAATCGTTAATTGCCGATTTGATAGCATCTTCAGCCAATACCGAACAGTGGATTTTTACTGGCGGTAAAGCTAATTCTTCAACTAAATCCATGTTATCAATTGCTAAAGCTTCATCAATTGATTTTCCTTTTAACCACTCAGTAGCTAAAGAAGAAGATGCAATTGCCGAACCGCAACCAAAAGTTTTAAATTTAGCGTCAGTGATCATGTTATTATCGTCTACCTCAATTTGTAAGCGCATAACGTCACCGCACTCTGGAGCACCAACTAAGCCAGTACCAACGTTTTTATTGTCTTTATTTAAAGTTCCAACGTTTCTTGGGTTGGTGTAATGATCTATTACTTTATCTGAATATGCCATGATATTTTAGATTTGCGATTTTAGATTTACGATTTTCTAAAATCAATGTTCTTTTATATTTCTAATCGTGGAAGGCTAAATCGTAATTCGTCAATCCACAATTGTTAATTATCTTAGTGTTCTGCCCACTCAATTTTGCTCAAATCAATTCCTTCTTTAAACATTTCCCAAAGCGGAGAAAGGTCTCTTAAGTGATTTACAGCTTTTTTAGTGTTTTCAATTGCATAGTCAACTTCTTCTTCAGTAGTAAATCTACCTAAACCGTAACGGATAGAAGAGTGTGCCAATTCATCAGATAAACCTAGTGATTTTAATACGTATGACGGCTCCAATGAAGCAGATGTACAAGCAGAACCAGAAGATACTGCTAAATCTTTCATTGCCATCATTAAACCTTCACCTTCTACATATTTGAAAGAAATGTTAGCTACGTGAGGCAAACGGTGTTCTACGTTACCATTTACATAACTTTCTTCCATAGTAGTTAAAGCGGCTTCTAATTTATCACGTAATTTAGATAAACGAGCAGCTTCATCTGCCATTTCTAAGCGACAAAGTTCGCAAGCTTTACCGAAACCTACAATACCAGGTACGTTTAATGTTCCAGAACGCATGCCACGCTCATGACCACCGCCATCCATTTGTGCTGTAACTTTAACTCTAGGTCCTTTTCTGCGTACGTATAAAGCACCGATACCTTTTGGTCCGTACATTTTGTGTGCAGAGAAAGCTAATAAATCAATGCCATCAGCATTTACATCTACAGGAATTTTACCTACAGCTTGCGTTGCGTCTGTCATAAATAAAGCACCGTGTTTGTGTGCAATAGCCGAAATTTCTTTAATGGGTTGAATTACGCCAATTTCGTTGTTACCATACATAATAGAAACTAAAATAGTTTCTGGTGTCATTGCCGCTTCTAATTCAGCTAAGTCAATTAAACCGTCTTCTTTAACATTTAAATAAGTGATTTTAGCGCCTAGTTTTTCTAAATGTTTACAAGTATCTAATACCGCTTTGTGTTCTGTTGTTGCAGTAATGATATGATTACCTTTATCTGCGTACATTTCAAAAACACCTTTTATGGCTAAGTTATCAGCTTCTGTTGCACCAGAGGTGAAAATGATTTCTTTCTCCGAGCAGCCAATTAATTTAGCAACTTGCTCACGACCATAGTCAACACCTTCTTCGGCAACCCATCCGAAAGCGTGATTACGGCTAGCAGCATTACCAAATTTGTTGGTAAAGTATGGTAACATAGCTTCTAACACTCTAGGATCTAGAGGGGTAGTTGCGTTATTATCTAAGTAAATAGGAAGTTCCATTGTATAATTCTTGTCTTTATTCTAATACAAAGATACGAAAAAACTTTGCGAACATTTATAGATAATAGCTATAGACCTATAGGTAAAGTCGTCAATTTTACATTATTATAACTGATTTATTAGTTTGTTTTTGAAAACTAAGCACTTCCTAAACAGTTTATTACTTGAGAATGTAATGTATATCATTTTTCTTAAAGCCATTTTGTTGTAAATTGAGCACCTTTATTGCTAATAATTTATTTAATAATTTGTGGCTGATGTTTGATTTGGATGGCTTAACCAAGATAGTTAGTAAAGATTTCGATTTACCTGAGAAAGTTTCTGAAGAGGCTTTGAGGGATATGCTTGTTAATGCATTCACTTATTTGTTGGAAGATGATTTTCAAAAGCTGTTGCAAATTTTGTATAGGGCAGATGTAGACCAAGAAAAATTGAAGTTGTTACTCGAAACTACCGAAGGGAAAAGCTCTGCAGAAGTTATTGCAGATGCTTATATCACTAGACAAAAAGCCAAAGTTGAAACCTGGAAAAAGTATAGTTCAAAAACATAGTATAAATGGAATTTAGAAATAAAATTGCTTTGGTTGTGTGTTGCTCAACAGTGATAACGATGTGGATGGTATTGTTGTATTTTTACCAAACGCTGCCGGCGGACATACCACTTCAGTTCGATATGTCGGGGAGTGTAACGAAAAGAGGATCGAAAGCCTTAATTTTTATTCTGCCAGCTTTAGCTAGCTATTTATGTTTTAGATTTTTAAAAATTAAAAAAATCGGATTGTCCATTGGTCTTCAACTCTTAGTAAGTATGCTTTACTATATTATTATCTATCTTACTATAAAAAACATTTAGGGTTGGCTTTTTATCAACACCAAGCTTTATTCTTTGCAGTATTTGGATAATCGATTAAGTTTTTGCAAATTATTCGGAATGCTACTTGTTTATCAGAAATAAAATGCTGATATTTGCAACCTCTAAAAATAATAGAGAAATAAAAAGATAATAAGAAACCACCATTAATATTAACTGCCAGCAAATTGCAATTAGTGTTATTAAGGTTTCAATATTCATAAAAAATTAAATAAATAGAACATGAAAAAAGATTTGCATCCATCGAACTACAGATTTGTTGTATTTAAAGATATGTCTAACGACTATTCTTTTTTAACAAAATCTTGTGTTGAAACTAAAGAAACAGTAAAATGGGAAGATGGAAATGAATATCCAGTTTACAAATTGGAGATTTCTCATACTTCACACCCTTTTTATACAGGTAAAATGAAGTTAGTAGATACAGCAGGTCGTATCGATAAATTCAAAACCCGTTACGCTAAAAAATAATTTTGGCTTAAACACGATATTTTTGAAAGTCCCGAGTGTAAGCTCGGGACTTTTTTTATTTTTGTGACTTATGGCAGTCAACCTTTTTGATGATTATTCATGGCTATCTCTTAGGCCATTAACTTTTACTAGACCTGTTGCCGATTTGCGAGTGGGTATTTTAACCATTGCCGAAAAATGGGGGAAATATTTGAACACTCCATTCGGTTATATCACACAAGCATATTTAAGCAAGAAGTTTTCAGAACAGACAGCAGATTTCTTTGTGAATGGCTCCATTTGCCCTGACAACCAGTTACTCGAAGCGGTTACAAAGCTCTCGTTAGGTCAAATTCTATATAAGGATGATATTGTTATCGCTTATAGGGTTGGTGATGCTTTAAAACACACCGAAGCTTTGGCGCAGTTAGAAAAAATAGAATATCCCAATAGTTTTACTAAAATCGATTATCCTGAGCAGATATTTGGATGCAATGATATCGAATTGAGAAAAGATTTTGCGCTGTTAAATAGAGGAAAATCTTCGGCGAATTTGAGTAGTACAAATACAATTTTAGGCGACGATATTTTCGTAGAGGAAGGGGCCAGTGCCGAGTGTTCTACTTTAAACACCTTGCAAGGCCCTATTTACTTAGGTAAAAACAGTCAGGTGTGGGAAGGTTGCCATATTAGGGGTTCGTTTGCACTTTGTAACGACTCGCAAATAAAAATGGGTGCAAAAATATACGGCAAAACAACTATCGGTCCTTTTAGTAGGGTAGGTGGCGAGATAAATAACGCTGTGATATGGGGATATTCCTCAAAAGGTCACGAAGGCTATTTGGGCAATTCGGTAATGGGTCAATGGTGCAATATTGGGGCAGATAGCAATAATTCGAATCTTAAAAACAACTACGCCGAAGTTAAACTTTGGAGCTACGAGGGCGAGAAGTTTCGAGAGACAGGGCTGCAGTTTTGCGGATTAATTATGGCCGACCATGCTAAATGTGCCATTAACACCATGTTTAATACGGGTACAGTAGTGGGCGTTAGTGCGAATATTTTTGGAGCGGGTTTTCCTCGTAACTTTGTGCCAGATTTTGCTTGGGGAGGTGCGCATGGTTTCGATACCTATGCATTAGATAAGATGCTAGCTACAGCAAAACTTGTCTTCCAAAGAAGAGACGTAGTTCTAGATGATACCGAAATACAAATTTTAACAGAGATTTTTAACAACACACAACAATACAGACGATTTTAAAATTATGAGAAAGAAAATAGTAGCAGGAAACTGGAAAATGAATAACGAGTACAATGAAGGAGTTTCGTTGTTTTCTGAGATAGTAAACATGGTTAGAGATGAGCGAACTGGAAATCAAATTGCAGTAATTTGTTCGCCAGCTATTCACTTACACAGCTTAGCGCAACTTTCTAATGGTGTTGTTAAAATTGGTGCACAAGATAGTCATCAAAAGGAAAGCGGTGCTTACACTGGCGAAATTTCAGCTAAGATGATTAAATCTACAGGTGCTGAATATGTGATTATTGGCCACTCTGAGCGAAGACAATACTTTGCCGAAAGCGATGCTTTATTAGCTGAAAAGACAATCACTGCGTTGGCAAATGACCTAACGCCAATTTTCTGTATTGGTGAAACATTAGATGAAAGAAATAATGGGAGTCATTTCCAAGTAATAGAAACACAATTAAACAATGGTGTTTTTGGTTTAAGTGCTGAAGATTTCTCAAAAGTTGTTTTAGCTTACGAACCCGTTTGGGCTATCGGTACTGGTTTAACTGCTACTCCAGAGCAAGCGCAAGAAATTCACGCTTTCATTAGAGCAAAAGTAGAAGCAAAATACGGAGTTCAAGTGGCTAACGACACTACCATTTTATACGGAGGTAGCTGCAACGCAAAAAATGCCCCTGAGTTGTTCTCTCAAAAGGATATTGATGGTGGTTTAATTGGCGGCGCATCTTTAAAATCGCGTGATTTTACTGACATCGTTAAAGCTTTAAACGCATAATGGATTACAAAAAGGTAAGTTTCCGCTTTGAGGGCGTAGAAGAGTATCAAAAGGATATCTTAATTGGCCAACTGGCCGATGTCGGTTTTGATTCGTTTGTGGATGAGCAAGGTGGTTTCGATGCTTTTGTCATTGCAACAGAACTCAACGGTCAAGCTTTAGCAGATGTTGTAGCCGGGCTAGATTTTCAATGCGAGTATAACATCGAAGATGTTGCGCCACAAAACTGGAACGAAGAGTGGGAGAAAAATTTTAGCCCACTAATCATCAGCGATGAATGTTATGTGCGAGCAACTTTTCATGAAGCGCAGCCTCAATATCAGTACGAAATTGTAATAGATCCTAAAATGTCTTTTGGTACAGGCCATCATCAAACAACAACCATGATGATGCAATATATCTTAGAGGAAGATTTTATAGGAAAAGAAGTGCTAGATATGGGAGCGGGGACCGCAATATTAGGGATTTTAACAGCTAGAAAAGGTGCTAAAAGTGTTGTAGCGATAGATTATGATGAGATTTGTTACGAAAGTGCCATAGAGAATGCTAAGTTAAATAACATCGATAATCTGGTGTCGTTACATGGCAGCAAAGAAGTTATTCCTCAGCAAAGTTTTGATGTGATTTTAGCTAATATCAACAGAAATATATTGCTCGATCAAATTGAAAGATACAGCTTAGCTTTAGTTGCGGGAGGAGCTATTTTTTATAGTGGTTTTTACGAAACGCCAGATCTAGATATGATTAAAGCAGAGAACGAAAAATATGACTTATCATACGTAAGTCATAAGAAAATTAACGACTGGGTTGCGGCTAAGTTTGTTAAGAAATAGCCATTAAAATTAAGTTTGTAAGGTTAAGGATGCTTAACTTTACAAACTTTTAATCTACTTCATATCTACGATTATGCGTATTCATTTAATCGCTGTTGGCGGTGCCGCCATGCACAATTTAGCCATAGCATTACATAAAAAAGGTTTTCAAGTTACAGGTTCAGACGATGTGGTTTACGAACCTTCTAAAACAAGGTTAGCAAATTACGGTTTGTTACCTACAGAGATGGGTTGGGACGAAAGCCGTATCACTTCCGATATTGATGTAGTGATTTTAGGTATGCACGCTCGTGTAGACAACCCAGAACTTTTAAAGGCACAAGCTTTAGGTTTAACAATATATTCGTATCCTGCTTACGTTTACGAACAATCTAAAGATAAATTACGGGTAGTTATAGGTGGTAGTCACGGAAAAACAACCATTACCTCAATGATATTACATGTACTTAACTATTACGGAAAAGATTTCGACTATTTAGTAGGTGCACAATTGGCAGGCTTTGATACCATGGTAAAAATTACCGATGAAGCTCCAATTATGATAATTGAAGGAGATGAGTATTTAGCTTCGCCGATAGACAGACGTCCGAAATTTCACCTCTACCATGCCAACGTTGCTGTGATTAGCGGTATTGCTTGGGATCACATTAACGTTTTTCCAACATTTGAAAATTACGTAGAACAGTTTAGCAAATTTATTGACACCATTGAACCCAATGGCAAGTTGATTTATTGTGAGCAAGATGACGTGCTAAAGAAGACGGTTGAAAGTTCATCCGCAAGCGTACAGAAAATTCCTTACGCCATTCCTGCACATGAGGTTAAAAATGGAGTGAGCTACTTGTTGCCTCAGCAAACACCTCTGCAAGTTTTTGGAGATCATAATTTGATGAACTTAAATGCCGCTAAGCTTGTTTGCGAAGCTTTGGATATCGATGAAGCCAATTTTTACGAAGCGATTAAAACATTTAGTGGTGCCGCAAAGCGTTTAGAATTGTTAGGTGTTTCGAACCAAACAAATGTTTACAAAGACTTTGCGCACTCGCCATCGAAATTAAAAGCAACCATTCAAGCCGTTAAAAATCAATTTGCCGATAGGAAGCTCGTTGCGATGATGGAACTGCATACCTTTAGTAGCTTAAATAAGGAATTTTTAAAAGAATACGAACATGCTATGTCGGCTGCGGATGTGAAAATTGTTTACATTGATGCGCAAACTTTTGTGCAAAAACGTATGGAACCTTTAACCAAAGGCGATATTATGGAAGCTTTTGGTGACAATGATATTTTATTTTTCGATAAGCCAGATCTTTTAGCAACTTATATCAAATCCTTAGATTTTAAACAAGCTAATCTTCTTTTGATGAGTTCTGGAAATTACGCTGGTTTAGATTTACAACAGATCACTAGCGAATTACATACTTAATTCGTCGATGTCGGTTTCAGAGCTAAATACCCAAATAGGCGATCGGATAAGGCAATTGCGATTAGCAAGTGCTAAAGGTCAAACCGAGGTGGCAAAAGCTTTGTCCATTTCGGTAGCGGCACTATCTAAGATAGAAAATGGCATTACCGATTTAAATATCTCAAGATTAGTCCAAATTGCAAGATATTTTAATGTTTCTATTACAAATATCATTGTTGGCGACGAAACTGGAAGGTCTCCAAATATAGCAGAACAGCTAAACTTACTCCGTGCTCAACTATCTGAAAAAGATGCAGAGCTTTCCAAGCTTCGTAAAAAAGTAATCGATTTGTACGATAAATTAGGTCTGTAAATGATACTCATCATACAAATGTTTAATCAAAATGCATAAATTTAGGTTATAAAAATTTTAAGCTATGAGTAAACGTATTTTGATGTTAGCAGGCGACTTTGTAGAAGATTACGAAGTGATGGTTCCTTTTCAGGCACTAAAATCTGTAGGTTTTGAGGTTGATGTGGTTTGCCCAGACAAGAAGGCTGGTGATGTTGTACCGACTGCGATACACGATTTTGTGGGCGATCAAACTTACTGTGAGTTGAGAGGCCACAATTTCGCATTAAACAAGAGTTTTGACGAGGTTAATTTAACTGACTATGCGGGTTTGTATGTTTGCGGGGGTAGAGCGCCAGAGTACATTAGGTTGAATGCCAAAGTGCTCGATTATACGCGATATTTTTTTGAAGCGAACAAGCCTGTTGCTGCAATATGCCACGGAATACAGGTTCTAACTGCTGCAGGTGTGTTAAAAGGCAGAACATTAACTGCGTATGTTGCAGTAGGCCCAGATATTGCCTTAGCGGGTGGTACTTGGAAAAATATTCCAGCGGATCAAGCTGTGGTTGATGGTAATTTAGTCACTTCGCCAGCTTGGCCAGGTCACCCCGCCATATTAAAAGAATTTTATCAACTTTTAGGTGTAAATATTTCAATATAGAAACAAGAATGGACGCAATTGAGCGTCCATTCTTGTTATATTGTTTTGCGCATGGTAAGATGCTTTTTCGCAAACTTTGCTCCAGTAGCTTCATGGATTGCGAGCATTTTGGCATTAAAATCGCCTACCCAAGAAAGCTCTAACTCGGTATACTGATTTTTGGGTAACACGTATTCTCCGAGTTTGATGAATAAGGCAGACTCTAAGCCATGTTTCTGGTAGGATTGTTTGGTGCCCATCACCACCGCTCTCATTCTATGTACACCCTTCCATCGCCTATAGGCAAATTTTAGCTTCTCAATTAAACCTAGTTTTCCGTTAAAACCTTTAATCATTTGATTTGCATCTGGTATAATTACAACGAAAGAAGCTGGTTCTCCATTGTGATAGGCAAACCATATCAACTTTTCATCCATTATTACCTCCATCTGTTTAAAGCTCTCCTTCAAAATTTCTTTTTTGATGGGGGTGAAATTCTCAAAATTATGCCAAGCATCGTTGTATATTTCCATTAAATCGTTGATGTACTTATCGGCTTGCGCTTTCTTGAAATATTCGAAAGTATATTTTGGTTTTGCTGCAACCCAGTTGGCTATCTTGGTAAATCGTGCTGGAAAAGGAACAGTGAGATCAATGGTGTTGGTGAGCTGTTCGTAAGCGGTTTCAAAGCCGTAGTTTTTAAAAAGATCATGATAGTAGGGTAGGTGGTAGTTCATGCCGTAAGAAGCCGGAATAAACCCTTCTACCAATAAACCCCAAAAACTATCGTTCTCTCCAAAATTGATGGGACCTTCCATCGCTTTCATGCCGCGTTCTACCAACCAGTGGCTTGCGGTATCAAATAAAAGGTTCGCCGCATCTAGATTGTTGATACATTCGAAGAAGCCCATTCCGCCAGTGGGTACTTCGTAACCGAAGGCTTTCTTTTGGTTAATGAATGCTGCAATTCTTCCAATGGCCAGCCCGTTATCATCAACTAAAATCCATCTCGTACACTCTCCGTGTTCGAAAAATGAGTTTTCGTCTGGGTTAAACACCTTCTTAACATCATTGTCTAAGGGTTTTATGTAGGCCTTGTCTTCGGCGTATAAAGTGTTTACAACGTCTAAAAATTGTAACTCAGATTGTACGGTGTTAACGGATAGAATTTTCATGTTGGGCTAAAATAACAAAAAGCACCCTAACTGGCTGCTTTTTGTGATAAACTTTATGAATAAAACTAATTAAAAATCGTCATAATCATCATCAAAACTGGCAAAATTATCAAAGTCGTCTAGAGGCAGATCAAAATCATCCTCATCTACAATTACTTGGTTTTGCTTTACTTCTAAGTCTTCATCCTGCGCTGTTTTTTTAGCGTTAGGCTTACTTGCTAGCCCGTCTTGGATAGGTTTTGTTAGCGTTTTCATTTACACAAAAATAGTTAATTAGTTTTTGAAGTTAAATCCCTTACCTAAAAATACAAATTTTTTTTCTGGTAAAAAGAAACATTATTTCTGTTTTTTAGTGGGCCAAAAATATAATAAAAACGTTTGCGCAAGAAGTTTTTTTTACTTTTTTTGGAATGAATTATCACTCAATTTCTTAAATGATTAGACCGATTATGTTTAAAAGAAAAAAGCGTCCTAATTTTAAAAATAGGGACGCTTTTTAACACACAAATGAAACCTGAATTGAGATATAATTTTAGGTTAGGTTAAATAATATCTTTTGTCAATCCTATAAGAACGCTCTGAACAAACAATTAATGTTTGTTTAATTTCTTATAACAAGTTTAATACAAAAAAAACTAACACTACAGCTTATTTAGTGAATGGTATAAATATTTGAGTGAACGGTAAATTATTCTTTCATCGGTAGCGTTAACGCTACAATTGTACCCTTTTTACCGTTCTGTTTCACCAACAATTGTATAGCTTTTGCTTCAATTTGGTTAAGTAGCGCTATCCGTTCCTTAGTTAAGGCCATTCCTTTACTCTGATGAGCGTTTTTTTTACTAGCCAAAGTGTTATCAATTCCCACGCCATCATCAGTTATTACAATTTTAAGAACCCTGTTGCTTTCTTTCTCAATATTCACGATAACTGCTCCTCCATTTTCTTGAGGCATAATGCCATGCCAAATTGCATTTTCGATAAAAGGCTGTAATAGCATTGATGGAAGCATTGTTTCTTCCGTATCGATATCTTTGCCGACATTTAGTTCGAAGCGGAATTTGTCACCAAATCGGTTCTTCTCCAAATTCAGGTACAGGTTAAGATAATTAATTTCTTCGTCCAGAGAGATGTAGCTTTGAGTGCATATCTCTAGATTTTTTCTAATCAATCGGGCAAAGCCAGTAAGCACCTTGTTTGCCGAAGATGTGTTCTGCGTATTGATGTAATGCTGGATGGAGTTCATGACATTAAAGACGAAGTGCGGGTTCATCATGGCTTGTAAGGCTTGCTGTTCTAACATCAGTATCTTATTGCGCAATAGTAGTTGCTCTTGCTCTTTGTCTTTTTGTTTTTTGGTAATTTTAACACCTATAAAATAAATTAGATAACCTATAACTAACGCAGAGAGTAGTATAAACCACCATTTTTGATAGAAATTTCTCGCTAGTTTAAGGTCTACTTTACTCGCGGCACTCCAATTGCTGTTCTGGCTTTTTGCGGAAATTTCTAAAGTATATTCACCAGGTTCTAAGTTAGAAAATTCTATCCTTCGGTTTTTAGTTTCTATCCACGCGGCTCCTTTCTTTAGTCTATATCTGTACGTTATGTTCCTATTTGCAAAGTCGATGGCGCTGTAATTTATGGTGATGTTTTGGTCTTTAGTTGAAAAAGTGTGGCTTCTTCTATTTAAAGGGAGCGCTTTACCACTGTTAATAATTGAAGTGATATGTACTTGTGGAGCGGTGTTATTTTGCTTAGATAAAGTGTAATTAAAGTAAATTAAACCGTTGTTGGTGGCAAAATACGCAATGTCTTTGTCAATATATAGGTCATTTATTTCCGAACTCAATAAGCCATTAATATCATCGTAAGCGTTGATGCTGTAGCTATCCCCGTTAAAAATGATTTTATTGATTCCCGTGTTAGTAATGGCCCACAGGTCTGCGTTTTTAGCAAATAGCTTATGTACGATATTGCTGCTAAGTCCTTTTCGATGATCTATTACTTTGAGGATTTTGTCATTCTTAAAATGGACAATACCATATCCGTCTGTTGCCAAAGCTATACTTCCATCAGAAAGGGTACACATGTCGTTTATCCTTTTCTTTAAAATTGGATATTTCTGAAAATGTTGGTTGAGTTTACCTTGCTTAAATTCAGCTAAGCCCGAAGTGTTTGAAAACCAGAGTTGCTGATGATCGTCATAGTACACTCGGTACGACCTATCTTTAAAGAAATCCTCCCGTTCTTTAAACTTCAGTGAAGAAAATTCAAGTTGGCTTCTATCTGTGATGATGGCCACACCCGACGACATTGAAAGGGCTAGTTTATTGCCTCTATCAATGGAGAAATTTTTAATCACGAAAAATTTATCATTCGTCTCCTTTAAATAATTGATGGTTTTTGAAGCCGGGTAGTTACTGCTAACAACGCCCAAGCCATAGTCGGAAGCAAAGTATATTTTACCGTTAGTTACATCTAATTTTATTTGCTTAACGGTGTTAAAAATACTCTTGTTCCCAAGCTCCAGGTTTACCATTTTATGTGTTTTAAGATCTAAAATGGTAATACTTCCGGCTTTGTCTCCTAGCCATAATCTTCCTATATCATCCATAGCAATGCTCTCAAAAGAACCCTTTCTAGCATCAGAAGGCCTAAATTTGAGCAACTGTTCGCTGGGATGAGGAAGCTTATATATGCCGTTGGATGTAGTAAACCATGTATTGCCACTACGGTCAGTGATAATTTGGTTTATGCTGGCATTTTCTAAATAAACTTTTGTCTTTCCGTTATCGAAGAAACGAATGGCTCCCTTATTTGTACTTATCCAAAAATCTTCATTTGCCAGGTGGATGTAACCCAAATTACTCATATGATTACTTTTAATGGTTAATATGGGTTTTGGAATGCCTTGCTGCCACTGGTTTAGACCATTTTCATTTAGAAAATAAAGCGAAGTTCCTCTTTTCTGTGCCGTTTTGTAGGAAATTGTAGTGGTTGTGGTGTTGTTATTAACAAATGTTCCATTATTGTAAATGTAGTTGCCAAAATTATTGATGGCGGCAACCTTGCCAACTTCATTTTCGAAAAGAAAAGAGTTTTGAAGCTTTATTCCGTTTTTTGGCGTAATCTTTTTCACTGTCTGACCATTCCAAGAAGCAATCATATTGTTGTTAGTCGCAAACCAAAGATCTCCCTTGCTATCTTCTAAAAAAGAAACCACAACGCCATTAAGGTTCAGCTCCTTTAAAAGGATGTTGTTTTTCTCGTTCTCTATTTTGCCATTATAAAAATAACTCAGTTGCCCATTCAGCGCCATAAACCAAATTCTCCCTTTGCTATCTTCTCGTATCTGTAATACTTGATTATCTGGCAAACCATCATCTACAGAGAAATTTTCAAAAACTGCACCATCAAACCTGCTTACACCTGCATCTGTAGCAATCCAGAGAAAGCCACTTTTGTCTTGCAAGGTGTAATAGCAATTGTTACTTGGTAGGCCATTTTTGGTGGTGTAATGAGGTAAAAATACTTCTTGTCCATAAGCGGTTATTCGCGTTCCTAAGGTTGCGAGTAACAATACTATCAGATATAGAATTTTACTTTTCAATTGAGGTTTGTGTATAGTTTTTAATTCTTTCGAAGAAATCACTTGTTCTGCGTCGAGAAACAGTTGTGCTTTCGCCATTACTTAGTAATAATACCAAACCATTTTTATTGTTGTACTCTTGGACGTATTTTAGGTTTACAATACTAGATTTATGAATGCGTACAAATTTGTCTTCTGGTAAAATTTCTTCGTAATCTTTCAGCACCTTCGACACCGTAATTTTCTCATCATTTTTTAAATGAAAGATAGAATAGTTACTGTCAGCTTCGATGGTCACAATGTCATCAATTTCAATTAGTCGGTAGCCGTGACCGTGGGGCAGCGTAATTTTGCTTAAACTTTTATTCTCTCGAATGTCGGCTTCTAAATTTTTTAAACTTTCTGCTCGGCTGGCTGCAATATTTAGACTTTTAATTCTTGTTGCTTTATCTACTGCTGCTATAAGCTCTTCAATATCAATGGGCTTTAACAAATAGTCAATCGCGTTTGCTTTTATAGCCTTTAGTGCATATTGATCATAAGCGGTAGTAAATATAACTGTAGCACTGGCGTTTTTGACTTGCGGAATAAGAGCAAACCCGTTCTCGCCCGGCATCGCAATGTCTAAAAAAATGAGATCGATTTCATGATGCAGTAATAACACTCTGGCCTCTTCTACAGATTTAGCAATGCCACAAATATTTACATCGGGGCAGTTTTGCTGTAGCAAAAAATAAAGCGAGGATCTTGCAAATTCCTCGTCGTCAACAATTATAGTATTTAGATTGGCCATCGCTTAGTTTGGCTCAATTTATCAAAAAATACGTTAAAAGGGAAAAATAAGATGGCGCTTGTTGCAGTAAACGAATTATTTTACAATTTGGTAGCTGCTGAGAAAAATATCTTTCCGCTTTGAGTTGGAACTGTCTGGTAATACTACAGAAAGGGAGTAATACAATCCGTCTACAAAAATAACTTTTAAGAAAATTGATTTTTCCGTGGCTTCTTCTTTACCATTAGTGAGGTAGATGATTTGATTTTTTTCTTTCTTAATTACGATTTCATCTAACTCATACTGCGGAAGCGTTGCCTCAAGAATATTCAAGAATTCAGTAGCAAATTCGCTGGTCTTTATAATTTGATGAAAAGCCTTTTGCTCTATTTTCATATGCTCGGCAATACGGCTATAAGTGGCTGTATAAATGGTATTACTAGCGCTATCGCGATAAGCGTAAGTGGTGCCAGCGGTTTGAGTAGGCGCCGCCGGGAAGCTCACTACAAAACTGTTGTTGAGTTTCTGCTTTACCCAGTTTTTTTGAGCAAACGAAATTAGGCTCGAAAGCAAAATGATCAGTGTAAGCACTATTTTCTTCATCCCTATGGCTAATTAGTAATTGATTACTTGCTCTTCCAAATGTTCCGGCAATTCTCGGTAGTTATATTTTTGTCCACGTAGCTGCGGTTCAAAACCAGCT
Source organism: Pedobacter sp. (assembly GCA_045629525.1). Classification (GTDB taxonomy): domain Bacteria; phylum Bacteroidota; class Bacteroidia; order Sphingobacteriales; family Sphingobacteriaceae; genus Pedobacter. The sequence goes on from JAZQRH010000006.1 coordinate 88,541, forward strand.
TCTCTAATTGCAGATTGAATACCATTGGCCGTAAAACGATGCGGAGCGCCTGCAGCCGAAACAACATTTTCTTCAATCATTATCGATCCAAAATCGTTAGCTCCAGCGTGTAAACATAATTGCGCTACAGCTTTGCCAACAGTTAACCAACTGGCTTGTATGTTTTTTACATTAGGCAACATAATTCGGCTCAAGGCAATCATGCGAACGTATTCATCGCCGGTTACGTTATTGCTAATGCCACGTAAGCGTTTTAGCAAAGTACCATCATCCTGGAAAGGCCAAGGAATAAAGGCTAAGAAACCGTTTGCTTCAGCAGGTTTTTCGCTCTGCACTTCGCGTAACCAAACTAAATGCTCAAAACGTTCTTCAATGGTTTCAACGTGACCAAACATCATCGTTGCAGAGGTTGTAATGTCTATTTGGTGGCAAGCTCGCATTACATCTAACCATTCTTGACCACCACATTTACCTTTTGAGATCAGCCTACGAACACGATCATTTAAAATTTCTGCGCCAGCGCCAGGTAAACTATCTAAACCGGCTTCTTTTAAAGCTTTCAAAACTTCAGTGTGCGATATACCCTCCAATTTTGCTACGTGAGCAATTTCTGGTGGACCTAAGGCGTGTAATTTTAAATCAGGATATAATTCTTTTAGTTGTTTGAAAAGCGTAGTGTAAAATTCTAAACCTAAATCTGGGTGATGACCGCCTTGTAATAAAAGCTGATCTCCGCCTAAGCGGAAAGTTTCTTCAATTTTAACTTTGTAAGTCTCGATGTCAGTGATATAACTCTCAGCGTGGCCAGGCCGACGAAAGAAATTACAGAATTTGCAATTGGCAATACAAACATTTGTGGTGTTTACATTACGATCGATTTGCCAGGTTACTTTACCGCTTGGCACTTGAATTTTTCTCAACTCATTAGCTACGTAGGCTAATTCGGCAGTAGAGGCATTGTGGTATAAAAACACACCTTCTTCTTGCGATAAAAATTCAAAATTTAATGCTCGTTGCAGTAATTCTCCTGTATTCATAACAACAAAGTTAAATAAAAGAAAGCACAGCTAGCAAGCGCAAGGTCAACCTTCAGTAAAGTTTAACTAAAAATAACATCTCCAAAAGTCTCAATTTACAATTCGCAGATTTTGCAAGTCAACAATTCGGTTATCTTTGTCACCTATGGTAAATTTTAATCGTTTTACATTAGCCAACGGCTTAAAGGTTTTGGTTCACGAAGACAAGACCACGCCAATGGCGGTTTTGAATATTTTATACGATGTTGGCGCCAGAGATGAAGAGGAGGGAAGAACTGGTTTTGCCCATTTATTTGAACATTTAATGTTTGGTGGCTCGGTAAATATTCCAAGTTACGACGAGCCTTTGCAACGTGTGGGTGGCGAAAATAATGCTTTTACAAGCAATGATATTACCAATTACTATATCACCTTGCCTGCCGAAAACATTGAAACTGCTTTTTGGTTAGAAAGCGATAGAATGTTGAGTTTGGCTTTCTCGGAAAAAAGTTTAGAAACGCAACGTAATGTGGTTTGCGAAGAGTTTAAACAGCGTTATCTAAATCAACCCTATGGCGATGTTTGGTTAAAATTGCGCCCGCTGGCTTATCAGCAACACCCTTACAGATGGGCAACCATTGGACAAGATTTAGCGCAGATTGAAAATGCAAAGATGGAGGATGTGAAGGCTTTCTTCAAGAAGCATTACAATCCGCAAAATGCGATTTTAGTAGTGGGTGGTAACGTAAATACAGACGAAGCTAAAACGCTTGCCGAAAAGTGGTTTGGGCCTATCCAGGCAGGAGAAAAATATGTAAGAAACTTGCCAAAAGAGCCAACGCAAACTGAAGCGAGAAGTTTGACAGTTAAGGCAGATGTTCCTTTAGATGCCATTTACATTGCCTTTAAAATGCCCGCTCGCTTGGATTCAAACTATCAAGTTTTTGATCTGTTGTCGGATGTTTTATCGCAAGGACAATCGTCTCGTTTATATCATTCGTTGTTAAAAGAACAAAAATTATTTAGTGATATTAACGCTTATATTACGAGTAGTTTAGACGAGGGTTTGTTTGTGGTAGAAGGTAAATTAGTGAAAGGAGTGGGTATTGAAACCGCTGAAGCCGCCATTTGGGCCGAGCTGAATAAAATTGCTACTGCCCCTGTAACCGATGAAGAATTGACGAAAGTGAAGAACAAATCGGAGTCGATAATGGTGTTTTCGGAAATGAGCTTGTTAGACAAAGCGATGAATTTAGCTTTTTACGAATTGTTGGGCGATGCGGAAACATTAAACGTAGAGATTAACAAATATCTTGCTATTACGGCAGCACAAATTCAAGCCGCTGCTACGGATATTTTCAAGACAGAAAAATCGTCAACCTTATATTATTTAGCCAATGCTTAACAGAACTATAGCACCTGTTTCTAAACAGGTTAGTAATATCAATTTTATTAAACCAGAGGCAGCAAAGCTGGATAATGGAATTCCGGTTTATACCATTAACGCTGGCGAACAAGATTTGGTACGTATCGAGTTTATATTCCCAAATGTAAATTGGGATGCCAAAAAGCCCTTACTTGCATTAGCCGTAAACGGCTTAATTACCAATGGAACGGCTAAACTATCCGCCAAAGAAATTGCAGACAAGGTAGATTATTACGGTGCTTTTTTACAGACAGATTATTCTTCTGATCATACTAGCATCACGCTTTATTCGCTTACTAAGCATTTACCAGCGGTGCTGCCCATTGTTTGGTCAGTATTAAACGAAAGTGTTTTTCCTGAGCAAGAGCTGGATATCTATAAACAAAACCAAAAGCAAAAGCTTCAAGTAAGTTTGCAAAAAAACGATTACTTGGCAAGAAAAACTTTTGCTGCTGAAGTTTTTAAAAACACCAGCTATGGGGCCGATATTCAGCTAGAAGATTATGATGTTTTGCAAAGGGAAGATCTACTGGCATATTATCAGGCAGCATTTCAACCTTTGAACTGTACCATTGTAGTTGCAGGGAAATTTTTAGCTGCAGATTTTGCCGTTTTAAACGGGATCTTTGGAGGTAACTGGAACAATAGCGCAGCTTTTGAAAAAAGTACCTTTCAGTTTCAAACGCAAGAAGGTAAGGATATTTACATCGAAAAGCCAGAAGCGTTGCAATCGGCAATTAGAATGGGTAACTTAGGTATTACCCGTCAACATCCAGATTTTCCTGCCTTTCAAATTTTAAACTGTGTTTTGGGTGGATATTTTGGCTCAAGATTAATGGCAAATATCCGTGAAGACAAAGGCTATACTTACGGAATTGGTTCTGCAGTGGCATCCTTACAGCAGGCAGGTTACTTTTTTATTGCTACTGAAGTTGGGGCGGATGTTTGCGCAGAAGCCTTGAAAGAAATTGAAAAAGAAGTTAATTTACTGAGGGATGAGTTGGTGTCTAACGAGGAGCTAGATTTGGTGAAAAACTATATGTTAGGTTCATTGCTAGGTAGTTTAGAAAATGCGTTTTCTCATGCAGACAAATTCAAAAACATTCTTTTCTCTGGACTAGACTACACTTATTACGATAATTATATTGCTACCGTTAAGGGGATGACGCCGCAACATTTGAACGAAATAGCCAAGAAATATTTGGACTGGGACGCGTTAACGAAAGTTGTGGTTGGCCAAAAATAATTCAATCTTCAACAGATTAATAAAACCGATATGATTATTCGTATCGGTTTTATTTTTTATAATTTGAAATAATTTAAAATAAAATGAAAGTTGATGTTAAAGAAACGGAAAACTATTTTATTTTTGAATGAACAACTTTAGAACCAAATTATGAGAAAACTTTTTTTGCTGAATATCATCTTCTTATTCGTTACGTTAAGTGCCGCCGCTCAATCTGCTGCTATAGCAAAGGTGCCCAATTCGTTTTATACGGGTAAACAGAGCAAAATGCACATTCAAGGTGTTGCCGTAGATACTAAGCACGAGCACATTTACGTATCCTTTACCGATCGACTTGTTAAAATGGATTACGCAGGTAAAGTAATTGGTAGCGTAACAGGTTTTGTAGGGCACCTGGGAGATTTAGATTTTGATGCTGAAACTGGTAGAATTTACGGTTCGTTAGAATACAAAAACGATGCTATTGGCAAAGGTATTAACAAGGCAGTGGGCGTTGCGAACAGAGATGCAGTAGGTTTTTATATTGCTATTTTTGAAGGTGCTAAAATTACGAGAGAGAATTTGAATGCAGAAAAAGACGACATGTTGAGAACCATCTACGTAAAAGAAGCCGTGGTAGACTACAAGGCAAAAGTTCAAATGGGAGATAGGGTGGTAGATCATCGCTTTGCTTGCTCTGGAATTGATGGTGTAGCATTGGCCCCAACCATTGGTAAATCTACGGGTAGCAAGAAGTTTCTTTATGTTGCCTATGGCGTTTATGGTGACAGTACTAGAAATGATAACGACCATCAGGTGATTTTGCAATATGATATTTCAAACTGGAATAAATTAGCCAAACCTTTGTCTCAAGAAAATCTTCATCAATCAGGACCATCAAAGCCTGTTAACAAATATTTTGTAAAGACTGGCAATACTAGGTATGGGATTCAAAATTTAGCTTATGATGAAACTTCTGGTAAATTTTACGCTGCGGTGTACCGTGGCAATAAGTCTCAATTTCCCAATTATGATTTATTTCTAATAGACGCTAAAAAGGCTCCAAGTACAGCAACCTTTACATCTGATAATAAATTAATTAAAGTTAAAACGCTAATGCTTGCAGATCAAGGATTGAAAGATAAAAACTCTGGTGTTAGAGGTTGGAATTTTAAATGGGGAGCTACAGGTATCCATCCTTTAGGAGAAGGTTATTTCATTATTTCGCATAACAAAAAAGCGAAAGATGGCATGCAAGAGAGTACGCTTGTAAAATACAAGTGGACTGGAGATGACAAAAATCCTTTTGAGGTGGTGAAGTAAGAAATTTTAGTTAAAAAAAAGGTTCCGAGATCGTCTCGGAACCTTTTTTATTTTGCAGTTTTAATTAAACTGACTTTTCCGTCCATTGTACTAAGAAGTACTGTCTTTCCATCAATAACCTTAAAACTGTTAACCATCGAATTATCCACTTTATGTGCCCAAAGCGTTTTGTTTTTTTTAGGGTCGATGCAATAAAGCGTTCCGTTTTTAGTGCCAAAAAACAACTTGCCATCTTTTTCTACTAAGTCGGAAGGCGTATGTTCGTAGCCGTAACCTGCATTATATTTCCAAACTACACCCTCGTCTGTACGAGTGGTTTTATAGGCAACAATTTCGTCTTGCATTGTTTTTCCATAAACTAAGGTGCTATCTGCAGACAAGCCAATTGATTCGCGAACCTTGGTGTCTTTGTTTCTCCATAAAGTTTCTCCGGAATTGGCGTCAATTGCCGTTAAAACTCTATCAGGTGCTGCAATATAAATGGTGTTGTTAGTAGCTACGGGTGTAACCATTGCTGGTGAGAACATTCTATTAGCGTTGCCATTGTTCCATTTCCACATTAACGATCCGTTATTGATATCTAAGGCATACAAATGACGGCCCCACGAACCGAAAATTATCTTATTTTGATAGATTAAAGGTTTGCCTACAATAGTACCCTCAACTTCTTTGAAACTCCACTTTTGCTTCCCGGTGTTAATATCTAAGGCTGTAAAAGTATTGTCGCTTGCACCGATAAACACAGTGTTGTCTTTCACCACAGGCGATCCTAGTACCGATTTGGATGCGGATACTTTCCAAACTAATTTTCCTTTTAAATCTAGAGCGTAGATGTTGCCATCACCAGAGCCAAAGATAATTTTTCCTTTAGCTATTACAGGCGACGAATAAATTGCACCCTTGGTTGGATAGGTCCATACACGCTTGCCAGTTTTGTAATTCAGAGCCTCTACTAAGCCCAAACTGTTGCCAAAAACAACGATATCGTTGGTATAGGCAGGCGTATTTACCACATTGGCAGCCGAGTGGTAGCTCCAAGCTGTTTTTGCATTTGGGTATTTGGTATTGATGGCGGACGTTGGGCGTTCGTAAGTTTTCTCATCGTTAACAAATGTTTTTAAGGCAATGCTACGCCAAGTTTTAGCCAATATCCCGTTGGGATGTTTTGTCGTGAAAAACACACTGTCTTTGGCCATGTTTACAATATTGTAGCCGCCTACGCTGTCTTTTGCTCGTAAATTACTTCTACCCATTGTAGCTTCAATACCTTCGAAGTTGTAGGCTTTATTTTGATGGCCGTGACCACAAATGGCATACTGAATGTTTTTCTTTTTCAAACGATCTGTAGCTTCGTACCAATTGTCTAAGCTATTATCCAGAGGGTAGTGGTTGATGAAAACGATAGGCATTGATTTAGGAGTTTCCGTTAATAAGCTGTCCAACCAAACGGTGGCATCGCGAGGAATGTGGCCGTCGCTCATACGAACATAGGGGCCCGAAGCACAAGCAATAAAACGGTAACCTTTATGGTCGAAAGTGAATTTATCGTTGCCAAAGGTCTTGATGAATGAAACACCTCCACTCTCTGACCAACCAGTATCGTGGTTGCCTGGAATAACATAGTAGGGTTTATTTAAATCTGATAAAATTTCTTTGGCTAGTGCAAGCTCCTCGTTGGTGCCCATTTCGGTCACATCGCCAGTAACAAGCACAAAGTCTAAATCAGGTTGGGTATTGATATCCGCTACTGTTCTGCGTAAATCTTCTTCGCCCGTGGCAGTGCCTACGTGTGTATCGGTTACAAAGGCGTATTTAAAGTTTTGTGCAAAGGCGCTATGGGTAAATAGTACCAATAAGGCGAGGATCAGTTTTCTCATTAATTTTACTCTAAAAAAGTTTAAAGTGAAATTAGGATAAATATTCCCAGTACAAAAATTCTAGCGAAATTTTAACGTATAATATGAGATTTTCCATAATTATTGGGTGATTTTAAGTTTACCATTTTCACAGATGACTTTTGGCGGCGTTACGAATATGCAATCCGAAATTATTTCCCATTGTCGATTGTAATCTCTTTCCATTGCGGTGTACTCTGCAATCATAGTTTCTATGTGTTTAACGTCAATTGTTGAGGTATAAGCTACGTAATGAGTTGGACCGCCGCAGGCTTTGGCTCCCAAAGGGCTTACTTTTATTTCAGAGGTATTGGTACATGTGCTAGTCTCGGCCAAAGTTTTAATTTGGGTAAATAGGTTCTCGAGTTTTTTCTGGTCTTCGGATTGAGCACTTCCTTTATCGCAGGAATTGAGCGAGATTAAGCAAACATAGATTAGGAGAGGTAAGTAAGTGAGTTTGATCATAATGGTTAGGTTTCTATTAATACGCTGCAAAGTTGTAATACGCTACAACTTCAATGTTTTGCAGGAAAGGGCTACGTTAAACCTGATTGCAGCGCAAATCCTTTTTATTGTAGGGTTTTAATGACCGAGTATTGCTGTTCATAAAAGATTGTAGCGGAAAGCAGGACCTTGTTGACCGATAGAAAACTACAATTGCTTTACAAAAAATCGTTTTCTGCGTTTTATTTTCTCTATTATTTATGTACCTTTGCCTCGCAAATAAGGACTACTAATTTATTTGCTATGCAACTCGATCCCCAAAAATTTATTGCCACAGGTTTAACATACGATGACGTTTTGTTGGTACCCGCATATTCTGAGATTTTACCTCGTGATGTGGATACTTCTACCTTTTTAACCAAGAAAATAAAGCTAAATGTTCCTTTAGTATCGGCCGCAATGGATACGGTTACGGAGGCAGAATTGGCTATTGCTATTGCACAAAATGGTGGTATTGGGATGTTGCATAAGAATATGAGCATCGACAGACAAGCTGAAGAGGTTCGTAAGGTGAAACGCTCGGAAAGCGGTATGATCCAAGATCCAGTAACTTTGTTGGAAAATGCGGTAGTTGCGGATGCTTTCAAAATTATGAAAGTGCATAAAATTGGTGGTATTCCTGTGGTAAACGAAGCCAATAAATTGGTGGGTATTATTACTAATCGCGATTTGCGTTTCCAAAAAGACATGGCAAAGCCGATTGCCGATGTAATGACTAAAGAGAATTTGATCACCGCACCAGAGGGAACAAATTTAAAGCAAGCAGAAGAAATTCTTCAGAATTATAAAATAGAAAAGTTACCTGTGGTAGCAACCGATGGTACTTTATCGGGTTTAATTACTTATAAAGATATTCAAAAAGTAAAGCATTACCCAATTGCTTGTAAAGACGAGAAAGGCCGTTTACGCGTAGGTGCTGCGGTAGGTGTTACACCTGATACTTTGCAACGTGTTGATGCTTTGGTGAAAGCGGGAGTTGATGTAATTACGATTGATACGGCTCACGGTCACTCGAAAGGTGTGGTTGATAAGTTGAAAGAAGTAAAAGCTAAGTACCCAGAATTGCAGGTAATTGTAGGCAACATTGCTACAGGCGCAGCAGCAAAATTCTTAGCTGATGCTGGTGCTGATGCTGTGAAAGTGGGTATTGGTCCGGGTTCTATTTGTACTACTCGTATTATTGCTGGCGTTGGGGTTCCGCAATTGTATGCCGTTTACGAATGTGCTAAAGCTTTAAAAGGAACTGGTGTACCAGTAATTGCCGATGGTGGTATTAAGCACACGGGCGATATCGCAAAAGCAATTGCTTCGGGAGCGAGTACTATTATGGCCGGTTCTTTATTTGCAGGGGTAGAAGAAGGTCCCGGTGAAACCATTATTTTCGAAGGTCGTAAATTTAAATCGTACCGTGGTATGGGTTCTATCGAGGCAATGGAACAAGGTTCTAAAGATCGTTATTTCCAAGATGTGGAAGACGATGTAAAGAAATTGGTGCCCGAGGGTATCGTTGGTCGTGTGCCATACAAAGGTACTTTAGCAGAAGTAATGTACCAATATATTGGTGGTTTAAGAGCAAGTATGGGTTATTGTGGTGCTGCAACGATTGAAAAATTGCAAGAAGCACAATTTGTACAAATTACCGCTGCAGGTATGCGTGAAAGTCACCCACATGATATTACGATTACTAAAGAAGCACCGAATTACAGCAGATAACATTTGTTGCTGAGATAAATAAGAAAGGGGATTAATAGATTTAATCCCCTTTCTTATTTAAAAGTTATTGAGCGTAATCTCATCGCCAAAGAACGCTTTAATTCGTTTTAATGTAAAAGCTCTATGGTCGGCGCCCAATAGGAATAGCAGTTTTTTATGTGGATTATCTTTTATTGCTCTCAGAATATTTTGAGCAATCTGCTCGTCTCGTTTCAAATAGAATTTGCTTAGTTCTGCGTAAGGGGTGTTTTTATAAATCTCAAAAAGCTGCTGGTAGTAAATTCTATTCGCTAAATCATAACGGCCGTCATTTAATTCTTTTAAGGATGCAGTAAGGGCTAGGTTATTCTTTTCTTGTCTTACAACTTCTAAAATATTTAGTTTTTGCTGTATGATACTGTCTTTAGCTATTTTATTTCGATATATTGTGGTAATGTGATTTCGAAAATCTTCACGTTTTAGTTTTTTTCCTGCGAATTCTTCACCTAACCAATCAAATCAAACAATTTTTTTGGTATCGAATTTATTTACGCATTCATACATTTCAAAAGGGTATAATTCTTTGAGGTAATTAGTGCCATAAGGCAGATCTTCGGATCTCACTTCGATACCAATAACATCAGGATTGAACGTGGTAATAAAGTCAAATAAATGCTGATAAGTGTATTGCGGGTTGCTTTTGTGAGCGCCATGTATTGTACTAATCACCATTACTTCGGTTTTCGCTTTTTGTGCAAACGATACCAGCTAAATATATTTAAAGTCAATAAAATAGCGAGATGTTTTAGATAGTTCATGTTAATATTCTATTGTTGTTTTTGTTGATGTTAATGTGTGGCATAAATTCCGTCTGATAAAAGTAGGAGTGATGCTTATCAAAAAGGTTATAGTAGATATCTGTGCTGTTCTCCCGTATCTACGGTTCTCAATAAATTTCTTCAAATCTTCAATCAGCGGCCAAATTTAGACGTTTTACATAAATTTCTGCGTATTCAAGGTTACTGTTAAACAATTATTGCTTCCATACATACAAAAGCGTTTCGATTGATGAGGCCTAATAAATTTTATTTCTCCAATAATCACTTGTTTGCTGATTGTTTTGGATGATTAACTTTCTTGAGCGATGCAGTTAAAAATCTTTTGGTTAATCAACTGATGCAAATAAAATTTTGTAATAAAAAACTCTTTAATATATTTGTCTACTAAATCGGTAGATATTATAGATTAAGTCAAAAGTTATGAAAAAATATACAATGCGAATGTGTTGCTGTAGCACTAAGTTAAATAGAAAAAACATCCGGAATCAATTTAAAAACCCCATACAAAATATACAATTGTAAAAATGAAAACATCTCTATATAAATTAAGCGCCAACTTTTATAAGGCAATATTTACATTAGTTTTTTTAATAACGCTCTTCTTAAATAACGCACAGGCTCAACAAGTATTAACAGGTATCATCAAAAAATCGGATGGTACAGAAGTTCCTCACGCAACCATTAAAGTTCGCGGTACCAACATTATAACTAGTGCAAATGGGAAAGGCGAATTTAAGATTAGCAATCTCCCAGATGTTACTTTCTTTTTACAAGTAAGCTCTGTAGGTTATAAGGCACAAGATTTTCAAGTTTTAAAAATAGATCAAACTCCTTTAGAATTAGTATTGGTAGAAAACGCTTTGCTGGATCAAATTGTAGTAACTTCTCGTCGTAGAACAGAAGTATTGCAAGATGTGCCCATCCCAATTACGGTTATTGCCGGTAAACTTGCAGAAGATGCTGGTGCTTTTAATGTAAACCGTTTAAAAGAATTAGTGCCCTCAGTTCAGTTGTATGCGTCGAACGCTCGTAACACCACTTTAAATATTCGTGGTCTGGGTTCTACCTTTGGATTAACTAACGACGGTATCGATCCAGGAGTGGGCTTTTATGTAGACGGCGTGTATCACGCTCGTCCTGCAGCTACTTCAACAGACTTTATCGATATCGAGCGTATTGAGGTAGTTCGTGGTCCACAAGGTACGCTGTTCGGTAAAAACACAACAGCCGGTGCCTTTAATATTACAACCCGTAAACCAACTTTAGTACCTAGCGGCAAAGCCGAATTGAGTTTCGGCAATTACAATTTTATCCAAGCTAAGGCGACGATAACTGGTCCATTAGCTAAAAATTTGGCGGCTAAAATCTCAGTATCTGGAACGCAACGTGATGGTACGATATATAATGTAATTGAAGAACGTAAATACAGCGGACAAAATAACGTTGGTGCTAAAGCACAATTTCTATTTACACCAAACGAGAAGACCGAATTTTTATTAAGTGGAGATGTTAGCATTCAGCATCCAGCAGGCTATCCATTGGTAGTAGCGGGTATAACAAGTACCGAAAGAAGTGCTTATCGACAGTACAACAAAATTGTTGAAGATTTAGGTTATGAACTGCCTAAAATAAATCCATTCTCAAGAAAAATTTATACCAATACCCCGTGGAGACATAACCAATCTATCGGTGGTTTATCTTTGAATATCGATAGAAAGATTGGAAATGGGACTTTAACTTCAACTACAGCTTGGCGCTTCTGGAACTGGGATCCAACTAATGATAGAGATTTTACGGAATATGCAGCATTAACAAAATCGCAGGGCAATACCCGTCACGATCAGTACTCACAAGAATTGCGTTATGCCGGCAACATTACCGAAAAATTGAGCGGTGTGGTTGGGGTGTTTTTACTTGGTCAAAACTTACAAGGTTTAGGTCAAACCGAAGAAGTAGGTAAAGATCAGTGGCGTTTTGTGCAGACAACTGCCGGCGGTGCCGAACAACCTTTTTACCAAACGCGGCCAGATCTGCTTACCGGATATGGGATAAAAACCAATTCGAGTATCAAATCCTTAAGTGCTGCCGCATTTGCCCAAGTTGATTGGGAATTCGCACCTAAATTCCACGTTTTACCTGGTATACGTTTTACGTATGATAAAAAGGATGTGGATTACGATAGACAAACCTACGGAGGTGAAACGATTTTAGATTCTGATCCAAATGCGGTTGTATTACGCAAGTTAAAAGCTGCGGTTTATACCAACCAAAAGTTTAACCAAAGTACCAATAACAATAATTTGTCAGGTAACTTAACTGTTTCTTATCGTCCAACATCTAAATTTAACGCTTTTGCGACTTATTCAACTGCTTATAAGCCAGTGGGTGTTAATGTGGGTGGTTTGCCTACAACAAGTACTGGCGAACCAGATTTGTCGGTAGCAGTAGTAAAGCCCGAGTATGTGCAACATCAAGAATTGGGCATTAAATCAAATCCTTCAAATGGGTTTTTATTAAATGTCACTGCTTTTAATACTGATATTAAAGACTATCAAACTAATGTTCAATCTCCACAATTAGGTGTAAACAGAGGTTATTTGGCTAACGCTGAGAAAGTTCGTGTTAGAGGTTTAGAGGTTGATGGATCCTACCAATTGGATAAGTTTTTAACATTAAATGCAGCGGTATCATATCTTGATGGAAAATATGTGAGGTTTACCAATGCACCACTTCCTTTAGAAGAAACTGGACATACGGAGAACAGTGTACAAGTTGCCTTCAAAGATGCTTCGGGCGGTCGTCTACCAGGTATTTCTAAATGGAATGTTTCGGGGGGTACGGAGTACAGCATCGCTGGAAATTTATTTGAGAAAGAAGGTAGATATTTCCTAGCAGGAGATGTTAGTTATCGTTCGGATTATTCGTCTAACCCAACACCTTCCAAAGTTTTGGTAGTTGATGCCTATACCTTAGTAAATGCAAGAGTTGGTTTCAGATCAGAAAAGTTCTCAGCATTCGTATGGAGCAGAAATTTAACTGGAACCAATTATTTCGAGCAGTTGCAAGCAGCTGCAGGTAATGCAGGTTTATACGCTAGTGTGCTTGGCGATCCAAGAACCTACGGAGTAACGCTACGTTTCAGTTTTTAGCCTTAACTTTGATTTATATATTGGTTAAAGAGGCTTCAATTTCGGAGCCTCTTTTTTGTTGCACCAATTTTAAATTATCTTTGCGTACAGCACTTTATAATGAAAGAAATTAAATCACTTTGCGTTTATTGCGGCGCTAATTTTAACGGGAACTCTGTAATTAAGGAAGCTATTTTAACTTTAGCGGCTACAATGGTGAAAAGTGAAATAACTTTAGTGTACGGTGGTGGCAGCGTAGGTGTAATGGGCGTAATTGCGGATGAGGTTATGCGCTTAGGAGGAAAGGTGATTGGCGTAATTCCTCAATTTTTGATGGACAAGGAAGTTGGGCATAAAGGGATATCGCAAATGATCGTGACAGAAAACATGCATCAGCGCAAACAAAACATGGCCGATTTAGCTGATGGTTTTGTCATATTGCCAGGAGGTTTTGGAACACTCGAAGAGTTTTTTGAAGTTTTAACTTGGTTGCAGCTGGGACTACATGCAAAACCCATCGGTGTATTAAACGTTGAAGGTTTTTACGATCCGCTGTTCGCTCAAATGGACATGATGGTGCAACACCAGTTCTTAAAACAAACCAATAGAGATTTGGTATTTAACGAAGTTGATGCCGAACTACTGGTACAAAAAATGAAAAGTTTTTCGGCAGCGCCGGATGAGGTTTGGTTCAGAGACAGAAATTTAACCTAAGCCTAAAGCAAAACCAATTAAAATTATAAGTCTGATTTTTAAGTAATTAATATGGTTATTAAAAATAAACTACTAAATAGGTAGAATTTATATATATTTGTACCGTTAATAAAATTTAAGACTGATGATTTTAGAGAAAGTTAATAAGAACACCGTTGAGCCAAAAATTACATTAGTTGGGGCAGGACCTGGTGACCCAGATTTGCTAACCCTTAAGGGTGTTAAAGCGCTTAACGAGGCAAATGTTGTTTTATACGACGCTTTGGTTAACGAAGCCTTATTAAATTATGCGCCAGAAAATGCCATAAAAGTATATGTAGGTAAACGTTCTGACGATGAAAGCTTTTCTCAGAAATTAGTGAACAAATTAATGATTGATTACGCTTTGAACTATGGTCACGTGGTTCGTTTAAAAAGCGGTGATCCCTTCGTTTTTGCTCGTGGCTACGAAGAAGTTTACGCTGCAGAATCGTACAACATCCCAACGGAAATAGTACCAGGTGTTTCTAGTGCCCTTGGTGTACCAGGTTTGCAAAAAATCCCGATGGTTTACGACAACATGAGCGAAAGCTTTTGGGTGGTAACTGGAACCAATGCTCAAGGAAATATCTCTCCAGATCTGTATGTTGCTGCAAAATCTAACGCTACCATTGTAGTGCTAATGGGTATTGAAAAAATTAAGGAAATTGCTTCAATTTTCAAAGCCGAAGGAAAAGCCAATTTGCCTGTTGCGGTAATTGAAAATGGTTCATCAAAGAACGAAAATGTGGTGGTAGGCATAGTTGACACCATCGAGGAACTTATTGAAGATAAAAAACTGAGTTCGCCAGCACTTTTAGTGTTCGGTAGCGTAGTTTCTCTACATCCTCAATTTAACGCAATACACGAATTTTATTCCATCATGGCACAAGAAGAATATTAAGATTTTATTACTGTTATAGTAATATTTTTGTTTGGTTGTGATAAAACCGAATCCTTTTGGGTTCGGTTTTTCTATATCAAACCTTTTTAGATTAACTATTTTGCTAAAAAAGTTTGCATTGCTCAATCATTTAACTATTTTGAAGTCAATTTCTATCCAAACGAATTTTATGGAGATTATTCACGTAAGTGCCGAGTGTTATCCTGTGGCCAAAGTTGGCGGACTAGGCGATGTGGTTGGCGCTTTACCAAAATACCAAAACAAACTGGGGCATACCGCAAAAGTGGTTATGCCTGCCTATCAATCTAAATTTTTAAGTAATAACGAGTTTGAAACCGTTTACGATGGATGGGTAAAAATAACCACTACCAACTATCAGGCTAGAATTTTACGCGAAAAAACTAACAAGCTCGGCTTCGATATTTTTTTAGTACACATTGCAGGTTTGTTCGATCGGGAGGGAGTATATGGTTTCAACGATGACACAGAGCGCTTCATGGCCTTTCAAATTGCTACCTTAGATTGGATTGCACAGTGGAAACACCAACCCGATGTCATTCATGTGCACGATCATCATGCAGGCTTAATTCCTTTTATGGCAAGCAATTGTTACCAGTATCATCATTTAAACCAAATTCCAACAGTTTTAACTATCCATAACGCTCAATATCAAGGGCAATTTGGCTGGGATAAACTCCATTACTTTCCAGAATTTGACCTCATCAATACCAATAAATTGGATTGGTCGGGAAATATCAATCCGCTAGCGGCGGCGATTAAATGTGCATGGCAATTAACAACCGTGTCACCAAGTTATTTAGATGAACTAAGTAAATCATCTCGAGGGTTAGAAACGCTTTTAGCGGGCGAACGCGGTAAATCTTACGGTATTTTAAATGGTATCGATAACGACGTGTGGGATCCTGCCAAAGACGCAATGTTAGCGAAAACCTATACAGCACGTAATGTAGATAGCGGTAAAAAGGCGAACAAAGACTCGTTATGTGAAACTTTTAACCTTGATCCGACTAAGCCACTTTTTGCTTTCATTGGCAGACTGGTGGAAGAAAAAGGCGCTGATTTGTTGCCAGAAATTTTTTCCAATGCTTTAAGTCAGTATGCTGGTGCAATTAATATTTTAGTGTTGGGCTCTGGGGATAGTGAGGTAGAACGAAATTTAAATGCTATAAAGGATGTTTTTGTAGGAAGTTACAATACATATATTGGTTATAACGAGGTGCTTTCGCATCAAATTTATGCTGGCGCCGATTTTCTATTGATGCCCTCTAGAGTAGAGCCTTGTGGCCTAAACCAAATGTACGCGTTAAGGTATGGCACTATTCCAATGGTTAGGCGTATCGGCGGATTAAAAGATACGGTAATTGATATTGGCGATGGTGGTTTTGGAATTTGCCATGATCAAACCAGTGTTTGGGACGTGGGGCACGCCATCAGCAGAGCTTATGAATTGTATCAAGATGTTAAAAAAGTTAAAGAAATAAGAAAAGTGATGATGTCGATAAACCACTCGTGGGATAACTCGGCACAGCAATATATAGATATTTATCAAATGTAAAGCAACCAATTATGATGGAAAAAGTATTAGGAGTAATTCTTGGCGGTGGTCAAGGTTCTCGCTTAGCGCCACTAACCCTTACTAGATCAAAGCCGGCTGTACCCATAGCAGGTAAATATCGTTTGGTAGATATTCCCATCTCAAATTGTTTAAACTCTGGCATACATCGAATGTTTGTGTTAACGCAATTTAACTCGGCATCGTTAAATAAACACATTAAAAACACATATCACTTTAGTAATTTTTCTAAAGCCTTTGTAGATATTTTAGCTGCCGAACAAACTCCTGATAACCCAGCGTGGTACCAAGGAACGGCTGATGCTGTGCGCAAGTGTATGCACCACCTTGTTAATCATGAGTCAGAATATATTTTGATCCTCTCCGGAGATCAGCTCTACCAGATGGATTTTAGGGAAATGATACATGCGCACATTGAGAGCGGCGCAGAAATATCCATCGCTACTATTCCGGTAAATGCAAAAGACGCTACCGATTTCGGCATATTAAAGACTGACGAAAACAGCTTCATTTCTTCCTTTATTGAGAAACCAAAAACCGAATTGCTTCCTGATTGGATTTCTGATACAGGAGCAGAAATGCAAGGTGTAGGAAGAAATTACCTAGCTTCTATGGGGATATACGTTTTTAATAGAGATGTTTTGATAAGAATGCTCAACGAGAGTCCTGAAGAAAAGGATTTTGGTAAAGAGATTATTCCGCGAGCTTTACAAGCAAAAAAGGTGTTGAGCTATCAATACGAAGGATATTGGACTGATATTGGAAATATCGCTTCTTTTTTTGAAGCCAACTTGGGTTTAACGGACGATATTCCACAGTTTAATCTTTTTGACAGTGCCCACACGATTTTCACTAGAGCAAGGATGTTACCGCCTTCAAAAATATCGGGTACTACTTTAGAACGTACAATTATTGCTGAAGGATGTATCGTTCAGGCAAGCCGGGTGGAACATTCTGTTTTAGGAATTAGATCTCGGATTGGAAAAGGCAGTAACATTGCAAACTGTTACGTGATGGGAAGTGATTCGTATCAAACTTTACAGGAAATTGAAAATGCAAAAAATGCAGGTATCCCCGCAGTGGGTATCGGAGCAAGGTGTCATATCAACAACGCAATTATCGATAAAAATGCTAAAATTGGCGACGACGTGCGTATTAATGGCGGCCCTCATTTGGCTGACGGGGATTTTGGTTTTTACATGGTAAAAGAGGGGATTGTGGTAGTTAAGAAAAGTGCTGTGGTGCCGCACGGAACTGTGATTTAGAAATAAAATCAAAACGTTTTAACCGTCATTGCAGTATTGATTGCAATGGCGGTTTGTTTTTTATAGGCCAGCGATTTCATACTTTTCAAACCATCTTTACGCATTACTGTTGTTATTAAATACCATTTTATTTTATATGACAGCTACACATTTATACCAGACAGGAATTATCGGGAATTGCTCTTACATTGCTCACATTCACAAAAACACCAATATCAGTTGGCTTTGCTGGCCAAAATTCGATAGCTCCTTTGTGTTTGGGGCTATGCTCGACGAAAACAAAGGCGGTAAATGCACCATTTTACCCACCACAGATTATAGCGTTAACCAATATTATATCGAAAATACAAATGTTTTAAGAACAGAAGTATCTTCCGCTGATGGTGTTTATCGTATTACAGATTTTGCGCCACGCTTCAGATTAAACGACAGGTATTTTAAGCCGTTGATGTTGATTAGAAAGATTGAGCCCATCAAAGGTAATCCTCGTATTGCAGTAAGTTGTCAGCCGGTTTGCGACTACGGAAAAAAAGCAATGAAGCCTGCCATCGGCAGTAATCACATAGATTATGTTGGTTGCGAGGAGGTGATGCGATTAACCACTAATGTCTCTTTGAACTATATCCTTAAACAACAAGAGTTCGTATTAAACGAGACCAAGTATCTCATATTTACTTACGGTTATGAGCTAGATGCGCCAATAATCTCTACCGCAGAACGGTTTTTAATTGAGACTACGGCTTATTGGCGCATGTGGATCAAGCACTCGTCTATTGCGGCCTTCTACCAACCTTTTGTCATTCGCTCGGCACTGGTTCTAAAAATCCATCAGTACGAAGATACCGGTGCGATTATCGCAGCAAGCACTACCAGTTTACCCGAGGCTTTAGGAAGCACCAGAAACTGGGATTATCGATATTGTTGGCTGAGAGATTCGTTTTACGTGCTTACCTCGCTCAATCATATCGGACATTTCGAAGAGATGGAACGGTATTTTAGCTACATTTCAGACATTTCCTTAGATGAAGATAAACGTTACCAGCCTTTGTATGGTATTACAGGAAAGCGTGATATTAAGGAGCGTATCTTGGATCATTTAGATGGATATATGGGGGAGAAACCTATTCGCATTGGTAATCAGGCTTACGAACACATTCAAAATGATATTAACGGTCAGGTGTTAATTTCGATGTTACCGTTGTACGTCGATCATCGATTTGTTTTTTCAGAACGTGGCGATTCAGCTAAATGGATAGACAGGGTACTGAAAAAAATTGAAATGACCATTGATGAGAAAGATGCGGGTATTTGGGAGTTTAGAAACATTGCCAATACACATTGCTACAGCAATCTATTTCAATGGGCGGGTGCGAAGGCAGCTTTAAAGATGGCAAAGTCTATCAATAATGACGAGCTAGCCATAAGGGCGCAAATTTTAATAGATAAGGCTGCGGCTTACATAGAAGCTTGCTACGATGACGACAGAAAGGTTTACACCAATGCAGTGGGGAGCGAACATTTGGATGCGAGTACCTTGCAACTGATTATGATGAATTACCTCGATCCATCATCACAACGTGCTAAAGACCATTTACGGGGTTTGGAAAAAGAACTGAAAACAGAAGACGGTTTGTTTTACCGATATATCCATGCTGATGATTTTGGAAAGCCAAAAACCACGTTTTTAATTTGTGCTTTTTGGTATGTTGAAGCGCTTGCATGTGTAGGTAGGGTAGACGAAGCGATCGAAGCTTTTAAAAACATCATCAAATACAGCAATCATTTGTTACTATTTAGTGAGGATGTGGATGCGAAAACGGGAAGTCAGTGGGGCAACTTCCCGCAAGCGTATAGTCATGTAGGCTTAATGAATGCAGCTTACAGAATTGCTATGAAATTAGATTTGCCTTCTTTTCTATAGAGGAGGCATCTTTTTCTTGGTCGGTGGCTAACATTGATTGTAGCAGTTGTCTAACTTCAGTATGATTGTTTAAATAAAATTTTGCTTCCGAGACTTGGCTGCCTACCTTCACGGTAATAGCGTTGGTAGGCATCACCCTAAACAAATCCTCATCCGTATGATCATCGCCCATGGCTAAAAGGAAATCGTACTCGCTTTCGTGTAACCAGTTTAGCGCAGCTTTACCTTTGTTTACTTCTATGTTTTTAAATTCGATCACTTTATTACCGGGCATAATCTGTATCCCTTTATCGGTTACTAATTGGCGCATATTGTGGATGATTTCATTTGCACGCAATTCACCTAAACCACGTTCCACTTTTCTATAATGCCACACCAACGAGAAGCTTTTCTCCTCGATAAATGATCCTGGAGTTCTGTCGAGGTAATTCTGCAAGGTGTTCTTCACTTCGTCCTTCCAAGCGTCGTCGAGCAGCAACGCTTGCCACACACTATTTTTATGTTTTTGCCAAGCGCCGTGCTCTGCAATTAAGTCGATGGGCAAATGTCCAAACCATTTCTCTAAAGTTTGGTAGTTTCTGCCACTAACAATCACCACGTTGTTGCACTTGTCCTTCGCTAAATCTTCTAAAATGGCTAATAACTCGTCATCTGGACTTGCCTCCTCTATGTTGGCTTTAAAACCTACCAAGGTGCCATCGTAATCTAAAAATATAGCCCTTTTTTTTGTGTTTGCGTATCGGTTAATGATACCGTCTCCAACTCTGTTCAATCCGTATCTTGTTTTAAAAATATGTTGCAAATGTGTGGTGTCTTCTAGTCGCTCAATAAAATTCCTCACCCAATTTTTTACGTTGAATTTATTCACAATATATCGCATGTTCCGCATTTTCTTTTTCTGAGTTTCGAGTGGCATTGTTAAGGCATCTACAATAGCGTTCATGATATCTCCAATGTTGTTTGGATTTACCACAATCGCATCGTTCAACTCTTTAGATGCTCCGGCCATTTCGCTCAAAATCAGAACCCCAGTTTCATCAGTTCTGCTTGCTACATATTCTTTGCTCACTAAGTTCATGCCGTCTCTCATAGGCGTTACCAAACACACATCGGCCACATTGTACATAGCCGAAAGTGTAGTGATGGAAAATGATCGATAGAAATAACTGATGGGCGCCCAATCTAGAGTGCGGTACTTAGCGTTGATGTTTCCTACTAGTTGGTCAATTTTTTCTTTAAGTTCTTTGTACTGTGTAACAGTATCCCTCGAAGGTACTACAACCATAATCAGTGTTATCGCACCTATAAACTTTGGATGTAATTTTAACAATAGTTCAACAGCTCGCAACCGTTCTAAAATGCCCTTGCTATAATCTAACCTATCAATCGATAGAATGATACGCCCATTTTGTTCCCTCCGCAAATTATCAATTTCGGCCTTTACTTGATTTTTTTGTGACAGCCGTTCAAATTTATCAAAATCAATTCCCATCGGAAATGGCTCTACAGTGATTTGTCTGTTGTTGAGTGTAATGGTATTTCCTGAGGCACTGATTGGGAGTAATCTCGATGTGCTGCTCACAAAATGGCTTACATCATCAAAAGTGTGGAACCCAATTAAATCGGCGCCTAATACGCCTTTAACTAGCTTCTCTCGCCACGGAATTAACCTAAAGACTTCAAAAGAGGGGAAGGGGATATGAAGGAAAAAACCGATAGTTGCATTGGGTAGTTCTTCGCGAAGCATAGCTGGGGTAAGTAACAGCTGATAATCTTGCACCCAAATCTTGTCTCCTTCGTTAAAAACATCAACAGTGGCTTGGCAAAACTTTTCATTTACGGCTTCGTAGGCATCCCAGTAACTTTGCTCGTAATTAGCATAAGTTACCAAATAATGAAAAACGGGCCACAATACCTCATTTGAAAAACCTTCGTAGTACAATGTAATTTCTTCTTGCGTTAAAAAAACTGGGATGAGATTCAATTTCGCCAACTCTTTAGCTATGGCTGGTTGATCTTCTATCGGGATGTCTAACCCTGGCCAACCTACCCAAAACATATTATTACTCTTGTAAACATCTCCTAATCCTGTAGCTAAACCTCCTTCGCTTTTTTGGAGTGTGTACTTTCCGTTGCGTTTCGAAATTTTTACGGGCAATCTGTTCGAGATTATAATAGTCTTGTTCATGCTTGTATATCTTAAAGTATCTTATGAGTTAACTAGGTATCCTAACTAATACAAGGATTAAACAACTTTTTTGTTTGAATTTTTTAGGAATTGTGAGGATTATGCTACCCAAGTCAGTTCCTTTTTATCAATTACCCAAACGTTATTTACTTTTTTAAGTAGTACAAGATGCCCCTCTCCGCAACGTTCTTGGCAAGTGTATTCTACCTCTAAAATACCATAGCTTTTGGTTTCGTCAAAAAGTATTCTGCTAACGTAAAGGAAGCCTGAGAAAACAAAGTCTCTTTTGGTAGTCCAAACATTTCCATTGTTCTTTATTGAAGCGGCATTTTTAAATTTGAACCTATGATGCAGTTTGATCTTATCAATGTCAATGATATAGGATTTAGCATTGTTTTGTATATACCTTTTTCCTACAAATTTTTTGATCATAAAATCATAGTTAGCAGATTTTTGGCTAATATTTTTTATTTCTGGATTAATTGCTACGTAAATTGAAGCAGTATCTTTACGTATAGCATCTCTTTTTTCCTCCCACAATTTAGTTCGCCTTATCTTTTCTTTGTTTGATAATTCCGTTACTGCAGGAGGAAATAATGGGTAAGGTTGCGGACTTAGAAAAATGCGTAAGTCTTTGCAGGTGCTATCAACTAATGCAGGCAAAATTTCGTTCATTACCTTTTTCTCAAAATCAATTTCTGATGCTCGTTTGTGACAGCTCGCCAAAACGATTAGTGCAAAGCAAATGACGGTAAGGTGAAATCTCATATTTTCGGTTTTAATAAAGATGTGTAATCTTTTCGAAATCCATAAACATTAACGATAACTTTGTTCTATGCAAAAAAACTTCACCGATCAGATAGGCAATCAAGTCGCTATAAACTTTCCACCTAAGCGCATCATCTCCTTAGTTCCATCGCAAACTGAGCTGTTGTTCGATTTAGGTTTGGACAAAGAAGTGGTGGGTTTGACTAAGTTCTGCATTCATCCGATAGAAAAATTTGCTACACGTACTAAAGTAGGAGGGACCAAAAAAATAAATATTGAAGCCATCAGAGCACTTAAACCCGATTTAATTATAGGTAATAAGGAAGAAAACACACAGGAAGATATAGAACTTTTGCAACAAGAGCTTCCGGTTTGGATGAGCGACATAAATACCTTAGTGCAGGCGCAAGAGATGATTATTGAGATTGGCGCTATAGTAGATAGAATGCCTGAAGCCGCTTATTTAAATCATTTAATTAGCGATGGGTTTAGAGATCTGCAAGTATTAGCGCTTCAGAAAAAGATAAACGCTAAAGTTGCCTATGCTATTTGGAAGGATCCGTATATGTTTGCGGGCCAAAACACTTTTATCAACGATATCATGCAAAAAGTTGGGCTACAAAGTGTAATTAACGAAAATCGATATCCTGAATTGACTTTGCAACAATTACAGGAAAGGCAACCAGATTTTTTATTGCTCTCATCAGAACCATATCCGTTTAAAGATGCGCATGTAGAATACTTGAAAGAGGAGCTTCCTAACACGAAAATAATGATTGCTGACGGAGAAATGTTCTCGTGGTACGGCAGTAGGTTAGTAAAGTCTGTTCAATACTTTTTTGAGTTGCAAAATAATTTTTGCTGAATATGAGTGTTTTACGAAATAGGGCTAAAATATTTTTCACTTTTTTTGTTAAAAGCTATTGAATAATCAATGTAATTTCTATCTTTGCAGACCTAAATACATCCTAACTGCGGAAGTGGCGTAATTGGTAGCCGCACCAGACTTAGGATCTGGCGCTTCACGGCGTGGGGGTTCGAGTCCCTTCTTCCGCACCAAAAAGATAAAGCCGTTTCTAGTTATACTGGAACGGTTTTATTTTTAAAGGACATTTGGTAAACGAAATAATTGTAAATCGATGTGTGAGTGGTGTTCTCGCCAAAATCACATCTCAATACTCAACAATAAAATGAATATCATACAGGAAAAAATTGATGATTTAAATGCTTTAGTTAAAATTACTTTAGCCCCTGAAGATTATGCTCCAAACGTAGATAAAGCGATTAAAGAGCAAGCTAAGAAAGCTAATTTGCCTGGTTTCCGTAAAGGAATGGTTCCAGCAGCGCACATTAAAAGAATGTACGGAAAAAGCATCTTAGTTGAGGAAATCAACAATATGTTAAACGAGAATGTTTCAAAATATCTTACAGAGAATAATGTAGAAATTTTGGGCCAACCTCTTCCTGTGTTAGAAGACGAAGCGCAATACGCTTGGGATTACAACGACACTTTCAACTTTGCTTATGAGCTAGGTTTAGCGCCTGCGGTTGATATCGAAGTTTCTTCTAAAGATAAATTCACTGCATATAATGTTAAAGCTGATGCTGAAACTTTAGCAGAGCGTATTTCAAACATCCGTAAAAGCTATGGTAAAATGTCAAATCCAGAGGTTTCTGCTGAGGGCGACGTACTATACGCAGAGTTAAAAGAAATTTCTGACTCTGAGAATGCTATTGTTGCTACAGGATCTATCCGTACTGATTTAGTGACTGATAAAAAGATTTTGAAAACCTTAGTAGGTGTTAAAAAAGATGATACTTTAGAATTAGATGTTGCAAAAGCTTTTGGTGAAGATGCAGCAACTATCGCTAAATTATTGAACATCTCAGAAGAAGAAGCTACGGCTGTAAAATCTAAATTTACAGTATCTGTTAAAAATGTAAACCGTTTAGAAGAAGCTGATTTAAACCAAGAGTTTTTTGATAAGATTTTTGGCGCTGGTGTAGTAACTGACGAAGCTGGTTTCACTGCTAAAATTACTGAGGAGATTGAGGCAATGTTCAAACAAGATTCAGATCGTAAGTTGCAAAACGATATTTACACTCAGCTTACCGAGCAAACCAAAATGCAACTACCTGATGAGTTTTTACGTAAATGGTTAAAAGCTACAAACGAAAAATTATCTGACGAAGAGTTAGCTCAAGGTTACGATGATTTCGCTAAAAACTTAAAATGGACTTTAATCGAAAATAAAATCATCAAAGATAACGATATTAAAATCGACTATAAAGACGTTTTCGAAACTGCAAAACAACGTTTAGATGCTCAATTTAGAATGTATAGTCCTCAAGCATTACCTGAAGAGCAATTGACACAATACACCGCCAACTTCTTGCAAGAAAAAGAAAATGCTAACCGTATTTTCGAAGAGGTGAAAGCATTAAAAGTGTTCGAATACATTAAGTCTGTAGCTACGTTAAACGAGAAAGAAATCGAATATAACAAGTTTACAGCGTTAAAATAACAATACCCTACTGACCCTTTGTCAGTAAGAATGAAATATTTAGGCAGCTAATTTTAGCTGCCTTTGTAGTATAAAAGCATTTCGTTTTCTGTTGATATAGAGCTAATTGCCCGTGTTTTTCAACTGTGCTGATTAGAACAGAGAGATTTTTATATACTTGAATAAAGGCACCGTCTGCAATTTTAGCGCTTATTTTAGATTGGCACGAAAATTAATCAAGAATTAGCATATTGTATAAAAATAAAATTAGCTTTGAAATATCCAGAATAGCTAACGTTAAAAAGAAAAGATAATGAAAATAGATAAAGAAGAATTTAGAAAATATGCTGTTAAACATCATCGCATTAACGGCTTAAATGTAGATCGATTTATTGGTGCTACTAACGCTAATCCAACTTCAATGACGCCTTACATCATCGAAGAACGGCAGTTAAACGTTGCGCAAATGGATGTTTTTTCACGTTTAATGATGGATCGTATCATCTTTTTAGGTGATGCTGTATATGATCAAAATGCTAACATCATCCAAGCGCAATTGTTGTTTTTACAGTCGGTAGATGCACAAAGAGACATCCAAATCTATATTAACTCTCCAGGCGGTTCTGTTTATGCAGGTTTAGGCATTTATGACACCATGCAGTACATCGCACCAGATGTGGCGACCATTTGTACAGGTATGGCAGCCTCTATGGGCGCTGTGTTGTTAGTAGCTGGCGCTAAAGGAAAACGTGCAGCGTTGCAACACTCACGGGTAATGATCCATCAACCATCTGGCGGTGCGCAAGGTGTGGCTTCAGATATGGAGATTAACTTAAGGGAGATGTTGAAATTGAAAAAGGAATTGTATGACATCATTTCTTCGCACTCTGGCCAAAGCTATGAGTGGGTAGAAAAAGCATCAGACCGTGATTACTGGATGACTTCTGGCGAAGCTAAGGAGTTTGGTATGATTGATGAGGTATTAGGCGCAAACAAATAAAAAACAGTTTCTACTTTTTTGAAGTAGACGAGTTAATAAGATAAATTTAGAAATGGCAAGACAAGGTAAAGATTCACATTGCTCTTTTTGTGGCACTCCAAAGCAAGAAACTTTGATGTTAATTGAGGGTTTGGATGCATACATTTGCGATAAATGTGTAAATCAAGCCAATGTACTCTTAGCGCAAGAGTTAGGTGGGAAGAAAGGCAAAGCTTTTGACGATTCGTTTAAGCTTTTAAAGCCAGCGGAGATTAAGCAACATTTAGATCAGTATGTAATTGGTCAAACTGACGCGAAAAGGGTACTTGCTGTAGCAGTATATAATCACTACAAACGTTTAAGTCAAAAGGTTGAGAAAGACGAAGTGGAGATAGAAAAATCGAACATCATGTTGGTGGGCGAGACTGGTACAGGCAAAACGTTGTTAGCGAAAACAATCGCAAAAATATTGCATGTGCCGTTCTGTATCGTAGATGCTACCGTACTTACTGAGGCAGGTTACGTGGGCGAAGATGTGGAGAGTATTTTAACACGTTTATTGCAAGCTGCCGATTATGATGTAGCTTCTGCAGAACGCGGCATTGTGTATATTGATGAGGTTGATAAAGTGGCTCGCAAGAGTGATAATCCTTCAATCACTAGAGATGTTAGTGGCGAAGGCGTTCAGCAAGCTTTATTAAAGATATTAGAAGGTACGATAGTGAATGTACCGCCGCAAGGAGGTAGAAAACATCCTGATCAAAAAATGATTGCAGTGAACACCAATAATATTTTATTCATATGTGGTGGTGCTTTTGATGGTATTGAAAGAAAAATTGCCAATCGTTTACGTACGCAGGCTGTGGGTTACAAAGTGCAAAAGGACGAATTTGATATAGACCTTAAAAACTTGTACAAATACATTACACCGCAAGATTTGAAGTCTTTTGGTTTAATACCCGAGCTAATTGGGCGTGTACCGGTTTTAACGCACTTAGAACCCTTGGATCGCGAAGCTTTAAGGAATATTTTATCAGAACCTAAAAATTCATTGATTAAGCAATACGTAAAATTGTTTGATTTGGAAGATGTGAAGTTGAGTTTTAGCGAAGAAGCTTTATCTTTTATTGTGGATAAGGCGATGGAATTTAAGCTTGGCGCAAGGGGATTAAGATCCATTTGCGAATCGATTATGATTGATGCTATGTTCGAGACCCCATCTGAAACTGAAGTGAAAGAACTCGAGATCACACTAGATTACGCAAAAGAAAAGTTTGAAAAATCTGATTTTAAAAAACTTAGAGCTGCATAAAATAGAAAATCCCGACTTGTTCGGGATTTTTTTTTAAATAAAAAATTTATAAATTTAAAGAAAGGAGAAAAAGTATGAATGAAGAAAAAGATGTAAAAAAAGCAAGTGCAAAGAAGCCTTTGAAAAAGGTTAAAGAGGTAGAAACGCCCGTTAGGAAAGGCTTAAAGAGTAAAGAAGATATTGTAAAAAATTGGCTTCCCCGTTATACAGGTAGACCGTTAGAAGAATTTGGACAATACATTCTGCTTACCAATTTTAGCAAATATGTAACGTTATTTTCTGAGTGGCACGGCAATGCGCCAATTTACGGACTGGACAAACCGATGCAAAGTGTAACGGCAAATGGCATCACTATTATTAATTTCGGAATGGGGAGTCCGCTAGCGGCCACCATGATGGATTTATTAACCGCCATCCAACCGAAAGCAGTCTTGTTTTTAGGTAAATGTGGCGGATTGAAAAAGAAGAACCAAATTGGCGATTTAATTTTACCAATTGCTGCCATTAGGGGAGAAGGTACTTCTAACGATTATTTGCCAGCCGAAGTTCCTGCTTTACCTGCCTTCGCTTTACAAAAAGCCATCTCTACCACAATTAGGGATCATTCAAGAGATTATTGGACCGGGACCTGCTACACCACCAACCGCAGGGTTTGGGAGCACGACAAAGAGTTTAAAAAGTATTTAAAGACTTTACGTGCTATGGCAGTAGACATGGAAACCGCTACAGTTTTTACCACAGGCTTTGCCAATAAAATTCCTACAGGTGCCTTGTTATTAGTTTCAGATCAACCGATGATCCCAGAAGGTGTTAAAACAAGTGAAAGCGATAGTACTGTAACAGCGAAATTTGTGGAGACCCACTTAAAGATCGGTATCGATTCTTTAATGCAATTAATTAATAACGGTTTAACCGTAAAACATCTACATTTTTAGCAAAAAGGGCTGTCTTAATTGTGACAGCAATGTTGTTCCTATGGCGACTCTCACCCCAAAAGGGGAGAGAGATCCGACAGGACAATTCACTTAATCCAATCCGTTTTTAGGAAAATCTAAAAGGAACATCTTTCCTGTACCTGCACTCAATAACGCCCATTCATCAAAATTAAAATCGATAACTGCCACGCTGCAAGTGGGCAAATTTACAATGCTTTCACTGGTTAAATAGTTCACAATTGACGTCATCCCAGGATTATGCCCTACCAAGGTAATGGTGTGAAAACGATCATCAAACTGATTTATGATTTTTAACAGTGTTGATGTAGAGGCTTCGTAAATATTCTCGTCAAACACCAACTGATTTGCTGACATTTCCCATCCTGATAAGAAATATTGGGCAGTAGTTTGCGCTCTTTTGGCGGAGCTAGCAACAATTAACTCCGTAAAGATATTTTTCGCTACAAGCCTGCTAACCATTTCTGGTGCATTTTTATGCCCTCGAGGATTGAGTGGCCTATCGAAATCAGCAACGTTAAAACCCCAGTCAGACTTCGCATGCCTTATCAATATCAATCTTTTCATCGGCTTCGTTTCTTGTCGAAAAATGATGTAATTTCTGTTAACGAAAAAGCATTCAAACATTTGTCCGCAGTTAAGCCACCTTTTCTCCCTACCATTACACCAAATCTCATATCGTTAAAACCTTCTTTTCTATGTGCATCTGGATTTACAGCTAACAAAACTCCTTTTTCCAACGCGTAGCGATGCCAGCGCCAATCCAAGTCCAAACGTAGGGGATTGGCATTAATTTCAATCACCACATTATTCGAGGCGCACGCGTCTATTACTTTTTTATAGTCAATTTCATAACCTTTTCTACTTAAAAGTAATCTTCCTGTGGGGTGACCAAGAATGGTCGTGTAAGGATTTTCTATCGCGGTTACAAGGCGTGATGTTGCTTTTTCATTATCCATTTTTAATTGGCTATGAACGGAGGCCACCACAAAATCAAATGTTTTAAGAATATCGTCACTATAATCTAGGGAGCCGTCGTATAAAATGTCGCTCTCTATGCCCTTAAATATTTTGAAGGGTGCTAACTGTTGGTTCAATTGCTCAATTTGCTGATGCTGGGCATACACTCTTTGCTCGTTTAGCCCATTGGCATAGAAAGCAGATTTAGAGTGGTCGCAAATGCCGAGGTATTGTAAGTTTAAATTTTCTTTGCAATAGCGAGCCATTTCTTCGAGGGTATGTACGCCATCGCTCCAGTCAGAGTGGTTATGCAAACTGCCTTTTAAATCGCTGTCCTTTATAAGCAAAGGCAAGCGGTGTGTTTTCGCCAATTCCAGCTCGTCTAATCCTTCACGTAGCTCGGGAAGAACGAAATCGATGTCCGCTTTCTCGTATATCTCTTCTTCAGAAGTGTAGTTGTCTTCGCTTATTAACGATAGTACTTGGTTCACATGGAGTTCGTTTCCAGTACGCTTAAAGTACTCCAGGTAAAATTCATCTTTTTTAACAAGATGTAAAGTCACATTTAAGCCACTCTCTGTCTGTGCCGACAGGACATTGGCTTCGCTAGGAGTAAATGCTAGTTGAACAAATGTGGCAATTTCAAGTTTCAAGGCCTCAGGATTTTCGCTGCCAATTATAAACACCACATTATCTATAATTTCGCAAAGTCTGCGGTAATCGCCGGCGATTCCAAAGAGGGAATGTTTATCAACTTTGTTAAGCCAAACAGACAGTTCTTTATGTAATTGATTAACGATCGGTTCAGCCTGTGCATACAGAAACTTCCCAGTTCCTGCCATCTTAAACTCAATCAATCGTTTAATTTCTTCTTGTGTTTTTAGGCCAAAGCCTTTGGCTTCCACCAGTCGGTTTTCATTACAAGCGTAGTAAAGCTCCCCAATATTTTCAATCCCTAGGTCGTGCCAAATAACGCCAATCTTTTTTGGTCCGATGCCTTTCATCGTTAACATTTCTGCTACCCCAGGAGGAGTTTGCTCCAGTAAGTCGTTAAGTTCTTGCATGGTGCCAGTTTGTAGTAGCTCCACAATTTTAGAGGCAATGCTTTTGCCAATACCATCAATCTGGTCGATTTCATTTAGCGGTTTACTAGCTATAGGAAACGGTAACTTATCAACCTTAAAGGCGGCATTAGCTACAGATTTTACCTTAAATGGATTTACATTGTGTAACTCCATCAATTGTGCAAGTAATTTTAACGAACGGGAAATTGGCTTGTTTTCCATTTAAAAATTGGGGTAAATTGGCGCCGATAGGCGCTCGACGAAATCAAAATTGTTTGAGAAATGCGGTTACTTAATTCTTATCTCGTAATCCATTCTAGTTTGTATACCAGAGTTTATAATGGCTTTTTGCATCTGCTTGTATATCAAATAATTCTCGCCAAACTCTCTCTTGGCATAGTAAGCGCTAACGTTGTCTTTCGCTTGGCTAATCAATGCTTTGAAGGGATCTATCTTTTCGGGATATTCAACCACTTTATAATCATCCTTCAGTTTTGCTTTTTTAGCTGCCGCTTTAATCGCATCAGTAAAATTACCTGTTCTGTCGGCTAATCCATTTTTTACGGCATCGGTACCAATCCAAACATGACCTCCACCAATGCTGTCAACTTGGGCCTTGGTTTTCTTTCTTCCATCAGCCACTTTGCCAATGAAGGTATCGTATACATGGTTAACATCCTTTTGGATTAAGGCACGCTCGGCCGGTGTTAATGGTCTGTTCGTACTCATTATATCCGCATACTGTCCAGTTTTAACGCCATCGAAGGTTAAACCAAGTTTGTTGGTGAGCAAGTTTTGGAAGTTCGGGATGATACCGAACACACCGATAGAGCCCGTGATGGTATTGGGTTGTACGAAAATGCTATCGGCTGCGCAACCAATATAGTATCCGCCCGAAGCAGCCACGTCGCCAAAAGAAGCGATTACTGGTTTGTCTTTTTTCGTAAGTACCACTTCTCTCCAAATTACGTCAGAAGCTAAGGCACTACCGCCGCCAGAGTTTACGCGTATCACTACGGCTTTTACGCTCTCATCAAGTCTAGCTTTTCGAATAGCTCTCGAGATACGTTCAGAACCGATTTGTTCATCAGAACCTTCGCCGCCAACAATATCACCATTTGCAAAGATTACAGCCACTTTATTTTTAGCACTTAGGGCTCCTTCTGATGATACACTTTTAATATAGTCGTTAATCGTTACACTTTTAATTTCGTCTTTTTTTCCTTTTCCAGTGATTTTCTTTAATTCATCTAACACTTCATCTTTATACTTTAAACCATCAACCATTTTATAGGCCAAGGCGTCTTCAGGCAATTGCACTTTATACTCGTTAGCGATGTGGAACAAGCTGTCTTTGTCAATTTTTCTAGTTTCGGCAATGCCTGTTAAAAAGGTTTGGTATAGACCACTTACGTAGGCTGTAACCTGCTGACGATTATAGTCGCTCATTTTGGTGTTAACAAAAGGTTCTACTGCACTTTTGTAATCTCCAACACGAATTACCTGTGCTTCAATACCTAATTTTTCTAAAGCGCCTTTAAAAAACACTAACTCGGAACTAAAACCTTTAAAAGTTAGTGAACCTTCTGGATTTAGGTACACTTTGCTCGCAGCCGAAGCTAAATAGTAAGCACCTTGGCTATAGCCTTCACTATAGGCGATAACGGGCTTTTTGCTTTTCTTGAAATTAATAATAGCATCTCTAACTTCTAACATGGTAGCAAACCCAGCGTTTGGAGCGGTTACATTTAGATATACTGCTTTAATATTATCGTCTTTTTCGGCTTTCTTCAAGGCCTTAATCACATCGTAGAAACCAATGCTTTTATCACTCGATCCACCAAATAAACCATCAAAAGAATTTTCTGGTGTACGTTCGGTAATGTTTTGATCAAGATTGAGGTACAGTATAGAGTTATTTTCAACCAATGTGCTGCCCTTATCGCTACCTATAGAGGCAACAACACCAACTAGCACAGCGAAAAATAAAATTCCTAACACAACGGCCGAAATAACAACACCAACTACTGTTGCAAAAACATACTTGAAAAATTCTTTCATAAGTTTTTTAAATATTTAATTTGTAAAGATAAAAATTGCGTGATGATATACGACAAATAAACAAACTTGCTTTTTCAATTTTAGCGTAAAAGTATATCGTCATTTAAAGAAATAATATTTTAATATGCAGTTAGATAGCGGATGCGCTTATTTGTTACTCGGCTCCAATTTAGGAGATAGAAAAGATAATTTAGAAAGAGCTGTAACAGAAATAGGCAAACAGGTTGGAAATGTTTTCGTGAAATCTAATATTTATGAAACGGAACCTTGGGGAAATACAAATCAGCCAGGTTTTCTAAATCAGGCTATTGGCATCAAAACTAAACTCTCACCGCAGGGTTTGTTGTTAGCATTATTGAATATAGAAAAGGACCTAGGTCGTGTACGGCTCGAGAAATGGGGGCAACGACTAATTGATATTGATATCATTTTTTACGACCAACAAGTGATTGACGAGCCAAATTTAAAGGTACCTCATCCCTTAATGCATGAACGTAGATTTGTGCTCGTTCCGCTCGCGGAAGTTGCAGGGAATGTAAGTCATCCAATATTGAAGCAGAAAGTTTCAGGCATTTTACTTAACTTAAGCGACGATTTATTAGTTAGTGAATTTAAGTAATTATAGAAATATGATTAACGCATCAAAAGGAGAACAGCAATTAAATCTCGCGTATTTGAAAGAAATGTCTGGTGACAACGCTGAGTTTATGATTGAAATGTTAGATACATTGTTGGAACAAATTCCTTCATATTTAGACGATTTGAAAGCTGCTATCGCAGCAAATGATTGGCCAGCTACTTCGGCATTTGCGCATAAGGTTAAGCCGACTTTTTATTATGTGGGAAGAGAAGATCTACGAGATTTTGTGCAAAAAATTGAGGTTAACGCAAAGGAACTTCTAGGTTTAGCAGAAATGCAGAACGCTATGAACACACTTGACGCAGAGATGAAGGTGCTAAACACCCAAATTGTCCAAGCTAAACTTGAACTTCAACAAAGAGGTTAAAGTTTTATCTTTTATCTTTTATCGCGAAAGTAGACGAAAGACAAGCCGATATACAGCAATAAAATTAGTGGTACCGCCACAAATTGTTGCCAAATAAATAACCCTGCAGCCAATAGCAAGAAAATGAATTTAATTTTATTCTCTTCCCAGCTTAGGTTGTTAAACTTCATCGAGAAAATTCTAATCTCGCTAATTAATAAATAGCTTGTTAATGCCGTTATTCCAACTAAAACTATCCAATTTCCAACAATTTCTGGGTGGTACGTAGCTACATAAGGTAAAGAACAGATAAATAAAGTATTCATTGGGGTATTCAGCCCTATGAAATCTACAGTTTGGCGTTCGTCAACATTAAATTTAGCTAAACGGAGCGCTGAAAAAATCGTTATTAAAAATCCGAAATAGGGGAGATATTCGAACTCAGTATTACTCGATTTAAATAAGTGAAACATAATTACGCCAGGTAAAAAACCAAAGCTCACTACATCTGCTAACGAATCTAATTCTTTGCCGATATTGCCCTTAATTTTTAATGCTCTTGCCGCCATACCATCAAAAAAATCGAAGATACCAGAAAGTATTACGAAGTAAGCAGCAGTTTTTAAATCGCCGTTAAAACATAGTACAATACCGATGCAGCCAGAAAATAAGTTGGCGCAGGTTAAAGCATTAGGAAAATTTAGCATTTAAGTGTTACGTTTTAAGTAATACGTTATACGTTTTGTTGCAAGCCAAACTTACAACATAAAACGTATAACGTAAAAACTATTACTATCCGTTCATTCCTAAAAGGAATTCTTCGTTAGTTTTTGTTCCTTTAATTTGAGCTTGTACAAGTTCCATAGCCTCTTGACTGTTCATATCGGCTAGGTGGTTACGTAAAACCCAAACGCGTTGTAAACTTTCTCTATCTAACAATAAGTCGTCTCTACGTGTGCTAGAAGCAGTAATATCAATAGCTGGGAATATACGTTTATTCGCTAATTTACGATCTAACTGTAACTCCATGTTACCTGTTCCTTTAAATTCTTCGAAAATAACCTCGTCCATTTTAGATCCAGTCTCTGTTAAAGCAGTTGCTAAAATGGTTAACGATCCACCTTTCTCGATATTACGAGCGGCACCGAAGAAACGCTTAGGCTTGTGCAAAGCGTTCGCATCAACACCACCTGATAAGATTTTACCCGAGGCCGGTGCAGTAGTGTTGTAAGCTCTGGCTAAACGTGTAATCGAATCTAAAAGAATTACCACATCATGTCCGCATTCTACCAAACGCTTAGATTTCTCTAAAACGATATTGGCAATTTTAACGTGACGCTCAGCAGGTTCATCAAAGGTAGACGAAACCACCTCTGCTCTTACGCTACGAGCCATATCTGTAACCTCTTCCGGACGCTCATCAATTAACAAAATAATCAAATAAACCTCTGGGTGATTTTTAGCAATTGCGTTAGCTACTTCTTTTAGCAAGTTTGTTTTACCTGTTTTAGGTTGCGCCACAATTAAACCACGCTGACCTTTACCAATTGGGGTAAAAAGGTCCATAATTCGTGTAGAGTAGTTATTAAAATCTGTGAATAGATTTAATTTCTCTGTAGGGAAAAGCGGAGTTAGGTAATCGAAAGGTACACGATCTCTCACATCGGCAGGGATACGGCCATTAATGCTAATAACTTTAACCAAAGGGAAGTATTTTTCGCCTTCTTTTGGCGGGCGTATACTTCCGTTTACAGTATCGCCAGTTTTTAAACCAAATAATTTGATTTGAGATTGAGACACATATATATCATCTGGAGATGAAAGGTAGTTGTAATCTGCCGATCGCAAAAAGCCGTAACCGTCTGGCATAATTTCCAATACACCTTCGTTGGTGATGGTGTTATCAAAATCTAAGTTAGAATAACTTGTCTCGTTTTGTTTATGGTTGCCGTTGCTTTGACCTTTTTGCTGACGATTATCCTCTCTCGGAGCTCTTTCTTCTCTTTGCGGTTTCTCTTCTTTAGTTGGCGTTGGAATTGGAGCAGTATTTTCAACTACAACAACTGCTTCGTTAGTAGCAGTTTTATCTTTCGCTACACGCTCTCTTTTATTCTGATTTTTGATTTTATCAGCGATGCTTTCTTGTTTTTGAAGATCTTGACCAGTAACTAAAGCGATAGCTTCGAAATCTGGAGTAGGAATTTCAATGTTGTCAGAATCATCAAAAAGAGTTGGGCTACTTTGTTTTTCTTCGGTAGGCGTTGGGGTAGTATCTTTATCGTCTTTTGAAATACGAGCTCTTTTTTTGGCAGGTTTTTCAGCAGCAGCTGCTTTACTTGTCGCCGCTTCTGCACTTTCTGGCGTATTTGAAGCTTGTTGTTTAAGAATTTCTTCTATTAAATCGCTTTTGCGTAAATCGCCCGCATTTTCAACACCATTTGCTTTGGCCAACTCACGAAGTTCGGCGGTAAGCTTTTCAGTTAGTTCTGTTTTACTAAACATTTATATTTTGTCGAGAATTTTATATTAGGGTTTATCAAAAATATTCAACCGAAAAACGACTTAGAAACATTAAAGAATTGGGTTTGCTATGTTTTTTCTGGAGACAGTTCAGATAAACTTTCTGGGAATTATGCCACAATTGTAGTTATTTGAATTTTAATGTGCAAATAAAAAGCTAAAAATGTGGATAAAAAATAGTGGCTACACCTAAAACGGATGTAATAAATGAGCAAATATTACCATCTTTGTAGCTCTTTAAAACCGTTAAATAATGAACAAACAGCAGCTTTTTGAGCAAATTCAACGTAAAAAATCTTTTTTGTGTATAGGTTTAGATCCAGTATTAGATAAATTGCCAAAACATTTATTGAAATATGAAAATCCGATACTTGAATTTAACAAGCAGCTGATAGATGCTACCCACGATCTTTGCGTGGCTTACAAACCAAACACTGCATTTTACGAAAGTTATGGCGTAAAGGGTTGGGATACCTTGGTAAAAACCTGGCAGCACTTTCCGAAAGATGTTTTTACCATTGCCGATGCCAAGCGTGGCGATATTGGCAACACCTCTGCCATGTATGCTGAAGCATTTTTTAATGAAGCAAGTGCCGAAATGAGCTTCGACTCTGTAACTATAGCACCTTACATGGGTAAAGATTCGGTTTCGCCATTCTTAAACCATCCAGATAAATGGGTGATTTTATTAGCATTAACCTCCAACGCAGGTAGTCAAGATTTTCAAACAAAGCAAAGCGATGATCAAAAGCTTTATGAGCAAGTTATCACAACTTCTTCGCAATGGGCGAGTAGCGATCAAATGATGTATGTAGTGGGCGCTACTAAAGCAGAAGAATTCCAGAATATCCGCGGCTTGGCTCCAGAACATTTTTTGTTGGTGCCAGGGGTTGGGGCACAAGGGGGCAGTTTAAGTGCAGTTTGCGAATATGGTTTAAATAGTCAGTGCGGCTTGTTGGTTAATTCGGCACGTAGTATTATTTATGCTAGCAATGGCGAAGACTTTGCCGAAAAAGCTCGCGAAGAAGCGCTTGCGTTACAGCAAGAAATGGAGCAGATTTTAGCAGCTGCCAATTTAATATGAGCAGCAAAAGGGATTTAAAACTTATTCTCTCTTTAGTTACTGTAGCAGTAGTTTGGGGTACCACCTATTTAGGGATAAGAGTAGCCGTAGAAACGATACCGGCCTGGTTCGTGGCAAGTATTAGACAAGTTGTAGCATCCGCCATACTTCTAGGCATTCTTTTATATCGCAGAGAATTTAAATGGATTGGCTGGTCGAGCTTAAAGCGCCAATTTGTTTTAGCGAGTTTAATGATTGTTGTTGCTAATGGAATGACAACCGTTGCCGAAGAAAGCATTCCCAGCGGATTAACTTCCTTACTTACTGCATTATCGCCTATTGCAGTGTTTTTAGGTAGCTTGATAGTTGGTTTGCAAAAGCCTAGCTTAAAAGGTTTTTTAGGTGTTATGGTTGGGTTCTCGGGCGTTGCTTTTATTTTTAGGGAAGGCTTTGGTGATTTAATTGAGCCAAGTTATATCAAAGGCATTATATTTTTAGCCTGTGCAATGCTGGGCTGGGCAGTCGGTACCATCTACGCAAAGAAAAATTCTTATAAGTCCCACAATATCTTTTTAGATCTTTTTTACCAATTTTCATTTGCTGCAGTAGTTCAACTCATCATCGCTTTTTTGGTATACGAAAGCATCGACGTACCAACTTGGTCGCTCAAAAGTATGGCGGCAGTGGGCTATCTGGGTGTATTTGGCTCCATAGTTGGTTTTGCGTGTTATACATATGCGTTGAAACGCGTAAGCGCTACCGAAGTTTCTATATTGTCTTATTTCAATACCGTGATCGCTATATTTTTAGGTTGGTTAATTTTAGACGAAAAGATAACCATAGATCTGGCAATTGCTACAGTATTAATTATTTTGGGCGTTTATATCACCAGTTATAAGAAAAAAGAGCCAAACTAATTCCTTTTAGTTTTAAAATGCTTAGCAGTATTGCGCAGGGCGATATTTATGCTTAAATTCATTAATGCGCTTTAACGAAGATTTTCTCCATTTTGTTTGGCAATTTAGGATGTACAATAGCCAAGCTTTGTTTACTACAGAGAAGGAGAGCTTGCGTGTCTTGAATTGTGGCTTTTCGAATAAAAATGCGGGGCCAGATTTCACAAACGCAAAGCTCATTATAGACGGTACTACTTGGGTAGGGAATGTCGAAATTCATCTTAAATCTTCCGATTGGAGAAAACACAAACATCAAATCGACCAAGCCTACGACAATGTAATTTTACATGTAGTGTATGAAGATGACGAGCGCATTTGCCGAGCTGATGGCAGTTTAATTCCCACATTCACGCTAAATCAGCTCATCAGCCAGCAATTGTTTGAGCGTTATGAAGGGTTAATGAACGCCACAAATACATTTCCATGCGAGGCGCAAATTGGAAACATTGATCCTTTTGTGATTACTGGGTTTTTATCGAGAGTGCTGGTAGAGAGGTTAGCGCAAAAAACCGAAGAGGTTATCGACGTGCTGCACCAGCTTCAGGGCAATTGGGACGAGACCTTTTATCAATTAATGGCAAAGAACTTCGGTTTTAAGGTAAATGCGCTGCCTATGCAAATGTTGGCGCAGTCTTTACCGCAACAACTATTTGCGAAGCACAAAGACCAAACATTACAGATAGAAGCGCTGATTTTCGGTCAGGCGGGGTTTTTAAATCAATCTTTTGAAGATGATTATCCTACTAAATTAAAAGATGAATACCACTTTCTAAGCAAAAAATACCAACTTGCGGCTATCGATTTATCACTTTGGAAATTTTTAAGAATGCGTCCGCAAAACTTTCCAACTTTGCGTTTAGCTCAATTTGCAGCCTTAGTAATCAAATCAAATCATCTTTTTTCTAAAATACTAGAAGTAAAAAATGTGAAAGATTTGCAATACCTTTTTAGTGAATTACCTATTCATGATTTTTGGAAAACGCACTATCATTATAACAAAAGTGCGGCGTCGGTAAACGTGCAATTAGGCAAATCATCTATTGAAAATATCTTAATTAACACGGTGGCGTTATTTCTGTTTGCTTATGGGAAATATACAGGCCAACCGAACTACCAAACACGGGCATTTTATCTGTTAGAAAGTATTCTGGCGGAGAAAAACAATATTGTTTCGAGTTATACAGAAGCTGGCGTAGAAATTAAGAATGCTTATCAGAGCCAAGCTATATTGCAATTACGTAAAGATTACTGCAACAAAAAGCAATGTTTACATTGCGGAATTGGACTAAAAATCCTTAAAAAGTAATTCTTTCAGGTTTTAAAGTTTTGCAATTGTAATCTGTATTTTTGTATATTAGTATTAAAAATCAGATGTAATGTTTCAACGTATCGTTACTTTTTTCGAAAAAAGGAGCTTTGGAGTGTCAGAATACTTAGCTAATAAACTAAGCATGAGCACCAATAAAGTTAGGTTGTTCTTTATTTATTCTTCTTTTTTAGCTGTAGGTTTCCCCATTCTATTTTATGTTTTGGCAGCAATAGTGCTGGATATTAGAAGCTATATGAAGCGAGTAAGATCTCGCGTTTGGGAATAAATTTAAGGGTGTCAGGTCGTCATCGTCTAACTTATATTAAAAGCAACTAATCGTCATCTTTTAATATTTCCGAAATTTCGAGGAAACCATTTTCAGCAGCCACATCTGAAGGCCGTTTCCCATCTTCCATCCTTAAAGTAATATCGGCGCCATGCTCAAGCAATGCAATAATAAGTTCGATATTTCCTAACTGAGCAGCACTATGCAGCGGCGCCATACCCGATTTTTGACAAACATTTGGATAGGCTCCAGCATCCAAGAGAAGTCTTACAATGTTATGGCTGTTATTTGCGGCAGCAGAGTGAATTGGAAACACGTTAAAGCCGTTTTTACTTGGCAAGTTCACATCGGCACCTTTCATGACCAAGAAACGGGCAAGTTCTTCATGCGCAAAATGGCATGTTAGGCCTAGGGGAGTAAAACCATCAATTGAATAAGTGTTTACAATCTTTGGATCTTTAAAAACAAGCAGGGTTACTTCGTCAAACTTACCTATTGCGCAAGCATCAAAAATGTTTAGAGCAGGCATAAATTCTGCAATGGCTTTAGCGATATCCATTTTTCTATAATAACTAGCTAACATCAAAGGAGATATTTGATGAGTAGTTGTTTGCATTGCAAGACTAGGATTTTTTGTCAATAATGCAACGACTTCATTCAGTTGGTTATTCTCTATAAAGTTTTCGAGCTGCGTGATCTCCATTATTTTAGTTTGTTTTAGCAGGATGGTTAAAATAACGAAAAATAATTAACATTTTTAAGAACAAAAAATGCTGCGGGGAACCATCGCCTCAGGACAAAAACAAAGTAAAAAACCTGCAATAAGTTTATTGCTGATTACTTTGAAAGACTTTAGTAAATTACAAAGGTTTAAATCTCTCAATAAAAAATGCCTTAAAGGCTACTGCTAACCAAAAGAAATTAAACAGTTTCTTATATTTGTTCAATTAATTTAAACGATAAGATGTCGGTAAGGGGAAATTCATTCAAATCAAATTCTTTTAAACAAAATACTGAATTGCCGAAAGGTGGTCAGAGAAGTACCTCAACAAAGGCTGGCTCAAAAATTAAAGCAGAATATTTACCTGCGTTTAATCTACAAGATGGCCGTTTGGTTAAAATTATCGGTCTTTTTTTTATCATACTATCTATCTATTTTTTGGTAGCGTTTACGTCTTATTTGTTCACTTGGGAAGAAGATCAGAGCTATGTAATTGATGCTAATGGAGGTTGGAGCAACTTATTCAAGACTATTGAAGAACTTAAACAAAGCGGCGTTGAAGATGGAGCAGTACAGAACTGGTTAGGCAAAT
This sequence comes from Pedobacter sp., assembly GCA_045629525.1. Taxonomy (GTDB): domain Bacteria; phylum Bacteroidota; class Bacteroidia; order Sphingobacteriales; family Sphingobacteriaceae; genus Pedobacter. The sequence continues at coordinate 129,227 of JAZQRH010000006.1, forward strand.
TTGGAGCTTTGTTATCTCATCAGTTTATTTACGAGTGGTTTGGCGTTGCATCTTTCCTTTTTGTATTTGTATTCTTTATTATAGGCTACAGATTATTATTTAAGGTTAAGATTTTCGCTGTAGAAAAGGTACTGGCCTATAGTTTATTCTTTTTGTTATTCCTTTCCTTAACCTTTGGCTTTGGGCATTCTTTTTTGGGTAATAGTCCTCATTTTTTGGAGGGAGAGTTTGGTTTTTGGACCAATCGTTTGTTGGTGGCGCAAATTGGACAAACGGGAGTTGGCGGTTTATTGGTGTTTTTAGGGCTATCGGTACTAATTATTGCTTACAATATCGATTTTAAAATCCCAGAAAAAGCTCCGCAACCCAATCCAAGAAGAGTAGTGGCTGAACCTGAAAGTACTGAAAGCTTTGAACAAGAAGATGAAATTACTTCAGAACCAGTAGAATTTAGCATCAACGATAGATACAAAAATCAGCCTAAGCAAGAGCAAAATATTGTGCTTACACCAATTAGGTTTGAGCATAAAGAGGAGGTGGCAAAAGAAAAGGATGATTTGCCGCTCCCTTCGAATGTATTTTTAACGCCAAGCGTTTCTACAGCGGCAACTGTTGCCACCGCAGGGGCAGGTGTGGTAGCGGGTTCAGTTATTCCAGATATGGAAATTACGCCGACGCCAAAGCAGGAAGAGAGACCTGCCGAGCCGGCATTTACCATAGAGAAGACCGAAGAAGAAGTAAAGTCTGATGAGTTAATTGAGCAATTTGGCACTTATGATCCAACTTTAGATTTGTCTGGCTACAAATATCCTCACTTAGATTTGATGGAAAATTATGGTTCTAACAAAATTGCTGTAGATGCAGAAGAGTTAGAAGCCAACAAAAATAAAATTGTAGAGACCTTAAATCACTACAACATCGAGATTGATAAGATTAAGGCGACGATTGGTCCAACGGTTACGTTGTACGAAATTATTCCGGCGCCAGGCGTTCGTATTTCGAAGATTAAGAACTTAGAAGATGATATAGCTTTAAGTTTGGCTGCCTTGGGTATACGTATTATTGCGCCAATGCCGGGTAAAGGTACTATCGGTATTGAGGTACCCAACAAACACCCAGAAATGGTGGCCATGCGTAGCATCTTAAATACGGAAAAATGGGCAAGTAATACGATGGATTTGCCAATTGCTTTGGGTAAAACCATCAGTAATGAGGTTTACATCGCCGATTTAGCTAAAATGCCTCACTTATTGGTGGCCGGTGCCACAGGCCAGGGTAAATCGGTTGGTATTAACTCCATTTTGGTATCGCTGCTGTATAAAAAGCATCCTTCGCAATTGAAATTTGTGTTGGTAGATCCTAAGAAAGTGGAATTAACGCTGTTTAATAAAATAGAGCGACACTTTTTGGCTAAATTGCCAGGTGGAGAAGATGCTATTATTACCGATACGAAGAAGGTGGTGCATACCCTAAATTCTCTTTGTATCGAGATGGATCAACGTTACGATTTGCTGAAAGATGCAATGGTGAGAAATCTCAAAGAGTATAACGAAAAATTCATCAAGCGTAAGCTTAACCCTAATAACGGCCACCGCTTTTTACCTTACATTGTTTTAGTGGTAGATGAGTTTGCCGATTTAATCATGACTGCGGGTAAAGAGGTGGAAACGCCGATTGCTCGTTTAGCGCAGTTAGCTCGTGCTATTGGTATTCATTTGGTTTTAGCCACACAACGCCCATCGGTAAACGTAATTACAGGTACTATTAAAGCCAACTTTCCAGCTCGTTTAGCGTTTAGGGTATTATCAAAAATCGATTCACGTACCATTTTAGACAGTGGCGGCGCCGATCAGTTAATTGGTAGAGGTGATATGCTTTTGGCAACAGGTAGTGACTTGATAAGGCTACAGTGTGCTTTTGTAGATACACCAGAGGTGGATAGAATTTCTGATTTCATTGGTAATCAACGTGGGTATCCAGATGCTTACTTGCTGCCAGAATATATTGACGAAAACGGGGAAGGAAGCTCGAAAGATTTTGATCCTGATGATAGAGATGCACTGTTTGAAGATGCTGCTAGATTGATCGTTATGCACCAACAAGGCTCTACTTCGTTGATACAACGCAAGATGAAATTAGGTTATAATAGGGCAGGTCGTATCATCGATCAATTGGAGGCCGCCGGAATTGTTGGACCCTTTGAAGGGAGTAAGGCTCGTGAGGTATTGATGCCAGACGAATACGCTTTGGAACAGTTCTTGGATGGTCTTAATCAAAAATAGTAACACATAAATTTTAATAGATAGAGATGAGAAAAATAGCAGCGGCATTTTTGGCCTTAGGTATTTTTAGTAATGTAGCTTTTGCGCAAAAAGATGATAAGGCTAAGGAAATATTAGCAGGGGTGAGTAAAACATACCGTACTTACAAAACTTTAAAAACCGATTTCACTTTTACCCTTAACAATGCACAGGCAAAAGTAAAGGAAACTCAAAAAGGTACTTTGTTCTTAAAAGGCAATAAGTTTAAAGTGGCCATGACCAATCAAGAATTAATTAGCAACGGGGCGGTACAGTGGACTTATTTAAAAAACGATAAAGAGGTTCAAGTAAACAATGTAGATAACAGTGGCGAGGCTTTAAATCCTGCAAAAATATTTACCATCTACGAAAAAGGCTTTAAATATATTTATGTAGGCGAGAAAAAAGTAGGTGCGAAAGTGCTTCAACAAATTGAGTTATCGCCGACTGATACTAAAAAGAGTGTTTTTAAGATTAAGTTAGATGTAGATAAGGTTAAAAAGCAAATTGCAAACGCCACCATTTTCGAGAAAAATGGCAACACTTATACATATAGTGTGACAAATTTTACGCCCAACTTTGCTGTGGCCGACGCTGCTTTTAGCTTTGACGCTAAAAAATATCCTGGTGTTGAAGTGGTAGATTTACGTTAATAGAAAATATTTTAACAAGATGAGGGTTTAGGCTATTAGCTTAAACCCTTTTTTGTTAGATTTGAGTGCTCACTTTAAGAATATCAGATTGAAAATAACTTTTTTAGGTACGGGTACATCACAAGGCGTTCCAGTAATTGGATGCAATTGCTTGGTTTGTAACTCCGTAGATAAAAGAGATAGCCGCCTTCGAGTTTCTATTTGGGTACAAACCGAAGATAAAAGTATTGTTATTGATAGCGGGCCAGATTTTAGGTATCAGATGCTACGTGCTGGTGTAAATGATTTGGATGCTATTCTGTATACGCATGAACACAAAGATCACATTGCTGGTCTAGATGATATTCGTCCTTACAATTACATTCTTAAAAAGAAGATTGATATTTACGCTGATGTAAGAGTTCAAGAAGCTTTGCGAAGGGAATTTCAATACATTTTTGCTGATGTAAGATATCATGGTTTGCCTCAAATTAATGTGCACACCATTAAAAATGGCGAGCATTTTAGCATTGGCAACAACGAGATTGTACCATTTGAGGTGATGCACTACAAGCTGCCTATTCTTGGTTTTCGCATTGGAGATTTTACATACATTACCGATGCAAAAACAATTAGCGAAGAAAATTTGGCGAAATTAAAAGGAACAAAGGTGTTAGTTCTAAATGCGTTGCAAAAGGAAAGTCATATCTCGCACCTAACTTTTGACGAGGCCATAGCCATGGCTGATAAAATAGGGGCAGAAACAACTTATTTTACGCATGTCAGTCATAATTTAGGTTTGCATAGCGACGTGGAGCAAGAATTGCCAAAACATATAAAATTAGCTTTTGATGGTTTGACATTTGAGTTAGAATGATATATTTGCAACACAAAATACCCAGGTGGCGAAATTGGTAGACGCACCATCTTGAGGGGGTGGCGCTGGCGACGGCGTGGCAGTTCGAATCTGCTTCTGGGTACCAATAAAAAGCCTCTAGTTTTGCTAGAGGCTTTTTTATGCTGAAGGCAACAATTATATCACCATTAAATCAACAAACTCGTTTACATTTAAGGCAACTAATTTATCGTAGTTTAGGGTTTTGTCAATTAATGTGCGTTGTTGCTTTTCTGGGAAAACTCTAGCTAAATTAATTTTGTACTTCTTAATTAACTCAGGTATGCCTTCATCTCTGCGACGTTTATGCCCAATCGGATAGTGTACTTCTACTTCATCTAATATAGTGCCATCATTAAATTCTACAGTTAAAGCATTAGCAATAGAACGTTTCTCTGGATCATGGTAATCTAAAGTGAATTGCGGATCCTCTACACATTCCATTTTGTCACGTAGAATATCTATTCTAGCATCGTTGGCAATGTTATCTTCGTAATCTGCTGCGGTTAAACGACCATGAATTAAAGGCACTGCAATCATATACTGCAAACAATGATCTCTGTCAGCAGGATTATTTAAAGGCCCTTTTTTATCAATAATTCTAATCGCCGCTTCGTGTGTACGGATGGTTATTTTCTTGATATCATCGGTAGTTTTACCAGCAGCTTTTAGCGTTTGATGTAAGGTCATTGCTGCTTCTACAGCAGTTTGTGAGTGAAATTCTGCAGGGAAAGAGATCTTGAACAATACATTTTCCATTACATACGAGCCATATTCACGTTGAAATTTAAAAGCATTGCCTTTGAACGAAACATCATAAAAGCCCCAGGTTTTTGCCGTTAGCACCGATGGATAACCCATCTCGCCGGTTTGCGCAATTAAAGCCAAGCGTACAGCTCTCGAAGTAGCATCGCCCGCTGCCCACGATTTGCGGCTACCCGTATTAGGAGCGTGACGGTAAGTACGCAAGGCTTGCCCATCTACAAAAGCTAATGAAACTGCATTAATCAATTCTTCTCTGCTTAAACCTATCAACTTACCTACTACCGCTGTCGATGCCACTTTTACCAAAAACACATGGTCTAATCCAACTTTGTTGAACGAGTTTTCTAAAGCTAATACACCTTGAATTTCGTGTGCCATTACCATTGCTTCTAGCACTTGCGACATGCTTAAAGGTGCTTTGCCTTCGGCAACATTAGTACGAGATAACCAATCGGCAGTAGCTAAAATTCCACCTAAATTATCAGAAGGGTGGCCCCACTCGGCAGCTAGCCAAGTATCATTAAAATCTAACCAACGGATAATGGCACCAATGTTAAAAGCTGCTTGAATAGGATCTAGTTGAAACTGTGTACCCGGCACTTTAGCGCCATTAGGTACAATTGTTCCTTTAACTACTGGTCCTAACAATTTGGTGCAGGCAGGGTAGGTTAAAGCCTCGAAACCACAGCCTAAGGTATCTAACAAGCAATAGTGGGCGGTTTTTAAGGCTAGATCGCTCGTGATTTTATAATTTAATACATAATCGACGATGTCGGTTAAAACTTTATCTGGTTGCGGTCTTTCGTTTGAAATATGTGATGACATTATTGTTTTATTAAGGGTGATTAAGATCTGTTATTGATAGGAACGAAGTCTCTATTTTCGGGGCCTATATAGTTTGCGCTAGGGCGAATGATTTTGCCATCTTGGCGTTGCTCAATGATGTGTGCACTCCAACCCGTAACTCTAGAAATGACGAAAAGTGGTGTAAACATTAGTGTAGGCACACCCATTACGTGGTACGAGACGGCAGAAAACCAGTCCAAGTTCGGAAACATTTTCTTTTCATCCCACATAATCGTCTCTAATCGCTCTGCTACATTATACAAAAGCTCATCGCCGCTTTCATCTGATAACTCCTTGGCTACTTTTTTGATAACCACGTTACGAGGATCGGAAACGGTATATACCGGATGACCGAAACCAATGATTACTTCTTTCTTGGCTAGGCGTTCGCGAATATCTGCGTCTGCTTCGTCTGGAGAGGCGTAGCGACTTTGAATATCGTAAGCAACTTCGTTAGCACCGCCGTGTTTTGGGCCACGTAAAGCGCCAATAGCCCCCGTAATGGCCGAATATATATCTGAACCTGTGCCCGCAATTACCCTAGCTGTAAAGGTAGAGGCATTAAATTCGTGCTCAGCGTAGAGGTTTAGCGATACTTGCATTGCCTTAACCCAAGATGTTGGAGGTGTTTTACCGTGTAGCAAATGTAAAAAGTGCCCACCAATGCTGTCATCGTCGGTTTCTACTTCTATAGCCTTACCATTGTGCGAAAAATGGTACCAATACAATAAAGCAGAGCTGAAACACGCCAAAAGTTTATCGGCAATATCTCTGGCACCCGCTACATTATGGTCGTCTTTTTCGGGTTGTATAATACCAAGTGCCGAAACCGTTGTGCGCATCACATCCATTGGGTGCGCTGCAGCGGGTATTTGTTGTAAGATATTTTTCACATTGTTGGGCAATCCACGCAAGGATTTCAACTTTGTTTTATAATTAGCTAACTGCGATTTGTTGGGTAGCGTGCCGTAAATTAACAAATAAGCCACCTCCTCAAATTCGGCAGCTTGGGCGAGGTCTAAAATATTGTAGCCACGATAATGTAAGTCGTTACCGCTTTTACCCACACTACAAAGTGCTGTATTACCTGCGACTACGCCAGATAACGCAACGCTCTTTTTAGGTTTAAAAGTGCTTTCTGTATTACTTTCCATCGTTTTGCTTTTTAAATAGGTGATTTAGTTTTTCTTCATAATCGTAATATCCAATAGTTTGGTAAAGTTCTTCGCGAGTTTGCATTTGGTCGAGTACGTTTTGCTGCGTGCCTTCTTTACGCAGGTGTTGGTACACATTTTCGGCGGCTTTGTTAGCGGCCCTAAACGCAGAGAGTGGATAAAGCACCAGCGCTACACCTGCTTGCGCCAATTCATCAACGGTGTACATTGGTATCATACCGAACTCGGTGATGTTAGCCAGTACTGGTAAACCTGTTGCTTCTACAAATTTGCGGTACAGAGAAATATCAGAAACAGCTTCTGCAAAAATGAAATCGGCCCCTGCATCTTTGTAAGCAATGGCTCGTTCGAGGGTAAGCTCCAAACCTTCGCTGGCAAAGGCATCGGTACGGGCGCCAATAACAAAGTGCTCATCGGTTTTGGCATCTACGGCGGCTTTAATACGATCCACCATTTCATCCTTACTTACCAGTTCTTTACCCGGGCGGTGGCCACATCGCTTTGCGCCTACTTGATCTTCGATGTGTACGGCAGCAGCACCCGCTTTAATTAAGGATTTGATGGTACGAGCTACGTTGAATGCAGACGGACCGAAGCCCGTGTCAATATCTACCATCAAAGGTAAATCGCACACATTGGTAATGCGTTGCACGTCTATAAGTACATCGTCTAGCGTGGTAATACCCAAATCTGGAACACCCAATGAACCTGCGGCGACGCCACCGCCAGATAAGTAAATTGCATTAAAACCCGATTGCTTTGCAAGTAAAGCGTGGTTAGCGTTAATAGCGCCCACTACCTGTAAAGGCTTTTCACGGCGCATCGCTTCACGGAACTTTTGTCCCGGCGATAAGGAGTTAGTTGTCATAATAGACCCATTTTGTAAATAATTGGTTAGGTGCATTCCATTGCTGATATCGCACATTTGCAAGATAGAAAAAAAGACGAAAAATAACGTATTCGCTTGATTACTTGTAGTAACTTGCAAGCAATATGAAACCAACAGTTACTATAGTTTATTGCCCTAAATGCGGCTGGATGCTGCGTTCAGCTTATTTTGCACAGGAATTGCTTACAACCTTTACGGATGAAATAGCTGGGGTGTTGTTAAAACCTGCAGACGTAAGCGGAAGATTTTCGGTATTGGTTAATGGTGTAACAGTTTTTGATAGGAAAAAGGAAGGGCGTTTCCCGGAGATAAAAGAATTGAAACAGTTGATTAGAGATTTGTCTTGCCCAGAAAAAAGTTTAGGGCATTCTGATGCTAAAGAATAATTTAGGACTTGATTTTATTTAATTGTGTTAAATTAAAAGTTATAATTTATTTTTTTTTGCTTCATGTTATTCGTAATTATGCATTATAACCAAATTAAATGAACAACTTGAAAATTATCCTATTGCTGAGTATGGGTATGCTTTATTTTAGTAAGGCCGTTGCTCAAAATCTTAATATTATTCCTAAGCCTAACCAAATTGTTGTAAAGGCTGGTAGTTACGCTCTATCATCGAAAGCTGTGGTAGTTTTTAGCGGTTTTAAATCCAAGCCCCATAATTTAGATGTATTCGCTAAGCAACTTATAAGTCAAGTTAAGCCAGACGCTACAACGGCCACCACGCAAAAACTCAATATCAAGCTAGATGCTAGTAAAATAACAGGCAATGAGGCTTACCAATTATCTATTAATACTAATGGTATTAATATTACTGCGGGAAACGAAAAGGGCGCATTCTATGCTTTACAGACTTTGGCACAGCTGATTATTAATACCAACACAAATGCGTTACCAGTTGTGGACATTGTGGACCAACCTCGATACAAATACAGAGGTTTGTTGCTGGATGTTGGTCGTCATTTCTTTACCATGGACTTTCTCAAGGCCTATATCGATATGATGGCTACTTACAAACTAAATACCTTTCATTGGCACTTAACTGAAGATCAAGGATGGAGAATTGAAATTAAAAAATATCCAAAATTGACGAGTATTGCTTCGGGTAGGGAGGGCACTTTGCTCAACCATTTGCATGATAAGGAAAGACAGTACGACATGACGCCCTACAAGGGATATTATTCCCAAGAAGAAGTTAAAGAAATTGTTCGTTATGCTGCGTCGAAATACATTACAGTAATTCCTGAAATCGACATTCCCGGTCATACCTTAGCTGCGCTATCTGCTTATCCAGATTTAGGTTGCGGTGAAAACCCGGGGCCTTATAAAGCGGCAATGAGATGGGGAATATTTGAGGATATTTTGTGTGCCGGTAAAGAAGATACGTTTAAGTTTGTTGAAGGAGTGTTTGATGAGGTATTAGCTTTGTTCCCGTCAACGTACATTCATATTGGCGGTGATGAGGCACCAAAGACAAGATGGAAGGCTTGTAAGTTTTGTCAGCAACGTATTAAAGATCACAACTTAAAAGATGAGCATGAATTGCAATCGTACTTTGTAAAACGGATTGAAAAGTATTTGAACAATAAGGGTAGAAAGCTAGTAGGATGGGATGAGATTTTAGATGGAGGTTTAGCTCCAAATGCTACCGTAATGGGTTGGAGAGGAGTAAAACCAGGTATCAAAGCAGCAAAACTGGGACATGATGTTATTATGGTGCCTAGCTCTCATTTATATCTAGATCATAGAGAATCCACCTCGCTAGAAGAGCCTTTGACAATTAGCAAAGGTAATCGTCATTCATCATTAAAGAACGTTTATGACTTTAATCCAAGTATAGATACATTGGCTGTAGAATTCCAAAAAAATATTATTGGTGTGCAAGCCAATTTATGGACAGAGTATATTTCGACAGCGGAAAAGGCATGGTACTTAGCACTACCACGTATTTTAGGACTATCTGAAATTGCTTGGACAGAGTTGAAAAATAAAAATTGGGATGAGTTTTCAAAAGTTACTGTGCCGGCACACTTAAAAGGTTTCGATAGAAAAGGAACGACGTACCGGGTACCAGAAGTCTATGGTATAGAGAACAAAACTTATCAGGGCGAAAATTTTGAATTTGAGTTGCATCCTTCAGTAAAGGGAGCTAAAATATATTACAACCTCAGTGGCCGTCCGGTATCAGAGTTAGATCGGTTGTATACTAGTAAATTTAAGGTGAATGTCCCGAAAGGAGAAAACCGGACACTAAGCGTTATTGTGGTGACACCTTCGGGTAAAAGAAGTGTAACTACCACGGCCATTCTAAATAATAAGGAGGCGGTGAAGAAGGAAGTTAATTCTGTTAAATAATGAAAAGCCCGAGGTCGTCTCGGGCTTTTTTTATCTCTATTTAATTAAATATTAAACGCATAATTGCGGGAACACTTATCTAAGCATTTACCAGTTTTGGTTGGAGTAAATATTAAGCCTACTTACTCCAATATGGAATATATTTGCATTTTTGCATTTGATTATCAGTGCTAAACTGATTTCATTTTAAATTAACGTTATGAAGAAAATTCTTATTTTTATCTATCTGCTATTAAATTTTTCGTGTTTATATGCTCAAGTTCCGGATGCTAATGGTATTTTGTATGTGAAGAAAAATGCGGTTGGAAACGGCAGTGCTTGGGGCAATGAGATAGGAGAATTAGCCGATGCCTTGGTTTATGCAAGTAGTAATTTGGCAATTAAGCAAATTTGGGTTACTGGAGGAATTTATCGGCCAAAATTTACACCAGAAACTTCTCAAAACTTTAATGAAGCTCCAAATGATGCAAGAGATAAATCGTTTTTATTGGTTAAAGACGTTAAAATTTATGGAGGCTTTGCCGGTAACGAAAATAGTATCTCAGAACGACAATTAAGTACGCCTTTAAATAAAAGTATTTTGTCTGGAGATTTGGGGATTGAAGGTGTAGCTGCCGATAACGCATATCATGTGGTGGTAGGTGTTAGCAATCTTGGTACGGCAGAATTAAACGGATTTGTTGTTACAGGAGGTAACGCAGATGGATCTGGTACTATTAGTATTCAATCTAGAAATTTTAATAGAGGAAATGGTGGAGGCGTTTACCTGCATTACACTTCTTTGGTATTAGAAAACTTAGAAGTTATTGAAAATAACGCAGGCTATGGTGCTGGCCTGTTTAATTTATGGGCATCGCCCACAATTAATAATGTGAAAATTGCAGGGAATGCGGCGAGTAGCGAAGGTGGTGGAATTTATAACACTGCTGATTCGCGTCCGATAATAAACAATACCCTTATTGTAGGTAACTCGGCAGGCGTTGGAGGAGCGATGCACAATACTTCTTCAACCATTACCTTAACTAACGCTACCATTGCGAGTAACAAAGCAGGTGGTACTGGAGCTATGGCTAATCTCAATTCGACACTTAAATTTAGAAACTCGATAGTTTTTGGCAATAGTGCTAACGGAAGTAGCGATGATCAATCTAGCGTAAGCTATCAAAATTCGTTAGTGCAAGGAGCCACTGTTCTTAACAATGGCAATGTGAGTGCTACAGGAATAACAGCCGCTAATTTATTTGTTGATGCACCAGCATTCAGCACAGCGCCTACTGTGCTAGGTGACTTTAGTTTAGTGGCAGAGAGTGATGCTATTAATCGCGGTGATAATGATTTATTTGCTGTTGGGCAAACGCCAGATCTGTCGGGGATTAATAAAGATTATTTAGCAAACCCAAGACTGTTCGATGGCGTGATAGACTTAGGTGCATTGGAATATCAAGAGATTAGCATTACACCAAAGAATAACATTTTATATGTAAAAAAAGGCTCCTCGGGTAATGGTTCGTCTTGGACAAATGCAATAGGTGAAGTTGCAGAGGCATTAAAATGGGCCAATGCAAAAAAAATAAAGTGGACAGCGCAAAATCCATTGCAAATTTGGGTTGCAGGTGGCACGTATATGCCATTATACGGTGCAGCAAATTTAAGTGAAACTCCAACCGATAGCCGTAGTAAATCTTTTGTGTTGGTTAAAGATGTTAAGCTTTACGGTGGCTTTGCCGGTAATGAAGTGAGTTTAGGACAGAGAAATTTGTCAGTAATTATTAACCAAAGTGTGCTTTCGGGAGATATAGGTATATTAAACGAAGCTAGTGACAATGTTTATCATGTTGTTATTAGTGCTAGCGATGTTGGAACTGCAGAATTGAACGGTTTTATAGTTAGCGACGGAAATACTACTGGAGCATCCGGATCAATAGCCGTAAATAGTCGAACCATTAATAGCCAACATGGTGCTGGTATGTATAACCACACGTCATCACCCAAAATAAGCCACGTCACCTTTCAAAACAACCAGGCAGCTAATGGAGGAGGTATGTTTAGTATTGTTTCGCAAGCAATTATTCGCAACTCAAGGTTTTTGGGTAATACTGCAGTACTTGGCGCAGCAATGCACAATTCATCTGCTGTAACATTGTACAATACGTTGTTTTCTGGTAACAAAGCAACTTCGCAAGGCGGAGCCGTTTATAATGCAGGGGCGAACCCTAACTTTTACAACGTAACTATTGCAGGTAATACGGCAGCTAGTGCTGGGGCTATATTTAATAATGCATCTTCCACGTCGACAATTGTTAATAGCATTATTTTAGGCAATAGTAGTGCCTTTGGCGGTTCTGGAGTTGTAGATAAAAGTTATAGCATAATTCAAGGTGAAATAAGCGCTGCGAATAACAATTTAAGCGCCCAAAATGTACAAATAGATAATGTTTTTAACGCTGGTATAGATGCTTCCTCAGCGCCAACTATTAACGGCAATTATACTTTGAAAACAGGTGCTGTAGTTATTAATATGGGTAACAATGCGGCGGTAGCTAATACAACCGACTTAAATGATGATGTGCGTGTAAAAGGCATAGCTGTGGATTTAGGTGCTTATGAACATCAAACTGGCGACACCAAAATTTTAGCTCAGCCTAACGGTGAAATTGTTTACGTAAAACAAGGCAGTAACGGCTTAGGAAACAGTTGGGCTGAGGCGTATGGCGAATTGGCTGATGCTTTAGTAGCAGCAAAACAAAACACTGCCATTAAACAAATTTGGGTGGCTGCAGGAACTTATTTACCAAAGTATACTCCGGCAGATGGAGCGGGTTTTAGCGCAACACCTCTTGATGCTCGTGATAAGACATTTTTAATGGTTCCACAGGTGAGTATTTATGGCGGTTTTATAGGTGCAGAAACTGATGTAACGGAAAGAACATTAACTAATGAACAAACAATTTTGTCCGGTGATATTGGTATTCCAAATCATGCTACTGACAATGTTTATCATGTTGTTTTAAATGTTCAAAATGTTGGCAACGTAGTGTTGGATAATTTAACAATTACTGAGGGTAATGCCAGTGGATCAGGAACCTTAATCGTACAATCATATAATTTTAATAGAGAAAATGGTGGTGGGCTATATTTTATCAATAAACCTCCTAACCTCAATAATGTTTTAGTTGAAAATAATCGCGCTTCGTATGGCGCAGGATATTGTTTAAATTCTGCACATGCAACAATAACCAATTCTAAAATGATTGGAAATGTTGCTACTGAGACGGGAGGAGCTGTCTATCTTGTTGACGGCGAATCTTTTTCAATTACTAATACAGTAATCGCGGGTAACAAAGCTAAGGTTGGTGCTGCAATTCTTAATAATGGGATGCAAGATTTCAAGTTGATAAATAGTACGATTGTTGGAAATTATGCAACCGATAATAGTGTAATTAGAAATATTATTGGTGCTACGCAACTGATAAATAGTATTGTGTTGGGAAATAGCGATGGAATTAGCAACGAATTACATGGCTATTATACTTTAGCACACAGTTTAGTGCAAAGAGAAATAGCAACAACTAACGGCAACTTAAATGCCACGGCAATAACTGAAGATGCTGTATTTACAAATCCAATAGCTTACAATAATGCACCTTTTTTTGTTGGAGACTACACTGTTAAAAAAACTAGTCCAACCGTTAATAAGGGCGATAAAACAGTATTTAATGCTAATCAAATACCAGATTTGAGTACGATAACTACCGACTTAGCTGGCAACCCACGTATATTTGAAATGGAAGTAGATATGGGTGCTTACGAATTGCAAGACGCAGCTGTATTACCTGTTACTTTACTTGATTTTATAGCTATAAAACAAGCTACTAAAGCGTCGCTGAAATGGGAGACAGCTTCAGAGCAAAACAATAGTGAATTTATCATCAGCAGAAGTAGCGACGGTTCTCATTTTGCAACATTAGCTACCCTTAAAGGAGCAGGCACAACTACGGTATTAAATAAATATCAATTTACCGATTTTAACCCATTAAGTGGCTCAAATTACTATCGGTTACAACAACAAGATTTAGATGGCAAGTTGACAGATTTGGGGTTAAGGGTGCTTAATTTCGATTTTAATACAGCAGCACTTAACGTGTACCCTAATCCCGTAAAAACGCAGGTAACGGTTATTTTTAAAGCGCAGCAGTACCATAATTTAGCCTTGGTTGATATTACTGGACGAGTTTTAAATAGTGTTGAGTTAAAGCCTAACCAAACCGCAGTGAATATATCAACAGCTAACTTAAACGCAGGTGTTTATTTACTAAAACTAAGTGGTAGGGCAGGTGCCCAAACGGTAAAAGTACTAAAGAAGTAGATTTTCAATACCTACAAAGCCGTATCTAAACTATGTGCGGCTTTGTAGTATCCGATATATTCGTTTTGCTTATGGCGTTAAACATAACGCAGTCTTTCTTCTTAAATTTGGGCTCAATACGTTTTAAAGCAATGTCTGATGTGGCATCTGCTTTAAGAAAGTGGTGTATTTTTAAGAAGATCCAAGCAACAACAGACCAGCGCAAACCAATATGAGCAGATTACGCTGATAGACCTTAGCGGTAAGGTTTTAATGCAAGCGGTTAATAAGACCAACCAAATACAATCTGTTTTATCGGTAGCTGCGGTCAAACCTGGTGTTTATTTAGTAAGCCTTAGGGGCTTGGCAACTCAAAATTTAATTAAGATTATCAAAGAATAGTTGCTTTTGAGAACGAAAGCCGAGAAAAATAATTCTTGGGCTTTTTTATGCGCTTTGTTTTTCCTTTATTGGCAATTGATGGTTCACAGGGTTTTAGTAGAGTCGTTTAGTGATTGAAATTATTGACGGCTTATTAGTTGCACTTGTTTTTTCTTATGATTTCTTGAATTTTCCTCATCAACCTTTGTTGCTCTATATTGAGTTGGTTGCTGTTGGCACGGTGGGTTCTTTTTAATGCAGCAGCTTCGCTTTCGGTTTTCTTAAGCTCGACTACCTTTGTGGATAAGCAGTTTTTTTTAACTATTGCTTTGCCAGCCTCTCCTTGTTTCTTGTATAAGTTCTTATTTAGCGATTCTGTAATTTCACATATTCTGTATTCCGCTTCTAAACGCATTAAAATAAAAGCAGCGAAAGGATCGTATTTTCCGTAAGCTTTCTGCATGTCTGTTTGCTTTCTTGCGTCCACTCTGTTGTTGGCAAGGTAGGTTAACATTTCTTTTTTCTGCAGGATTTGCCTTTGCTGCTCTTCGTAAAATTTTACTTTCAGTGCTGCGCAACTACTCGACGATATTTTAGCTTTGCCAATCTGCTTTGCAATTACATCCGTTTCTATTTCGGCATCAGCAATGGATGTAGTTGTTCGGGTTTGCTCTTCTTTTATGAACCCTGTTGCAGTAAAGCAAATACTGCCCGCAACTTTTTTAAAAGCAGTTAACTCAGATTCGGTTTTATCTGAGGTGTACCCTAGCAATAAGAAGTTACCTTTATCGGTTTCAATAAAGCCAATTCCGTAGGCGCCCAAAAGCTGATAGGTCTCGAATGCGTCTGGAAACTGATTGTCGCTTAAAATATAGATGGACATTCCGTCATCAGCTACGTATTTTCGGCCCTTAAATTCTCTAGCAAACTCTTTAAATTCACTTTTATGATAGAATCTTTTTTTTGTAGAAAATGTTTTCCGGACTTGAGGGCTCGGTATTCCCAGTACGTACATAATGTTTAAGCTGCCTATTCCTGCTGTTTGGTAAACTTTCTAGGCTATTGTAGTAGCTGTAAGTGTTGCCTTTTAAAGTAAAAAGGTAAGCATTGAAATCTTTGTTTTGAAAATCGTACTTGCAATCTGATTGTGCAGCTTGGTCAAAACCAAAACTGAGTACAGCACCCATTTGGCTGTTTATTAGAAAACAACCTGAGATTGCTCTTCCGTTAAATATGCCTTTATAATTCACTTTGTAATCAAAGCAAATTCTGTCGGTAGGGATAAAGGGTTTGGCATTTTCAGGTTTTTCAAATACTTCTACTTTCTTTTTTTCTTGTGCGAAGGCAATCTGCAAGGAGAAAAGGAGGGCCAATGTTAAAATGGATTTCATCTGTTTTTCGCTTAAAGATTATTGAAGTTTTTGGTCTTAGAATTTACTTGCGCACAAATTCTACACGGCGGTTTTGTGCCTTTCCATCCGCAAGGTTATTATCTGCAACTGGTTGCAGCTGTCCTTTTCCACTGCTCGTTAATCTATTGATAGCAATTTCGTAGTTTTTAGTGAAATAGTTAAGCACCGCTGCGGCTCGCTGTTCAGAAAGCTTTTGATTAGCAGACGCGCTTCCAACGTTGTCTGTATGGCCAATAATTTCTAGACGCAAATTGTGGTTCTCTGTTAAAATACTTGCAATCTCTTTGAGTATGCCCTGAGATTCGGGTTTTATCTCTGCCGAGCCGCTAGCAAAATAAATACCAGTGGTGCTGTACTTTCCTTCAGTTACGAGCATGCTTCTTAAGTCTTTTCCTGTTTCGGCAATGCGTACATTGCTGATATAGAAAGCATCTGTAGGTTTAGGCAATAACTGGGCTGCTCTAAAATGGAAGTTATTTCGGTATGTATTCTTGTCGAAGCCTTTGGGTAAGTCCACTATTTTTTGATCGTCGAGGTACAGACGTATTCTGCTACCATTAACTGCCATACTTACACGGTTCGTTCTGTCGGCCATTTTGTCTACCGCCCATTCTTGGGTAATTTCTCTGCCAGAATACAAGCTTGTAGAATAACCTACATACTGTTTTACAGAAGATGGAATTATGAAATAGAAGATATTTTTGTGCTGTATAGCGTTTTTATCGGGCTTGGCAACCTCAGTAAAGCCAAAAGTTACTGGCGGTCTTTTTCCAGTTATAGGAAACAGTAAATCGAATTCGATAGTGAAGTTTTGGGGCAGGGGCCCTTTGAGCTCGGGGAATGTAGTTGTATTATCGGGTACTCGTAGCCATTTTCCAATGTGGTTGCGTAAACTTACGACCTCTCCCGAACCGTTTGTATTCCATCTTGCGGGAAAATCGCCTATGGCATCACGTTCAAAATCTTCGAAAAACAAGACTTTTTCTCCAGGTGTAAAATCAAATTTTGAGTTGTAGACTGAGTTTGCGCCACTTTGTTTCGTGTCTTTATTCCTTTTATCATCAGCTTTGCTAGATTTTGAGCCCTTGCCTTCAACGGTTTGTTCAGTTTTATCCAAGGCCTTGTCAATGGTTTTGTCGGTTTTCCTTTCGATTCTTTGATTTACTTTATTTTCCACTTTCTTTTTCAATCGATCTAAAAGCTGGCCGTAGCTTACTAATGGGATAAGCGAAATAGATACGATTACAATTGATTTGAGTTTCATGGCTTTCTATTTTATTTAACAGCTTGATATATGAAGTGTTATTGTGTTTGGGTTGCATAAACTTGCATTGTATAAATTTAGCAGTGCGAATAAAGCATGCATAGTATAAAAACCCGAAATGTTAAATAATTAAATGGCAGAGCAGTGAATGTACTGGTAGAAGAACTGGACTATTGTTTATTAGAGACTGTTTAACGAGCTAATGTGTTGAGCGATGTTTTGATAGCTTAGGTGCATTTGTGAGGGCGTATATCCAGCAAAATACTTAAACTCTCTAATGAAATGAGACTGATCGGCATATCCGAAACGATTTACAATGTCTATCCAACTGGCGTTAGCTTCATTTTTTAAGTATTTATTGATTTGATTGAAACGAACAATTTTACTGTACATTTTAGGTGTTAAGCCAATTTGTTCATTAAAATATTGTTCCATTGAACTTTTAGAAATGCCACACAATGCGTTCAGGTCGTAAATAGTGGCCTGGCCGTCGCTTTGCAAAATTTGATTGCAAACAAATGATATCCTACTGATGTCGGTTTTTTCGTTTCTATAATGCTGTATAAGTAACCACTGTTGTAGTATTGTAATCACTGCCAATGGGTTTTTTGCGTTTTCTTCTAGCTTGGCAGAAAGGTCATTAACGCTGTTTCCAAGTAGCTCACTTAAACCTATGCATTGATTCTTTAACAAGTATTGCGGTACACCTAGCAATTTATAGGCACCAAATGGTTTAAATAGTACATATACCATTGATGAAGGTGAAGCCATTAGGTGGTGGTATCTGTCTAACTGACCCGTAAAATTGAGGCGAGCAATATTGCTTTTGTCCATCTGCGTGTTGATGAGCTGATGTTGCTCGTCTAAGATGAACGTAATTAAACTGTGCCCAACTGGAAATAAATCGAACTCTTGCAAGCTGTCCTCATTTTGATTGCCAACAGCAGCATATACAAAACCCTGTACGTAGGGTTGTAAGGTTTTGTCTGGTATATAAAATGCAGATTGCATGTTGTTGATAATCAGTTTTATATAAAAGTACCGAAAATTGTACAATTTGCCTACACATACCTCAAACGTTCTTCTTCTAGATCTATCTGATAAATTTGATGACGGATAATCTCTTCGTCCATCTCTGCATTTTTATTAAGTTCATTAAGATATGCTCTTTGAATTTCAAAAATCTCGAACATTATCTCTTTGGTGGTTTCATCGATAGAAGTTGGGTTTTGAGCATTTACTTGGTTTTCCCAGTGTTTAAGTATTTTTTCCATCCCAGCATGGCCCACATAATCGGTTTCATGTTTGTTTTTTACGTGTTGATATACGTGTTGTTTCAGACCTAGCTTCATCGTTTTACGAGTTTCTTCCTCAGCCTTGCTCGATAAGTTTTCGAGGGCACCAAACGGGTTTAATTTTTGAATGAAATAGGGGAGGGTTAAGCCTTGCACTACCAAGGTTAGCAAAATTACTACGAAAGTAATGAATAGAATAAGATGACGCTGTGGGAAGGGCGCCCCATTTAAGGTGAGGGGAATAGCCAAGGCAGCAGCTAAAGAAACCACGCCCCGCATGCCGGTCCAGCCAAGTGCTAACGGTGTGAGCCATGTTTGCCTTTTATGTGTTTGCAGGTTTTGTGCCACGCTCTTCCGAAAAATCACCGTAGAAATTAATGCGGCGTAGGCACTTATCATCCTAGCCAATATTAGTACTATCGTGATCAGTACGCCATAACCTATGGCCGTACCAAGTGGAGTTCCCTGAGATCGCAATCCATCTACAATTTCGGGCAGTTCTAATCCAATGATTAAAAAAACGATGCCATTAAGTATAAAAACAAAGCTTTCCCAAACGCTATAACTTTTTAACCTACTACTGCTAGAGAGAAATACCATGCGTTTAGCTGAAAGTAATAGTCCGCCACTTACTACAGCCAAAACACCCGAGCAATGTACCTGTTCAGCGATATAGTACATAAAATAGGGTTCGATAAGTGTAAGGGCTATGTCTGAAGGGGCATCTGCTTTAAGAAAACGATGAATTTTCATGAAGACCCAAGCAATGGCTAAGCCTATACTCACCCCGCCAACCAGCATCCAAAGAAAATCTGTTCCGGCTTCTTGCCATACAAATTGCCCAGTACCTACAGCGGCTAAGGCAAAGCGAAAGATAATGAGCGAGGACGCATCATTGAGTAAGCTCTCGCCTTCTAAGATCGCAGAGGTTGATTTAGGAATTTTGACGAACTTGGTAATTGCCCCAGTACTTACCGCATCGGGTGGAGACACGATACCGCCCAATACAAATCCTAATGCAATACTTATCCCTGGAATAAAGTGGTTAGCGACAACAGCAACCATAAATGCACTAAATAGTACTACTAAGAAAGCGAAGCTGAATATGATACGCCACCATTTCCTCATTTCTTTGAAAGAAACATTCCATGCGGCTTCAAATAGCAGTGGAGGTAAAAAAATGAGAAATATGAGGTCGGGATCTATCCTTATTACAGGTAAGCCGGGAATAAGACTGATGATAAGCCCAGCAACCACCAATAAGATGGGGTAGGCAATTTTAAGTTTATTGGCCCAGATTGTTAGGAAAACAATGACAAGTATGAGGCACAATACCAAGGGTAGAAAGGAATGCATTTGTACGGGGTTAAGATGTAAAGTTAAACGATTGCATCTAATTGATAAAGAGTAATGTTAGCAAAAAAAGGAGTGGGTAGAAATCGACCTTTTACTAAAGCCAATATTACAGAAAAGATAGTAGAAGTTTAACACCTTAGCCAAGGCAAGGTTATGGCAAAAACCGTAGCGCAGTTTAGCAATGTTAAGCATGGTGTTATAATGGTGTTTACTGTTTATCAATGTAGGATGTTGAT
The DNA here is from genome assembly GCA_045629525.1 of Pedobacter sp. GTDB lineage: Bacteria > Bacteroidota > Bacteroidia > Sphingobacteriales > Sphingobacteriaceae > Pedobacter. The sequence continues at coordinate 149,374 of JAZQRH010000006.1, forward strand.
GACGAACTTAAAGGATATAAGCTTGGCTTTAGATAAACGTTTTTATAGAGGTGAGGTCGTTTTTATGGCTGGGTTTTATGATCAGCAGATAGTTGTTTATTAAACTCCACCGGCTGATGTTATGCCCTTGACGGCGCCCGAGGATAACATTGCTCGGGAAATGGAAGGATAACGATTTGGATTTTTGGCGTCGCCAAAAGCATAAGCGCCCAAAAACTTATTTAATAGGAGTATGGATTGATTATTTTACTCTTAATAGCGCTACTATAGAAATTATTTTTTATCATTGATCGTTTTTAGCGTAAATCATGTTCTTGAGCTTGTAAATGGCAGTAAAATCACATCTTGACGAAACTTTGTTGCTCCAAAAAATAGTTGAGGGAGATGAGAGTGCATTTTCTTCATTATTTTATCATTACGCAAAGCCTTTATCTCATTTTATATTTAAAATCACCAATTCTATAGAAATTACTGAGGAAGTAATACAAGACTCGTTTATTACCATTTGGCTAAAGCGAGAAAGCTTGGAAAGCATTAATAATTTCGGTGGTTACATTTATACCATTTGTAGAAATAATGCGCTGGCTGCTTTAAAGAAAATAGCCAAGGAGGCGGTTGTTAATGCTCAATTTGAAAAGGAAATACTTTATGAGCTTAATTTGCCCGACGAAAGCGAAAAAATAGAAGAATACAGAAAGTTAATTGAATTATCGGTCTTAAAGTTGCCAGCTCAACAACAACGTGTTTACAAAATGAGCCGATATGATCGACTTAGACATCAGGATATTGCTAAAGAACTAGGAATATCACAGGAAACTGTTAAGAAACACATTCAATTGGCTGTAAGTTATATCGAAAAAGATTTAAGAAATCAGTTGCAACTACCTGTAATTTTGGTGCTTACTACCACACTTGTGTTTTTTTAAAAAAAAAGCATTTTCAATTACCCCTATTTTATTTTTTATTACTCTTAAGATTAAATGAACTTCAAAAGGGGACATAGTGTTATGGCGAACGACAGGTTAGGTTATTTATTTGCGAAATATATAGCGCAAGATATTACAGCTACAGAATTAAATGAGTTCTATGGTTTAGTTGCTAGTGATGACCACGATGGTTTATTAAAGGACTTAAGTGACGCCTACTATGCAGCACAAAATTTTGAAGGCGAAAATGCAATTATAAACGAGGATGCGGTCTTGCAAAAGGTTTTAGGCGTAAAGGTGAAGCAAGCAGGTGTTGCAGCTAAACTTAACGCAAGTGTAAAGTGGTTTGCTGCAGCAAGTATATTGCTGGTAATAGGTTTCGGCTTACGCTATTATACCAATTATTTAAATAAAGAACAGACTATGCTGGCGGCACAGCAAATATTGCCAGCAAAAAACGTTGCAACACTAACCTTGGCTGATGGAAAAGTATTAGTGCTAGACACTTTGAGAAATGGTGCTGTGATTTACAATAATGATATGAAGATTTCTAAAACCCAAAGTGGAGAAATCTTATATCAAGTAATGGGTAGCACGAATAACGATGCTATCAATACTATTCAAACACCAAAAGGTGGAAATTATAAAATATTATTGGGTGATGGTACCGCAGTTTGGTTAAATGCTGAAACGAGATTGGAATTTCCTGCTCATTTTAGAGGGGATACGCGTACTGTGAATTTAGAGGGAGAAGCATATTTTGAAGTGGCTAAAGTTAAAGGCAAAGCGTTTGTCGTAAAATCGGGTGCTCAGTTTGTAGAAGTTCTGGGCACACACTTCAATGTAAAAGCTTACGCTGATGATGACACTAAAACCACCACTTTATTAGAAGGATCAGTGAGAACTGGCAATGCGCAACAAAGCACTTTGTTAAGGCCGGGGCAACAGGCCGAAGTGTTTGATAAGGGGCAAATAAAAGTAGGTACTGCAGATGTAGAAAGCATCATGGCGTGGAGAAATGGCGAATTCGTATTTAAAGGTAAGAGCCTAGCGCAAGTAATGAAAGAGGTATCGAGATGGTATGATGTTGAAGTTGTTTTAAACGATAACGTGAATGCTAAAAACATTAAATTGATGGGCTGGGTTTCTCGCAAAAAGGACCTCAGCGCTATTATAAAAAATATAGAAACTGCTACGGGACTAACTTTAAAAGTTGAAGAAAGGAGGGTGGTCATTAGCAACTAAAAAATAACCTTGGCATGGATGCCAAAAAAATAACCAAGCGTGCTACGAACACGCTCGGTTTAAATAGGTTTAAACAAATCAAAAAGCTACTAACCAATCAATTTTATTAAAACCAATCGAAACAAATTTATGAAATTTTATCACAATTTCAGGCATTGGCTTTCGAGCCACAGGCTGAGATTTAAAACTAAGCTGGGTCTAGCTTTTCACTCGAAAAAGCTAGTACTGAGCAGACAAACGATTATGAGGATTAATTTAGTTTTTTTAATCACTTTGACAGCAATAATGCAAGTTAGTGCTAGTTCATATGGGCAAAAAATCAATATTAACGAAAAAAACACTAGCTTAACAAATGTTTTAAGAGCTATTAGAGCCCAAAGTGGTTATGATGTACTTTTCGATGCAAAGGTGATCCAGAATGCTGGACATATTGATTTGTATGTGAAAGACGCAAGCATCGAGGAAGCTTTAAACAAATGTCTTTCTGGTTTAAATCTGACTTTTTCTCTCCAAGAAAACACTGTCATCATCAGAGAAAAATCTCTAATCGAGAAAATTGGTGACGAGATTAGCTATAGACTTGCTGTAAATGAAATAATCGGCTACGTTTATATGAACAACGGTAGTGAAGTTTTGGTTGGGGCCAATGTAAAGGTCAAAAGAACGAAAAAAGCAGTATTGACTGATAGTAAAGGTAGGTTTACGATGAAAGACGTACTTTCTACCGATACTTTGGAGGTGAGTTTTATCGGTTATAAAACAGCCACTTACGTAGTAGGTAAAAATACAAGCTTGTATATTACGCTAGTAGAAGCAGTTAATCCGTTAGATATTCTGGTTATTCAGGGGTATGGAAATACGAGTAAACGTCTGGCTACTGGTAATATTACTCGTGTAGGTGCTGATCAAATTGGCAAGCAATTGGTAGATAATCCGATACTAGCTTTGCAGGGCTCGGTTCCTGGCTTAGAGATTACTATGGTAGACGGCCAAGCTTTTGCTAGCCAAAAAATAGAAATCAGAGGTAGAAAGTCTATTAATGCGAACTTTAGTTCTGAGCCATTAATTATTATAGACGGAGTTCCTCAAACTGTTTTAAACCAAATTCCGGGTAATTCAGGGAATACACCCGAATCAACAGTTCAAACTGGCTTACTTGTATCTGGCAGTGCCCCAGCAAACAGTTATAGTCCTCTATACAATGTTAATCCCAGCGATATCGAGTCCATAGAGGTGCTAAAAGATGCGGATGCAACGGCTATTTATGGAAGTAGAGCTGGTAATGGCGTGATTTTAATAACTACTAAAAAAGGGAAGGCTGGCAAAACACAGTTCAATGTGAGGTTAAATCAAGGAATAAAGTCTGTAATTAACAAATGGGACCTTTTGAATACAGAAGAGTATTTGAATATGCGTAGAGAAGCGTTCAGAAATGATGGTATTACGCCAACTGTTTTCAATGCGCCCGAATTGTTAGTATACGAACAAGATAGGTATACGGATTGGCAGGAATTTGCCTATGGTAAAACAGGAGCCTGGACCGACGCTAATTTAAATTTGGTAGGAGGCGATGCAAGCACCACGTTTAGGGTTGGCGCTTCACTGAACAATACAAAAGACATCACGGACTATAGTGGCATTAATCGAAAAGTTTCTGCGAATATGTCGTTATCGCACTCGGCCCTTTCCAATAAGTTGAAGATCCAGGTGTCAGGATCATTCAATAACGCTAAAAATACAATGGTGAGAGTAGGCTCTATACATATGATAGCTCCTAATGCACCGGCAATTTTTAACGAAACTGGTGGTTTAAATTTTTCAGAATGGGGAAATACAATGACCGAATTTGCGGATTTATTACGCGAGACAGAACTAAATAATACTGGTATAAATGCTTCAGCTAACGTTCAATACAGTCCAAGTAGTAATTTCAACATTAAAATAAATGGTGGCTACGGGGATATGGCTCTTAAATCTAGGTATAAGACACCACGATCAACGTTTAATCTTCAACAAAATCCTACGGCGGAAAGTCAATTGACACTATCGGCAGGCGGTGCTAACAATGTTATCGTCGAGCCACAAATTGATTATAATATTGCCATAGGCGGTGGCAGATTAACCGCTCTAGTGGGAGCGTCGTATCAATCCAATAGATCGATATCAAATCTGACAAGGGCCGTAAACTTCCCCTCAGACGATCATATGAATAGTATAAATTTTGCCTCAAAGTACACTGTAACTGAGTGGATCTATATGCATAAATATGCAGGGGTATTTGCGAGGTTGAACTATAACTTTAACAGCAAATACATCATCAACTTAAACGCACGTAGAGATGGTAGTAGCAAATTTGGTACAGATTATAGGTTTGGAAATTTCGGATCTGTTGGGGCTGCATGGATTTTATCTGAAGAAAATTTTATAAAAAGAAATTTACCTAGAGCAATTAGCTTCCTAAAGTTAAGAGGCAGTTATGGAGTGGTAGGCAGTGATGGTATAGGCGATTACAAATATTTAACCCAATGGGGGATATCGGATGGGCTTACACCGAAAATTCCTAATTACGATGATGGAGGGGCTATATTACCAATGTTGTTGCCAAACAGCGAGTTCCGTTGGCAAAATAACATAAAATCAGAGTTGGGTATCAATGTAGGCTTGTTTAAAGATGCCGTAAATTTCGGAATAAATTATTATTCTGATTTCACTAACAACCAGCTGTTAAGCTTCCCAGTGCCGCTGTACACAGGTTTCGGGAGTTTAGTGCTTAACTCACCAGCAGAGGTACGAAACAGCGGTTTGGAGTTTGATCTTTCTGCGAGGATATTAGATCATAAAAAATTTAAATGGTCCGCTTCTTTCAATATTTCTAAAAATAAAAACACCTTAACAAATTATCCTGATTTTGAGAACTCGCCATACTATAATGTGTATAAAATTGGGCAACCGTTAACTAATATATATGTTCTTAAAAATTTAGGGGTTGATGCCCAAACGGGAACCTACAAATTTTTGGATGCCGACGGCGACGGTAAAGTGCAGCAACTATACAATGTGGCTGCGGGTACCCATGGTGACGATAGGGTTGTTGCGGTCGACACTTCGCCCGAGTTTTCAGGAGGTATGAATCACAGTTTTAGCTACAAGAATTTACAGGTATCGGCAAACTTTGGTTTTAAAAAGGGCAAAGGCCGATACTACCCTACACCTAATGGAAATAAAAATATGACTCGATTTGCTTATGATAATACTTGGCACAAACCAGGTGACGAGACTAAATTTGCGAAATTGACAAGCGTTTATACTAGTTTGGTACCCAGCTCAACACTTGTTTACACTGATGTCGACTTTATAAGATTAAGAAACGTTCAATTAGCTTATCGGGTAGCTTCAAAAAAGCTAAAAAACTTAGGAGTATCTGATCTGGCAATTAATGCCACCGCACAAAACCTATTTGTCCTCACAAAGTTCAAAGGTTTAGATCCAGAATTACTTAGTGAGAGTAGTGTGCCTCAAACAAGAATTGTAACAATGGGCTTAAACTTAACATTTTAGTTTTAATGTCATGAAAAAAATAAATTTATATAAACTAGTTTTAGCGCTCCTAAGTATTGGAGTGATATCATCTTGCAAAAAAATAGTCGATATACCGGATCCAATAGATACTGTCACCGATCATAAAATTTTTCAATCCGACGCACAAGCTAGCCAAACAATAAACGGCATATATGCGCAAATGATGTTGCAGAGCTCAAAAAATTTTTGTTTTGGTTTTGCAACCATACATGGTGGCTTGGCGGCAGATGAATTTGTGTTACTAAGCCAAGTTGAATTTCCAAGTTACGTAGAGATTTCTAAAAATGATATCAACCCGCAAAATGAGAATTCATATAAGGAACTTTGGATGACGGCCTACAAAATTATGTATAGCGCCAATGCTATACTTGATGGCGAAGCCAAATCTGAGTCTACAAATTTAACGGTAGCTAAAAGAGAGGAATTAAAAGCTCATGCCAAGTTTATCAGGGCATTTTGCTTATTCTACTTGACGGGGTTCTATGACAAAATTCCTTTGACCAAGAGTTCTAAGCATAATGACCTTATCAAACTATCGAAATCAAGTCAAGAAGAAGTTTATAAGAGTATTGTTATTGACTTAGAAGAGGCCATTCAACATTTTCGTTTGGCTAATCTTACGTTTAGCAAGAGTAAAGCAAGCGAACTTGGTGCAGAAGCCTTATTGGCCAGAGTGTACCTTTACCAAAAAAATTGGCTAAAAGCTAAATTGCATGCTGATCATGTGATTACGAGCGGAGGCTTAACTTTGGACTCAGATTTGCGAAAAGTCTTTACTAAAAGTAGCAATGAAGCTATTTTTATGTTAATAAAAGACACTACAAATCCTATCGCGAGTATTACAGACACCGAATATTTGTCTCCCTACATACCATTTTACGAGGCAATTCCAGATCCGTTTGAACAAGAGTTGTTTCTAGATCCAATGATGTTTGAACAAATTGCTCCTTTAATGTTTCCAATTATGGAAATTGGAGATCCCTTAATGAATGCGTTTGAAGCTGGTGATTTAAGAAGTCAAATTTGGATAGGTCACAATCCTAGTCCAAATGCAACTCCGTATAATGGTAAAAAAACTTACTATGCCAATAAATATCCAAAAACAGTGGTATATCCTGATTGTTATAGTGTGATGCGTTTAACAGAACAATATTTAATCAGAGCGGAAGCTAATGCGCAATTGGGTCTTTTTGATTTGGTGGAAGACGACTTAGAAACTATTCGCCATAGAGCTGGGCTAACCAATCCACTTGTTTTAGCGGATAAGGACGCCGCTCTAATGGCAGTGGCTAAGGAAAGACAGACAGAACTATTTGCCGAATGGGGGCATCGTTTTTTTGATTTGAAACGTACAGGGAAAGCGCTGGAAGTATTAGGTCAAATACCACATAAAGCAGGTATAAACCCCGCTAGGCTAAATTTTCCTATCCCGCACGAGGAAATAATTAGGAACCCACGTTTAGGCAGAGATTAAATGCTAATGTATTAAAAAAAAATGGCGTAGAATCGCTGCGCCAAGCAATCAATAACCTTATTTAACAAAACAATATGAAACCTTTAAAATTTAAGGGCAGAATGTCTATTGCACTTGGTATTTCCATTGTGCTGGGGCTAGCCGGTTGTGATGGTGGACCCGACGGTGGAACAGTTCCAGCCGATATTAAACGAATTCTTTTACCAGCATTCGAGAAAGAGTTTGGAGGCGGTAGTTTACTAACAAACAATACTGGTGCCAGCATTGGAGCATGTGATTATGCCGTTGGAAACGACCAGCCAAAGTCTAAATCAGCGTACGACGATTATTATTACTATTATCCAACAAGTACAGCCTCATATAATGAAATTGTGAAAATGATAGACCGTTTTTCGGCAAATCAAGCGTTGTATTCTATGATGCTAAAAACAGTGCCTGACGATATCGGCGTCATTTTAGATTTTACCGACGGAGAGAATATCAAAGGAGAGATTATACGTTTTGAAGATATGGGAGTTTTGGAAAGCTCTAGTAATAAAAAAGTACACATTATTTATTTATCAAATGCTGCCAACATTGGTAAACTGACCGAGCTACGTGCCAAAATTCACCAAATCTCAACTTTCAACATATTAAAATAATCAACTTACTGTTATGATAAATAAATTGAAACTTACGGTATTATGCACCGCATTGGGGGTGGTTGTACATATAAACCAAAGTAACGCTCAGCAGAAAAATAGTGAAAAACCCGCTGATACTGTAAAGGCGCCCTCAAAACCAAAAGGAAATTCTCTTAAAAAAATTAAACCTTATGCCGAAGTAATTAATAAAAACTTTAAATCGCAAAAAGGTTTATTCACGGTTCATAGATATAAAGATACCACTCATTTTGAGCTTTCTAACGACATATTAAACCGAGATATTTTAATTGTGAATCGTTTGGCATCGGTGCCTAATGCGTCAAATACTTTCCCTGGCTCAGTGCTTGATGAAAAAATGATTCGTTTTGAGCTAGGCGCAGATTCATCTATTAAGATGAAATTGGTTGAGGTAAATGCTTTAGTTAACCCGAATAGCAATATTGCTAAAGCGGTTCAAAAAACGTTTGCGAATAGCACCATTGCCTCATTTCCGATAAAGGCATATGCTACGGATTCGGCAAGCTATGTAATTGATCTTACAAAATATTTAGCGGAGCCAGGGATATTTCACAGCTTTTCTAATAATGACGGTTTGGGTAAGTTAGTAGCGCCGAGTCCTTTAAAGGACGTCGAAATACTTAGTGTACATACTTTTGCAGAGAATGTAGAGTTTATGTTTCGTAAAAATATGACAAGAAAATCAGCCAACACTGTCTCGAATCAAGCGACGGTAGAAACATATACTTCGATGTTATTATTGCCAGAAGTACCTATGCGTAGGCGGTTAATTGATGATAGAGTGGGTTTTTTTGAAAGGTCTAATGAGTATTATGATGACAGTCAACATCGTTCGGAATACCTTAGGTTTGCAACCAGATGGCGCTTGGAGCCAAAAGATGGAGATGTAGCAAAATGGAAAAGGGGTGAGTTAGTAGAACCTAAAAAACCTATCATCATCTATATTGATCCAGCAACCCCGAAACAATGGGTGCCTTATTTAATACAAGGTGTTAATGATTGGCAAAAAGCATTTGAGGCTGCGGGTTTCAAGAATGCAATCATCGGTAAAGAATGGCCTGTGAACGATCCTAATATGCATCTTGGTGATGCCCGCCATTCTATGATTCAATATTATCCATCAACAACTGCGAATGCTTCTGGTCCGCACGTTGGAGATCCTCGTAGTGGAGAAATTATCCATACCAGAATTAACTGGTACCATAACGTTATGGATGTCTTAGATCGTTGGTTCAAGGTTCAAACAGCTGCAGTAAATCCATCCGCTCGTAAAGCTAAACTCGACGATAAAACCATGGGCGAGTTGGTTAAAACAGTGTCAAGCCACGAGGTTGGGCATACTTTAGGTTTGAAGCATAATTTTGGTTCAAGTAGTTTTACGCCGGTAGAGCAGCTAAGAGATGCGAAATATCTGAAGCTGCATGGACATACGGTAAGCATTATGGATTATGCTCGTTTCAACTACGTTGCGCAACCCGAAGATAAAGTTGCTTTTGAAGATTTGTTTCCAAAAGTTGGGGCTTATGATAAATGGGCAATTAAATGGGGATATGGATATGTAGGCGGTAAAGATGAGTTTGAAGATAGTAATATCCTGAAAAAAATTGTTGGTAAAACTTTAGCAAATAGCCCTAACCTTGTTTACTTGGATGGCGAGATGAAATCTGGTGATCCTAGAGCACAAACAGAGGATTTAGGTGACGATGCTGTAGCCGCAAGTAATTATGGTATTAAAAATCTCAAACTGATATTGGCTAACCTTAATAAATGGTTTAAAGAAGATGATCAACCTTATATTACGATCGCGAGATATCATCAAGAAATTTTAAGTCAACACCGAAGATATGTAGAACATGTAACCAAGTATATTGGTGCCTTCACTAGAGATCCAAAGGTTATTGGAGAGGCTGGATCATCTTTCAAAGGTATACCTAAAGATCGCCAAGTTAGCGCAATGAAATTTTTAGATGAGCAGGTATTTACTACTCAAAAATGGATGATTATTCCTGAACTAGAAGATATGTATAGCGAACCAACATATGTTGTTAAAAACAACGCTACGCACCGTCATGTACTTGGTCAGCTACAGCATATGACATTAAATACCTTGCTGCACGACGGCATGTTTCATAAAATTTGGGGTAATTCATTGAGGTTCGGCGATACCTATACTGTTGAAGACCATCTAAAACTGATGAATGGCATGATTTGGAGAGAATTAAATGCGCCAAAAGTAGAGATTGATCATTTCCGCAGAAATTTGCAAAAGACCTATATTGGTAACTTAGCAGATATTTTGAAATACAAAAATGTGCAAACCGCAGAAACAGATGTCCCTACCATCGTGAAATTTGAGCTTGTTTCGTTAAAAAAGTTAGTTGAAACTGCAATTAATAAAGCTGAGGGTATCAATAAAATGCATCTAGAGGATGTATTTGAGCGTATCTCTCATGCTTTAAATCCAAAAAACTAAGTTAGGTTAGTTAATAATTAGTGCTGCAGCCTCCTCCTTATAAAGTTGGGGGCTGCTTTTTTAAAATCTGTATTTTAATGAAGAAAATCATAGCTACATATTTTTTGTTGATGATAGGTGTTGGCCTGCATGCACAAACAACCATAAAGGGTTTTGTAAGAGATCACAAATTTTTACCAATTGAGGGAGCTAGTGTGCGTTTAAGTATAGACACAGTTGGTGCAGTTACCGATAGTTTAGGTAGTTTTAGTTTTAAATCTATGCACCAAGGGGAGGCGTGGCTCATTGCTTTGCAACTTGGTTTAAAAGCGGATAGTACGAAAGTTCTTTTAGACGGTTCTTTAATTCTTAGGTTTTTAACCTTAAAAGACAATAACCAATTATTAAACACCGTGCAAATCCAAAGCAGAAAGGCTTTTAATCCGCCTAGTCAAGATTTGTCACATGCTGCAATTACTATCGCCATGGCTCCAGGTGCTGCCGCAGATGTTGCTGCAGCTATGCAAGTTTTTCCAGGGGCAGCACCAACAGCTAACGAAACAGGCTTTTTTGTAAGAGGTGGACAAGCGAATGAAACAGGTTTTGTTTTTGATGGCTTATTGGTTAAAAACCCCTACGGAAGCAAATTGCCTGACATAGCTAACAGATCTAGGTTCTCGGCATTTTTATTTGATCAAACAGACTTTACTACTAATGGCTTTAGTGCAATGTATGGTCAAGCACTTTCATCTGTAATGCGTATGGAAACTAGAGGCTTGCCGCATAAAAGTTCGACCGAATTTTCGCTGCTAAGTCTGGGGATGGGGGCGGCTCGGACAGAACGTTTTAAGAATAGTTCAGTAACCGTTGGCGCAAATTATTACAATTTTGCTAATTACCATAAAGTAATAAAGCAAAATACTTTATGGCAAAAAGCCCCTGTTCAATACCAAACCAGTTTACAGTTTAAGCACAAAACAAAAAAAGGGATGGTGAAGGCTTTTGTAGATTACAGTGATACTGATCTGTCTTTTGATGTACAGAACCCCAACCAGGCTGCGAATGATTTATTGGAGAATAGAAACAAAAACCTGTATGTGAACACCAATTATCAGGAACAAATTCATCAATCTTGGAACTTGTATGTCGGTACTGCATATAATTATACGTCCGAGAGCGGTAGTTATGCCAACCAAGCGTATTATCAGTATGATAAATTACTGCAGCAAAAGATAATGTTTACTACGAGATTGACCCATCGTATGCCTTTTCGTTTTGGTGCTGAATATTTTTTTAATAATAGAGATGAGGGCATTCATCACTCTCAACGGGCTTACAAAGATGTATTGGCAGCAGCATTCACAGAATTAGACGTACACACTATCGATGTCCTAAGTTTTAACTTTGGACTTAGAGCTGAGCACAGCCGACATATGCAACGTTGGAATTCATCACCACGAGTAATGGCAATATATAACCCGGTTAGGGATCATAAGATTACAGCTAGCTATGGTCAATATTTTCAAAAACCGGATGATAGTTTTTTAACGGTTAGTAGCGACTTGAATTTTGAACAAAATACCCAAATAGCGATGGATTATGAATTTCCAATACTACGCCGGTTACTTAAATTATCGGCTTACTATAAAAAGTACAGCCATCTAACTAAAATTGAGACACCGTACTTCTCAGGATTCCAAGCATATGGCCCGCCATTGATGATTAATGCAGCTAACTCTTTGGGTAAAGGCAAAGCGAAGGGTTTCGAGGTGTTTTTTAAAGATAAAACGAGTATAAAGTATGCAGAGTTCTTCTTCTCTTATTCTTATTTAAATACCAAACGTAATTTTGTGGATTATACTATTTCAGCAACGCCTACTTTTGCGCCAAAGCATACATTGAATGCTAACATACATAAATTCTCTAATAAACTGACTTGGATATTCGCCGCAAACTACGCTTTTAACAATGGTAGAACTTATTTTAATCCAAATAACGCTAGCTTAATGGGAGATAGAGTCAAGGATTTTCACAACCTCAGCGCCTCAATCTCGCATATTCCAAGGTGGCTAGGTGGTTTTTCTACTTTAAGTCTAAATATCAATAATATTTTGGGTTTAGACCAGGTGTATGGCTATAGGTACTCTTATGATGGCTCAACACGTGTACCTATACTACCACCCGCTAAGAGAAGTGTATTGCTAAGTTTTTTAATGAACCTCGATGGTCAGGATTTTAACAGATAAAAACAAAGGAGTTACCACTTGGCAACTCCTTTAAACCAAATCATCTCAACCTAAAATCTTAAGCCTATACCGATTTCGAAACTACCGCTAGTGTAGTTTAACATGGATGAAATTTGCGTTGGTGTAGAAGGTGGTGATTTTGTATTTCTGCTTCAAGTTCGTGCAAACACCAAGGCTTCACTTCTATTACTGTGGCACATCCTGATAGTCAATAGCTGTTGATCTTCCATCATTAAGGCTGCTCCTGCATCCACAATTCCTCCAAAGCCTTGCTGACGCGATAGGCTAATTTAGGTTGTAAACCCCCAGTTTTTGGCTGAAGCTGATAGAAATGCATAAGGCTAAATCTTTTTAACTATCAGATTTTGCTATGTAATAAAATTTTTAATCGGTTTGGCGCTGCTTTTTTTGAGCCTGGTTATAATCGGCTTGTCAAAAAATGATTGCTTACAACAAGATGTTATTACTCACATGATTTCTCTACATTTTTGTAGAAATGAAATTGATCAACAATAAGTTAATCTATTTTTTTATTGGGCTTGTGGCGTTTTTTATACTGCTGGGCAGCCAGGATTCGAGTTCCGTGCTAATTAATGTTAATAAAGTTTTTGATGGTAGGGAGAAAAGCTTTAACGATGTATTTACGCCAGTTAGGCTTGGGTAGCTCTGCTAAAACTGCACTTTCTATTGTTGAGCAGGCTAAAAGTTTTGATAATAACATCGTTGTCAAATCTATATTAACCACCAGAGTGGTAGAGGGCACATAAGCAGTTGCCGTGAGTTTAGGCGTTACGAGCAACATTTATGCGCTACCTAAAAAAACAATGACACCACGTTTCGCTGATGCTCGTGTAGGTTTTTTTAGTGTGCCAAGATGGTATTTTAATGATGAGCAACAAGAGTTGGAGCAGAGAGCATTAGTTACGCGTTGGAAATTGGAACCGAAGCCCGAAGATGTACAGCGTTATTTGAACGGGGAATTGGTAGAGCCGGCAAAGCCGATCGTTTTCTTTATCGACCCGTCTACGCCAAAACAATGGCGCCAAGAAATTATAAATGGTGTACATGATTGGCAAAGAGCTTTTGAAGCTGCGGGTTTCAAGAATGCCATTATTGCCAAAGAGGTGGCCGATAGCACATCTTTTGATTTAGATGATGCTAACATTTCTTCCATCGCCTATGCAGCTTCACCAAAAGTGAACGCAATGGGCCCATCAGTGGTTGATCCGCGTTCTGGAGAGATTTTAGAAGCTGATGTAATTTGGTGGCGCAACCCGGCGGCGGTGTGAAACTGATTACGCCAAGCATTGGCTTGTATGATAAATATGCCGTTGCTTGGGCTTACCGTTAGTATCCCGAAGAAAACCCTTGGTTAGAATTACCAAAATTACGTGCGGAGATTGAAAAACATCAACACGATCCACATTATTGGTTTGGCGAACAACAAGATCCAAGAAATGTGGTTGACCCTAGAGCGCAATCTGAAGATTTAGGTGATAACGCAATGTTGGCTGATATTTATGGTATCAAAAATCTGCAAAAAATAGTATCGCAAATTATTGATTGGACAACCGCCAAAGGCGAAAATTATTACAAAGCAGGTAAGTTGTATATGGGCGTGGTAGGCCAGTGGTACACTTACGCCGAGCACGTTGCCAATAATATTGGCGGCTTGTACTTAGAAAATCCTGTAAAGGGAGATCACAAAGACGCTTACGCACCTGTACCAAGAGCTTTGTAAATAGACGCCTTTAACTATTTAAAAAATAACGGTTTAGTGATGCCAGATTGGTTGTTTAGAAAAGAACTGTTGCTAAAAACTTTTGCTTTAAAAGATAGTCCGCTGGGGCCATTTGAATATGCGCCAAACAGCTTAAGCCGCGAATTTCAATACAGCTTATTATTTAAAATGCTGCAAGACGAGCGCTTGTTGCGTATGGCGGAGGCCGAATTACTTTTCGGTAAAGCCAATACTTGGACTTTAGAAGAGTATTTATCCGCTTTGCGTAATGAAGTTTTAAAAAAAGACTTTGAGCGGAACTAAGCTTGACGTGGAGAGCAGAATGCTACAACAAAACTACGTGGATGTGCTTTTGGTGAGTAATAACAAAACAATGGAACGTTTAAATACGCGAAATTAACTGCCGTAGATGTGGCCTTGGCAAATAGCAAAATAGATTTCTGCGGTATTAACCAAGTAAAAGAAAATACCAGCAAAGCTGATGAATTGAGAAATTTTCAAATCGGCGGGATGTCTAGAACGAGTGAGATGCTAACGGCAACGATGTAATGACAAAAGCGCATTACCAAGATCTTATTTTAAGAATAGAACACACAATTAACAAGAATAAATAAATCCTAATTATCAAAAAAGCGACTAATGAAAAAGATCGTATTTTTAGTCTGTATGTTGGTAAGCCAAGCCTTATTTACTTTTGCACAAGATCTAATAAAAGTGCAGGGTAGGGTGTTGGATGCCAAAACCAAAGAGCCTATACCAGGGGCTTCTGTTTATATCGAAAACTCGGTAATTGGCGAGTTTACCAAGGTTGCAGTCAAATTCAACAATCGGCAATTGGTACGGTTACCGATGCTGATGGTAACTTTAGCCTAAGCATTTCTTCGAATTTCCCATATTATACGGTTGCGTATATTGGGTACGATAAGCAAAGAGTTAAACCAGGTGTAGCTTTTCAAACCATTTTAATTGCGCAAAACGAGCAAACTTAATGGCTTCGTTTTTGCCGCTGGTGCTACCGTGTGCTACCCAGGTATTAAGTACCAATTCCTGCTTTTCTACATCAATAACGTATAGTCTTTTTTCTGTGCTTAACTGATCGAAGTTAACAATACTCAGCATGGGCTTGTCAGAAGCTTTTTCGGTAGATTTAAGATTGTAGAACCCTGTAATTGCTTTCTCAAAAACAGGTAACGAAAGACCTTTTGTTTCAAGCTGAAGGCTATCATATAAAGCATTCACTTTATTGCTATAAAGACTTTCACTGTTTATACTATCTTTTGGTAACGCAATTTGAGCGAGTTGCACAGTTGGTTTAGCTTGTTCTTTTGGCTGCTTTGCTGCAGTTAATGATAAAATTAAAACGGATACTACAGGGATACCTAATCCTAAAAGGTTTGCTCTCAATGTGTGTTGAAATTGATTAGGTCGAGGTACTGCTATAGGCTTTCTATTTTTTTACGATACAAAGGTGCTGAATAATTGAGGCTTAACTCATATTATGTTCGGTTTGTTACTACGATATGACTTTTTTGTGTTTTATAAATGTTTTTATGACAAAACAGCCAAAGTTTTTGGCTTTGGCTGTTTAATTAGTTGGCGTCGTAGATAATTACTTTTTCGAAGAAAGGTCTAAACTCTTCTAAAAATGCTTTATGAACTGCATGTACTTGGTATACATCATGTGCTGCTAAATCTTCGAAGAATAAAATCAAACTGAAAGTGTAAGTCGTGTCTACCACAGCTCTCTCAATAGGAGCAGGTACGCCTACATGAAAATTTTTAACAACTTCTATGTTTTCTAAGCTTTCTAAACCTTTGCGGAAAGCTGCTTTTTGTTCTTCAGTGGTATCGGCTTTTAACCAAAATAATACGTGGTGAGCTATCATAATTTGTTTTTTTGTGGCGAAGATAGAGAATTTGATAAATCTTTTTGGTTGTTTTATTTTTTAATATTGTGGTAATTTTGCTACTAGTTTTTTGTCTTTTGATAAGGCTTCTATTTCATCAAATAAGTGATTTATTGTCTTTATTTGTTCACTACGTTTGAAGTCGATTTGTTCAAAATTGTTAATTTTTACTACAGTACCACTCATACAAACCATTAACATTCCTTTTCCTCCTCCAACTTCCGCATAGTCTATGTCGGTAGCAATAATTGCATGCCCTCCTAATTTTAAAGCTTTGTATCGGATTATATTTTTACATACTTCTTCTCCATTTTTTAGTTTGTCGTTCATTCTATTAGATTGCATACCAAAAAAGTCAGTCCAAGACGTTACGACTTCAGTAACGACACCGGTTCCTGTTACACTTTGAGCCGTTACCATCTCTATTACATCAAAGTCCCATTTTGGAGGAGTGTGTGTCGTTAATATTTGAACATTGGGTATGATATCGCTAATTTGTTTATTCAGTCCATCTATCTTACTTGTTATAATGCTTAGAGCGTTGGTTCTAGCCCCCGGAATACATTGGGAGCAATAAGCGTCACTTTGTTTTTCTAATACTCTGTTCAGTAGTTCAGTATTCTCTTGCTCGGATAGCGTTTTGTTTGCATCAAAAAAACTTTTCAGTTTTGATTGGCAATTTGGACATTTGTCAGTCATAGCGTTAAAAATTATTTAACTAAAAATAAATCTTTTTAAATCGTATAACAAATCCAGAAAAATATATAAAACACATTTCAATAATTTTTTTCATCTTTGTAATAATGAAGAAACTATTCGTCACCTTACTAGCGTTTTTCTACTTGTCTGTGGCAAGTGGCGTGGGTGTGTATCTTCATTACTGTATGGGCGATTTAGTGAGTTGGAGCGTTTACGATAGCGGAAAGCACAGTTGTGATTTTTGCGGAATGGACAAAGCCGAAGGTAAAGCCGATAATTGCTGCAAAGACGTAAAGCACCACGCTAAGGTAGACCAAGCTCAAAAAGCCAACGTTTCCTTGTTTAAGTTTGAACAGAGCATTGCAGATGTTATTATTAACAACCCGATAGCGTTGTTAATTCCTGTCGATAAGCAACAAGCAATTAGTGAAATCAATAGCAATGCTCCGCCCGAAACGGCATCAGTACCTATATATGTCAAAAACTGTATCTACAGAATATAATACCCTCTTTCTTTTCTTTTATGGATCGTTAAGCTGAAACCTCAGTATTAACTACACTCCATCGGCTATAGGCCAATCTAAAATTTCATTTTTTTACCCGTTGTCTGCGATGTTTATCGTTAGCAACATCATTTAACATGTTATGAAAATTGTAAAAACATTAGCCGTAGTGGCGTTAACTATGGTTTCATCTGCCTTATTTGCACAAACAAAAACCGACAAAATTAAGGTGTTGGGTAATTGTGGTATGTGTAAGAACCGTATCGAGAAAGGTTTAAAATCAGATTCTGCAATAACTTCTGCAGCGTGGGATAAAACCACTAAAATATTGACGGTTGCTTATGACAGCAAGAAAACCAATGCCAAGGCAATTGCAAAAAAAGTAGCGGCTTTAGGGCACGATAATGCTATGGCGAAGGCTGACGCTGGGGTTTACGAAAAATTGCCAAGTTGCTGCAAGTACGATCGTACAGGTAAAACGCAAAAGTCACATTAATAAATATTCGTTGTTGCAATTCGCTGAGGTGTTTTGCAACAACGTTACAATTTATTGGTGCTATTAAGAAGAAAAGAAAGAGGGTAAATTAATGGTACATCAAATTATTGATTGGTCGTTGCGTAACCGATACATCGTGTTATTGCTGTCCATAGGCTTGTTTATATGGGGGATTTTAGCCATCAAAAAAAATCCCATCGATGCTATTCCCGATTTATCGGAGAACCAAGTAATTGTTTTTACCGAATGGATGGGGCGTTCGCCGCAATTGGTCGAAGATCAAATTACCTATCCTTTGGTTACCAATTTGCAGGGCATCCCTAAAATCAAATACGTACGCGGTTCGTCTATGTTTGGGATGAGCTTTGTGTATGTCATTTTTGAGGACGATGTAGATGTGTACTGGGCACGTGAACGTGTAACCGAGCGCATGGGTGGTATGGCCAATGCCTTACCAACTGGTGTTACACCACAGCTAGGCCCCGATGGTACTGGCGTTGGGCATGTATTGTGGTATACTTTAGATGCGCCCAATATGGATTTAGGCGAACAACGTGCGCTGCAAGATTGGTATGTAAAGTTTGGTTTGCAAAACGTGCCAGGCGTAAGTGAGATCGCTTCGTTTGGTGGATTTCAAAAGCAGTATCAAATTGCAGTAGATCCAAATAAATTACTGCATTATAAGTTAACCATTCCGCAAGTGATTGCTGCGGTGCGTAGCAACAATAACGAAGCAGGAGGTCGTAAGTTCGAAATGAGCGACATCGGTTATATCATCAAAACTTCCGGATATTTAAAATCAGCAGAGGAAATAGGCAATATTGCTGTGAAAAGCGATAAAGGCATTCCGGTGCGTATTGCCGATGTGGCTACCGTACAGATGACAGGCGAAACGCGTTTGGGTATTTTTGATCAGGATGGCGAAGGCGAACGTGTAGGCGGTATAGTGGTAATGCGCTACGGCGAAAACGCTGCCGAAGTGATTGATCGAGTTAAAGCCAAAATGGAAGAAGTAGCCAAAGGTTTGCCAAAAGGTGTAAAATTCGACATCGTATATGATCGTGGCGAATTGATTAATGAATCAATTGATTCCATAAAGAACACATTGATAGAGGAAATGATTGTGGTTTCGTTAATCGTTATCATTTTTCTATTTCACTGGCGTAGCGCAGTAAGTATTATTATTCAAATTCCAATTACCGTGGCAGCCAGCTTTATTTTACTTAACGCCTTTGGGGTTTCTTCGAATATTATGTCGTTAACAGGCATTGCTTTGGCAATTGGTGTAATTGTAGATAACGGAATTATCATGAGTGAAAACGCGTACAAGCATCTCTCAGAAAAGTATGCCGCCTACCAAAAGGAAAAGGAGGAAGAAGCATGATTTCGAGAATAAAAAAATGGTTCAAGAAAGAACCACAATGGATTAGCGAAGAAGAACGTTTGGAGGTTATTCGGAAATCGAGTAAGCAGGTTTCTAGAGGTGTGTTTTTTGCAACAGTCATCATCATCACTTCGTTTTTGCCAGTGTTTATGCTTACAGGGCAGGAGGGTAAGTTGTTTCATCCCTTGGCGTATACCAAAACTTTCATCATGATTGTAGATGCCATTTTGGTGATTACTTTGGCGCCTGTGCTTATTTCCTTTTTTATGAAGGGTAAGTTTAAGCCAGACAATGCCAATCCGGTAAATCGCTTTTTGGAACGCATTTACGAACCTATTATAAGGAAAGTGTTGAAATGGCGTAAAACAACAATCGCGATTAACATTATCGCTTTGCTCATTACGCTACCGCTGTTAAAACGGTTGGGTACAGAGTTTATTCCGCCTTTAGATGAACAAAGTATTTTGTTTATGCCGGTCACTTTGCCCGATGTTTCTAATGCCGAAGCGAAGCGAATTTTGCAGGTGCAAGATAAAATCATCAAATCGGTACCTGAGGTAGATAAGGTATTGGGTAAAGCGGGAAGAGCGAGTACGGCTACCGATAACTCGCCGATAAGTATGATCGAAACCATTATCACGCTGAAACCAAAAAGTGAATGGCGTGAAGGCATCACTAAAAAAGATATTATTACCGAGTTAGATGCTAAACTGCAAATACCTGGGGTGGTTAACGGGTGGACACAGCCCATCATTAACCGCATTAATATGTTGGCTACAGGTATTCGTACCGATGTAGGGATTAAAGTATTTGGACAGAACCTAGATACCATTGCGGCGGTTTCTGAAAAGATAAAAGCCAGTTTAGATGGTACAGAAGGGATCAGTGATTTATTTGTTGAGCCCATTACTGGTGGCAAATATTTAAGCATAAACATTAAACGCGATGCCTTGTCTCGCTATGGATTAACCGTGAACGACGTGAATGAGGTAGTTGAAACCGCATTGGGTGGCGCAACTATTGGTAATACGGTAGAAGGTCGTCAGCGTTTTTCTATCAGTGTGCGTTTGGCGCAAGACTATCGAAACTCGGTTACGCAAATAGAACGTATTCCTTTAATCTCTCCGAGTTTTGGCGAGGTACCACTTTCGGCAGTTGCCGAGGTGAAGTTTGAAGACGGACCACCGATGATTAATTCTGACAATGCCATTCTGCGTGGTGCTGTGATGTTCAATGTGCGTGATCGCGATTTGGGTAGCACCGTTAAAGATGCGATGGAAAAGTTGAACAAGGAAGATGGCGTATTGCCAGAAGGCTACTTCTTGGAATGGAGCGGACAGTATGAGCATTTAATTCGCGGGCAGCAAACTTTAATGTGGATTGCCCCTGTAGTGCTCGCTATCATCTTCTTTGCCTTGTACTTTGCTTTTAAATCACTACGTGAAGCCTTTTTAAGTTTAATTACGGTGCCCTTTGCTTTAATTGGCGGCGCTTATATGATTTATTTCTGGGGGGTTAACCTCTCTGTGGGTGTGGCCGTAGGTTTTATTGCCTTGTTTGGTATTGCGGTAGAAACGGGTATCGTGATGGTGATTTACCTGAATGATGCCATGGCGCAATTGGTAAAGTTAAAAGGCAATTCTAGCGAAACTATTAGCTCAGCAGATTTACGAGAGTATGTAGTGCGTGGTGCCGCAAAACGTTTGCGACCAAAGTTAATGACTGTTTGTGTATCGTTGTTTGGTTTAGTGCCGGTACTATGGGCTACAGGCGTTGGGGTAGATGTGATGCAACCCATCGTGTTACCCATGATTGGCGGTGTGTTAACTTCATCAACACATATCCTACTGGTTACCCCGCTCATCTTTTTAATGACAAAAGAATACGAATTGAGGAAATACGGAAAATTGGAGGTGCACGATGTACAACATTAATAATAAATGGTTGAGGAGTTTTGCGGGCCTAGTGTTGGCTGTAATGTTGTTTACGCAAAGTGCAAATGCCCAACAAACGCTGTCGCTTGATAGTATATTACATCGCATTGCGAATAACAATTTGCAGCTAAAGGCTTACGATGTGAAATCTAAAAGCTACCAATACTTAGCCGAAGCCAGTAAGGGTTGGATGGCGCCCATGGTAGGCCTCGGTACTTTTATGACCCCTTACCCAGGACAAATGGTGATGGACGATAAAGATAAAGGTGCTTTGATGTTTCAAGTGGAGCAAGATATTCCCAATCCGCTGAAACAAAATGCGCAGCGTAAGGCCATTGCTTCAAAAGCCAATGGTGTGTTGGCCAGCAAAACCGTGAAGTTAAACGATTTGAAATACAACGCTCGCCAATTGTACTATACTTGGTTGGTTGCCGAGCAAAAGTTAGACGTATTGCAGGAAAGCGCCAAAGTAATGCAGACCATGAAGAAGGTCGAAGAGATCAGGTATCCCTACAACCAATCTAAATTGGGGGCTGTTTTTCAAACCACGGCTAAGTTGGAAGAATTGGAAAACATGAAGCGCATGCAAAGCAGTGAGATTGCGAAGGCAAAGGCTTGGCTAAATGCCTTGATGAACCAGCATGGGGAGGTCGATTTTAAAATAGACACCGCTCTGGTGCCGCAAATACCCTTGGCTGCTGCCATTGACACGGCTCGCTTAGCCACCATGCGTGGAGATATCCAGCAAATGGATTTCGAGATACAGTCGATGAATTTAAACATCGCTTCGATGAAAACCCAAGCAAAGCCAGACTTTAAACTGCGCTTCGATCATATGTCGCCATTGGGGAGTGGCATGCCTAAAGCTTACAGTATAATGGGGATGGTAAGTATTCCTATTGCGCCATGGTCTTCTAAAATGTATAAGAACGAAGTGAAAGGGATGCAATATGAAGTTGAGGCCATGTCTTTGGAGAAATCGGCGATGCTGCAAGAAACACAGGGGATGCTTTTTGGCATGCAGCAACAAATTAAATTAATGGATGCACAGGTAAAAGGTATTGAACAAAAAGTTTTGCCTACGCTGCAAAAAGTATTGGATGTAAGTGTGTTGAGCTATCGCGAAAATAAATCGGCTTTGCCAGAAGTTATTGCCGCTTGGGAAGCTGTGTTGATGATGCGAGAAAAGGTTTTAGATGAGAAATTGAAGTTGTACTTAATGATTGCCGATTATGAAAAAGAGATTTATCGTTAAGCCACTGGCTTTGTTTTCGCTTTTGTTGGCGGCGGCTTGTCAGCAAAAGCCTGCGGCAGATCATCACGATATTGGAAAGGTGGAAGTAGACAGTGCTTTGGCGGCTTTAATTAATCCAACGGATGAAAAGATTGTGGCGAGAGTGAGTACGCTTGCGCCGCAAGAACGTGCGGGTGCCATGTTGGTAGAAGTACAAGGCGTGGTGAATTATGATAGCCGAAACGAGCAGTACATTTCGAGCCGGGTTGCAGGACGTATCGAGCGCTTGTATGTCAAATACAATTATCAACCCATTAAAAAAGGCCAATTGCTGATGGAAGTATATGCACCAGATTTGGCTGCGGCACAGCAAGACTTGTTGTATTTGGCGCAGCACCAAGAAGATGTAGCCTTGTTGCAGAAAGCGAAGCAGCGTTTGTTGCTGCTGGGGATGAGTAAAGCCAGTATCGAAACGGTGTTACGTACGCAGAAAGTGAATTACCGTATTCCGGTGTATAGCGCTTACGATGGCTTTGTGGTAGAGAACACCGCTGTTGCCGCTGCGGCTCCGGTGGCTAAACCTACCGAAAGTGCGACAAGCATGGACGGCATGGGCATGGCCAATACCAGTAGTACTGCGGCCAATGTGGCGGTGGTCGAGAATACGCCTGTTAGTGTGGTAGAAGGCCAATATGTAAACGCAGGGCAGGGATTGTTTAAAGTTTACCAATCTAAAAACGTGGTGGCCGAGTTCGCTATAAAGCCAGATTTACTGCCTTTCGTGAAAAAAGGGCAGAAGTTGGCGCTGTACAATGCCAGCGATCGCGAGGATACTTTTGCAACCGCTGCGGTAGCGCTTTTGCAACCTGTGGTTAAAAATGGGGAGGCTTTTACTTTGGCTAAAGTGGCTTTGGGTAAGCAGCAGTTTCGCGTGGGCGAGTTATTGATCGCTAAAATACCCGTGGTAGTTGCTAAAAGTTTTTGGCTACCTAGTAGTGCAGTCACCACAATGGGTAACGAGGCGGTGGTTTTTAAAACCGAAGCAGGTGTGTTTACGCCACAAAAGGTTAAGCTCGGTATCAATTTAGGCGGCGAAGTGCAAGTGTTAACCAACCTTGCCGGATGGAAAGTGGCTAAAGATGCCGCTTACTTGGTAGATAGCGAAAGTTTTATTCAGGTAAAATAAAGAGATATGAGGAATTTTAAATGGATGGGGGTGTTGGTGGTTGGTTTTTCTGTTTTGATGGCTTGTAGCGAAGGAAAAGAGTCTAAAAGCGAAGATAAGGCCCAAGCCACGGTGCAGTATACTTGCCCCATGCATCCGCAGGTGGTAAAAAACGAAATGAGTACTTGTCCCATTTGCTTTATGGACTTGGTGCCTTTCGAGAAATCGGAAGACAAAGCCTTGAAGTTGGATGCCCAACGCCAGTTGTTAGCCAATGTGCGGACGATGGTTTTTGGCGAAGGACAATCGGCAGGTGGACAATCGGTGTTAAACGGCAGATTGGTAACCGACCCGACGGCAGCAAATGTAATCAGTGCTCGTATGGCGGGTAGGGTAGAACAACTCTTTGTGAAAGAACTGGGCGTTTCGGTGCGTAAGGGACAAGCTTTGTACCGCTTGTACTCCGAAGAGTTAGCCAGCTTGCAACAAGAGTATGTGATGGCACTGGCGCAACAAAAAGCTTTTCCAGAAGCCAAGGTAGAACGCCAATTGGTGGCCTCGGCAAAACAAAAGCTACAAACCTATGGTTTAAGCGCAGCGCAATTGCAACAATTGGCGGCAGGGCAAAAGCAACAGCCTACGGTAACCGTTTACGCCACGGCCAGCGGCAC
The DNA here is from genome assembly GCA_045629525.1 of Pedobacter sp. Taxonomy (GTDB): domain Bacteria; phylum Bacteroidota; class Bacteroidia; order Sphingobacteriales; family Sphingobacteriaceae; genus Pedobacter. The sequence goes on from JAZQRH010000006.1 coordinate 173,692, forward strand.
GGTAGAAGAGTTGACCATTGCACAAGGGCAATACGTAAGCGAAGGTTCGGTGCTGATGCGTTTAGCCAACTACGAAAAGCTTTGGGCTGCGGCCGATGTTTACCCTGCCGAAGCCAAACAAATTAAGGTAGGCCAAAGCTTAAAAGTGCAGGTGGCAGGTTTCGAAAATGAAGCCCAAATGATGAAGGTAGATTTCATTAATCCGGTGATGAGTGGTGGCTCGCAATTGGTGCAAATTAGGGGTGCTTTAAATAACCCTAAAATGCAGTGGCAAGCGGGCTTGGCAGTACAGGTTTTTCTGCCACAAAACAAAGCCGCAACAGGGCAATATTTTGTTCCTGTAGATGCCGTGATTATGGATGCCCTCGGTACCCATGTTTGGGTGAAAACAGGTGCGCAAACCTTCGAACCTAGAAGGGTAGGGGTAGGCGCAGCCGATGCGCAAAACATAGAAATTAAATCTGGCTTGAGCGAAGGCGATGTGGTGGTGCAATCGGGAGCGTACTTGTTGTACAGCGAATACCAGTTAAAAAGGGGTAAACACCCATTAAAAGGATAAAAAAGGTTTTATTGCTGCTTGATTTGCCTTGTATATAGTTTTGATTTTAAGTTAAATAAGATATTGAGATGAATAAATTATTAAGATGGGTTGGGCTGCTTATTTTGCCTTTGTGTGGCTGGGCATGCAGCAATACCCAAAAAAGTGATGATAATAAGCAGGTTGCCGCTAAAGAGCTACTTAGTGTAGATAGTGTACAAAAGCCAGTTTTAATTGAAAACGAAGCTTTACAAGCGATATTTGATCAATATATCGTATTAAGTAAATCTTTAGTCAATTCTGATTATATCGCTGCTAAAGAGCAAGTTTTATTGTTGGAAATGGTGTCCAAACAAAATTTGGTTTCCAAAAACATGGCTAAAGCCATGCATTTTTTGAGTGTAGCAAAAGATTTATCGAGCTTGAGAACGGCTTTTTCCGACTTTTCTAATACCCTAATTGCCGAGATTAAGGCGGCGGGTATGCAAAGTGGATCGCTGTATTTGGCGCATTGCCCCATGGCCGAGATGGACAAAGGAGCCTCTTGGTTGAGTACCAAAAACGAAGTATTGAACCCCTACTATGGCGACGAAATGTTGGACTGTGGGGAGGTGCAAGAAGAGATCAAATAAACAGTTTTGGATAGGGCTTTTGGGGATACCTCGAAGCCTTATTTTTCTACCTGTTTTTGGAGTAGAAAAGTACGCTTTTCTCTTGCGCTTTTTGCCTTTCTTATTGGGCAATTTCTTGTGGGTTTTGGATAGCTTAATTGCCCTAAAAAGGCAAACGATTTACCTGCTTGTGGCGATCATATTTTGCAAAGAATTGTCCTCCCTTCGTTGTACATTTCGGCTCGCTATCGGCTGCTTTAATAAATATGAACATAGATGATGCAAGCCAATTAAATTAACCGTTACTTTGTTGTCATGCCGAAAACGAACAGCCATAGCAAACATTTAAAACGCATCTTAATGATGTGCTTTGTGCTGCTGTCGTTAAGCCCATGTACGGTTAAAGAGGCCTTATTCTATACCCTAAATGCGGATTACTTTAAGCCCCTTAACAAGGCCAGAGCCACTAGCCCTGTAAACAGTTGCTCGTATGCGCAAGGCGAAAATCAACAGTTATCAGCGGCAAAGCAATCCACTATCAACAAGCAGCTTGAGCCTTTTTACGCTGCCGATGATCAGTTTTATGCTGCAAAAGCCATTAAGTTGGCCGATGACAATGCGCAAATAGCTGCTGGAAACAGTCCTCCCAAATATATTTTATACCAACGACTGAAGATTGACATGGCTTAAGCGGATGCTTAACGAAGTCTTTTTTTCACGTTTAATAAAATATAAAATTCAATGAAACAACATATTGACAGTGCGGTTGATAAGGCTGCGCTATTTACATTATCCCTGCGCTGGGTAATTGGCTGGACGTATTTCTCTGCTTTTTGGCGTAGATTGATCTTAGACAACAAACTCATTCCAGAAGAAGCCGGATATATTGGCGAAAAGTTCAACCATTTCTTGCCCAATGCTTTAGGAATTAAACCCCTTATCGAGTATTTGGTGTCTAATCCCGATGCCTTACAAGTTTCGATGGTGATGTTTACCATTGTAGAGGCTATCGTAGGTTTATTGCTCATTTTAGGCTTGTTTACCAGACTGATGAGCATTGGCGTATGCTTTTTAGCGATGGGTATTCTTTTGGGCTCAGGTTGGCTCGGAACCACCTGTTTACACGAATGGCAAATTGGTGTGCTAGGCGTGGCTACGGGTTTTGTCTTGTTTCTTAGTGGCAGTGGTGCATATTCTGTAGACCGTTACCTGATGAACAAAGCCTATCCCTTTACCCGCAAAAAGTGGTTTGCCTTTTTGGGCTCTGGCGAGCTGCCTATCCAACATTTAGCCCCAAAGGTATTGTTCATGGCTTCACTCATCTTTGCGCTTACCTTGTTTACCAACCAGTACTTTCATGGTGGCGTGTTTGGTACATTGCACAACAAATCCGTGAAACCCAAAGTAGTTATCTCCGATGTTAGCTTTAACGGCAAGCAACTCACTTTCCAACTGTTTAGGGTAGAAGGGGCAGATGTATATGGTTCGTTTTTAATCGGTATACAGGTGTTGGATGCGCAGCAAAAGGTAATTAAATCTTTAGGGCAAGATGAATTGGCGCAGTTTCCCAAAGAAAACATCCATAACCATTATGTGGCAAAAATTAAAGCTGGAAAACACAGTTTGATTTTACCCTTGGGCGCAAAAGCCGACATCAGTATTCCTATGGAGGGGCTAACGTTGAAGGGAAATTACACGCTAAAACTTACCGACATTAGCGGCATCACATGGACTGCAAAAATCAATTAAGGAACTATTTAAATCACCCAAGCTGCTGTTTTTGGCGGCAGCTTGGATCGTTATATTTTGTTAGCCTGAGCTTGGAGAAGCAATGCGCCGTATAGAAGGTGAGGTTAATATTAAGTTAACTAGATGTGTCTATTTTTTAATTTTTTCCCAAATGCTTGTTAGAATGCTTTTCTCTCCACTTTTGGTAACACTGTGTTGAGCGTTGGAGCTTGGTTCTGAAACTGTATTTGCAATAGCTGATTTGGAAAATATACCGAGCAATCTTGTTAATTCGCTTTCAAAAACTCGTGTAGCATCTGACGCACCGCTAATTGCATGTGCAATTTCATGAATGAGAACAGCTAAAAACTCTTGTTCATTTCTTAAAATAGGGCGCCAAATAATAATTCTATTAAATTGACTTTCCCACAAGCCTGCAGCTTGCAAGTAAGTGTAATTGTCCTTCTGCATAGTCTCAGAGACAACGATTTCACGAATATTAATTGGTTTCCCACCAATAATTGCAAAAATTTTATCTTTCTTCTTGAATATTTCTCTTTCGGAATGGTTTAACTCCTGTTCTGAAACAAACTTGAAATCAAAATTTTCATGTCGTTCTTGTATGAATTCTGTAAATATTCGTACTTTATTTTCGCCTTCTTCATTTTGATTTTGTTCAGCTATTTTGTCTCTGAGATTACTTGGAATTACAACTATTTCAGCGCCTCCTTGTCTTGCTTCATTTACCAAATCTGTACCATGTTCAATTTCATCTGAGGTCACAAAAACTACTCTTTTGTACTTATTTAATGTTTTTGCGGCATGTTCTTGAACGTCAATCCATTTTAATTCGTCATGGCTGTTTCCATAACTATATTTGCTTAAGTCGCTAGTTAATGAAATTCCAATTTCTTCACCTTCACATTCTAGTAGTATGGATTTTACTGTATTTGCGTAAGCAGTTCTTCCAACATTTGCTCGTTCCCTATTGATGGCTTTTTTAATACTTGCGTTAAGTAAAGTTATATTGTAACTAAACAAAAAATTATCTTCTTGTGCAACTAATACTCCATTGATGTAAATATTGCCTTGTGTTCCTTTTTTCCTTAATACACTTCCATATCTTGTGCTTTCAATGGTAGGTTCATTATTGAATTTTAAAAAGAGCTTTTTGCCTTCTTCTATATCAAAGTCTGAAATGTTTGTCAAATGAAATTCTGTTCCATCTAAATCCTTATTTGTTGGTTCTGAAATGTATGCATGAAGTGTTGTTAGGTCATCAAATCCACTCTTTTGAGATTTACCTAGAGTAATATCTCCATGTTTTGATAATATGCGAACTTTAATTTTTTTACGTTCAAAAGTTGCCATCGCATCTTTCAAGCCAATTCCAAATTTTCCGATTACACCATCTGCAGAAAGTTTTTCATCATTCTCTTTCTGAGTAAAATGCTCATATTTTAATCCTCGTCCAAAGTCCTTAATTATCCATGAGTTTGTATTTTCGTCTTTAACGATTTTTATCTCGTTAGTACTAGTTAGTTTTTGTTCATCTAAAGCGTTTGCTATAATTTCTCTAACCGCATGTTTTATGTCCCAATTCTCAAGGATTTTTTCAATGTTTAAGTCAAATTTTTTCATAATACTATTTCAGCAAAATCTATGATCTTTGGGGATTTTTGGGGGCAATTCTTTACTAAAGTGCAATAAGAGCACCAAATAAAAACTTTACAAAACCGACGTTATTCTAAGTCGCGTGTTTTTGAACGAATTTGTTTTACAATTTTTTCTATAATTTCAATTAATTGCAATACATCATTTTCTTTAACGACAATTCTTTGACCGATTTTATAATTTTCATCACCAGATTTTTCAACATATTTTAAATCTACCATTCCTTCAGTATGTGAAAGTAAATGTCTTTTTTGAAACAGTAAATTCAGATTAAAATGTTCTTTTTTATCAATCCAATTGTTATACGTTTCATTATAAAGGTCAAACCAATATTTCGCTCCAATTTCAAGATTTTGAAAGGCGTTAAATTTAATTTTAGTTTCAGGAGAAATTGTTGAAAATGTAATTTCACAAAATCTTTGAAAAGCTACTACGCATTCTGTTAAACTGCTTTCTATTAGTGACCTGTGAGTTGTTTCTGCTTCATCTTTATTAACTTCTTCAATAGCTTTTCTGATAGTCGGTAAATTCTTTATTTTAGCTTTAATTTTATTAACCGAGTTGTCAAATGTTTCATTTGCTGAATTATGCCCACAACAAGGGCAAAAGAAAGCACTTCCAATAACTGCATATCTTGAATTACACTTTTCGCAAGTAATTTTTGATTGCATTTTTTCCAATGAAGGAATAGGAAATATAATATAATTAGACTTTCTTGAATTAGTAGTCATTCTTAAAGATATAAATGACTTATTATTTTGTTTTCTATTGAAATCACTTGCACCTTCAATTAATGCGTTATTTATTTTGCTTATTAATAATTGTTCAGCTTGACATTTAGAGAAATTTATTTGTTCAGTTGTCCGCCAGTTATCTGATGTAGCGCCGTGTCTGCACATCGGACAAAAAACTGCCTCGTCTTTGAAATTATTAATCCAATCTTCCTCGTAAACTTTGAATTGATATGAACATTCATCGTTTGGACATTCTCTGTCAACGTATCCATCTTCATCTTTTTCTACAGGAATAGAAATTTTATTCTGTTCCATTTTCTTAAGTTCCTTTAAAAATTTTTCGAACATAAATTGAGGTTTTTTGATTTAGGATGTCCGTTAACTCATCCACACGCCTCACTTGCATAGACAAACCTCAAGGCCATGCCTATCAACCGAAGCCTATAAAAATCAATAAAAACTACCTAGCCAAAAAAAAGAGGAGGAGCAAGAGAAGGAGAGAGTTGAGCGTTTTATAAATGGTTAGTAGCGTTAATTACAGCAAGTTAATTAAAGCTGTTGAGCTTTGCAAATTAATATTTTAAGGTTGCATGCTTAATGCTTAGCAAGTATTTTTCTTTTTTAAGTTTTGACTTTTCCAAAAAGTAGAAGCCTTTCTCTTTTTGGAACACGTCTTTTCCCGTAAGAAGTACGATGTTTCCTTACAGGAGATTGTCTTTTCCCGTAAGAAGTACGATGTTTCCTTGAAGGAAATTGTCTTTTCCCGCAAGAAGTACGATGTTTCCTTGAAGGAAATTGTCTTTTTCCGTAAGAAGTACGACGTTTCCTTGAAGGAAATCGTCTTCTCCCGTAAGACGGACGATGTTTCCTTCCAGGAAAACGTCTTTTCTCGCAAGGCGAAGACCATTTGTTTTTGGATGAAAACCTTCGTTTTTCGAGCGAGAAACAGCTTTTTCAAGCGATTTTCTTTAGGCTACAGTCGTAAGTCTTTATCTGCCTAACTTTAGCCTTTGCACTTTGTATTTTCCCAATTTTTCCCAAAAGTAGTTATTTGTAGTAAAAAGTGTTTTTATCTTCAAAAGTTCTATTGGTTCATGCACTATGCCAAAAACCAAGCTTTTGGGCTACTTGTCTTCGTGAGATCACGATAAGGTTGGGTATATGTGCTGTTAGTAACCAATTGTATCCGCCAGTTTTAAGGCTGCAAAATAATTGCTAACTTGTTTTTAAATGCACCCAATCATCTACCTGATATGAGCCAATCTTCAGTCTACGTCGAAAAAAATAGCAAGGTCTCCATCTTCCTCATTGTTTGTAATGTGGTATTGGCGCTTATTGTGCTCAGTAGCGCACCACTTGGCGAAGACCAATGGATTTTAGGCTTATTATTGGTGGGCGGTTTATTTACTTTACTGTTGGGTATGTACGTAGGGTGTTATCGCGGTCCATCGCATCGGGTAGCCAAAGTGCTTTTTTGGTTGGTCTTGCTTATCATGGTGGTATTATCGTTTGGGGTCTGGTATCTTTTTCAGCTTGGCGCTGCTTTTAAAAACTAAAACATGGCAAAGCATCAACTCAATACCCTAAATAAGCTATACATTGGCATTGCGGCGGCCTTGGCCTTGTTGGCAGTATATCGTGTTTGGCAGTATCAAGAATGGAGCAGGGTGTATTATAGCACCAGTGTCACTGCGCCTTTTGATTGCCCCGTTTTCATCAAAGAACTGCAATGGCTAGACCAAGACGGCGAAGAAATTAGAGCGAATTTGTACAGCAGTAGGGAGCAAGTGAACAACTTTAATAGCAGTTGGGGCGATGCAGCTTATGTTTATCAGCTCAATCATAAGCTTAAGCTTCCTCAAAAATTGGTGTTAAACTATGTGTCGTACAGGGACAGTGCTTATTACCAAGATACCATCAGCTTGCCTAAGGCGCAAATAGCGGCGGTGTTTGCCAAGCTTAACACCCAAAAGAACCTGCAGCCTGTTACTTATATGGCTAACTATACAGAGGTGCAAGGTTTAAGTTTGGTATTGGGCTTAGCCAATAATGGAGGGCTAGTGTTGTGGTTAAGAGGTAGCAATTTTGAAGAAACCTTGTTGAAAACCCAATTGAGGCCTAGCGCAAGGCTTAATCGTACGGCTGGGCTGGTAGATGGCCAAAAGCTTGCGGATTTTAGGGAAGCTTTTATGTACTTGCCAGATACGGTAAAAACCTTGGTGGCACAAGGTAAAAACAAAGCCATTAACTATGCCGATAGCGCAAGCAGGTATCTCCAGTAAATTTTTATGGGCTTTTAAGAAGCCGTAGTGCTGCGCTAGGGTAAAGCGCCAAAGGCTGTTGAAGCAAATTCGGAACTATTTTTGTAAGTATTTATAGAGATTAAAGCAAAGATTATTGGCTTTTTGGCTTTAATTTCTAACTTTATTATACTAACTTATTAGAAATATGCTAAAGAAAATTTCATTATTGCTGCTGATTTCGGTGTTCACGATGTCGGCTTATGCGCAGAAAAAAGACGATGTTGTAGGTAAATGGCTTAACTCTTCGGGCGAAGGACAAGTTGAGATCTTTAAAAAAGGAGAGAAGTATTATGGGAAGTTGGTTTGGTTAAAAGAACCTAACGACGAGAAAGGTAAGCCAAAAACGGATGCCAACAACCCATCAGAAAGTTTAAAATCCAAGCAATTGTTAGGTTTAGAGATTTTAAAGAATTTTAGTTTTGATGGCGAGAAATGGGCCGATGGTACCATTTACGATCCGAAGTCGGGCAAAACCTATAGTTGTAAAATGACTTTAAAAGGGGCTAACCAGTTAAGTATTCGCGGTTACATTGGCGTTTCTTTATTGGGTAGAACCGATGTTTGGAAACGCGTGAAGTAATGAGAGGACTACAACATATGGCCTGTTTGCTGTTGGCTTGGTTACCACTTGTAGCTTTGGCGCAGCAATACGAGCTAAATCCCTTAAGTACCGATACCAAAACGAGTATACGAGGCTTGGCTGTGGTAAACCAGGAGGTGATTTGGGTAAGTGGCAGTAATGGCTATGTGGGCAAGTCGGTAGATGCGGGTAAAACTTGGAAGTGGACGCAGCCTTCGGGTTACGAAAAACTTGATTTTAGATCTATTCAAGCTTTTAGTGCCGATAAGGCCATTATTGTGAATGCGGGTTCGCCAGCTTATGTCTTGCTGACTGATGATGGTGGTAAAACTTGGAGCGAACGTTACAAAAATGTAGATACGGCTATTTTTTTAGACGGGATGGATTTTTGGGATGATCGCCGAGGGATGATTTTTGGAGATCCTATTCAAAACAAAATGCAACTGTTGCTTACGGAGGATGGCGGTGAAACTTGGAAGAACGTAAACGATAGGTTAAAAACGGATTTGAAGAAAGGTGAAGCGGGCTTTGCGGCCAGTGGTACCACCATTAGAACCCATGCCAGCGGTAAAACGTGGATTGCCACCGGTGGTACGCATGCTAATGTTTATTATTCGAGCAATTTTGGAAAGCGTTGGCGAGTTTTTCCTTGTCCAATTCTTCAAGGGCAAAACAGTACAGGGGTTTTTTCCATGGATTTCTTCGACGATCAACATGGGGTAGTGGTAGGTGGCGATTACCTGAAGGATAAGGAAAACACCAACAATATGTTGTACACTACTAATGGGGGTAAAACTTGGTTAAAGCCAAGCCAAACAGTAGCGGGTTACCGCTCGGGTGTTACTTACGTGACCAAAGATTTTTTAGTAGCTACAGGTACATCGGGTACTGATGTTTCTAGAGATGGCGGTAAGCATTGGGTAAATATCTCCAAGTTAAGTTTCAACGCTGTAAAAGCAGCTGATGGCTTAATTATACTTGCAGGGGGCAAGGGGCAGGTTTACGAATTGAAGTTAACGAACTAATTAGATTTTGATAAAAGCAAAAAAGGCCAAATGTGATGTTTGGCCTTTTTGCTTGAGTGCGTTAATTTTTAATGAAATTCTTGTAAAGGATATTGTATACGTCTACAATTGATTTTCTTGGTCCGCCGTTTAATTTGGTGTTAATACCGTTGGTCATCACCACAATACCAAACTTCTCTTCGGGACTAAAGAACATAGAACTGTATAGTCCATTAGCCGAACCAGTGTGGCCAACCAATGTTTTTCCTTTTACTAATGAGTCTGTTTTTTTAAGGGCTAAACCATATTGGTCATCGCTGCTTATTGGCGTTTGCATAATTTTAGCGCTGGCTTCCGAAATAATGGTTTTGCCATTGGCTTTACCATAGTTCATGTGCATAATCATGTATTTAGCTAAGTCTGTTGGCGTTATTTTCATTCCGCCAGTTGGCGATAAAATAGGCGTGCTGTAACCTAATTGGTATACCTCAAACTCTGCTTTGCGTGGATCGTAAGCTTTTGGAGACAATTGGAAACGATTGTTTCTATAGGTGTATAAAGAAGCAAAACGATTAGCATCAAGCGAGTTTACATTTAAACTGCCGTATAAACCCAAAGGTTGCAAAATGTTTGTTTCTATGTATTTATCGTATCTCACGCCAGTTGCTCTTTCTACTACAGCACCCGTCATGTTATAGTTAAGGTTACAATACAAGTAAGCCGTACCTGGTTTTTTATCGGTGTAAGATTTAGCCCAGTTTTCGTTCTTATCAGGATTAATCAAGTCTAAACTGCCATAACCTTGTTTGTCGGCAATACTCGAAGTGTGCGAAAGCACCATGCGTAGGGTAATTACATCGTTAGGATATAAAGGGTTTCTTACTTTGAAACCTACTAAATCACTAAAGTCATCATCTAAAGAAAGTTTTTTGGCTTCCACTAACTGCATAATGGCTGTAGCCGCAAAAGACTTAGAGATGGAAGCAATTCTAAAGATATCTGTAGTGCTTAAAGGTGTTTTAGTTTCTAAGTTCTTTTGTCCAAAGGCTTGCGTGTAAATTACTTTATTGTCTTTAACTACGGCCACCGAGAAACCTACGGCTTCGGTTTTTTGTAGTAAATCGTTAATTTCTGCTTCTGCTTTTTTTTGTTGTGCATTGGTTGTTAGTACAAAAAGTACTGGCAGCACAGATAGGGCAATTTTTTTAATCATTGATGGGTTGGTTTAGGAATAAGTACACAAGTATGCGTTATAAACTAATGTCTTTAAATTAAGCCCAAAGGACCGTTATTTAAAATTTCTTCCGTCGTGAAAAGCTTTTTCGCCTAAAGTAGGTGGGGTATTGCGTGTTTTGCTCCCGCTTAATTGTTGCAGTAAGCCATTATAGTTATGACATTTTTGTACAATAATATGTACCACCTTGCCTTCGCGTTGTACTTTTCCTTCTACCATTAAAAGCTTGCTGCCTAATATTTCTTTTCGGTATTGCTCAAACAACTGCTCAAAAATAACCAAGTTGGCTACGCCTGTTTCATCTTCAATGGTGATGAAACAAACCCCACTGGCAGTGCCTGGGCGTTGCCTTACTAAGATAAGCCCTGCTACTTTTACAGCTTGGTTGTTGCTGGCTGCTGTAGCTGCTTCGGTAGAAAGCACTTTTAGTAAGTCTAATTGTGGGCGCACAAAACTCACTGGATGGCCTTTTAAAGACAAGCCTGTGTGGGTGTAATCGTTCACTACATGTTCTGATACGGGCATCAACGGTAAGCTAATTTGTGCTTCATGCTGACTGTTGTGGGCTATTTTGTCTTTAAAAAGGGCAATAGGTCTATCATTTAAAGCGCTCAGTTCCCAAAGTGCTTTTCTGCGGTCCATGTTCATAGATCTAAAAGCATCAGCGTCAGCTAATTTTTCTAATGTACCTTGGCTAATACCGATGTCTCTTAAATGGCCTAAGTTGGTATAATGTTTATCTCTATAGTTAATGAGTTTATTGATTTCTGCTTGTTTTAATCCTTTTACTTGCCTAAAGCCTAAACGTATGCTGTAGTATTTTCCGTCTTTTTCTTCTAGTGTATTATCCCACATCGAGTGGTTAATATCTATGGGTAATACTTTTACATCGTGGTTTTTAGCATCAATTACAATTTGTGCTGGTTGGTAAAAGCCCATAGGTAAACTGTTTAATAAGGCGGTTGCAAATACATCAGGGTAAAAGCACTTTAACCAACTCGAAACGTAAACCAATAAAGCAAAACTGGCTGCATGGCTCTCGGGGAAACCATAACTGCCGAAGCCCTCTAGCTGTTTAAAAATGCGTTCGGCATATTCTGGGGTATAACCTTTTTTAATCATGCCTTCGGTGAGCTTTTTATAATGTTCAGACACTTTGCCTTTGGCTTTAAAGGTGGCCATGCTTCTGCGTAGGGCATCGGCTTCTGCTGGTGTAAAATCTGCAGCAACAATGGCAATTTCCATGGCTTGCTCCTGAAAAAGCGGTACCCCTTTAGTTTTCTCTAATATTGCTCTTAACTCTTCAGATGGATATTCTACCGCTTCTTCGCCATTTCGCCTCCGTAAATAGGGATGTACCATGTCGCCTTGTATGGGGCCGGGGCGCACAATGGCTACTTCGATTACCAAATCATAAAACTTACGGGGTTTTAAACGGGGCAACATTTGCATTTGCGCTCTACTCTCTATCTGAAAAACACCTACAGTATCGGCATTGCAAATCATGTCGTAAACCCTGTCATCCTGCGGTATATTGTCTAGCGTGAGGTCTAAATTGTAATGTTGTTTGGCTAAGGTAAAAGCTTTGCGTATACAGGTAAGCATGCCTAAAGCCAACACATCTACCTTTAAAAACCCTAAAGTTTCAATATCATCTTTATTCCATTCTATGCAGGTGCGGTTTTCCATACGGGCGTTTAGCGTGGGGCACAGGTCTGAGAGTTTACCTTGGGTAATTACAAAGCCGCCGGTGTGTTGTCCCAGCTGTCGCGGAAAACCAATCATTTGGTGGGTAAGGTCTAAGGTTTTTCTTAAAAAAGCGTCATCGGGGTTTAAGCCGTATTCAATTAATCGCTCTCTGTCAAAACCTTCATCATAATAACTACCTACCGTTGCCGATAAAATGTTAATCATATCTGCCGATAAGCCCATGGCTTTAGCTACATCTCTAACGGCGCCTTTGCTGTGTAATTGGGTTACGGTGGCTACAATGGCTGCTCGGTCTCTACCATATTTCTGGTAAATGTATTGCATCACTTCTTCTCTGCGCCCATGTTCAAAATCTACATCAATGTCGGGCGGTTCGTTTCTAGCATCCGACATGAAGCGGGCAAAAAGCAATTTAAATTTAGTGGGGTCTACAGAGGTAATACCTAGGCAAAAGCAAATTACCGAATTAGCTGCCGAACCCCTGCCTTGACATAAAATACCTCTGTTGCGAGCAAAACTCACAAAGTCGTGTACGGTTAAAAAATACGAGGCATAGTTTTTTTTATTCACAAAGTCTAACTCATAATTTAAACTTTCTTGTACTTTTTGCGGTATAGGGGATCCGAATTTTTTTTTAGCACCTTGCCAAACCAAATGTGTTAATTCTTCTTGAGGCGTTCTGCCTTCGGTCGTTAATTCATCGGGGTAAACATATTGTAATTCATCTAAAGAGAACTTACACCTTTGTGCTATGGTAATTGCATTTTTGATGGCTTGTGGGTAGGCCCTAAACAGCCTGTACATTTCGTTTATAGGCTTTAAATAGCGTTCGGCATTTTCATGTAATTTATAGCCAGCATTGTGTATGGTGCATTTTTCTCTTACACAAGTAAGGATGTCTTGCAGTTCTCGGCGTTGGGCTTGGTGGTAGTGTACATTATTTGTAGCCACCAAGGGGATGTTTAGCGCTTCACTTAATTGGGCTAAACGAAACATCCTTTTTTGGTCTAAGCCGGTGTAAGTTTTGCTAATGGCGATATACAGGTTGTTACCTAAAGCCGCTTTGTAAGTTTTTAAGTGTGCTTTAAAATCATCTTCAAAATCAAACTCGTGATTAAGTGCCGATGGCGATAAAGCGATAAAAATGAGATCTTCTTGGTGTGCCCAAACATCTACTTGGTAAATATCGCATTTGCCTTTTTCTGTTCGGCTGTTGCCTAAACTTAGCAAAGCTGATAAACGGCTATAGCCTTGCTTACTCATAGGGTACGCTAAAAGCGATGGCCCGTCTTGTAAATCTAATCGGCAAGCCGGAATGAGTTTTACTTTGTGTTTGCGGGCTTCGCTATGGGCACGCACAATGCCGGCAAGGGTATTCCTATCGGTGATGGCTATTTTTTGATAGCCCAACAAATCGGCTTGCGCTATTAATTCTTCGGGATGCGATGCGCCTCTCAAGAAACTAAAGTTACTGGTGCTTTGTAATTCTACGTATTCCATGGTTTAAGCAAAAAATCCGTGAATAAACCATTTGGCAGGCTTTGCTGTATCATAGTGGCCTAACCTAAAAAGCCAATAGCGCTGTCCTTTTTCGTCTTCTACTTGGTAGTAATCTCTGTGTTTGCCTTCGTTTAGCCACCATTCTTGTTCAATACGTTCGGGGCCATCAGCCTTAACTATCCGATGCACTTCTTCTTTGTATATAAAGTTCATGGGCGGGTAATCGGGGATGGGTGCACTTACTTGTATAGGTTCTGGGGTATTCAATAAAACCGTTGGCCGTGGTTTGTGTGTTGGCCATTCGGTTTCGGGTTGCAGTTTTAAATCGTTTACTGCCTTAATACTGTTTTCTGGCCAATGCTGTTCTTGCGGAAAATATCGCCTGATGGCGTTCTTGCCTGCTTTAATTTGTATACGATCTAGTAACTCGGCAATTTCATTGATATCCGTTTGATTTTCGTTTTGCCATAAAGTTTCTTGTTGTTTACGCAGTTCTTCTACTTTATAAGCATCCATTACAAAAAGCTCTATGCCTAAACCGGGTGCTATTTGTTTTATTTTTAGTTCAAATAACTTAAAAAGATGTTGCTGGTTTACCGAAGCTTGGTTAGTGCCAATGGTTATTTGTTGTAACTTCCCATCTAAGCGGTAACACTTTAGTTGTGCATTCCTGATCCCTAAATCGTCTTTTTGTAAGCGTAAACAGAGTTGTTCTAGTAAATTTTGTATGGCTATTTCTATGCCTTTAGCGGTAGATATAGGTTCTAAACATTGTAGCCTCTCGGTATAGGGATGCGGTTCTGTGATGGCCAAGAAAGCTTCGGGTGCTGTGCCTAAAGCTTGTGCCAAACGTACATTAATATCATTGCCAAAACGCCTGCGCAAAGTAGAAGGTGCAATGTTGATGAAGTGTGCTATAGTGTGCAGACCCAATTTTGTTAAACGTTGTAGGGTGGCTTCCTCTAACTGCAAAGCTGCTGCAGGTAAGTCTAATAATGCCTGTTTTTGTGCTTTGCTGGGCACAATTTCTAAAGCACTAAATCGAGCCACTGCCCAAGCTACGCTCAGTGTATCGGCAATGGCCAATTTAACATGGTAGCCAGCTTCTTGTAAGCGTTGTTTTATGGTATTGAGGTATTGCGCCTCGCTTTTCCATAAATGTGTACAACCCGAAATGTCTAAAAACAAGCCGTTGTGTGCGTTTAAAGCTACGTAAGGCGTGTAACGAATACACCATTCGGCCAGTGCTTGCAATAACTTTATCTCTTTTTGTACTTGATGTTTAAATGCTTGTAAATCTGGTAATAATATGCGGGCATCGGCTAGAGACATAGCGGTACGCAAACCCAATTGCTGTGCAGCAGCGCTGATGTGCACAATCATTTGCTTGTTGCGCTCTTGCGCTACCATAGCAAAAGCTTGGTCTTTTAATGCAGGGTTTTTAATGATAAATTGATCTGCAATTAAATATGGGAACCATATAGATAAATATCTTTTACTCATATTACAGCGGATTGGTGGAGCGCTGCGGGTTGGTAATTAATGTCGTTATTTGATAATTGATGGTTGCGCCAAATTATTTTGTAACTAGCAGGGTTGCCATTACGTACTTTTAATAAATTAACTTGCCATTGGGTAAAGCCTACGCCAGGTAAATCGTTGTCCGTAAAACTTAACGATGGTCTAATTTCCCAACGTGCAGCACAAGCTGTAGCGTTAATGCCCAGACTCTTGCTACGTAATATAAAACCTGTTACTTTGCTTTTTTCTACAGTAAGTTGTAGCCGTTGCGATTGTGCAAAACTAATTTCATCTAACTCGCTAATTACAGCGTTTAAACTTTTGCATTTTAGCGCTTCTTCGGTGACCCAAAGTAAATCTTTAGGTTTAGTGAGGTTAATAAAAATGATTTGATGAGGCTGTATACCAAAGTTTTTTAAAGCTGCGGGAAAGATGTGTCGTTGCTTGCTAATCCAAAGGTAAAAGCCTTTTTTTTGATGGATTTTGCTTAATAAAACACTTATAAATGCGCAGGTGCAAGCTGTTTGCTCGGGCTGAGGGTTTAAAAATTCGTGTATAACTCCCGTTGGGAAAATATGATGAGGGAAACTGCTTTCTATTTTTGCAATTTCTACTTTGTTTTTAACGTCTTCAGTAACTTCTTTAAATCCTTCTAAGCTGAGAATTTGTTGCTGTAAACGCTCAATAATGTTTCGTTTGAAGGAATTTTGCATTTCGTAATTACTAATATTTTTAGTAAAGTTAGTAAAAATATTAGTAATTACGATTGGTTTTTAAGAGGTGTTTTTAAAGATGTTATTTTATATATACTTACTTATTGATTATTAAATTCTTGTAAAGTATTTCGTAAGTGTTTTTAATAACGGCTCTAAATCCATCTTTTTCTGTAGGTTTTATACCATTGGTGATTACTACAATGCCAAATTTTTCTTTCGGATCAAAAAACATAGCGCTGTACAACCCATAAGCAGAACCGGTATGTCCAACCAAAGTTTTACCCTCTAAAAGTTTACTGTTTTTAAGTAAGGCTAAACCGTAGTTTTCTTTAGTGCTTAATGGGGTTTGCATTTGTTTAGCACTTTTTTTATTGATGATTTTGACACCGTTTGTTTTGCCATAATTCATGTGCATCATCATATATTTTGCTAAATCATTAGCCGATATTTTCATTCCGCCAGTTGGCGATAAAATAGGTGTGCTGTAACCTAGTTGATAATTATTTAACTCCGCACGGCGATGGGCATAGGCGGCAGGCGAGGCAACAAATTGCTCATCTTTATATTCGTAAAGCGTAACAAATTTGGAAGTGTCTAAGGAATCGATGCAGTAGCCGCCGTAAATGTTTAGTGGATCCAAAATGTTTGCTTTAATATAGCTATCAAACCTTTTGCCACTAACACGTTCTATTACCGCACCCGTCATGTTGTAATTTAAATTGCAATATTGATAACCTGTGCCTGGCTTGTAATTGTTAAAGCAATTTGCCCAGTTTTTATTCTTTTCAGGATTGATGGCGTCAAGGTTGAAATAACCTTCCTTGTCGTTAATACTTGAAGTGTGAGAAAGCACCATTCTGAGGGTAATAGGCACGTCTGGAAAATTTGGGTTCCTAACTTTAAAACCTACCAAATCACTAAAATCATCATCTAACGACATTTTTTTAGCTTCTATCAATTGCATAATTGCAGTTGAAGTAAAAGATTTTGAAATAGAAGCTATTCTAAAAATGTCATTATTGTTAAGCGAGGTATTACTTTCTATGTCCTTTTTCCCAAAAGAATGATTGTAAATGAGCTGATTATTCTTTACAACTGCAACCGCTAAGCCTGCTACCGTCGTATTTTTCATCATTTCTTCGATTTCTAATTCGGCTTTATTTTGCTGAGCGTTAAGGTTGGTAAATAAAAACGATACACATAACAGAAAAAGGATTGCTTTATTATTCATTTTAGTTGTTTTTAGAGTAAATATAAGTTAAAAAGCTATTAGATAGTAAAAAAGTTTTCTCAATTTCGTCAATGTAAAGTCCCTTCAAAACAGTGTTCTATTACCGAAATTACTATTATAAAAAAACTTTTTATTGGCCATTGATTTGGCTTTACTTTCGATTTCTCTGTATGCTCAAAATATAGAGCCCTTTGTTATTCCAAAATTACGTGAATGGAAAGCAGCAAATGGTCAATTTCAGTTAAAATCAACTGTTAATTTAATTGTTTCGGGTAAACCATCTAATGGCGAGCTAGAAGTTTTTCTCCAAACTTTTGCTAAGGATTTAAAAACGCTTTATCCTCAAAAGAAAATTAATATAAAGCAAAGTGGTGCCAAGGATGGCGATATTGTTTTTGTTATATACAGCTCGATAAGTGATTGATGAAAGAAGGTTATGAGTTGGTTATTGACGAACAGGTTAAGGTTACCGCTAAAACTGCCTTAGGTACTTTTTGGTCTACACGTAGCATGTTGCAAATACTAGAACAAGATGCTACGCATAGTAAAATCCAAAAGGGGTTTGCTAAAGATTTGCCTAAATATGAGGTGAGGAGTTGGTTTTAGATGTAGGTCGTAAGTTTTTCAATATAGATTTTTTACGAAACTACTTGAAGTTGGTGTCGTAGATGTACGCCTATGGGGTGCATTAACGCATGCAAAATGCACAACGCCAGTTTAAGTAGATAATGTAACCATGAATTTATGATATAATCATTACGTAAAACCTCGGGAAATGTTCAAATTGGATTACAAAGGTATTAGCACGCCTGATGAGTTGTAATTTTTTAATAATTTTACTAAACAAGCTAGTTTTTACTAATTTTTTTAGTAATATTTGTGCAATGGCACAAGTCGAAGTACAATCGAAGGAAAAATCCCCTAAAAAACTGTATGCAGTGGTCGATATTGAAACTACTGGCGGAAGTGTTTCTGGAAGCAGAATTACGGAGGTTGCTATTTTAGTGCACAACGGCATTTCTGTAATTGCAAGCTGGCACAGTTTGGTTAATCCAGAAATGGATATACCGATGCATATCACCGCTTTAACGGGTATAGATGACGAAATGGTGTTAAAGGCACCCACTTTTGGCGAGCTGGCAGAAGAGATTTATGCTATTTTAAGTGATAAAATTTTTGTAGCGCATAATGTTAATTTCGATTATTCTTTTTTGCGTGGTCAGTTAGCAGCTTGTGGTTTCACTTGGGATGCTCCCAAATTATGTACCGTAAGGTTGTCCAGAAAGTTGTTTCCAGGTTTTCCGTCGTATAGTTTGGGCAAGTTATGTGGTCAATTGGGCATTACTTTAAAGGATAGGCACCGAGCTACAGGCGATGCTACCGCTACTGCCGAGCTTTTTACCATGTTGCTTGCTAAGGATAATGAAGTCACCGTGAAGCAAATGATTAAGAAATCTTCACCCGAACAACGTTTGCCAGCCAATGTGCCCGCTAGCGATTTTAAGGATTTGCCTGAGGAACCGGGGGTGTACTATTTTCACGATCAGAAAGGAAAAGTGCTGTATGTAGGTAAAGCTATAAACATCAAAAAGAGGGTATCCTCGCATTTCACGGGCAATAACGAAAGCTTACGCAGACAGAAATTCTTACAAGATATTTATAGTATTTCTTTTGAGCCATGTGGCTCCGAGTTGATGGCTTTATTGTTCGAGTGCATCGAAATTCAGCGTTTATGGCCAATCCATAACCGAGCCTTAAAACGATTTGAACCCAAATTTGGTCTATATCATTACGTCTCAGTAAGTGGCTATAGTCATTTGGCTGTGGGTAAATTGCCTCCAAAACAACCTTGTTTAAAGGCTTTCGAGCGAGAAATAGACGGTTTGAACTATCTAGCCGAAGTATCCGCTACCTTTAATATTGATGCGAGGTTTTGTAGGTATGGGCAAACTTCTCGCCGACTGTCGAATGAGCCTTTACCAACAGCAGCCCAACACAACTTGACCGTAGAAGAGCTAATTGAAAGCATTAACGAACAGCAACAAAGCTTTTGCGTTAAATTACCTGGGCGTACTACCGACGAATGTGGCTTTGTTTATGTAGAGGAAGGAGCTTTGTACGGCATGGGCTATTATGATGTGGCGGCCGTCCCGTCAGATATGGAGCTTTTAAAAGACGGCTTACAACGATGTAAGGGTACTCATTATATGGTGCAGTTAGTGCACTCTTTTACGCAACGTTTTCCATCAACAGTAATAAAATTAGGTAACTGCGTGTATCATTTGGCTTAACAAATTAGCAACAGGCGATACTCTCTTTCGTTTTCTAGTGGCGCACGGTGTATGCTAGGTAAAACTTTTTGCTGAGGATGATCTACAGCTAATCTCCACAAATTTCCATTGCCTAAGTTAACAGGTTTAGCACCTGGCTTAGCTTGAAAGTGAAGGTCGAAGTAGTTTTCTTTCGCAAAATCTTCTAATTCATTCTCATTAATATTGTAAAGTTCCTTAAGCTTGGTTCTAATTTCTGGAATTTGGATTTTTTGTACTGCATTGGCATTTGGTAAAATATCACTTGATGCACCATAATAGGTACACAAAAAGGTATCGGTGGCTATTGGAGACCTATCAACATGATATGAGTAAACATCGGTTGAGATAAAGTCTAATTCCTCGTCGCGTTCATAATGTTTGAGTAAGTTCAACGATGGAGCAGCACCAAATTTCGTTAACAGATTTAAATCATTTAGAATGGTATCTCTTGCTATTTCTCCAGCAGGAGATAAGTTGAGCGATAAAAGACCTTCTTTACCAATCTCCGTGATGCTTTTTTGTAGCGGGAGCTTATTTACAATCTCCTCAAAATCTCCCGCCAAGTTTCTTTGCCAGCATAATGCATTTGTTTCTCCCTCAAAATCGATGTTTGCTAATTCATCAAAAGAAGTAACCACTTGAATTTGCTTAAAAGAAGAGTAGACATCGCTCATGTTATCACTTTATAGATATTGTAAATCAAACATGCAAAAAAAAGTCAACCATTTGTTGGTTGACTTTGTACTGAAGGCGGGAATCGAACCCGCACGCCTGTTGAGGGCACAGGATTTTAAGTCCTGCGTGTCTACCAGTTCCACCACTTCAGCGAAGCAATTAGCTTTTAAAATTAAATGCCTCCTGGTAGGAAGGCATTTAAAGAGCGAAAGACGAGATTCGAACTCGCGACCCCAACCTTGGCAAGGTTGTGCTCTACCAACTGAGCTACTTTCGCTAGTATTTTAGAATAAAAAATCCCTTAGTTAGCGACTAAAGGATTTTTGTACTGAAGGCGGGAATCGAACCCGCACGCCTGTTGAGGGCACAGGATTTTAAGTCCTGCGTGTCTACCAGTTCCACCACTTCAGCAAAGCATTTAAGCTTCAATTAAACATCTCCTGGTAGGAAGATATTTAAGAGCGAAAGACGAGATTCGAACTCGCGACCCCAACCTTGGCAAGGTTGTGCTCTACCAACTGAGCTACTTTCGCTTTTGTTTCATCATCCGATGAGTTTCAAAATTTCTCGGTAATTGTAGTATCGTTTCGTTTTGATGATGCAAATATACGCACATTTAAATACCTTGCAAGTACTTTTTACGTTTTTTTAAAAAATTATAGTAAGTCGTTGTTTTTCAGTAGTGGAAAAATTAAATCTTTTTCGTAGCCCTTACCGTATAAATAGTTTACAAGCTTTAATTGTCGCTTCAACTTATTTTTTTCTCGCTCTTGGCCGCTTTTTTTAGCCAGTAATTCTGTTAAGGTTTCTAGATACTCATCATCGTCTATACTTGCTAAAGCCGATTTTATAATGCGATCTGGTACACGTTTTAGTTTCAGCCCCTGCTTAATTTTAATTTTGCCCCATTTCTTTATTTTAAATTTACCCGACACATAGGCAAAAGCGAAGCGTTCTTCGTTTATAAAATTCTCTTGAATCAGCGTAGCAATAATGTCTTCAACCTCGTTAGGCCTCATCTGCCACTCGTATAATTTGTCTCTAGTTTCTTGCTGCGAACGTTCTTGGTAGGCACACCAATTGGCTGCTTTTTGCAAAGCTGTCTTTTTATCGTAATTGTATATTTTTTCTTTGATAGAATTCATAAATAATTGCTGAAATTCGTAAAAAAATCTCATTAACCTATACAATAGATGTCAAAATTAGAGGTGTATACCATTAAACGAATAGCCGCAGTGCTGATTGGAGAGTTGGTATTATTTAGTGAAGACACGCTCATCAAGAATTTAGTGATTGATAGTAGAACATTGTTGGATCCAACAAATGCGCTATTTTTCGCCATAAAAGCACATAGAAACGGTCATCAGTTTATTAAAGACGCCTACGGCAATGGAATAAGAAATTTTGTTATTTCAGAACAAATAAACTTCTCTAACTATCCCAATGCTAATTTTATTCGCGTGAATAGTACAATTGATGCTTTGCAGTTATTGGCCCAGCACCACAGAGCTTTGTTTGATTTTGAAGTGATTGGCATTACCGGCAGCAATGGCAAAACAATAGTAAAAGAATGGTTGTATCAACTCCTATCGATAGATTTCAATATTGTAAGGAGCCCAAAAAGCTACAATTCGCAAATTGGCGTTCCGCTTTCGGTGTGGCAAATTTCAAATCACCATAATTTGGGGATTTTCGAGGCAGGGATATCTACGGTAAATGAAATGGAGAGGCTTCGGGAGGTTATTAAGCCAACGGTAGGCGTGCTCACAAATATTAAGCAAGCTCACGATGAAGGTTTTGAAAATAAGGCGCAGAAATTAGCCGAAAAACTAAAACTCTTTGAAAGTGTAAATTTACTCGTGTATGGAAAGGATGACGTAGGAGACACATTAATTAATGCAAAGACTACCTTTAACTGGAGTTTTACTCAAGAAGCTGATTTACGTATTACGAAGGTAGCCCTAAAGGAAGGCAAAACTAAACTCACAGCCATGTTTGATGGTGAAATGTATGTATGCGAAATTCCTTTTTCCGATAAAGCTTCCGTTGAAAATATGTTGATCTGTTGGTCAACCTTGTTGGCATTGGGCTATAAAATGGATGACGTGGTAAATCGATTAGCCAATGTAGCGAAGGTGGGCATGCGTTTACAACTGCTTAATGGAATAGACAATTGTTCGGTGATTGATGACTCCTATAGTGCCGACATTTCTTCGCTGGAGATTGCACTAAATTTTTTGAATAAGCAAAATCAACATCCAAAAAGAACCCTCATATTGTCGGACTTACAAGAGACCGGAAAAGACGATGACGATTTGTTTCTAGAAATTGCAGTATTGTTGAAGCAGAAAAAGGTCGATAGATTGATTGGTGTTGGGGAACGGATAGCTGCTTTCGCACATTTATTTAAATTAGATAAGCAATTTTTTAATAATACGGATGAGTTGCTTAGAGAAATGCCTTCGATGCGATTTTATAACGAGACCATTTTAGCAAAAGGTGCTCGTAAGTTTGAGTTTGAACGGGTGGTGAGGCGACTAGCTCAGAAAATTCACGACACGGTTTTAGAGATAAACCTAAATGCGCTGGTAGCTAATCTACAATTTTATAAATCAAAATTACCTGTAGGCGTTAAAACAATGGCTATGGTAAAAGCATTTTCTTACGGGAGTGGCAGTTTCGAAGTGGCTAATTTATTACAATACCACAAAGTGGATTATTTAGCTGTAGCTTTTGCAGATGAAGGTATAGCCTTACGTAAGGCAGGTATTTCGCTACCTATTATGGTAATGAGCCCAGAACCATCCGCACTTGATGCCATGGTACGCTTCGATTTGGAGCCTGAGATATACAACTTAGAGATTTTTAAAGCCTTTTTAAATGTGTTACCTAAGTTGGATAGACAATTTGCTATACACATTAAGTTAGACACAGGCATGCATCGGTTGGGCTTTGAGCCTCACCAAATGACAGAACTGAGAGAAGTTTTAAAAAACCATGATAATATTAAAGTTCGTTCTGTTTTTACCCACTTGGTAGGCTCAGACGAAGCTGAACACGACAATTTTACGAAGCGCCAAATTTCATTGTACGAGCAAATGTATAATGAATTGACTGCTGATTTTATGGAAAAACCTATTAGGCATGTGTTAAATACATCAGGTATCTCTCGTTGGGCAAAATATCACTTTGATATGGTTAGAATCGGCATTGGTTTATACGGATTTGATGCTGCTTTACCGAGAGGTGTAGAAGGGTTGGAGACTGTAGCTACGCTAAAAACTACAATTTCGCAAATAAAAGAGATCCCGGCTGGAGATACTATTGGTTATGGTAGAAGAGGTGTTTTGCCGCACGGAGGTAAAACAGCTACCGTTAAAATAGGGTATGCAGATGGCTATGCTCGAGCTTTTGGAAATGGAATAGGCAAGATGTTAGTGGGCGGGAAATTAGTGCCGACAGTTGGTTCTATTTGTATGGATATGTGTATGTTAGATGTAACGGATTTAAATGTGGCTGTTGGCGACGAAGTAATTGTTTTTAGTAGCGAATTACCTATTTCAGCGTTAGCTGGCGCAATCGAAACCATTCCATACGAGATACTTACTAATATTTCGCAAAGAGTGAAACGGGTTTACACTTACGAGTAAACAACGATCTGGTTAATAATCTGTAATTTTACAAGCATGAATAGGATTGGAAGAGCTTTATTGAATTATTTTATAAAGGGGTTATTAATTGTGGTGCCCATTGCATTGAGTATTTTTTTGGTAATTTGGGCAGTAACAACGGTAGATAGTTGGCTTAACGTAGACAATATACTGGGAGACGCAGGTGATCGCAGAAACATTCCGGGGTTGGGTTTGCTGTTGGTAATCGGCATTATCTTGATCGCAGGTATATTCGTTACCTATTTTGTGACCGAACCTATGTACAATTGGTTTAGAAGATGGTTAAATCGCTTGCCGCTTTTCAATTTTATTTACAGCTCTATCAAAGATTTAACAGAAGCCTTTGTGGGCGATGAAAAGAAGTTCAACCATCCTGTGCTGGTGGAAGTAGAGGGTGATATGAAACGTATTGGTTTTCTAACCCAGGGCGATTTGTCGAAATTAGGAATGGACGACGAAGTAATCGTCTATTTTCCATTTTCCTATTCGTTCGCGGGTCAGGTTTATATCGTAAAAAAAGAGAAGATAAAACCTTTAAATATGAGCGCAGCCGACGCAATGAAGCTAGTAGTTAGCGGCGGCGTCAGTCAGTTATAAAGGGAATATTAAGGCAGTAAAAAAGGCGGTGTATAATGTACATCGCCTTTTTAATGAAATCATCTTGTGTTAGAAGTTAGGTTTCAATACATACTTGTCGTAGAACCTAAAAATATGCTCTGCGGCTTCCTCAGCTGTATCAACCAGTCTAAATAAGTTCAAATCTTCTTCGTGGATATTTTTTTCTTTTTCGAGCATGGTGTTTTTTAACCATTCAACCAATCCGCTCCAGTAAGAAATACCAACCAATACAATAGGGAAACGAGCAATTTTACCCGTTTGAATTAATGTTAAAGCTTCAAAAAGCTCGTCCATGGTGCCCATTCCTCCAGGTAAAACAATAAAACCTTGAGAGTATTTCATGAACATCACTTTTCTAATAAAAAAATAATCAAATGCTAATAGACGACTAGGCTCTATGTATTTGTTATGAAATTGCTCAAACGGTAGGTCGATGTTTAAACCCACAGATTTACCACCGTTCATATGCGCTCCTTTATTACCAGCTTCCATAATACCCGGACCGCCGCCCGTAATTACACCATAGCCTCGGTCTGTTAACAACCTGCCACAGTCTACAGCAATTTGGTAGTAAGGGTTTGTTTCTGCGGTTCTGGCCGAACCGAAGATGCTTACGCAAGGACCTATCTTCGAAAGTTTCTCAAATCCATCAACAAACTCGGCCATAATTTTAAAAATTTGCCAACTGTCTGTCGTTTTTATTTCCTGCCAATCTTTGTTAGCAAACGCACTTCTTATTTTTTCATCACTATTCATAGATTTGTATTAAGTTAAAACCTAGTTTGTTGATCGGTTTTTTTACTGATCAATAATAACCCGATAAATGTAATTAATCCATTTATCAAAATTAACTCAACGCTAAAGACATATCCGCCTAATAATTCGTTAGAGTTGGTGGCGAAAATATAGCATAAAATTGGTGATAAAATACAAATTAAAGGAACAAATTTATCATGTAAACCTCTGCTCTTTACAAATAGCCCGAAAGAATACAAGCCTAATAATGGTCCATAAGTGTACGATGCAATTAAGAAAATTAAGCTTACCACTGACGAGCTATTGAATGCGTTGATGACAATGATCACTAAGAACATCAAGATCGAAAAAGCAATATGCACTGTGTGTCTTCTCTTTACTGCGTTAGGCGCATTTTGGTTCTCTGCCTTTCCCATGCCTAAAAAATCAACACAGAAAGAAGTTGTTAATGCTGTTAATGCACTGTCGGTAGTTGCAAATGTTGCTGCTGTTAAACCTAGCATGAATACAATTGCAGGAATAGTGGTAAGATGATTTAAGGCAATTTCTGGGAATAATAAATCCGTTCTTGGTTTGCCGGTTACATGGTCTAAAGGAATTTCTACACCATTTTGAGTAGCAAAAATATAAAGTAAAGCACCAACACACAAGAAGAAGATATTCAATACCACAAATATAGCGGTAAAACTGAACATATTCTTTTTAGCCTCGCCAATAGTTTTCATACTCAAGTTCTTTTGCATCAAATCTTGGTCTAAACCTGTCATGGCAATGGTTACAAAAATACCCCCAATAAATTGTTTGCTGATATGGAACTTATTAGTAAAGAAATCTTCGTAGAAGAATATTTTAGAATAGCTACTTTCTTTAATGCTTTCGAACGCAGCTGGAATGCTCATGTTTAAGCTGTCGCACACAAAGTAGATGGTTAAAAAAACTGATAATACTAAGAAGAACGTTTGCAACGTATCGGTAATGATAATAGTTTTTAAGCCTCCTTTAAAAGTGTACGACCATATCAACGCTAGAGAAATTAATACTGTAGCCCAAAATGGAACACCATAGTTTTCAAAAATAAAGCGCTGTAAAACAATTACTACTAGATATAGTCGTGTTGCTGAGCCTAAGGTTCTGCTAATTAAGAATATAGATGCAGCAGTTTTGTAGCTGTAGTAGCCCAAACGTTGCTCTATATAACTATAAATAGAGGTGAGGTTCATTCTGTAGTAAAGTGGTAATAAAACAGTGGCTATAATGATAAAGCCAACAGCATTACCTAATACAAACTGAAAATACTGGAATTGATTGCCCGCTGGTGACCCCACTTCTCCAGGTACAGAAATAAATGTTACGCCCGATAAGGCGGTGCCAATCATCCCGAAGGCAACTAAATACCATTTGGAATTTTTATTGGCCAAGAAAAATGTTGAATTGTCTGATGAGTTCTTAGACGTTGCGAAAGCGATAGTAATTAATAGCGCAAAGTAGCCTACTAAAAAACACAATAATATTGATGGACTCATATTTTATTTATTTGTCGCTAAAAGTAGCAAAAAGTCGCTAAATCTTGCAATTAAGATTTAAAAAGATAAAATTTATTGAAAATAGTAACTATATTATGAGATATGAAATTTTGTTGACTCTTAATTGATAAATTTGTAGCATGAACTTTTCTTCCAAATTATTAGAAGATGCTGTAGGCGAATTCTCTAAGTTGCCTGGAATTGGGCAAAAAACGGCTTTGCGCTTGGTGTTATATCTTCTAAACAGAGAAAGTGTTGAGGTAGAGCAATTTGGAAACACGTTGATTAAGTTAAAGAACGAGATCAAAAAGTGTCAAACTTGTTGCAATGTTTCGGATACCGATGTTTGTGCAATTTGTGCTTCTGTGAAGCGTGAGAAAGAGCTAATTTGTGTAGTCGAAGATACTCGAGATGTAATGGCTATCGAAAATACCAACCAATATTTTGGTGTTTATCATGTACTGGGCGGTTTAATTTCTCCCATGGATGGTATCGGCCCATCAGATTTGAATATTGAAAGTTTAGTAGAACGGGTAAAAACTTCGGAAGTTAAAGAAATAATATTGGCACTAAGTGCAAATATGGAAGGAGATACTACGTTATTTTATCTCCATAAAAAACTAAAAGATTTTAATATTCCTATTACCACCATTGCAAGGGGTATCGCCTTTGGAGGTGAATTAGAATATGCGGACGAGGTTACCTTGGGACGGTCAATTTTAACAAGGGTTCCCTACGAAAATACGTTGATTAAGTAATTTATGAGTTTTATAAATAAAGTTGTTGTTATTACCGGCGCATCCTCCGGAATAGGTAAAGCATTAGCAGAGGAGATGGCAAAAAGAGGCGCTAACATTGTGTTGGCAGCAAGACAGTATGTTACCCTTTGCGAAATCACAGCCAATTTGCAATCCAAATATGCTATCAGAGCATTGGCGGTTCAAGCGGATGTTAGTAAGGAAGAGGACTGTAAGGCGATGGTAAATCAGGCTTTGCTCACTTTTGGTAAAATTGATATTTTGATTAATAACGCAGGTTTGTCAATGCGTGCTTTGTTTAACGACTTAGACATAGCTGTGTTAAAGAATCTGATGGATGTTAATTTTTGGGGAACAGTGTACTGTACTAAATATGCATTGCCGGAAATCTTGAAAACAAGTGGCAGCATTGTGGGCGTTTCCTCAATTGCGGGGTACAGAGGTTTGCCTGGTCGCACAGGTTATTCTTCATCTAAATTTGCAATGAACGGATTTTTAGAATCACTCCGCACCGAGTTGCTAAAAACTGGCGTACACGTAATGGTGGCCTGCCCAGGTTTTACAACTTCTAATATTCGTGTGGCAGCATTAGCTAAAGATGGTTCATCGCATGGCGAAACCAGTATGGAAGAAGGGAAAATGATGAGCGCAGCGGAAGTTGCAGCTCGCATTTGTGACGGGATTGGCAGTAGAAAACGCACATTAATTATGACTAGACAAGGCAAGTTAGCGGTTTGGGTCAATAAATTATTCCCGGCATTTGCAGATAAAAAAGTTTTCGAATTGTTTTCTAAAGAAAAGAACCCCCTGATAAAATAATGACTTTCTTAATCCAAAGGCGATTCTTTATTTTCCAGATTTTTCTATTGTTAATTGTTGCATCACTGTATACAAGTGCTCAGTCTGTTAACAGGTCACCCCACACCAACGAGGAATATATCAGGGTGGTAAAATATTATCGTTATCTAAATCCTGATTCTGCAAAAATTTTCGCTTTAGGGGGATTGGCGGCAGCAGATCATGCCAACGATAGCTTGGGGAAAGCTGCTTTGCTTAATCAGTTAGGGATGATCGAAGATAATTTTGCTAAGTACAACGATGCAAAAAAAAAGTATCTTCGGGCCGAGGCTATTTATCGAGAACTTGGTAATGATAGGGGGTTAGCTTCCACGTTGATCAGACTGAGTGTGCTCGAAAAGCGCAAAGGCAATTACGACAAATCACTTGCCTTGGCAATAAATGCTTTAAAATTGTCTGAAAAGCTTCATGATAAGTTAGGTATGCTCGAGGCTCGTGTAGTGTTTTCTGAAATTTACTACATATTAGGTAATTACAAAGAAACGTTAGCTAATCTTGCCCTAGCCGAACAGATTGACAACACTATTCCTACCTCCAATTTTACGATAAATATGTACATCAGCTATGGTTACGTATACGTAAAACTAGGGGAATTTGATAAGGCAATAGGCTACTTGGAAAAAGGTCTCTCTAAAGCGAATAAGGTTGAATATAATGGGCTAAAAATAAGCCTTTACAAGGTGTTAGCAATTGCCCACGTGAAAAAGGGAGATAGAAATAAGTCAATAGCTTATTTTAAATATTCCTTAGAATTTGCGAGGAAAATAAAAAATTCGATGCGTGAGCAGTCCACCCTCGTAGAATTATCTGAAGTGTATAGCAGCTTTATGCCCGATAGCGCTTTGTTCTATTTGAAACGTGCATTACAAATTGCAGATCAGTACAAAATGGCACGTCAACAAATCATCATTTTGGATAAGATGAGCTTGCTGCACAAGCAGCGTGGAAATATAGCCGCTGCACTAGAACTTAAAGAGCGCAGTGCCGAAATTGCCGAACAATATTTTTATAAGGATATGAGTAAGCAGGTGGTGAATTTAGAAGCCGCCTTCGATCTCGAAAAGTCGAATGCAAAGTTAAGAGAACTCACCTTAAAGAATGAAGCGCAGAAAATGCAGAGGAATGTGTTCCTATATATAGCTATTGGTGCTTTCTTGGTCTTGTTGTTTACCTTGGCTTATATCTTTAAAACAAAGCAATTAAACCGTAAACTTAGTGTGGCAAACAAAGAGCTGGAAGAAAGTAACGAAGTGAAAGATAAGTTTTTCTCGATCATTGCTCATGATATTCGATCGCCTTTAGTCTCTACAATAGGGATATTAGAATTGATTGATAATAAAGATATCGACGAAGAGACCAAAAGTACGATGGTTACTAAATTAATTGGTCACTGTAGAAATAGTTTGTCAATACTTGATAAGTTGTTGAAGTGGGGCCAGATGCAAATTAAAGGGGTCAGAATAAATCAACAGATTTTTAACCCTTTACTAAATATTGAGCGCAATGTATCCCTCTTGAAAGATATGGCTCAAAGTAAGAACATCGCGATAGCACTTAAAGTGCCTGAAAATTTAGAGTTATTTGCAGATCCAGATCATTTTGATTTTGTGATTAGAAATTTACTTGCTAATGCCATAAAGTTTACTAACGAGAATGGAAATGTGGAAGTTTCGGCCTCTTCTAGTGAAGATAAAATTACCTTTAGGGTGAAAGATAATGGTGTAGGAATTAGCGAAGCCCGAATAAAAAAGATCTTTCAGCTGTCTGCAATGGGTACAAGAGGAACATCGGCCGAGGAAGGTACTAGTTTAGGTTTAATCATTTGTAAAGAGTTTGTAGAAGCCAATAAAGGGAGCATACTTGTTGAAAGCATCGTAGGAGAAGGAACAATCTTTAGCTTCGCGTTAAATAAAGCAAAAGAAAAAAATAGTTAATTTGTTGTTTTTGTTAGAAAACAATTACATATTTGCCAACAGAATGAGACAAGTAAACGTAAATACAATTTGGTGGTGGCATAACGCAACAGCGTGATGTAACCTTTTGTACGTTTATTTTTTAATAAGAATATTTTAGAAGGTTGCTGATGAGGCAACCTTTTTTTGTGAAATACGATGAAGAAAATACTTAACCATTTATTCGAAAATAAAACTTTTAGCCGATCTGAGGCTCAAAAGATATTAACTGCTATTGCGCTTGGAGAGTTCAATACGTCGCAAATTGCTGCGTTTATTACTGCCTACGGCATGCGTAATATCACTGTAGAAGAGCTGCAGGGCTTTAGAGATGCCATGCTCGAACTCTGCTTGAAAGTTGACTTTTCCGACTATGAACTCATTGACCTTTGTGGCACTGGTGGCGATGGGAAGGATACGTTCAATATTTCAACTTTAGCCTCTTTTGTGGTGGCAGGTGCTGGTTATCAGGTAGCAAAACATGGGAATTACGGTGTTTCTTCGGGTTGTGGTTCCAGCAATGTGATGGAGTTTTTGGGCTACACCTTTACTAATGATGAAGGAGAATTAAAGCGCAGTTTAGACAGAGCTGGCATTTGTTTTTTACATGCTCCTTTGTTTAATTCGGCCATGAAAACTGTTGCCCCTATACGCAGAGAACTTGGGGTTAAAACATTCTTTAACATGCTTGGTCCGATGTGTAATCCGGCAAAGCCGAAGAACCAAATGGTTGGCGTTTTTAGTTTAGAGTTAGCTCGTATTTATGCTTACTTATATCAACAAACCGATAAAAACTACACCATTGTTCACGCTGTAGATGGTTTTGATGAAGTTTCATTAACCTGCGATTTCAAAACTTTCAGCAAACGTGGTGAAGCCTTGGTGAAAATTCCCGATCTAGGTTTTGAAACGCTACAGGAAAGTGAAATTCAAGGAGGCGATACCATCGAATCATCTGCGGAGATATTTACTTCTGTTTTAAATGGTTTAGCCACCGATGCGCAAAACAATGTGGTATTGGTTAATGCTGCTTTAGCTATCCAAACTATAAAACAGGAGGCAAGTTTCTCAGATTGTTATTACGAAGCAGAGGAAGCTCTATTAAGTAAAAAGGCGTTAAATAGTTTTAACAAATTGGTGAATGGCTAACTTTAAGATAAAAGTTTGTGGGATGAGGCATGCAGCTAATATTGCTGGGGTGGCCAATCTACATCCTGATTATTTAGGCTTTATATTCTATAAACAATCTCCTCGATATATCAATGAAATTTCTGCCGAGCTGATTAAGTATGTACCTAATGAAATAAGAACTGTTGGCGTTTTTGTGAATGAAGAAGCAGAAACCTTAAAAAATTTGGTGATCAAGCATCAGTTAAAAGCAGTACAGTTGCATGGTCATGAAAGTGTTGCTTTTTGTGCTTCGATGAAGGATTTGGGAGTAGAGGTAATCAAGGCGTTTGGCGTTCATCCAGGCTTTGATTTTGAACAATTAGCAGCATATCAAAATGATGTAGACTATTTTTTGTTTGACACGCAAACACTTGCACATGGAGGTTCTGGTAAGGTTTTCGACTGGACTTTGTTGGAAAAATATCGGCTGCAAAAGCCGTATTTTTTAAGTGGAGGTATTGGTCTTTCAAATGCTAAAACACTTTCAAATATCGACGATGACAGACTTTACGCAATTGATGTAAATAGCAGGTTTGAGTTGGAACCGGGGTTAAAAGATGTCAATCAATTGGCGGTTTTTTTTAAAGATTTAAGATAATACAAATCATCATTGGCTTGATGAGTTTAAACAAATAGATATGAATTATTTTGTAGACGAACGCGGATATTATGGCGACTTTGGTGGAGCTTACATTCCAGAAATGTTATATCCGAATGTGGAAGAGTTGCGCCAAAAGTATCAAGAAATTATTGACGATGAACAATTTCAAGGAGAGTTTAAAGCTTTATTGAAAGATTACGTAGGTCGTCCTTCACCATTATATTTGGCTAAGCACTTATCCAAAAAGTACGGCGCCAATATCTTTCTTAAAAGAGAAGATTTAAACCATACTGGTGCACATAAAATTAATAATACCATCGGCCAAATTTTACTGGCCGAAAAGTTGGGTAAAAAGAGGATAATCGCTGAAACAGGAGCGGGGCAACATGGCGTGGCTACGGCTACGGTTTGTGCACTTCGTGGATTGGAGTGTGTGGTTTATATGGGTGAAATTGACATTCAGCGACAAGCACCAAATGTTGCTCGCATGAAAATGTTGGGTGCCACGGTAGTTCCAGCAACCTCGGGTAGTAAAACCCTAAAAGATGCCACTAACGAAGCCATGCGTGACTGGATTGCCAATCCGGTAGATACGCATTACATCATCGGTTCTGTAGTTGGTCCGCATCCGTATCCAGATATGGTTGCGCAATTTCAGTCCATTATATCAGCGGAAGCTAAAAAGCAATTAAAAGAGCAAACAGGTTCTGAATTGGCCGATTATGTGTTAGCTTGTGTTGGAGGTGGCAGTAACGCCATGGGTATGTTTTATCATTTTATTGACGACGAGAGTGTAAATTTAATTGCTGTAGAAGCTGCAGGCAAGGGCGTTGATAGTGGGTTTTCTGCTGCTACCACTTCCTTAGGTAAAGAAGGCGTATTACACGGAAGTAGAAGTATCTTAATGCAAACAGATGATGGACAAGTAGTAGAGCCACATTCTGTTTCTGCCGGATTAGATTACCCTGGTATTGGTCCTCAGCATGCGCATTTATTTAAAACGGGTAGAGGTTTATACGCTTCCATTACTGATGACGAGGCATTGCAAGCTGGCTTATTATTGTGCCAACTAGAGGGAATTATTCCGGCAATTGAAAGTGCTCACGCATTGGCCTACTTAGAAAAGATGGAGTTTAAAGGCGGAGAGAATGTAGTAGTCTGTCTATCGGGAAGAGGAGATAAAGACATGGAAACCTACATCAAGTATTTTAATTTGTAAGAAGCTAGCTGAGAAATTAACATGAACAGATTACAACAATTATTTGAAAAACAACAGAAAGATTTACTTTCTATCTATTATACGGCAGGTTACCCCAAAATTGATGATACTTTAACCATAGCCGAGAGTTTAGAACAAAATGGTGCAAACTTTTTGGAAGTTGGTTTTCCATACTCCGATCCCGTTGCTGATGGACCGACTATTCAGGCGAGCAGTAAAACGGCTTTGGATAATGGAATGACACTAAGTCTATTATTTGATCAGTTGCAAGATTTACGTCAGAAAGTGACCATTCCAATTTTATTAATGGGTTATGTGAATGTAGTGTTGCAATACGGTGTAGAAGAGTTTTGTAAGAAGTGTAAGGAGGTGGGGGTTGACGGTTGTATCATTCCGGACTTGCCAATGTATGAGTATGAGGAACTGTACCGTCCAATTTTTGAAAAATACGGCATTAGCAATATTTTCTTAGTTACACCGCAGACTTCGTCTGAACGCATTCGTAAAATTGATGAATTGAGCAACGCCTTTATTTATCTAGTCTCGTCGCCAGGTACAACCGGAAATAATCTGGCTATTACAGAGAATTCATCCGCCTATTTTAAACGCATCGCCGATATGAATCTGAAAAATCCATTTATTATAGGATTCGGAATATCTAATAAGGAAACTTACAATGCCGCCACTAAATACGCAGCAGGTGCCATTATTGGCAGCGCATTTGTAAAGGCCTTAGAAAAAGAAAATCTCCTGGGAAGTATAAAAAACTTTATGGGACAGTTTTAATTTAAAAAGCCTAATATTCCATTAAGTTAGCGGAATATTAGGCTTTTCCTTCTGCTCAATCCTCAGCTCGAAGTTAATTTGAACCAATAATGCGGAATATCTTCGTAGTCGAATTCGCTGATTAGTTCGAAACCGCACTTTAATAAGACGTTTTTCGAAGGGTCATTTTTTACATCACAAATTGCATAAATTTCCTTTATTTTGAGATTTTCAAAGGTATAGTTTATGCAAGCTAGTGCTGTTTCGGTTGCAACGCCCTTTCCCCAATAGTTTTCCTTCAATCTATACCCCAAATCGTAGTATCCAGATAACTCATTAACGGTCTCGGTAATCAATTTGAATCCCGTCCAACCTACAAACTCGTTCGACAACTTATCAATAATTGCTACTCTACCTATACCAAATTCGTTATATTGATTTTGAATAAATTCAATAATACGCTCTGCTTCTTCTTTGTTTTTTATTGGATTGTTTCCTAGATAGCGATGAACATGAGGACTGCTGTCTAATTCAAAAATGCCATCGACATCGCCTTTATCTAAGGGGCGAAGGATAAATCTTTCTGTTACCAGTTGCCAGTTATGCGTGAGCATTTTTAGCAAAGAATTTTAAATATATAAATCCAATAAGTGCTGATATCACGGAGGCGCACAAGATTGCAAATTTAGCTTCTTTTACATGGTAAATATCATCAAATGATAACATTGAGATAAATATAGACATTGTAAAGCCGATACCAGCTAACATGCCTACGCCAACAACATGTTTCCAATTGGCACCTTCAGGTAAACTTGCCCAATTTAGTTTAACCGCGATATAAGACAGCAAGGTAATGCCAACGGTTTTACCAAAAAATAAGCCTATGATAATACCGAAGCCTAAAGGAGAAACCAATCCGGCCATCATTCCATCTTCAAAGGTAATATTGGTGTTTGCAAGAGCGAAGATTGGCATAATTAAAAAATTTACAGGCTTAACCAAACTATGCTCTAAATACTCCAAAGGAGAAAGTTCTGCAGTCTCGTTAGTTGGGATGGTAAAGGCTAATAATACGCCTGCAATAGTAGCATGTATTCCTGAGTGATGCATGAAATACCATAAAAATATGCCTGGAATGAGATAAAACCATAATGACTTTACTTTAAAGTAATTGATAGCAAGTAGTCCTCCAAAAATTCCCAAAGCTATAATTAACTCCTGCCAATGTATTTCTGACGTATAAAAAACAGCGATGACCAAAATTGCGCCTAAATCGTCGGCTATAGCTAATGCCGCTAAAAATATCTTCAAAGAGGTTGGTACGCTCTTACCTAGCATCGAAATGATCGCCAATGCAAAAGCAATATCTGTAGCCATCGGAATACCCCACCCATTAGCAGTTGGTTCGTTTCTATTGATGAGAAAGTAAACGAAGGCAGGTACAACCATCCCGCCAACAGCAGCCAATACTGGTAAAGAGGCCTTTTTAAGGCTCGAAAGTTCCCCTTCAATTAATTCTCGCTTAATCTCTAAACCCA
This sequence comes from Pedobacter sp., assembly GCA_045629525.1. GTDB lineage: Bacteria > Bacteroidota > Bacteroidia > Sphingobacteriales > Sphingobacteriaceae > Pedobacter. The sequence continues at coordinate 209,192 of JAZQRH010000006.1, forward strand.
CCAGCAGAAAGAAAATAGCCATTAAGAAGTCGTTAATCCAAACGGCGATGGAATAGTTTACGCTAATATTTGCTATTTGAAAACCAAGGTTTCTTGCCAAAAAATCTCCGAATGGTTGAGCAAAATTGGAATTAGCTATCCATAGAGATATAACCACACAAAATATCAAAATTATTCCACCAGATTTTTCCGAATTAAAGAATTTACTAAAAACAGTTGTGTTAATTTCTTTCATGGTGTAAAGGTACTAAAAACGGTTAATTGTACCTCAAAAATGAATATCTAGCTGCTTGAAAAAGGGTTTTATTTGTAATATTTTTAAAATTAGTGGAGGTAGTTGGTTATATTTTGTAGATTTATAATCTCAAAGACTTGGCTCTTTGAAGGAGGTTGTCGCTCACAAAACGATCCATTTACCTATGGAAAATTTTGATAACAATTAACGCTAATCAACAACCAAACTATGTCTTCATCAAATTGCGATGCGTGGGCTGAATTACATCAAAAACAAAAAGTTTTTAAGGAACAAGGATCGGATAAATTAAATTTAATCGATAGTTACTTTTTTATTTTCGACTGTATTGAAAATAACATGTTATTCACCAACAGTGCATTCGAAACAATTACAGGCTTTCAAGCTTCTCGGTTTACCATAAATCAGCTGATATCAATAATCCACACTGATGATTTGGAATATTTTTTTAAAAACGAGGAACGCGGTTTAAGTTTTACGAATAAACTGTCCTTTTCGGAACATTACCAATATGTTTTACAATATTCTTACCGAATTTTAACTGCAGAAGGGGAGGTGATAACTATCCAACAACAGTGTCAGGCCATAGAGGTCACCAATCAAGGGCATTTAAGCAAAACTTTAGTATCTCATAAGCGGATAGATAACTACGATGTGCGACCAGAAAATGATTACAAGATTTTTGATAAGCGCATGGGTTCATTTGTTGATGAACAGAATTACTTTAACCTTACCAAAAGAGAATTGGAAATAGTTCATTTGGTAAAACAGGGTGCTTCTAGTGTTGATATCTCTAAAAGATTGTTTATAAGTAAACTAACAGTCGATACCCATCGGAAGAAGATTTTGGCGAAAACTAAATGTCAAAACTTTTTAGAGTTAACTCGACGTATGTCCGTTTTCGAAATTTTATAGTGAAAATCGGATAGCGTAGCTGCACCTGCGCTTCTTAATATCGTTAATATATACTCTTAAAGATAATCATTTATATTTCCTTTCCCCTCACGGATTATCTCGAACTCTTCATTTGTGAAATCTACTACCGTAGAGGCTTGATTATCTCCAAAACCGCCGTCGATTACTAAATCCACAAGGTCCTCGTATTTTTCGTGGATTAATTCGGGGTCTGTCGAATACTCGATCACTTCGTCATCATCCTTTATAGAGCTAGATAGAATTGGATTACCCAACATCTCGACAATTTTACGAGCGATGTTATTATCCGGAACCCGAATACCCACCGTTTTCTTTCTAGAACTCAATAATTTGGGCACATTATTATTTGCATTGAAGATGAAAGTAAACGGACCGGGCAGCGCCTTTTTTAGAATCCTAAAAACTGTAGTGTCTATAGGTTTTATAAAGTCAGAAATATGTCTTAAATCTGAACAAATAAATGAAAAGTTGGCTTTTTCGGGCTTTATGCCTCTTAATTTACAAATCTTTTCTACCGCTTTTTGATTGGTGATATCACAACCAATTCCATAGATCGTATCGGTAGGGTAAATGATTATTCCACCCTTTTTTAAAATATTTACAGCCTGCTCTATAGCCTTTTCGTTCGGGTTTTCCGGATAAATCTTTATTAACATATGTAAAAATAACAATTTGCTCAATAACTTGTTTTAGTATCGTACTTTATATTGCTACCTTAGCGCCGAAAACAAAACTTATATTAATATGAGAAAAGCATTTATTGCGATTGCGGCTTTTTTGGTTGCATTTACGGTGATGTTAGGGTTGTACCAACCGTTTTTATGGTGGATCTCTGTATTTACAGGACCAATAGTATTATTGGGTATCTATGACATGGTTCAGCCAAAGCATAGTATTGTTCGTAATTACCCTGTAGTAGGTAGATTACGATATTTCATGGAGAAAATGCGTCCAAAAGTGTATCAGTATTTTGTTGAAAGTGATACTAACGGTACGCCATACAACCGTTTAAACCGATCGTTAATTTACCAAAGGGCTAAGAAGGAGAGAGATACCATACCATTCGGAACACAATTAGATGTCTACGAAAATGGCTACGAATGGCTAAGTCATAGTATCGCGGCGATATCGCATCACGAATTAAATACAAATCCAAGGGTTTTGGTTGGAAGTTCTCAATGTACTAAGCCTTATAGTGCTAGTATCTATAATATTTCTGCTATGAGTTTTGGTTCATTAAGTCAGAATGCAATTCTAGCTCTAAATGGAGGCGCTAAGCTAGGTAACTTCGCCCATAACACAGGGGAAGGTGGTATAAGTGATTACCACACGACGCCCGGCGGCGATTTAATTTGGCAAATTGGTACTGGCTATTTTGGATGCAGAAACCACGACGGCACCTTTAATTACGACGCTTATGCCGAGAGGGCGCAGCGTGAACAAGTTAAAATGGTGGAGGTAAAAGTTTCTCAAGGTGCAAAACCGGGTCATGGAGGTATGTTACCAGCAAGCAAGGTTACGCCAGAAGTAGCGAGAATTCGTTTAGTACAAGAAGGGAAAGATATCTTATCTCCGCCGGCTCACTCGGCCTTTTCTAATCCAATAGAATTAATGCAGTTTATTCAGCGGTTAAGAGAATTATCTGGAGGTAAGCCAGTTGGTTTTAAATTGTGTATTGGCAGAAGAAGCGAATTTTACGCTATTTGCAAAGCAATTGTTAAAACGGGTATTTACCCAGACTTTATCACGGTTGATGGTGGGGAGGGTGGTACTGGTGCTGCGCCTCAAGAATTCTCAAACTCTGTAGGTATGCCTCTGAGGGATGCTGTGGCATTTGTTTATGATACACTTTGTGGCTTCGACTTAAAAAAAGAAATTAAAATCATCGCATCTGGAAAGGTGGCAACTGGTTTCGACCTGGTGAAAAATATTGCGCTAGGAGCAGACATGTGTAACACTGCTAGAGGAATGATGTTTGCCTTAGGATGTATACAAGCATTGGAGTGTAACAGTAATACCTGTCCAACTGGTGTCGCTACTCAAGACCCAAGTTTAACAAAGGGTTTAGTAGTAGATGATAAAAAGGTTAGAGTTAAAAATTTCCATAACTTAACGGTTTCTAGTGCTGTTGATTTGTTGGGCGCAGCTGGATTGAAGGAGCCTGCGCAATTAACGAGAGCTTATGTGAACAGACGGGTCAGTCCAAATGTAATGCAGTCTTATTTACAAACTTATCCATATTTGCAAACAGGATCATTGTTAAATGAACCTTACCCAGGTAGATGTGAATTAGGGATGAAACTAAGTTCAGCTGAAAGTTTCTTGCCAACAGACTATTTACCATCAGAACAAGATTACGACAAAGCAAATCCTTTTGAGGAAGAATTTTCTTAAACAACTTAACGGCAATTGTGTTAAATTCATAACATAATTTAAAGGGCCGATGACGTTAGTACAATTGTTTAAAAAACTTAGAAGGTTTACCAAGCCTTATAAAACTTTGATTTTTTACACTTTAGTATTAACCCTCATCGGCTCTTTTGTTGCGCAAATAAATGCTTACATCATTAAGTACACCGTAGACTCTATTAGCAATTTAATGGTGGCAAAGGTTCCTTTAGCAAGAGGAATGTATCTTATTGGTATCATTAGCGGTATTTTGTTACTTAAGGAAATCGTAGCGACCTTGGTACAATTTGGCCAAAAGTTCTATGGCGAAAAACTCCGTATTTTTATCGCAAGAGACTTTTCACAAAGTATCGTCGAAAAAATTCTGACTTATCGTTTAGCATTCTATTCATCCACAAAAAACGAAAGTGGGAAGTTACAAACCCGTATCGACACTGGTATTAGTAGTTTAACTCGGTTAGTACAAAATTTCTTTATTGATATTTTGCCTCTATTTGCTAATGCAATTGTGGCATTGGTTTGCATGTTCTTGGCTAATTTTTATGTTGGTCTTGTCGGGCTAGCTGTTATTCCCATCTACTTTTATGTTAGCCAGTTGCAGGCCAACAAGCTGTCGGGCTTTAGGCGGCAAATGCGAGACTACCGAGAAAGTAAAAACAACCGTATCATTAACTTAATTGATTCAATTAACGTCATCAAATCCTTTGTTCGCGAACCTATCGAGGCTGATCGCCACCGCAAAATTCAGTTCGAAATGACAGAAAATCAGATGAAAACTAGAAAAACTAGTTTTTTGTTTGATGGGGTCAAGAATTTTATCGAGCAATTTGGCGTGGTAATTATTATCGTACTCACAGCGTATTTGGTGCTCAGCAATCAAATCACCATTGGTGCAATTATGTTTCATATCATGTTGTTTAACAATGTTTCAGCACCCATACGTCAATTACATCGTATTTATGACGAAGTAAACGATGCATTGATCTATTCTGAAGGCTTCTTTGAGATTTTAGAAGCCGAGGACGAAGTAGAACAAACTGGTACCTTTAAACCCTCTATTATTAAAGGTTTGATAGAGATTAAGCATGTAAGTTTCAAGTATCCTAATGGTACCGAAGCGCTGAAAAATATATCGTTTGATATCAAACCAAATCAAATTACAGCACTTGTAGGATTAAGCGGAGCAGGGAAGAGTACAGTGGTAAATTTGCTCGATAAGTTTTATGAGCCAACTTCAGGTGTAATTTATCTTGATGGTGTGGATTTACGTGAATATGACACCGAGTTTTTAAGAAATAATATTGGCTTAGTATTACAACGTAACCATATTTTTAGAGGCACAATTTTCGAAAATATTCTGTATGGAAATCCGGATGCGCGTAAAGAAGAAGTAGTTGCTGCAGCGAAAGAAGCTTACATTCATGATCAAATCATGGATTTACCTGAGGGCTACGATTCGGGTGCACATCTTTTGTCTGGCGGTCAACAGCAGCGTATTGCTATTGCAAGACTATTCTTGAAAAATCCACCCATCATATTTCTCGACGAGCCAACGGCTAATCTCGATGCCATTGCAACCGAGCAGATTAAGAAGAGCTTAGACGCTATTAAAAAGAATAGGACGGTAATTATCATTTCTCATAGTATTTCGCAAATTATCGATTCCCAGGCCATTGTAGTGATGGAAAAAGGATGTGTAGTGGAAAATGGAGTGCACGACACCCTTTACCAGCAAAAAGGGGCGTATTACGATATTTTTAGTGCTATGGCAAACTCGCTAAATATTCATAAAATAATGGATACAATGGATAGCGATGAAAATCACAATACATAAAAAAAGCTCCGAATATTTTTCGGAGCTTTTTTGTTAAAATTCTGCACTGTTTGGGAAACGAGGGAAAGCTATCACGTCGCGGATATTAGTCATCCCGGTTACGAAAAGTACCAATCGCTCAAAACCTAAACCGAAACCAGCATGTGGTGCCGAACCAAAACGGCGAGTATCTAAATACCACCAAAGTTCGTCTTGTGGTACGCCCATCTCATCCATTCTTTTAGTTAATACGTCCATACGCTCTTCACGTTGCGAGCCACCAATCATTTCGCCAATACCCGGGAATAAAATATCCATAGCAGCAACGGTTTTGCCATCATCATTTAAGCGCATATAGAACGACTTTATATCTTTCGGATAATCGGTTAAAATTACTGGGCGTTTGAAATGCTTTTCAACTAAATAACGTTCGTGCTCGCTTTGTAAGTCTGCACCCCAACCTTCAATCAGATATTTAAATTGCTTTTTCTGGTTAGGTTTTGACGATTTTAAAATATCAATAGCTTCTGTGTAGGTTAAACGTTGAAAATCATTTGCCAAACAGAAATCTAGTTTTTCTAATAAAGAAAATTCACTACGCTCATTTTGAGGTTTTTGTTTTTCTTCTTCGGCCAAACGTGTGCTTAAAAAAGCTAATTCTTCTTTGCAATTTTCTTTCGCATAGCTGATTACATACTTCATCATGTCTTCGGCCAATTGCATATTGTTCTCTAAATCCGCAAAAGCAACTTCAGGTTCAATCATCCAAAACTCTGCCAAATGGCGAGTGGTATTTGAGTTTTCGGCTCTAAATGTTGGTCCAAACGTATATATTTGACCAAATGCCATGGCTGCTAATTCCCCCTCTAGCTGTCCAGATACCGTTAAGTTGGTCGATTTACCGAAAAAATCTTGTTTAAAATCTACTTTTCCATCTTCGGTACGTGGCGTATTGTCGAAATCTAAAGTAGTTACTCTAAACATCTCACCAGCGCCTTCCGCATCACTTGCCGTAATTACTGGCGTATGCATATATACGAAACCTCTCTCGTTGTAAAATTGATGTATAGCAAATGCTAAAGCATGGCGAACTTTGAAAACAGCGTTAAAGGTATTCGTTCTGAAACGCAAATGTGCAATTTCTCTTAAAAATTCTAAGCTATGTTTTTTAGGTTGCAGCGGAAATTTCTCTGGATCACTGTCTCCTAATATTTCAATTGCGCTAGCTTTAATCTCAACACTTTGCCCTTTTCCTAACGATTCAACCAGTAAACCCTTTGCTTTAATTGCAGCACCGGTAGTTATTCTTTTCAACAGCTCTTCGGGTGTATTATTAAAATCTACAACTACTTGAATATTGCCCATGCAAGATCCATCATTTAAAGCAATAAATTGATTATTACGGAAGGTTTTAACCCATCCCATAACCGTTACTCCAGTGTTGAATTCAGTAGATTTTAATAAATCCTTAATCTGTTGTCTCTTAATCATATTTGATAATATTTAAAAGGTGCAAAAATAAGCATTTGATCTATATTGTTGCTATGAAGGGCTGAAAATTAATACGTTTTCTTAAAAAAGAACTATAATGATTATGTTTGTTATAATTATCGGAAAAATTGATTAACTAAACGCTCTCAATGTTAACCAGTAACCTTATTATAGGTGAGCCTCAACGGTTCTCCTTAGAAGAAAGAATTTTCAATACTTTCTGTGCTATCTCTATTTTGTCTTTTTTCTTAGAGGTGTTCTTCAATTATTTTATTGGGTTAAAAGAGGTCGCTTTAATTTGCCTAACTGGCACGGCTGTTTCTGCACTGTTGTACTACCTGGCTCGCATAAGGCGTAGTACTAAACTCGCAATACGTTGCATGGGGCTTTTGGCTAATTTAACCTTTTTGTTCAACTATTTTTATAATTCTGGCATTTTCGGTCCGAACTTGCTGCTCTTCGCAGTGCTTCTTTTGGTTACTATGGTTATTGTTCCTAGAGGAGAGTTATGGCTCTGGGTAGTGATTAATATCGCCACGGTTTTGTGTTTAATGATATTCGAGTATTTTAATCCCGACAAAGTGCCCAATGCCTATAGAGATAATTTAACAAAAATGGTCGATTTTTTAGTGACTTATGTAGTATCGGCTTCACTTATATGCTTCGCTATTTATTTTATTAGGGATAATTATGATGTAGAAAGAAGTGTTGTGGCGCAAAAAAATAAGGAGATTGCAGCTCAGGCTGAGCAGATTTTAGCGCAAAATAGAGATTTAGAGAAGTTAAATTCGGAAAAAGCTAAACTGTTTTCCATAGTCGCTCACGATATTAGGTCACCTCTAAGCTCAATTTTGGGCTTTCTGGAGGTTTTAAGTCTTTGTGAAATTACTCAGGAGGAAAATGAACGTATCACTAAACAATTGTTTACCGTAACCAAAGATACTTCAGGTATGTTGTCGAACGTATTGGCATGGTCAAAAACGCAGATGCATGGGGCAAAAATAGATATATCATCGGTTAACATAGCAAAGGAGCTGAGCGGAGATTTGCAGTTAGAGAAAAATATTGCACAGCGAAAAAATGTTACGTTAGACTTGATTGACATCGAAGAACTGCATGTAGCTGCAGATTTAAATATGTTTCTAATCGTGGTGCGAAACTTAGTGAGTAACGCTATAAAATTTACACCATCAAATGGTTATGTATCGGTGAGTACTAAAAGTGATAACGGTTGGGCCGAAATTATAATTAAAGATAATGGAATTGGGATAGAACCTAGTCAGCGGAAATTCCTCTTTCAGCTTAAAGCGCAGTCAACTTTTGGAACCAATAACGAAAAGGGGGTAGGTTTAGGCTTGTTGCTATGCAAAGAATTTGTGGAGTTGCAAGGGGGCAAGATTAGTTATCTTCCTAATCCGGAAGGGGGGAGTATATTTGTAGTCGCCTTTAAGTTATATCACGAGAGTTGGATGCATAGTGAATATGAACTATCGTCATTTGCGTAGTTTGAAACAACCTTACCATCCAACATTTCAAGGAGTTTCTGTGCAATAACAAAAGCATTTGTTTCGCTAGGTAAGCAGTTATTGATTGAGCTTCCACTTCTTGCGTTGGTGCCCAATATCATGATGTGGTTAGTGCTTTCGCTGGTATGCATTTTTATTTGAGTTACCTCTTTTTCGATTATACTCAAGTGAGTAAAAATGAGAGATAATGCCTCCTTGAGTATTTTTTTGTCTGTCAAGAGGTTTAAGCTATCCGTACTGTTTGGTAAATTTTTAAAGTGATCTCTTTTTATTTCCTGAAGAACGTCATTGACGCCCACTGTTTCCAATTTAAGTTTAAAGCTTTCTTTCTTAGTAGGGAAGATATTTAGTAACTTCTCGAGGCTTCTAAAAACTCTATTATTAGTGCTTTGCAACTTATCTAGGACCACCTCAATAGTTTTTGGGTCCTTAATTTTTTTCCTAAGTATCTCGGTTGTTAAAGAGATAGAAGTGAAAGGGTTTTTTAAATCGTGGATGCTTTTGTGTATGATGTCCGAGAAAACATCTATTAACTTCTGGCTTTCGAGGTGTTTTTCGATAGTATTAGTAGCTATCTCGCTAATATGTTTGAAAATTTCTGCGCTTTTTTCGTTCAGTGGCGTTGACATTTCAAAGCCAATGCTTAAAAAGCCAGTGATTTCATCTTTTCGTATAGAAAGCTTCGAAGTGTGGAAACAGGCAAGCGATTTGTGTTCGATAGCTAAGCTTTCGTAAAGCGCTACGCAATCGGCAGATTGTTCTAATGCAATTGCTGTACCATGGATAGCTGATAAATTGCTTATCAACCACAATTGATCTCTTTGAACGAGGACAAAACTTACAACATCTGGATTTAAGCAAATGTCAACAAGTTTTAAAGTTGATTTTAAAGCGTAACGCAGTTCAAATATGCTGGTGATATTACTAAAAGCCAATTTTTTGTTCCTCATGCTCTATTTTAAGCTAATGCAATATAACGTATTTTTCTTAATTGTATTTTTATGGCTTATTAAATGTATTTATGTTTCTTTTGCGGTAATTTCGATAGTTTGTGCTATAAAAAATCAATAAAATTTCGTTAATGCATAATAAATAACGTGATATTGTGTTTTATTTAGATAAAATATTGGCTTTTTTATAGATAAATTTATTTTTTTACTGGTAGTTATTTAAGTATTTTACGTTTTTAGGTGTTTTTTCTTTCTATTTTCCTTGTTTTTATGAAAAAAATATGAAAAAATACATTATATTTAGTAAAATTTATATATTTGTACTGTTTATGTGATTAAAGCACGTTTATATTTGGTTTGATTAAGCTCTAGTTGGATGGCTAGAGCTTTCTCTTTAAAAAGAATTGGAAAAAAATTACTATATAATCTAAACAAACTAAACCAGAGGTCATCCCGTTTTAGCTGGTCTTTTTTTTTGAAATAATTTTCAATATCCACACAAATAGGAGCAAAAAAAGACCAGTTGAATTATTCAACTGGTCTCTGTATAACATGAAATGAGTTAAGCTTAGGCTAAAACTTCTGTTACCAAGTTAGCAGCTTCTTTTAATTGAATAGCAGAATAAACTTTCAATCCAGACTCATCAATTAATTTTTTAGCTTCTTCAGCATTTGTACCTTGTAAACGTACAATAATCGGCACTCTAATGTCACCAATCTCTTTGTAAGCATCAATAACACCCTGTGCAACTCTGTCACAACGTACAATACCACCAAAAATGTTAATTAAAATAGCTTTTACGTTAGGGTCTTTCAAAATAATGTTGAAACCTGCTTTCACAGTAGTTGCGTTTGCAGTTCCACCCACGTCTAAAAAGTTTGCAGGCTCACCACCAGCTAATTTAATGATGTCCATTGTAGCCATTGCTAAACCAGCACCGTTTACCATACAACCAACGTTACCATCTAGTTTAACGTAATTTAAGTTGCTTTCGCTAGCCTCAACATCAGTTGGATCTTCCTCTAATTTATCACGCATTGCTGCATAATCAGGGTGACGGTATAATGCGTTTTCATCTAAATCAACCTTAGCATCAACTGCAATAATTTTATCATCGCTAGTTTTCAAAACAGGGTTAATCTCAAACATCGCAGAATCTGTCTGATCGTACGCTTTATATAATGCAGTTACAAATTTAACCATCTCTTTGTGTGCAGCACCACTTAAACCTAAGTTAAAAGCAATTTTTCGAGCTTGGAAACCTTGTAAACCTACTTTAGGATCAACTTGTTCTTTAAAAATCAAATGAGGTGTGTGCTCGGCAACCTCCTCAATGTCCATACCGCCTTCAGTACTGTACATGATAATGTTTCTACCAGCAGCACGGTCTAAAAGCACACTAACATAAAATTCTTTCGTTTCCGATGGGCCTGGATAATAAACGTCCTGTGCCACTAAAATTTTGTTTACTTTTTTACCTTCAGCGCCAGTTTGTGGAGTTACCAACTGCATTCCTAAAATATCGGTAGCTCTTTGCTTAACTTCCTCTAAATTTTTGGCCAACTTAACGCCGCCACCTTTTCCTCTACCACCAGCGTGGATTTGTGCTTTAATCACAACCCAGTCAGAGTTAAAGTCAGTTTTCATTTGTTTAGCGGCCTCAACAGCTTGGTCAACCGTATCAGCTACAATGCCTTCTTGTATAGCAACGCCAAAACTCTTAAGAATTTGTTTACCTTGATATTCGTGGATATTCATTTGATTAAAAATTTGCCCAAATCTACAATTTCAAAACCTTTATACCAATAGCCAAATTGATTTATATGTAAAGAATTCACAACAATTCGACCAACAACATACAAAATTTGCAATATTTTTCAGAAAAGCTCGTTTCTTTGTTCTAATGTAGGTAAATCTCGCTTTCATTTCAATCTTTTTGTCAAGTGCTAGTGCAGCCATCATAATAAGATGCAACAAAAAGTATTTTCACACAATTGGGTTTATTTAACTAAGGTTTTGTGCTTTCGTTTAAGCTTTGTATGGCCTCTGCATTTAAATAACTGTACGATAACCACGATTGGTTTTTGTGAAAACCTACAAACTCCTCAATTCTAGCTTGTAAAATACTGTCAAAATCTGTCTTCGCCTGATTTAATCGTTTAGTTCTTAGTGCTGTTTCATTCAAATCTTCTTCGCCCTGCGCTTTTACCGTCGCAATGCTTTTGTTTTTGAACTTTTCCAAAGCCTCTTTCTCCACTTTTTTCAATATTACATTACGGTTGGCCAACAAAATTGGGTAAATCTTCTGCGAGAAACTCATCAAATGGTTTACATCGATATTAATTTTATCAGCTTTGCTCAAATTGTAGTTCACGATTAAGCTATCCCAATTAAGAAAACTAAAAATAATTAAAAGACAATACCACACCATTGTATTCACGCTGTACAGATAAAATAGTGTCTTCTGCTTTGCAACTTTAATCCAAACCGTATACAAGCCAACTAGGCAGAGCGTGGCGAATATCGCTACACCAATTCTCTTATAAGTTAAACCGTGGTTAAATATGTAGTAATAATCCCTCAAAAATACTGAGGCAATCAAGAAAGCATTTTGCGCAATCCAAATAAACACCAAAAGTTTAATAGTTTTATTCTTACGGTAGAAGTTCAAGTTTCCGCTAAAGAAATACACAATAATGGTCATCGCCATCACAATACTGAAAATTAAAGTATTGGTTCCATCGTGTAACGCAACCGAATAATTGGTGCTTTTTTCAATGTTTCCTAACCAAAGTGTACTGATATCAATTACATTTAGCAAGGCTAATAATGCATTAAGTGCGGCAAAAGAAATCACGCCAACGGTGTTCTCCGTTTTTAGTGCCAGTTTTTTAGGCGCACTAGCACTCATTAGCAAACTGCGCATTTCGTGGCCAAAGCTTATTTCTTTTAAATTTCTACGTTTTCGTGCCAATTGATTGCTTAAATCCAATTCTGCATTCTCTAATATTTTGGATTTTACAGAAATGATTGCACCTGCCGTAGTCAGACATCCTAACAAAATCACACCACATTTAGCAAAGCTGATATCTACAAAAAGAAAATCAAATATTACCTTAAAAAACGTTCGGATGGCTTCTGTAAGGTTGTTAAGGTAGCTATCAAAAGTAGGGTTTGCAATGGCGTAAAGTGAACAAAAAATCGTTACTAAAATTAGTGGTGCAGCAATATATTTCATCCATTTTGAAAACGGTTCGTAGTTTAATTTTCCTAGCCTAGTTGTCCTTAGTTTTTCTATAATGCCAAAAAGACCGCTAAAAACTTGCAATAAACCCAACCAAAAGGCTGTGCTAATTGTTTTTAAGGTGGTAAAGTGAACGGTGCCTAAATAAACCAGCAGGCTAATAAACCAAGTGGCAATGGCTAAATTCGAGTTGTTGTAAACAATATATGCAGCAACTAATAAGTGCGAAAGTCCAATATAAATCGATTTTTTTTGCACGACAATTGCTTTATCACTCATTGTAATGCCGAATATAAAAATCGAAAAAACGAGCAAGTTTGTGGCTAAAAATTCATCCCAAAAGAGATATTCAAATAATACGCCGCCAACTAAAATCAGTGGCAATCGATAATCAATTTTTGTAGTCATAGTTTATGTGTAAAAAATTACAAGTTGATTTTGTAGCTGTTTACCGCAATAAAAGCGTAAAGTATTGCTATTGGTATGTTGCAAAGCATCAGCACTGCGGTATAAATGATTTTTGTTCGGCACCAACTATAATTTCGAAGGTGAGCAAGCAAAATCAAAAAAATGCATCCATTTATAGCTCCTGTTAATAAGGTAAATATTAACCCAATGGGTAATAGAAATGACTCATTAAACAATAGGAAGGCTAAAAAAATCATTGAGCCACCTACAAATGAAGCTTGGGTGCAACGCCTAGCTATTTTTATAATGCTTGGTTCTTGATCCATATTTTTTCTTAAAGTGCTTTGAGACGCAAAGTGTAAGGGGGAAAAAAATTAGCTGCCCGCAAACGGAGAACCGAAAATGCCTACAGCAAGTTCTGCCCATATCAAAAAGAATATCAGTAATATCCCGAAGCATATTAATAATCGCGTACTGATATTATTCACATTTCTAATAACCATTTCGATGCCGAAACCTGTAGCAAGTAGGAGGGCGCCCATAATCACAAAGTCAGCAACTGTCCAATCTACTTCGCTGGTAAACTGCATCGCAATCAACGGGATGCATAATAAAACTGCTACAACTACAAATATTGTAACCATACGTTGTTTTGGGGTAATCATTTTTTCTTGAGTTTTCATAATTGTTATCTAAATTTAATGTAAAGTGCTTTGAATTTCAAAGTTGATTTCCAAAAAAAAACTAAAGGCCTTGTATCATTTTCTCTAATGCATCTAAATGGCTTTTGAAAGCCTGTTTACCTAATGCGGTAATGGTATAGGTAGTGTTTGTTTTTCTACCAATAAAACTTTTATTCACCTTAATATATTCGGCTTGCTCTAAAGTGTTGAGGTGGGATGCTAAATTACCATCGGTTAAATCGAGTAGTCGTTTCAATTCGTTAAAACTCACAGCAGTATTTACAACAAGTACAGACATTACGCCAAGTCGTATCCTGCTGTCGAAAATTTTATTTAATGCCGCTATCGGATTTCTCATCACCTTTCTTTATCTTCTAATGTAGCCTAGTTTTTCTCGTATTTGATATACATAATAGTGCCATATAAAATATGCAAAACACCAAAACCAATCGCCCAAAAGTATAATCCGTAGCCAGCATAAAATAAGGCGATAATCCCCAAAATAACTTCGCAAATACCTAAGAAGCGAATATCAGTATAGGTGTATTTACTGGCATTAATTAAGGCTAAACCGTAGAAAATTAGGGTAGAAGGAGCAATCAACAGCAATGCGCCGCGGTAATTAGCTAAAAGTGCCAAAATAAATAATCCGCCAGTGGCCAGTGGAATAAATAAGTTTACTAATAAGTTTTTGGTGGAAGCATCCCAAACTGGAAGATTTCGCTTCCTACTTTGGCGGTAAGTGAAAAATACACCGCCCACTAACGCAACAATTAACACGATGATCGCTATTAAAATCAAGCGCCCTTCGAGCCACATTGTGCTACCAAGATAACTGCCAGGGGTGTAGGCAGCGCTAAAGCTATTGATACTTTGATGCGCAAAATAGGCGCCCACAAGTGCTGTAACGCCAGCAAAAACACCTGATAGGCCACTTAAAGAGATAAATCTCGATGACCTGTGCATAATATCCCTGATATCTTTTAAAGTATCTAACTGTTCTTGCTGGTTCATTTTAAAAGTACTTTGTTTTTCAAAGTTAATAAAGAAAACGAAGCCTGCAAATGTTTTTTGTAAAATTTAGTAAAAAAGTTGATTGCACTAATAAGCAATGCTTCAATTCCTTAACTTTGCGGAATGCTTACAGCAAAAGGAATTAAAAAAGCTTATGGTAGTTTACCTATTCTCAAAGGCGTGGATTTTGAGGTCAATAAAAGTGAAATTGTTAGTATTATTGGCGCATCTGGAGCAGGTAAAAGCACCTTGTTACATATTTTAGGCACATTAGATAAGGCCGATGAAGGTACTGTAGCCTTAAATGGTATCGAGGTTGAAAAGCTTTCTACCAATGCGCTAAGTGCCTTTAGAAATCAAAACATCGGTTTTATCTTCCAATTTCACCATCTGTTGCCAGAGTTTAATGCATTGGAAAATGTTTGCATACCAGCGTTTATTGCTAAGGTGGGGAAGAAGGACGCGGAAAAACGTGCTTTCGAATTACTTGAGTTGTTAGGGCTTCGAGATAGAGCATTACATAAACCTAACGAGCTGTCTGGCGGTGAGCAGCAGCGCATTTCGGTGGCCAGAGCATTAGTAAATCATCCATCAATTGTCTTAGCCGATGAGCCCTCTGGGAATTTAGATTCTGCAAATGCTACAGCACTGCATCAAATGTTTATCAATCTTAGAGATCATTTTAAACAAACTTTTGTCATAGTAACTCATAATACGGAGCTGGCGCAAGTAAGCGACCGTGTAGTTACCATGAGAGACGGTTTAATTATTTCATAGTACCATTTCTCGTTTAATTTAATAAAATTGAAAATATTAATTACTGCTGGTAAGACAGCTACTGCTTTAAAAGTAACCAAAGCTTTTAAAAACGAAGAGGTTATATTGGCCGATTACGGCGACGTGCCCTCGATAAATACTCCCAGCTACAGCTTTGCAAGTCTAGGTAACTGGAACGAAGAGGTTATTGCGCACAACTTATTAACGAAAGCTTTAGATTTTGGCGTGGATATGATTCTTCCATTATTAGAAGCTGAAATTACAGCGGTTTCGAAATCAATGTTGTTATTTTCCGAATTTGGTCTTACGGTGTTACTGCCAGAGCAAGTTATATTGTCAACGCACAACACGACGTTTTCTAATTGGGTGGTTTATCAAAACGATGCTCCTTTATTTTCTTCATCAGATAGTATTGCTCTTGGGGAAACGCAAGGCCTTAATGGGGTGTATTGGGTGGATGAGGAAACTAAAAATTTATATTTAATGCATCTAAAAAATAATTAAAACGATGTATTTCGAAAAATATTTGAACGATAAAAAAGCTGTCGTTATCAATTTGGATGATGCGCTTTATCCACAAAAAGATTATCTATTACAGGTTTACTATTTGTTTTCTGAGTTTATGGAGTATTCGGAGCAAATAGACGCAAAGGCTATTCTAAAATTCATGTCCGAGCATTATGCCGCTCATCAAGCCGATCAGATATTTGAAGTTACGGCGAAAGCCTTTAGCATCCCTGATAAGTACCAAGCAAATTTTAACTTACTGCACGAAAATGCAAGGTTACCGCTAAAATTGTTAATGTATAAAAATGTGTTAGAATTGCTCCAAGAAGTGGTAATTAACAAGTTAGATTTATTTATTATAGCGGAGGGTAATCCTGCAATTGCTATTAATAAAATTAAGCAATTTGAATGGAATGGCTTGGAGAAAAATCTAAAAGTTTATTTTACGGCAGAATATGGTAATGCTTATAATTCTACAATATCAGCATTACAGAACGATAGTGATTTGGCAGTTTCTGACCTTTTTTTGATAGTTAATGATAAGGCTAATGTTACGGCATTGAATGCGAAATTGACTGTTTTTCAAGTTGATGAAATTTTATAATAAAACTTTCGTTAATTTAGATCGTATTTAATATATCATGATTAAAAAATATCTAATAATATCATTGACTTGTCTAATGATGCTAGCTTGTAAGAAAAGTAAAAATAATCCACCAGCTAACAACCCTGCGGACGAGAACCCACCGGCAACCTCGAATAGACTTGAACTTTCCCAAGATTCTATATTCTTATATGCAAAGCAAGTATATTATTGGAACGAAAATTTGCCCACCTATAAAGCTTTTAATCCTCGTGGTTATTTGGCCGGTTCGTCAGATTTGGCCAAATACGAGAATGAACTCTTAGGTATCGCTCAGTATTCTACCAATAAATATGATATCTATCAACTGAGAGGTGTTTATCAAAATGACACTAAGTTCTCTTACATATCTGATATCACAGCACAAAATCCTACTGGAGTAATTAGGGATAAATCCTTATCAGTAGATTTAGAAGGTAATGGAAATGACGTAGGTTTACGCATTGTGCCTTATCTCTTAAATGAAACGACGAGGGCTTATTCGCTATTTGTAACAGCAGTTTACGATGGGTCTCCTGCCGCTCTAGCTGGTATGAAGAGGGGAATGGTTATCAATAAAATTAATGGCACAAGTTTCGGAGCAAATTTTGAGAATGAGCGAACGAACTTAAATAGTGCGCTTAATGCAAGCACGATGATAGTTGAGGGAATAACTTTTAATACAAAGTCTCCTTTCTCTTACTCTTTAACCAAAGTTAGTTATAAAAGTAGCCCTGTTTACGCTCAAAAGGTGATTACTGCCGGTTCTAAAAAGATTGGATATTTCGCTTTAGCTCGATTTTCCAAGTTGTCCAACCCCTCTGGCGTTACTTCAGACAACGTGGTTGATCCTATCTTCAGCAATTTTGCCAGCAACGGTGTAACCGATTTGATTATTGATTTAAGATATAACGGAGGTGGATACATTCAAACTGCCGAGCACCTTATGAATTTGATTATTCCCCCTGCACATAGTAACAAGGTGATGTACGCAGAGCATTACAATAAAACCATGCAGGATAATCTAGCTACTTTGCTAAAAAATCAGCCTTTGCCTGATAGTGATGGAAAGGTACAATATTTTAATAACGGACAAATGGTTACTTATTTCAATTACCAAACTAATCCGTATTCGGTAGCTAATAATACTAGTAAGTTTGCTAAAAAGGGTTCGTTAAACGGTATACAAAGCGTTATTTTTTTAGTGACAGAGGATACCGCGTCTTCAAGCGAATTGATGATTAATTGTTTGAAACCATATTTAACTGTGAAAGTAGTCGGCTCAACTACATATGGTAAGCCAATTGGTTTTTATCCAATAGTTATTGAAAATCGATATAAAGTTTACTATTCAATGTTCGATACGAAAAATGCCTTAGGCCAAGGAGGTTATTATAATGGTATTGTACCTGATCCAGGTTTGGATGAAGCAAAAGACGCTTCTGGCAAAATCTGGGATGACGTAAGATATGATTTTGGGGACCCGGCTGAAGGTTATTTGGCTGCTGCTCTTGGCGTATTAGCTCCGGGGGTTACTGTTACATCGTTTAAGCCAAGCAGTGTTATGACGGTGAGAGACAGGACGGTGAACGTACAAGATATTCAAAAGATGTTGCCGGTTAAAGGGAAAGAGTTTGTAGGGATGATTGATGATAAGCCTAGGTTTAAAAGATAAAGTTTAAAAAATAGGTTACATTATTGATGATGTAGCAAAAATTTATTAAGCTTGTTTAAACAATTTAATTAATACTTATGATAGGGGAATTAATAGAAAAGGAAGAAATAGACGTACATGATTTTTTGCCTGCAGATATCACACCATCTGAAGAGATTTTAGCTAAGCTGGCCTCGGCGCAACGCTTAGGGAATGAATTTAAATCCAAAGCCTACATTGCATTTAATACAAAACACGGAGTTAAAAAAGTAAGTACAACAGTTTGGGCTGTAACAGAAAAGTATTTACAGTTAAAAAATAACGTCCATGTTCCAATAAATTCGATAATAGACATTGACTTCTAATAAAAGGCCCAACTTTATTAAGTTGGGCCTTTTTTTACTGCTTCTGCATCTGAACCTGATCTCTGAATAAGCTTCGTAAATCTTTACCTTTATCTATATTTACGATAATTCTCTGTATAGCACTCACAGCATCTACATAAAATTGCGGATTGATATTTTTAAACTCGTCGGTTGCCTTATGGTAATCTTTATGATCTTCTACACCGAAGTAAAGGAAAGGTATGTTTTTAGCGTTGAAAGCACCTTGGTCGCTTTGGTTAGTCCAGTCGTTGTGCCCCAATTTTGGATCATCGTGACCTAGCAGCAATTTGATGTTGGGATTAGTTGTAGTAATAAAGCCTTTTAGTTGAGGATATTTAAACGTACCCGCTACATAAAGTTCGCCTTTGTCGTTATGGCTAATCATGTCCATATTGATGTTCAGCTTGATCTTTTCTAATGGTACAGGCGGATTGGCTACAAATGCTTTGGCGCCTTGTAACCCCATCTCTTCTGCATCGAATAATGCAAAAATTAGCGTGTTATTGGTGGGGTTCTCCTTGAAATATTTTATAAAACTTAGGAGAGCGGCCACCCCTGAAGCGTTATCGTCAGCGCCATTATAGATCTCGTTGTTTATCACACCAACATGGTCGTAATGTGCAGAAATTACAATTACGTCGTCCGTTTTACCTTTAACGTATGAAACTAAATTTATTCCTTTTGTAGCGCCATTTCTAGTTTTAATCTCAAAAGGTTGCTCAAATTTGCCGAGCGATGGCATTGGCGTTGCACCAATTTCTTCGAGTCTTTTTATTAAATACTCTCTAGCTAAATCTGCTCCTTTAGTGCCCGATTTTCTTCCTTCATATTTGTCTGACGAAAGTGTTTCCACATCTTTTAAAAGCTGATTGTTGGCTGCAAGCTTATTATCTCTGACAACTTTGCAACTAAGTTGTAAGCTTACAGCTACGAGTAAAAATATATACTTCATGGAAATAGTCTATGTGTTTAAAGTTAAAGATATTTATTTAAAAACCGATTTTTTGACTAAAATGTTGCTTTTAGTTTTAAATCTAATACTTAACTTGTATCAAAAATTGACATCTAATTATGGAATATAGAAGATTAGGAAAATCTGGTCTGCAGGTGAGCGCCCTCTCGTTTGGTAGTTGGTTAACTTTTGGCAATCAAATTAGCGATAAAGTAGCCGATGAATTGATGGGTGTTGCTTATGATGCTGGGGTTAACTTTTTTGACAACGCCGAAGGTTATGCCGAAGGAAAATCGGAAATTGTGATGGGCAATATTCTTAAAAGTAAAAAGTGGGATCGTGAATCGTATGTAGTTTCTAGTAAGGTATTTTTCGGGACAGAAAACAAAGGACCTAATCAAGTGGGATTGTCTAGAAAGCATGTAATTGAAGCATGTAATGCAGCTTTAAAGCGCTTGCAAGTAGATTATTTAGATTTGTATTTCTGTCATCGCCCTGATAAGAATACGCCTATTGAGGAAACTGTTTGGGCTATGAATACGCTATTGCAGCAAGGTAAAATTTTATATTGGGGAACATCAGAGTGGAGCGCTGCAGAGTTAATGGAAGCAATTGGTGTAGCTAAGCAATACAACTTGATTGGTCCTACTATGGAACAACCACAGTACAATTTATTTGAGCGTGAGAAGCTCGAGAATGAGTTTCTACAACTATTCAACAATCATGGATTGGGAACTACGATTTGGTCACCATTGGCATCCGGTATTTTATCTGGTAAGTACACCAATAGCGGGGTAGAGGGTACAAGATTAGGAATGCAAGGTTTAGAGTGGTTGAAAGATAGAACATTGGCCGCTGATAGAATGGAGAAAGCTTCAGCGCTACAGAAACTCGCGGATGACTTAGGTGTCTCGCTTGCAAAGCTATGTATTGCTTGGTGTCTTAAAAACCCTAACGTAAGTACTGTGATACTAGGTGCTTCGAAAGTTGCCCAACTAGAAGAAAATCTAAAGGCTATAGATGTACTTCCAGTTCTCAAGGACGATGTACTTGATAAAATAGAAGATATAGTGAAAACCAAACCTACACTATCTCAGTTCTAGATATAAAAAAAAGCGAGATGGTTTACATCTCGCTTTTTTTTATTTTAGTAGTAAGTTAATCTCACTACGCCCGATATTTTCTTTGCCAAGCGTATCACTTGACGAGTGTAACCGTACTCGTTATCGTACCACGCATATAACACCAAAGATTTTCCATCTTTAGACATAATTGTTGCTGGTCCGTCAATAATCGAAGCATGGCTGTTGCCAATTAAATCAGAACTTACCAACTCGTTAGATACAGAGTATTCTAATTGCTCAGAGATATCGCCAAATAACGACGCTTGCTTTAATACCTGCTCAACCTCGGTTTTGTTAGTTCCTTGGTTTAGGGAAAGATTTAAAATAGCTAAAGAAACATTTGGTGTAGGTACGCGAACCGCATTTCCAGTTAACTTACCAGCAAGCTGTGGTAAAACTTTCGCTACTGCTTTGTCGGCTCCTGTTTCGGTAATCACTAAATTTAAAGCCGCAGAGCGACCTCTACGGTATTTTTTGTGGTAATTGTCTAATAAATTTTGGTCATTGGTATAAGAGTGTACCGTTTCAATGTGGCCTTTTTCTATGCCGAAATTATCTTCAATAATCTTAAGTACTGGTATAATAGCATTGGTAGTACAAGATGCGTTAGAGAATATATCTTCAGTAGTAAAATCAAAGTCGGTATCATTTATACCGGTAACAATATTAGGAATATCGCCTTTGGCTGGTGCTGTTAGCAATACTTTGCTTACACCTTTTGCTTGTAAATGCCTATTCAAGCCTTCTCTGTCGCGATAAACGCCCGTATTGTCAATTACTAAGGCATCCTTAATTCCATATTGAGTATAATCAGCCTCCTCTGGATTTTTCACTGCAATTAGGTAGATAGTTTGCCCATTGATGATTAGCGCTTTGTTTTCGAAATCTTCGATAATAGTACCATTAAAAGGACCATGTATCGAGTCGGTGCGTAAAAGCTCAGCTCTCTTCGTAAGTTCTTCGTCGCTATAGCTACGGGTTACAATTGCTCTTAGGCGCAATTGCTCACCTTTTCCGGCTTGTACTATCAATTCTCTGGCTGCAATTCTGCCAATTCTACCAAAGCCGTAAAGTACTACATCTTTAGGCTTTAGGCTAATTTTGTCTTTGCCAATATGAGATCCTAACTTGGTGATGATAAAATCATGTATCGATGATTGTTTGTCTGCTTCCTCAAGCCATTCTGATGCTAACCTCCCAATGTCGATACGAGAAGGGGCTAAGCTAGACTTTGCAATGGTGGTAGCAATCTCAAAAGTTTCGTAAATGGAAATGTCTTTGCCACTTACCTCTTTTGCATATTGATGGAAGGCTAAAATTTCGCTACTGCTTACATCAAACAATGGCTTACGGAATAATACTAATTCAATGGATCTGTCGAACCATAGGTGACCTACACACTTAATCAGGTCAAGGGCTTTTTTTTCTTTTTCAATCCAGTTTTGGAACTCTGATTGATATTTGCTAGACATACAAAAAAAATATTTGGGTTAGAATTGTCGCAAAAGTAAAAAAGATCGGGTAGTTGCCCAATCTTTTTTGTCTTTTATTTCTAATAAAATATTGATGTATAGTGTGTTAAAAATACACTATGCTTAGTGTTTTGATCTGCTTAGCCTAGGTAAGATTTCAAGATTTTACTACGTGACGTATGACGTAAACGCTGCAAGGCTTTGTCTTTAATTTGACGAACACGCTCTCTTGTCAAATTAAATTTCTCACCAATTTCCTCTAAAGATAAGGGGTGATTTGTGCTTAAACCGAAGAACAAAACAATAATTTCACGCTCTCTCTCAGTAAGCGTAGATAAAGAACGCTTAATTTCTTCTGAAAGTGATTCGTTAATTAAGTTACTATCTGTATTAGGTTCGTGATTTTCTAATACATCTAATAGCGTATTTTCCTCACCTTGCACAAACGGCGCATCCATAGATACGTGACGACCCGAATTACTTAAAGTGTCAGATATTTTATCGACTGTAGTTTCTAAAATATCAGCAAGTTCTTCTGGAGACGGCTCACGCTCGTATTCTTGCTCTAGTTTAGAGAAAGCCTTACTGATTTTACTTAAAGAACCCACTTGGTTTAACGGCAAACGCACAATACGACTTTGTTCAGCGATAGCTTGCAAAATTGATTGACGAATCCACCATACAGCATACGAGATGAATTTAAAACCCTTTGTCTCATCAAAACGTTTTGCGGCTTTAATTAAACCTAAGTTACCTTCGTTAATTAAATCACCTAGTGTTAAACCTTGATTTTGATATTGCTTTGCAACAGAAACCACGAAACGTAAGTTAGTTTTTGTTAGTCTCTCTAATGCTGCTTGATCACCTTCACGAATTTTACGGGCTAAAATTACTTCTTCTTCGGCTGTAATTAAATCTACCTTGCCAATTTCGTGTAAGTATTTGTCTAACGATTGACTTTCACGGTTGGTGATAGATTGGGTTATTTTGAGTTGTCTCATTTATGTGTATTGCTCCTCTTTATATTTAATTTGCAAAATTAGCTATTTTTAGGCTAAAAGGAAAGTTAAATTACTGAAATGTTGACTTTTATGTCAAATAAAATGTTGATTTCATTATAGCAAAAATCATTCCAATTACTTGCTGTAAGAGGCTTTTTACGCCCCTTGTCTTTATTGTATTTAAGCAATTATCTCTCTAAAGCTTGATTGCCAGCTTATTTGCCTTAAAACCACTAGGGTAGTTTTTAAGCTTATATATTTTACTAACTGTCAAGCTGGCAATTTTGTTTTGGATTGAGGTATTAAAAAGTTTACACACATTTGAGAATTGAAGACAAAGTAGCATTAGATTTAGTTTATGGTTAAATATTAGATTTAGTTGATGGTTGTGTAGGTATCCTGTTACAATGTTTGATCGTCTATCGGGGCGTTAGGAGCGTTTTTTAATACTGAAGCAATTCCGTTTTCCATGCCTGATGTGCTATCGTAAAGTTCGCTATTGCCAATTACTTGACCGTTTGCTGCTCGTAGATTAAAGTAAGGCTTGTTGTTAGAAGATATTAATCTTTCAAAACGAGCATCTTGTTGTGCGTTTTTACGGACAGATTCGATGCCGTTTTCGCAGGCCGATTTACTACTATATCCTTCGCTAGAAAGTATAGTTTGACCATTTCCAGCCTTCAAATTGAACTGGAATTCTCCATTTTTTCGTTTAGTAATTTCGAATTTACCCATAGTTGTATTTGTACTTTATAAATCCAATATATGAAAATTTTTTATCTTATTGAAAAACTTAATCATTTTAAACAAAATAAGTTAGCTCTTTTTTACAAGATGTCGGCGAGGGGGAAGGTGTCTTTTAATCGTATACCTTTTTCGGTAGATTGTACCGTGCAACACTCGTTAATGGGGTCGTGCTCTAAATAGAGAATATATTCGTTTGCGGCTGCCTCCTCTAAAAAATCTTTTTTTTCTTTTAGCGTTTGCAATGGAAACATGTCGTAAGACATCACATAAGGGAGCGGGATGTGCCCTGTTGAGGGTAATAAGTCTGCCATGTAGACAATTGTCTTTTCTTTGTATTGTAATTGAGGTAACATCATAGCGTCTGTATGTCCGTATGCATAACGAATATTTATGACATCGTGAAAATGTACAGTGTTTTGCGTGGGGATAAACTTGAGTTGGCCGCTTTCTTGGATGGGTAGAATGTTTTCTTTTAGGAATGATGCTTTTTCCCTAGCGTTAGGGTTTACCGCCCAATCCCAATGTTGTTGGTTACTCCAATAGATTGCGTTTTTAAAAGACGGTACTAATAAATCGCCTTGTCTTTCAATGGAACCACCGCAATGATCAAAATGGAGATGAGTTAAAAAAACATCTGTAATATCATCTCTATGGAAGCCGTGGCCGGCTAAAGATTTATCTAGAGTATCATCGCCATGCAAATAATAATGGCTAAAAAACTTATCATCCTGTTTGTTGCCTAATCCGTTATCGATTAAAATAAGTCGGCCGCCATCTTCAATAAGTAAACACCTCATTGCCCAAGAGCATAGGTTGTTTGCATCGGCAGGATTTGTTTTTTGCCAAATTGATTTAGGTACCACGCCAAACATAGCGCCGCCATCTAATTTAAAGTTTCCAGTATTTATCGTATAAAGTTTCATTTCGGCTCTCCCAACCTCTCCAATAGAAAGGCTTCTTTAGTTAAGTGTAAAATAAGAAAGTTTTATGTAAGAAAAAAACCTTTAGCGTTAGGCTAAAGGTTTTCTTTGCATCAATATGCATGGTGTTTCTTCTCCTGCTCGGGAAGAAATATTTTTTATAAGTGTATTACTTCTCCGTATGCATCAGCTGCTGCTTCCATAATTGCTTCACTCATGGTAGGGTGAGGGTGAACAGCTTTGATCATTTCGTGACCTGTAGTTTCTAATTTACGAGCAACAACAATTTCTGCGATCATTTCAGTTACGTTCGCACCAATTAAGTGTGCGCCTAATAATTCACCGTATTTCGCATCGAAAATTAGTTTCACGAAGCCATCTTTTGCGCCAGCTGCACTTGCTTTACCCGAAGCAGAAAAAGGGAATTTTCCAATTTTCAATTCGTAGCCAGCAGCCTTAGCAGCTTTTTCTGTATAGCCTACAGAAGCGATTTCTGGCGAGCAGTAGGTGCATCCTGGGATGTTATTGTAATCTAGAGGTTCAACATGTTGACCAGCGATTTTTTCTACACAGATGATACCTTCTGCAGATGCAACGTGTGCAAGCGCTTGTCCAGGCACAACATCGCCAATGGCATAATAACCTTTTACTGAAGTGTTGTAGAACTCATCAACCACAATTTTACCTTTATCAGTTTTAATGCCTACTTCCTCTAAACCGATGTTCTCAATGTTAGCTACTACACCAGCAGCAGATAGCACGATATCGCATTCGATAGTTTGCATTCCGGTAGCAGTTTTAACAGCTACTTTACATCCAGCGCCAGAAGTGTCAACCGACTCAACGCTTGAAGAAGTCATGATATCAATTCCCGTTTTCTTTAAACTACGTAACAATTGCTTCGATACGTCTTCGTCTTCTACTGGTACAATGTTTTCCATAAATTCTACAATCGTAACTTTTGTACCCATGGTTGCGTAGAAGTATGCGAACTCTACACCAATAGCGCCAGAGCCAACTACTACCATTGATTTAGGTTGCTGCGGTAATACCATTGCTTGGCGATATCCAATCACTTTTTTGCCGTCTTGAGGTAAGTTTGGTAACTCTCTAGAACGTGCACCAGTAGCGATGATGATATGTTTAGCTGTATATTCTTTTTGAGAACCATCTGCCGCCTTAACTTCAACTTTGTTGCCTGCCTTGGCCTTTCCGGTACCCATGATTACGTCAATTTTGTTCTTTTTCATTAAGAACTGAACGCCTTTGCTCATGCCGTCTGCAACACCACGGCTACGTTTTACCACGGCATCGAAATCTGCTTTAGCTTCCGAGGTTGTAATTCCGTAATCTGCAGCATGGTTAATATATTCGAAAACTTGTGCGCTCTTTAATAATGCTTTGGTAGGGATACAGCCCCAGTTAAGGCAAATACCTCCAAGTGATTCGCGTTCGATAACGGCTGTTTTTAAACCTAGCTGAGATGCTCTGATTGCTGTAACATATCCGCCCGGACCGCTACCTATAACAATTAAATCGTAGTTCATATTCTATTTTAAGGGAATAACGTTGTAATTAACTGCCAAAAATAAAAAAAAATGTTGGTTATACAGATCACTTGTGTTGTGTTTATATATTCATCGACAATTTGCATGTTTTTGCGGTAATTTGTCGCGGGTAAAAGCTTTAAAAAATCATCACAAAAAATAGATAAAATGTTAGCTTAATGCCATATAAAAGTAATATAATTGTAGTTTTTTAGTTAATGATGATTGAATGTAAAAATCTTCATATATAGTTAAAATGTTAGCTTTTATGCGTTTAAGTGCAGTAAATTAAATTTAAATTTGCGCAGATATTTTTAAGGTATCACACACTAACTTATTCATTTTTAAAGAGCATGAAAAAATCTTTACTGCAGAGGATTGTAACGATTGTTTTTGTAGTAGTAGGTTTTGTGAGTTCGTTGAACGCACAAGTTACTACATCATCAATGACGGGTACAATTAAAGATGCAACAGGGCCTTTGCCAGGAGCAAGTATTAAGGCTATTCACAAACTTACTGGTACGGTTTATACCGCAGGTACCAACAACGATGGTAAATTTAATATTCTAAACATGAGAGCCGGAGGGCCTTACACGGTAGAGATTAAATTTATTGGTTTCCAACCCACAGTTTACAATGATATTTATTTACAGTTAGGTGTAAGTGAGAAAGTAAACGCAACTTTAAGTGACAACGCGGTAGCTTTAAATGAAGTGAAAGTTGTTGCCAACAAAGATGGTTTAATTAGCAAGTCAAAAACTGGAACCTCTACATCGGTTTCTCGCAATCAGTTAGAGATGTTGCCTACAATTACACGTAACATTAATGATTTTGCTCGTTTAAGTCCAATTGCTCAGGTGAGAAACAGCAGTAGCGACGGTAGCCCGATGGGGATTAGTTTTGGTGGTCAAAGTACACGTTACAACCAATTTGCGGTTGATGGAGCCAATGCGACAGACGTTTTTGGACTAACATCAAATGGCACAAATGGCGGGCAGGCAGGGATCAATCCAATTCCATTCGACGCTATTGATCAAGTAAACGTATCCTTAACTCCTTATGATATCACTCAAGGTGGTTTTACAGGTGGTGCAATGAATGCAGTTACTAAAGGCGGAACCAATGAGGTTCATGGATCGGTATTTGGTACTTTACAAAACCAAGATTTTGTAGGCAAAAGTTATACCACACGTGCTAAATACGCAGATTTTAAAAACTATCAGTTCGGTGCCACTTTAGGCGGTCCGATCATAAAAGATAAATTATTCTATTTTATAGCTTACGAAGGTTTGGACCGTAAACAGCCTTTGGCAAACCAACCAGGTGGACCAGATGGTGTTTCTCAAGTTGACGTAGCGAAAGCACAACAGTTAAAAGATTATGTGTTGGATACGTACGGTTACGACGTAGGCGCCATCAACGGCTTAAATAACACCAGAACATCAAACTCAATTTTTGCACGTATTGACTGGAATATTAATGATAAGCATAAATTAATGATAAGAGGTAATTACGTTGAAGGTGATTACTATAACATCTCTGCTGGCAGAACTAGTATGACTTTCGGTAATGGTGGTTTCGCTCAAGCAAACAAAACAACTTCATTAGTTGGCGAGTTGAGCTCGAAGGTGGCTGCTAATATGTCTAACATCTTCCGTTTTACTTATACAAGAGTTCGTGATGCAAGAAAAATTGGATCTCCTTTTCCAAGTGTTGCAATTACTGATAATGGGATTACCTACAGATTTGGTGGTGATTACAGTTCTCAAGCGAATAGTTTGGCGCAAGATAATTTTACCTTAACAAATAATTTTAACATCTACGCGGGTAAACAC
Organism: Pedobacter sp.; assembly: GCA_045629525.1. Classification (GTDB taxonomy): domain Bacteria; phylum Bacteroidota; class Bacteroidia; order Sphingobacteriales; family Sphingobacteriaceae; genus Pedobacter. The sequence continues at coordinate 237,464 of JAZQRH010000006.1, forward strand.
AACATCACCATTGGTACAGATAATTTGTTCTATAAAACGAGCAATGTATTTTTGCAAGGTTTGTACGGCGATTACACTTTTGGTGCAAATGGCTCTTTCGATGGTTTTATAAATGGTAACAGTCAAGACTTCTTAACTAAGTACCAAACAACTTACTCTACAGATCCAAGAAATCCTCGTGCTGCTGCAGAAATTCAAATGGCACAGTTTAGCGTTTATGCACAAGATGCTTGGGACATTAGAGACAATTTCAAATTGACTTACGGTGTTCGTGCAGAAATTCCAACCTACTTTAATAGTCCTGTAGAGAACGCCGCTTTCAACAGTTCGGCGATTGCGACTCAAAATGGTATCTTGAATACTAACCCGCCTAAAACGCAATTTATCGTTTCGCCACGAGTAGGTTTTAATTGGGATGTAAACAAAGACGGATTGACCCAAGTTCGCGGTGGGGCGGGTGTTTTCACTGGTCGTATTCCAATGGTTTGGGTTTCCAACCAATATACTAACACTGGCCAAGCAACAATTAAATACTCGGCAAATAATAATGCTGCTATTATTGCAGAAGGCATAACTTTCGATCCAGCAAATCCTTATCAAGGTACACCGGCAACAACCCCAGCAACTGAGGTTGACGTTGCCGATCGTAATTTCCAAGCGCCAAGAGTTTTCAAAACCAATTTAGCGATTGACCAAAAATTGCCTTGGGGTGTGGTAGGTACTTTCGAAGTAATGTATTCGAAAACAATCAAAGATATCTTGTATAAAGATCTCAATTTAGGAACGTCTCCATATACCTTGGATTTAGGTAATGGTGTAACCCGCCCGTTTTATAACTCAACAAAATTAGATAACAGATACACCAATGTTGTTTACCTAACTAATACTAGTAAAGGATATTCATATACTTTATACGGAAAGTTAGAGAAACAATTTGGCGCAGGTTTTATGTCTAGCTTGTCTTATTCGTTAGGCCACTCGTATAATTTACACGATGGGACTTCATCTACTGCTTATTCTAACTATCGTTATGCTTACAACATTAACGGATTAGGAAATTTAGATTTAGCTAGAAACAATAATGACCAAGGCTCTAGAGTAAACTTTATGGTAGGTAAGAAATTTACTTACGGTAAAGGCAAATTTGCCACAAACGTTGGTTTATTTTACAACGGACAATCTGGTCAAGTGTTGTCATACCTAGTTTACGGCGACTTAAATGGCGATGATGGCTCAAGAACTAATTCTGTAGGTAGTGTTGCTGCCGACTTAATGCATATCCCGACAGATGCTTCTTTCTTTGTAACCAATAGTGGAATGACGCCGCAAGCGCAATATGATGCATTTATGGTTTACGCAAATTCTACCGACTATTTGAAATCTCGTATTGGAAAAAATACCAAACGTAACGGCGATCGTTTGCCTTGGGAAAATCACGTAGACTTAAAAGTTTCACAAGATTTCAAAGTGTATAAAAACAATACTTTAAGTTTCTCTGTGGATGTCTTTAATGTTGGAAATTTAGTCAACAAAGATTGGGGTAAGGCTTACTACGTAGGTAATCAAGGGACATCACCTTTAACGTTGAAATCGTTTGTAGTAGATGGCAACAATGTAAAACCTCAGTATACATTTAGTCCGCAATATGGATTAGATACATATACTAATAAGCCATATTCTTACTCAGATTATTTATCTCGATGGAGTATGCAATTCGGGGTGAAATATAAATTTTAATCACCTTTTCTATTTTTTTTTTTGATGCCGCCCGACGAAAGTTTGGCGGCATTTTTTGTAAATGGCCTTCTAGGGTTACCAGTAGCGTGAATAACTTATGCTTACTTCTAAAAGTTGTAATTACCTATAAAAATGTTTAGATCTATCAGATAGTTAATAATTATTTAACATTAGTGATTGATAATTAGTTGAAACGTTTAATTACATTTGTGGCAATATTTAACATATATTAACAAATCAAAACAATTAACTTATTAAAAAGAGTATGAAAAAATCTTTACTGTTAAGAATGGTACTGGTTGTTTTTGCTGTTGTGCTCACGCTTGGATTTGCCAAAGCGCAGGTTACTACATCTTCGATGACGGGTACAATTAAAGATGCAAAAGAAACATTACCCGGCGCTAGTGTTAAGGCAACTCACACGCCAACGGGGTCTGTGTACGCGGTTACATCCAACAGCTCCGGTCGTTTTTATATTGGAAATATGCGTGTAGGCGGACCGTATATTGTAGAATTTAGTTTTGTAGGTTTTAAAACTCAAAAACTTGAAAACGTTTACTTAAAGTTGGGAGAAAGTTTTAATCTAGATGTTACATTAGTAGATAACGCGTCTACACTAAGTGAAGTTGTAGTATTTGGTAAAAATGACCCAATTATGAACTCGAAGAAAAACGGTGCTTCTACAATAATTTCTAGAGGTAAGATTGAAGAATTACCTTCTATCACAAGAAGTGTAAATGATATCACTCGTTTAACTCCTCAAGCTAATGGTACTTCAATTGGCGGCGGTAGTTATAGAGCAAATAATTTTACTGTCGATGGTGCAAATTATAACAATCAGTTCGGTATTGGCTCAAATATTCCTGCTGATGGTTCTCCAATTTCTATTGACGCATTAGAAGAGATTTCAGTTAACGTAACTCCTTTTGACGTTCGTCAAACTGGCTTTACCGGTGCTTCTATTAATGCTGTAACTCGTTCGGGTAAGAATAATTTCTTTGGAAATGCATTTCATACTTTCCGTTCGGAGAAACAACAAGGTGTTAGAGTAGGTGATAACATTATTCCATCTATTCAGGATTTGAGCGAAAAACAATACGGAATTAGTTTAGGCGGACCAATCATTAAGAATAAATTATTCTTTTTCGTAAATGGTGAGATTAAAAAGACAGTTCAACCTGGACCTAATAGGGTTGCATCGACAAATGGTGTAGAAAATTCTAGTTTAAATATCGCAAGACCATCAGCTACTTTTATGCAAGGAGTGAGCGACTATTTAGCAAATAACTATGGTTATCAAACTGGTCCTTACCAAGGGTATTCTAATGATAGCAATAATGATAAGTTATTTGCTCGTTTAGATTGGAATATTAATGAAAACCATAAATTTAACATTCGTTATTCGCAGGTTGAAAGTAAATCACCAATTAACGTAAGTGTGTCAACAGGAGGTTCGAATTTTACGGCTTCTGATAATAGAGGAAGTATTTACGCAATGTATTTTCAGAATTCGAACTATTTCCAAGAAGCTAATTTCTACTCAGCCACAGCAGAGTTAAATTCAAGACTAGGTAAGTTTAATAATTCATTAAGATTGACGTATTCTCATCAAAATGACCCTCGTTCGTCGGGAGGTAAAGAGTTCCCTCTTGTGGATATTTTGGATGGTGGCTACGATCCGGATGGCGATGGTATAATCAATAGTAGGAATTCAGCATCAACATTGGTGTCTTTTGGGTATGAACCTTTTACTTTCGGTAACCTTAGAGATGTTAAAACATATACACTAAATGATGATTTAACTTTTGCTTGGAAAAAACACAACTTTACTGTTGGTACTCAATTAGAGTTAAGCCGTACGATGAATGGCTTCCAACGTTTTGGTACAGGTTACTACGTTTTTAACAGTTGGAATGATTTTATAACAAATCAAAAACCTAGAAACTTTGCAATAACCTATCCTTTAACTGCAGATGGTTCTCAGGCTTTTCCTAGCTTTAAATTTTTCCAAGCATCTGTTTACGGACAAGATGAAATTAATGTAAACGATAAACTTAAAGTAACTTTAGGTTTACGTTTAGAATTACCAATGTATCCTGATGTAACTGAGATAAAAAGTCATCCTTTAGTGGCAGCAGCCTCTTTTAACAGTGGTGAAAAGTTAAACACTGGAGTATTGCCTAAAACACGATTAATGGCTTCGCCACGTGTGGGTTTCAATTATGATATTTTAGGAGATAGAAGCTTACAATTACGTGGTGGTTCGGGTATTTTCACTGGTCGTATTCCTTTTGTGTGGTTAGTAGCGCAATCTGGCGATGCTGGTATGTTGCAATTCACACAATCTTACTCAGGTCAGACTGACCCAAATATGCCTGATTTTAATCCAAATTATAAGGAACTATATCCCTCGACTTTACCTGTTGCGGGCGAGACTTTACCAAGTCAAATTACTGCAATGTCTCCAAACTTGAAATTCCCTCAACAGTGGAAAACAAGTTTAGGTTTAGATGCTAAATTACCATTTGGTGTTATAGGTACAGTAGAAATGATTTATGGTAAAGATTTAAATGCTGTTTACGTACGTAATGCAAATATGGTTGATCCTCAAGCATTAAATGTAAGCGGATATCCTGATAATAGATTTATTTACCCAACTGGAGTTAATAGATATGTAAATAAATTAGCCAATGGATTAATTAGTGCAACTGGTGGAGGAAGCTTCGATGCTTACGTATTAGACAATGCAAAAGGCGGTGATTATTTTTCTACTAGTTTTCAGTTAACTAAACCGTTTACTAATAACTGGGAAGCAACTATAGCCTATACTTATAGCTATGCTAAAAACTATGGTGATCAAAGTGGTGACCAAATTGGATCGTTCTGGCAAAATAATATTTTTGCATACGGAAATTCAAATAGTCCTGAGTTAGCATACACTTCTAACGTAATTCCTAGTAGATTAGTTGGAAGCATTAGCCATAAAAAAGAATGGATTAAAGGCTTGAAAACTGGTATGACTTTATTCTATCAAGGTGGTTCTCAAGGTCGTTTCTCTTACATTTATAACGTAGACTTTAATAGAGATAATCAAAGAAACGACTTAATATATGTGCCTAAAGATCCATCGGAAATTACTTTTGTTAGTAATACCGTTGGAGGTGTAACTTATACTCCACAAGAACAATCTGATGTATTTTTTGCTTTAATTGATAGTGATAAGTATTTGAAGAGCAGAAAAGGTAAATATGCGGAAAGAAATGGTGGTGTTTCTCCTTGGAGAAATCAATTTGATTTCCGTTTAACTCAAGAGTTATACGCTGGTAAAATTGGCGATCGTAAACACGGTTTGGAGTTTTTTGCAGATATATTTAATGTTGGTAATTTAATAAACTCTGATTGGGGCAATTATACTTTCAACAATAATATTTTGTTAATTCCAGCTAATGTAAGCTCGTTAACTCCAGGTGGCAGTACTAAGCCTACATTTAGAATGAATTCGTTAGATAATAAACTAATTTCTAAAACGAATAATGTAACTACATCAATTTCATCTACATACTATATGCAGTTTGGATTGAGATATAATTTCAACTAAACTAATAGGAGTAAAATTTCAAAAAGCCTTCTGGGGACATCCTAGAAGGCTTTTTTTATTTATACTAGCTTAATTGCAAAACATAACCTTAAAAAAAAATCCCGATAGTGATAAATCATCGGGATTTTTTTTATTATTTAAGTCTTTACCTAGTTATAAACAAACTCGCCAAATTCACTTTTTATAGTTACCTGTTTTGTTGCGCTTTCTTCAACTCGACCAATAATTTGGGCATCGATATTAAAGCTTTTCGAAATTGCGATGATATCTTCAGCAATTTCTGCAGGAACATATAATTCCATGCGGTGCCCCATGTTAAACACTTTATACATTTCTTTCCAATCTGTACCAGACTGCTCTTGAATTAATTTAAAGAGCGGAGGGATAGGAAATAGATTGTCTTTAATTATATGCACATTATCGTTTACAAAGTGCAGCACTTTAGTTTGTGCTCCGCCACTGCAGTGTACAATGCCATCAATTTTCGAACGATGTTTGTCTAAAATTTGTTTTATTACGGGAGCGTAGGTACGTGTAGGTGATAAGACCAATTTGCCAGCGGTGATGCTTTCAGTCTCGTTGATTTGTACCAAGTCTGTAAGTAGTTTGCCACCAGAGAATACCAAGTCAAAAGGCACGCCTGGGTCAAAGCTTTCAGGGTACTTAGTGGCCACAGTTTTTTCAAAAACATCATGACGAGCAGAAGTTAATCCGTTAGAACCCATGCCACCATTGTACTCGGTTTCATAGCTAGCTTTGCCGTAAGAAGCTAAGCCTACTACAACATTACCTGCTTTAATATTATCGTTGCTAATCACGTCTTTACGTTTCATTCGGCAGGTTACCGTAGAGTCAACGATGATAGTGCGTACTAAGTCACCAACGTCGGCAGTTTCGCCGCCAGTTGAATAAATAGAGATGCCTAATTCACGGAGTTCGGCTAAAATCTCTTCTGTTCCGTTAATGATAGCGGCAATTACTTCACCTGGGATGAGGTTTTTGTTACGACCAATGGTTGAGGATAATAAGATTTGATCTGTAGCACCAACGCAAATTAAATCATCGATGTTCATGATGATTGCGTCTTGAGCAATGCCTTTCCATACAGATAAATCGCCGGTTTCTTTCCAATAGGTATAAGCTAACGATGATTTTGTACCAGCGCCGTCGGCATGCATGATATTGCAATAAGCTTCATCGTTACCTAATATGTCGGGAATGATTTTACAAAATGCTTTTGGGAAGATGCCTTTATCGATGTTTTTTATGGCTGCATGCACGTCTTCTTTAGAAGCCGATACGCCACGTTGGTTATATCTATTATCGCTCATAATTGCTGCAAAGATAGCTTTTTAGTTGTAGTTATTAAATGATTAATACTAAGTTTTACGCTTTTTGTTGGTGGTTTTTTGCAGTGGTATTTGTTAACTAAACCTTATTGTAGCGATATACTTTGACGAGCGAAGCAAGACAAAGATTTAGGGGAAAGAAGGACGGGCGTGAGAGATATTGCTGACTGTGGTTTCCAAAAACAAAAAAGGTGCAAAGCAAACCTTGCACCTTATATAATTGAAAATTTGCTGCTATTTTAAGAATAATAACTCTCTTAATTTTGGAAGAGGCCAGTTAGAATCGTCAACGATTTGCTCTAACTTATCAGCATGGTAGCGAATTGCATCGAAATAAACCTTAACTTTTTCGTCGTAGGCAATTGCTTTTTCGCGAGTATCTTCGATTTTGTTTACCTTCTTACGCTCTTCTAACATGTTGTCTACCGAAGATTTTAAAATTCCTAAGTGTTTAGAAATATTTTCGATGATGGAAACTGGAGTTGCGATTGCCTCTTTCCCCAAACCTAGATCTTTTAATCCTTTCGCATTTTCGATCAATGAATTTTGGTAGCTCACCACAGCCGGAATAACTTGACTGTTGGCAACTTCGCCGAACACACGAGCTTCGATTTGAAGTTTTTTGTAATAGCTCTCTAGCAAGATCTCATGACGAGCGTGTAATTCGCGTTTGCTGAATACTTTTGCTCTTTCGAAAAGCTCTGTAGTTTTTTCACTTACGTAAGCATCAAGCGCTTTTGGCGTAGTTTTAATGTTTGATAAACCACGTTTTTCTGCTTCTTGAGCCCACTCATCACTGTAACCATTGCCCTCAAAGCGAATTGCTCTTGATTCTTTGATGTAACGCTTAATTACTGTCATTAAAGCAACGTCTTTTTTGTCGCCTTTTTTGATCAACTTATCAACATCTACTTTGAATTTATTCAACTGATCTGCAACGATGGTGTTTAAAACCGTCATAGGAGCAGATGAATTTGCAGTAGAACCAACAGCTCTTAATTCGAATTTGTTACCTGTAAAAGCAAATGGAGAAGTACGGTTACGGTCTGTATTGTCTAATAAGATATGCGGAATTTTAGGAATACCTAACCAAAGTGAATTGTCTTCCTTCAATTTTTTACTTAGGCGTGAATGCTCAATTTCGTCTAAAATTTCATCCAATTGTTGACCTAAGAAGATTGAAATAATTGCCGGTGGCGCCTCATTAGCACCTAAACGGTGGTCGTTACTTACCGAAGCAATACTTGCTCTCAATAAATCTGCATGTTCGTGTACCGCTTTGATAGTATTTACAAAGAAGGTTAAGAACATCAAATTGTTTTTAGGCGTTTTACCTGGCGCTAATAAATTTTTACCAGTATCAGTAATTAACGACCAGTTGTTGTGTTTACCAGATCCATTAATACCCGCATATGGTTTTTCGTGTAATAAAACTTTGAAATTATGACGACGAGCAACTTTTTCCATCAAATCCATCAACAACTGGTTGTGGTCAATAGCTAAGTTGATTTCTTCGTAAATTGGAGCGCACTCAAATTGAGATGGTGCAACTTCATTATGACGAGTTTTTAAAGGAATACCTAGCTTAATCGCCTCGTTCTCGAAATCTACCATGTAAGCAAAAACACGCTCTGGAATAGAACCGAAATAATGATCTTCCAATTGTTGGCCTTTTGCAGACATGTGGCCAAACAAAGCACGACCGGTAAGTACTAAGTCTGGACGAGCGTTAAATAAAGCTAAGTCAACTAAGAAATACTCTTGCTCAATACCTAATGAAGCACTTACTTTTGAGATGCTTTTATCAAAGTATTGGCATACCTCTACGGCAGCTTTATCTATAGCAGCAACTGCTTTTAATAAAGGTGCTTTGTAATCTAAAGCTTCGCCAGTGTAAGAAACAAATACTGTTGGTATACAAAGTGTTTTACCTGCTTTGTTTTCCATAATGAATGCTGGAGATGAAGGATCCCAAGCAGTGTAACCACGAGCTTCGAAAGTATTTCGGATACCACCGTTAGGGAAACTAGATGCATCTGGCTCTTGTTGAACTAATGCACTACCAGCAAATTTCTCGATAGCTCCATCGCCGCTTGGCTCGAAAAACGAGTCGTGCTTTTCGGCAGTTGTACCTGTTAATGGTTGAAACCAGTGTGTATAATGTGTTACGCCTTTACTCATTGCCCACGTCTTCATCGCGGTAGCAATGTGGTTTGCGTCATCAAAGTTAATTAACTCACCTTGATTTATAGAAGACAAAAGTTTTTCGAAAACATCTTTAGAAAGATATTCTCTCATTTTTTTCTTATCGAAAACGTTTAAGCAGTAAAGCTCTGAAATTTTGTTAGAAGGAGAAGTGATTTCAGGTATTTCTCTAGTTTGTGCCTCTTTTAAAGCGATGGTTCTTGAGTTTTTCATTTATTTATTTGAAAATTTTAATCAAAAGTATGATATTTTGTGGTTTTCGTGAATTTTTTGGATAAAAAAGTGATAAAAAATATTGAATAAGGGAAAAATATTGTTTTATGTTCGACAATTTTAACGTTTTTAGTGGAAAGTTGATCTTTTGTGAGTTTATTTTAAACTAGCAAAAAGCTCTAATTCTGTTTCGAGTTATAGTGTCGATCACTTATATTCAGCAAATGAAAAGTATAACCGCAGAGCACAACAATAATTTTGACGTGATACGATTAATTGCTGCTTTGCAGGTACTTATACTTCACCATTTTGGGTTCTTTTTCAATAACATAGATGCTGAAACTATAAAATGGGTGGAAAGGTTGATATGGAATTTCCCAGGAGTAAACGTGTTTTTTATCGTCTCTGGTTATTTAATTCTACAATCCTTGGAAAGAAACCAGCCTTTGGCGTTCCTCAAAAAAAGGCTGAAAAGAATATATCCAGCATTACTTGTCTGTTTTTTACTTACAGTCGCTTTATTAATTTTTTTAAACAGCCTAACTTTCCAGGAGTTACTAAGCAAGGATTTTGCACAATGGACTGCAGCACAATTAACGATCTTTCAATTCTACAATCCAGAAATCGTGAGAGATTTTGGAATTTCTCCTCCTAATGGGGCATTGTGGACCATTTCCGTGGAGCTCCAGTTTTATATTTTTATAGCATTACTCTGGTATCTGTCCTTAAGAGATAAAAGTAAAAAACAGCAAAATTTAACACTTTTATTATGGTTTGTGCTTTCAGCTCTTTACAATTATTTATTCAATAGGTATTTGTCGCCTGAAAGCTTAGTTTTTAAGCTGTCGTTTGTGTTTGTCGGTTCATACCTATACTTTTTTTTAGCCGGAGCTTTCATCTATATAAATAGAGTATATTTTATCGAAAAGTTCGAGGGGCGAGCTTTACTATGGATATCAATATTTCTGCTTACTAATATAACGCTAGATTATTTTAACGTAAGATATCATCGCTATGTATTCAATTTTTTAAGCTTCGCAATGTTAATATTGCTTATCGGTTTAATTTTTTCTCTAGCTTATACTCGCACTGATATATCTAACAAGTTATTAAATGGAAATGATATTTCGTACGGAATTTATATTTACCAAATGCCTGTAATCAATTTATTTGTTCATTTGCATTTAAATACAACTATTTACGAGTTCCTATTATCAATGGTGCTTTGTGTCGTTTTAGGAATATTGTCATGGTTTTTAGTCGAGAAGAGGGTTTTAAAAAGGTAGCGGCTGTTTAACTTGGTGATGTTTATGCTATTTCTTTCTTAAAATATTATGGATTCCGGTATTCTTGAACATCATGCTTAAAAAACTTAAGCTATGTTTAACAATTCGTCAAATCTATACAACCGCGAGTGGCTCGCCCTTGTATTCGCAAACAGAAACAAAAGCTACGGAGCTTATACCTTGCGTAAGCATTCATCCGACAACATGTTGAGGGCATTCTTATTTGCTGCTCCATTATTTGTGGGATTGTTTGCAGGACCTAAGCTTTATAAAGCTCTAATGGGTGAGAAACAGACTTTAGTGTATCAAGACCCCATTCATCGTGATGTTGTCTTTGCAATGCCTACGGAGGTAAAGCCATCGAAAGAAGAGTTGCCTGCAGCCGAAGCTAAGACAGAGGCAAAAAAGATAAAATCGGTTGGTTTCACGAACAATATCAAAGTTGTGAAAGATGAACATGCTGACTATAATCCGTCTAAATTAAATGAATTAAAAAAATCTATCATCGCAAGTACAACCCAAGAAGGCGAGGCTGTCAGCGGAAATATTAGAGTAGATGTTGGTACAGGTGACGGGGCTGTGGGATTAGGCAATGGGATTGGCGTTGGCGGTAACGGAACTGGATCAGAAATTATGGACGTTACAGGGGTTGATGTTTATCCGGAGTTTCCTGGGGGGATGGATGCTTGGACAAAATATATTCAAAAGAACTTACGTTATCCTCCAATGGCTCAAGAAGGCGGAGTGCAAGGAAAGGTATACTTAAGTTTTGTGGTAGAAAAGGATGGAATGATAACTGATGTTAAAGTTTTAAAAGGTATAGGTTCTGGTTGCGACGAAGAAGCAATGCGTGTTATCAAAAAATCACCACGATGGAAGGCCGGAATGCAAAGTAACTTGCCGGTGAGAGTACGTTATCAAATGCCAATAGCATATACCATTAATAATTAGTCAAAACAAAGTTTATAAATTTGTATTTTGCGAAGCGATTAGTTTGTCTAATCGCTTTTTTAGTAGAAGACGATATATAAGGCTAATGCTCATCAAGATTGACGGAACCTCTTGGAAAGAATTTATAGGGAGACATATTCAGCACTCTATATTTCTCAGTCCAGCGTATTTGGAAGTTACAGCATCAAATTTTGATTTAGATATATCTTATTATTTGTGGACTGAGGACAGTAAGGAGAAAATTGGCTTTGTCGTTTTCGAAGATGCAAAAATTGCCAAAACGCCTACTAGCTTCCATTTAACAGATTTCGTTGACTTGACGGCTTCACAAGAAGAACTCTGTACCACTTTACTTGCCGCGTTAAAATCAATTTCAGTAATTTATACAGCTGTGGACCTAAAGTTACCTATTAATACTATTGGCATGGATGACTTAGCAAAAGATGGCTTTAAAGTTCAGACACTATCCACCTACGTAAAATCTCTTGATATATTAAACTATTCAAGAAATATCAATCGCTTAAAAAAGCAGGGCGAAGAAAAGAATTATCACGTGTGTTTGAGTACAGACTTACACAAGTCATTTACACAAATTTGGAAATCTAACCAAGCTTTCTTTGGCTTTAGTGGGGGTGAAAAATATCAATCGTATTTTAGTGAATTGAAAACAGCAGGGTTTGCAAAATTCTTCGATGTTTATAAAGCCACAGATTATGTAGGTTCTCTATTAGTGATGGAAGATAAGTTAAAAACGACGTTTTACACCTATTTAATAAGTATACCAAACAAGTTGGTACATGCAGAAGCGCAAACTATTTTGTATACTTATTGTATGCAATATTACAAAGACTTAGGATTTGGTTATTGTGATTTGTGCGGTGCTAATATTACATCAGTAGCCAACTATAAATCAAAATTTAAGGGTGATAAGGCTAATTATATTAGGGTTTTCTACACTTCGAGCAATTATATCAAAATAAAGCGTTACGTAAAATCGCTAGGGTATCAACTGATAAGTAAACTAATGCGCAGTAGGGGTAATGATTAAGGTTTTAAATTCGACTGATTGGCTGAAAAGCTATGCAAATGCAGAGTGGTTTTCTATTTTTCATCATCCAGATTTCTTGGCTGTACATGCCAATGTCTACGAAGTAAAACCCATTCACTTCGTATATGAGTTAAAAGGAGAGGTGCTTTTTGCTGTAAGTTCTTTTGAAAAGAATAATTGCTTGGTAGTTCCAAACCACTTTCTTAGAACTGGTTTTTGGATCAATAAGTCGGTGGGTGAAATTCAAATTCTACACCACTTGCAGCAAATGTTGAATCAGCTTAAAGAACGATATAAACGCATTCGTTTCAATTTGCCTGTTGGTATAGACGATGTGCGGGCATTTTCATGGTGTGGCTTTACATACAAGTTAATGCATACCAATGAAAAGGATTTACGGCTTAATTTCAACTATCATGAGAATATTTTTAGGATGCTGAAGAAGCCGGATCCTGGTTTCTCGTTTAATGTCTGTGGAGAGCATTTCGAAAAGTCGTTGACCCTGCATAAGGCAGATTTTTATAAGTTTGGCATTCGAAAAAAGCACGTCGAAAAATATATGCCATTGCTCACTCAGCTTAAAAATACCGGTTATTTAATCGATTTGACTTTAAGTATTGATGATGAGGTTGTCGCTAGTAATTTCGTGCTTTTAAATAAAGAGGAAGGAAAAGCGTACGTGGTGCTTATCGCTAAATCAGAACGTTGGTACCAATATGGAACGCATGCTAAGATTTACGATTTTACATTTCATTATTTAAAAGACAAGGGGTATAAGGTTGTAGATTTATTTGGTGCAGACGTACCAGGTTTCGCTTTGTTTAAATTGAAGTTTTCCGTGAAATTAAAGCATCATTACCAAGTTTCGTACGACAGAAGTCAAAATATGAAGCAAGTAATAAGAGATAGAATAAAATCATTTCTGAAAAAATACATTGCTTAGCTAAAAGGTGAGAGTTAGATGAAAGTTTCGCAAATTTCCGAACAACAGTGGATTGAATTATTCAAAAGTGAGTACTTTAGCATGCTTTTCGATCCTAAATATCTTAACATTGTAAAAGATGCTTTTGGTTACGATTTACATTACTACGCTGCATTAAAAGGTAATAATATAAGGTTGGCTGCGGCCATTTTTGTGAAGGGAACATCTGTAGTAAGACCAGACGCTTTTACATATAATTCTATTTATTTTGATAGTACTATTGGAGATATAGCTTATGTAGATTTGATGAACAATTTTCTTCAGCTATTATCTTCGAATTTTAATAAAATTTCTCTTAGATTGCCGCCTTCTTTTTTTGATTTAAGACCATTTATCTGGTGTGGTTTTAAAGTTCAAAACCGTTATACCTATATCCGCGACGTCTCAGCTCCGCTTAGTCATAAAATCGAAAAGCGAATAAAGGCAATTGAAGACACACTAGTGTTTAGGGAGGAAGTGTTTAATGACCAACTGTTACAGTACTGCGTAGATCAATGCTTCGAATATGATGCGCCTGATAATGAAATGGATAACTACAGCTCTTTGTTCCGTCATTTGGCAAATCATCATTATTTACGAGCTTTTTGTGTGTATGATGGGAAGTGTTTGAAGATTATTAGGTTTGCTCTTATTGATGCGGAGCGTAGCACGCTGTCAACCATTTTAACACACAACTTATATAGCAATAAACTTATTCCCTTTTTAAACAAAGAATTATTTAACTGGTGCTTGGCCAATAATATTAAATATGTAGATATGGTTGGTGCTAATAATGAGGGGATAGCGAATTTTAAAGCCTCTTTCAACGCCAAATTAACACCTTACTATTTGGTAGATTATAAGCGGAGCGCCCAGTGGTATGGCTCGATAATAAATAGTGCAAAACGTCGTATTAAAAGGTTACTTAAATGGTAGAGAAGAAGCTTAATGTAATTTTTTTTCCTGCCTGGTTCCCATCGAAGCAAAACCCCTTGGCTGGCAAGTTTGTGCTAGACCATGCTAAGGCGATAAGTAGTTATGCTGACATCAGTATCGTCTATATTGAACCAAATTCTAACTTAAATGGTTATTTTGAAGTATCAAGCACCACTGTAGATTCATTTAAGTTAGTAAAAATTCAATTTAGAAAGGTGACCAATAAGGCGCTATTTTTTTTAAACGGTATTTTTTACCTTACCGCTGTAATTTATCTTTTAATTTCACAACGAAATCTTTTCCGAAGGGCTAAGCTAAACCATGTGCATGTACTAACACGAGCCGCAATTCTGCCCTACCTTATCAAACTTTTTTACGGCATACCTTACGTAATTTCCGAGCATTGGAGCCGATACTTGCCACAGAATAGAGCGTTTAAGGGTTTTATCAGAAAAACCGTCACAAAATTTCTGTTGAGGCGCAGTAACGGAGTGGCAGCAGTTTCTAACAATTTGAAAAGTGCATTAGCTAGTCACGATTTGGAGCATTCTTTTAATTTTAGGGTAATCTATAATGTTTTAGACACCGACTTTTACACTCCTTGTATATCATCTAGAAAGAGCAAACTCGTATTACATGTTTCGGGCTTAAATGACGATGTAAAAAATGTAAGTGGTATATTAAGAGCTGCCAAGTTTGTGGTGGAGAAAGATAAAGAAGTATCATTCGTTATTGTTGGCGACGATGATGTGGAAGGACCAATAATTAGAAAGTATGTCACTGATTTAGGTTTAACAAATGTGATCTTCAAAGGGAAATTATACGGAAGCGAATTGTTGAAATACTATCAACAAGCAGAGGTCTTCGTACTGAATAGTAATTTCGACAATCAACCTTATGTTTTATTGGAGGCTATGAGTTGTGGAGTGCCAGTAATCGCTACAGCAGTGGGTGGCGTGCCAGAAATGGTTACTGAAGAGACAGGAATTTTAATTCCTCCTCAGGCGGACAATTTACTTGCAGCAGAGATCTTAAACATGACAAGCCGAGAGCGTATTTTTGACTCTGCTAACATTCGGAAACATGTGCTCAACAATTATAGTTACGAGAAAATTGGTGAAGACATCGCAGCTTTCTACATCGCAGCTTTATCTAAGACATAATTCTACCTCATCAAATAAATTTTCCCAAAATTCTTTTTAAAGAAAGCATCAGTGTTGTTAGCCCTATGTTTTACCTCAGTTTTATCGTTATTTTCGATAATTACGTTATAAAAGTAAACACCATTGGCAAGTCTATCTCCATATTGGTCGGTACCATCCCAAGTAAAATCTGAAACGTTGTTGCCAATATTGATATTTCCAAGCTCTTCTTTAAACACTTCTCTCACAATTTTGCCTGTTACCGTCATGATCTGAATTTTGATCTTATCTGGCACCTTTCCGGTGATCTGATAAACAAATTTCATTTTAGTGGTAAAAGGATTTGGATAGGGTAGGAAGTTTGTCACAGATTGCTCGTTGATTACCTCGAAATCTAACATAAAATCACCGTTGGTATTGTAATTTCCGGTGGCATCTTTGCCTCTAAGTTTAAGCGTATATCTTCCATCATTTAATGTTTCTGGTGTGTACAGGAAATCTATTTTATTATTTGTAGAGGTACCGATTTGGTTGATTTGGATTTTCTGATCACTAAAAGCAATTCGTCTGAAATTTTGTTCGTTTTCTTCTTTTAAATAAAGTTCAATGTTTGTGGTATCAGTGAGCAGTAAGAACTTATTTTCGTCTCTCACGTTGATAGATATTTTTGGAGTAGGAGAAACAATATCGCCGTTAATAATTCGCCTATTGTCGAAGTATACCTCCACGATTGGTTCTTTAACATCACTTATTACCTCCAAATCATAAACTGCATAGTTGTTAAACTCGTGCTTGTCTTTTTTATTTTTAGGTTCTAAATAAAGTTGTAGATTATTATTTCCAGGTATTTGATTTGTTGAATATTTAAAGCTTGTGATGTAATTTTCGCTCTGTGCAAGCGGTTTAATTGTATCAATCACACCGTCAACTACACTACGGTCTTCCTTAGTTATTTTAAACTTCACGTAAATGCTATCTGTTGGGCGTTTTTCTAAGTTAGTCACACCAATTGCCAGTTTAAGACTATCACCTCGATGCAAACTTTTAGCATAAAACTCATCTTTAATAGCAGTACTGAAACTCACGTCTGGATAGCCATCGTAAAAGACTTTCCAGCCTTTAAACTGCGCTATCGTTTTATTGGTATTATCAGATATGCTTGCACCTACTTTTAGATAAGGATATTCGTCGGCCGAAATATCTGTTAGATCAATTGGAGAGGTAGTAAGTTCTGATTTTAAAACCACTTCATTTCCAGAAGAATTCACTCCAATAATCTGATATTTAACCTCATCTGAGATCTCGGCGATAACGTCAAAACTAGCCTCAGTCCAGTTTGCCGCGGGGCCAATTTTTTCTGAAGTAATTTTTCCAGAGCCCCAAGGATAAAGTAAATCGTAAGAGAAATCGATGGATTGGGCTGTTGGGTCAATTCCCGAGGTGTAATCTGCAGTAAGTTCAAGCGGGTCTATTTTTTTATTTAGCGCATTTTGGGTCCAAAAGCCATACGGTTCTCCATTGTTTACCGTTGCAATTTTAGAAAGACCCAAATTGGCAAGAAGGTTCAATACATCTAGAGGTAGTGCTTTAGGATTAAAGTCCCTTCCACTATAACCCACCACATAATATCCGCTAGGAATATTTTCAAGGTAGTATTTCAAGGAATCTATATCTTGTGGAATGTTGGTGTTAAAGCGGAATTCTCCGGTGCCATATTGGCCAACCCCGCCACCAGATTTCAGGATGTATGGGCTGTCATATTCGAATAATTTGAAGGTGGTATTTGGATCAAATGCTGCGATAGAAAGACCATCGAATTCTGCAGAGGTAAAGGAAAGCGCCCCAACGCTAACACTAATTCTAATCCGTCTGTCTACGTTTGCTGGTCCGTTGTTTCCTTTGGTGCGAATCAAAACAGGAAAGGCTGTAGAAGTAAATTCAAATCGCTTCGTGTTTGCATCGAGATTAATCGTGTGGGTTTCAGTGTTTTCAAATTGTTGGTAATGCGATTGGTTCCAACCCTCACTACTGTTAGTTATAAAGGTAAACGAGCTGGTTTCCCAATTGTTGGCAGTTGCGTTATCGTTTTTTCTCGCTCTCCAATAGTATGTTGTTGTATTATCGAATTGCACATTTGGTGTCCAAGTTGCCAATGCACCACCATTTATAATAGGCGATGTTTTTTTCCAGGCACTGTCAAAAGTTTTCAGCGTATCTATCTCAAAGCGGTAAGCTTGTTCCCTCAAAAACAGATCATTTGCTTGTACATGTAATTTGACATCATTTGTATTTACAATTGAGAATTCGCTAGGCGAAATTAAGCTTATGCCGTTAGACTGAATAAGGTAGCTAAATTCTGCGCTGTTGTTTGTTTCGCTAAGCTCTGCAATTTCATTGTTAGGATCGATATTGATAATAAATTTATTGTTGCCTCGGATATTTGAGAGGGTATTATCTAGTTCGATAATAACGGTATCGGTGTTTAAGATTTTATTATAATTGGCTACTGGATAGTTAAAAACCGAGTTGTTAGGTAGCACTCTACTCACTTGTATAGGGATGTTATTGGATACCGCTTTACCGATATTTTTAACAATAGCGAAAACCTTCACAGTTGGCGAGCTGGCATTTAAATTCTTGTCTTCTAAACCTACATCTTCGTTTTTAACTTCATAATCAGGAAGCGGAGGCGAGTAAAAACTAACCGTTGGATCGCCCAAGAAAATATATTGACGTAAATGTGCTTTATTATAATTATCGTTGCTGGACTGATAGGCTCGTGCAGATCTGGCCATGTTCTTAGCAATAGAACTATTATAATTGGTTTCGAACGAGTTTTGAAAAAGCAAACTGGTGTACTGGTAAAGATACGAAGCAATGCCTTCGCTACTAGTTCCGATCCATGCAATAGCACCCTTATTGTTTTGGAAAATGTAATCTTCGCCCAAAGATCCGCTAACAAATGCGTTGCCGGTGCTGCAACCGTTTATAATATAGGTGAGCAGCTTATTGCCATTGTTTAAAAATGAAGGGTTGCCAATAGAAACGGCTGTAGAAGTAGTACTACCATGACCCAAAAAATTGAGTAAGCCCACACCGTCATTAATGTTGTTGCTAATTTTTGCCATTAAATTCTCGGTGATAGGATCGGTCACGCTTTTATAGTAGTTAATCGCTTTAGCCCCAAAGTGTTCTTTTGCTGCAATAGCAGTTAAGTTACGAAGATAGCTGGAAAAAGAAGCGTCTTCTGCACTGCCGCTTCCGCCCGTGATGTTGATAATGTTCTTTCTCCAGAGGTTGTTTCCTTGCTGATCGTACTTCTTCATTTTGTCCAAGTATACTAGTACTTCTTCATTTGTTTTTGCAGGCACTCTACCGGTCGCAAGTGCTGGTGCCAAGCTATTATCAATAATCTCAGAAGTTAAATAACTATCTGACGCAGGAAATCCCATCGTTGGAACTAGATCGGCGCTAAGGTTAAATTTTGGAGTTTCAAAACCTTTTCCTAAAAGAAGTAAGTACTCCGGTTTTTGTTGGTTACCCGTTTGCAATAACAAGTATCTTGCTAAATTTTTAATGGCTAGCGGATGGTGTTGACCATATAGGAACTGATCATAAATATCTTCTGTAGCGAGCACAGCGGTGCTATATCCTTTAGAAACTTTATAGGCCGCATATTCGTTGGCGCTAGGTAATAAGCTTCGATGTGTCACAATTAGCAGTTTCGCGTTGTAGCTGCTGGCGTTGACCAAGTTAAAACTTACATCGTCTATACTTACTGGCGATTTAAATCCTCCGTTCGCTGCTAAATGCAGGTTGCTACTTGCCGGATTATCTACCGTAAAGGATGTAGTGGAGCCGGTTTTGATACCCAGATAACGCTTTAGATTGGCCTCGTCAAGCAAGATTGCTTCTGCCCAACTGTTGTTAATAAAATTTATGAGCAACTGCGGATTAGTGCTTGAGGTCTTAAAGCTCAAAGCATTAATGTTTGATGCTTCGGTGCTTCTGGCATAGGTAATTCTGGCATAGCCCACCGCTTGGAAGTCCGTTGCAGCACCGATATCATTCACTGAGGAAAAATTAATCGCGGTGTTTTCTGCTATCAATGATGATGTTAAATTTACTGTACCTCTTACCGTGCTGTATGCTCTAAACTTGCTATCTACCAATTGATTTCCTGATACACTTATTTGCAAGTGATGATTATTTCCATTAGGATCGGTAGAAGCCGCATTTGACCGCCCTGCCACATAATATGAAAGGGTGGGCGTAAAGCTCGCGCTGATGGCATTTGGCGTATTCAACGTTTTTGTTTGCGTTGCGCCAATACTGTTCAAAGTTCCTAAATATCCTTCTCCTTCTATATATTCTGAAAGAGACATAACATCTATCAAATAGCTTCCAGGGTAGTAAGCTTCCGCATAATTTGCGGAGGCAGTGTAAATAATAAAAGGCTCCGGCGATAATCCAGAACTTGAAATTGTAGTATTCACATATCGTTTTCCAGCTTGCTCGCCAACCGTCAAAAAGTAGTAAGAATGGTCATCATACAAACTCACCTCAGGATTGGGCTGTAAGCTTGTCGGATTGTACAATATCTCGTCTAGTTTACCATCATTTCTTTTACCATAAAACTCAATAAACTCTCCAGCTTCAAACAATTCATTAGCTTCTCCATTTACGAAAATTGGAACCTCTACACCGTTATGAAAAAGCTGTAAATTTTTAGGATTTAAACTGGTTGAAGTAAAATTTTTACCCGACAATTGTTCGAAGGTTATTCTGTAAATACCACTCTCTAATATTTTTATCTTTAGATATTTTTGATTTCCCTTTATCCACTCATTACCAAAGTTGTTTTGGGAAAAGAGTGTAGAACTCATTATCAGAAGAGGTAAGAGGAAAAATATCTTCTTCATTTTATTTTTTTTGGTTTTTCTTTATTCAACTAAAATACGATTCTTTAAAAATAGAGCTACTATTTTAATTCTTTATTGTTTAAATGGATAAAACATCTTAGCGAGTTGTTTCACAATGCCGAAATTGTTGGGATAATTTATAAAACTTTGTAATATGTTTTTCAAGGCATCTCGTTTTGATTTCGTCTTACTTAGATAGATTTTTGCTAAATGGAGATGGTAAAGGCCAATCTTCTTTTTTTGAGAAATGCTATTCATTCTTGAGAACTTGTCAACATCAACTTCAGTTATCGAGTTATTGGTAATAAACTTACATATAATTTGATTTTGGTAGCTTCTTAATTCGTTTGACTTTAGGGATATGGAGTGCGGGCTCATTCTGTATCTAATTAGCGCTTTGCTAAGATTACCAACTTTTCCCATTTTCGACATTAAAATCCAGAGTAGTACATCTTCCAGATTGTTGTAGAACAATTCATTGTAACCACCGGCTCTGTTGAAGACGTCTTTCTGGAAACACACAGCACTATTATAAAAGCAATTTACCTTTAAATTCTTGACGATATCTAAATGTGAAGTAGGTAAAGAAGAAATATATATTTCTTTGCCCTCCTTGTCGATGACTATTGCGTTGCTGCCAACTAGTACATATTCGGGATTGTTTTTAAGAAAATTCAATTGTTGTTCGAGCCTATCTTCTAGGCAAACATCGTCGGAGTCAATTATGGCTATGTAATTGCCTTTGGCTATAGCGATAGCATTATTTCGTGCTCTTGCGGCACCAGTATTTTCTTGAGATATAATCTTTACTCTACTGTCTACGATTGACTGGAGAATTTTTGCCGTATTGTCTGTAGAGCCGTCATTGATTATGATGAATTCAAATTCAGTGTAAGTTTGTGCAAGTACACTATCTATTGCCTCCTTCAAATATTTCTCGCCGTTGTAAACGGCCATTACGACGCTAACTTCAATCATAACTGTAATTTATATAGAAATCCAGTAGGTTGAAGTTTATTCGCTCCATATTTTTTCCAAACGCATATTGAAACAATTGGTTACCTAAGCCTCCATTAATACTTACAACAATCATGTAGTTTTTGCTTTGTTTGGTTTTCGCTAACGCGATTTGCTAAGATATAAAAAGAGCCGCATTAAGCGGCTCTGAAAAATTATTTCTTATGGGTTTCGCACCAGTTCTTTGCGTTTACAAATGCTTCTAACCAAGGAGTAACTTCGTCTTTTCTTCCTGCCGGATAGTTCGCCCAATTCCATTGGAAGGTCGAGCGCTCAATGTGTGGCATGGTTACCAAATGACGACCAGTTGCATCGCACATCATCGCAGTATTAAAGTCTGATCCGTTCGGATTTGCTGGATAAGCCTCGTAAGCGTATTTTGCTACAATGTGATATTGATTTTCTTCTTTAGGTAAATTGAATTTTCCTTCGCCGTGCGAAATCCAAACACCCAAAGTTGTGCCGGCCAAGGTTTTTAACATGATCGAATTATTATCTTGCACTTTAACAGTTACAAAGTTCGATTCGTGTTTTTGAGAAGTGTTGTGCAACATTTTACCATGTACATCATGTTCTGGATTGATTAATTCCAATTCCATAAATAATTGGCAACCGTTGCAAATACCAACCGATAGGGTATCAGGACGAGCGAAGAAATTCTCTAAAGCTTTTTTAGCTTTTTCATTGTATAAAAATGCACCAGCCCAACCTTTTGCCGAACCTAAAACATCTGAATTAGAGAAACCACCAACAGCACCAATAAATTGAATATCTTCTAAAGTCTCACGACCTGTAATTAAATCGGTCATGTGTACATCTTTCACATCAAAACCAGCTAAATACATCGCGTTAGCCATTTCACGTTCAGAGTTACTGCCTTTTTCACGGATAATTGCTGCTTTCGGACGAGGTTTTGTCGCGTCGATTGTAGGCTTAATACCAGTAAAATGCGTAGGGAAAGAAAAGTTTAATGGCTGACTTTTATAATTGTTATATCGCTCTTGCGCCATTCCGTTTTTAGCTTGTTTCGAATCTAAAAGGAAAGATGTTTTATACCAAGTATCGCGAGTAGCTTCTACGTTAAATGTAAAATTGTCGGCGTTGTTTTTAATGCTTACTTCAGTTCCTTCAATCGCTTGGCCAATTTTTACGGCTTCAATACCAGTTTCTGCTAATGCAGTTTCGAAAGCAGCATCTTCAGTAGCTTGCAACACCACCGCAATGTTTTCGTTAAATAAAGCTTTCACTGTATCCGCTTCGCCTAATCCCGATAAATCGTAATTGGCAGCTAAATTTACATCAGCAAAAGTTAATTCTAATAAGGTTGTAATTAAACCACCAGAACCCACATCGTGCCCTGCTTTAATTTGTCCCGCTTTTATTAAATCTTGTATGGTATTGAATGCTTTTTTGAAATAAGCACCATCTTTAATTGTTGGCACTTCAGTACCTATTTTATTTAAAATTTGAGCGAATGATGATCCGCCTAATTTGAAATTATCTTTTGATAAATTGATATAATAAATAGAACCTGAATTTTTAGCTAAAACTGGTTCTACCACTTGGTTAATATCTGTACAATTACCCGCTGCAGAAACAATTAAAGTTCCTGGTGCAATCACATTTTCTCCGTTAGGATATTTTTGTTTCATCGAAAGCGAATCTTTTCCCGTTGGAATATTAATTCCTAATTCGATGGCAAAATCCGAACAAGCTTTAACCGCTTTGTACAAACGTGCATCTTCGCCTTCATTGTTACACGCCCACATCCAGTTTGCAGATAGCGAAACGCCATCTAAACCATTTTTAATTGGAGCAAAAACCAAATTCGATAAAGACTCGGCAATGGCAGTTTTACTTGCAGCAGCCGGATCGATAATGGCCGCGACAGGCGAGTGACCCACTGTTGTTGCAATACCTTCTTTACCTTTATAATCTAAAGCCATTACACCAACGTTGTTTAATGGTAATTGTAAAGGACCAGCGCATTGTTGTTTCGCAACACGACCACCCACACAACGGTCAACTTTGTTGGTTAACCAATCTTTAGCGGCTACAGCTTCTAATTGTAAAACTTGGTTTAAGTAAGCTGGAATTTCTTCCGTTTTATAAGTTAACTCTGCGTAATTTCTTACTACAGTTTTATCATTCATTACTGTTTTTGGCGATGAACCGAAGAAATCTTCCAAAGCATAATCCATCGGTTTAGCGCCTGTAATTTTGGATTCGAACGTAAAACGATGATCGCCAGTAACATCACCTACAGTATACATTGGAGAACGTTCACGATCTGCAACACGTTTTAAAGTGTCAATATCTTTTTCGCCAATAACCAAGCCCATACGCTCTTGCGATTCGTTACCGATAATTTCTTTTGCCGAAAGGGTAGGGTCCCCAACAGGTAATTTATCTAAATCAATTAAACCACCAGTTTCTTCTACCAATTCTGATAAACAGTTTAAATGGCCACCAGCTCCGTGATCGTGAATAGAAACGATAGGATTGATGTCCGATTCTACCATTCCTCGTACCGCATTTGCAGCACGTTTTTGCATTTCTGGGTTAGAGCGTTGTATCGCATTTAATTCGATGCCCGAACCAAAAGCACCCGTATCAGCAGATGAAACTGCTGCGCCACCCATACCAATACGGTAATTTTCGCCACCTAAAATCACAATTTTATCACCAGTTTGTGGCTTTTGTTTTTTAGCTTGATCTAACTTGCCATAACCTATTCCACCTGCTTGCATAATCACCTTATCAAAACCTAATTTGCGGGCTTCTTCTTCATGTTCGAATGTTAAAACAGAGCCCGTAATTAAAGGCTGACCAAATTTATTACCAAAATCAGAAGCACCGTTAGAAGCTTTGATTAAAATATCCATTGGCGTTTGATATAACCAATCGCGTGCTGGCATAGCTTTTTCCCAAGGGCGATTTTCTTCTAAACGAGAATAAGAAGTCATGTAAATTGCAGTTCCTGCTAAAGGCAAAGAACCTTGTCCGCCTGCTAAACGGTCTCTAATTTCTCCCCCTGATCCTGTAGCTGCACCAGCAAATGGCTCTACTGTAGTAGGGAAATTATGTGTTTCTGCTTTTACAGAAAGTACCGAATCAAATTCTTTTTCTTCGTAAAAATCAGGTTGATCTGCTGATTTTGGCGCAAATTGCGTAACACGTGGGCCTTTAATAAAAGCGACGTTATCTTTATAAGCCGAAATAATCTCTTTCGGATTGGTTTCTGATGTTTTCTTAATTAATTTGAATAAAGAAGTTGGATGTTCTTCGCCATCGATAATAAATGTGCCATTAAAAATTTTATGACGACAATGTTCTGAATTGGCTTGTGAGAAAGCGAAAACTTCAGAATCAGTTAATTTACGTCCGAGTTTTTTAGCTAAATTTTCGAGATATTCAACTTCCTCAGGGTTTAAAGCCAAACCTTCTGTTTTGTTATAAGCATCAATATCATCAATTTCTAAAATGGGTTCGGGCGCAATATTAATGGTAAAAATATCTTGCCTCAAAACTTCGTATTTCTGAGAAATCATCGGGTCGAAGTTGGCGTAATTTGCCTCAACCTTTTTGAATTCTTCAATGCGTATAACGCCATCAATCCCCATATTTTGGGTAATTTCAACTGCGTTGGTGCTCCAAGGTGTAATCATGGCTGCACGAGGGCCCACAAAATAACCCGATAACGAGGTGTCGTTAATAAGTTTTGCGTTGCCAAAAAGCCATTCTAATTTTTGAACATCAGTTGGAGTTAAAGTTTGATCTGTTTGTAAAACAAAAATCGCGTCAGATTGACCTAAAAAGAAATGAATCATGCTCTAATAATGAAGTTGCAAATTTACGGTTTTTTATGGAAAATGCTGCCTAAAGCTCTGTTTAAAATCGCTGTTGCCAAGCGTTTATGCAACTGTATCGATAAAGTTGCCTAAATACAGTCTTCAGCCCCCTTTTTATTGAACTGATGGCGTTTTTGTTGAAAAAATAAACAAGCATTGTTAATAAGATAAAGAGAATTCCCAGCATTTTAGGTTCCTTTGTATAGTCGTTAGCAATGAAACACATATTTAAATTTAAGCAATTTGAGGTAGACCAGCGTGGTTGCGCTATGAAAATTAATACCGATGGGGTGTTGCTAGGAGCGATAGCTGAATTTCAAAGTCCTAAAAACATTCTTGATATTGGCACTGGTACTGGTGTTATCGCTCTGATGCTAGGACAGCGATTTCCCGACGCCTCGGTGGCTGCCGTTGAGATTGATCATGACGCTGCAGCAACAGCCGATAGGAATTTTCAAGCCTCGAGTTTTTCTTCCCGGTTATCCGTATTTCACGCTGCTATTGAGGCATTTGAAACCGCTCAAAGATTTGATTTAATCGTTAGCAATCCACCTTTTTTTGTGAACGATTACAAAAACGCCGAACCGAAAAAACAAAAAGCACGGCACGCAAGCGATAATTTCTTTAGTCAGCTTTTAGCTAAGGTAAATGATTTGCTAACCGATGAGGGAAGTTTTTGGTTTGTGTTGCCTTTAAAGCAAACTATGGAAGTAGTGGCGATAGGAAATTCGTTAGGTCTGTCTGTGAATACAGTTGTCAATTTACATTCGGACAATGAGAAGCCAGTTTTTCGTCAGATTGTTGAGCTTTCCAGAGTTTCTAAACAACTAAAGGAAGTAAAGTTTGTGATTTATGAGCAAGAGAAGGTTTACACCGATGCTTATCGAGCTTTATTAAAGGATTTCTTTTTAGCTTACTAAACTATGTTAGTACGTATAAAAAAATATTATCCGTATTTGATATTACACCCTAACGGAATATTTATGGTACTTAGAGATAATTAAATTATAGCCGTTATTTTTCGCGAAGCGACTAATGAGGTTTTAAGCAGGTTTGGTTTAACTTTGTTAGTCTTTTTTTGTTAACTGAATATTACTTCTTACAAGATAGTATGCCAGTTAGGTAAGATTTATTGTAGTAATTTTGCTGTCAGATGCTTTTTAGTTTATGAAAAAAATAGGGTTAATATCTGATACGCACGGCTATCTAGATGAGCAAGTATTTAAATATTTTGATGAATGTGATGAAATTTGGCACGCTGGAGATTTTGGTCCGGATGTGGTAGAGCGCTTAGCAAAATTTAAAACTTTGCGTGGTGTGTATGGAAATATTGACGATGCTGCGATTAGAAAAGATTTCCGGGAACACGCTAGGTTTATGTGTGAAGGTGTAGACGTATGGATAACACACATAGGGGGTTATCCGGGAAAATATGCGCTGAATGTAAAGCGTAAAATATACACTAAGCCTCCTGGTTTATTTATTTCTGGCCACTCGCACATTTTGAAGGTTATGTTCGACGAAAAAATAAAATGTTTGCATATTAACCCAGGTGCGGCTGGAAAACATGGTTGGCACAAAGAAAGAACTTTGGTTAGATTTTGTATTTCGGAGGAAAAAATACATACCTTAGAGGTCATAAATTTAGGATTAAGATAGCGTAAAATATACACTAAGTAAATTATGTCACGGACCAAAACACTAGGCCAATTTATTATTGAGAAGCAAGCAGACTTTCCGTATGCAAAAGGCGAACTTTCTCGTTTATTACGAGATATCGGGATCGCCTCCAAAATCGTGAATAGAGAAGTGAATAAGGCCGGTTTGGTCGATATTTTAGGTGACGCCAACACTATCAATATACAGGGCGAGGGACAAAAGAAACTTGATGTATATGCTAATGAGCAATTTATATCTGCATTAACCAGTGGGGGAGAATGCTGCATTGTCGCGTCAGAAGAGGAAGATGATTTTGTAAGAATTGACTCGCCTGTGTCTAAAGACGCAAGATATATTGTTTGTATAGACCCTTTAGATGGATCTTCGAACATTGATATTAATGTAACTGTAGGTACAATTTTTTCAATTTATCGCAGAAAATCAACCGAAGGGCCAGCTACTTTAGCGGATGTGTTACAGAAAGGTACCGAACAAGTAGCTGCGGGCTATGTTATATACGGCTCATCAACCATGTTGGTGTATACTACTGGTAAGGGGGTCAATGGTTTTACGCTAGATCCTTCAATCGGCGAGTTCTGTTTGTCTCATCCTAATATGACTATACCCGAGGATGGTACCATTTACTCAATCAATGAGGGAAATTATGTGCATTTTCCGGAGGGTGTAAAACGATATATCAAATATTGCCAAGTAGAGGATTTAGCTACGCAACGCCCTTATACTTCACGATATATTGGTGCGATGGCCGCCGATGTTCACAGAGGCTTAATTAAAGGAGGTATTTATATGTACCCAACCACAGCTTCATCTCCCAAAGGGAAGTTAAGATTATTGTACGAATGTAATCCTCTAGCTTTTATCATTGAGCAGGCAGGAGGGAAAGCTTCTGATGGTTACAATCGGATTTTAGACATCGAACCCACCGAGTTACACCAGCGTGTAGCTATATTTATCGGTTCACCGAAAATGGTGGAGAAAGCAGAAGCGTTTATGGCCGAGTTTTCTCCAATAGTCAATCAAGATTTAGTAGATATTTCAAACAATTAACTACGTTCTGCTTCAAAGGCAGCATCTATAGCCCAATTCGCTTTGTCTTGCGATGCAGCTACAGCTAAACGGTCACAACGTTCGTTCTCAGGATGTTCGTTGTGGCCTTTTATCCACTTAAACTTCACTTTGTGTAATTTATGCTGTTGTAGGTACTGAAGCCAAAGGTCTTTATTCTTTTTGTCTTTGAAACCCTTTTGTACCCAGCCAAACACCCAACCTTTTTCTACAGAATCTACTACATATTTACTGTCAGAAAATACTGTTACTTCTTGTCCGGGAGATTTTAGTGCTCTTAAAGCTACGATTACAGCTAAAAGTTCCATACGGTTATTGGTGGTCATTCTAAATCCGCCACTTAGCTCCTTGTAATGTTTACCTGCTCGTAATATCACACCATAGCCGCCCGGGCCAGGGTTTCCGCTTGCAGCACCGTCTGTATATACTTCTATCATATTTGTAGTGCAAAGCTAATTTTAATGTTCGAAAATTTAGGCTCGAATTGAGAAAAGTTCAAAAAATGAAGGCCTGAACATTTATGCCCAGGCCTCTATGACTATTTAACTACTTTGAGTAATTCGGCAATTGCTACTTCGAGTTGTTGATCTCGTCCATTATCAATTATCCCAGGCATGTTTTTAACTTGGATGTCGGGTTTAGTTTCATTGTTCTCTAACCATTCGCCGGCTTTATTTTTAGCACTAATTGGTACAGAACCCCATCTAGTACCATCGGGTAAGCTTTCCCATCCGGCAAAGCTACAAGTGCCAGGTACAGGCATACCTACAGTTTTGCCAATGCCTAAATCGGTATATCCGCATGAAAAACAGTGGCCGTCGCTGTAATTGGCTTCATTAAACATTGCTAAGGTTGGTTTAGTCCATCTAAAAGTTGGTTCGTAACCAACAGAACGCTGTTCTGTTGCATAATCTAAAAACTTCTGACCAGTAAAAAACATTGCTAAATCCGACACTAAATCACCACCGCCATTAAAGCGAGTGTCGACAATTACTGCTTTGCGATCCGCAAATTTACCCATCATTTCTTCATAAACGCTACGATATGGGCCATCGCTCATGCCCGGGATATGCACATATCCTAATTGGCCTTTACTCAAACTATCCACCTCAGCTTGGTTCTTTTTTACCCATCGTTTGTAAAGCAACTGGTTTTCGGCACCAATACTTATCGGTTTTATTGTGATTTGCTCTCTGTTCTTAGTTTTTGGATCGGATATTTCTAACAGTGTGAATTGATCTGCTTTTCTATTCAAGTATTTTGCTTGATCTTGATTAGATTCAATTAATTGGCCGTCAATTTTCTCGATGACCATGCCCGGTTTTACATTGAATTTTGCTCTGTCTAGTGGTCCACCAGCAATCACTTCGTCAATTAGAATACCATTACCTTTATGCTGAAAATTAGCAATTACGCCTAAAGACGCTGTAGCATCGGCATTTGGGATAGATCTGCTATAACGAGCACCAGCATGTGAAACATTAAGTTCTCCCAGCAACTCAGATAACATCTCGGCAAATTCGTAACTGTTGCCAATGTGCGGAACATATTTTGAATAGGCAGGTTTAAGTGCTTCCCAATCTGCACCGTGCATAGTTGGCGTATAAAACATGCCTTTATTGCGTAACCATACATGTTCAAACATCGCTAATCGCTCTGCTTCTACGTTCATCTCTACTTCACCCTCTAAAGAAATTTGCTCACGTTTATTATTGTCGGTATTTATTTTTGAAATTCTGCCTCCACTTAATAAATACAAGTTTTTTTGCGCTTTGTCCCAGGTTAAGCTACCACCCATTCCATCTAAAGGGATTTCCATTTTGGTTTCCTTAGTACGAAGATTGGTGCTCCATAAATTACTTCCTTTTTCGAAACTAGCCAAATAGTAAAGTTTCTCTCCATCTTTAGATAATACGGCATCGCTTAGCGAAGAGGAGTGGATGGTTAGTCGAGCTTTTCTTGTTTCTAAACCGTCCCAATCGAACACTACTGTAGAGTCTGGTTTTGGTGCAGGTTTAGCTTTAGGGTCTTTTGCTGCAGCTTTAGCTGCTTCGTCTTTGGTTTTCTTTTCGGCAGCTTCAATATCTTTTAGTAGAGCGAAATCATCTTTGTTTAAATTAAAACGTTCCCAACTGTCTTTAGTAAGAAATAAGCTGTAAACATCTCGCTGTGAAGAACCGCT
This sequence comes from Pedobacter sp., assembly GCA_045629525.1. Lineage (GTDB taxonomy): Bacteria > Bacteroidota > Bacteroidia > Sphingobacteriales > Sphingobacteriaceae > Pedobacter. The sequence continues at coordinate 267,607 of JAZQRH010000006.1, forward strand.
ATTGGCATGCGCTTTCATTCCATCCCGATTACTGAACCAGATAAGTTGTTTGCCTCCATTTACCCACTTTGCGTTACCATCACCATATCCACTCTTGGTTAAATTTCTCATAGTTTGCTTGCCGCTGGCATCCAATAATACCACTTCTCCGTTAGACATTGTTGGTCTGTAAGTGGCGAGTAGCCATTTGCTATCCGGGCTCCAAGTAAAGTACTGATCGCCGTCTTGCATATAGAACAGTTGGTCTGGCGTTAGCAGGGTTACGGTGTTTTTGTCTGCAATTTCTTTAACTTTTAACGTTCTGCGGTTTTCAATATACGCGATTTTTTTGCCATCAGGCGATAGTTGTGGCATGTAATTATCATTGTCATTACTCACCAACGGTTTCTCGTCCAATAGGGTAGCAGCGAAGAAGTAAGGCTCTTCTTTTCGTACTTTCTTAGTTTGATAGATGCGCCACTTCCCGTTGCGTTCACTAGCGTAAACTACCGATTTTCCGTCTGGAGCAAATTGAACGAAACGCTCTTGCTCTGGTGTATTGGTAATTCTTTTGGTCATTTTTCCATCCACTGAAGTAATAAAAACCTCACCACGGGCAATAAAAGCTACTTCTTTGCCATCTGGCGACACAGATATCTCTCTAACGCCTCCGCTTATGCTTACAAAACCATCGTTATTGCCTTTTTCTTGGGTGTTTATCACGACGTTCACTTTCTGAGCATTCGCACCTGGCTTCAGCGTGTAAAGTTCTCCGTCATAACTAAAAGACAATAATCCATCGTTGGAAGCGCTTAAAAACCGTACGGGGAAGTTTTTAAACTTTGTAACTTGTTCACTTTTTGCCTTTTCTTTCAACGGCATTTTGTGGATGTTAAATGTTCCACTTTCTTCACTCAAATAAAAAATACTTTGTTCGTTATCAGTAAAAACTGGATTTCTGTTTTCACCGTAAAAGCTTGTGAGTTGCGTGTGCTTATTACTTTTCTTGTCGAACAGCCAAATGTCACGTGTAACTGAAGATTGATGATGTTTACGCCATTCATTTTCTCCGCCTTTTTTATCATGGTAAATCATTTTTGAACCATCTTTACTGCTCTGTACGGCTTCCGCTGGAATGGTAAATATTTGATCAATACGACCTCCAGTAGCGGGTATACTATAAAGTTCTGGTTGCGAATTTGTAGGATACTGTCGATGATTTACAGCATCCTGTCTAACTCCGCCAAAAATCACCGATTTATTATCCGCTGAATAGCTAAACGGCATTTCATCTGCAGAGTGGTAGGTTAACCTTTTCGCCTGTCCTCCGTTTGCGTCCATTACAAACACATCAAAGTTTCCATAACGATCGGATGCAAATGCAAGTTGCTTCCCATCTTTGCTCCATTGAGGTGCAAAATCATGAGCTTCGTGAAAAGTAAGCTGTTGAGCTTGGCCACCGCCAGTACTTACTTTATATAAGTCGCCTTTGTAAGTAAAAGCTATCGTTTTGCCATCGGGCGATATTGAAGGGTAGCGCAACCAAAGAGGTTTCTCTTGCGCTTGTGTAGAGAGGCAAAGTAGGATGCCTGCCCCGAGAGCGGTAAAAAATCGCGTCATAATTGTTTAGTTTTTATCTAAAATACAAGTTATTTGAAGGAAAAAAGGGGAGTAAGCGTAACATTTGTGAGATTGAGTGACGTGTTCACAACTAATTTGATGTGAGCGCCAAAAATAAATGCATTGTAAATGAGGTTTTTGGTGTAGGTCTTGCTATTTTTTTTATTTTTTTTTTGCATTGAATAATAAAAATTCTACTTTTGTGACACTAAAAAACACGGTGGCTGTAGCTCAGTTGGTTAGAGTATTGGTTTGTGGTGCCGAGGGTCGTGGGTTCGAGCCCCATCAGCCACCCGTAACGGGGCAAGAGATTTTTAACAGTCTTTTGCCCTTTTTTATTTCCGCTTAATTCCTTGTTTATCAAGTAGATACGTTGAAACGTTTCGGTCACTAAAGCGGTTCGATGTTTTAGGCTTTCAAAATCTATTTTTTCTCTGAACATCGAACCAATCAGCCTTCTCTTATCATCAATGGCCGATTTGGTGAAAATTGTACCTAATCGCGTTAACGTGAAAATTGCATTGTTTAAGATCGGCTCTAACTGCGTAATCGTATATTTCTTTATTGTGATTTCCTCCAATTTAGCTTCAGTTCTTGTGATATTACTTTCGCACTCTTGTTTTAAAGATTTGTAATCGTTTCCATCAATATCTCCTAGTAGTAGTAGTTCTTTAGCTCGCATAAGCTTATTGTTGGCTTCGGTAAGCTGCTTGGCTAGGAAGGACTTATATTTTTTGTTCTCTAAAGTATCGCTAGCATATTCGTCGAATATAACCATCTTGAATAGTTCAGCGGTTTTCGTATTTAAACTATGGTCATCCAAAAACTGTATGAACTGCTTATTTATATCTTCTGCTTTGTACCTGCAGCCACATTTTGAAGAGCAGTGGTAATAATAGTAATATTTGCTTCTTCCTTTTGAAGCGCTCCCACAGAGCGTACGATTGCAACGCGAACAGGCGAGAAAGCCTTTTAACGGAAGGTTTTCGTCAGAAAAGATCTTTGTTTTGAGTGTTCTTTTCTTTCCATCTAAGATATCCTGAACATCAAAAAATAGGTTAGCAGAAATTATTGGTTGATGTAGCCCTTTTACCATCTTGGCTTCTTCATCTTGAAATTTAGGTACTAGAATATCTCCACAATATATTGGGTTTCTAATGCTTCTAAGAAAATTATTTTTACTACATACTAAGCCGTTTTCAACTGCTTTTTTGAATATTTGCTCGCTTGAATATATCCCCTTGGCAATTTCTTTGAATGCCCATTCCATCAATTTTGCCTGCTCGCCATCTGGAGCGATATATTTCCTTCCATTTTCTGATGTAAGGTTGACGTAGCCAACAGGAGCAAGGCCAGGCCATCTGCCTTCCTTTCTTGCTCTTCTCATCCCATAGAAAGTATTCAGTCCTCGTCTATCGTTTTCAATTTCAGATGCTGTAAGGTAGATCGCAAGCATCATCTTATTCTCTGGCACCGACATATCTAGTGGTTGTTCTATTGCTTGGGGTTCCACGCCGTAAGATTTGAGTCTACTGATCATATTGTAAGCATCAGGTGCATTACGGCTGAACCTGTCCCATTTGGTGAATAATACCAAGTCAGATTTGTTTTTTTGTTTTCGAAGTAAGGTCAATAAGTTTTCCCATGCTGGCCGATGGAAGGTTTTTGCAGAGTGATCTTCATATATAACCTTTCTGACGGTGATGTGCCCAGCTTGGCAATACTTCCTTAACCTCTCCTCCTGGTCACGTTGAGAATATCCTTTATCAGCCTGTTCATCAGTACTCACTCTAACATACAAATCAGCTACTTTCATTTTTGAGATTTTGTTGAACTATCAATTTAGCAATAAAATACATCATATCAAGCATTTCCTCAGCATCTTTTTTATCTATTTTTATGCCATTCTCTGATAAGATTTTTATTGCTTTTTCTGGTGTGATATTCTTTACTGGATTCAATGTTTTCCTCATTTGCGTATGCAATTAAAGGAACAATGATGAACGTTTAAAGTATTGTTAATTGAGTAACTTAGGGATAACCCACCGTATTTGTAAGATGTACGTAACTTATAATATTAATTATCTGCCTGTAAATTCAGAATATGCTCTTCAAAGATCTTCTTGATATAGAGTATATATTACTCTCTCCATATTTTGATCAATTATTTGATCTGGCAATATAAAATCAATCCCAGCAGAGAGATCTGCTACGGGTTTGCCTGCGAATTTCTTTGATAAATATTTCAGTGCTCTTTTTCTTTGGAGGTTCCATAACTAAATTTAATGATTTTAATTAGAAACCCTCCTTAAAATTAGGGAGCTAACTGTCCACTTTTTGCAGGCGATTTACAGGCATAACCTGTTTTACTGGGCTTTAACAATTTAATAAAAGTTAAAGGATGCTTTGCGACTAATTGTATATTCGGTAAATTTGTTAGATGAAGATTTCTTGTTTTACCCAATGAAGAAAATGAGTTATGAGTGGGCCATTACATCGTTTATTTTTTTATACTGCCGATCTTAAGTTGATGACTGGCAAGAGCGAGCGCACTTGTCAGCGTATTTTACAATTGATAAGAGATTGTAATGGTTTGAAAAAACATCAACCAATTACTGTTTTTCATGTATGTGATTATTTGGGGATTTCATTGGATAAGTTGCTGCCATTTATTAGATAGGTGAGTATAGTGTAGTTACTACTGTAATACACGCCAAAAAAAATAAGGCTGTTTAGTTGCTATTCGCAACAATTTATTTATCCGTTCTTTGCCGCGTGGGTAAATACTTTTTTCAATTATATATATATTTAAAGGTATTGAAGCATGCTGCGTAGGTTTGAAACGCGAAAAGTATTCAAATTGAAGGCGTTTGTGCTGAGCTCATGGCTTAAATAATCAATAAGCAACAGCAATAAAACGTTCTCGGCGTGATTAAAGTGGCTAGCACTATACCATTCACATAGCTGGAAACCTCAGGCTTGCCCAATTGAAGAAACAGGGTAATAAAATCGATGTCCTTGCCATGCTATGACCCTCAAGTTTCCAATTATCTTGCTGCCAAAACCCGGTTTGTTTCAATTATTAAAGCTAGCAATAATACCAACGGGCACAGTGATTATTTGCTAAGCCCTAGAAGGATCAATATCAAGTTCAATGTCCGCCTCCTTTACCGAAACCTTTAATCTGGATAGCTCTACAGCCATCCTTTTGAACTTATCATCAAACACCTTGTATTTCAAATTAGTCAAATTTAAAATTACGCTTTTAAATCTACTCTATAATGTCTCTACTGAAAGGTAGCAACTCCAATTTCAACATTATCTTCTTTAAAGCACACACAGGTATATAGTATCTTATTAATTCTTCATCAACTTTGTTGTTTTTATCTGGGCGAAAAAAGATGTTAATCCGAAATTTTAGGATCAATATTTAACCCAATATTATTGTGGTTATTTTGGAATTCACTAGTGATGGCTTTCAATTAAGCTCATATGGCTTACACTGGAAGTTCGAATATCCCCGCAAAAAAAAAGCTCCACATCCTTAAGAAATGTGAAGCTTTAGTTATTAAATTTTGTGTTTTGGTACCTTTAGAAAGTAATACCAGTGTAGCTAAATGGAGTAATTTGTCTCAATTCCGCTTTAACGGCATCATTTATATCTAAGCCATCAATAAATTCAGCAATGGTGGTAGCTGTAATTTTTTGGTTGGTTCTTGTGAGTGCTTTTAATGCCTCGTATGGATTTGGATAAGCTTCTCTACGTAAAACGGTTTGTATCGCTTCTGCAACTACAGCCCAATTGTCTTCTAAATCTTGTTGAATTGCTGCTTCATTTAAAATGATTTTGCCTAAACCTCTTAACGTAGAATTGATAGCGATTAGGGTGTGTGACATCGGAACACCAATGTTTCTTAACACTGTAGAGTCGGTTAAATCTCTTTGTAACCTAGAAATAGGGAGTTTTGCCGCTAAGAACTCAAAAATTGCATTGGCAATACCAGCATTTCCTTCTGCATTTTCAAAATCAATAGGATTAACCTTATGTGGCATAGCCGATGAACCTACTTCACCTTCCTTTATTTTCTGCTTGAAATAATTCTTAGAGATATATGCCCAAATATCACGGTCTAAATCAATAATGATATTGTTAATGCGTTTTAAAGCATCACATTGTGCAGCAAACTGATCGTAGTGCTCAATTTGGGTAGTGTATTGTGCTCTGCTTAAGCCTAAAGTATCATTAACAAAGTGATTTGAAAATTGAACCCAGTTAATTTGAGGATAAGCAATATGATGCGCATTAAAATTACCTGTAGCACCTCCAAATTTAGCTCCGTTTGGGGTGTTCAACAACACTGCTAGTTGAATTTTTAGGCGCTCTACAAACACCATAAACTCCTTACCTAATCTAGTAGGCGATGCTGGCTGACCATGCGTGTGCGCCAATAACGGTATATTTTTCCACTCGGCTGCTAAATCCGTTAACTTTGCAATTAAATTCTCAATAGCTGGATAATAAACTTCTATTAAAGCTAATTTGAAAGTATAAGGGATGGCTGTGTTGTTAATATCTTGAGAAGTTAAGCCAAAATGGATAAACTCTTTATAAGCTTGTAAGTTTAAAGTATCAAATTTTGCTTTGATGAAATATTCTACCGCTTTTACATCGTGGTTGGTTACCGCTTCGGTATCCTTTACCGCTTGAGCGTCGGACTCGTTAAATGAATGGTAAATATCCCTTAATTGTGGAAACAAATTCTGATCGAAATCTTCTGTTCCTGGCACTTTAGCTTCAACTAATGCAATAAAATACTCAATCTCTACTAAAACTCTATATTTAATTAATGCATATTCCGAAAAATAGTCTGCAAGTTTAGCGGTAGTTTTTCGGTAGCGTCCATCAATAGGAGAAATAGCTTGTAGAGGAGATAAGGTCATTTTGTATTAAATTATTTTAAAGATTTGCAAAGTTAACATTTGTTGACGATTAACCTCGCCTAAAAACAAAATGACCATAAATAACAAAGCCTTTCCGAATTTCGGAAAGGCTTTGTTTATTGTTAACTAAAAATTAGTTTTTTACAGTTGAATCAACAACAGTAGTATCAGTAGTTACAACAGTATCAGTTACTACAGTGTCAGCAACGATAGAAGTATCAGAACCTACAGTGTCAGTAGCAGTACCTTTGTTCTCAGAAGAACAAGCAACTACAGTTAAAGATAATGCTAATGCTGCAAAGCCGAATTTGAATAAGTTTTTCATTTTTGTTTTAAGTTTAAACTTTGTTAAATTAATTAATTCACTCTTAATACCCACTTTTAAGAAAGGTAACCCTCTGATTGAAAAAAAATATTTTTTTTCTAGCGCCCCTAATTCACTTACGTTTGATAATAAACAAAAAAAGATCTCAACCAATGCTGAGATCTTTTTTATAATATTAATTCGACTATTGATTATTGAGTTACAACAGTAGTATCAGTAGTAACAACTGTATCAGTAACAACTGTATCAGCAACGATAGAAGTATCAGAAGCTACAGTATCAGTAGTTTCAGCTTTTTGCTCAGAAGAACAAGCTACAACAGTTAAAGATAATGCTAATGCTAAAAAGCCGAATTTGAATAAATTTTTCATTTTGAATATTGTTTAAACTGTAATTAATTAATTTACTCTTAATACCTCGATTTTAAATAAAGTAACCCACTACATTTCAAAAAAAATGATAAATAACTGTAAAAGAGTGTGTTTGATTTTATTTTCTTGATTAAAGTCTAAAAAAAAACCTCCACAAGGAGGCTTTTTCTTTTTAGCAGTATCTACTAGTTAGCAGCTGTAGTATCAGCAGCAACAGTATCAACAGCAGTAGAATCAGCTACAACTGAATCAACAACGATAGTTGTATCAACACCAGTTGAATCAGTACCTTCAGCTGTTTGTTCAGAAGAACAAGCTACAACAGTCAAAGATAAAGCTAAAGCTAAAAAGCCAAATTTGAATAAATTTTTCATTTCGAATTTCTGTTAAATATTTAATTTTGAAAGGCGCAAAGGTAAAAAGCTAAACTTAGTTTCAAAACAAAAAATGAATATTCTTTTTCCCTCTAAATTTATACGGTTACTTTTTTACAATTTCTGTATTAAAAAGTATGGACATTTGCGGTAGGGATTTTAATTTGAAGGTTGTGGTGTAAGAAAACGGAATGTGTAATTTTTTTGGTTAATATTGGGTTACCATTTCAGTTTTAATGTATTAATAGGTGAGTAATAAGATAAACGGTTCGTTTCCTACAGATAGAGAGGTAGTTTTGGGGATACTCAATAACTCCACAGAGGCATTAAATAGGTTGTACACCTCGTATTTTCCGATGGTTTTACAGTTTATTTTGAATAACAATGGAGACGAAGACGATGCGAAGGATGTATATCAAGAGGCAATTATCGTATTGTACAATAAGGTAAAAGGCGGTGGTTTTGAGTTAAGTAGTAAGTTAAAAACGTATATCTACTCTGTTAGTAGACGTATTTGGCTTAAAAAACTTTCAAAGCAGCATAAAAATACAACTAGTATTAATGATTACGAAGATGTTTTGGCAGTAGAGGATGATGTCGATCAACACGAGCAAAAGGATATGCAGTTTGTGAAAATGAAATCGGCATTGGAGAGTTTAGGTGAGCCTTGTAACACTATTATTCAGGATTTTTATATCCATAACAAGTCGATGCAAGAAATTTGCGAGAAGTTTGGATACACAAATGCAGATAATGCAAAGACACAAAAGTATAAGTGTTTGCAACGATTAAAGAAATTATTTTTTCAACCATAGGCGATGAGAAACGAAATAGAATTAGAAGCGATTATTGAAGATTACCTTAATGGTAAACTTACGCCAGAAGAACTTGCTGCATTTGAGCAGTTAAGAAACAATGATCCCGCAGTTGATCATAAGGTGGTTGCGCATAAAGTTTTCTTAGAGTCTTTAGCACAATACGGTGATAGTGCCAACTTGAAAGCTCAAATGGATGCAGCTCATCATCAGATTGATGTGGATGCTTTGGCTAAATCTTTGGGCCCTCATCCTTCTAAATTGGTTCAAATTTGGAGAAATAATAAGTCAGCTTTGGCTATTGCAGCTTCTTTTATGGTGTTGGCAATGGTTTCTTTATATTCTATTCAAAGCAACACTAAACAGGCCGGCAGTTTTGAGGCAATGAGCCAAGATTTGGCACAAATTAAGCGATCTCAGAACAGCTTAATTAGGGATATTAATAAATCACGTCAAGCAAACCATAACGATAAAGCTAACAAAGCTAGATTTGGTGGTACAGGTTTTGCCATCTCAGCTAACGGATATATCTTAACCAATTACCATGTGATACGCGGTGCAGATTCTGTATACGTACAGAACAGTAAAGGAGCTTACAAGGTAAAATCTATTTATGGCGATCCAGTGAATGATATTGCAGTTTTAAAAATAGTCGACGCTAGTTTCGAAAACATGTCATCTTTACCTTACACCATTAAAAAAGGTAGTTCTGGTATTGGCGATGCTGTATTTACTTTAGGGTTTCCGAAAGATGATATTGTTTTGGGCGACGGCTATGTGAGTTCTAAAACGGGGATAAACGGTGATACATTGGCTTATCAGGTAGCTATTCCAGTAAATCCAGGTAATAGTGGAGGTCCGCTTTTAGATAACTTTGGTAACATTGTTGGTATTATCAATGGTAAAGAAAATAAAACAGATGGCGCTACTTTCGCAGTGAAGTCTAAATATATTATGGAGGCCTTAAATGCAATTCCACAAGATTCGTTGAGTAGACGTGTGAGCTATGGAAAGAAGAACGCATTACAAGGTTTAAAACGTAATAAGCAAGTTGAAAAACTTCAGGATTATGTATTTATGATTAAAGTTTATAACAATAACTAAGTAAGATTTTAGATATTAGTAAACCCCGAAACATTCCAATGTTTTCGGGGTTTTATTTTTAAAAAGATATATGGAGTTTGGAAAAGTTAGTTCAGAAGAAATAGCAGACGTGGATTTCACGTTACCCGCAGACGGTAAGCAGACTAAAGTTACCTTGAATGCGAAACCCGTGCCCCAGCCTAAATTTTTTGTGGGTTGTGCAAAATGGGGTAGGAAGGAGTGGCTGGGCTTAATCTATCCTCCTAAGACTAAAGAGAAAGACTTTTTATCCGAATACGTCAAGCATTATAATTCCATTGAGCTCAACGCAGTCTTCTACAGTATCCCAAAAGAAGAACAAATCTTGAAGTGGAAGGCTATGGCAGAAAGCAATGATGATTTTGTTTTTTGTCCAAAAATCTCGAGAGCAATTACTCATCTTAAACGCTTAAATAATGCTCAGGCCGAAACAGATTGGTTTTTGAAAGCAATAAGCGCCTTTGGGGATAAGCTCGGTCCCTGTTTTTTACAGTTAGGTGAGAATTTTGGTCCCAAAAGCTATGCCGTACTTGAGACATATTTGAAGTCTTTACCAAAGGATTTTCGCATTTTTATTGAAGTAAGACATCCGGACTGGTTTGTTCAAGGAGACGATAGGGACAAACTATTTTCTCTGTTAGCAGACCTTAATATTGGTGCCGCCATAACTGACGCTAGTGGTAGGAGAGATTGTTTGCATATGGAATTACCTACGCCTAAAGCCTTTATACGATTCGTAGGGAATGGGGGAAAATTTATTCAATCAGATAAGGAAAGAGTTGACGAATGGGTAGTTAGATTGAAAAAGTGGTTGGATCATGGGTTAGAAGAAGTCTATTTTTTTCTGCATCAGCACGATGAAAGTGATACTCCCATTATTGCTGACTACACCATGGAACAATTCGATAAACACTTAGGGGCACAATTGAAGAAATAATGAAGTAAAACAAAGCTGTTACAAAAAATTTATAGGAAAAAAAGAGAAAATGCGTTTATTAGCACTAAACTAAACTAAATTGATATGAAAAAGATCTTCCTGTCTGCTTTCGTTGTTGCGTCAATGTTTGCAGCTTGTACATCTTCAGATAAAATAGAAACTCCCGTAGCTAGTAACGTTTTTATAGAAAATAAAGTGAACGAGTTTGTGAAGCAACATCCAGAATGGACCAACACCGATGGGGTTAGCGACGAGATCACAGACAAGTTTCAGCACGAGGTTAAGCGCTGGAGTAATGAAGAGGATTTTTTGAAAGGAATGCCTTTGCAATTAAAAGGCTTGAGAGATACGTTGATGTCTGGACAAACTTTTAAGATTGGCACTTTTACAGGATATAACGATACTACCCGACCAATGGGTTCGGTGTTAAATTACATTCAAGTGCAAATTGACGGCATTTTAAATCCAGATTTGTTGGCAGAACTTAAAGTGGATGGTAAATACAATATTGAAGGTATGATGTACCGCCAAGGCAGTAGAAAAGACGTTAAGATTATAAGCGTAGCCGATTTTAAAGGCTATGATTTAGGAAAATACACTTTTTCCGTTACCAAAGCAACGCCTATACAGTAGATAGGTAATTACTCGAAAAAAAGCATCTTATCGGTATCAGGGAAGATGCTTTTTTATTTCAAACGTTCTAACACGCCTTTACGTTTTATAATGTTTTTGTAGTCCCACTGTATCATTAGAGATTTTTGAAGCCAACGTTTCAAATCTTCAGCGTTTATTTGATCTGCTTGTGTAAATCTGGCCTCAGCAGCTTTAAACTTACCTTCATTTTGTAAGCCTACTTCTTCAAAAGTTTGTCCGCTCCAAAATAGCAAACGTACGGCATCTTTTAACTTACTATAGCCAACAATAGGGTTACCTTCTATAAACCAAACTGGGTGTGCATGCCAAATTTTGCTTTCTGCTTGCGGCAAGTTTTTATTGATAATATTGGTCAGAAAATTACAAATTTCTTTATCTGTTGCGCTTTGTTTATTGTTATAGCCGATAATATCTTGCTTCATTTTTAACGTATTTACCTAAAGATAAGAGAAATTTGGTTTAATAAACCTGATAGCAGCGGAAATACCCTATTTTTTATCGGGATTGAAGCGAATAGCAGGATTTTCGGTAAAAAAGAACGTTTCCTTTTGATTTTCAAAAAAATATATAACTTTGCCCTATCAATAAGGGGTGCCTTGTTTTGTAAAAAACACAAATAAAGGCTGAGATCATACCCATTTTAAAGTGAAAAGTTAACATTGAGCGTAGAAAGTTTAAATCGATCGTAAAAACCTACTACTTACAATAAAAACTCGATACTTTGAATGAACCTGATCCAGGTAATGCTGGCGTAGGGATGGTTTATGAAGTTTAACTAATGTCGGGAGTAACCCCTACAACCGATGGGTTTAACTAAAAGAACAAACAATTTTGAAAAAGTTAAGATTTGCAGTATTGGCTGCAATGCTATGCCCAATATGGGTGATGGCGCAATTTAAGCTCTCTGGTAAAGTAACAGAGGCTAACGGTAATGTGCTTTCTGGCGCTAACGTAAAGGTTAAGGGTGCTGGTTTTAGTGCCAGTACCGATGGTAAGGGCGAGTACTTGTTAAGTGGTTTGCCTGCGGGAAACTACATCGTAACAGTATCTTTCGTGGGGTATGCTACACAGGAAAAGAAGGTAAATCTTAATGCAAATGCCACGATAGATTTCAGTTTAAATCAGCTTTCTTTTGTTGCCGATGAGGTGGTAGTAAGCGCTACAAGGGTTGGTAAAAACGCGGCTTTTACTCACAAAAACTTAAGTAAAGCGGATTTGGATAAAACCAATCAAGGTCAAGATTTTCCTTACTTGCTGAACCAAACACCTTCGGTAGTGGTAACCTCTGACGCTGGTGCTGGCGTTGGTTACACGGGTATGCGTATTCGTGGGAGTGATGCTACACGTATTAATGTAACGCTAAATGGCATTCCGTTGAATGACGCGGAAAGTCAAGGAAGTTTCTTTATCAACTTGCCAGATCTAGCTTCTTCGGTAGATAATATCCAAATTCAGCGTGGGGTAGGTACATCTACCAATGGGGCGGGTGCTTTTGGCGCAAGTTTAAACATTCAAACTACCACCCGTAGAGATAGTGCCTACGCCGAGTTGAGCAATACTTATGGCTCTTACGAAACTTGGAGAAATACAGTGAGTGCTGGTACTGGTTTAATCAACAATAAGTTCAGTTTCGATGCTCGTTTATCGCGTATTAAGTCTGATGGTTACGTGGATAGGGCGTTTTCTGATTTGAAATCGTTTTTTGTTACCGGGGCTTATTATGGTAAAAACGATATTTTAAGACTAAACGTGTTTAGCGGTAAGGAGAAAACTTACCAAGCTTGGAACGGTATCGATAGAGCAACGTTAAAAACCAATCGTAAACACAATGATTTTACTTACGATGACCAAACGGACAACTATCAGCAAGATCATCACCAGTTATTTTACACCAGAAACTTGAGTAAGCAGTTGGTAGCAAACGCTGCACTGCACTATACTTATGGGCGTGGTTATTACGAAGAGTACAAAGAAGATAAAGAGCTGGCGGATTATAATATCGACCCTGTGGTTGTTGGCGGTCAAACCATTGATCGCTCTGATTTAGTACGTCGTTTATGGTTAGATAATCATTTCTATGGCACTACTTATTCCTTAGCTTATACACCTAACAAAGATCTTACTTTTACTTTAGGTGGTGCTTTTAACAGGTACGAAGGCAGACATTTTGACGAGGTGATTTGGGCAAAATTTGCTAATTACGATGGTGGTAAATCTATGCGTCATATTTACGATGATAACGATGCTTTCAAAAGTGACTTCAACATTTTTGGACGTTTAGGTTATCAGTTAGATAAGTTGAATATTTATGCAGATTTGCAATACCGCAATGTCTTCTACTCATTTTATGGTAAACTAAATGCCACCACTTCGGCACAGCAAAATTCTCGTTTAGAGTTTTTTAATCCTAAGTTCGGTTTAAGCTATGATGTTGACGCTAATAATAATGTTTATGCATCGGTTGCTGTAGGTAACAAAGAACCAAATCGCCGCGATTTTACCGATTCGAACACTGGCTCAAGACCTTCGCACGAAAACTTAACCAATTTTGAAGCTGGTTACCGCACCCAGCAAGCAAATTTGAATGTTGGATTAAACGGTTTCGCCATGTTGTACAAAGATCAGTTGATTAACACGGGGAAATTAAATGAAGTTGGAGGGTTTACTCGTCAAAATGTTCCTGACAGTTACCGTATTGGCTTAGAATTAGATGCTGCTTGGGAAATTGCAAAAGCACTCACATGGAAAGCAACTGCAACGTTAAGTGAAAACAAAATCAAGAAGTTTACTGAATATGTATATGATGATGTAATTGATGGGGCACTTCAAACCTTCGATTACGAAAATACTACCATTGCTTATTCACCGAGTTTTGTAGCTTCTAACGAATTTGCTTACAACATTAAAAACTTCGGTGTCGGGTTAATCAGTAAATATGTTGGTCAACAACATTTAGACAATACGGGCTCGAAAGATCGTGTAATGGAGGCTTTCTTTGTGAATGATTTACGCTTTACTTACAACACGGCAAAGCTGGGTATTAAAAACGTGGGTTTAAACTTCTTTATAAACAACATCTTCAATAAAGAATATGTATCCAACGGAGGTAGTGGAGCATATTTATCAAATGGAGACTTTGGTAGATACGAGTATTTCTATCCGCAAGCTACTAGAAACTTCTTATTGAGTTTAAACTTGAAGTTTTAATGTAAATGAGCAGCCGCATAAATTTACGCGGCTGCTCATTTTCTAAATGTAATATTTCATTCCTCGTATATAAATTTGTCATGCAGAGCGCAGCGAAGTATCTATTGATGAGGATTGTAAGATATGTTAAAAAGCTAAATTGTTTCCTAGATTTCTCGCTAATCTCGAAATGACAGTTGAACCTGAAAACTATCGCCTCAACGGCTGTAACAAATATTCTAAGCCGTTCAACTTAATTTCGTACAAAGTGCCCAACAGCATTCCAAGTTTACCTGCCGGAAACCCTTTCTCTTTGTACCATACCAAATAACTTTCTGGAATATCACATAAAGTTTTGCCTTGATATTTGCCGTAGGGCATTTTCATCGTCACCAAGTCTTTTAAAAGTTGAGGGTTCAGCATAAACAAATGTAAGTTAAATTGTGGCTAATTGCTATCTTCGGAAAAATCAAAATCATTTTTGAAAGATGAAATATCGCTTGCTCGTACTCTGGTTCGTAACTCTTCACTGCATTAATGTCAATGCACAAACTAATTCCCAAAAACACATTGCCGATAGTTTAGCTATACCGGGTATGCAAGTTGTTCACATAAAGAACGGAAAGGCTTTAAGCTTTGTGTATGGTAAGAAAAAAAGCGATAGTACAGCCTTTGTTGATGATACAACTATATTTCAAGCAGCATCTTTAACTAAGGTAGTGGCAGCTTACACATTTTTTAAACTGTATGATAAAGGCTTAATAGATTTGGATAAACCGTTGTCCGACTATTTTGATTACGATAGAATTAAAAACGATCCTTATAAGGATTTGATTACTGCTAGAATGGTTTTAACTCACCGAACAGGTTTATTAAATTGGGAGGGGCCTGTCGGTGCTACTGCTTGGTACAACACGCCATTAAATACACAGTTTAAGCCTGGTACGCAATACAAATATTCTGGTGAGGGATTTTACTATTTGCAAAAAGCAATGGAGAAAATAACCAGAAAGCCCTTCGCAAAATTGGTAGAAGATGAGGTTTTTAAACCTCTGGAAATGACCAATTCTGCAATGCAGTGGAAAGAGGATTTTGCGAATTTCGCTTACGGGCATTACGAAGCAGGCAAAGTTCGCCGATTGGCAAAATGGAGTTATACCAACGCTGCATACACAATGTACACCACAGCAACCGACTATACTACCTTTGTGCAGCAAGCTTTGTTGAACGGCAAGGGTTTAAGGTCAAAAACTCATCGGTTGATGATTAGTAAGGCTACTGAAGTACAAAAGAGTGTAGGCGTTAAAAGCGATCATGATAAATATGTGCCCGCTGCATTGGGTATGCGTTTGCAACTGAACGAAATGGGTACTTGGCTTTGGCATACTGGTTCAAACCCAGGCTTTAGGTGTTTCTTCATTGCGAATATCAAAACAAAAGAAAGCTTGGTTGCTTTCAGTAATTCAGACACAGCAATGCCAGCATTTTACAGTTTGATGGATTTGTTTTTAGAAAAAGGTCAAACTTTTTGGGCTTACAAATGGCGTTTGGGCGAATTGGACTAGACAGATAATTCCCAAACCATTACCGTTTTATCATCTCCAGTACTTAACAATTGTTTACCATCGTGGCTCCAAGCGAGTTTGTTTATAGAATGGCTGTGTCCAACACCAATTTTTTCAATATTTAAGATTTTATACAGCTTATAATCGTTAGCATCCCATAGTTTTATGCTTTTATCCTGACTAGCAGTAGCAAATAGGGGTAAAGTAGGATGAAATGCAATGTCATAAATACCAAACAAGTGTGCCGGAATGTTTTTCATCATCTCGTAGCTTGGTAAATCCCAAATTTTTAACTGCGCATCTCTACTTCCAGAAACTAAATAATATCCCTCTGGATGATAAGCCAAGGAGGTTATGCCTAACGTATGATCTTCTAAAACTGCTTTTTGTGTATAATCTTCTGTATCGTAAACGTAGATTTTACCGTCCTTACAGCCAAAGGCTATTTCCTTTTCATCTGGCGATACAGCAATGCAGCGTATAGTTTGTGTCGAAATCTCTAATCGGTAAAGTTCTTTAAAATCTTCCAACGACCAAATGGCCACCGTTCCGTCTTCGCTACTGGTTACAAGTTCTTGCTTATGTGAAATGGTAGCCATTCCAAAAATTGGTTTAAGATGTGCATTAACTCTGGCTACAATTTCTTGTTTAACAAAATCGAAAACCGAAAAAGCACCGCTACGTTCGCCAATAAATAGCTGGTTGTTAAAGTTGTGCAGAAAGTATACTGAACTCTGTACAGGTAATTTTACCATCACAAAAGCCATCTTTTTTAACGACCATTCTACAACACCTTTATCATTACCTGCGGTAAAGAAAATTCCTTCTTTATCAGATTTTACTAAAGAATAAACTGGGTTTTGGTGACCTGTAAAAGTATGTAGGTGTTTAAGCATACGCAAAGTTAAAATTCGCTTTCGAAAAGCAGTGTATTTATCTCGTCATAGTTAATCAACGGCTGATGAATTTTAGGTTTAGCTGATTTTTTGTTTAAATTTGCTGCTGCAAAACTTAAACAGTTTGTGTATGGGTGTAATAGGTAAGTATTCGATTACAGATTTGGAGGTGCTAACTGGCATTAAAACGGCTACCATTAGAATTTGGGAGAAACGTTACCAAATTATTGCGCCTCAACGTACTGATACGAACATCCGTTATTATACTAATGAAGATTTAAAGCAGCTGCTCAATATCAATGTTTTAAACCGAGCTGGACTTAAAATCTCGTTAATCGCCAAACTCACTGCTCCAGAAATAGCTGCTAAAGTGAAGGAACTCGCTTTTGTACGGGTAGAAGATGAAGATCTTTTCGATAGCCTATTTTTAAGTATGATAGATTTAGATGAAATTACTTTTAGTCATACTTATTATAAGGCGGTTTCTCGTTTAGGTTTTGAGGATACGTTTAAGCGTATCATTTTTCTTTTTTTTAAAAGGATTGGTTTAATGTGGCAAACTAACACCATTAATCCAGCGCAAGAGCATTTTATAAGTAATTTGGTGAGGCAAAAATTAATCGCTGCTATCGATAGTCTTCCTTTAAATTATCCGGCAAATGCACCCAGTGCCTTGCTATTTTTGCCTGAAGATGAATTGCACGAAATCGGTTTGTTGTTCCTAAATTATTTGTTGCGGCAGCGGGGTTTTAAAACCGTGTATTTAGGTCAGGCTTTGCCTTTGGTAGATTTGCCTAGGATACTAGAAATTTCTAAGCCAGATCTGTTAATTGCAAGTATCTCCAATACCTTTCCGCTATTAGGTGTCCCAAGTTTTGTTAAAAAGTTTAACTGCCTAAACGAACAACAAAGAGTTTTAATTTCATCAGCAAATTTAGCCGCTTCTAACTTCTCTTTTCCGTCAAACATAAAGATTTTTAAGTCTTTAGCCGATTTGTATTCTTCTTTGTAAACTGTTTTTGAGTATATTGTTACATCGAATTGAAACCTCGGTAAATAATCATCCATATTTATATTTTCATTTTGTTTAACTTTTTTATTTCAAAGTTGAACAAAACTAATCTATATTTGTTTAAAATAAAATATGCAAGTAACCCAACCAAAAGTCGTTGTTATAGGCGCAGGCTTTGCCGGACTTAGTACTGCTATTACCCTAGCCGATAAAGGATATTGCGTTACCGTTATAGAGAAAAACGATGAGGTAGGAGGTAGAGCTCGAGTTTTTAAAAAGGATGGTTTTACCTTTGATATGGGGCCCAGTTGGTATTGGATGCCCGAAGTGATGGAAGATTTCTTTCAACAGTTTGGCAAAAGCACGCTAGATTACTTTCAGTTAAAACGTTTGGATCCGTCTTATCAAGTGATTTATGCGAAAGATGATATTTTTTCCGTTTCTGCTGATTTAAATACCTTAAAATCTTCGTTCGAGGCAATTGAGAAGGGGAGTTCAACGCAGTTAGATCGCTTTCTAACAGAAGCAAAATATAAATACGATGTGGGCGTAGGTGAATTTGTACGCAAACCAGGTTTAAGCATTTTTGAATTTATGCACTTTAAAGTGCTAAAGGCAGCGATGCGTTTAGATATATTCAAATCGTTTGCAAAGCATATTCGAACGTTTTTTAAATCGCCAAAGTTGTTGCGCTTAATGGAATTTCCGGTGTTGTTTTTAGGAGCGATGCCCAATAAAATTCCAGCTTTATATAGTATGATGAATTACGCCGATATAAAGTTAGGGACTTGGTATCCAATGGGTGGTTTCGGAAAACTCGCCGAGGCTATGCATCAGTTGGCTATCGAAAAGGGTGTCAAGTTTCAGTTGGGAAGGGCTGTAGAACGTATTGAGATGGTTGATGGCAATGCCAAATTTGTTTACGTTGCCGGAGAAGTGATGGAAGTCGATTTGGTAATTGGTGCCGGCGACTATCATCACATTGAGCAAAATCTCCTTAATGATATTTATCGTAACTATTCAGCCAAATATTGGGAGGAACGGGTAATGGCGCCTTCTTGTTTGTTGTATTATATCGGCGTAAATAAAAAACTGCCCAAATTACAGCACCATAATTTGTTTTTCGAACAGGATTTTGAACAGCATGCCAAGGCTATTTATGAGAAACCAGCTTGGCCAACAGATCCGCTTTATTATGTTTGTTGCCCGTCTAAAACAGATAGCACTGTTGCTCCAGAGGGAATGGAAAATTTGTTCTTACTCATTCCGGTGGCAGCAGGATTACAGGATACATCAGCCATTAAAGAAAAGTATTTTAATGAATTGATTGAGCGTTTGGAGGTGTTTTGCGGAGAGACTTTTAAAGAAAATATCGTTTCCAAAACAGCTTACGCCCACTCTGATTTCGTGAAAGATTACAACGCTTTTAAAGGAAATGCTTATGGATTGGCAAACACTTTAATGCAAACCGCTGTTCTAAAGCCATCAATCAAGAACAAAAAAGTGAAAAACCTCTACTATACAGGGCAGCTTACAGTCCCTGGTCCGGGCGTCCCTCCTGCAATAATATCGGGTCAAATTGTGGCAAATTATATTATCAAACAGCAATCGTAATTTATGAAAGAGCTTTTCGACCTTGTTTCTGCTCAGTGTAGTGAATTAACTACCAAACGGTACAGTACCTCGTTTTCTATCGGCATTAAATTTTTATCGGCAAGCATTCGTCCAGCTATTTATGGTATTTATGGTTTTGTAAGACTTGCCGACGAAATTGTGGACTCCTTTCATACTTACGATAGGAAGGGGTTGCTGCTACAACTCCGAAATGATGTTTACACAGCTATAGAAAATAAAATCAGTATCAATCCCATTCTTAATAGTTTTCAGCAGATCGTAAACACTTATCGGATAGATTTTGAGCTTATCGAAGCTTTTTTAGATAGTATGGAGATGGATTTAGAGAAAAAGGTATATACCAAGCAATTGTACGATAAATATATTTTTGGCTCGGCAGAAGTTGTTGGTTTAATGTGTCTACGTGTTTTTTGCGATGGCGACGACAGGCAATACAACCAATTGAAGGCAAGTGCAATGAAGTTAGGCTCGGCGTTTCAAAAAGTCAATTTTTTAAGAGATATACAAGCAGACTATTTGGAGTTAGGAAGAGTTTATTTCCCGAATACTGATTTTGCTGCGTTTACCGAACAGCATAAAGCGGAGATTGAGTACGAAATTAAGGCCGAATTTGACGAGGCTTTGCAGGGGATTTTGCAATTGCCTGCTGGAGCAAAAAAAGGGGTCTATTTAGCTTACATCTATTACCGATCTTTATTTAAAAAAATACAGCGAACGCCTGCGCACCATATTTTAAAGGCTCGCGTGCGTGTCCCAGATTTCGAAAAAGTGCTTTTAATGGTGAATACTTTGTTTGTTCCATCAGCACCAACTTTGCAATCAAATGCTAGCTAAATTGCTATGTTTAATACTTTTTTTCCCTTTGGGATTGGATGCACCTGAAAAAAACAAAGTTAGGTTAATGTATGCAAAGGCTGTAGAGGAAAAGAAGAGTGCAACGGAGTTGATGAATTGGCTAGATAAGCAGCCACAAACACCTTATATTTTGGGTTACAAGGGAGCGATTAAAATGGTAATGGCTAAACATCTGTTCAATCCTTTTGGTAAATTGAGAAGTTTTAACGAAGGGAAAAAAATGCTTTCTGCCGCAATAAATAGAGACGACAAAAACTTGGAGCTGGTGTTTTTGAGATATGCTACACAAATTGAAACGCCATCTTTTTTAGGCTATAAAGATGATTTAGCTAGAGATAAAGCTTTTATTTTACGAAATTTGAGGACTATAAAAAATGATGAAGCCTTGGTAAACTTGGTGCTTAAGTATATGCAAAAACAGCAATTGAGTATTGCCGAAAAAAACCAATTAAAAATAGATTAAGGATGGAAGAGGTTGTTTTAGTTGACATATACGATAACCAAATTGGGTTAATGGAAAAAATGCAGGCTCATCGAGAAGCGAAACTTCATCGTGCTTTCTCTGTTTTTCTATTTAACGATAGAAACGAGTTGTTGATGCAACAGCGTTCGCTAGAAAAATACCACTGTCCAAGTTTATGGACCAATACCTGTTGTAGTCATCCTCGAGATGGCGAAACGCTGGAAAACGCGGTGGCTAGAAGGTTGCACGAGGAATTAGGTATTAAGGCAGAGGTAGCGTGGAAATATAGTTTTATTTATAAGGCAGATGTAGGGGGAGGCTTATTCGAGCACGAGTTTGATCACGTTTTTTTCGGTAATTTTAATAATGCGCCGCTACCCAATGCTAAGGAAGTGTCGGACTGGAAATACGTGGCTCTGGATGATTTAAGAGCAGATATTAAGCATCATCCTTCAGTTTATACGCCTTGGTTTAAATTAATCTTGGCAGAAGTAGATCAAAAATTATTATAGTTTAAAGATGCGGAAGTACGAATTATTACGAGAAACCATTTTACCCATCGGCATTAATGAAGCCTGGGATTTTTTCGGAAATCCGCATAATTTGGCTAAAATTACTCCGGCAGAAATGGATTTTAGGGTGGTCACCAAAAACTTGCCCGCTCAAATTTATAACGGCTTAAAAATTGAATACGTAGTGAAACCGATTGCTAATATCCCATTGCCTTGGCTCAGTGAAATTAGCTCGGTAAATGCGCCATATATGTTTGTAGACGAGCAGTTGAAGGGCCCTTACGCGTACTGGCATCACGAGCATACTTTTGAAGAAAAAGGAGGGAAGACGCTGATGAAAGATAAGGTTACTTACGCACTGCCACTCGGTTTTTTGGGCATACTGGTAAACAGGTACGTGGTTGCAAAAAAATTAGCGGATATTTTCGATTATCGATCGGCAAAAATATCAACTTTGTTTAAAGAAATTTAAAATGACTTTAACAATTATAATTTGTGTAGTGCTCGCTTTTGTAGCAATGGAATGTGTAGCTTGGTTAGCTCATAAATATTTGATGCACGGTTTTTTATGGAATTTACATCAAGATCATCATCACAAAGATGATGGACAGATTTTAGAGAAGAATGACTTCTTTTTCTTGATTTTTGCGACACCTGGTGTTTTACTTTTCTTGGCAGGTACCATCTATAAAGATGCTATAATGATAGGTATTGCCAGTGGTATTACGCTGTATGGTTTTTGCTATTTTCTGGTACACGATATTTTCATCCATCAACGTTTTAAGTGGTTTCGCAATACCAATAATGTGTATTTAAAAGCAATTCGAAGGGCACATAAGATGCACCATAAACATTTGGGTAAACACGATGGCGAGTGCTTCGGTATGCTTTGGGTGCCGTTTAAGTATTTCAGAGAAGCGTACCAATACACCAAACAACAGTCAAAATAATATGGAAAAATACTACTATTTAATGGTAAACTTTTTCACCATTATTGTTCCGTTTATATTCTCCTTTCATCCGCGGTTGCGCTTTTGGGATAACCAGAAATCCTTTATGCCAGCCTGCTTATTAACTACATTTTTGTTTTTAGTGTGGGACGTATATTTTACCAAAATAGGGGTTTGGGGCTTCAATGAGCGATACGTTGTTGGGTGGTTTATTTATGGCTTACCCATTGAAGAAATTTTGTTCTTTATCTGTATTCCTTATGCGTGTGTGTTTTCGTATCACTGCTTTGGGGTGTTAATTAAAAACTTCAATTGGGTAAATACTGGAATATGGTCGCCAATTTTAATCCTAGCAGGAGTAGTTTTTATAGTTTTGTTCTACGATAAATGGTATCCCGGAGTAAATTTTGCAGTATTTACGGTCTTAATCATTTATCTGGCGTACGTTAAAAAAGTAGCTTGGTTAGGGCAATTTTACTTCACCTATTTAATAATGATATTTCCGTTCTTAATTGTAAACGGTGTTTTGACGGGAACCGGCTTAGATGCACCTATCGTGTGGTACAATAATTCAGAAATAATGGGTTTCAGAATACTCACCATCCCGTTTGAAGATATTTTTTACGGAATGAGTTTAATAGGTATTAATATCTTTTTGTACGAAGGATTATTGCATAAAAAAAGCTAACTCTTTCGAATTAGCTTCTAAATTATTTATGTCTGCTTTCTAGCTTTTGGGCTATGTCTTTTAAGCTTAAACCTTTCTCTTTTAGTAAGAAGGTTAAGTGAAACAATAAATCAGCGGCTTCTCCAATTAAGTCATCTTGGGTTTCTGCTAAGGCAGCAATTACGACTTCTACACCTTCCTCACCAACTTTTTGGGCAATTTTATTTAAGCCTTTTCCTCTCATTTTATTGATGTACGAGCCTTCGATAGGGTTTTCGTATCTATCGTTAATGATGTTTTCTAACTCAAAGAGGAAGTTCTGATTAAAATCTGTTTTAAAGCAACTACGTGAACCCGTGTGGCAAGTAGGGCCAACTGGTTTTGCTTTAATCAAAATAGTGTCTTTGTCGCAATCAATAGCTAGAGAAACTACGTTTAAAAAGTTTCCGCTCTCTTCGCCTTTTGTCCACAGGCGGTTCTTAGAACGTGAGAAGAACGTAACCTTACCATCGTTTTGTGTTTTTTCGAAAGCCTCTGCATTCATATAACCCAGCATCAAAATTTCTAAAGTTTGATCATCCTGCACTATAACAGGCACCAAACCGTCGGTTTTGGTGAAGTCAATTTGGCTTACATCTATTATGTTACTCATCATCATTATTTATAAACGAACTGGAATATTATGCCTACTCAATTCCTGTTTCAAATCTGGAATTAAAATCTCACCGTAGTGAAACACTGAAGCTGCCAAGGCTGCATCTACGTTTGCCAATTGAAATACTTCAGTAAAATGATCCATATTACCAGCACCACCAGATGCAATGATGGGAATATTAATCATATCGTTTACCATTTTCAATAAGTTACAGTCGAAACCTGCTTTAGTACCATCGTGGTCCATTGAGGTAAGCAAAATTTCGCCGGCGCCCAGATTTTCTGCTTGTTTAATCCAAGCTTCAGTTTCTAATTCGGTAATTAAACGCCCACCATTTAAGTGTACCATATTTCTGCCTTCAACGTGCTTAGTATCCACAGCTACTACCACAAACTGCACACCGAAAGTTTTCGCTAAATCTTCAATTAGTTGTGGGTTACGTACAGCAGCTGAATTGATACTAATTTTATCGGCACCAGCATTTAACAAAGCTTCAGCATCTGCAATTTCGGTAATACCGCCACCAATGGTAAATGGAATATTCAGCTGACTAGCAACAGATTTAACCATTTCAATCATCGTTTTACGACGTTCGTGAGTCGCGGTAATATCCAAGAATACCAATTCGTCGGCACCTTGCTGCGCATATTGTGCGGCCAACTCTACCGGATCACCAGCATCACGCAAATCAACAAAGTTTACGCCCTTTACAGTTCTGCCGTCTTTTACATCCAAGCAGGGGATAATACGTTTAGATAACATTTTTGTCTTTCAGTTTCGTCAATGCGAAGTACAAAGCAGTTTTAAAAATGCCCTGAAGCCTTACGCTTTCGGTTACTAGGGGATTAAATTGAGCTCAACTGTCTCAAATTCCACTCTTGAACTTCCTTAATCGAAATTCTGTTTTCGTAAATTGCTTTTCCTACCACCACACTTCTAATGGGATATTGCGCCAATTCTTCAATGTCTTGCATAGAACTTACACCGCCCGATGCGATTAACTTAATCATAGGAGAGTGATCTAACAGTTTTTTGTACAAATCAACAGCTGCGCCGCCTAGTTTCCCATCTTTACTAATATCAGTACACAAGAAACGGAAGAAACCTAATGCCAAGCATTTATCCACGTAGTCCATTAATTTAATTGGCGAGCTTTCCATCCAACCCGAATACTTAATCACTTCGTCCAAAACATCGATAGCAATTACAATGCGGTTTGCGTAATCGTCTTTTTTAACGAAAGCAGCACTCAAATCCGCTAAGAAATCTGGATTAGTAATAGCTTGTGTACCCACAATAACGCGATGAATACCTGCATCTAATAGATTGGTAACTTGCTCGATGGTGCGTATACCGCCACCATATTGCACTTTCATTTCAGTTTTTTTAATGATTTCAAAAAGTGATTTTTGATTGCTAAAATCGCCTTTGGCACCATTTAAGTCGATGATATGGATGAAATCTGTACCATTTGCACGGTACTGCTCTATCATCTCTTCGATAGATACGTTGTATTCTGTTTTCTGGTTGTAATCGCCTTCGCTCAAGCGTACCACTTTTCCATCAAGGATATCAATTGCAGGAATAATATACATTCGTATTAGATATTTAGGGTTGCAAAATTCTTTAATAATTGTTCGCCAGCTAAGCCCGACTTTTCTGGATGAAATTGTACGCCATAAAAATTATCTTTTTTTATAGCTGCTGAAAATTTTATTCCGTAGTCTGCGTTGGCAATGTCAAAATTAGGATTATATTCTATAAAATAAGAATGTACAAAATAAAATTGCGCACCATTCATAACGTCTTTAAAGAGACCTTTTTCATCGAAATTAACATTGTTCCAACCCATATGGGGTATCTTGATGCTAAAGTTTCTGTCGAATAACTTAGTTTTTACAGGAACGATATTCAATAATTGTGCATCGCCTTCCTCTGAGTGTTCGGTAAGTAGTTGCATACCCACACAAATGCCAAGAACTGGTTTTTTTAACGCTTTAATGGCGCTTACCAATCCGGTTTCTTGTAGTTTTTGCATTGCAGCACCGGCGTGGCCAACACCAGGAATGATAATATGGCTGTGTTTGTCTAAATCAGCTTCGGTGTTAACCATTTCCCACTCAATTTGCTGTCTGTTTAAAGCCGCCGTGAGTGAGAAAATGTTGCCAGCACCGTAATTTACTATGCCAATGCTGTTATTTGTAGTGTTGCTCATTTTTTTATTTGAAAATGAAGGTTAGCTTTTCATTGCTTCTGTTGTCCCGCTGTGCATTGCAAGCTTTTATTTGGTCTTCGACAAGCTCAGACTGACATAATAGGCTTTTCATTGCCATCGGGTTTATTTTACTGCCACTTGTGCTCCGTAGCAAATATTATTTTCGTCACTGAGAGCACCGCGAAGAAATCTTAGGGCGGTTGTTAGCGCAATTGCCTTACAAATTTTAACCGCTTTAATATGGCTTTGTCGTTGTACTCCTCGCAATTACGGCTTACGTTAAAGCAAACCTTTTGTACTAGGTAATACCATTTTATCAGCATCACGTTTAATGGCTACTTTAATTGCTTTTGCAAACGCTTTAAAAATAGCTTCAATTTTATGGTGTTCGTTTTCGCCTTCTGCTTTAATATTTAAATTAGCTTTTGCGGCATCACTAAACGATTTAAAGAAGTGAAAAAACATTTCGGTCGGCATATCTCCAACTTTCTCACGCTTAAATTCTGCCTCCCAAACAATCCAGTTTCTACCACCAAAATCAATCGCTACTTGCGCTAAGCAATCGTCCATTGGTAAACAAAAGCCATAACGCTCAATTCCTAACTTATTGCCTATCGCTTTAGCAAAAGCTTCGCCCAATGCAATGCCAGTGTCTTCGATGGTATGGTGCTCATCAATATGTAAATCGCCTTGCGTAGTAATTGTTAAGTCGATACCACCATGCCTAGCAATTTGATCTAGCATATGATCAAAAAAGTTTAAACCCGTATGAATATTTGCCTTGCCAGTGCCATCTAAATCTAGCTCAATGCTAATTTTAGTTTCGTTGGTGTTTCTTTCGTGCTTAACCGTTCTTGCACCGCCACGTAAAAAGGTGTAAATATCTTCCCAGTTTTGCGTTTCCAAAGCAATTACGTCGCCTAACGTTTCGTATTTATCTAAGTTTTCAGCTGAGCCTAAGCTATCGTTGTTGCGAATATAAATACCTTTAGCACCTAAGTTTTTGGCTAATACGATGTCGTTTAAACGGTCGCCAATAACAAATGAATTTGCTAAATCATATTCTTCACCAAAATACTTTGTTAATAAAGCAGTACCAGGTTTACGAGTAGGGGCATTTTCTTTAGCGAATGTGACATCAATTACAACTTCATCGAACGCCACACCTTCGCCAGCAAAGGTATCTAGCATAAAATTATGGATAGGCCAAAAGTGCTCTTCTGGATTTGAAGGCGTTCCTAAGCCGTCTTGGTTGGTAACCATCACTAATTTATAATCCAACTCTTTGGCAATCTTAGAGAGGTAAAATAAAGATCTAGGGTAAAACTTTAACTTGGCAAAGCTATCAACCTGTTCATCTGATGGTTCTATGTTTAGAGTTCCATCTCTATCAATAAATAAAACTTTAGTTTTTAAGTTGGTTTGCATAAATTAAAGCTGATCTAAGATGGTTAAAAGTTCATTGTTTTCTTTCACTGTTCCAACAGTGATACGTAAGCAATTTTCACATAAAGTTACTTTAGAACGATCGCGAACAATAATTCCCTTCTCCACTAATTGATTGTAAATTTCGTGTGCATCTTCAATCTCTACTAGGATAAAATTAGCGTCAGAAGGGTGTACTTTGGCAACCTTTGGTAAGCGACTAATGGCATTGCTTAAGCGTTCTCTTTCGGTTACGGTAAGTTTAATCCACTCGTTTACTTGCGCAATATTTTTTAAAGCCTCCAAAGCTAAATCTTGGGTAGCTTGATTGATATTGTACGGCGGTTTCACCTTATTCAGAATATCAATAACGTGTGTCGACGAAAAAGCCATCCCTAAACGTAAAGCAGCCAAGCCCCAAGCTTTAGAGAATGTTTGTAAAACCACTAAATTGGCGTATTCAGTCAGTTCTTGAATAAAAGTCTTCTGCTTAGCAAAATTGATATAAGCTTCATCAACCACTACCAAGCCAGTAAAATTGGCTAAAATCGTCTCTATATCCTCTCTGTTGATTGAATTGCCTGTTGGATTGTTGGGTGAACAGATGAAAATGATTTTGGTGTTAGCATCAATGGTTTCGGCAATTTTCTCCAAGTCTAATTGAAAATTAGGCGTTAAGCTTACTTTTCTAATTTCAACGTCGTTAATATTTGCCGATACTTCATACATTCCATAAGTAGGTGGAAGAATGATAACATTGTCTTTGCCAGGATTACAAAATGCTCTAAATAGCAAATCAATAGCTTCATCGCTACCGTTACCTAAAAAGGTGTTTTCAATAGGTACGCCCTTAATTTTGCTAATCGCTTCCTTGACATCCAATTGTAATGGATCGGGATATCTGTTGTAATTAGCAGGTAGTGGCGAACCAAAACTGTTTTCGTTTGCGTCTAAATATACGCTTGCTTGGCCTTTAAACTCATCTCTGGCTGTAGAGTAGGGTTTTAAGGTTTTAATATTTTCTCTTTGTAAATCGCGTACGTCCATTGTTTTTGTTTTTGTAGTACTACCTTACTTAATTGTTTTTTAATCTGATGCTTACCGCATTCTTGTGCGCCTGTAATCCCTCAGCTTCAGCTAATATTTCTACTGTCTTTCCGATGTTTTTTAAGCCAACGGGAGATAGATGTTGGAAAGTGATCTTCTTGATAAAAGTATCCACAGAAACGCCTGAATAAGCTTTTGCGAACCCGCTTGTGGGTAGGGTATGATTAGTGCCCGAAGCGTAATCACCGGCGCTTTCTGGCGTAAGGTTGCCCAAAAACACCGAACCTGCATTGGTGATGGAAGGAATAACTTCTTCAAATACTTCTGTAGCCAAAATTAAATGCTCTGGAGCGTAAATATTACTAAATTCCATCCCCTGCGCTAAACTATCAACAAGCATAATATAAGAGTTTTCAATAGCTTTCGCAGCAATGTCTTTCCTCGGCAACTCGGCTAATTGTTTGCTCAGTTCTTCAATAACTTTATTTGCAGTATTACTTGATGTGACTGCTAAAATAGACTGACTGTCAACACCGTGTTCCGCTTGAGCAAGTAGATCAGCGGCTATATATGACGGAATGGCAGTCTCATCTGCGAGTACTAAAACCTCTGATGGCCCAGCCGGCATATCAATAGCCACACGGTTTTGAACTTGCTTTTTAGCTTCCGTTACGTACCTGTTTCCAGGGCCAAAAATTTTGTAAACTTGAGGTACTGTTTCGGTGCCGTAAGCCATCGCTGCTACGGCTTGTGCGCCGCCTGCTAAATAAATCTTATCGATGTTAAGTAGGGTGGCAACGTAGGCGATATAGCAGTTCACTTTACCATCATTTTGCGGAGGCGAGCAAACCACAATTTCGTTACAACCAGCAATACGAGCAGGTATGCCTAACATCAAAAATGTGCTGGGTAATACAGCGGTTCCACCGGGAATATACAAGCCAACACGTTCAATGGCTCTGTTTTCTCTCCAGCAAACCACACCCGGCATAGTTTCTACCTTACTTTCTTGCTTCAGTTGCGAAGCGTGAAAAGTGTAGATGTTTTGGTAAGCGATATCGATAGCAGTTTTTACATCGCTAAGGATAGTACTTGCAATTTGTGCAAGTTCATCTTTATCGATAAATAAAGATTGAAGTTCAATCTGATCAAAGGCTTTAGCGTAATCGAGTAAGGCTGTATCGCCCTTGTCTACCACGTTGCTAATGATCTCTTCTGTTCTAGATTTAACTAAATTGTCATCAGCTATGCTACGAGAACATAGTTGATTAATTTCTTGTTTATTTAAATCTTTAAAGTTATAGATTTTCAATGTTTTATAATTTTAAATTAACTAATAGTTAATAGTAAAATATACAATTATTTGATGTTTTGTTGTCAGTTAAGCGATGATTTTCTCAATTGGCATTACAACAATTCCTTGAGCACCTGCAGCTTTTAAGCTGTTAATTTTAATCCAGAAATCCTGCTCTTCAATTACCGAATGAACAGCTACCCAACCTTCTTCAAACAAAGGTACAACCGTCGGACTTTTAACGCCAGGTAGTAAATCTACCACGGCTTGTAAGTTTTCTTTTGCTACGTTAAGTACTACGTATTTATTAGAGCGAGCTCTCAATACCGATTGAATTCTCTGCACTAACTCCATCACTTCGGTGTTAAGTTCTAAACCAGGGGTACAAATTAATGCAGCTTGCGAGTCCATCACGCTAGTGAAAGGTTTTAAACCGTTATTTTTTAATGTACCGCCAGTTGATACAATATCAAAAATCGCATCACTTAAGCCTAAACCCGGACCAATTTCTACTGAACCAGATATATTTCTAATCTGCGCATCAACGTTATTGGCTTTTAAAAATTTTTCAAGAATTACTGGATAGGAAGTGGCAATGGCTTTACCATTTAATTGCGCAACGGTGTTGATATCACTATCGGCCTGTACAGCAATTTTTAATGAGCATTTGCCAAAACCTAATTTTTGAAGATAAGCTACGTTGGCACCAGTTTCCACAATTACGTTTTCACCAACAATACCTAAATCGGCGATGCCATCTTGAACGTACTCAGGAATATCATCATCTCTTAAAAAAAGAATTTCCAAAGGAAAATTGGTAACAGTTGATATGAGTGAGCTTTTGTAGTTTTCGAAAGATAAACCACAATTTTTAAGAATTTCTACGGATTTTTCGTTTAATCTACCCGACTTTTGGATAGCAATTTTAAGTGTTTTCACTTTGTTAAATTAGAGGATAAAGAAATAAAATCAATTTTTAAAAACCATTCTGAAGTACAGAACATAACATTACATATCGCCACAATGGCGATGGTGTAAATGTAAATGATGGTTTAAAAAAAGTGTCATTATTCTATACTTCTTTTCCTTAATTTTGTAGGAACGCTGCAAATATATACTAAAACAGTAGACAAACAAAAAATAATGGCATTTAATTTGTTTGAAAATTGCTTTTTTAGAGGTGCTTAGTGTTGAATTTTAGCTTTTAGATTTGAGGAAATTACTACTTTTAGTTGTTGCATGTGTTGCTTTTAGCTCTTGCGATTTTGGCGATGAAAAGCCCGAAATAGCGGTTGTACTATCAACCCACTTTAAAAATAAACTTTACAACAAGTTTGATACGGCTGCTTATAAGCCCGTTTTTAGGTCTCGCTTGGCGGAACAAAGCACTCAATTCTTAAATCCGAAAGTTATTGAGGCTTTTTATGAAAGTAAGGAGTTTTTGCCACAGTTGGTTACAAGATTTTACACAAATGGAGGTTTAGATACCCTCAAGTATCATCTATTGAATAGCAAGGCAGATGGTTTTAATCCAGAGATTTTTAATCTGTCGGCTCTGGATAAACAACTTCAATTGCTAAATAGTAGTAAATTTAAGACAATAGAAGAGGTTTATATAGCCGTAGCAGATTTAGAATTGGCTACAGCCTATGCGTTGAATAAGTACACCAATTTTATGATGTACGGAAGCATCAATCCACGTAATTTTTTTAACCGATACTATATTAAAGTTCAGCGGCCAGACAGTGCAAAAATGGATAGCGTTCTTAATACGAACAATATTTCACATTTGTTGCTTAATGTACAACAAACAGATAAGCAATATATCAACTTAAAAAAGGCTTTGTTGCACTATCGTGATAGCGTAAAAAATGAAGATCATAACGCAATCAAAACAATTAAAATGAATTTGGAGCGTATGCGCTGGAAGATGCCGCTACAAACCGAAGAGAGAGTGGTGGTGAATATTCCAGATTTTAAACTCACTTGGTTTAAAAAAGATGATACGCTGATTTCAATGAAGGTTTGTGTGGGCAGCAAGCGTGAGGCCGGATATGCGGAAAAAATTAAAGCGTATTTAAAATCTGGGAGTTTAGATGATAAACCTAAAAATCATGAAACGCCCCAATTGTTCAGTGTTTTCAATGCTATCCAGGTAAACCCAATTTGGAACATTCCTGTAAGTATTGCAAAGAGCGAAATCTATTGGTTAGCCCGCAAAGATCCGTACTATCTTTCTAACAATAACATTCGAGTTTATCACGATGGAAAACTTGTTGAAGATCCAGATACTATAGATTGGAATAAATATCCAAGGGAAAAATTACCATTTCAATTTAAACAGGGCTCGGGTGAGGGTAATGCGCTGGGCAAGTTCAAGTTCGTATTCGATAACAGTTCTAGCATCTATTTACATGATACAAATAACAAGTCGGCCTTCGGAAGAGCTAATCGAGCTATCAGTCACGGTTGTGTGCGTATAGAAAACCCGCTAAAATTTGCTGAGTTAATGGTTAAGAACAGTAAGGAATATGATAGGTTGCGAATGGAGGTAGATTTACCCCCAATTGATACTGCGAAAAACTCAGTTTTTAAAAAGAAATTAGCCAAAAAGGTGGATACGGTGAATGTGTTTACTTTAAAACCAACTTGGTTCCCTCCGCGAAAAAATATTGCTGTTATTATTTCATATTATACTGCTTGGGCTGAGGATACCGGTAGGGTGCAGTTTAGGCCTGACGTTTACGACTACGATCCTATTTTATGGGATGCCATTAAGCGTTATATGTAAAATTCGCTTTTTGCTTTTTTAAATTTTCACCTCATTAGACGTCGCTTTTTCCTGTACAAACTTTCTATTTTTATTGTTTCTCATTGATAATCTACAACTTATGTGTTTATCAAGACTATAAAGTCTATCAATTTAGTAGTTTTTATTTCTTTTGTATATATTTGCGCATCAAAAAGTAAACAATTAAAAAGAAACAAATATGAAAGCAATGATACTATGCTGTTGTATGCCGAAATAAATTCATAAAAAAAGGGAAATAAATTTCCCCTTTTTCGGTATTAACTAATGAAGCAAGTTTTCAATTGGCGTTGCGGCCTGCCTCCAAATCTCTAATTAAACCTTTGTAAAATTATGCAAATTATTGAAAAAGCAATAAGCTTTTTTAGTGGAAGCTCTCCAATGAATTATCTGAAGTCATTTTTTATACTTTTAGTGTTGTTAAATGCTAACGTCCTATGGGCGCAGAAACCTGCTTTAGTGAACTCTAGACTGGCAGGTAGAGTGGTAGATGATAAAACTAAAGAACCACTCCCAGGCGCACAAGCCGCTTTAGCACACAATTATGTTGGCGCAGCAATTTTAACGGTAAACACGGGCGGTATTTATACCAATAGCACACTTTCTAGCGGCGCTTCTACAGACGCTCGTAAAGGTTTAATTTTAACAACAAACAGTCAATTGAGGTTAAACAAATTTGCAAAAACTACTAGTCCGTTTACCGATTATATTCCTGTTTTACGTTATGCCGAAGTATTACTAAACTATGCCGAAGCAGCTGCAGAAACTAACGACCTAACTACAGCGAGAGCCTTACTGGCAGCAGTGCGCAACCGTGCCGATGCTAGTTATACGTTTCCTCCAACGGCTGTTGATTTAAAAGCTGATTTAATACAGACCATTTTAACAGAACGCAGAATAGAGTTATTGGGCGAGGGCTTTAGAACATTCGATATTCAACGACGAAACCAACCTTTTCCTGCTAAAACCGGTGGCACAGTAAACGTTGGCCAAGTATTACCAACCGCAGAGAATTACATTTGGCCTATTCCTGCAGATGAGCAAGGCGCCAATAATGCAATATAAACCAAATTACCTAAATGATAATGAAGAAAAAAATCGTTTTAAGTTGGGCAGTAGCCGGAGCACTAGTGGTAATTGGGCTAAGTGCTTTTGACAGAAAGTCTGCTGCTACAGTCGACCAAATTTACATCAATGGTAAAGTGATTACCGTTGATGCTAAAAACACCGTTGCACAAGCCATTGCTATTAAAGATGGTAAAATTGTAGCGGTTGGCACAACAGCAGAAATATCAAAGCTAAAAAATGCGAAAACTAAGGTTGTAGATTTAGCTGGTAAAACCTTATTGCCGGGTTTTGTAGACGGCCACAGTCACTTTATGAGCCTTGGTATGGCCACCACTGTAGACTTATCGGCACCGCCAGTGGGCAATGTTAAATCAATTCCTGATATTGTTGAAGCAATAAAAAGATATCAAAAGGCGCAAAATATTAAGCCAGGGCAATTAATTACAGCAAGAGGTTACGATCCGGATGAGTTGTTGGAAAAACGCCATCCTAATAAAGAAGACTTAGATGCTGCATTTCCAGATAATCCTATCGTATTACGCCACGTTTCTGGACACATGTCTGTGGTAAACTCATACGTTTTAAACAAATCTAACATTAATAAAGAAACGCCAGAACCAGCAGGCGGGCAAATTGTGAGAAATAAAGACGGCGAACCTACAGGTTTGTTGTTAGAAAGAGCAGCGGGGCTGATAAAAACCAGTGGTAAAAAATTAACCTTAGAAGATCAATTACTTTTAGTAAATAAACAGCAGGCCTACTACGCCAGCCAGGGTATTACTACTGCGCAAGATGGTGGCAGTAGCGTACAGTCTTTAGCTATATTAACAGAAGCTGCTAAAAGAAAGCAATTGTATATTGATGTTGAAGTTTTT
The DNA here is from genome assembly GCA_045629525.1 of Pedobacter sp. Lineage (GTDB taxonomy): Bacteria > Bacteroidota > Bacteroidia > Sphingobacteriales > Sphingobacteriaceae > Pedobacter. Next base: position 301,874 of record JAZQRH010000006.1, read on the forward strand.
CCGGCATTTGCAAACCTTAAAAAAGTAGTAGAAAACCCAGCTTATAAATTTGATGTTTACAACAACGGCCTAAAAATTAAAGGAACTAAAATTGTAACCGATGGTTCGCCTCAGGGTAAAACAGCGTTCTTTAGCAAGCCTTACAATGTAGAAGTACCAGGCTGTAGCGATCATTGCACAGGTATTCCTACCATCTCGCCAGACAGATTAGTGGAAGCCGTTAAATACGCTTACAGTAAAGGTGTACAAACTTATGCGCACTGTAATGGCGATGGTGCCATAGATATTTACATTGAGGCTGTTAAACAAGCAGAAGCTGCCTATCCTGGAGCATCTAAAAAACTACGCCCAGTAGTAATCCATTCGCAGTTTGTAAGAGAAGATCAATTAGATCAATATAAAACGTTAGGAATGATGCCAGCCTTTTTTACTAACCACGCTTTCTTTTGGGGCGATGTGCATACCAGAAACTTAGGTAAAGATCGTGCTTCGTTTTTAAGTCCCCTAAAGTCGGCACAAAACAAAGGCATTATTTTTAGCAACCATACCGATTGGCCAGTGACGCCAGTTAACCAACTGTTTCTGCTATGGACGTCGGTAAACCGCTTAAGTAGGTCTAACCAGGTAACTGGTGCCGAGCAAAAATTAACCGTTTTAGAGGGTATTAGAGCAATAACTTACAATGGCGCATATCAATACGGAGAAGAAAATGAAAAAGGATCTTTAGAGATTGGCAAAAAAGCAGATTTAGTAATCCTATCAGCTGATATTTTAACAACTGATCCAACTAAAATAAAGGATTTAGAGGTTTTAGAAACGATTAAAGAAGGAAAAACGATATATAAGAAGAAGTAATGTTAGATCAGATCACAACCGTACCCATTAACACCATTCAACGCGTAGCCGAAATTTCGTGGTTTAACGATATCATTGGCGGCGACACCGCATACTTAGGCGTTTTAGACAACGAACGCAGAAGTAGTTTTGAGCATTGCAAAGACATCACCCTAAAAGCAGATAGCTTAGGCTATAATAAAATTTTGCTGCCTACCGCATATACTGTGGGGCAAGAAGTATTAACCTTTGCATCGGGGGTAGCGCCATTTGTTAAGGATATTAACTTAATTACAGCCATCAGAACTGGCGAGTATCATCCACCAATGTTAGCACGGTCGTTGGCTGGTTTAGACCATATGTTAAAGGGTAAGTTAACGATCAACATTATCAATTCTGATTTACCTGGCTTACGCGAAGATCCGGAGTTGAGGTATTTGCGTTGTGCAGAAAACATCGAGATCTTAAAGCAAGCTTGGACGCAAGATGAAATCGACTTTCAAGGGGAGCTGTATAAGTTTAAAATGAAAGCAGATCCGGTTAAACCATATCAGCAAAACGGTGGGCCGATGCTTTACTTTGGTGGTACATCTGAAGGTGCTAGAGAGGTTTGTGCTAAATATTGCGATACCTTTTTAATGTGGCCAGAAACCGAAGAAGCGATGTACGAAACGATGCAGGACATGAGTCGCAGGGCTGCAAAATATGGTCGTAAGTTAGATTTTGGTTTACGTACCCATGTTATTGTGCGTGAAACTGAAGACCTAGCTAAAGCGCAAGCAAAGGTATTGCTAAGTCACTTTAACGAACAACGCGCTGCTGAAATTAGAGCAAGAGGCGAAGATTCAAGATCCTACGGGGTATTACGCCAAGACGAAATGCGTAAACACGCAGATGCAGAAGGTTTTATTGAACCGCATTTGTGGACCACCTTTGGTAAAGTGTTTTCGGGTTGTGGCGGTGGTTTAGTGGGCGATCCGGATCAAATCCTTAACAAATTAAACCGTTATATGGATATGGGTATCAGATCTTTTATCTTCTCTGGCTTCCCATTAATCGAAGAATCGGAGATTTTTGCCCAACACATTCTCAATAAGTTACCTCGTGTTTCGCTATCAGAACTTCACGGACGCATACCGCAACAAACCCCAATTACGCCATTAACAACAGCACAACTATTTTAAAATGAGCGCAACACCTAACGAAACTAGCTCGCAATTTAAGCGTGAGCTAAACCTACTCGATGCCACTTTATTGGTGGTGGGTAGTATGGTTGGATCCGGAATTTTTATTGTAGCCGCCGATATTACTAGACACACTGGTTCGGCCGGTTGGTTAATTCTAGTTTGGCTAATTGGTGGCTTTATGACCTTGACCGCGGCGCTTAGCTATGGCGAGCTTAGTGGAATCTATCCAAAAGCAGGCGGACAGTATGTTTACCTCAAAGAAGCCTACAACCCTTTAATGGCCTTTATTTACGGCTGGGCTTTGTTTGCTGTAATACAAACCGGAACCATTGCTGCGGTAGGTGTTTCATTTTTTAAGTTTTTGGCTTATTTCATTCCCGGCATTTCCGAAGATTTAGTATTGTTTAGCATAGGCAGTTTTAAAGTCTCCCCAGCACAGGTTTTAGCCATAGGGCTGATATTTTTACTCACCTTTGTAAATACCAGAGGCGTTAAAACGGGGAAGTGGATACAACTGATTTTTACCCTCACTAAAATTGTAAGTATTGCAGGTTTAATCATTTTCGGCTTTGTGTACTTCAAAAATAACGTGATTGAGATTAACTGGTCTGATGCTTTTCAGTTGCAAAAAATACTTCCTGATGGTTCTTTTCTACAATACGAAAATTTACCAGCACTGGGTGGTGCATTGGCTGCAGGTTTGGTAGGCGCTATCATGAGTTACGAAGCTTGGAACAATGTAACCTTTGTGGCTGGAGAAATTAACAATCCTAAAAAGAATATAGGCTTAAGCTTACTGTTAGGCACCTTGTTAGTGACGCTAATTTATGTACTACTTAACCTTATGTTTACCTTCGTTTTGCCTATTACCGAAATTGCTAATGCCGAAAAAGACAGGGTAGGTATTGCCGCTGCACAAAGTATTTTCGGCGGTAGCGGTACGGTTATTATTGCCTTGTTAATTATGGTGGCAACTTTTGGTTGTAACAACGGTTTAATCTTAGCAGGCGCAAGGGTGTATTACAGCATGGCTAAAGATGGTTTGTTTTTTAAGCAAACGGCAAAACTTAATCGTCATTCGGTGCCTTCTTATGCGTTATGGTTACAAGCTATTATGGCATCCATTTTATGTTTAAGTGGCAAATACGGCGATTTGCTAGATATGATTACTTTCATCGCGGTAGCTTTTTATGTGCTTACCATTGTAGGTATATATATTTTAAGGGTAAAGCAACCCAACATAGAGCGCCCTTATAAGGCTATTGGTTACCCCATATTGCCAGCCATTTACATCGTATTAGGTTCGGCTTTTTGTATTTTGCTTATTATCTATAAGCCATACTTCACTTGGCCAGGCTTGTTTATCGCTCTGCTAGGTATTCCACTGTATTACTTAAATAAGCGAACACACCAGTCCGAATAAGCAAATCATTGTATAAGCAGCACTCTTGACCCGTGCTGCTTTTTTGTGCTCCAAACCACCAAACCCTGAGCACGCCATCCAAAAGCGACTTCAGTCTTCAAATATCAGCCATAAGCTATATTTAACACCCTAAACTTTAAGTTTTTAACGGGCAACTTTCAACTTTTCCAAAACATTGGTCATCCAGTCTTGTTACTAGACTTACAATATCATTAAAAAACTCTAGAGCATGGAAACAAATGAAAAAACAGTAAGCGTATTAAACGATCTCATCCAAATTAACAATGATAGGGCAGATGGCTTTACCAGAGCAGCAGCAGATCTTAAGGACGAAAACATCGACCTAAAAGCTACATTTGATAAATTTGCTTCAGAAAGCAGATCATTTGTCACCGAGCTAGCTGGCTTAGTTGGCCGACATGGCGAAGATCCTGATGATGGCAATACCATCTTAGGTACGCTGCATAGAGCTTGGATAGATATAAAAGCTACTTTTGGCGGCAACGACAGACATAGCATTTTGGAAGAGTGCGAACGCGGAGAAGACGCCATTAAAAAAGCATACAGAGATGCCTTGGCAGAAAATGAGTTGGGCGCCAACGTGAGAGAGGTACTCCTCAAACAACAATCGGCGATTAATCTTAGTCATGATGCCATCAAGCTCTTACGCGATGCCCATCAATAAGCAATATACATAAACGTAAAAAAGGTAGCTGTGAAAACAGCTACCTTTTTTTGATGAAAGCAGTGAAGGTATCCGCGGTTAGAAACGCACGCTCGGTAGCGATAAGCGTATCTTAACCTACTCCTCCATGTCATACAGACTTAACAATTAATGTGTTTCTGGGTGAACCTCAAACCTCAAGTTCAGGACATCTTGACCGCCAAAAACATTGGCGTAATCCATGCGGTTCCAGTCATTTCTGGTGATGGTCGCTTTCACGTCAGTATTTAGTTTTCTTAATACGTATCTCATCTCTATGGTGGCGCCTTTATTATCTTCGCCCACAGTAAAATAACTGATTACACCGGTAGTACCAATACCGCCAGCACCTGAAACATCCGTTTGGTCGCCGTAGGTAAGCTCTCTAGGTTGAAATATAGCACCCGTTTGTGAAGTCGTACTAGCGTTCAACATTAAATTGCCGCCAATTAAAAAAGCTTTGTACTGATCTGCTGTGGCCTTATCCTTAATAAAGTCATTTTGTACTTCTTTACCACGGTAATCCCAAGCCTTTAACTCTACCTTGTAAATAGCATTTGGCTCCAGGTGCAGATGACCATTGGCAATAGCTTTACCCTGTTGGTTAAATTTGACAACAGTTTGGGTGCCTTCTACGGCATTCGCCAGTCCGTGAAAATGATTTCCATGTGCTTCGACACCGAGGCCGCCAACTTCCGTAAAGATAAGTTCTGAGCGTTCAATACCCTCCTGTAGCGGTGTTTCCTTGTCTTTTTTACAAGAAGTAATTGCAAGGATAGCTGCACCTAATACAGCTAGCATTTTAAGTTTTACAAGTTTTTTCATTGTTTTTAAATTAATTGGATGTATAAATGATGATTAATTGCGAGTGCAAAATGCCGGCAATAGCGGAAAAACCACTAGGGCTGGCCTGTGATAATGAATAAGCTAAGCCTAATAAGGGGGATTGCAGCAAGTGGCACGCCACCGATGAGCGATTAGAAATTACTCTAATGAACTTTGTAGCGAACAAGCCGTGCCTTAACAAGCAGCTAATGAACAGTCACAAAGTGACAAAATGGTAAAAGCTAAGCTTTTGTCAATTCCTTAAAAATAAATAGTGCTGTAATATGCCGATACCTAAAAAAGCACGGCAAACCCTAAAAGAATTAGCTCAAATGGCTAGGAGGGCCTTTGTTAGAAAAGTTTTGTAAGGTAAACTTATAAATCCTGGTATATACGAAGGTGTTCAGCGTTACACAAACATCGTTGGGCACGCTAAGTACTGGCGGATGCGCCATTAGGATTTGCTTGCCCTTAAGATTTGCGGTATAGTCACAAATCAAACATTTATCGGCAGCACTGCTAAAAGATTTTTCGGCACTGGGCTGTATAAAGCTTTCGCTAGCGTGGTGCGAGTGAAGGGTTTGCACCAAAGGAATGCTCAAAAACAATATCGCCAATAGCAAGCCAGCGAAGTGCTTTAAGCTATTTTGTTGATATGTTTGACGATTTTGCATGTAGAGCAAATTTGCAATAATTATCCGTTTAAACCAATACTTACAACTATTTTGTTTTACTCTTTTTAACTTTCAACTAAAACCTTCAACTTTTAACTTTCAACCTTCAACTTTCAGCTCCTTGATTTTCAATTCTCCATTGTTCTAGGCGAGATGATGGCAAGGTTAACTTCGTTCTGGTAAGATGACGGGGCTGTGGAGCTACGCTTCAATTGAAGAGACGGCCAACAGGCGAGGCGCTACAGTCGAATTTAGTGCGACTAACGCTTTTCTTCCATAACCGTAATTTCCATAATGCAAAACTTCACTCCGTAAGTGTTTAATCGCTAATAGTTTGAGTGTTTTGTAAGTTGTGTTTCGTATTTTCAATGCTTAACACATCTTACACACAATGAAAAAACTATTATTTACCAGTATTGCGCTTTTAGCGAGCGCCTGTCTTTACGCACAAACCATTCAAATTTCCAGTAAAAATGTAGCTCTCGTTTATAAGGTGGGAGGCAACAAACGTTTACAACAAACTTATTTCGGCACAAAGCTAGCTGTAGATCAGTATGCAGAAAAATTCTTTGAAGCTTATCCTCCTGGAGGCTTAGATTTTGAGTTCGAACCTGCTCTTCGTGTGGTTCATTCGGATGGTAATCCATCTTTAGCTTTAACCTATGTTAGTCACCAAGTAAGTACTGACGCCGATGGAGCGTTGCGTACCACCATTTCGTTAATAGACGAAGTGTACCGAACCAAGGTGAATTTGCATTATTTAAGTTATCCGGATCAGGATGTATTTAAAGCTTGGAGCGAAATTACCAACGGCGAGAAAAAGGACATTACCTTAACGCATTATGCATCAGCAATGCTGCATTTTACCGATAGCAAATATTGGCTCACCCAGTTTCACGGCGATTGGGCTAAGGAAATGCGTTACCAAGAGCAAGCGCTTACCAGTGGCCGTAAAGTAATTGAAAGTAAGCTTGGTGTGCGGGCAAATAAATATCAGTCGCAAAATTTCTTTCTAAGTTTTGGCGAGCAGCCTGCTACCGAGACTAGCGGCCGTACTTTGTTGGGTTCGCTAGCTTATACGGGTAGTTTTAAGTTAAATTTTGAGTTAGATAACGAAGACAATCTTCACGCCAGTGCAGGTATTAACAACTATGCTTCGGAATATTACCTTAAGCCGAGTGAGACTTTTGAAACACCTGCTTTTATTTTTACGTATAGCGATAAGGGAAAGGGCTTAGCCAGTAGAAATATACACAGCTGGGCCCGCAAGTTTTCGGTGATGAATGGCGAAAAACCGCGTTTAACTTTGCTAAACAATTGGGAGGCTACCTTCTTTAATTTTAACCAGCAAAAATTAACAGACTTAATTGGGCATACAAAAACCTTAGGCGTTGATTTGTTTTTATTAGATGATGGTTGGTTTGGTGAAAAATATCCACGAGATAACGACCATACGAGTTTAGGCGACTGGAGCGTGGACCGTAAAAAACTGCCTGATGGGATACCTTATTTAGTGAAGACTGCCGAGAAAACAGGCGTGAAGTTTGGAATTTGGATAGAGCCCGAAATGGTTAGCCCGAAGAGTGAACTGTATGAAAAGCACCCAGATTGGATATTAAAACTCCCAAACAGGGAGGAGAATTTACACAGACAGCAATTGGTATTAGATTTAGCCAATCCGAAAGTGCAAGACTATGTTTTTTCTATTGTAGATGATTTGTTTAAGGAGAACCCAAACATTGCCTACATAAAGTGGGACTGCAATAGGCACTTCACCAACGTATATTCTACTTATCTCAAAAATCGTCAATCGCATTTGTCTATTAAATACGTAGAAGGTTTGTACAAGGTACTTAAGCGTATGCGAGCTAAATACCCAGATGTACCAATGATGCTTTGTTCTGGCGGTGGCGGCAGGGCCGATTACGAAGCTTTAAAGTATTTTACCGAGTTTTGGCCAAGCGATAACACCGATGGTTTAGAGCGGGTATACATTCAATGGGCATATTCGTATTTCTTCCCGGCAAATACCATCTCTGCGCACGTAACGAGCTGGGGTAAACAATCATTAAAATTTCGTACAGATGTTGCCATGAGCGGTAGGTTGGGTTATGATATCGATCTTTCGCATTTCTCTGCCGAGGAGTTAGCGTTTAGTCAGCAAGCAGTGCAAAATTACAAGCGCTTAAGTACAGTGATAGAGCAAGGTGATTTGTATCGATTGGTTTCTCCTTATGAAAACAATAGATCGGTGTTGATGTACGCGAGCAAAAATAAAGGTAGCGCTGTCTTATTTGCTTATAATACTTATTTACGCCACTTAGAAACCGTGGAGCCTGTAAAGTTAGAAGGCTTGGATGCACAAAAGCGATACAAAATTAAGGAGATTAACTTATTGCCAAACGCAAAATCTGCTTTAGTGGCAAATGACCAAGTGTACAGTGGCGAGTACTTGATGAAGGTGGGAATTGAGGTGAGTAGTAGAATGCCAGAATCTTTGACCAGTACCGTGCTAGAGATTGTAGAAAACTAAATTTTATAAGCGGCAACCTTAAGAAGTTGCCGCTTTTTATTTTTATCGTCATTTCGAGCGTAAGCCGTGAAATCTTTTAAAGTGGGTTTTTAGCTTAAGGTACTTACTTGCATAGTTCAAAGATTTAAATTCGTTGATTTTCAATCCACCATTTCACTGCCTCAAACTGAGATGACGGTGTTTGTTCGTTAGTACCTCATTGCGAGGTACGACGCAATCTTAAAGCGTTTTACCTTATCCTGCTTCGTCATTTCGAGCGTAAGTCGAGAAATCTTTTAAAGGCGGTTAAACAATTTCTTTTTGAAGAGCTTAATTTAAAAGGTAACCTTAGTGCAAATGAGGTTTTAAAGTTATTAGTAGATAAGCCTAAGGATTGGGAAATAAATTATACTCAATTAGAAGGGAATAGAACAAACCAAGCGCTTTATAATGCATATTTAAATATACTGGAAGAAGAGGGATATGATGTACGCAATGAGTTAAAAATTAAGTTAAATAAAGATGATATTTCATTAGCTGATTTAGATGTGCCTGCAACTAAGATTAAGGCTATGGTGAAGGAAATTTTTAATCATCTAAATATCAATTCCCTTATCCTTGATTTTGATGCCGAATTGGACGGTACTGCTTTCGAAAAACAGGCTTCGTTTAAGCTTTGGCATTTGCTGTATGCATACGAAGAAGATAACTCGCCTACTGGTATGGATACTTTGCATAAGCTATTACAGCAAAAATTTAATTTTAGTTTAAGTCAAGCTAAATTAATAGCTAGTGTAGCTTTTCAGCCAGATTACGGTAATTTAAGTGCAAAGGCAATTCGTAAAATTTATCCGTTCATTAAAGTAAACGAGTATAGTTTAGCTTGCGAATTGGTAGGTTACAACCATTCGAAAAACTCCTTAACAAAAGATGAATTAGCCAATCGTGCACTTAAACCAAGGCTTAATGTTTTGGCAAAAAATAGTTTGCGTAATCCGGTAGTAGAGAAAATACTAAATCAAATGGTAAATGTGGTAAATACACTAATTGATACTGAAAACGAAAAATTAGCTAAAGCGGGGAAGCCCAAAAATTTTAAGTTTGATGAAATACGTATTGAGCTAGCTCGAGAGTTAAAGAAAAATGCTAAAGAACGCGAAGAATTAACAAAAGCAGTTAATGCTAGTAAAATTGAGCATGAACGAATTATAAAAATTCTTCAAACTGAAGACAAGATAAAATACCCTACACGCAATGATATCATTAGGTATAAACTGTATCAAGAGTTAAAAAATAATGGTTATAAAGATTTGTACACCAACCAATACATTAGACGGGAGGAATTATTTACTAATAAATACGATATAGAGCATATTATACCACAATCTAAATTGTTTGATGATAGTTTTTCTAATAAAACCATTGTGCCTCGCGAAATAAATATAGCTAAAGGAAACCAGACTGCTTACGATTATATTTTAAACACTTACGCACAGCAACATATTAATGATTTCGTTGCTAGATTAGAAACTTTATATCAATTAAAAGAAGAAGGTATTAGTAAAGCTAAATACAAAAAACTTTTGATGCAGGGTAGTCAAATTGGCGAAGGGTTTATTGCAAGAGATTTACGTGACACCCAATACATTGCTAAGAAGGCAAAAGAAATGCTTTTTGAAATTACACCTGCTGTACTTTCTACATCAGGCTCGATTACTGACAGATTACGTAAGGATTGGGATTTAGTAAATGTAATGAAAGAACTAAATTTAGATAAATATCGTTTGGCTGGTTTAACGGAAATACAAAGTACAAAAGATGGAAATCAGAAAGAAGTAATTATAGATTGGACAAAACGTAATGACCACCGCCATCACGCAATGGATGCTTTGACAGTTGCTTTTACAAAACATAATCATATCCAGTATTTAAATAATTTAAATGCTCGACGAAATGAAAAATCGGAAAAGAAAACTAATATTGAAGGTATTGAGGTTAAAGAATTACATAAAGTTTATGACGATAAAGGGAATTATAAGTTTGTGTTTAACGAACCTATATCTAATTTTAGACATTTAGCTAAACACTATTTAGAGGCAGTTTTAGTATCACATAAAGCTAAAAATAAAGTAGTAACACGTAATGTTAATAAAGTTAAGGGATCTGATAAAAAACAAATAGCCTTAACTCCCCGTGGCCAAATGCATAAAGAAACCATTTATGGTAAAATCAAACAGTATACTTCTAAAATAGAGAAAGTAAGTGCCAAATTTGATGAACAAACCATTACATTAGTTAGTAACCCTCAATATAGAGCACTATTGTTAAAACGTTTAAAAGAAAATAATGATGATGCTAAAAAGGCTTTTACTGGTAAAAATGCGCTAAGTAAATCTCCAATTTTGTTAAAAGATGGCAGTTTTATGCCAGAACAAGTAAAATTGATTTGGCTTGAGGATGATTTTACGATTAGAAAAAATATTGGCCCTGATTTAAAATTAGATAAAGTAATTGATGAAGGTGTAAAACGCATTTTAAAAGCCCGATTAGATGAATTTGAAGGTGATGCCAAAAAAGCATTTAGTGATTTGACACAAAACCCAATTTGGTTAAATAAAGAAAAGGGCATTGCTATAAAACGCGTTACCATATCGGGAGTTAAGAATTCAGAAGCTTTGCATCTTAAAAAAGATCATTTTGGTAGAAATATTTTGACTGATGATGGTAAAACAATACCAGTTGATTTTGTAAGTACAGGCAATAATCATCATGTGGCGATATATAAAGACGACAAAGGAAATCTACAAGAACGTGTAGTTTCATTTTATGAGGCAGTAGCTTGTATAAATGCCGGACTGCCTGTTATAGATAAAAACTTTAATGCTCACTTAGGTTGGAGCTTTCTCTTTACCATGAAGCAAAACGAAATGTTTGTTTTTCCGAGTAGTGATTTTAATCCTCATGAAATTGATTTAATGGATGTAAAAAATCAAAGTCTAATTAGTAAGCATTTATTTAGGGTACAGAAAATCTCATCTAAGAATTATATGTTTACGCATCATTTAGAAACCAAAGCAATTGATGGTGAAATTTTGAAGTATAAAAAAATGTTAATAGGAATTACACATAATTTCATACAAACGCCAGAAAAACTTAATGGCTTAATAAAAGTCCGAACCAATCATTTAGGTGAAATTATACATATAGGAGAGTATTGAAATGATTAAGCGAACGCTCCATTTTAGTAATCCTGCTTATTTAAGTTTAAAGGATCAACAATTAGAAATTGAGCTTAAGGCAGAAAGCAAGACTAAAAAATTAGTGCCTATTGAGGATATTGGAGTAATGGTTTTAGAGCATCCACAAATTACCATTACCCATACTTGTATGGCTGCTTTATTGGTAAATAATGTAGCGTTAATCACTTGCGATAGTCGTTTTCATCCTGTAGGTTTGTTATTGCCCTTAGATGGAGCACATACGCAAAGCGAACGTTTTAGGTATCAAATAGAAGCGTCGCAACCCCTAAAGAAAAACTTGTGGCAACAAACTATACAAGCTAAAATTTTAAACCAAGCAGCGGTTTTGTTTAAACGTGGTGTAGCAATTGATAACATGTTGCATTGGGCAAGGGCTGTACGTTCTGGTGATCCTGATAATTACGAAGGTAGAGCAGCAGCTTATTATTGGCAAAATATATTTCCTAGTCATTTTAATTTTAGAAGAGATAGAAATGGCCTAGCTCCTAATAATTTATTAAATTATGGTTATGCCATACTACGAGCCATTGTGGCTAGAGGTTTAGTGTCATCAGGTTTATTACCCACTTTAGGTATTCATCATAAAAATAAATACAACGCCTATTGTTTGGCCGATGATATTATGGAACCGTATAGACCTTATGTAGATGAATTGGTGTTACAAATAATGGATAAGAGATGCGCTGTAGGTGAATTAACGAAAGAGATAAAAGCTGTATTGTTAAGTATTGCAGTAGTAGATGTGCAATTTGAGCGTGGAACAAGTCCTTTAATGGTAGGCTTGCAACAAACTACAGCTTCATTAGCCAAATGTTATGAGGGGGTACAACGTAAAATTAATTATCCACAAATGATGAGTTTTGATAAGCGAAATTATTACCAATGGGATTTTGAGAAAGAGGAATTGCCGAGAGCGGAAGCGGATTATCCTGATGGTGAAGATGAAGAATTACCATTTTAACAATTAAATGCGATTAAGCGAATACAGAACTTTGTGGATACTGGTATTTTTTGATTTGCCTACCGAAACTAAAAAAGATAGGAGTGTAGCTAGCAAATTTCGAAAAGAAATGTTGCAGGATGGTTTTGTAATGTTTCAGTTTTCTATTTATTTAAGGCATTGTAGTAGTAGAGAAAATGCAAGTGTACATTTAAAACGGATCAAAAGAGTATTGCCGCCAAAAGGTCACGTGGGGATGATTACAATAACCGACAAACAATTTGGTATGATGGAGTTGTTTTATGGAAAAGCTGAAAAAGCATTGCCAGATACCCCGCAACAATTGGAGTTATTTTAATTGGATATAAAATTTAACTAATTAGAAATCCGATACTTTAATAAGTATCGGATTTTTTTATTTCTAATTATTGAACTAATTAATTGATTATTAGTTTTTTGAACTATGCTATGTTGTTGTAAATATCAGTAGTTCAAAGAATGAAAGCAAATCACAATTACCATTCTTTTGCCATCCATTGTAAGTAGCACTATATTACATCACAGCAAGATTTAAGCTTACAATGTTATTTACCTACACCATCAAAAGATTAGCAAAATCAAACAATTTTGCGGGTTTTGTTATTTTATCAATAGCGATAAACAATAGGTTTATGGAAAATAAGGAAACAGTAAAAAAACAAGAAGAGACTAAAGCAACAAGTCCTCAGACTACAGACAATCCGCAATTGGACATTGAAACGGTAACACCAGACACCCAGCAAACCGTACCACAAACCCACGTAAACACCGCTAAAGTAGACACGGCCATTACAGGTGCCAACCAAAATGCGGAAGAACGTTCTGTTACACCGCAAGCTACTGCACAGGAAAAGGAAATGCAAGAAAAGCCTTTACCAAAGGAAGGGACCAAGGCCAGTAAACCTGCGGATAATGACAGTGACAACGACGAGGAAGAGGATGATGAACGCGACAAAATTGAAACGGTTTCCCCTTAGACAGGTTTAGACTGCTAATGCTCCAAATGCGTCGTATTCTGGTTAGAGGACAAACAAAACGCTGCGGCTAATAAATAGATATGTGCTCATAAAATTTGATGAACATCATTTTTTAGCCTAACAGCCCTCAACCTCATAACCTGTTAGTGTAGGTAGTTTTGTAATTAGAATTTGATTATGAAAGCGATAGCCTATAACATTAAACCAGAAGAGAAGGAGTGCCTGGTGTTAGCCAATCACAAAAGGCACGACATCACCATTATTGCAAACCCTTTAAATGCAGAGACCTTACCTTTTGCACAAGGCAAGGAGGTACTCATCATCTTTAACGACGATCCTTTGGATGCCGAGTTGGTAGCTGGTTTAAAACAATTCGGCATCAAATACATCGCTACTTCATCCTTCGAGACTAAACACATCGACCTAGCCGCCGCCGGACTAGCAGGTTTTAAAATAGCCAACGTGCCACTAAAAGCTGGTGAAGAATTGGCGATGGCTCGTATGCAACAAGTAATCAAGAATTTAGACAATTGGGCCGCTGGTAAATGCGTGGGAAAAGCCTGCTGCTGCCCCAATGATTGTGGCGCCGTAATGCGAGCCAAGCATGAGCAGTCTGCCAAACTATAGCCATGCCAAATGGCAAAGTACTATTTCATAGCTAAAGAAGGGTAAAGTGATTAGTGGATTTGTAATGATCAATTTTCTGCGAACTGCAATACTACCGCTACCGTCATGTTAGGGCTCTTACTTTTTCGGTGTGCACACCATAGCCTTAAGTATAACTTTGATAGAAGAATAAGCAAACTCGGGTTTCGTTGCTGTCGCGGTTAAAAGAAACGAAAAAGCCCTTAGGCATCCGAGGAAATCATTATTAAGAAAATTGTGATGAACATCACTTTTTCCCATGCCACAACTCAACAAGACCACACTGCTACCCCATTAGCTTTGTAGACATGAAAGCAATCGCACCTCAGCAACAAACATCCTTACTTAAAAAGTACAACATTGCAGCCCCTCGTTACACCAGTTATCCAACAGTTCCATATTGGGATAACGAAAGTTTCGAGACGGCACTGTGGAAAGGTCGTTTAGTAGAAGCATATGAGGAACATCGACATGAGGGTATTAGCCTATACATTCACCTGCCATTTTGCGAAAGTTTATGTACTTATTGCGGTTGCAATACACGGATCACTAAAAATCACAAAGTAGAAAGCCCTTATATCGTTGCGGTGATAAAAGAGTGGGAGATGTATGTGAATTTACTTGGCGAGCGTCCTAAGATCAAAGAAATACACCTTGGTGGGGGTACACCAACCTTTTTTAGTGCAGCAAACTTAAAAGTCTTATTGCAAACCATTGCAGGCAAAGCAAGTTTCGACGACGATGCCGCATGTTCTTTTGAAGGACATCCAGATAATACTACAGAACAACATTTAACAATTTTAAGGGCTTTAGGATTTCGTCGCATCAGCTTGGGTATTCAAGATTTCGATCCTAAAGTACAGTTCATGATCAATAGATACCAAACGCCAGCCCAAGTAGAAGCAATAACCACTTTGTCTCGTGCTTTGGGTTACCAGTCAATAAACTATGATTTGATTTATGGCTTACCGGGTCAAAATTTAGCGGGTTTAACGGAAACCATTGCCGAGGTGATCCGTTTAAAGCCAGATCGTATCGCTTTCTATAGTTATGCACACGTGCCTTGGGTAAAAGCGGGTCAGCGCCATTTTACAGAGGCTGATATCCCGCAGGGCGATGAAAAGTTCGCACTATATCAACAGGGTAGAGCCATGTTGGTGTCGGCAGGGTATGAAGAAATAGGGATGGATCATTTCGCCTTAAAAACCGACAGCCTTTACATTGCCAGTGTTAACGGAAAGCTACACCGCAATTTTATGGGTTACACCGATCAGCACACGCACATACTGCTGGGCTTAGGCGTGTCCTCTATTTCTGATTGCGGGACTGCTTTTGCGCAAAATGCGAAAACGGTAGAAGGCTATAGAACAGCAGTAGAAGCATCGGTATTGGCTATTGATAAAGGGCATGCACTTACCGCCGAAGATTTAGAGATTAGAAAGCATATTTTAAACCTCATGTGTAACAACAGCACAAGTTTTAGTGAAGTTATAACCGCCGAGATTAAGGATAGGTTATCCGATTTGGTGAAGGATGGTTTGGTAAACGTAACTGATCATCAAATCCAAATAACCACGGAAGGTAAATCTTTTTTGCGCAACGTATGCATGTGCTTAGACGAGCGCTTGTGGCGAGCGCAACCGCAAACAACGCTGTTTAGCGCAGCAATATAAATGTAGATTGGTTTTTTCCATCACAATAAAAAGACAGAAATAATAAGTTAGAGTTTTCCGCCTAGGCGGGAAGATAGACCATCAGAAGATAGGCTACCCCCAAGGCCATTACATAAAAAATAACACCATGAAAAATACCACTGCTACCCGTCAAAAAGAAATATGTTACCATTGCGGCGATGAACTTACAGCGGCTAAACTCACCTTCGACGAAAAGGATTTTTGCTGTACTGGTTGTAGAGGCGTTTATCAGATTTTGGCTGAAAATAACATGTGTAACTACTACGCTTACAACGATAGTCCGGGTAAGCGCATTGTAGATGATGGACATTTCGAATACCTTGATGAAGCCAACATTGTAAAGCAATTAATTGATTATAAAGACGAAGAAAACTCCATAGTTACATTTTACATTCCGGCTATTCACTGCAGTTCGTGTATTTGGTTGCTCGAGCATCTTTATAAAATTAATCCTGCCATATTCAATTCCCGCATCGATTTCTTGAAGAAGCATGTCACCATTAGCTATAAACACCATCAGGTTTCGCTACGCCAAGTGGTAGAAGTGTTAAGCGGAATTGGCTACGAGCCTCTAATCAGCTTGCAAGACGTGGTGAAAGAGAAAGGTAACGCCGTGAACAAAAAACTCATCTGGAAAATTGCGATTGCCGGCTTTGCTACGGGCAACGTAATGTTGTTTAGCTTTCCAGAATATTTTGGTTTGTCGGCGCTAGAGCAAGAGTTCCAGTATTTGTTTAACTGGTTAAGCTTTGCATTTTGTATACCAGTTACTTTTTATTGTGCTAAGGAGTATTTTACTTCGGCAATCATCAGTTTAAAACAAGGTCGGGTAAATTTAGATGCGCCATTAGCTCTAATCATAGCAGTGTTGTTTATCCGCACTGCGATAGCTACCTTTTTTAACCAGCCAAGTTTTGGCGATACCTTAACGGGATTGGTTTTTCTGTTATTGATGGGTAAATGGGTAAAGCAACGGACTTACCATCATATTTCATTTGATAGGGATTACCGTTCATATTTTCCAATTGCGATAACAGCGCTACGAAATGGAAGGGAGAAACCGCTTCCCATTAACGAGATTATCATTGGTGAGCGACTGCTTATTAGAAATGGAGAATTAATACCAGCAGATGCAATTTTAATGAAAGGCGATGCATGGTTAGACATGAGTTTTGTAACTGGTGAAGCTGAGCCACAGCAAAAGGTTTTGGGGGAAATTGTGTATGCTGGCGGCCGACAAATGGGGGAGGCTATCGAGATTGAAGTCGTAAAATTGGCTTCACAAAGTTACTTAACGGGATTGTGGAATAAAGAATACTACAAAACGGATTTCAAGAAAAACAACTTTAATGATAACATTGCCAAATATTTTAGTATCGGTGTTTTTATTGTAGCCTTTGCTGCAACCGGATATTGGCTACAACAAAATGATACCGCAAAGGCTTGGGCAGCCTTTACTGCCGTGATAATTGTGGCATGTCCTTGTGTATTGGCGCTAAGCACGCCCTTTACGTTATCAGCCATACTTTCGATATTCGATAAGAAGGGCTTTTATGTGAAAAACACTGATGCTGTAGAACAATTAGCGGCAATCGATACCATTGTATTTGATAAAACCGGTACGCTTACGACCACTCACCAAGCAGCAATTCATTTCAATGGAACCTTGCTGGAAGAAGAGAAATTAATGGTGGCATCGTTGATGCGTAATTCATCTCATCCGTTAAGTCGTCAGGTATTAAAATCAATTAATCCATCTGTGATATTTCCAGTAACGGCGTACAAAGAGATGCTTGGGAAAGGGATAGAAGGTCTTGTGAACGGAAAGAAGTTGTACATTGGAAGTAAACGCGGCATAGATGGAATAGGTACGGCTGGCATTAACGATTCGGGTGTTCATGTGGTGATTGATGAACTATACAAAGGATACTTTAGCGTTAACCAAGAGTGGAGGGACGGTATGCAACCTTTAATTGCAAATTTGGCGAAGAGTAACGAGCTGTTTGTGATTTCTGGAGATACAGATAAGGATGAGGCCGAGGTTCGGAATATTTTTGGGCAGCGCAGTTCATTGTCATTTAATCAGTCGCCACGTGAGAAGCTCAACGCGATCAAAAAACTGCAGGCGAGTGGTAAGCAAGTGATGATGTTAGGCGATGGTCTGAACGATGCAGGCGCTTTAAAGCAAGCTAATTTTGGTGTGGCTATAACCGATAACATCAACAATTTTACACCTGGTTGCGATGCCATTTTGAAGGGAAGTTCCCTGGATTTGCTACCGAAATTCATCCAGTTAAGTAAGGATGGCTTGAAAACGGTAAAAATCAGCTTTGGCATTGCTACCGCCTATAACTTAATTGGTGTTTACTACGCCGTACAGGGAACGCTATACCCTTTAGTTGCTGCGGTTTTAATGCCGATTAGTACCGCGACTATCATTAGCTTCACAAGTTTGGCTACCCGTTATTTCGCAAAGAAAAACGGACTTTCTAATTCATCATTAAAAAACTAACGTTATGGCAATACTTTACTTTTTAATAGGGTGCAGCATTTTAGTGGCATTGATATTTTTAGGTGCTTTTTTTTGGGCTTTAAAAAGCGGGCAACATGATGACATTTACACTCCTAGTGTACGTATTTTATTTGATGATGAAGTGAAAAATGAAAGCTAACATCCAATGTTAAATGATGAGGAATAAGTGTTTTACCACGGTAGTTTTGAAGGAGCTAAGTCGTTATAATAGAAGAATGTAATAGGCCGAACTTAGTATTCTTTTTGCAATGCCGGGGTTAATGTCACTGTTGCGGCATTTCTATAAACTAAACGGTGAGCAATGATATCGAAATTAACTTGGTTCTGCGTTTTAAAAATCATATAGTTGCCCTCTTCGGTGGCTCCATCGCTTCTGAATATGTACTCTGGTATTAGGTTCACGGATAAACGACCTTCGTTGCTCCAAATACCCAAATTTTCTAGGTCTTTTATGTCTTGGTAGTTCATCACAATCGTAACCTTATAACCTTGGTCTTGACCGATTATAGGGCTAATAGTGAATTTTTTATTGCTGAAATTTGCTAAAGTTTTGCACCAATACTCAGGTGTGTTGGCATAAGCGCTAAGATCGTTAAATTGCTTTAAAGCAAGCACAATGTCTTGCAGATTGGCAGAAACAGCGAATAAGTTGTTTAGGGTAATTTTAACTTCCTTCTGTCCTTTGTTAATACTCACAACGCCATCTGCGGCAAAAATACGATGGTCTAAATCGTTAAAATAACTAGAGAGCGTAAGAAATATAACCAGCAGTTCTTTCATAAATAGGGGTAGTTGTAGTTGTTAAGTAAGGATAACGTTTATTTGCGTGAAATCTTACTTTTTTTTAACCTTATCGGCTATAAGTCAATTTTTTATCAATTCGTAAATTACTCCTTCTCGCCCCAGAAAGTCAAAGTTTTTCTTAAATGTCATGCCAATTTTTTGAAGAACTTTGATTGAGCCAATGTTCTCCTTCATTGCTCGTCCAACTATTTTTTCAATCCCAAGTTCACTAAGACCAAAATTAATACACTTTTTTGATGTTTCAGTAGCGTATCCCATATTCCAATAGCGTCTATCAAATCTAAATCCAATGTCGTATTCGTTTATGTTTGGACTATATTTTAGTCCGCACCAACCAATAAATTTTAGGGATGTTTTTTCGATAACGGCAAGTCGGCCAACTCCGTATTTCTCATATTGATCGTAGCTAGTTAAAAAGTCAATTGAAGCTTGTAAGTTATCAAAAGGCTTGTCTCCCGTATATTTTAGAACTTCTTCGTCAAGATTTAATTTATAGAAATCCTCCGCGTCTTCTTTTGTCAGTTTACGCAAAATAGTCCTATCAGTTTCCAAATTCCTAAATTCTCGCATGTTTGATAACTATCGTTTTCTAAGTTGACTGTTAATGTTTTGCTAATCCTCTGTTAGCTGTAAATATTATATTCTAACTCAATTTCATGTTCAATAGGTATATTATCATAACCAAATTTAGGAATTGAGGACTTTATTTTTCGTGATTGTTCTACAGCGTTTAAATAAATATTACAAATTTTAAAGTTTCTTCTTTGATAGAATTTTAAAGCATTTAAATTATCATTAGTTGTAATTAACCATAGTCATTTTTAATGAAGCTTGTTTAAAGAAATCAATTGCTTCTTTTATTAATTGAGAACCAATTCCAATGTTCTCCTGAAAACTGTCTATTGAAACAATTTCCATTTCATTATCTTAAATATTAAATGTAATGAGACCTTTAATCTGATCTTTTTTTATATAAACAAATGATTCCAAATCATCTACCTAGTGAATTTTTGATCTTGAAACCATAAAATCGGTATTCCATTGCTCAGTAAATATATCTCTAACTTTAAGTTTTTTGATTCTTCATTAGTTCTTACTATCATTCTTATAAGTAGTTTTTTTGCGGATAAATTACCGCTAACATTTTGGAGCTTTAAGTTTGGCCCCTTATAGAAGCAGAGGCAAAACCTTGTTACTAACTTAGAAATAAAAAAACGAAGAATAAAATTTTGCATCGCCAGTGCGTAACTTGAAGTCGTTATTCCCATATTTAGAATTGTAACTGCAAAGCAAATTGATAATTTCTTTTCATGGCGGGGTTGTAAAACCTATTGCCTGCGGCATTTAAATCGTTACCTAGACTATAATTTATGTTCAATAAGTTGTTGATGAAAAGCGAAGTGCTCAACTCCATTTTGGCTAGCATGATTTTACTTTTCTGAATTTTCAAATCCATTAAATGATAGGCTTTGGCATAAACAGTGTTGGCATCATTTAGGGCAATTCGTGAAGTATAATTGTGTGACAACCAAAAATTAAACTGCGCCGGGAAACTAAAATTTGTACTACTTACAATTCTATAGCTCGGCGTGCCTGTTAATGTATTGCCGCTAAAGTTTTCATTTCCATTTTTAAAGTTTTTAAAGGTGTAGTTCGCATAATTGAAACTGTTTTGCAACTGCACAGAACGGATTAGGCCTGCCTGGGCAGCTTGAAATAGCCAAAAGGAGTTTTGCCATTCTATACCCATTTGTTTGGTGCCACCTGCATTGACAAAATACTCTTCATCATTGGCGTTTATGCGCCTTACAATAGCATCTTTTAATTGAAAATGGTAAAGGGATAAATCTGTATAAAAGCGTTTGTTGCGGCTTTGAAATCTGGCTCCAAGCTCGTAATTCCAACCCTGTTCTGCTTGTAAATTGCTGTTAATTTGTTGATCCGACGATCTTACTTCTGCAATTGTTGGCGGAGAAAAACCCTTACTCGCCGAAGCTCTTAGTACCGTTTGTGTATGGAGTGTATACGATAACGCTAACTTAGGCATAAAGCTCGTCTTCAACTTTTTATTAGCGCTAGGTACTAGATTTGGAAAAGTACTTTCGTATTCTAATTGATAGAAGTTTAAACCTGAACCTAATTCTAACAAAAACTCCTCCTGGAGAGCTACATTAAGGCGCAAGAATGCAATTTGTTGTTTAGCCACTAAATTATCTGAGGCAGTTAGATTGCCTTTAGTGCCACCCATATTAAGGTGGTTAGCAATTTTATTAGCGCTGTTATTGCTTTCTATTCCGCCTTGGATTTGATAGTTGAGTTGGGCCGATGATTTTCCATAAGCTAAATAGCTGCGGTAGCCAATAGTCTGTTCCTTTCTTTCCTCATAATTGGTAATAAAAGGGTTTTTAAAATCAGTATGCGATCCAAAAATGGCTATTACGTGCTGCAATGAGGGCGAGAATTTGTGCCGATGGGTGATGCCACCATATAGGGTTTTGTTATAGATAGCCGCTTGTTGGGTAATGGCACTTGGCAAAGTTGTAGTAGCTAATCTCGCAGCTTTCGGATTATTTTGCATTTGCGCTAGCGTTAGTCCGCCCGGAGTTTCATAGCCTAAATCACTATAAAAGGAGAATAGGCTAATTTGACCTTTCGGATGATAGTTCCATTCGTTTCTAAACTGGATATATTTTCGATCTAAAGCGCTTTGTGCTCGATAGCCTTCACTTTTTTGGTAGGCCGTACTTAGGTTAAAGACATGCTTTCTGGATACTTTATTAAGGTTGAGCGCTTGATGAAATAAACCATAAGAACCAAACGTAGTATTGGATTTGACTTCATCCTTAGCACTTAAATGAGTGTTGATTAAAATGGTACCTCCAGTATTTGCGCCATAAATACTGGCATCTGGTCCTTTAAAGATCTCTATATTCTGAATGGCATGGGCATCAATTAAATTCAAGTAAGTATTTCCGCCAGCATCGGTTAAGGGCAAGTCGTTAAGGTAAATTTTAATATTTCTAATGCCAAACGGCGATCGTAACAAACTGCCTCTTAAAGATAAACGATAGCTACCAGGCGAACGCTCTTCCATAGTTACGCCAGCAACAGTATTGAGAGCGTTTAAAAGGGAGCTTTTTGGATGTAATGCCAATTGATTACTGTCTATTAAGCTGATGGCGTTCACAGCTTTTAGCCAAGGTTGTGGATTATTATAGCCTTTAATGGTGATTTGGTTTAACTGTTTTACGGTATCAGTTTGCGCATGCAAGAGGTGGCAAGACAAGAGGAGTGGTGCTAAAAAAAACTGGCGTAAGTTCATAAAAATTTAAGATTGATAAAGGCAGTTTAAAACTAATCATAAATTTTAAAACGCGGTTAAATGCGCAATATCTTCCGATTTTTAAAACATTTGCAGTTTTCTTTTTTTTATTGCGTTTTCTTGCGTTTTAAATTTGATTTCATTAAACTTACAGTATTGAATTTAAGCGCTTTACCTCCTGTTTTAAGTTTTAATGCAATTTAATGCGTTTTAACTTGCGAATAAGCTCTTTTCTGCAATATAAACAAAACATAAAACCTTTAAAATTGAATAGTATGAAAAAACTTTTACTATTATTTGCTTTCGTGGCAATTGGATCTGTCGCACTTGCGCAAGTGAAACGAACCAACGAAGACTTAGTTAAATTGGTAGACAAACATTTAAGCTCACCAATTAATAAACGGGTAGATGGAAACGGTGATGTATTTTTACAGAGAGCAATGGACGACTTCCTTTCGAATACTGATCGCAACCGAAAAGCCGCTGTACAACAACAGAATAATTCGATTAGTACACAAGGAGTTGTTATTGAATATAGTCATGAGGGCGAAGAGCATGAACAGCTTGCCGAAATTTTAAATAGGCCGCATCCGTCTGTGGCAACAACAGAAAAATATATAAATGACGCAGCCGCTGAATTTCGAGTACCTGCAATCATTTTGAAAGCTGCCGCTCAAGTACAAAGCAATTGGGCGCAAACTGGGCCTTCTTTTTATGGATCTTACGGTATGATGGGTTTGATAGAATCAGATAATATAAAACAAATTACACTTGCATCAGGTTTGATAAATTCAAGTGTTAATGACATACAAAACGAAGCCAAAGCGAATATAAGAGCTGCAGCGGCACTATTAGCGTATTATCAAAAAGGCAAACCTACCACCGCTAATTTAGCAGATTGGTTTGAAGCAACAAGAGATTTGACGGGTTTAACCAACGAAGAAATGAAGACTTCGCTAGCAACAAGCTTTTACAATGTGATCAAAAACGGCAGTAAAACGGTATCGCTTTGGAGAGAAATTATTGAAATTGACGCTAATGCAATCACTATACCCGAATATAAAGCAGCACCTCAAAAAATGAATAAGAGTAGTTTTAATATTACTAGTGCAACCACCGATTATCCAACTGCAATAAATAGACTTATTACTTGTAATTATGGTACAGGGCGAAACGGCTATAACATCGATTACTATTTTGTTCATTATATGGCAACTGGAACTTATGCCGGTGCAATATCTTGGTTTAGTGATTGCACACGTACTTCTCCATCGAGTTCTCATTACGCTATTCGAAATTCTGATGGCGAAATATCACAGGTAGTGAGAGAAAGCGACAGGGCTTATACACAGGGTGTAACTGGTCAGCCGCAATGGAATGGTGCTGGCGTAAGTACAGAACATGAAGTTTTAACGACGAACTTGGCCATGTGGGATAGCGAACCCATGCTAGTAGCGGCGGCAAACCTAGCTATAGATGTTTGTAATAGAAATAACATTCCAAGAGTAAGGAGAGGTGTTAATGGGGACCGTGGTATATATGGCCATAATGATGTTGCTGCTACACTTTGTCCGAATTTGACTGCAGCACGTTGGACAAATTTATTGAACAGGATTGCCGGTGGCATTGTAATTCCAACGGTATCCTTACCAACGCTACATTATGTAACCGGTACAGGATCTTCTAATGTGGTAAATGTAGGGTGGAAAGCCAACACCGAGCCTACGCTGAAAGGATATCGTTTATATTATGCCGTAGACGACGATTTTAGCGGTTGGGCCTTAGCTGCCGACGAAACAACGTTGACAGCCTCCACAACAAGTATAAGTTTAAGCCCAGATCAATTTTTAGTAGTACCTACAACCACGGCACTTCATTTTAAACTTACTGCCGTTGTTCCAAATGACGTCAATCCGGATGTTGAAAGTGCCCCAAGTGATGTTTATAGTAGAACTGTAAATAATACAACAGGGCCTAGAGTGCTTATTGTCGATGCATTTGATCGAATTAATGACTATAAATCAAAATCGCATAATTTCGCCGCCATCTACTTTAATACGTTAAAAGATAACGCTACAATGCGAATTAATTCTGCTGCCGACGAGATGATAGATGCAGGAACGATTTCATTAAATGACTACGATATTGTGTTATGGTTTAATGGTGACGAATCTGGCGTTGACAAGATTTTTAACGGCACAAACAAAGCAAAAGTTAAAGCTTTCTTGGATAATGGTGGAAAACTGCTCATTACAGGATCAGAGATTGCATACAACTTAAATCGGGCTGCCGCAACTGAGTACGATATACCATTTTTGAATAACTATTTGAAGGCAAATTATGTGAGTGACGGCACAACCACAGACACGTGGTTGGCGGGCGTAATAGGAACTCCATTTGAAGGCGTAACATTAGATATTGGAGTGAATTATCTAATGCCATGGCCTGATAATATTAGCCCTTTTGGGAGTGCAACAGCAATATTAAATTATAATACCGCAGGGCGTTTTGGCGGAGTTGCCTATAAGGGTACATTTGGATCGGGAACAACGCCGGGTGCACTTATTTTTCTTGGATTTGCACTAGAAACTTCACCTCAAGAGCAAATTACAGCTTTTATGGCAAAGGCCTTAGCCTATTTTGAGGTAACGTTACCCGTTACCCTCGTTAACTATAATGCAACATTGCAAAACACAGGAGCGGTTAAATTACAGTGGCAAACCGCATCCGAAACGGATAATGAAGAATTTATCATCTCCCGATCAGTAGATGGGCAGCAGTTTAACGTTGTTGGTAAAGTTTCAAGTTCTGGAAATTCAACTACAGTAAGTAATTATGTTTTTTATGACAGTAAACCTTTTAATGGTGTTAATTATTATCGATTGGAGCAACAAGACTTTAACGGTAAAATAACAGATTTAGGGCTACAAGTGGTTAATGCATCTTTAACTGATCATCAGGTAGAAATTTACCCCAACCCAACGCAAGATATAATTAACGTTGCGTTTGTACCAGGCCTGTACAATCAAATACAGCTTATAGATAGCAATGGTAAAATATTAAAACAAATCTCATTAAACAGCTTAGCAACAACCACAACTATAAGTTTAAACAACTTAGCTTCGGGTATCTATTTACTAAAATTTAACGGTAATATCCCTCTGGTAAAAAAGGTTATTAAAAACTAGCGTTAAGTATCTTTAAAATACCGCAGGAGCTATCCTGCGGTATTTTGCTTAATTATGGCATTAAACTTTTAAAATGCTTACCCACATAAACTTTTAAAACAGGTAAACATTTACGGGGATAATTAGCGCTGTAATTCTGCTTTTTAGCTGTGTACTAAGGTTACCGGCATTGAGCCAGTCGCCTGTTAGTGGTTCGTATTTACTTTGTTAGCACATCCAATACTTTTTGTTTTTAAAGTCAATAATTGCTGGGCCATCTGTGCAACCACCAATTTCGTCCAATTGAGCATCAGCTGCATTTTTGCCTATAATCCAAACACCGGTTTTATGTTTCATTATTTTTCCTTCGTTAATGATCGCACCTTTTTTAATTTGCGAAAGTTGCCCATCACCCTCGTATATGATCCGTATTGACTCGCCGTTGATCACAACCGTCACTTTTTCGCCCATTGATTGACCTTGAAATTCTGCAAAAGCCATGTCAAATCGATATGTTCCGTTAGGTGGAATTTCGCTTGTTTTATCACCAACATTGGCAATTTCTTTCCATAAAATTAGCGAGTCCTTCACTAAATCATACTCATAAATTTCTTTGGTCAAGCTGTCGATAAAAAGGCGTTGGTCAGTCACAAACTTGTTTTCAAAACGATGTCCGATTTTGACCATTGCATAATTTCTTTCATTCCTTACAGATGTTTCTTTTATATATGTAACTGGTTGGCCGTCAATCTCAGTTAAGCGGTCTTTGTTGCTTTCTAAATATTTATTGATGTATTTGTCTGCCCATAGTGCAGCTTCTGGAACAGTATCTACTTGCAGCGTGTCTGGCTTCTTCTCTGTTGTGTTAGCGCAAGAAGTTAAAAAAAATATTATCGATAGGTAAAGAATATGTTTCATCATTTTTGTAGTGTTAAAATCACAGCTAACGTTTTGCGCTTTGCAGTTTAAGTACTTCACTGTAAACCTAACACTAATATTCATTTGAAAAGTACATGAATGTCATGCTCACACTGTGATCTGTAAAAATCAATTTTGTTCATTGTTAAATAAAAGCCCTTCCTTTGCCATTAAATCAATAAGTTTTGGAATTGTGCTTTTACCCATTCCGTGTAAATTTAAAATTTCCTTTTCACTATAGGTAGATAGTATTTCCAAAGTTATAATTCCTTCTCTTTCTAATGCTCGTCTGGCTGGTGCTCCAATATTTGAAAGAAAATTGTCTTTAGGTTTTCTTTCTTCTTCACAAATTGGGCAAGTAGGGCAGTCAGAACTTTTGAAGAACTGATGGCCATTTTTACAAGTTTTCAATTTCTTTTTTGTGTCCACTTCTGTCTTAATGGTTATCAATTTATAATTGCCACCAACGTTTCGGGGCTTTGCGTTCGGGCGGGAAATCGAAGTACAAAAGCTAGTTTAATTACTAATGTTAAATTGAAAAACTACTGTTGAATTTTGCACTTCAGCCCGCCTGACGCAAAACCCTTGTTAGCGGTTCGTTATTAATTTTTCGTCTATCATAATTTTAACTGCTTTCTCCGTTTCACTTTGCCCATCTGTCATTGAACCTGGAAGCATTATTAGTCGTTTTTTTAATTTGCCTTGTTCGTCTTCAAATAGCACTTCAAATCTTGAACGTGTCAAACCGGAAATTGCTTTTTTAAATTTAACTTCTTTAATTTTTTGTCGGTCTATGATTGGTGTCGCAGAGTTATTGATACTATTTAATATTCCGTAAACTAAATAAATTCCTAGAAGTCCAAATAATATTGGTTGTGCTACTTGACCGTTTCTATAATTGTCAAAAGCGAAATAAAAAAGTCCGATAGAAAGTCCACCGTAAATAATTAGTATTCTTGAAATGTTATTCCCAACTGTCACTGTCGCAACATTACCGATAATTCCGTCTCGTGTCAGAACAATTTTGTCTGGCAAAATATGGCAAAATCCCGTCTTCGTTTTAAATGTCTTTTCGTTGTCCATTGTTTTCAGTGTCGTCTGTTATAATGACCGCTAACGTTTTGGCGCTTGGCGCAGTGGCGGATTGCGGAGCACAAAACTGTCAATACACCACAAAAGATGATGCGAGGCAGAATGTTCAATTAACCACATCACCCGCCATTGAGCCAAACGCCTGTTAGTGGCTGGGCTTCTCATTTGTTTTCAATTTTATTCATCAATTCGTGAAATTTTTTCCAATGTCGTTTTAGTTGTCCGCCAATTTTATTGTCAGGAATTGTCTTTTCAGCAAGCTTTGCATAAGTTATGAAATTCCCCCAATCATATTTATGTGACAAAATGAATAAATCCGATTTATTGGGGTGTCTTTGATACATTCTTCTTCTTGTTGCACCAACATGAGTGAATTTTTTGTAAAGTCTTGTCTTAAATACTTGTCCTTTGGTGGCTGTCCTATTATGATAGGTGTAAAATCGACTTCTAGCAAAAGAACGCTTCATTTTTCGATAATAGCTTGCAACACTTGAACTCTTAATTAACGTGTTGAACCCGTCAAATTGAAAACCTAAGTACTCAAATAAAGTATTATTCTGTAGTTTGCTAGTGTTTAAATTTTTCTCAAAACAATGATGTCTATCGGTTATATTGTCAAAAGGGAAATGAAAGACTTGTGTTTTACTTATTTGAATTTCTAGCTTAAAGTCTTTTATTGTCCTTAAAAAATGTTCGATGATTATATCTTCATATTCAATTGGACAAATTGCAACCATATCGTCAGAATACCTTTGATATACTCCGCCAATTTTTTTTAATAGCTCATTTGCTTTGGTATCAAAGTCAATCATATAAACGTTTGCGAGAGTTGCGCTAATTGGTGAACCTTGAGGAATTCCCTTTTTTCTTAACTCTTTTCTGCTTTCATCCAAATACTTATTTGCCTTAATAAGTTTTAGCTTTCTTATTTCATCAATATTCTCTTCTGAGCAGTAAGCAACGGCTCTTTTATTACGCAAATAGTTTTTCTTTTTAATCTTTATTTCTTTGAAATTTTTTGGCTTTCGTTCAACTATTATCTGATTTTTATAATGGTCGAAAAGGTCGTCTTCTTCAATGTAAGAGAACTTTGTAATATTGCGGAAGACATTATAATGATTTGGTGGTAAGTCTACTCCTGAATTGATTATTCTTTTCCAATTTTTTTTGAGTAATTGATGGTCAAGATTGTCAAAAAAGCTTTTTATATCGAATGTTATTGCCACAAGGTCGGTCCCCTTGTTCAATTTTATGAATTGAAATACATCATTTGCAAAATCAACATTGCATTTATTTCTTGACCTTTCCTTTTCAGGGTTTAATTTAATCTTTCTATATGCAGTAATACAGTTGGTTATATCTAAATCTTTAATTGTTTTTTCGTATGCAGTTGAAAGTAATTCAGAATAGTAACTAAAAACATTAGAGTCAATATGATTAGAAAAGTATATTTCTCTTTCTTTAGTAGTTGGCTTTCTTAGAGTTGAACGTGTCCCATCATGGCAAATCTCCTTTCGGAATTTTCGTACTTTTAACTGTCTATGGATAAAAGGATAAAAAGCATGTGTTGCGATTGCATCTTTGTCTTTCACATACGGTTCTATCCATGCTCTATCTTTTGGTTCAAGTTGTAAGCCAACATGTGGATAGCGTTTTAGCCTAAACCAATCTTTATTTTTCTTCTCTTTGTGAATTACAGATTTCATAATAGAAATGAGGGGTAAGTGGTTAGACGGGGCAAGCTTTTACATTAATTTTCATTAACGGAATAGTACATGCATTGCACAACACTCTGTTGAATGTCGCCCCGATTTCCCTTTCGGGAAGAATTCTATTCGTAACTTTGTCCATAATAATAAATATCATGAAGTCAATCAGAACAGTACAGATGATTCTCAACATGCTTGAACTTTCTTGCGATTGTCCTTGCATAATTGGAATTCCTGCTCCGTAAGCAACGTATGTCTTGCTTAGCTGTGGATGATAAAACGTACTATTCAGCGAACCACTTACCTTTCTCATTTCATGTCTTCAATTTTTTTATTTTCATTTAGTTTATTTGTCGGTCTGTCTTGGTTGTTGGTTTTTTAGCCTTGCCACTAACGTACCGTCGGCTTGGAGAAGTTCACTCTGAGCGTCAGGGCTTTGTTCTACGAACATAACCATTCGGGTGAATTTCTCCAAACCGACAGTTATCAGCCGTTCAAGAGCAGTGGCTGGCAGGATGTTTCGTTTGAACGTTTAAGTTCTGCGTTTAGAAGTTTGCTACTATGTTTTTTT
>JAZQRH010000007.1:0-294987 GCA_045629525.1 Pedobacter sp.
GTGTCCACCTCTTCCCATTCCGAACAGAGAAGTTAAGCCCATCTGAGCCGATGGTACTGCGGTAACACGTGGGAGAGTAGGTCGGTGCCTAATCTTAAACAAGCCCTTGCTAGAAATAGTAAGGGCTTTGTTGTTTTATACCTTTTTTTTTTCTGCGTTTAGAGACAGAGATTCCTCTTATAAAAACAATATTCAACTCTCTTTTTTGTTTTTTCCGTCACTTTTTTTGTTAATAATTGTTAAAGACAATTTAGCTTGCCATTTAGGTATTGTTATTGTTTAAATTTGTTTATCATTGGTACATAAAGAAAATATGAATTCAACGAAGATTAAACTTGCTTGCTTAAGCTTATTGTTTTTGCTTAACGGACACATATATGCTCAAGACAAAAATATAAAATTACCTCCCAATTGGTTTAATCTAGATTTGATACAAGACGGTTATTTTGGAATAAGTACAGAAAAGGCCTATGCCGAGTTATTGAAGAGTAAACAACCTAAGAAAAAAGTTGTGGTTGCTGTAATTGATGGTGGCACGGACATTAAGCATCAAGATCTTAAAGATGTGCTATGGACAAATAGAAAGGAAATCCCAGGAAATGGCGTAGATGATGATGGCAACGGTTACATCGACGATGTGCATGGCTGGAATTTTATAGGATCTAAAAATGGAAATCTCGCCTATGATAATTTGGAGTTGGTGCGCATTAAACGTAAGCTAGAACCCAAATATCGTTCAGTAATTAGAACTACAGTATTGGATAGTGCGGAACGGGAGGAATATAATTTGTACCGCCGTGTAGTTTCTGATTTTGGGAAGAAGTTTGACGAAGCGAGCTCTGCCTTTCCAATATATATCGCTATTAAAAAGGTAATGGATTCTGTTGCACATGTTAATAATAAAAAGCTTCCTTCGTTAGAGGATATCGATAATTACAAGGCTGATGATGAAATGGAGGAGCAGATTAAAAAAATCATCAGAAAGGCTTCTAAAGACGAAGGTGGGATAGATAAATTTTATGAGAGCATTGTAAAGGGTAATAAGGAGCTCGAGCAGATGTTGAAGTACAATTTAAATGAAAGGTACGACGAGCGAGCTAGTTTGGTAGCCGATGACTATGCAAACTCAAATGAGCGTATTTATGGCAATAATGACGTTACAGGTCCAGACGCTGACCATGGAACTCATGTTTCTGGTATTATTGGTGCTAATAGACAGAACGACATTGGGATAAAAGGTGTGGCTAATCACGTTGAGATTATGTCTATCAGGGTAGTCCCACAAGGTGATGAACGCGACAAGGATGTAGCTAATGGCATCAGGTATGCGGTGGACAATGGCGCAAGCATTATCAATATGAGTTTTGGAAAGGGCTATAAGTGGGATAAAAAAGTCGTGGATGAAGCCATCAAGTATGCCGAAGAAAAAGGAGTGCTGCTAGTTCATGCCGCCGGTAACGACAATAAGAATATAGATATTGAAGAGAATTTTCCGACTAAGTACTACGATAGTCCAGAAGCGGAAGCCTATGTAAAAAAAAATAAAAAGGAGGTGAAGCCATTGGTAGCACCACAACCTTTAAATAGAAATAGTGGAATTGGACCAAGAAAGGATCCTTTTGCGGGACCAGCTCCTCTGGATACCGCAAAATATCAATTACCTCAAGCGAAAAATTGGCTAACTGTAGGCGCAAGTGCCTACAAAGACGATGCTGATTTAAAAGCATCTTTCTCTAATTATGGTAAATATAACGTAGACGTGTATGCACCTGGCTTTATGATTAATTCTACCACGCCAAATTCCAAATACGAAGAGTTTGACGGCACCAGTATGGCAGCCCCTGTGGTTTCTGGCTTGGCGGCTTTAATTCTCAGCTACTATCCAGATCTCACAGCGGTAGATTTAAAGCGAATCATCATGCAATCTGTAGTTAAAGTGAATAGAAAGGTCAAAAATAAGAATGATAAAGATGAAACGGTGAGGGTATCGTTCTCAGATTTATGTGTGAGTGGCGGAATTGTAAATGCCTATAACGCTTTAAAACTGGCTGAGACTTACAAAAAATAATTTTTTCTGATAAGAAATGTCAATCCTCGGCCTTTAAGCTGAGGATTTTTTATTTTTGAAGATTAATCCTTTGACAGAATTTTTCGTCTATCATCTTTAACCGACAAGTGTAAATCCTAATAAAATGAGAATTGCCATATTTCTATTCGCTAGCATCTTTTTTCTCGGACAAACTATTAATGCACAAAAAACTATTGATGTACAACAGCATCATGTTGCTGCTCCTATTGCAGTGCGGGTTGATGGAAAGCTACAGGAATGGAGCAATCCATTGGTGGCAGAGAATAAGCGAACGGATTTAGCCTACACTATAGCAAATGATGATAAGAATATCTATCTAGCTTTAAAAGCCGTAAGTGCGACTGCTATCACAAAAATTATGGCAGGAGGGATTTCTTTTAGCATTAACAGCAAGGGAAAGAAGAAAGAGAATGAATCCTTTGTAATCACCTATCCGTACATGGCTAGAGGTGGTAACAGAAGCATGCCCGGGCAAAATCGTCAACGTAACCAAAATAACAACGCCGATAGAACTCAAGTGCAAAGAGATTCTCTAACATTGGTACAGCGTAAAGCTCAGCTTGCTGGCATAAAGGAAATTAAAATTTCTGGTTTTCAAGCTATTCAAGATAGTTTGGTATCCATCTACAATGAATACGGAATAAAGGCAAAAGCGATAATTGATGAACAAGGTACTTATTGTTACGAACTTTCTATCCCATTTAAACAACTGGAAATTGATATAAAAAATGTCAATGAAATTGCATACCAAATTAAAGTAAATGGCCGTCAAATGCAACAAAATATAATAGTCGGAAGGAGCGGGGGAGGATTTGGACCTGGCGCAGGTGGGGGCAATAGGGGCGGATTTGGTGGTGGTAGCGTAGCTCAACAAGACTTAAACAATCCCACAGATTTTTGGGGTAAATATCCTTTACAAACCAAATAATTAAAGCTAGCAATTTTTTATGTGTAACGCAATCAACATAAAACTGAATACATTTTTCTTCAGGATATCTATTCCGATTATAATTTTAATTACCTCGTTCGTAAACGCACTCGCTCAGAGAACTACTCCAATGCCAGTTGCCCTTAGGGAGATTAGCGGAATTGTGAAGGATACCACAGATTTAGGGGTTCCGGGTGTGACAGTTCGCTTAACTTCAGATAAAGATACCTTAGTTACAAGTACTAATCCGGATGGGATTTTCGTCTTTAAAAACGTGAACAGAGCTACTTATACCATGACTTTTACGATGTTGGGTTATAAGCAGCAAATCAATAAATACAAACAGAATGATGTAATACCCCGGGTGGTAATGGATCCAATTATTCTTCAAGGCACGTCGAATACGTTAAACGAAGTGGTGATAAATGGAACGCCCTCTATTACCTACAAAACAGACACGGTAGAGTATAAAGCTAGCGACTACATCATTAGAGATAATGCTACTGTTGACGAATTGCTCAAAAAAATGGAAGGTATGGAAGTTGCGAATGACGGTACGTTAATCCATCAAGGCAACAACATTACCAAGGCTAAGGTTAATGGTAAAGTGTATTCTGGTGGAGATGTGGCCACAGCTATCCAAAACTTACCTGCCGAAATTGTTGATAAAATTCAAGTGGTTGACGATTATGGCGACCAAGCCGCAAGAACTGGTATTAAGGATGGAGATCCAGAAAAAATATTAAATATTGTAACCAGAACAGATAAGTCTGTTGGTAATTCTGCAAATATTACAGCCGGGGCAGGGAATAACGAGCGTTACGAAAATTCATTGTTTGGTACTCGCTTAAACGGTAACCAAAATATGTCGGTAAATTTGCGTTTAAATAACACTGTGAACGGTGTTGCCTCTTCTGGTGCCGATAATTTTGGTGGCTCAGGTGGTGGCGGTAGAGGCGGCGGTGCAAACGCAGGAGGAGGAAGAGGAAGTAATGCTGGCGGTGGTGGCAACGCAAACTCTGGCGGCGGCGCAAGTGGCGGAACTACCAATAACGGAAATACGTCATTTTCTTACAGAGACAAAATTGGTAAAGTACAAATCAACACCAATTACCGTTACAATTTCAGAAACGTCAATTCTTTGAACAGCAGTTTATCAGAGATTTACAGTACTAACGGAACCATATTTTCGGCTAACGAAAGCGAGCGTAACAACAACTCAAAAGCACACACTTTTTCTTTTGAGCTAGACGCGGATTTGGATAGTAATAATTTTTTACGCGTTACGCCAGAAATTTCTTATACCTCAAGCTTTAATGATGCGCAATCTAAAATCGGACAAACCGGATCGTTAATTACCCAAAATCAAACTGGCTTAACTTTAGGCCGAAACACCACACCACGGCTTGGGGCTACAGTGTTTTATCAACATATTTTTAGCAAGCCCAGACGAAACGCTTCTATACAATTTAGCTTCAATTCAAATGATCAGGAAACAGAGCAAGAACGCAATGTGAAATATTACAAAGATGATATTGATGTTTTAGATTCCTTAGTACACCGTTTAGTTGAACGCAAAAACCTAACGTCGAATTATCGAGGAAGTTTGACTTTTGTAGAACCATTATCCACCAACAGTCAACTCGAGTTTAATACACAAGTGAACTACAATGGGTACAACAACAAGGCGATCACCAGTAATATCGATGCCTTTGATAATCGACAAGTGGTAGATGAATTGAGCAACATTTACGATTACTCGTTTACTCAAGGCCGTATCGCCTTAAATTACCGCTACGGAATGTCGAATACTTCAAAAGTAAGGTTCTCGCTTGGAATAACAGGTGTGCCAGGTGTACTTAGCGGTACGAAAGTGAGTTTAGGTACTACTACGCGTCGAACAAGTTTTAACGTAATTCCAATCGCTAGGTTTCAATACGCTTGGTCCAGACAGCATAGTTTACAGTTCAATTACTCAGGTGCTGCAAAAGAACCAACTTTCGATCAAATACAACCCGTTCGCGATGTATCGAATCCGCAGAACACTATCGTGGGTAACCCAGATCTAAAAGTCACTTTCAATCACAGCATTAACGCCAACTACAATAATTACATCGCCAACCACAAATTAAATTATTCTATCAGCGCAAATGCAACCTTTATAGACAATTCTGTGGTGCGTAACGTAGTACAAATTTTTAACAACAATAACCAGCTTCTACGCAACGAAACTCGTTTTGTAAACATGAATGGTAGTTACCGCATCGGCGGCAATCACTCGATAAGCAAGCAATTAAACGATAGAAAATACAACCTTTCGCTAAGTGGTAATGCCTCCTACAACCATGGCATTTCTATGAGTAATAACCAGCAAAGTGTTACCAACACCTGGATTTTTACTGAGCGTTTTGGTCCCAGAATTAACCCTAACGAATGGTTAGAAGTCAATCCTAATGTATCTTATAATATTACCAAATCCAACAACAGCATTAGCCCGAACAGGGTTAATACGCAAACGGTCGCTTTTAATATCGATGGGCGTTTTTACATCTGGCAAAGCCTAATTTTGGGCTACAGTGCCAGTAAAAATTTTGTGAGCGGTATCGATGCCAACATCACCAGTAACCCATTAGTCATCAACGCATATCTTCAAAAAGAGTTTTGGAAACGTCGGGCATCTCTTACATTTCAAGCCTTCGATATATTAAAGCAAAATAATTTCATCAACATCGATGTTAATGACTTAGTGAAAACCGAAACCCGAAGCAATGCTTTAAGCAGGTATTTTATGGTTAGGGCAAACGTTAAATTACAAAAATGGACAGGTGCTAAGGGCCGTGGTGGTCGTCAAATTATGCGTAGAGGCGATGGTAGTTTTTATTAGAAGCGCAGGTGCTGTAAGCTCTTTTATTGTTATTCCTGCTTTCACTTCAAGTCCGCACTCGTTCCTCGCTTGCGGGCTATCCGTTCAATCAGGGCCATTAATGCTGATTAATCAAACTATAAAAGACCATAGCGCATTCTTTTCATTTAAAGAAAAAAGGTGCGGGAAGATAGTCCCGCACCTTTTTTTTATTGACCATAAATAAAGTCGATTATTTAAATTCTCTAAAGTCTTGTCCATCTTTAATCGTCAACAAACTCTCGTAAATTAACTTAATCACATTGTCTACATCTTCCTTATGTACCATTTCAACGGTGGTATGCATATAACGTAAAGGCAATGAAATTAAAGCTGAAGGTACACCTCCATTTGAGTAAGCAAAAGCATCTGTGTCAGTTCCTGTAGAACGTGACGAAGCTTGACGTTGGAAGGGAATGCCAGCTTTCTCAGCTGCCTTGATTAATAACTTATTTAAGTTGGTTTGTACCGCTGGAGCATAAGAAACCACAGGACCCATACCCGCTGATAAATCGCCCTGCGTAATTTTATTAATCATTGGCGTAGTCGTGTCGTGGGTAACATCAGTTACAATGGCTACGTTAGGTTTAATCCTATCTGCAATCATTTCTGCACCGCGTAACCCAATTTCTTCTTGTACCGAGTTTACAATGTATAAGCCAAAAGGTAATTTTTTCTTGTTTTCTTTAAGTAAACGAGCAACTTCAGCAATCATAAAACCACCCGCACGGTTGTCTAAAGCTCTACCAACATAGTAGCGGTCATTTAACACCATAAATTCGTCTTCGTAGGTAATTACACAACCTACATGCACGCCTAGCGCTTCAACCTCTTCTTTGGAAGTACAACCGCAATCCAAAAAAATGTTTTTTAATTCTGGTGCTTGTTCCTTTTCGCCCGAACGGGTATGTATTGCAGGCCATCCAAAAACAGCCTTAACAATGCCCTTTTCGGTATGGATGTTTACACGTTTTGATGGTGCAATCTGATGGTCAGAACCTCCGTTGCGAATAACGTAAATTAATCCATCCGGTGTAATGTAATTTACGTACCACGAAATCTCATCTGCATGGGCTTCAATCACAACTTTGTAGGTCGCTTTTGGATTAATTATACCCACGGCAGTTCCGTAGTTGTCTACAAAGTGTTCGTCAACGTAAGGTTTTAAATAATCTAACCAAATTTTTTGCCCTTCCCACTCATAACCCGTAGGTGAAGGATTGTTAATATATTTTTCGAAAAACTGTAGTGATTTTTTGGTAACTACAGGCTCATGATTTTTCTTCTCGTCTTTTTTCTTCGCCATAGTTTTAAATATGTATTGTGGTAAATGTACAGATTTAAGGCAAATAAAGTACCCCCGTATCTATAATTTTGACAGGAATTTTATTATATTACTTTGGAATTATTTACATCAAAAAACATTACAATGATAAGATTAATTGTTCCTGGCTTTATTTTAATTGCACTCATTATTCTAGGCTTAATGTTTGGCCTGCCTGTATATAATGTTTGGCAACAAGAAATGGCGGGTAAAGCAGAAATGGCGAAGGCTGAGCAGAATAGACGTATTTTAGTAGAGGAAGCCAAAGCCAAGTTGGAGGCAGAGAAGCTAAACGCATCGGCAGAAATTGAGCGAGCAAAAGGTATGGCCGAAGCGATGCGGGTAGAGAATGGAACCTTATCAACAATTTACAATCAGTATTTGTTCATCAGAACGTTAGAGAAATTGGCAGATAAGGGCAGCTTACCACAAATTATTTATGTGCCCTCAGAAGGTTTAACACCTGTGATGGATTTGAATAAGTCTATTCCTAAAAAATAAATACCATCTTAATATACGAATGTTGGTTTCGTTGGTAGTCATCGCCTTGCGTAACGAAACCAGCTTTATTGTAAAATCCTATTGCACTGGTTCGTGCGTTACACCACAGCTCTTTAATGCCCTGATCTTTGCAATAATCTATTATATATTGCAAGAGCTTCATGCCAAACCCCTTGCCTTGCTCCTGAGGCAATACTGCCATTTTTCTAAACTGGGCGGTACTTTCGTTGATAAATAAGGAAACTACAGCAGTGAGTTCGTGTTCAGCATAGAGACCAAAATGAATACCATCAAAATCTTCTGGCAATTCCATTGTCGTTATCTCTTCGTCTGGATACATACTAAGCTGTCTAACACGCCATGTTAGCGTAGGGAAAATTTGCTCCACCACAGTACTTTTTTTGAAAGGCATAAAAGAATTGTAAGTTGTAAAGATACATAGCGCTGATTTTAGCCGCAATCCTTTTTGTTTAACTACTAGTTAGTTAAATACTATGTTTAATATCAATGTATTTCATTAATTTCAAGTTCGCAAACGGCTTATGTGTTGGCTCTCCATTTTGATGTATTACCAGAAAACTTGCGCTAACAAGCAGCGGAGAGACTTGTAGAGAATATAACAGCATACAAGGACCATATCACTACTGGATTTTTGGGTACACCCTACATCAACCATGTTTTAACGAGGCAGCAGAACTTCGCTCAGGAGCATATCAATTTCAATATGAATGGAAATAAAATAAGAAGGCTGACAAATTTGTCAGCCTTCTTGCTACCATTTGTATTGTAACCTAGTGGTAAACACATTGTCGTTAATATCTCTATCGTAGTTGGCCAGTTGCGTGCCCTCATTTCTAACGTGCTCGTTGTAAACGGTAAGTTTTACGCGATTTCCAATATCGTAAGTTAATCCGTAGCCAAAAGTCGCGAACTTGATGTCGGCCGCAGTGGTGTTGCTACCCGCAATGCCGATTTGATGATCTTTAATATCTACATTGGGGTCGTAGAGATCATAGCCAATAATGGCGGTTAAATTTGTGTTAGCAATTTCTTGAGTTAACCAAAAAAAGTATCCGTTAAAATTACGCACATACAAATTTCCTGTAGGTTGCTTCGCAAA
Organism: Pedobacter sp.; assembly: GCA_045629525.1. GTDB lineage: Bacteria > Bacteroidota > Bacteroidia > Sphingobacteriales > Sphingobacteriaceae > Pedobacter. The sequence continues at coordinate 8,865 of JAZQRH010000007.1, forward strand.
GCTTGTGGTAGCATCAAAACCTGATAAACTGGCCGTTGCCGCTTCTCCAGGTTGCTTGCCTTGAATGTACTCCGTTACAAAAGATGTTTTTCCGAAGGAATTATCATAACTCACTTGAAGGTTTGCACCAACATAGTTTCTAGCGGCATTGTAGCCGATGTACGCAGAACTGGTGTTGGCTGTAAAGCCATTGCTGCTGGGCGTAAAATACGTGTCCGTATCGTTTCTTACCGATCCCTTATAGAAAGATCCGCCAAAACCTAGATGTAATTTCTTGTTGGCTAGGCTGTCAAAATCAAACGTTAAATTGCCAATAATATCTTTCTTACTGTCGTAATCCTTCGCAGAAATTCCAGTCCCATTAACCACCCCAAATTTGGCAGTTAAAAAAGAAAGCGCATTTTTTGGTGTATATTTTATCATTGCCCCTAAATCACGTTCGCGGGGCATTAAAGTTTGGAAAACTCTCGCTCTTTCAGGGAAATGTCGATCGCTAGACGAATAGGCGATAGAGTATCCCCATGGGCGATTAAACAAACCTAACGATAATGCCAAAGAGGTGTCGTCTTCTGGATGTATATCAATATAAGCGTCCATAATTCTCATCCCATCTTGCGTGCCGTCCACCTGAAAGATCATTGATGTGTACTTATCGTCGCGGTCCACCTTTAATCTCCCGCGTCTAATCATGAATCTGTTGCTGCTGTTTTCGTCAAAATCACCGCCAGACCATGAGTTTATGCCTTCGCTACCAGCTATTTGAAACTGAGATTGAAGGTATCCGGATATTTTAACCCCATAGGGATTAGCCGTTTTCGCTTCATTATTTTTCTGAGCGTAAGAAAGAATTGGAATACATAATAGAAATGCCGTAAGTATCTTATTCATTTGTGAAATATTGTTTATGCAAATTTTTGGTGGCCTTAAAATAGCCAAAATCATAGATATAGCTAAGGCTATTGCGTTTTTTATATATTTATTACAAATTTATTACGAAAATTGATTTTGTATTCTCAATTTGTGGCGTTATTTTTGAAAACATTACGGAAAATCAACCAATGAAATTAAGAAAATATAAGTTGTTGCTAGCAATTGTATTTTTGGGAATTTTTTTCTCGAAAATGGTTATTTCTGGTGCACCAGTATTTTTCTCTCATATTGATGGTGCTTTTATGAATTCAGTAATTATGCAGTTAGAAAATGAGCATAACACTGAAGATACTGGAAAATCTACTGTAAAATTCGTTGATCAGAAAATCATAAGTTACGACATTCACGCTATAAATTTTGATTTAGATTGTGGTGTGCCTAACAGTTTTATTGAGCATTCGCGACGATATGTCGACCCTTTCCATCCTCTAGTTCCCACACCCCCTCCAAATTTCTCATAAGTATTTCCGATTAATTCCGTCTTGAAGTTTTTCAGGACTAATGGCTTCGTGATAAAAATATTTTATAGAAATTTAAGTAAAGCTTTATGAAAAAGACATACTCGAGCTCTAGTGGGCTTGGAGGTAGTAGAAATATATATACAAAGAATTTGAAGAGCGACTTGTCTGCAAGTATCGTTGTTTTTTTAGTGGCCTTGCCACTTTGTTTAGGGATTGCTTTGGCGTCTGGAGCACCGTTGTTTGCGGGCTTGTTAACAGGTATTATTGGGGGCGTAGTTGTGGCATCTATTAGCGGCTCGCAGTTAAGTGTAAGTGGACCCGCTGCTGGTTTAACCACTATTGTTTTAGCAGCAATTACCAGTTTGGGTAGCTATCAAGCATTTTTGATGGCTGTAGTTTTAGCTGGTGTTTTTCAATTAATATTAGGTGCAATTAAAGCGGGTACTATCGGCAGCTACTTTCCATCGAGTGTTATCGAAGGAATGTTAGCTGGTATTGGAGTGCTTTTAATCTTAAAGCAGTTGCCTCACGCTTTAGGTGTAGACAGCGATTTTTTTGGGGACGAGGGCTTTTTTCAAGCCGATGGTCAAAATACTTTTTCTGCCATAGGCAATGCATTTCAGCATTTTACGCTTGCGGCAATTGTAATTAGTACAATATCGGTGTTGATTTTGGTGTTGTGGCCTAAATTCAAGAAACTTAATGTTGTACCAGCACCGCTGGTAGTAGTGGCTGTCGGTGTAATCGGAGCGATACTATTTAGAGGATCAAGCTCAGAGTTAAAAGCTAGTCAAATGGTAGTTATTCCGCAAGTGAGTAGTGTATCTGAGTTTTTTGGCTTATTTATGATGCCAGATTTCTCCATGATACTTGACCCGAAAGTTTTGACAATTGCTTTAACAATTGCTGTTGTAGCCAGTTTAGAAACGCTACTAAGTATAGAAGCAGTTGATAAGATTGACCCACTAAAAAGGGTGTCTCCAACTAATAGGGAATTAATTGCTCAAGGCACAGGTAATATTGTTAGCGGGATGTTGGGAGGTTTGCCAATGACATCAGTAATCGTTCGTAGTTCGGCGAACGTAAATGCAGGTGGTAAATCTAAAATGTCAGCTATTTTTCATGGCTTGCTACTTTTATTGTCTCTTTTATTTATCCCTTCTTTAATTAACATGATACCTTTGTCGTGTTTAGCGGCAATTTTATTGGTTACGGGTTACAAGTTGACACGTTTTGCTTTGTTCAAACACATGTATCACAAAGGGTGGGATCAGTTCATACCTTTTGTAATTACGATTATTGGCGTGGTTGCCATTGATTTGCTGAAAGGCGTAGCAATTGGTATGGTAGTATCTGTATTCTATCTGTTGAGAACGAATATGCGTAATCCGTTTTTCTACAGAATACAAGAAGAAGGCGATAAAAAGAATATCAGAATTAAGTTGGCAGAAGAGGTGTCATTTTTAAACAAAGCATCTATTCAGGTGTTACTGTCAAAAATCCCTAATGAAACTAATGTCATCATAGATGGTGCCAACTCTAGATATATCGATCCAGATGTATTGGAAACCATTAATAATTATAGGCATAGCGCTTATAGTAAGGGTATAATAGTAACTTTAGAAAATATTAAAAAGAGTTATTTAGTACCGAAAGTAAATGTAAATATTGTAGAACAAAATTAATACCTATATAAAAAATGTCAACACGTCAAGAAAACATCACATACAACAGCTTATTAGAAGGTAATAAAACTTGGGTTGAGCAAACTTTAAAAGTAGATCCATCGTTTTTCGATGAGTTGGCCGCAGGGCAGCAACCACCAATCTTATGGATTGGTTGTTCAGATAGTCGCGTGCCAGCAAACCAGATTACTAATACTATGCCGGGCGATATTTTTGTACACAGAAACATTGCCAATGTGGTAACCAACAATGATATGAGTTTGTTGAGTGTTCTAGATTATTCGGTAAATGTATTGAAGGTAAAACACATCATTGTATGCGGTCACTACGGTTGCGGAGGCGTTAACGCTGCTTTGGGTAACAAGCAAGTAGGTCTAATTGATAATTGGTTACGTAACATCAAAGATGTTTACCGTACACATGAGGAAGAAATTACGGCAATTGCTGATACCGCAGGTCGTTCAGACAGATTAGTGGAGCTTAACGCTATAGAAGGCGCTAAGAAAGTAATGAGTACTTCAATTGTACAGAATGCGTGGGCTTCAGGTCAAGATTTAGCCGTGCATGCTTGGGTTTATAGCTTGAAAACAGGTTTAATTTCGGATATGAATGTTAGCGCATCTGGTCCGGAAGGTTTGGAGCCTGTGTTTAAGATGGAAGCTTAATTTTTTAGACTAATATATAAGTAAAAAGCCCCGGAGTAATCTGGGGCTTTTTCATTTTCTTAACTTTCTGTTAAAAACGGATATCTATAATCCTTCGGTGGATCAAAAGTTTCCTTAATTGTTCTAGGAGAAACCCAGCGCAACAAGTTAACCATAGAACCTGCCTTATCGTTAGTACCGCTGCCCCTTGCTCCGCCAAAAGGTTGTTGGCCCACAACAGCTCCGGTGCATTTATCGTTAATATAAAAATTCCCGGCAGCGTTGCGTAAACGTGTAGTCGCTTTGTCGATAGCGTAGCGGTCTTGCGCAATTACAGCACCCGTTAGTGCGTAAATTGAAGTGCTGTCTATAACATCTAAGATCTCGTCAAACTGTTTGTCATCGTACACGTAAACAGTTAATACTGGGCCAAACAGTTCTTCGCACATTGTTGTGTATTTAGGGTCATCCACTACTAAAACCGTAGGCTCTATAAAATAACCTTTTGATTTATCATAATTCCCGCCAGCAATAATCTCTACGCCTTTGTCTTTTTTCGCTTCGTCAATGTATTTTGCTAGTTTGTCGAAAGATTTCTCGTCGATTACAGCGTTAATGAAATTAGAAAAATCTTCGGTAGGTCCCATTTTTAAGGTCGCCAAATCTCTTACCAATAAATCCTTAATTGCTGGCCACTTGCTTTTTGCTATGTAAACCCTCGATGCGGCAGAACATTTTTGACCTTGATACTCGAAAGCACCACGTAAGATGGCTGTTGAAGATACCTCAGCGTTGGCAGAACCATGAACTAAGATAAAATCTTTTCCACCGGTCTCTCCCACAATTCGAGGATAGGTTTTGTATTTGTGGATATTTGTACCAATCGTTTTCCAAATTTCTTGGAATACACGGGTTGAGCCTGTGAAGTGAATACCCGCAAAATCTGGATGGTTAAAGATGACGTCTCCAGCTTCTGGTCCATCAGCATAAAATAAATTGATCACACCATCTGGCAAACCTGCTTCTTTAAATACTTGCATGATGACGTTTGCAGCATAAATTTGCGTGTCTGCTGGCTTCCAAACCACCACATTGCCCATCATGGCTACGCAAGAGGGTAAGTTAGCAGCAATAGCCGTGAAGTTAAATGGCGTTAAGGCAAATACGAAACCTTCAAGTGGGCGTTGCTCAACTCTGTTCCAACTACCGCTAGGCGAAACTGGCGGCTGTTGCTTGTAAATATCGGTCATATAACTTACGTTGAAACGTAAGAAATCAATTAATTCGCATGCAGAGTCAATTTCGGCCTGAAAAGCATTTTTGCTTTGTCCGAGCATAGTTGCGGCATTAATTTTATATCGATAAGGGCCTGCTATTAAATCTGCTGCCTTTAAAAAAATGGCAGCTCTTTGTTCCCAAGCAAGGTTTTCCCAATTAGCTTTTGCTGCGAGAGCGGCATCAATAGCTTGCGCAATATGTTTTTTAGTACCTTTGCTGTAAGTTGCTAGTACATATTTATGATCGTGTGGAGGTGTTATTTTGCCTTTTTCTGTCGTGAAAATTTCTTCGGCACCGATATACATAGGAATATCTATAACTTCTGATCTTCCATCGGCAATCGCCTTCTTTAATAATTCGCGTTCCCTACTTCCTGGCGCATAACCCAAAATAGGTTCATTTACCGGGGTTGGAACATTGAAAAAACCTTTAAGCATATTTTTATAAGTTAGTTAAGCAAAGATAAGGCTTTATTTTAGAGAAACGTAACGGTAGGTCTGCACCCACGGGTAAAAATACGATACGAAATCGCTAATCGAGACTGGCTAAATCGTAGCATTTTCTGGCAATAAAACATCGATAAATCCATTTGGTCCAAGAAATTGGCAAGCTTATAGTACAAGAGGTATATTTAGATTCGTGTGTTGTATGTTGTAATTTTAGCCGAACATATATATTCCGTAGTTTTGCATTAATTTATGTTTAAAAACCCAAGGATTTTTTTATTGCCGTTTAACCTAATTTATGGCTTAGTAATTTTTGTACGTAACAAACTCTACGATTGGGGTATTTTTAAATCTACAAGTTTTAATTTGCCTGTAATATGCATTGGTAATTTGGCTGTAGGCGGCTCGGGCAAAACACCTACTACCGAATATTTGGTGCGTCTGCTAGCGGAAGACAATAAAGTTGCCATTTTGAGCCGGGGCTACGGTCGTAAAACCACGGGATTTATACTTGCTGATGAGGGGGCAACTGCCGAAACTATCGGCGACGAACCTTTGCAATATTACCGAAAGTTTGATAGCGTTACGGTAGCTGTCTGCGAAGACAGAACGAAAGGTATAAAGCTACTAAAAGATACTCACGATGTGATTTTATTGGACGATGCTTTCCAACACCGCAAGGTTAAAGCAGGATATAATATTTTACTGTTCGAATTTGCGAAGATGCAGAACTGGCAAACACTGTTGCCCGCCGGCAATTTGAGAGAAACTTTTGGGGGCATTAAACGGGCCCAAGCGGTTTTGATTACGAAGTCGCCAGTTCAAATATCAAAGGCGGATGGAGAGAGGATCATGAAAAAAGTTGCCTTAAATAAACAGCAAGTTTTGGCTTTCTCACATATTCAGTATCAAGCTCCAATACATCTTTATCATCAAACTGTTTTAGCCGAAAATTCTAAGGCAGTAGTTTTCATGTTATCGGGCATCGCCAATCCAATACCCTTAAAAACATATTTGAAAAGTAAATTCAAAGCAGTTATAGCCTTTGATTATCCAGATCATCATCAATTCACAGCGGCCGAAATTAAAGCTATAGTGAATGCTTTTGAACAACATCCGGCTACGGGAAAAATAATAATTACAACAGAAAAAGACGGACAACGTTTATTAGATAATAAATTAAGAGATTTACTGTTAAATTTGCCAGTATATTATTTGCCCATCGTTAATGAAATAAGCGCAAATGATAAGGCAGTATTTGACCAAAAAATATTAGATTATGTTGCAAGCACTAAACGATTCGATAAAATATATTAAAAATAAAATAGGAGATTTTAATCCCGATATTGGTATTGTTTTAGGTACTGGTTTAGGCGGCTTGGTAAAGGAAATAGAGGTTGAGCATAGTATTATGTATGCTAGTATCCCTAACTTTCCAATTTCCACTTTAGAGTTTCATTCGGGCAAACTCATTTTTGGAACACTTAACGGAAAGAAAGTAGTGGCCATGCAAGGACGCTTGCATTATTACGAAGGTTACAGCATGCAGCAAATTACGTTTCCTATTCGGGTGATGAAACTGTTGGGGATTAAGAATTTATTTGTTTCCAATGCTGCTGGCTCGTTAAATCCAGCTTTTAAAAAAGGAGATTTAATGATCATTAACGATCATATCAACTTGCAGCCAGAAAGTCCGCTACGCGGGATGAACAACGACGATTTTGGTCCTCGATTTCCAGACATGAGTGAGCCTTACCAAAAGAGTTTAATTGCCCAAGGTATTAAAATTGCAGAGGCAGAAAATATTAACTGCCATCAGGGCGTTTATGTTTCGGTAACCGGTCCTAATTTAGAGACCAGAGCAGAGTATAAATATTTAAGGATTATTGGTGGTGATGCTGTGGGAATGAGCACAGTACCAGAGGTAATTGTGGCAAACCATATGCGTATTCCAGTTTTTGCAATTTCGGTATTAACGGATGAGGGTTTTCCAGAAGATTTGCAGCCGGTTAGTCTCGAAGAGATTATATTAACTGCCACAAAAGCAGAACCCCAAATGACAAAAATTTTAAGCAAGCTTATTTCTCTTATCTAATGCAGAAACTTCTCTTTGCTGTATTTTTTTTATTGTTGTTGGATGTTGCTACAAGCCACGCTCAAGATTTAAAGACATCTATAGCAGGCAATAAAGAGTTAGATTCCTTACGTAAAAAAGAGGAGGGCGCTCGCGACTCGGTGGTTTTTACCGCCAAGTACGTTCGTTATACGACCAGGAAATTAACAAAAGACAGCATTCAAACGCTGCCAATAGACACCAACCTAGCGGGTATTCAACATTTTAGTCCGATAGCGCAACCTCGCAGGCCCATGGTTAGCACCGGCCAGGTAGGTTTGGCCGCTACGTCACTACTTTTCGAACCTACGAAAACCATAGGTTTAGATGCAGGGTTTCACTCTTTAGATCATTATAAGTTAATGCACGATGATGTGAAATTTTACCGAGCCCGATCTCCATTTACCAGCTTATCTTATATTAGTGCTGGCGACAATGTTCAGTTACTGAAAATTATACATGCTCAAAACATAAAACCTAACTGGAATTTTGGAGCTAGTTTTAACCGAATCGGGGCAAACGGTTTTTACACCAACCAACGTGGCGATCATTTAAATGGTGCTATTTTCACTTGGTATCAAACCAGAAATAAGCGTTACAACATTTGGGTTGACGCAGTTTTTAACACGCTTAAGGCTCAAGAAAACGGCTCTATTTTAAAAGACACAATCTTTAAAACAACCACAGGTTTACTCGTAGATAAAAGGGCCGAGGAAGTTCGACTGAAAACGGCGAGACAGTTGTACCGAGATAACTCAATAATGATTAGACAAAGTTATTTTGTAGGACGAATTGATAGCACAACGAATAGTAGCACACAAAATATTCTGCCAACAAATAAACTAACACATACATTTAATTATACCAACAGTGCTTTTAGTTTCAAAAAGAATGAAGCAGACCAGTTCGGTGTTTTTTCATCTATCGTTGCAGGTAGCCCAACTTTTACAAACGATACAACGAGTTTAAAACATATTCAAAATGAATTTATTTATAGCTTTTTTTTAAGAGCCGAGGGTAGTTCATTTATAAAAAACGAGTTGAAAGTTGATGCTGGTATTCGAAGTGACATCTATAACTTTAAGCAGTATGTAATGCTTACAGACGATTTTGCGAATAGTTTGAGGACACTTAATACGCAAAACACCTCTCTTTTAGGAGCATTAGGCTACAGATTTAGTAACAAGGTAGATTTTAATCTAAACCTGCAGCAAATTTTCCAAGGGCGCCACTCCGGCGATTTCCTTTATGAAGCCAATAGCAATTTTCAACTCAATGAAAAAACCGGAAGATTAGTACTTTCGGCCTATTTGCAAAACAAGTCTCCAGAAGAAATTTATAACCAATACGATGGGAACCACTACTCATGGAATTTGAGTAATAGTTTATCACGCACTAAGATTACAAACTTTAGCTTTGCTTATTTTAACGATTTTTTTAAATTAGATGCGAGCGCATCTTATTTTTTGCTGAGCAACTATATCTATTTTGCGGAGTCGCCCGTAACTGCGAGAACCATAGTGCCAGTGCAAATGGCCAGCGACATTAGTTTACTACAAATTAAGGCAGGTAAAAGGCTAGATTTTGGCAGTTTTCATGCTGATTTTTTTGGGGTTTATCAAAAATCAGATTATCAGGAGGTTTTACGTATTCCGGAAATCTACGTTTACGGAAGTATTTATAAGGATCAAACATTCTTCAAAACCTTGAAAACACAAATTGGTGTAGACGTTCGCTATAGTGACGAATATTTAGCAAAATCGTATTCGCCAGCGGCTAGTCAGTTTTACAACGGTGATGAAGTTACTTTTTCTTCAAAACCTGTAATAGATGCGTGGATTAAAGTTGGGTTGCGTAGAGCAAATCTGTTTGCGAAATGGGAGTATGCCAATCAGCGCGTGTTCAGCAACGGATATTACAACGTTAATCGTTATCCAATGCCCGATAGATTGTTGCATGTTGGCCTTACGTGGAATTTTTACGATTAACATACTTGAAAAATAACAAAGCCTGCTTCAGCACAAGAAGCAGGCTTTATTGTTATTTTTATTCAGGTTTCTTAGAATGAATATCCTACACTAAAACCAATCACTCGGTTAGCAGCTTTAACATCATCAGTCCGTTTGTCTTTTGGAACCAAATTACTTAAACCAAGGCCGTAATTAGCACTTACCATAAACCCGCTGTTCATACGGTATCCGAGTCCGAAATTAGCTCCAAAATCCATACCTGATAAATCATCATCACTTTTACTACCGAAATCGATCTTATTTTCTTGTAGACCTAATTCAGATCCAGGACCGTTCGTTACTTTAACTTTGCTTTTACCGTCAATATTAAAACCAATATATGGCCCTGCGTTAATTTGTACAGCCCCAGACGTTCCTGTCGGAATTCTGAATACGGCATTAACAGGTACCTCAATAGCCATTACGTTGGTGGTATTAGTTCCGGTGATAGTATTATTTCCTATCGGGTAGGTGCCTTCTAATTTTGTTCCTTTATTTTGTAATGATATTCCCGGCTGGATGAAGAAATTATTACCTACACCAAAATCGCCAAATACAGTAAAATTGTAACCCACATTTTGCTTTGTCGCGTCGTTAAATATATCTGCACCTTCAAAGCCACTATATCTAATAGTACTTAGGTTTATACCTGCTTTAACGCCAATCCGGGCATCGCTTCCACTTAGGGTGGTAGTTTGCGCAAATAAACTAGACGTAGACAGTAGTAGAGCGCTACCTAATAATATGATCCTTTTCATAAGTTCTTGTTTTGCGTTGAAACCATTTTCAACAACCAACTAATGCCAAAAGCTATGCCAACAACTATTAGGAATAGGCTCAAAATGTACTTTTTATGAGGGTTTTGCCAACAAAACAGCCTGTTCTTCAACGCTAAATTCGATTCTCAGATGCGCTATAAAAGTGTTTAGAAAAAGCTACAACTCAGGGTCAAAATGTAGGCGAAGCTATATGTTTTTTAAGTTTTTTGCGGTTTCTTTTTCGCAGCAGGAAAGAGCACATTGTTAAGGATTAACCTATAACCCGCGGAGTTGGGATGCAAATTTAAATCGGTGGGAGGATCGTTTACCTGATGTTGGTAATCTTCTGGATCGTGGCCACCATAAAAACTAAACTGCCCCTTACCAATTTCTCCGTGGAGATAACGAACTTCTTCTCCGGCTTTATTTTCGCCCAATACCGTTATGTTTGGCTTTATCAAACTCTTGCGAAAAGCGGTAGTTTGGCCCATAAACCCTTTGATCACTTTATCGTGGTTTTGAGTAAGCATGGTAGGTACTAAATCCCACTTGGCAGAAAAATCAAAGAGTGTGAAAAAGTCGTTGCTTTTGTTAAAGTTGCGTGTTTGTGTAACATCGATATCAGAAAACTCGTAATTGTAGGGATTCATGTCTAACTTAAAATTGGTAAAAGCTACCGCCTTGTTATAATCAAGTTTTTGTTGGGCATTTGGATCCATACCATCGCCGTCGAACATACTTTCTAGAATGTCGACACCTTCTGCGGCTAGTGCAATATCAAAACTATCCGTGCCAGAGCACATGGCAAATAAGAAGCCCCCTCCAACACAAAACTCTTTAATACGTTTTGCCACTGCTAATTTTATCTGCGAAACCTTATTAAAGCCATTACGTTTGGCGGCAGCCTCTTGGTTTTTAACATCTTCTTGGTACCAAGATGCATTTTTAAAAGCTATCCAAAATCTGCCGTATTGCCCCGTAAAATCTTCGTGATGTAGGTGCAACCAATCGTAGGTAGTAAGTTTATCTTTCAAAATATCATCATCATAAATTACCTCATATGGTATTTCGGCGTAGGTGAGCACTAGAGTCACAGCATCATCCCAAGGTAGTTTAGATTTTGGCGAATAAACGGCAATTTTTGGAGCCTTCTCCAACTTTACCATTTCCATGTTCACCGCTGGATCACTGATTTCGTTCAGAAGATTGCTGACTTTGCCGTCGGCTAATACTTCGTAAGATACACCTCTAATCTTGCATTCATCCTCAATGGCTTTGCTTTGTTTTACTAAAAAACTACCTCCACGATAATTAAGTAACCAGTCTACTTCAAATTGCTGTTTGATACACCAATATGCAATACCATAGGCTTTTAAATGGTTTTTTTGACCCTCATCCATGTGAATAAGTATAGAAGCAGCATTCGCAAAAACATTACTCAATACCATGATTAGGACAAACACACTTCTTTTAAACCATCTAATTGATAACATATACGAATGTAAATTTTTTCGACCGATTATAAAACTCATTAGCAAGATAACGTTACCAAAGCAATTTTTATATGCATTTTAAGGGAGAGCGGTGTTTTTTGCTACAATTTGCTAAATTTGTAATCTAATAAAAGAAAAATGGCTAAAGCAATTATAAAAACAGTAAAAGGCGATATGACTTTAGAGTTCTATGAAAAAGATGCTCCTAAAGCTGTGGCTAACTTTAAAAAATTAGCGAATGAAGGATTTTATGACGGCGTGACTTTTCACCGTGTAATTCCAAATTTCGTAGTGCAAGGCGGTTGCCCTAACTCCAAGGATGGTGCGGCAGGTATGCCGGGAACTGGTGGTCCGGGTTATAAAATTGATTGTGAGTTAGATGGCGATAACCAATATCACGATAGAGGCGTGCTTTCTATGGCTCATGCAGGTAGAAATACAGGAGGATCGCAATTTTTTATCTGTCATAGTAGAGACAATACTGCGCACTTAGATCGTAACCACACTTGTTTTGGTAAGGTGATAGAAAATGTAGATATTGTAGATGATATTCGCCAAGGCGATAAAATCTTAACCATTGAAGTAATAGAAGATTAATTAGACACCAGATTTGAGATGTTGAACTTGAGATTAATTCTTGTTCGCCCATCTCACTTCTTACATCTTTAAATATATGAACTTAAGAGGAATTGTAGCTGTTTCTGGTAGACCCGGATTATTTAAGCTAATTGGCCAAAACAAGGCTGGCTATGTATTAGAAGGGCTTGATGAGCAAAAATTGAAAGTTATTGCTAACCTTACCAATACTAAGTTGGCTTCGTTAGAAGATATCACAATTTACGGCGAAGATGAGGACTTAAAATTGCACGATGTTTTGACAAATATTGCTGCAACTAAGACAGCTATTCCTGACAGCAAAGCTGATGGAACTACTTTAAGAAAGTTTTTTGTAGAGGTTGCTCCAAATCACGATCAAGAGAAAGTTTATGCTTCCGATATGAAGAAAATCTTGTCTTGGTATAACATTTTGAAGGATTTGCCACTATTTACAGAAGCGGCTCCGGGAGCAGAGGAAGCCGCGCCGAAAGTTGACGAGAAAACTGAGGTTAAGGCAAAAGCCGCGGTTAAACCAAAGGCTGCAAAAGCGCCAACTAGCAAAACTTCGGCACCGGCTAAAAAGGCTACAGCGCCAGTAAAAAGAGGTGCTTAAGTATTTATAACAAATAGAAGAGCCAAGTATTTTTGCTTGGCTTTTTTTATGCGAAGTACTCTGCTGCGTACCACGCAACTAAGCCCAAAATAATTAAAATGATGGTGATATTGATTACTTTGCGCTCTTTTGAATTGTCTGTTTTAAAACGGTAATTGCGTTTATATTCATCTGGCATTTTCATAATTCCTCCTTGTTTATAATTTAGATGCTAACTATTCGATGTTTCCATATCTACTGATGATGATAAGGCTCATTTTTTAAAATGGTGAATGCCCGATAAATCTGTTCTACAAAAAACAACCTTACCATTTGGTGAGAAAATGTCATGTCTGACAGCGACACACTTCCATTTGCTCTTTTGTAAATGCTTTCATCAAAACCGTAGGGGCCGCCAATAATAAAAACTAAATGCTGTACACTCCCTACCATTTGCTTGTTAATGTATTGCGCAAACTGCATTGACGAGTATTTTTTGCCATTTTCATCCAATAGAATAACAACATCGTTATTGTTTAATTGTTTATGGATAACCTCAGCTTCTTTTGCTTTCTGTTGTGCCTCACTTAAATTTTTAGTGTTCTTAACATCAGGTATAATTACCAAGTTAAAATTAATATAATGCTTTAAACGATTAAGATATTTTTCAATCCCTTCAATTAAATATTTATCTTCCGTTTTTCCAACAGCTACCAAGGTAATCTTCATAATAAGGTTCGGCTAATCGTATTTCGTTTTCTATCTTTACAGCTAAAGCCTTTCAAATATAATGTTAAAAAGCGAGCAAAACCGACTAAAAATGTACCAAGAGTGTATATTTTCACAACAGGGTGATATTAGTAAACTGTCAAAAGAAATCGATCGGTTATCTATTATCAGGCTATCGCTTTTATTATTAGAGATTGTTTTCTTTATATTCTTGGGCAGTGCAAGTACCGATTGGGCGCAATATTTTTGGTTACTGATGTTGTTTCTTCCCATTGCGATTTTTGTGATGGTAGTGCGTAAACAAAGTGGCGTTGCAAAAGAATTATTATTCCACAAAAACCTACTATGGGTTTACGAAAATGAGTTAGCAATGCTAAACGGTGCCGCAAACGGCTATGACAACGGCGCTAAGTTCGAAGACGAAAAACATATTTATACCTCCGATTTCGATATTTTTGGGCCCTCTTCGTTATACAGTCTTACCAACAGAGCCACCACACAGATAGGTACGCACAGACTCGCTGAACATTTAAGTCAGGCAAGTAGCAAGTCGGAAATTTTAGATCGACAAGATGCCATTGCCGAACTGACCCAGCACATAGATAGCACTTTTACCTTCAGAGCGAATTTGAAGGGCCATGATGTGAATAAAATTGAAGAGATAAAGCAAAAATTACAAGGTAAGTTGCATCAACAAACCGCTTTTACCAGTAATAAACTCCTAAGAGCCTATGTAAAAAGTATACCGTATTTAATGGGTGCTTTATTTCTCGCAGCCTTAATTTTTGGTGGTAAGCTGTGGAGTATCTTGGGCTTAATCGCCTTTGTAAACGCCATCATCACTTATGCCTTTTCGAAACCCATTACGCAAGTTTATTATGGCTTTAGCGGTAGTTCAACACTTTTAAATGGCTATGCCGAAGCTATTTCTTGGACTGAAAGTCATAGTTGGAACAGTAGATATATTAAATCGCTTTTTGTAACAGACGAGAAAGTAAGTGACCATATCAAATCGCTTTCAAGAATTATAGTAGCTTTTGATGCTCGTTTAAACTTCTTGCTCTATGCGGTACTTAATTTCTTTTTACTGTGGGATTTAAAATGCTGTATCAAACTTGGTGATTGGAATAGAAGTGCTAGTGCTAAAGTAGGGGATGGGCTTGACCGTATTGGTTATTTTGAAGAACTAATTTCGTTCGCAACCTTAAGCTACAATCATCCAGATTGGACTTTTCCTGCTATTGAAGAGGACTTGGCTTTAAGCGCAATGGCTATCGGACATCCATTAATCCCAATAGAGAAGCGTGTAAACAACGATTATCATTTTGCAAATTTGCCTACAGTAGATATTATTACTGGATCTAATATGGCGGGTAAAAGTACTTTTTTGCGTACCGTAGGGATAAATATGGTACTTGCTTACGCGGGTGCTACGGTTTGTGCTAGTGCGTTTAAATTGTCCATTTTTAAGATGCTTTCTTACATGCGTATTAAAGATAATTTGATCGAAAATACCTCCACCTTTAAAGCGGAGTTAAATAGGCTAAGGATGATTTTGGAGGAGGTAGAGACTTCTGAAAATAGTTTGGTTTTTATCGACGAGATGCTTCGTGGTACCAATAGCAAGGATAAATTTGACGGATCCAAAGCGTTTATTGAAAAGTTGATTGGATTGCGAAAGCCAGCTCTGTTTGCTACTCACGATTTGCAACTCTCTGAGATGGAAAAAGAACATAACACGGCCCTTAGAAATTTTCATTTCGACATTGAATTGATAGATGGTGAAATGGATTTCGACTACAAGATAAAAAACGGCCCTTGCACACAGTTCAATGCCGCAATTTTGTTAAAACAGATAGGTTTGTCGATCAGTAAATAAGTTATCTAATTACGGTGACTTGACCTGTTTTTTTTATCGGTTTGTCGTCAACTCCAGTACCAGTAATCACATAGTAGTAAGCGCCCACAGGAACCGGCCCATCTTTATGCGTGCCTTTCCAGTTATCGAATATGTCGTAAGTGGAAAATACCATAGCCCCTCGTCTATCGAAAATTTGTAGTTGGTATTTTTTTAGGTTAACTATGTTAATCGCAAATTCATCGTTAACACCATCCCCATTTGGAGAGAATGCATTTGGGATGAGTATACTATAATTGCTTAACACTAAATCACTCGAGGTCATCGTGGTAAAACAATCGTTTTTAGAGCTTGCCGTCAATGTAATTATGTAGGTTCCATTTTCTTTAAAAGTGTGTTTAGGACTTATTTCGGTAGTGCTTTCTCCATCTCCAAAATCCCATAGGTAGCTATCTGCATGCAATGAATAATTACTGAAAGATACAGTAAGTGAAGGCGAAAATTTGTACAAAAATTGTGGTGTGTTTGTAAACCTGGCAATCGGGGTCTTGGTAATTGCTGGGAAACGAATACTCGCTTGGTCGCTCAAGCAACCGTTAAAAAGAACAGTCACGCTGTACACGCCTCCTTTTTCATAATTATCAACAGGTATTTCTACACTAGCTCCTGTACCAGTGAAATTGTCTGGGCCAGTCCAGTGGTATTCCCTACCTACTTCAAAAGGCACATTTAATTTAATTACATCTCCAATGCAAAATTTCTCCTTATTCGATGTGATTACCGGAAGTGGAGGTGTTGTTCCAACCAATAAATCTTTGGTTAAAACTGTTTCGCAACCATTTTTGCTTGTCAAGGTAACTGTAACTTGTTTTAACCCATTGTTAATGTATTTGAGGATTCCTATGCCATTTTCGGGCATGTCTACGTCTGTTGCACCATCTCCTAACGCCCAACTCATCTTTGTATAACCTGTAGATTTATTGATAATTTCGAAGAATTGGTCATCTTCGCATTTGTTTTTCACAACAATGTCGAATTCTGCTACGGGCATTTCTTCAACAGACTTAATCTCTATCGAACTTTCTTCGCTTACGCAGATACCCACCGTTACAATCAGTTTATAAATGCCGACGTTTTCTTGTCCAGTGATGTTTATTGTTGGGTTCTGGAGCGTTGAGGTAAAACCATTTGGTCCAGTCCATTGAAAGGTAGCGAAGTTGAGGTCGTCGGTCTTCAGCTCTAGTTGTTCGCCCACACAAAGGTCAACTTTAGAGGCCGTGATCTTCGGCTTCTCGGGTGTTTTGCTAACGATAAATGTTTCTGTAGTCGTTACTTTACAACCGTTTGTGGATATTGCCTCGAGAACTACAGTTTTGGGACCCATGGTGTTGTAGGAAATTGTAAAAGGTCCTTCGCCAGAAGCCGAGCTAATGCTTGCGCCATCATCGAAGGTCCAATTTAACGTTTTATAGTTACTGGATGAACTTTCGAAGGTAAAGGTTTGACTGTCTGTACAAGGGTTTAGGACAGTTGACTTGATCTCTGCCTTTGGTCCTTCGAAGGTAGCGTCTCCGCCAAATTCCATAGTAAAACCATTATTTCCGCTAGAGAAATTATCAATCATTATGGCGTAGGTGTTTCCTTCCACCACATCTACAAATCTTACGAACCCGTTTTTGTTGGCCCCACATCCGCCATCTTCGGTTAAATCAGTTTCTGTTAAACTCAATCCGGTTTTAAAATAACTTGGAAAGCAATTAACACCACTCCCAGCGGCACAGCGTATTGCGTTCTCCGGCCTGACATTGTCTAAGTTGCCATCTGGTCCTAGATCGTACATTACCCAGTCCATGTCATTAGTAATATCGGTAGGGGTAATCGTAAACGTAAACGATCCAGAGGTAGATGCTTTAAATTTATACCATGCCGAGTTTTTTTCAACGCTTAGGCAAGTTCCTCTAGCCTCCTCACTGTTTTCTCCGGCTCCAGTAACATTTAATTGTGTGAACGTTTCTTGGGAGCATAATATAGAGCTGGTTGCTATGTCTTGTCCAGGTTGTAAAGGAGGGTTGTAGTTGTTCACGCAAATTTTGAATGTTCCAGAGTTGTTGGTCGCAGAACTCACTCTAATAAGATAAGTTCTACCTCGTCTTAGGCCCCCGTCATCTAATGAGGTAACGTTGTTAGAGCTTAACGGGGCTAAAAGGTTAGGGACTTCTCCGAAACTATTAGGATTAACGTTGTCTACTAAATATAAAGCAACAGTTGGAGCTAATAAGGTGTTGGGGCTATCAGCTGAATTTCGGCCACTTATCGTGATTGTAACGTTACTTTTTGTCGGTACGAATTTGAACCAAACATCTTGTCCAATTGTTACCCACTGGTCCGGTATTGTCACCCCAGAAGATGTGGCACCTACATTACTGTGGCCTGCCTCATCACTACAAAAAGCAGAGGTGTTGCTGATTAGAATTGCTCCCTCAACTTCGTCGTTTACCAATTGAGCAGAGGTGGATAAGCGGAAGAAACTTAGAGATAAGATTAAAAATAATTTAAATAGGGGATGATGCATAAACTAAGTTAAATAAACTTTGAATATTATCTGATGGGTAGTAGTTTTTTGCGTAAGATTTTGTATTTTAGTTAGTTGTATTTTTATTTTCTTTTTAAGAATACGAAATTTCGTTTTTGAATTAAGAGGTTAAAGACATACATTTGATTTATGGAAAATGATAAAATAGTTGTCTTCAAATCGTTCGAGAACCCCATAGATGCTCAATTTGCATTAACTAGATTGCGAGACGCGGGTTTCGAATGTTTCCTATCGGGCGAAAATACCGCATGGATGAGACCACTTCTAGATATATCAATTAGCGGGGTTCAATTACACGTTTTTGAGAGAGATATTGACGCTATACAATCTTTTTTAAATGAAGAATAAACAAATAAATAATTATACCAATGAGACAAAAATTATTAGCACTCACATTTGTGCTTTTCGCATCTGTTTTTGCATTTGCACAAAACCAGCCCGCAGATGCTTCTGCTAGTAGAAAATTAGCCACCTATGAGCCGGGAAGAAGAGCTCAGTCTGTTTTCTTTGAAATTTTAGGTGCTGGAGGTACTTATTCTTTCAATTACGACACTCGCTTTCAAAACACATTAAACGGTTTGGGAGGTAGAGTAGGCTTAAGTTATTTAGCTGTAGATGGCAATGGGTTATTTACTGCGCCTGTTGTTCTTAACTACCTGTTAGGTAAAAATGGTAAGTACTTTGAAATGGGCATTGGAGCCACTTATGTGGGTTTTAATGCTAACGAGGGAGGTAATGACGAAGAAATCTTATTCATCGATAATGATGGTTTTTTTGGTACGATGAACTTTGGATACCGTAAACAACCGGTAGATGGTGGTTTTATGTTTAGAGCTGGTGTTACACCGATTTTCAACAAGAACAACTTTATTCCATATTACGGATATATTTCTTTTGGTTATTCGTTCTAACATTAAGAAAGAACAAAAAAGAAACCCCATTTAGTGATGATACTAGATGGGGTTTCTTTCGCTTACAGTTATTGGTTATGCTTGTGCTGCTTTCGCTGCGGCTTCAGCTCTTATGATATTTAACGCACCGCCAGCTTTAAACCACTCTATTTGTTGAGCATTATAGCTGTGGTTAACGTTAAACTGCTCTGTCGTGCCATCAGCGTGGTGCAGTACCAACGTCAAAGGCTTGTCTGGAGCGAATTCTGTTAAACCTAAGATATCAATGGTATCGTCTTCTTGGATCTTGTTGTAATCGTCTTTATCAGCAAAGGTTAAACCTAACATACCTTGCTTTTTAAGGTTTGTTTCGTGAATACGAGCAAAAGATTTAACCAACACTGCTCTAACGCCCAAATGACGAGGCTCCATAGCTGCATGCTCACGCGATGAGCCTTCCCCGTAGTTTTCATCGCCTACTACAATAGAGCCAATGCCTTGCGCTTTATAATCACGTTGAGTTGCTGGTACAGGACCGTAAGCTCCGGTTAATTGGTTTTTGATGTTATCTGTTTCATCGTTGAAATAGTTAACTGCACCAATCAACATATTATTAGAAATATTATCTAAATGGCCACGGAATTTTAACCAAGGACCCGCCATAGAAATATGGTCGGTAGTGCATTTGCCTTTAGCTTTAATTAAAAGTTTTAAGCCTTTTAAGTCTGTACCTTCCCAAGGTGTAAAAGGGTCTAATAGTTGTAAACGGTGTGATGTTGGCGATACCGCAACTTGAACTTTAGATCCGTCCTCCGCTGGTGCTTGGTACCCTGCATCTTCAACTGCGTAACCTTTCTCTGGCAATTCCCAGCCTTTGGGTTCATCCAGTTTCACTTGCTCCCCATTTGCGTTGGTAAGGGTGTCGGTTAGTGGGTTAAAATCTAAGCGACCGGCAATAGCAATTGCCGCAACAATTTCGGGCGAAGTAACAAAGGCATAAGTATTAGGATTGCCATCAGCACGTTTTGCGAAGTTTCTGTTAAACGAGTGTACAATGGTGTTCTTTTCTGCCTTTTCTGCTCCGGTTCTATCCCACATCCCTATACAAGGGCCGCAGGCGTTGGTAAAGATGGTTGCATCTAGATCTTCGAAAGTTTTTAGCAAACCGTCTCTGTCGGCGGTGTACCTCACTTGCTCTGAACCCGGATTGATACCAAACTCTGCTTGTTTGTCCAAACCTTTATCAAGGGCTTGTTGCGCAACCGAAGCTGCACGGGATAAGTCTTCATAAGATGAATTGGTACACGAGCCAATTAAACCCCATTCTACTTTCATTGGCCATCCATTGGCAGCAGCAACTTCTTTCATTTTAGAAATAGGTGTTGCTAAATCTGGTGTAAAAGGACCGTTCAAGTATGGTTCCAACTCATCAAGGTTAATTTCAATAATTTGGTCAAAATATTGTTCAGGATTTGCGTAAACTTCAGGATCGGCCGTAAGATAATCTTTAATGTTGTTGGCAGCATCTGCAACATCAGCTCTATTCGTGGCACGTAAATAACGCTCCATACTTTCGTCATAGCCAAAAGTTGACGTTGTTGCGCCGATTTCTGCACCCATATTGCAAATCGTACCTTTCCCAGTGCAGCTTAAATTAATAGCTCCGTCACCAAAATATTCTACAATTGCACCGGTACCACCTTTAACAGTCAAGATACCAGCAACCTTTAAGATAATATCTTTTGCCGATGTCCAGCCACTTAATTTGCCAGTTAGTTTTACACCAATCAATTTCGGGAATTTGAGTTCCCAAGCTAAGCCTGCCATCACATCGCAAGCATCAGCTCCCCCTACGCCAATGGCTAGCATACCCAAACCTCCAGCATTTACGGTATGACTATCTGTACCAATCATCATCCCCCCTGGGAAAGCATAATTTTCTAAAATAACTTGGTGAATAATTCCAGCACCAGGTTTCCAGAAACCAATTCCGTATTTATCAGAAACGGATGAAAGGAAGTTAAATACTTCTGCACTCTCCGTTTTGGCTTGTGGTAAATCAATCTCAGCCCCTAATTTGGCTGTAATTAAATGGTCGCAATGCACAGACGAAGGTACTGCTACCTTCGGACGACCAGCTTGCATAAACTGTAACAGGGCCATTTGTGCCGTTGCATCTTGCATGGCCACTCTATCAGGTGCAAAATCTACATAATCTACACCTCGGGAAAAAGCCTTGTTAGCTTTCCCATTCCACAGGTGTGCATATAAAATTTTCTCTGAAAGGGTTAAAGGTCTGCCAACTACTGTACGAGCCGCATCTACACGTTCGCCAAAGTTTGCATATACCTTTTTAATCATTTCTATATCAAAAGCCATATTATTATAATTAAGTCGTTTTGTTCTTTAAGGAATAACAAATTACAATTTTTTTTGTTCAAAAAACAAACTAAGACATTAAATTATACTACAATGACCTTATAATCTATTCTATATATAATGAAGAAATAGCTTAAAGAGATGTCCAATAAAAAAAGGCTATCCTTAAAAATGGATAGCCTTTAAATACATGTATTTTACCCGAATTTAGTTGGCTAATATGGGTGTAAATTTTGTAAGGTTGATACCTTCTACTCCTGCCTTATATTCTTCTAACGTAGGAATACGACCTAGTATTGCAGATAGTACAACCACGGGAGTAGATGCTAATAGCGACTCGCCTTTTTTACCTTCTTTATCCTCAACCACACGACCTTGGAATAAACGTGTAGAAGTTGCCATTACAGTATCGCCTTTAGCAGCTTTTTCTTGGTTACCCATACATAAATTACAACCTGGGCGCTCTAAGTACAGTATGTTTTCATATTCGGTACGAGCTGCAGATTTTGGCATTAGATCGTTAAACTCAAAGCCAGAATATTTTTGTAAGAATTCCCAATCGCCCTCTGCCTTTAACTCATCAATAATGTTGTAAGTAGGTGCAGCAACTACTAAAGGTGCTTTAAAGGAAACATAACCTTTTTCTGCTTCTACATTTTTAAGGATTTGTGAAACGATTTTCAAATCATCCTTATGCACCATGCATGATCCCACAAAACCTAAATCAACTTTTTTATCGTTACCGTAAAACGATAATTCTCTAATCGCATCGTGTGTATAACGTTTTGAAACGTCTGAATTATTAACATCAGGGTCGGCAATCATTGGTTCATCAATAATGTCTAAATCCACAACTACCTCAGCGTAATATTTGGCATTTGTATCTGGCTGTAATGCAGGTTTAGCACCCGATTTTATTTCCTCGATGCGTTTATTTGCCTTATCAATTAGACCTTGTAATACTTTGTTGTGGTTATCCATTCCTTTCTCGATCATAATATTGATACGAGATTTAGCAATCTCTAACGATTGAATTAAAGTATCATCTTGCGAAATACAGATCGAAGCTTTCGCTTTCATTTCTGCCGTCCAATCGGTAAATGTAAAGGCCTGGTCGGCCAGTAAAGTACCAATATGAACTTCAATGATGCGACCTTGGAAGACATTCTCACCATCAAATTGCTTCAACATTTGTGCTTGGGTAGCGTGTACTACGTCACGGAAGTCCATATGTTGTTTCATTGCTCCTTTGAAAGTTACTTTCACAGATTCAGGAATTGGCATAGATGCTTCACCAGTTGCTAAAGCTAAAGCTACAGTACCCGAATCGGCACCAAAAGCTACACCTTTAGACATACGTGTGTGGGAGTCGCCACCGATAATGATTGCCCATTCATCAATTGTGATGTCATTCAATACTTTATGGATAACGTCGGTCATTGCGTGGTATTCGCCTTTAGGGTCGCGAGCGGTGATTACACCAAACTCGTTCATAAATTTCATCAACTTAGGAATGTTTGCTTGTGCTTTTTTATCCCAAACTGATGCCGTATGACAACCCGATTGGTAAGCGCCATCAACGGTCGGTGAAATTACAGTAGCCGCCATTGCTTCTAGCTCTTGCGCTGTCATTAAACCAGTAGTATCTTGCGAACCCACGATGTTTACTTTTACACGCACGTCGGAACCAGCGTGTAAAATTCTACCTGGAGTTACACCAACTGCATTTTTGTTGAAGATTTTCTCAACTGCGGTTAAGCCTTGTCCTTCTTTTGTTATTTCTTTTGCAGGAGCAAAAACTAAAGGTATTTCGATACCTAAAGTTTGCGCAGCGAAAGTTTGTATTTTTTTACCAAAAACGATAGCGTAAGAACCTCCAGCTTTAATAAACTCCATTTTTTGCGGTGTTAACGCTTTCGAGATGTCAATTAACTCTTGGCCGCCATTATATAGCTTTTGTGTTTTTGTATTAATGGTTAAAACAGTACCTGTAGCTACAGAATATACTTCCTCCAAAATAGGGTCGCCGCTTTCATTACGTACTACCTCACCATTAGCATCTACTTGTTTTTTCCAGTTTTTAAGGTCAATGCCAATACCACCTGTTACGTCAACGGTGGTTAAGAAAATTGGAGAAATTCCATTTGTACCACCTACAATTGGTGCAATATTTACAAAAGGAATATATGGCGAAGCTTGTTTACCAGTCCACAATGCTACGTTATTTACACCCGACATACGCGAAGAACCCACACCCATGGTGCCCTTCTCAGCAATTAGCATTACGCTTGCATCTGGATACTGTGTTTGCAAAGCTTTAATTTCTGCTTGTGCCTCAGGCGTAATCATACACTTTCCGTGTAACTCACGGTCAGAACGGGAGTGTGCTTGGTTACCCGGTGAAAGTAAATCTGTCGAAATATCACCCTCTGCAGCAATATAAGTTACCACTTTAATTTCCTCTGGCACCTCAGGTAATTTAGTAAAGAATTCCGCTCTGGCGTAGCTCTCTAAAATATCTTTAGCAATAAAGTTGTCTTTTTCGTAAGCTTCTTTTAAGCGAGCCGTATCAGCGTCATATAAAAATACTTGCGTTTTTAACACCTCTGCCGCTTCTTTTGCAATAGCAAGATCAGAACTTAAAGCCAAATCTAATAACACCTTGATAGATGGGCCACCTTTCATGTGCGACAGTAATTCGAACGCATAAGTTGGGGTAATTTCGTTAACTACAGCTTGACCCAGAATGATTTCTTTTAAAAACTGAGCTTTAACAGTTGCCGCTGGTGTAGTTCCTGGTAAAGTGTTGTAGATGAAATATCTTACCGAATCTACGCGATGCTCATTATTTACATCTTTAATTTGTTCGATAATTGCGCTTGTTAATTCTGCGCTATCAATTGGTTTTGGATTAAGACCTTGTGTTTTTCTCTCTTCAATTTCTTGAATGTAATCGTTATATATATTCATTTTCTATATGACTTTTGCTGGAGTGATGAGTTAAGAATTCAATCTCATCCCCACAAAAAATATTATTTTTTAATTTGAAAATTTAGACATTTTACTCAAAACAAAAATAGCAAAAAACCACCTTTAAAAATAACGGTACTGCGTCATAATATTATTTGTACAAGTTCTAAATAGGACGCTACTGACGTTGTAATTGGATCCTAATAATTACATGTCTTAACCAATTTGTATTGTTGTCAAGCTTATTCAACACGTGCATTTTTTGCTTCAAGACAACATTGGAGGAATTACTTTTTCGTTAAGCCTTTAATTTCCTTTTTACTCATTTCTTTTTGTATAATCTCGGTAGTGATTGTGGAAGTGTAATATTGTTGACTGGTTAATATTCCGTTTACATTTTCTAAGGTGCAGAAATAAGGCGTAATAAAGCCATACAAACTTTTGGTTTCTTTAAGATTTTTTTTGGCAGCGGCAATTTCCGCAGATTTGAGATAAGTAACGATTAACGAAATGCTGTTATCTCCGTCATACAAATCGCTCACGTTTACAACTATTCCTTTTCTAATAGCGGTAACCGTATCAGCTTCTTGGGTAAAAAAGCGATAGGCTTTCCAGTCGTCTGGAGTAGTCGAACCGAAATAGGTTGCGTTAAAGAAAGTTGACTCTAAGGCTCTTACTTTTCTGCCCTTTCCGTTTGGCAAAGCATAAATAAAGTTTTTATTGTATTTAGGGCTAAGCTCTCCTCTAATATAGCTGTATGAGTACGCTGCTGAACACTTTGATCTTTATTTGTAGGACTAAAAGTTTCAATCTCATCTCCATCGTTTTTAACTCTGTAGGATGGTTTTGGCGATGTAGAAGTGTTGGACAGTTCCCTGAAGTTGAGAATATGTGTATATGTGCCGTACGCTTTTTTATCAGCGCTTATCGTTAGACTTTTATCTGAATTGTATTTAGCGGGGGTGAGAATCTTATTTTTTGAACGATGTTCCTTTATAGCTTGTGAAAAGAGTATCCTTGCTGTAACAAAAAGTCGATTGTTTTTGGCAAAGCGTACTGTAATCTTTCCCATGCTTTTAAGCTATCATGAAAAACGATGATGGAGCCATTTCTTACGTTGTTTATCACATTGTGATAACATTTTTCACCATCAATGCTGATGTCGAAATCGCCGCTTAACACATCCCACATTACAATGTCGAGCTTGGGGCTTCGCACTTTGAGCTTTAAGATTTGCGACTTCTTAATCCTACCGTATGGTGGCCTAAACAAATTAGTTTGGGTAAGTTCCTGGCACTTCCAAAAATTAGCGATGTATGCTCTATCTTCAGTCTTCCATCCTTTTAGGTGATTAAAAGTATGATTACCGACCGCATGTCCCTCTACTTTTATACGGTTAAAGAGCTCAGCGTGTTTTAAGATATTGTCACCAATACAAAAAAACGTACCTTTAATATCGAAGTTTTTTAGCGTCTTTAGTACAAAGTCTGTAACATCTGGTATAGGTCCATCGTCAAACGTTAAATAAACAATTTTTTCTGATGAGCTTTTACGCCAAGTTAACTCGGGGTAATACCATCTTAAGAAAAAAGGAGACCTTGCAACGTACATGTTGTAAAAGTAAACAATTAGATGCTGTTGTTAAAAAAATACAATACACAACGGTATTATTAATTATTATTGTGGAAACATTTGATATGAATAAACCCATGCGATTAAGCTTTTTGATAGGGGCAACAGCCGCTTCCTTATTTTGGAGTGTTGGTGCTTATGCGCAAGAAGTAATCACCATTCAGCAAGCCATAGATAAGACATTACAAAATAACTTGCAGGTAAAGCAGGCGCAATTGAGCGAGAGTTTAAATGATGTAAATTTAACGCAGTCTAAAGCAGCTTTGTATCCGAGCTTAAATGCTAACGTAAACCAAAATTTAGGCTGGGGACGTAACCAGGTGGCTTCGGGTTTATTTCAGAATACCCAAAATTACAATTTAAATGGGGGGGTGTCTACAGGTATAGATTTATTTAACGGCTGGTCTAAACTCAACCAAATTAAACAGAATAAGGCTTTGTTAGAGGCTGGTAAAACTAATTCAGAAAAAGTTAAAAATGATTTGATTTTGTCTGTGATTACCTCTTACATGCAAATCTTATTTAATAAAGATTTTTTAAAGGCGGCTAAGCAACAGCTAGAAGTTGCGCAACAACAATTTAACCAGCAAGATCAGTTGTTTAAGGTTGGAAATAAGACCTTGGCAGACGTTTCTCAATCAAAATCGCAGGTGGCTACCGCAGAGCTAAATGTAACCGATGCCGAGAATGCTTTAGCCATATCCTACCTCAATTTGGCTCAATTGATGGATGTTCCTTCTTCAAGCGTTTATGAGGTTCAAGCACCACTAATTGATGGTTTTAAGACTGGAGCGGACAAGTACAATGCAGAGGAAATTTACCAGACGGCACTAGCTCAGTTTCCCGATATTAAGTTAACCAATGCAAACACAAGGGCTGCGGAACTTGGCGTTGCTGTGGCGAAGGGAAATTTGTATCCTCGATTATCATTTAACGCAAGCTATGGTACATCATATTTTTACAGCGAAAATCCGTTGATTACCAATGATACCTTTGAGAAACAATTGAAAGATAATGTGTCGAAAGGTATTGGATTAAGTCTTTCAATCCCAATTTTCAATGGACTGCAGGCGAAAAGTTCTGTAACTAGAGCCAGAATTAATCTTGCTCAAACACAAACGCAAGAGCAATTGGCCAAAAACAATTTGAATAAGGTCATTTATCAAGCAGTTGCCGATGTACGAGCTGCAGAATCTAAGTTCCGTTCGGCTACCAACGCGTTTGATGCGCAAAAAGATGCATTTTTTGCGATTGAACAGCGCTATGGAGTGGGCTTGGCAAATTCGGTAGAATATAGCACTGCGCTAACCAATAGAAATAGGGCAGAAATTGATATGATACAAGCGAAATACGATCTGCTATTTAAATCGAAAGTGATAGATTATTATTTAGGAAACCAAATTATATTTTAAAAGAAGATCGCCGGTAGGCAAATTTTTATAATTATGAAATTGAAACAAATACTCATAGGCATCGGTGCACTTTTATTGGTGTTAATTGGTTTATCGCTAGCTGGTGTTATTGGCAAAAAGCAGGTTGAAAAAGTAACTGTTGAGGCGGCTTCGCAAAAAACTGTAATCGAAACGGTTACTGCAAGCGGTAAAATACAGCCAGAAACCGAAGTAAAGCTAAGTTCGGAGGTGTCGGGTGAGGTGACGGAGTTGCTAGTAAAAGAAGGCGATGTGGTTAAAAAAGGCCAATTACTTTGTAAAGTTCGTCCGGATATTTTGCAGTCTAGCTATGAGCGCACAGTGGCGTCTTACAATGCACAAAAAGCTAGTGTTGCATCGGCACAACAACAATTAGTACAAGCACAAGCGAATTTTACCAATGCGGAGGCCACTTATAAACGTAATGTTGAGCTTTATAACAAAAAGGTAATTTCGGCAGCCGAATTTGATAACGCAAAGGCCAGCTATTTAACGGCAAAATCAACGTTAGCTGCCGCAAAAGAAGGGGTAACTGGCGCTAAATTTAACTTAGAGCAAACAGGAGCAAGCGTGAAGGAGGCGGGAGCGAATTTAGCTCGTACTACTATTTATGCACCAGTTGATGGTGTAGTGTCTAAACTTTCGATAGAATTAGGCGATCGTATTTTGGGTACTTCGCAAATGGCGGGTACCGAGATTATGCGTATTTCTAATTTGAACAACATGGAAGTTAACGTTGATGTAAACGAGAACGACATTAACAGAGTGAGTTTAGGTGACAGCGCTACTGTAGAAGTTGACGCTTTTGCAGGTAAGAAGTTTAGAGGCGTTGTAACCGAAATCGCTAGCTCATCGACAAATGTGGGGAGCACAACCAGTTCGGTAGACCAAGTAACCAACTTCTCGGTAAAGGTAAGATTGTTGGCAGAGTCGTATAATACCGTTAAAGGTGGCGCAAAAGATTTGCCTTCGCCATTTAGACCTGGACTTTCTGCTACGGTAGATATTGAGAGCGAAAAAGTAACTTCGTTGGCGGTTCCAATTCAAGCAATATTCACGGATGTTAAATCCGCAAGCGATGAAGCGAAAGTTGAAGAGAAGCAGGAGGATAACAAAAAGCCTAAGGTAGCAGATGCTGAGATTAAGCAGTTTGTGTAC
The DNA here is from genome assembly GCA_045629525.1 of Pedobacter sp. Taxonomy (GTDB): domain Bacteria; phylum Bacteroidota; class Bacteroidia; order Sphingobacteriales; family Sphingobacteriaceae; genus Pedobacter. The sequence goes on from JAZQRH010000007.1 coordinate 37,510, forward strand.
TTGTTTGACGATAAAGAATCGACGGTGAAAAAAGCTCCGGTAATTACGGGTATCCAGAATGATAGATTTATTATCGTAAAAACAGGTTTAAAGGCTGGACAAAAAATTGTTTCCGGACCGTATTCTGCTATCCAAAATAAACTAAAAGACGGAATGAAAGTTGAACAAACTACTAAAGATAAGTTGTTTACGGGAGCCTCCAAAAAATAGCCCGCAGGGTAAAAAAAATAACTAATTTTGAAAGGTCAATAGATGCGCTGCATTTATTGACCTTTTTTGTTTTTCTTCTAATCTATTATAAATATCGAAAATGAGAGATCCTAAAATAGCTGTGATTGGTGGAGGTAGCTGGGCTACTGCAATCGTCAAAATGCTATCAGATAATGCAGTTACCAAAGAAGTACTATGGTGGATGCGCAACGAAAGTGCTATCGCACACATCAGAGAATTTAAACACAATCCGAGTTATCTCAGCGCAGTAGAGATAAAGGTAAAGCCGGAGCATGTTTCATCAGATATCAATTTTATTGTAAGCGAAGCTGACGTTGTAATCCTAAATGTTCCGGCGGCTTTTTTAAAGGAATCGTTGAAGGGTATTTCTGCGGGCGACCTTAGCGGCAAAAAAATAGTTTCAGCAATTAAGGGTATCGTCCCTGATGATAACCTTATCATTGGTGATTTTCTACATCAACAATATCAAATTCCATATCAAGATATTATTGTCATCAGTGGGCCCTGCCATTCAGAAGAGGTAGCCTTAGAGAAATTATCTTATTTAACCATTGCATCCGGAGATTTTTCTTCAGCTGAAAATTTTGCCAACTTGTTGAATACAAGATATATCAAAACAAATATTTCTGATGATATTTATGGTACTGAGTACGGTGCCGTGCTCAAAAATATTTATGCAGTCGCTAGTGGAATTTGCCATGGCCTTGGCTACGGCGATAATTTCCAAGCGGTGCTCATTTCTAACGCGATCCGCGAAATGGAACGCTTTGTGGCTGCGGTACATCCCATTGCAAGAGATATTAAGGAATCTGCCTATTTAGGAGATTTATTGGTTACTGCTTATTCGCAGTTCAGCAGAAACAGAACTTTTGGAAATATGATAGGGAAGGGCTATAACGTACAAGCAGCACAACTCGAAATGAATATGGTGGCCGAAGGATATTATGCCGTAAGGGGAATGCAAGCTATTAGCAAGCATTACCAAGTTGATATGCCTATTGTGAATACAGTTTATCGAATATTGTATGAAAAGTTACCAGCACCGCTAGAGATAAATAAGCTTACCCATGAGTTGACTTAAACAACACAAATCTGGCTATGTAATTTAAAAAACGAAACTAAAATTTGTTCAGCTTGTTTTTATATAAAAAGATATAAGGTGATGAACAAGAAAATTATATTAGGGAGTGTAGCTATTGCCGCATTAGCCTTATTTGCATTAAATGCTAATGCACAAGAGAAAAAAACTGAAGTTGGAAAAGCAATTCAGAAAACGGGAAAGGCCATTGATAAAGGCGCAACGGCGGTTGGCAACAAAACTGCTGAAGTAACAGTTAAAGGGGTTTCGAAAGTTGCGGACCAAACGTACAAAGGAAAAATCGCTCCAGACGGATCCAAGGTGTACATAGATGGAAAAAATCGAAAGTATTATATCAATAAAAAGGGTGCAAAGATTTATCTAAAGGCATCGCAAATTAGAAACAAAGTTGATTAACAAAAAAAATGCCCCAATTTTACATCGGGGCATTTTCTATATCGATTAATTAAAATCTAATTAAGAACGACGTCTTCTCTCGCCAGAACCAGAACCTTCGCGTCTTCCGCTACCGGCACTTCTTTCTTCACGACTACGTCCAGAGAAATCTCTAAATCCGCCTTCGCCACTACCGCTACTTCTTCTGTCGCCGCCGCTTCTGTTGTAACCGCTACCGCCGCTACTCCTTCTGTCGCCACCACCTCTGTTGTAACCGCCGCCGCCACTTCTTCGCTCACCGCTTCCGCCTCTGAAACCGCTGCCACCGCCGCCGCTTCTTCTTTCGCCACCACCACGAGCTGGTTCGCCACTTTTTTCAATTCTAACTTCTCTTCCGTTAAACTCAACGTTTTTAAAATTAGCAAGTAACTCTTCCGCAGACGCGTTTTCTACTTCAACGAAAGAGAAAACACCTTTCAAATCAATTTTACCAACAGATTTTCCGCTAATTTTACCGTTGTTACAAACGAAGCCTAATAAATCGCCTCTAGTAAATTCATCTACCGAACCCACATTAATAAACAAACGAGTATAGTCTGAATTGCCAGATCCTCTACTGCCGCGATCGCTTCTTTCGCCTCTCTCTCTTTCATCGGCACTGATATTTAAATCTTGCGCTTTCGAATAGTATTCTAAGAAACGGTTGAATTCTAGTGAAGCAAATTTTTTAATCACTTCTTCTTTGCTCAAATCAGCAAATTCTGCGTTAATACGCGACATGTATTGTTCAATTTGCTCTTCGTTAACTTCAACAGTTTGAACTTTATGAACTAAACCGAATAACTGTTTCTCGCAAACATCAAAACCTGTTGGCAATTCACCTTTAGTGAAACTTTTACCAATAATTTTTTCAATCTGACGAATTTTACCTGTTTCTTTAGAGTTAATGATACAGATAGAAACACCCGTTTTACCAGCACGACCAGTACGGCCAGAGCGGTGTGTGTAACTTTCAATTTCATCAGGTAAAGAGAAGTTAATTACGTGTGTAACGCCACTAACATCAATACCACGAGCTGCAACATCTGTAGCAATTAACAATTGCATGTTACGGTCGCGGAAACGTTGCATAACTTTATCACGTTGTTGTTGAGATAAATCTCCGTGTAAAGCATCGGCATTGTAACCATCTTTAATTAAATGCTCAGCTACGTCTTGAGTGTCTAATTTAGTTTTACAGAAAACAACACCAAAAATATCCGGGTTATAATCTACAATACGTTTTAAGGCAGCATATTTATCACGAGCACGAACAATGTAGTATTCGTGTTCAATATTAACGTTACCAGTATTTTTGGTACCCATGGTTAATTCTACAGGGTTGTCCATGTATTTCTTAGCTATACGTCGCACTTCTGGCGGCATAGTTGCAGAAAATAACCAAGTCTTTTTGTCGTCCGGAGTGGTCGATAGAATGTCGTTAATGTCTTCTTGGAAGCCCATATTCAACATTTCATCTGCCTCATCTAAAACAACATACTTAACTGTCGAGAAATCAATGGCTTTACGGCCAATAATATCTAACATACGGCCGGGCGTGGCCACTACAATTTGTACGCCATTGCGTATTTCGCGTAGTTGTTGCATAATGTTCGCGCCACCGTAAACGGCAACCACGTGTGCATTAGGCGTGTTTTTTGAGAAATTTTTGATGTCGTTTGCAATCTGCAGACAAAGCTCACGAGTAGGGCACAAAATTAGCGCCTGTGGCTTATTGCTTTTAAAGTCAATCAATTCTAACAGCGGCAAACCGAATGCGGCTGTTTTTCCTGTTCCTGTTTGGGCCAAACCAACAAAGTCATTACTACCCTCTAACAGTACAGGAATTGATTGCTCCTGAATTGGCGTAGGATTTTCGAATCCTAGCTCTTTTACGGCATTAACAACGTCATCACTTATCCCCAATTTACTAAATGGGTTTATCATTATAACATTTTTTATTAAGGCGCAAAGGTACGGTTAATAATTGGTAAATAATAACGTTTGCAATATTTAGTTTTAAGCTTACGTTTCTGTAATACAAAACGTTAACGCTTGGCTAAGATAAAAACACTAGTGGTTTTTAGTTTGAAGAAGCGCAACTTCCGCTTTATTCTTAACGTTAGTCCCGCTTTTTCTGCAAGTCCGCACTCTTTATAGTCGCTTGCGGGCTTTTCGTTCAATCGGGGCTAATCATCAAATGTTTTGCTTTTTATTTCGCAAAAAAGCCAGTACGAATGTTCATACTGGCTTTCATCAATAGTAAGTAAATTCTACTTAATAAATTTTTGTTTAACCGTTTCGTTACCAACTGCTAACGATGCGATGTATAGGCCGCTAGCACCATTAAAAGGCAAACTGTAATTGTTGTAGCCTTTGCTTAGGTTGAGCGATTGTGAAATTATTTTCCGACCATTTAAATCATAAACCGTTAAACTTGCCGAGCCCTGGTTAGCAGCATAAACATTTACTTTTATAGCGCCATCATCCTTAGTGCTTGCCACACTAAAGTTACTCGCCTTTACGTTCGATTTTACCGCAATAGCTTCGGTAGTTGAGTTATTTCCGTTAAAATCAACTTGTTTTAATTTATAATAGCTAGTTCCTGGCAATGCATTACGATCAACAAAGCTGTAAAAGTTCTCTGTTGTTGATGTTCCTGCACCTTTAACTTCACCAATTTTCGTGAATGTTTTTCCATCTCCCGATCTTAAAATTTCAAATCGATCATTTTCTTGCTCCGAAGCTGTGCTCCAAGCTAAGTCAACGTTTTGCAAGTTTGGTTTTGCGGTGAAAGAAGATAGTGTTACGGGAAGAGTTTGTGGGTCATTCTCATTTGTTATTAAAAAATTATCAAATGACACATTCGATTTAATAGCGGAACTTACTGTAACAAGCTTAAAGTTTGTCAAATTGTTTTCTGGTCCATCAGCTGAGATTTCATTGAAAACTTTTGTTGTTCCAACCCAAAGATCCCACTTGTCTTTTCCTAATCCTTCAGAACTTCCGTCGGGAGCAATATATGAAATACCAGTTTCTCTATTGTTAACTACAAAAATAATTTCGACAGGTCCAGAAAAAGGGGCTGATTCGGTGCCACTGCCTACTGGCTTAAAGGTAACTTCTCCAGGCTGTCCCGTAAAATTCAATTGAAATCTGCTGTGTGCCCCGTTGTTTCCAGTAGTAACAGTGTTGTTTGTGCCAACACCTGTGTTTCCCACAACAAAGGTGTAGCCAGCACCAGCATCTGGTGTTCCGTTCACAGTAAATGTAAATTTAACCTTTAATAAATTAGAATTCAAATTTGCATTTGCTCCGCCATAAGAAATTGTAGCTAAGTTTGCCGAAGTTGATGTTTTATCAACAATTAATTGTCCACCAATTATCGAAACGCTACTATTCGTAGAAGCGGAAATTGCTGTAAATTTATTTGCTTCGCCAGTTGAACTAATATAATCTGTTAAAGATGCGGAAGTGCCAAAATTTTGAGAAAATATTTGACTATATGCAGTAGTCACTAATCCTACTGCGATTAAAAATAAAAGTAAAAATTTTTTCATATTAAATAGATTTAGATGTAAATATTATAGGTTAGTCTCTAAAAACTTAAATTCTATTTGATTAACGCAACCTATCAGCCGAGCGTATCAACCTCTCATCATTATTAATCCCGCGAACAGCTAATAAAGTAAAAATAACGGCTAGTAGCGGCAAAAATAATCCAGCGCTGATGGTTGCATTTTCCAAACCACCGGGCAGTTGCTTGCTTAGTTGAGATAGCCAAAAAGATAATCCTAATATAAGCAAAATATTTAAAGAAGCAATTCGTTTTTGCAACGGCCTGTTTCTAAAGTTAAATATGTTGATCAAGCTAATTAATCCTGCCAGTACTACGCTAATTAGCAGTGGGAAATTAGTCTCGGCATTGCCGCTTACACCAAATGCATTTAAAACATGATGCATACCGTTACTGTTGGCAGACATCACCGGCACAAAAAGAAGGCATAAAATGGTTATCGCAGCTAATAAAAGCCAAATCGATTGTATTCTTTGAATCATATTACATTGTTTTCTACAAAAATAGTTTTTTTAACCTAATTCTTAGTTTAGCAATTTGTAAAGATTATGCGTTAAGCATGGTCTTAGTTTTGTTAGCACCTCATTAAAATGTATTTTTGCAATATTGATAACTAAGAGATATTTTGTAGAATTAAGCTACAACGGCACTGATTTTCATGGTTGGCAAATTCAGCCTAATGGCATTACTGTACAAGCGTGTTTAGATAAAGCTTTAAGCACTTATTTTCGCCAGTCAGTTGCTTCTTTGGGTTGCGGCCGCACTGACACGGGAGTGCATGCTACGGAGTTTTATGCACACATCGATTTAGAGAATGTAAGCCCCCAACAGATTGATAAATGTGTAAACGGCATAAATGCTTTGTTACCTTACACTATTGCGGTTAAATCGGTATTTGAGGTGGCAGAAACTGCTCACGCTCGTTTCGATGCCACTGCAAGAGCTTACCAATACCATATTCATTTCGATAAAAATCCATTCAAAATAGATCGTTCGTGGTTATACAAAGGAACATTGGATTTAGCAAAAATGAACCAAGCTGCTGCTATTTTGTTAAATTATACAGATTTCTCGTGTTTTAGCAAGTCAAATACCCAAACATTTACCAATAATTGTAAAATTGGCAAAGCAATTTTTGAGCAGCACGAAGGTGGGTTGGTTTTTACCATTCGGGCGGACAGGTTTTTGCGCAATATGGTGCGGGCTATTGTGGGCACTTTGGTGATGGTAGGGCGTGGTGATATTGAGCCCGATGAAATGGTAAACATCATCGAGAGTAAAAATAGGAGTAAAGCTGGGCAATCTGTTCCGGCCTGTGGTTTATATTTGGTGTCGGTAAAATATCCTTACATAAAAAATAAATAAATGTCGAAAATAAGCGGAGATGCCATTAATGTAAGCTTGCTAAAAAGACTTTTAGCATACGTTAAGCCATACCGTGTGATATTTATTTGGTCTATCGCCCTTACATTGTTGCTGGCTGCGCTTGCGCCTATCCGTCCACTTTTGGTGGGTTACACTCTTGATGAGCATATCTTAAAGGGAGATCTAAATGGTTTGTTAAACATCACTATTTTGATGATTGTGGTTTTGATTTTTCAAACGTTTTTTCAATATGCCCACACATTGCTTACCAATAAGTTAGGACAGTCGGCTATTAGGGATTTGCGTATCAATGTTTTTAACCATATTACCAAGCTTCGTTTAAAATTTTTCGATAAGACCCCAATCGGACAGTTAATAACTCGTACGGTTTCAGATCTAGAAACTATTGCTGATATTTTTTCTGAAGGACTTATTGCCATGATTGGCGATTTGTTGCAGATCATCGTCATTGTTGGTTTTATGTTCTGGATGGATTGGGAGTTAACGCTGATTGTGCTCGTGCCGATTCCTTTGTTGATTTTTGCCACCCGTATCTTTCAACAAGCCATAAAAGGCGCTTTCCAAGAAGTAAGGTCTGAAGTTTCGAACTTAAATACGTTCCTGCAAGAGCACATTAGTGGCGTGGCTATTATCCAATATTTTGCTAGGGAGGATCAAGAGTATAAAAAGTTTAAAAAAATTAATGCTCGCTACCGCGATGCAAATATCCGCTCCAACTGGTATTATTCTATTTTCTTTCCAGTTGTCGAATTAATATCGGCGATGTCCTTGGGCTTATTGATTTGGTACGCTGCCAAAAGTATTCTAAAAAATCCAGACATCGAGCCCGGTATTATTACCACCTTTATTATGTTTATTAACATGCTTTTTAGGCCAATTCGTGAGATTGCAGATAAATTTAACACTTTGCAAATGGGTATGGTAGGTGCAGAGCGTGTTTTTAAGGTTCTAGATAACGACGAAATTACGTCAAATGTTGGAGCGCTGCAGCCTGTCAACTTAAAAGGCAATATCGCTTTCAAAAATGTTTGGTTTAGCTACGATCAGGATGGGGAGACAGACCCGAAGTATGTATTGAAGGATATTTCTTTCGAGGTTAAATCTGGGCAAACTATTGCTTTGGTTGGTGCTACTGGTGCAGGTAAATCTTCTACAATCAATATTTTAAATCGTTTTTACGAGATACAAAAGGGCGAAATTTTGTTGGATGGGGTACTTATTCAAGAGTATGATGTGGCCTATTTGAGAAGAAATATTGCTACAGTTTTACAGGATGTTTTTCTTTTCTCAGATACTATCTTCAACAACATCACACTTAATAACCATGCAATTACTTTCGATGAGGTAGTAGAAGCTTCCAAAAAAGTAGGCGCTCATGAATTTATTGAACGTTTGCCTGGCGGCTATCATTACAATGTGATGGAGCGTGGCGCAACATTATCGGCGGGGCAGGCGCAACTCATTTCATTTATCAGGGCGTTAGTGTATAAACCAGCTATTTTGGTATTAGATGAGGCCACATCTTCTGTGGATACGGAGACTGAGTTTTTAATTCAGAATGCAATTGATAAACTGATGCAAGATCGGACATCCATTGTCATTGCGCATCGCCTCTCAACTATTCAAAAAGCAGATCAAATTATTGTGCTTGATAAGGGCGAGATCAAAGAAAAAGGAACCCACCAGGAGCTGCTCAAACTGGATGGCTACTACAAAAAACTTTACGATTTGCAGTTTTCGTCAGTAGGTATCGAAAAATAACTATTTGGTGTAATCTCTTTCGGTAATGTAAGAAACTTCGTCGGCGCCAATGTTTTCTTTTCTGGTGTGGATGAGTTTAAACGATGTTTTTCTGAGATAACCGATAAACCATGTACTATCGGGAGTGTTTTCAAAGGTTATTCTTTCCCCTAAGTCATCTGCTGCAAAACTAACACTGTCTGTTCGATTCACATATTTCAGCGATTTCGTGAAATCTACGGTATCAACAGGGTTGAAAAAAGTAGTGTCTGATGGCGTAATTGTGTCGGTTCCATTCTTAACTACTGTTAAAATTTGGTGGCGTATTTGCCATCGACCAATTAGTGAATTTTCTACGAATTTCTGACTATCAACAGGGTCTTTTTTGCATGCATAAACAGCAGAAATAAGAAGGATAGCAAAACCCAGATATTTAAACCTACTCATCAAAACTCAATTTTAGTTAAAGCAAATCTAAATAGTTTTTTATCAAAACCTAATTCTTTTCTGCCTACAAACATCTAAACTTCATTTAATTCCAAATTGTTTTTTATTATTGCGCTCCGAACAACAAACGATGAAGAAAGTATTATCAAATTTAACATTTCAGGTGCTAACAGCTATTGCATTAGGCATTATAGTTGGCGCAATTTTTCCAGAATTTTATCCACATGCCGAAATTATCAGCAAGAGTTTTATCAATTTGATAAGCATGCTCATTGCACCGATAATTTTCTTAACCATTGTATTGGGTATAGCCCACATGGGCGATATGAAAAAGGTGGGTTTGGTTGGCGGTAAGGCGCTTCTCTACTTCGAGATAGTAACCACCTTTGCTATAGTAATTGGATTAGTGGTCGCTAACGTTATCAAGCCGGGAGTTGGCGTTATTGTACCCGATGGCGATGTCTCCAAAATAGCATCGTACAGCGAACAAGCAGGGGGCGTAAATTGGCTCGAGTTTGTAGCACATATTTTTCCTAAAAATATTTTCGAGTCTTTTAGTAAAGGAGAGATTTTACAAATATTAGTCTTCGCCATATTGTTTGGCTATGGTTTAAGTAAAACTGGCGAAACTGGTAAATCATTGCTCGCTACTTTCGATAAACTTTCGAAGGTAATGTTTAACATGATGAAAGTAATTATGCGCTTAGCACCAATTGGCGCTTTTGGCGGTATGGCTTATAGTGTAGGAAAGTTTGGATTAGACACGTTGTTGCCAATGGCGAAATTAATGGGCGCCGTCTATTTAACTTGTTTCCTCTTTATTTTCGTGTTTTTAAATGCAATCTGCAAGTATTACAAGTTCAGCTTGTGGAAGTATTTGAAATTTATTCGCCAAGAGATTTTAGTAGTGCTTGGTACTTCTTCATCCGAGTCTGTATTGCCAAGTATGATGAAGAAGATGGAGGATATAGGTTGTGAAAAATCTGTAGTGGGCTTGGTAATTCCTACCGGTTATTCATTCAATTTAGATGGTACCTCTATTTATTTAGCAATGGCGGTGATCTTTTTAACCCAGGTTTTTGGCGTAGACTTAAGCATTGGTGAGCAAATTTCGGTTATGCTAGTACTTATGGTTACCAGCAAAGGCGCAGCGGGTGTTACAGGTAGTGGGTTTATTGTGCTAGCCAGCACTTTAACTGCACTTAAAATTATGCCCGTTGAGCACATCGCAATATTACTTGGAGTTGATAGATTTATGAGCGAGGCAAGAGCAATTACCAATATGATTGGCAACGGTATAGCGGCCATCGTGATAGCGAAGAGCGAAAATGCTTTCGACGAAGACAAATATCTTCAGGCAGTAAGCGTAACAGCTATAGAAAAGGCTGAGGAAGAAAATATCTAACTAAACTAGCTGCCAATAGTTAAAATTCATGGTGTTTAGTGTTACAGCAGTGCTCGCAACATATTTATCATCTATAGCAAATGAGTGTAGTTTGAAGGTGGTATTTCTGCGTGACACAATTTCGTTTAAGCAAGTAATGAGGTGTAAATTATTACTTGCTCCTTCGCCACCAGCTTTTAAAATGGCCTCTTTTCTGGTCCAAAGGGTGTAAAACTTGGCTGGGTTAATTTGATCAATTCCAATAAAATCTATTTCTTCTTTTGAGAAAGTGATATCGAGTATCGATTCAAAATCAAAAGATTGGTCAATGAGTTCTAAATCAACACCGATTATCTCGGGGCTTACGCCGATGATGATATAATCGCCTGTGTGGCTTATGTTAAACTCTACACCTTTAACCGTAGGTTTTTTTAGCTCATGAGTAATAAAATCTACCTGATGAGGCGCTGTTCCCACCCATTTCGATAGGATTGTTCTCAGAAAAAATTTACTAGTTAAGTACCGTTCTTTATCTTTCTGTGAAAAGATTCGATTAGCTTTTTCGAACTCTATGTCTGAGACTACACCTGAAATTAACCTTTTTATACGTTGAAAATTTTTGCTAACAGAAATTTTAAAAAGATGGGTTTCATTAAGTGATAGCTCTTTTTCCAGTTGATACGATTTCCAAACGATAGGAGGGTGAATAAGGTTTGTAGTCATGCCGTGTTTTTACGTTGATGTATTTAAACGTTTAATGAACCTCTAAATCCTCGGGCGCCGTAATAAGATTGCACTCCGTTATGGTATACGAAAACCGAGTCGTAACGGCGGTCTCCAAATATAGCACCTCCGAGTTTTCTTATTTCTGCTGGAGTTTTAAGCCAGCTAGATGTCTTTAAGTCAAATTCTCCTAGCGCTTGCAGGTATCTATAGTTTTCTTCCGATAAGAGCTCAATGCCTATTTCTTCGGCCATAGTCATGGCATCTGTTTTTGGTTTATGTTCCTTTCTTTCTTCCCAAGCTTTGCGGTCGTAACAGGTACTTCTGCGCTCTTTCGGGCTTTCTGCAGAGCAGTCAAAAAAGATATATTCACCTGAAATCTCCTCATAATCCACTACATCTGGTTCACCACCTGTTATCTCCATTTGATACAGTGCATTGAGTTTTTTATCACTCTCGACGAGCTTTTTAAGAACATTTTCCCATTTTATGTCACTATGCCTCCGCATATTCTCATTAAATCTTTTGTTTAGCGTAAACAAGAGCTCATTTTTTTGATTTTCGGTTAACATATCTCTGCTTTAAACAATTTTAGATGATAATAAAGATAGAAAAAAGTATTTAGCATCCGAATTATTAATAAAGGTATAGAATAGTGCTAAGTTATAATTGTATTAAATTAAAATAGATTGAAAAATCTGGGCTTTTGCCCGACGAATTCTCATTTTAACCTGTGTAATGTGGGGGTTAAAGTTCTGTTAACCATAAGTCTCAACAATAATCCTGAAATCCGAGATGTAAAGATTTTATCGCATGTAAAATATTATGCAATTGCATTTGGCATTATATAGCATTTAGTTTAAGTTTGCAGAAAAAAGATAGATACAATGAGTGTTTTAGTAAATAAAGATTCAAAAGTAATTGTTCAGGGTTTTACTGGTAATGAAGGTACTTACCACGCTGAGCAAATGATAGCTTACGGTACAAATGTTGTCGGTGGGGTAACTCCAGGCAAAGGCGGTCAAACGCATTTAGACAGACCTGTTTTTAACACTGTTAAAGATGCTGTGGACAAGGCAGGTGCTGATGTATCTATTATTTTCGTACCTCCTGCATTTGCTGCAGATGCTGTAATGGAAGCTGCAGAAGCGGGTATCAAAGTAATTGTTTGTATCACAGAAGGTATCCCTACAAAGGATATGATTGCTGTTAAATCATATTTAGCAGATAAAGATTGTCGTTTAATTGGTCCTAACTGTCCTGGTGTAATCACTGCTGATGAGGCTAAAATTGGTATCATGCCAGGTTTTATCTTCAAAAAAGGTACAGTAGGTGTTGTTTCAAAATCTGGTACTTTAACATACGAAGCAGTTGACCAAGTAGTGAAAGCTGGTTTAGGTATTACAACTGCAATCGGTATCGGTGGCGACCCAATTATTGGTACGCCTACTAAAGAAGCGGTTGAGTTATTAATGAACGATCCAGAAACTGAAGGTATCATCATGATTGGTGAAATTGGTGGTGGTATGGAAGCTGAAGCTGCTCGTTGGATCAAAGAACACGGAACTAAGCCTGTTGTAGGTTTTATTGCTGGTCAAACTGCACCTCCGGGACGTAGAATGGGCCACGCTGGTGCTATTGTTGGTGGTGCTGATGATACTGCCGCTGCAAAAATGGCAATTATGCGTGAGTGTGGTATTACGGTTGTAGAGAGCCCTGCTGAGATTGGTGCTGCTATGGCTGCATTATTGAAAAAATAGTATTTACCAAAAAATAGAGAAAAGCGTTTCGATGTAAAATCGAGGCGCTTTTTTGTGTAGGAGATTTTGTTCATGCTTTTTATTAAGTCGTAACATCCATCTTTCTAAGATGATGATAAAAATTACGTTGTTGTTTTTCACTGTTTAAGAATGGAAACTTGGGCGCTTTTAGTCGTAGCTTTTTCGGCCAGCCGTAACGAGTAGGAAAAGTTATTGGTTTTAACTTTTGTGAGAATTACCACGCGTTGAATGTTTATATTTGCCTTTAGCAGAGGTGTAAAAACTAAATCGCTCATAAAAGCGTATATATGTTAAAGGATAATGTAATGAAACAACTCATCAACAAAACATTTTTAGCACTAGGCATTTTGGTTTCAACAAGTTTATTTGCTTGTGCGCAACAACAAAAGGAAGAAAAGGAGCAGGTAGCTAAATCTCCTTCAAAAACAACAAAGAATATGGAATGGAATATATTAACACCCGAAGAAGAAAGAATAATTGTTGGTAAAGGAACAGAATATCCTGGAACAGGCAAGTACGATAAGTTTTTTGAGAAAGGTACTTACATTTGTAGACGTTGTAATGCTCCTTTGTATAAATCTGATAGTAAGTTTGATGCACATTGTGGTTGGCCAGCTTTTGATGACGAAATTAAGGGCGCAGTAAAGCGCATTCCAGATGCGGATGGGCAGCGTACGGAAATTGTTTGTGCTAATTGCGACGCACATCTCGGCCACGTTTTCATTGGCGAATTCCTAACTTCAAAAAATACACGTCATTGCGTAAACTCAGTGTCCATGAGTTTCGTTCCCGACGAGAAAAAATTGTAAAAAGAAAAAGCTTGCTTAATTTAGCAAGCTTTTTTTATGTAACTGTTTTTTCTGGTGAAGGATAAACCAAATCGCAAAGCAGCTACCGCATAGAGCCATTGCCGAACCCACTAACGAAGGATAGTTATAGCTTAATCCGTAAACCAAAGGGATGCCGCCGAAAAATGCTCCTAGTGCATTTCCAATGTTAAAGCTTGCTTGGCTGGCAGATGCAGCAATCATTTCTGATTCTTTTGCTGTATTTATCATCAGCATTTGAATAGGCGCAGCCAGTGCAAAAGCAAACGCACCCGTTAAAAAAGTGGTAGCTAAAGCGAGAATTTGGTTGCTCGAAACAAAAAATACAACGACCAATATCAAACACATGGCTATTAGTAGATAGAAGCATGCCTTTGCCGGAGAGAATTTGTCGGCTAAATAACCGCCTGTAAAGTTTCCGAGCAGCATACCTAGTCCAGCGAACATAAGAATGTAGGTTACACTGCTTTCTGCAAAGCCGGCCACTTCTGTCATTAAGGGAGCAATGTAACTTATCCAACAAAACAAACCTCCAGTTCCAACAGAGATCATCAAGATGATAATCCATGCTTCACGTTTAACAAAAAAGGAAAGTTCAGATTTTAAATCTCTGTTCTTTACTGCTGGGATAAACGGGAGCCAATATTTTAAGCTTACTAAGGTAACTAGCCCCAGAATGGCAACAATAGCAAAGGAGTATCTCCAGGAGTAATTATGCCCAATGTAAGTGCCTAACGGAACACCAAACAAATTGGCTATGGTTAAGCCAGCAAACATTAACGAAACAGCTTGAGCTTCTTTACCTTTTGGTGCAATACGACTCGCTACTACCGAACCTACACCAAAAAAAGCGCCGTGAGGTAAGCCCGAAAATAAGCGGGCTATGAATAGTGTAGTATAACTGGGGGCAAAAGCCGAAAGAGCATTGAAAAGTGTAAACAATACCGTCAGCCCTATTAAAATATGTTTGGGCGGATATTTACACGCGATAATGGCCAAAAGCGGAGCGCCAATAACTACGCCTAAAGCATAGGCCGAGATTAAATGACCAGCATCAGGGATTGAAATTGAGAGGTCTTTGGCGATGTCGGGTAAAAGGCCCATAATTACAAACTCTGTAATTCCGATACCTAGGCCGCCAAGCGTTAAGGGTAGAAGTTTTTTATCAATAAGCATTTGCTTGGTGTTAAAGTTACACTAAGCAAAGTTAGGCTTTTTAAATTAATTAGACATTGTTAAAACAAAAGAGAGCTAATGGTTAGCTCTCTTTTGTAAATGTTTTAACGCTTTTTAGCGTATTGTAAAATCTTTGAAATTGTTTCATCAGAAGGTTGTCTTCTTAAATCATCCAATTTTGATTTTATCGTTCCGTAAAATCGTTCCTCAGAGCTTTCTTGCTCATCAAAACCTCGATTTTCAGATCGATTTTTGAAATTAGTTGGAGTAAAGGTTTTTGTCATACGCTTCGTTTATTACTTTAGTTTAAAGTTTAAACGTATGCAAATCATCTTTATTTTATCGGTATTCGTTTTTATTTGTTAACCAATTTTTACTTGTCACCATCCAATCCTAAAATTGAAAATAGTGCTGTAACTTAATTGCGTGCAGCTACTACTTCAGCAACATTCATCATTTTGCGCAGATTACTTAATGCATACCTCATTCTACCTAATGCTGTATTAATGCTCACATCGGTTAGTTCAGCAATTTCTTTGAAACTTAAGTCTGCATAGTGGCGCATAATAAGGACTTCTTTCTGCTCGTCAGGCAAAAGGTGAATCATTCTGCGTAAATCCGCGTGTGTTTGCTCACGCAAAATTCTTTCTTCAGCGCTTTCCTCATATATTTGTATAAGATTTAAAACATCTGTACCATCAGCACTGGTGATGGTTGGCGTACGTTTTTCTTTCCTAAAATAATCGATCACTAAGTTGTGCGCAATACGCATTACCCAAGGTAAAAACTTACCTTCTTCGTTGTATCTTCCAGAGCGTAAAGTGTTAATGACTTTAATAAAAGCATCCTGAAAAATATCTTCCGCTAGGTACTGATCTTTAACCAATAAGTAGATTGAAGTGAAAATTTTAGTCTTGTGACGGCGAAGCAATTCTTCTATAACAGTTTCATTGCCATTAATATATAACTTCACCAAATCCTGATCACTAAGCTGTTGTAACCTCATAGGAGTGTGTTTGATTAAACCCATCTTTATTAAAAAATAAACACGTAAATTTTTAATCTATAATACTTCTCCTTATGTGTTAGTTAGTGGTTGATAATTTTAATGTTTTCAAAAGAAACACTTTTTTGCGAGATTCAAAGAATAAAATTGTTAATTATTTACAATTATCCCAAATTATTGTTCAAATAGCGGCCTCATAACTTATCAATATAATACGTTTGTTTGTGTATAGCACGTTAACTCGCAAGTAAGATCTTTGCAAAAGTTGTACCAAAACCTTTTATTTTAACATTTTTAAGATTTACCCTCGAATGATATTACGGCTAGCGTTGCACTAAAAGTTGTTGAGTATTATGGTTATCTTTGCAAAATAGCTATAAGATAATCAATGAGTAAGGAATTAGAGAAGGATCCACATCAGCATATCATTATAAAAGGCGCTCGTGTACACAATTTAAAAAATATTGATGTAGCCATTCCAAAAAACAAGTTTGTAGTGATTACTGGCATGTCTGGATCGGGGAAATCGTCGCTCGCTTTCGATACACTTTATGCCGAAGGTCAACGTAGATATGTTGAAAGTTTGTCGTCGTATGCCCGCCAATTTATGGGGCGTATGAACAAGCCCGACGTTGATTATATTAAAGGAATTGCTCCTGCAATTGCGATCGAGCAAAAAGTCATTACTTCAAATCCACGCTCTACGGTTGGTACCTCTACAGAAATTTATGATTATCTGAAATTGTTGTATTCTAGAATTGGGAGAACCTTTTCTCCGGTTTCTGGCAGAGAAGTGAAAAAGGATACGGTAAGCACCGTAGTGGACTTTGTGACTGCCTTGCAGGATGATGAAGTGGTAACTGTGTTTTGTCCATTGCATCCACAAAACAACAGAACGTTAAAAGAGGAGTTAGCTATCCTGCTTCAAAAAGGATTTATCAGGGTTTCTTATTTAGGAGCAATTACAAAGATTGAAACAATTTTAGAAGATGAAACCATTATAGATCAAGAGCTTTCTAGACTTGATGAGGTTTTTATCTTAATTGATAGAATTGTTGTTGCTCACGATGATGAGACCATCAGTAGGATTGCAGATTCGGCTCAAACAGCATTTTTTGAAGGTAAAGGAGATTGCTATGTGGAGCATGATGGTAAGCGTACTTTTTTTTGCGATAGGTTTGAATTAGATGACCTGAAATTTGAAGAGCCAACACCTAATTTTTTCAGTTTTAACAATCCCTATGGTGCCTGTAAGCGTTGTGAGGGTTACGGAAACGTGATTGGAATTGATGAGGATTTGGTGATTCCTGATAAGAGCAAGAGCGTTTATGATAATGCTATTGCGCCATGGCGTGGTGAAAAAATGGGCGAGTGGTTGAAAGCCTTCATTAAAAATGCCGATAAATTCGATTTTCCTATACATCGTTCATTTAGAGAGTTAACCGAAGTGCAGCAGCAATTGCTGTGGACTGGAAATAAATACTTTCGCGGTTTGGATGCTTTTTTCAAAGAATTGGAAGAACAAACCTACAAAATTCAGTATCGTGTAATGTTATCGCGTTATCGCGGTAAAACAACTTGCCCCGAATGCAAAGGAACACGCTTAAGAAAAGATGCATCGTATGTTAAAGTTGGCGGAAAATCAATTCTTGAGTTGGTTTTAATGCCACTTTCTACCATTTTACCCTTTTTCGATGGATTAGCGCTTACAGAAAACGAGCAGAAAATTTCGAAACGTTTACTGTCTGAAATTAGTAGCAGAATATTATACCTAAACAATGTTGGTTTAGGTTATTTAACGTTAAATCGCCTATCAAATACTTTATCTGGTGGAGAGAGTCAACGTATTAATTTGGCAACATCGTTAGGCAGTAGCTTGGTAGGTTCAATTTACGTTTTAGACGAACCGAGTATTGGTTTGCATCCACGAGATACCCATCGTTTAATTGGAGTGCTCGAGTCGCTACGGAATGTGGGTAACACCGTTTTGGTGGTTGAGCATGAAGAAGAAGTGATGAAAGCTGCAGATTACCTAATTGATATTGGCCCAGAGGCAGGCACTTTGGGGGGCAATTTAGTTTTTAGTGGCAATTACGATCAGATTATAAAAGACAAAAATTCTTTAACGGGCCGATACTTAGCCGGAAAAGAGAATATCGAAATTCCCTCAAAAAGAAGAAACTGGAAAGATCATATTTTGATTAAGGGCGCTAGAGAGAACAATTTAAAAAATATCGATGTAAAATTCCCTTTGGGCATTTTTACATGCGTTACAGGTGTTTCTGGCTCAGGTAAAACCAGTTTAGTGAAGCGCATTTTATATCCTGCTTTGCAGAAAGCTATAGGAAATTACGCGGGCGAGCAAACTGGTTTGTACGACGGTATTTTTGGTAATATCGATTTGGTGCAACAAGTGGAGATGGTAGATCAGAATCCTATTGGAAGATCTTCTCGTTCTAATCCGGTTACCTACGTGAAAGCTTGGGACGATATTAGGGCACTATTTGCGAGTTTACCAGCAGCAAAAGCCACAGGTTTAAAACCATCAGCCTTTTCTTTCAATGTAGAAGGTGGTCGTTGTGAAGTTTGCCAAGGAGAGGGAGAGGTGAAAATAGAAATGCAGTTTATGGCCGATATTTATTTGCCATGTGAAGCTTGTAACGGAAAACGCTTTAAACAACAGGTGTTAGATGTAACTTATCACGACAAAAATGTTTCTGATGTTTTAGATATGACCATTGATGAAGCAGTTGAGTTCTTCGCTAATGACGCTAAGATTTTGGCTAAGCTTAAACCACTTGTTGATGTAGGTTTGGGTTACGTTCATCTAGGTCAATCATCAAATACCTTATCAGGTGGTGAGGCTCAGCGTATTAAATTGGCGTCTTTTTTAATCAAAGGTAATAACGCACAGAAAGCGGTTTTCATTTTCGATGAACCAACTACCGGTTTGCATTTTCACGATATAAAAAAGCTATTAAAAGCGTTGAATAGGTTAATTGAACAAGGGAGCACCGTAGTCGTAATTGAGCACAACATGGATATGGTTAAGTGTGCAGATTGGGTAATTGATATTGGTCCAGAAGGTGGAGACGGCGGTGGACAGCTAGTTTTTGAGGGCACTCCAGATGATTTGACAAAACTAGATGCTTCCTACACCGGGCAATTTTTGAAAACACACCTTAAACCTTAATACTACGGCATGCTACTGCTAACCCTACTTATTGGATTGTTGATAAGCGCAGCAGGCTATGTACCACCCGGCAATATAAATCTCACTTTAGCTCGGCTAACAGTTACCAAAGGGATGCGACAAGCTTGGGGTTTTATCATAGCTTTTAGCATCGTGGAGATGTTTTTTACCTTCGGGATGATGCGGTTTGCCCGCTGGCTTGCTAGCGATGTGGATATAGATACCGTAAGCGTTGGTAAATTTGAGTTAGGTACGGTTATAGACTTCTTTATGGTGCTTATATTGCTAGTAATGGGGACAATAACATGGTTGCACCGAAACAAAGCTTACCATCCGAAAGATACCGAAGACAGTAGAAGGGGTAGTGTTTTGTATGGTGTGATATTAGGCATAATCAACCCGGTACAAATTCCGTTTTGGTTATTTTGCGGCAACTATATTATCTTACACGAATGGATTAATACCGACTATCCTTCTTTAATTGTTTTTAGCATTGGTTCAGGAATTGGGGCTGGTGTCGTACTTTATGGTTTTGCACACTTCGCACAGTACATACAAGAAAAGTTTGCGTTGAGTAGTAAATTAATTAACAAAGGGATTGCTATTTTTCTCTATTGTTTGGCTATTTATCTAATTATTAAACAATTAGTCTTATCTTTTTAGAAGGGATTAAAGATATTTTATATATTTGATTTATCTATCTTCTAAATAAAATGAAAAACTACCTCACGGTATTAGTTGGCGTTATTTTGCTTTTTGGTTCCTGTAAAAAGGAGTTGCTAAAACGCGATACTAAAAATACTAAAATTTTCAGAGGGAATGCTTTAACAATTGGCAAAGTAAAATCTTTCGTTGAAAAATCTGCGCCTAAACGTCTTAAAATTAATAAATTGTCGTCGTTAAATGCTGTTCAGTCTAACAATCAAGGCTATCCAGCAGATGCTGCATTTGCTTGGGAGTACGCAACTACTGAAAATATACTTGATGGTTTCCCCGCGGTGTTAGTACCTATTTATTTAACAGAATCTCTCAATTTTACATTCGATCCTTTAGTGAGCACCACAGGTTACAGGGTTGCCGTTTTTCAAGAAACACCCGATAAATCAAGCATTATGGTTGGTTTTAGAGATTATCATCCTAACAAACAATTTATCTTGGATAAAATGAGAGAAAAAAATATTTCTACTTACCCCAGCAATTTTTTAGAATTTGACTACCTAGTTAATGGTGAATTTAACGGAACAGTAATTTGTTTAAACGCCTCGCTAATACCAACCAAGTTTATTAAAGTTGCAAACAATAAACCCGAAGAATATTTGGATTTACCGCATTTCCTTTCAGATGGAACTATTGAACCAAACCCACAAAGCGACATAATTGGTATTTCTAATGAATATACCCCATGTGAACAAGAGCAAATTCAGATTTTGTATCCCGAATATCAAGACCAGTTGGTGAGTGTTCATTATTCGTATTACCCAACCAACATTGTAGCAAGTTGGGATAAGGTAAGCAAGACTTGGGCTTTACCCACACTTGTTAAAGGCATTTATACTTACCTGCAAACCAATGTTACATGGAAAAGCACTACACTACTGGGCAACGGTGGTTGTACTTTAATAATGAATAACAATATAGATTATAGCCCTAACCCTTACATAGATATATTAGATTGCGATAGATTGCGAAAAATTGCCGCCGCACTTAATGCCAGTTTAAACAAGTTTAACATCATAAAAACCCTAGATAAAAATAAAGAGGCTGGCTATACCCTTGTTTTAAAAGATTTAAGTAAGCCAAACGAGTTGACAGCCACTCCAGTTATACCTGGCGATGAAAGGGGCGTAGACTTACCTAGGTCTTGGAACCCGTCTGATGGGTATACCGTTGCTCAAAGCCATTATCATCCTGGTTCTTTACCACCTTCTTTTGCCGATGTTTTAAACATTGTAGGTAATTACGGTAAAATAAATAAACAGGCCGAACAGTTATTTTTTGTTAATAATTATATCTCATTTGTAGAAACCAATAGTAAAACCGTATATGCCGTAATGATAAAAGATATGGATAAACTAGTTGCCATCTCAAAGTTGAAAACCATTGATGCATTTATGGTTGAAGAATGGAAAAAGCGAGATAAAATGGTGGATGAAGAAGAATATATTGATTATGAGGCCGCAGAGCTATTACTGTTACAAACCTTTGCCGATGCTGTACATTTATATAAAGGCAAAAGAGATAGAAACAACAACGTTAAATTTAAAGAAATGGTATTACCAAAAGATAAAGATGGCAGGCCCAAAGGTTATACCAACGAAATTGATTTTAAATGTAATTAAAATAACGTAATAGTCAGTATTCCTAAATAAACACCAATGAGAATATCATGGCTAATTCAGATTACCTATAAAAAAATAATATTTACAGATGAAGACATATATTTTAATATTTAGCTTTTTATTTAGCTTTCTAGTTAAAAATTTAAACGCCCAGCCCGGTCCTAAAATAGAAGACTATAAAGCGATGTATAATCCCGATTATGCAGTTTTTACGCAAAATGGCTTACCGCCAAATGCCCTTAGAATTACCAATAGCCAGGCGCAGGTAATGTTAGATAGGATTGATTTAAATTTTGACGGAAAAATATCGGACATTAGGATACCTGCCGGAGCTGATTGGACCCAATATTATAAAATAGATGATATGCTTTTGAGCGTATCATGTAGAAACGATTCTGCACGTTGGTATTTTAATAAATTAATTAAATTGCCCTTACCAAATTTGCCACCCAACCAACAACCACAATATGGAGAGGTGCCAGAAGAAGAAGAATATGAAAGACATTATCATATTTTTAATATAGAAGATATAGAAACCTTTTGTTACTACTCTGCGGGCGCACAATACCCAAGCAGAAAATCACGCTACCGCAGTAGAGCAGTTTCTAGACCTGGTATTGATTTAGTGATTAATTATTTTATTGATGCGAGCCATACCAGTATTTTAGCCTTTAGCAAAAGTTACAAAACTAGGATTCATATAAGGGTAAGAAGTATTTTGGCAGATAAACAAAAAGCCATTGATGTTATTAATTGGATAGCCGACCATGTAGAAATTGATGCCAATACTATTGAGTTTAAATAACTATTTTTACAAAAGGAATGAAAAAGATAGCGTTTTTTGCTTGCTATTTTTTAGTGTTGGGCAAGCTTTACGCCCAGCCTGGCCCTAAAATAGAAGACTATAAGGCGATGTATAATCCGGATTATGCAGTTTTTACGCAAAATGGCTTGCCGCCAAATGCCCTTAGGATTACCAACACCCAGGCGCAGGTAATGTTAGATAAGATTAATTTAAATATTGATGGAAAAATATCGGACATTAGGATACCTGCCGGAGCTGATTGGACCCAATATTATAAAATAGATGATATGGTTTTGAGCGTATCATGCAGAAACGATTCTGCACGTTGGTATTTTAATAAATTAATTAAATTGCCCTTACCAAATTTGCCACCCAACCAACAACCCCAATATGGAGAGGTGCCAGAAGAAGACGAATATGAAAATCCTTATCATATTTTTAATATAGAAGATTTAGAAACCTTTTGTTATTACTCCGCAAACGCACAATATCCAGAAAGGAAACTGCGCTATCGAAGTAGGGCTGTCTCAAGGCCGGGTATCGATTTGGTGATTAATTATTTTATTGATTCCAAAATTACAGATATTATGGCTTTTAGCAAAAGTTACAAAACTAGAATTTATATGACAGTGCGGAGCACTTTGGCAGATAAACAAAAAGCCATTGATGTTATTAATTGGATAGCAGACCATGTAGAAATTGATGCTAATACTATTGAGTTTAAATAACTATTTTTACAAAAGGAATGAATATTCCCAAACAACAAATCTCCAATATATTTTAACAGGTAGGATGTTTTTTCGATGGATGACTAAAAAATTGGATGCCCACCACTATTTCTATAATGTTCAATTTTAGAGATAAACATCTGCGCCATTTTATAGCCTCGCCACTTAGTTTCATCTGCTAGCTTGCCTTCGAAGTTTTCTGCTATGGTTTCACTCCAAAGTTTTAACCAAGTATCAAAATGTTCGCCAGTAATGGGTAATTTGGCATGCGGTGGAAATGGGCGTCCATTATAGGTATATTCCTCTAATAAAATGGTTTGCCAAAAGCGATACATTTTGGCTAAATGCTCGGGCCATTTGTCGCCAATTACGCCGCTAAAAATTGGCCCCAACAATTCATTCTTCCTCACTTCGTTGTAAAACGTGTCGACCAATAGTTTAATGTCATCTAAGTTGCTGATATCCTTCATCTCCAATCGAATTTATAACACAAAGATACGATGGTTTTTGCCACTAATTGTGACAGAAATCATTAATTAGTTTTTGGGAAATTCGAAATTCCATATTTTTTCCGCTTTGCGACCAATTAACACGAAAGAAATTGCCAAAATGATGAAAAATACAGCTTTGTGCATATTGTCCCAAAAGTACTCGAAGTAACGCGTGTAAATATTGATGAAGAGGAAAGTTATGCCAAACTCTCTAAGCATCGTGTCTTTATAATTTAGTCCAATCCAAATGGCAATGGCGCAAACAGATGTAGAAATTATGGCCCAATGAAATAAGGTGATTTGTTTTACGCTATACCATGCGGTGATGGTTTCGTAATTGCCAAAAATTGATAAAAGTAAGAGAGAAATAAAGAGGTAAAGTAGGCCAGCAAAATAAGTTATGTCGAAAAAGTAATTGAGCGTTTTGTGTTTTTTAATCAGCCATGCAGAAAAGGTTAAAGCTAGGCCAAAAAGTACAAAGCGTAATGGATAGTTTAGACCGATAAAATACCAGTTCCACTGTGATAAATAACCTGTTTCTGTACCAAACCATGCACCTAGAGCGAGCAGGGCAAAGGCCCAAATTAATCTCGATTTAAAAAAATGGGCTAAGGATAAGTAGATGATAACTGATGCGAAAATGAGCACGGAAAAGTGATTGCTTCCACTGTTAAATGCTTTACCCAAATAGGCTACGGCATTGGCGGTTAACATTACTCCAGAGAAAATGAGTGCTTCGTTACTGAATATATTTTGCGGATTTTTCTTTTTTCGGTTGAAACCGTAAACGTAACATATTGCCGCAAACAAGGCTGATACGATACTAATTACGATATCTGGCGTATCGTAAATTGCTTTTAGATAAATTAGAATGGACTTATCAACTAAAATAGCGCTGAGCGATAGCACACCGCAAAGCATGGCAATCCAGAATGAGTATTGTGCTAATCGTTTCCAGTCGAAGTTTTTGGTGTCGTAAGTTGCTCTGAGTTTAGCTGCTGTAGCTTGGTTAATAGTGTTTTCTGATTGCCAATAATCAATCATTTCCTCTAAAAAATCACTTTTGTTCTGACTGACTTTTTTCATCATAGGCAGCAATAAAATAGGCCAATGTGATTAACAATGGCCTATAAATATAAATCTATTTTAATAATTCAGGTATTCGCTTATTGTTACCCACTATCCAAACAATATCTTCATTCTCAAAAACAAGATCGCTTGGCGGGTTTAAGATACGCTCACCGTTTCGCTCAATGCCCACGACCAGACCTTGCGTCTTCTCTCTAATTCCAGAGTCACGAATGGTTTGATGGTACACGGGCGACTTACTATTGATCACAACTTTTTGCAATGCCATATCTTGTTTAGGGAAGGTTGCTTCAGTATCTTCCTCGTGATTATCTCCCTCAAATAAATGTTTTACACTTGCCAATTGATCGTCTGTTCCAATAACCAAAACCTTGTCGTTAGGATATAAACGCTCATTAGCTTTAGGCGTTGGAATCATAATCTTTCCTCGCTCAATCATGGCAATGTTAATGCCGTATTTTTCCCTAACTGATAAATCAATTAGTGTTTGCCCAACTAACGAGGACTCTGGTGCCACCGTAAGTTCTAACAAGTGCGTATCCCAAGGTAAAACATCGGGTTGTTTTTTCGCTGCTTCGCGAGCGTTAAGGTTATAGAAAAATCTAGTTTCCATACGTTCGTAAAAGCCTTGAAGTTTACGAGAGAATATAATCATCACGGCAACGATGAGAGCAAGTGCAATTCCACCAGCTATCCAAGTATCAAAATATTCGTACATTAAAAAGCCTACAAAGAAAATTCCTAAGGCTATTCTAAAAACTTCAATGGCGATGAGTGGACCTCTCGTGTATTTTTTGTTTAACCATAAATGAGAGTATGCAACTTTTTCAATTCTCTTAATAGATAGTGCCCATAAAAATGGAGCCATGATGCCAAGCGAAATAATTACACTAATGATATCACCTTGTTTGCCGTCTGCTATATTATTGATAATAAAAGGGTGTAAATATCGAGAAGCTAAAACTACCACGGCAATCACAATTACTGAGTGGGTAATGGTATTGGTAATGTAGGACCGGAGCAAAACTTTCCAATCGCTTAGGGTAGTGATACCCTCTGTACTGCTACTATATCTAGAGATGCTGGCCAACCAGCGTTGCGGTAATACTTTGTTGAGTGTGTTGTAAAATCTGTCGGAGTATTTGATTAAATAAGGCGTGGTAAAAGTAGTGATCGCGGAAACGGCAACAGTAATAGGATATACAAAGTCGCTCGTTACTTTTAAAGTGATACCTAAAGTAGCTATGATAAAGGAGAATTCTCCAATTTGTGTCAAACTCATACCGGTTTGTACAGACGTTTTTAATGGTTGTCCTGAAAGTAGAGCACCACCACCAGAGGTAATAAATTTACCAACAATAGTAACGCCGGTAATAATTAAGATTGGTTTCCAGTAAGCCATTAGAATGCTGGGATCAATTAACATACCTACAGAGACGAAGAAGACAGCTCCAAATAAATCTTTTACTGACTTGGTTAGGTGCTCTATTTTTTCTGCTTGAGTAGTTTCTGCCAGAATAGAACCCATGATAAAGGCACCTAATGCTGGCGAAAATCCAACTTTTACGGCCAATATTACCATCAACAAACATAACGCTAATGAAATGATGAGAAGCATCTCATCGTTCATCAATTTCTTCGTCCATTTTAAGAACGTTGGCACAATAAATATCCCGCCTAAAAACCAAAGAATTAAGAAAAAACTGAGCTTAAGGATGGAAATTAACATCTCTGTACCTGCAAATTGCTGACTAACGGCAAGCGTAGTTAACAACACCATGATGAGTATAGCGGCTAAATCTTCCACAATAAGCGCCCCGAATACCAAATTGGCGAATTTCTTGTGCTTAACGCCGAGCTCATCAAAAGCCCTAATGATGATGGTGGTGGATGATACCGACAATACCGCACCGAGGAATATACAATCCATGGTCGACCATCCCATCGCTTTACCGGCGAAGAAACCGAGAATAATCATTCCGACAATTTCTACACCTGCTGTAATAGATGACGAACCACCAACTTTGACCAGTTTTTTGAAACTGAACTCCAGCCCCAAACTAAAAAGGAGGAAAATTACTCCAATTTCAGCCCATATGGTGATATTGGCATTGTCTGCAACAGTGGGTACGAATTTAAAATGCGGCCCAACAAGTAATCCAGCTAAAATGTAACCTAAAACTAAAGGTTGTTTAATCTTCTTAAATATAATAGTCGTAATACCACCGGCGGCAAGTATTAATCCTAAATCTGCTATAAGTACGGGTAAGTGTGTCATCTAAAAAATGTATAAAGGCTATTTAATTTTGATTGAAACGATTAATCAGAAGAAAATCACCAAAAGGCATGTTTTGAATACAGATTTCTAAATGTGTAGCTGTAACTAGCGTTAATGGATTTGCGAAATACTACGGTTGCAACATCTGCAAGTACAACAGAAAATTTTTTGAATTTAGGAAATAGGATAGATGCAACGACATCAGTTTTAAATAACCTAAAACTACGTTTATACAATAGAATTTTGGGTAGGAGTACTGCCCCAACTTTTTTATCAATCGTAATTTTGTTAGAAATAGAGGTAAATAGACTAGTACTTTCGCTTTTTGTAAGCGAAAAATGACTACCAAGAAATAGCCAGCCACAAAATAGCATTATTAACCTCATAGCTCACAAAATACAAAAATTCTCCCGATTTTGGAAATTCCTTAACAGCTCTGCGAGGCAAAAAACTTAAGGGTGTTTTCTTTGTCTTCTCGTAGTTGCAACTTTAGCGCCTCTAATCCTGTAAACTTTACATCATGACGTAGGAACGAAAGAAAGTTCATCGTCAATTTTTGTCCATAAACTTCTCTGCTAAAATCGAAAATATTTACTTCGATATTTCGTGTCATGCCATTAATTGTGGGGCGCTGACCAATATAAGCCATCCCTTTATAGGTTTTGTTCGGTTCATCTTCCAAAACCACCGTCACGGCGTAAATACCGTCGCCTGGTATCAGTTTATAAGTTTCGGCAACGAATATGTTTGCAGTCGGGAAACCAATTGTTCTGCCAATTTTATCGCCTTTAATTACAGGTCCGTAAATAGAAAAGTTGTATCCTAAGTACTGGTTTGCTAGATCTACATTTCCCGCCAGCAAGGCCTCTCTAATTTTAGTAGAGCTCACGGCCACGTCGTTAATGTCTTGCTCTGTAATTTCCTCAACCTGATAGCCAAAAGTTGATGCGCTTTCTACTAATGTCTTGATATTACCCACACGATCTTTACCGAAGCGATGATCATAACCAATGATGATCTTCTTAGTTCCAATGGTGTTTATCAGTATGTTTTTAATATATTTTGGAGCACTTTGGTTAGAGAAATCTCTGGTGAAAGGGGTGATGATTAGATGATCTATACCAAGCTCGGCCAAAATATCAGCCTTTTCCTTAATGGTATTAATCATTTTCAAATCCTGATTTTCCGGATCAATAATCATCCGCGGATGCGGAAAAAAAGTGAGCAACACGCTCTCACCACCCAGAGATTTTGCCGATTCGCAAAGACGCTTTATAATTTTTTGGTGCCCAAAGTGAACACCATCAAAAGTGCCAATGGTTACTACGGCACACGCTAATTTATTAAAGTCGGTAAGATTATGATATATTTTCATTGTGTTTAATGGAAGGATTGGCGTTTTACTACGCCGCCTTTAATGTCTGCAATTTGCTGTTTTACCACAAAAGCATTCGGGTCAAGTTCATCTATACCGTCTTGCAACTTACCTAACTCGAGTTTTGTAACCACGGTATAGATGATGTCAATGTTTTTCTTCTTCTGATAACCGCCTTCCCCTTTGTAAACCGTAACGCCTCGTCTCATCTTTTTAATAATGAATTCCTTAATTTCATCACTCTGATCCGAAATAATGGTAACACCGGTATAGGCTTCAAGTTTATTTACAATAAAATCGATGGTGTTGGTAGCAGAGAGGTAGGTTAAAATGGCGTACAAAGCCGTATCGATATTGATAAAATACGCTGCAAACATAAAAATGACGATGTTTAGAGCGAATATGATATTGCCCACCGTCATTGTGCTATTGCGGCTAATGTATAAAGCTAAAACTTCTGTTCCGTCTATCACGCATCCGCCACGCATAGCCAAGCCAATACCTCCACCTAAAAAGAAACCGCCAAAAAAGGCTACCAATACTTTTTCGTGAGTTATGGGCTCAAAGGGTAGAAAGACTAAGCCAAGGGAGAGTGCGGTAATTGCGATAGCTGTTTTGATGGCAAAAAGCTTTCCTATCTGCCTATATCCTAATATTATAAAGGGGATATTAATGATGATGATGAGGTACGACAAATCCCAGCCGCCCAATGCGCTAACAAGGAGAGAAATGCCAGTAACGCCACCATCAATAAAATTTTCAGGCATTAAAAAACTTTTTAAGCCAAAACATGCTGAAACTATTCCAGTAATCATGAATAGCGTCTCTTTGATGAACCTAATTCTACTCGCTTTCATCATTTTTTACTTATTGTAACTCTTTTGCTTCTTCTCTTTTATAACGAAGATAAGCAATGAATTCTTTGAGCTCAAAGGCATTGGACAATAAAAAGTTGCCGCTGCGGGTTCTGGTCAGTTTAGATAAATACGCACCGTTGTTCAAAGCTTTGCCAAAATCCGATACCAGCGAGCGGATATAAGTACCCTTACTGCATACTATCCGGAAATCTATTTCTGGTAGTTCGACTCTGGTAATTTCAAAATCGCCGACAGTAACAAATCTTTTCTTCAGTTCCACTTCTTCCCCTAAACGAGCTTTTACGTACAAACGTTCACCGTTTACTTTAACTGCAGAGTGAGCCGGAGGGTATTGATTGATATCGCCTACAAATTGTTTTGTGGCTTCGTGTATTTGCGCCTCTGTAATTGCTGAAATATCAAAAGTAGCATCTACTTCCGTTTCCATGTCAAACGATGGAGTAGTGGCGC
Organism: Pedobacter sp.; assembly: GCA_045629525.1. GTDB lineage: Bacteria > Bacteroidota > Bacteroidia > Sphingobacteriales > Sphingobacteriaceae > Pedobacter. Next base: position 66,927 of record JAZQRH010000007.1, read on the forward strand.
CTAATATCAAAGTACCTGTATATTCTTTTTCCTCGGCCTGGAAAGTATCTATTTGTTTGGTGAGCTTGCCCGTACACACGATTAGCAAACCAGTTGCTAGAGGATCTAGCGTGCCGGCATGGCCCACTTTTAATTTCTGCGGCTTTAAGGAGTTACGAATTTTGCCAACCACATCAAACGAAGTCCATTGGTAAGGCTTGTCGATAAGAAGCAATTCTCCTTCCGCAAAATTGAAATCTTTAAATTTTGAAAAATCGATGTCTGTGTTTTGATCCATTTATAGTATCGTAATTTCAACCCCCGCAAAGTATAGACCCAAAATTAATAAGGCTATAGCTATTCTGTACCACCCGAAAATACGGAAACCGTGCTTAGTTAAAAAGCTAATGAAAGATTTGATGGCAATGATAGCTACAATAAATGCAACCACATTTCCGAATAATAATATTTTGATGTTTTCGCTGTTTAATAGCTCGTGACCTTTAAGCAATTTGTATCCTGTTGCAGCCACCATAGTTGGTACAGCCAAAAAGAATGAAAATTCGGCTGCGGCATTTTTGGTAAGCTTCTGCTGCATACCACCAATTATTGTAGCTGCACTTCTGCTTAAACCCGGAAAACAAACTGCCAGAACTTGATATAAACCAATTTTGAAAGCAGTGCCATTGTTTATGTCTTTTTCGTCCTCAATTGTGGGGTTTTTAAATACCTTATCGATAAATAATAACACAATACCACCCAATAACAGAATTACTGCAATAAATACCGGACTGCCTAATTTGCTATCGATAAAATCGTTGAGCAGATAGCCAAAAAGCAAGGCCGGGATAACGGCAATAGCTAATTTTAAATAAAACGAGAAGCTGTTAAGGTTGATGAATTTTTTCCAATAAACCACCACAACCGCTAAAATAGCGCCGAGTTGAATAGCGATGGTGAAAAGTTTCACAAAGTCATCTTCGGCAATGCCCATTATAGAGCTTGCAATAACCATATGACCCGTAGAAGAAACGGGCAAAAACTCTGTTAATCCTTCGATAATTGCAAGGATTAAAGCTTGAAGATAATTCATGAAGCGTTATTTTTTTAGCACGGCATAAACACCAAAAGAAAATCCTAAAACCACCACCACTGGTGCAATTAAAGTTCTTCTTGTGTCGTAAATGTCACCTTCTGCACCCATCATCAATAAAAAACCTACCACAACAATGGCAATACTAATTAACAGTAACTGATAGTTTTTTTTAGAGAATACTAATTCTTCTTTTTGTCCTGAAACAGGAGAATTCTTTTTATCTGTCATTATCTGTACAAATCGTAAATTTTTAATCGTAAATATTTGCTCACCGCAAACCAAGTGCAAATTGCCGTAATAAAAATACCAATCACAATTAGGGCTACAAACACAAAACCAAATTCGGTAGGGCTTCTTAAAATTACAATTTCAGGTAATTCTTTTTGTGCATAGAATAATAAACCTAAGAGTATAATTATGGCAATAAATGAGGCAATAATACCATGCAATGCAGCAACTAAAATAAAAGGCTGTCTGATGAAGTTCTTCGTAGCGCCAACCAACTGCATGCTCTTAATTAAAAAGCGTTGCGAGAAAATTGCTAAGCGTATGGTGTTGTTAATTAAAGCGATAGCGATAATCAATAATATACCGGCAAAACCTAAAACAATTAAACTAATGGTGTTGATATTTTTATTCACCATGTCAATTAAAGAACTTTGGTAAACCACTTCCTTAACCAACGAATTCTTTTCGATGCTCTTTTTCAACGCATCAATGTTTTGGTTATTAGCGTAGTCTGCTTTTAAGTAAACATCAATGGAAGAGAGTAATGGGTTGTATCCTAAAAAGTTAACAAAGTCTTCGCCTAAATCTTTAGTAAGGTTATGTTGCGCAACTTCTTTATTTACGTATAGCGTCTGTTTTACGGCAACATTGTTATCTAAAGTCTTTTTAAACGCAAGAACTTCTGTTTCCTTGGCGCCTTCATCTACAATAATGTTAAGTACAATGTTCTCTTTAACATAATTAGACAAATTTTTCGCGTGTACTAAAATCAAGCCCAACATGCCCAGCATTAACAATACCAAAGCAATGCTAAAAATAGTGGATATGTATACGGTCTTGGTTTTTTTAGCAGCCTCGCTTACTTCAAATTCTTCCATGTGTACTAAATGTTTGTGCGAAAATAAGGAAAGATAAGCTAAAACTTAAATTAAATGGCTATTGTTTTAAACTACTTAATGCTTATCGCCGCTCTAATTTCTTAAAATAACTATTTGTTTAATGGAGCTTTAACACTCTTTAACTAAACATAACGAATGCCAACGCAAAATTTATATATGTAGTGCTTGTTATTTTGTTAGCTCGTTATTGCCAAAAAATCGGCAATTTGCTTACTTTTGCAAACTATTTAGAAACAGCACATTAATGGATTATCAATTTAAGGAGATAGAGGAGAAGTGGCAAAAGTATTGGGCAGATAACCAATCGTTTAAAGCAGAAGCCAACTCAAGCAAACCGAAATATTACGTATTGGATATGTTTCCGTACCCATCGGGTGCAGGGTTACACGTTGGTCATCCGCTAGGATATATTGCATCGGATATCTTTGCGAGATATAAACGCCTAAAAGGCTTCAACGTGTTACATCCAATGGGATACGATTCTTTTGGCTTGCCAGCAGAGCAGTATGCTATCCAAACTGGGCAACATCCGGCAATAACTACTGAAACCAACATCAATACCTATCGCCGTCAGTTAGATCAAATTGGTTTTTCTTTTGACTGGAGTAAGGAAGTGCGCACAAGCGATGCTGCTTACTACAAATGGACACAGTGGATTTTCATGCAGTTGTTTAATTCTTGGTACAACCTCGAAACAGACAAAGCAGAACATATATCAACCTTAATAGAGAAATTTAACCATGCCGGCACTGCCGATGTAAAAGCTGTTTGTGATGAAGATGTTAAATCGTTTATGCCTACAGATTGGGCTAGTTTCTCTGACGAAGATAAACAGCGTGAGTTGTTAAAATATCGGTTAACTTATTTGAGAGAGAGTACCGTAAACTGGTGCGCCGCATTGGGTACGGTACTAGCTAATGATGAGGTGATAGGCGGATTTTCTGAGCGTGGCGGACATCCGGTAGAGCAAAAGAAAATGATGCAATGGAGCATGCGTATTACTGCTTATGCAGAACGTTTGTTGCAAGGTTTGGGTACTATAGATTGGCCAGAACCGATTAAAGAAATGCAACGTAATTGGATTGGCAAAAGTGTTGGGGCTTCCGTTCGTTTCAATGTAGAAAATAGCGATAGAAAAATTGAAGTGTTCACCACCCGCGTAGATACTATTTTTGGCGTTTCATATTTGGTGCTAGCTCCAGAACACGAGTGGGTTGCCGAGTTAACCACTGCAGAACAAAAAGCAGAGGTTGAAGCCTACATCGCTCAAACGAAGAAGAAATCGGAGTTAGACCGCATGGCGGATACTAAAACTGTTTCGGGAGCTTTTACGGGTAGTTATGTAATTAACCCAGCAAATGGCGAACGTGTGCAATTATGGATTGCAGATTACGTATTGGCAGGTTACGGTACAGGTGCCGTAATGGGTGTGCCAAGTGGCGACCAACGCGATTGGTTGTTTGCAAGTAAATTTAATTTGCCAATTGTGCAAATTTTGGATGCTCAAAAAGACATCGACACACAAGCTGATGCGACCAAAGAAGGGAAATATATCAATTCTGGTTTCATTAACGGAATGGAGTACAAAGAAGCTGTTGGTTATTTAAACAATTGGTTAGCCGAGCAAGGTGTTGGTAAAGCAAAGGTAAATTACCGCCAACGCGATGCTATTTTTGGTCGCCAACGTTATTGGGGAGAGCCAATTCCGGTTTACTTTAATAATGGTTTGCCTTATTTAATTAAGGAAGAAGAGTTGCCTTTGGTATTGCCAGAAATTGATAAATATTTACCTACTGAAACAGGCGAACCACCATTGGCAAGAGCCGAAGGTTGGAAATACGAAGACCAATACGAGTACGAACTATCAACTATGCCAGGCTGGGCAGGTAGCAGCTGGTACTGGTATCGCTATATGGATGCGCAAAATAATAACGAGCTTGCATCCAAAGAAGCTATTGCTTATTGGCAAGATGTTGATTTATATATTGGCGGTTCCGAGCATGCAACGGGTCACTTGTTGTATAGCCGTTTTTGGAACAAGTTTTTGAAAGATTTAGGTTTTGTGAACGAAGAAGAGCCTTTCAAAAAGTTAATTAACCAAGGGATGATACAAGGTAGAAGTAACTTTGTATATCGTGTGGTTGATGCCGAAGGACGCGGAACAAATACACTTGTTTCTGCAGGCTTAAAAAACAATTATCAAACTATAGCATTGCACGTGGATGTAAACATAGTAGATAATGAAGTTTTGAATATCGAGAAATTTAAAGCTTGGAGAGAAGAGTTTGCTAATGCTGAGTTTATCTTAGAAAACGGCAAATACATTTGCGGTGTTGAGGTGGAGAAGATGTCGAAATCCAAATTCAATGTAGTAAACCCCGATGTTTTAATTGCACAATACGGCGCAGATACTTTGCGTATGTACGAGATGTTTTTGGGTCCATTAGAGCAAAGTAAACCTTGGAATACTAATGGTATTGAAGGCGTATTTAAATTCTTGCGTAAATTTTGGAGATTATTCCACAACGAAGCTTGGGATTTTACAGTGAGCGATGCCGAGCCAACTAAAGCAGAGTTAAAAGCCTTACATAAAATCATTAAAAAAGTACAAGAAGATATTGAGCGTTTCTCGTTTAATACATCGGTATCAAGCTTTATGATTGCTGTAAATGAACTGACAGATTTAAAATGTAACAAAAGAGCCATCTTAAAAGATTTAGTTGTGGTATTAGCACCTTATGCGCCACACATCTGCGAAGAAGTTTGGTCGTTGTTAGGGGGTAAAGATCTGAACGAAGCTGAATTCCCGATTTTTAATCCTAATTATTTAATAGAAGATGAATTTGCTTATCCGATCTCTATCAACGGTAAAATGAAAATGAATTTGAATTTAAGCTTAACCTTAGATGTAAAGGATGCTGAAGCTACGGTTTTGTCCAACGAACAAGTTCAAGGATTTTTAAATGGAGCAACACCTAAAAAAGTAATTTTTGTAAAAGGTAAAATTGTGAATATTGTAATCTAATTTTCGTGAAATATTAAATTGCTAAAGGGCTTGATTTATTCAAGTCCTTTTTTGTTTCGTTATATTTTACTTTTATTTACTTATTGTTAATCTTAAATTTTCTTTGAGAACGCATCTTTGTGTAATAAGGAGGGAAGTGCCAAACTGCTTATTTGTAAGATGTTGGTAAGCGATACGATAATTACATATTTTTATTTATCATTGTAAATAATTGAAACGCTTCATAAAATAATAAACCAAAAGAAAACGGAACCCTTTTGAAGGAGATGGATGTTGCAAAATCTATAACAGCGGATATTATTACTCGTTTTAAGAACGGTGATGAGCTTTCTTTTCAGAAGATTTACGATAGCTATTCGGCAAATGTTTACAGATTTGCCTTTAGTTTCTTGAAAAATCGTACGCACAGCGAAGAGATTGTACAGGATGCTTTTATTTTGCTGTGGGAAAATCGCGATCGATTTGACGAAACAAAACCGATGGAACCTTATCTTTTTACCATTACAAAGCGTTTGGTGTTAGATAGTTTACGCAAACAGACGAGTACTCATAAACTGAGAGCTCAACTTATGCATCGCATCTCTGAAATAACCAACGAAACAGAGAACAAGATTATTTACACAGACCTGATGAATTTCACCGAAAATGCTGTTCAACAATTACCGAAACAGCAGCAGGTGGTATTTCGGTTAAGTAGGTACGAGGGCCTATCCTTGGGCGAGATCGGAGAGCGTTTGGATTTGTCGGAGAATACCGTGAAAAATCATCTCGTAATTGCGCTTAAAAAAATGAGGACGAAGCTTCTAAGTAAAGAAGTTATCTACTTGCTGTGCATCTTTTCTAACCTTTCTTAAAAATTATTTTACTGTAAACCAGTGTATTGTTGTTTTTGTTTGAGTGCTGCTAGTCCTCGTTGACGGCAAGTACGTATTCTACATATAACCAATTATACGATCTTTATGGAGGGTAGTCCAACGCAACTTCAAATATTAATTACGAAGCTGATCAACAATGAAATTGTTGACGAAGAGTTGGTCGAATTAAATCAGTTATTAAATCAGGTCGAAGTTACTGAAACAATTGAAACACAATTAAAGGATGTATGGGCTGAAACCAATAAGGAAACATCTTTTCCGAGTGCCTACTTGTACCAACATATCGTTGCAGCTCGCGAACTTTCGAGCAAGCCAACACCTCGTTTACGGAATAATAGGAAGTTGTGGTACGCAGCAGCCATTTTTATGATAGCAGGTATTGTAGCGGTGCTTTATAATAATAGTGATAAAACATTCTTGTTAAGTACCGAGCCAAGCGTTATCGCTAATAAGAAAGTAGCAGATGCTTTACCTAATAATAAGGTAATGCTTACACTGTCGGATGGTAGTAAGGTTGCCTTAGACAACATGGACATAGGCGAGTTAACTGACGAAAAATATGCGGAGATCACTAAAAAAGAAGGACAATTAGTCTATCAGGCACCTAACGAGATTAATGCATCCAATAAGGAACAATTGTTTAATACAATTCATACTCCAGTTGGCGAAAATTATCGCTTAGTCTTATCTGATGGTACTAAGGTTTGGCTAAACGCAACCTCATCCTTAAAATTTCCAGTAGTTTTTACGGGTTCGCACAGAACTGTCGAATTAACTGGTGAAGGATATTTCGAGGTGGCGCCAGATAAAACCAAGCCGTTTACTGTAGTAGCTAATAAAATGAATGTAGATGTGGTGGGTACCCAATTCAATGTATCTGCTTACACTAACGACCATAAAGTAACCACGAGCTTGATCGAGGGATTGGTAGATGTTAGGGCTTCAGGGAAATCAATAAGATTGGTGCCGGGCCAGCAAGCATTTTTAAACTCACAAACATCATCTTTAAAAACAATGCCATTTGAAGTAGCTGATGTTTTAGCCTGGAAGAATGGGTATTTCGTGTTTAGGAATGAAAGCATCGAAGATATCATGAAGAAAGTTAGTCGATGGTATAACATTGATGTAGTTTATAAAGGCGACATAGCGAAAGCAAAATTTGGGGGTAAATATTTAAAAAGCAGTCCATTTACGGAGTTGCTAACCAGTTTGGAACTAACAGGAAGTGTACATTTTAATGTTGAGGGGAGGAGGGTAACAGTAATGCAATAAAATGTACTTACCAAAGCAATACAAAAAATCAGGAGAGTTCGCAGCTCCCCTGATCTCGCATTTAAAATGCTAACTGATTGCTAAACTGAAATTGAACGGACAGATTATTAACCAGATTAATCAAATGTATAAAAATTCTCCTTTATCGAAACGTGAGGAAAATCATGTTTTTAGAAAAATAATACTTGTAATGAAATTAACCTGTGTTTTATTGCTAACAATAGGTTTGCAATTTGCCAGCGCAGTTACTTCGGCGCAGCAAATAACACTTACAAGATCAAACGCCAAGCTAGAAACCATTTTAACCGAGTTAGAAAAGCAAACCGGTTATAATTTTATCTATAACACGGATATGGTGAATAGCGCTAAGGCGGTATCTGTAAGCGTAAACAAGGCAAGCCTTAAAGATGTTTTGGATCAGTGTTTTGATAACCAAAACTTAAGTTATAATATCAACGGAAATACCGTTGTTATTGTAGAGAAAAGAAAAGTTGCTCAAAAGAAAATTAAGGTAACTGGGACGGTTGTTGATAAATCGAACTTACCAATTCCTGGTGTGTCGGTGCAAATTAAAGGTACGCAAATAGCCGAGTTAACTAAAAATGACGGAACGTTTAGCATACAAGTGCCAGATGGTAATGCAATCTTAGTTTTCAAATTTTTGGGCTTTGAGCCGTCAGAAGTGAAGGTCGGTAGTCAAACGAATATCAAGGTCATCTTGAAGGAAGATGTGCAGGCATTAAGTGAGGTTGTAGTGACAGCTTTAGGAATGAAGCGTGAAGAAAAATCGCTAGGTTATTCGGTAAGTACCGTTAAGGGTGAAGAACTTACTGACGCAATGTCTAACAACTGGACAGATGCTTTAAGTGGAAAAGTAGCGGGTTTAAACCTGGTTAAATCGGGTGGTGGACCAGCAGGTTCGAACAAGATTATTTTACGGGGCGAAAGTTCATTAAGTGGAGATAACGCGGCATTAATCGTAGTAGATGGAGTGGTTGTAAGCTCCAAAATATCGGAACCTAATGGATCTTATTTAGGTACAGAAAATCCGGTTGACCATGGAAACGGAATAAGCGACCTTAACCCTGAAGATATAGAAAGTGTGTCGGTGTTAAAAGGACCTGGTGCAGCTGCATTGTATGGATCGAGAGGTTCAAACGGTGCAATTATCATCACCACGAAATCTGGCAAAGCTACGCAAAGGGGCCTTGGAATTTCATTCAACTCAAACTCGACATTTGGCACCATCAACAGATGGCCAGATTTTCAATACGAGTATGGTCAAGGTGCTATTGGTAGCGATGCGTATTACTCATGGGGAGCTACGGAAGACGGAGCAAATACCAAAAATACAGGTGGTGCTTGGGGACCGAAATTCGATGGACAGGAGTACTACCAATGGGACCCGAATTTATTAACCCGCGGCGTTGAACGCACACCTTGGGTTCCTTACAAAAATAATAGAAAAGACTATTTCGAAACTTCTCAAACCTACACCAACAGTTTGTCGGTAAGTGGAGGAAATGCAAAAACTACAGCTCGTTTAAGCTACACCAATTTATATAATGATTGGATAGTTCCGAACACCGGATATGGTAGAAATACCATAGCGTTAAACGTAGCTCAAAAAGTGAATGATAAGTTAGATATATCTACTAAGATTAGCTACAACAATAAATCATCAGACAACTTACCAAGTACAGGTTACAACAACCAAACGGTGATGTACAGTATGATTGGTTTGACACCAAACGCCGATATTAACTGGTATAAGCAGTACTGGATACCTGGAAGTGAGGGTTTAAAACAAGTTAGACCGTTCGCTAATGGCCTAGACAATATCTATCTAGCGGTGTACGAAATGTTGAATAAATCTAACAGAAATCAACTAATTGGAACCATAAGCGCCACCTACGAGTTTTCTAAAAACTTGAACTTAATGGTAAGAAGTTCGATCGATTGGTCTGCAGAAGCGAGGTCTCAACAAAAACCTAAGGATGCTGCCAGATTTCCGGACGGCATGTTTCGTACCCAAGATATTGACATGAAAGAAACCAACTCGGATTTCTTACTGAACTATAAAAAAGATATCAACACTGCATTTAAATCTAGTTTTTCAGTGGGTGGGTCGACCATGTTTAACGCCTACAAAATGGTTTCGTTGGCTGCCGATCGTTTAAGATATCCAGGTGTTTACACCTTTGCAAACCGTTTAGATAAAGTTACGGCTACCTCAAGAACTGCCGAATATGCGGTGAATAGTTTGTATGGCATAGCACAGTTTTCATACAAAGATTATTTGTTTTTAGATCTTACTGGACGTAACGACTGGGCGTCGGTATTAGCTACAGAAACTTCTAGAGATAATATTTCATTCTTCTACCCATCAGTCAATTTTAGTGGCGTTTTAAGTGAAGCGTTCTCGTTGCCAAAAGCAATATCGTTTTGGAAATTAAGAGCTTCGTGGTCGCAAGTTGGTGGTGGCGGTGTTACTCCATATTTAACTGGTTATGATTACATCTCCAAAGAGAATTACTCTTCGGGAATGGCCAATCCAAACTATATCAACAATCCTGATTTGAAGAATGAATTATCAACAACTATTGAATTAGGAACAGATATCAGATTATTGAAAAGCCGCTTAGGAATTGATTTAACGGTATACAGAAGTAATGTTAAAGATCAGATTTTGAAAGTGCCTGTAGATAGAGCAACAGGTTATGCTTTTAAAATGATGAATTCAGGCTTGGTTCAAAATACAGGGGTAGAATTGGCGGTTAATGGAACTCCCCTAAAAAATCCTAAAGGCATTACTTGGGAAATTTCAGGAAACATCGCATCCAATAGAAATAAAATTATCTCCTTAGCAGACAGTGTAAGCACTTACTTAATGCAAAGCGGACCAAGAGGTACCATGGAAGCTAGAGTAGGTGGGCGTATGGGCGATTTGTATGGCTTAGGCTATGCCCGCAACAACGAGGGCAAAATTATTTATAACACCCAGGGCTATCCAACATTAACAGACGAAGTGCTTTACCTCGGCAAAGCCACGCCTGATTTTAATTGGGGTATTTCCAATTCATTTAGGTACAAGCAATGGAGATTTAAATTCCTTGTCGACGGTCAATACGGAGCGGTAGCTTATTCGCATACGCACGCAGCAGCATCTGTAGCGGGTAAATTAACCAATAGTTTACCAGGTAGGTATAATGGTATTATTGGTGAGGGTGTTCAGCAAAATCCTGATGGAACTTACCGCCCAAATGATGTTGTAGCCCAAGTAATTGGTACTTATTATAACGAGCATTTTAAAAGTGATAACGTTGAGGCGAATACTTTTAGCACAGACTTTATCAAACTAAGAGAAGCTAGATTAGATTATACACTGCCAGCTAAGCTTGTTAAGAAATTAAAACTTCAAAAAGCAAGTTTGGGTGTTTACGGTCGTGACTTATTGGTATGGAGCGATTGGCCAGCCTATGATCCTGAGTTCGGTACACTGGGAGGTAGCGATATTCAAAGAGGTTTTGAAGTGGCTCAATTTCCGTCTACAAGAAATTTCGGTGTAAACTTATCAGTTAGTTTTTAAGGAGAATTTACGATGAAAAGAATTATAACAGCATTACTAATCACTGGAAGTTTAGTCTCGTGTACTAAAGATTTCAGTAAAATAAATACAAGTAAAGATGGAGCAAAATACACTACTCCAGAAACTCTACTTGGGCCATCACTTCATGATGTAATTAAAAGAAATCTTAACAGATGTTTAAGATTAACGCATGAGCTAATGCAAGTGCACGTTACCACCGGCGATTCTGACGAAATTCACAGATACATCATTCGTCCATCAGAATCTGATTATATGTGGAACAACTGGTATCTGCAATTAACTAACATTAGAGACATATATGCTGGTGGCGACGCCATAAACAGTAATGCATTTATGGCCATTGGTAGAGTTTTAGATGTTTGGGTAACCTCTTTAATTACTGATGTATATGGCGATGTACCTTATTTTGATGCCACCAAGGGAAGAGAACTAATATTACAGCCAAGATTTGATTCGCAAAAAGATATCTACGAAGATTTATTTAAAAAGTTAGAAGAAGCGAACGAATTATTTAAAGCTGTGGTGCCTGCAAATGATAAAGTTGATGAGGCGCTAGATCCATTATACGGTGGCGATTTAGCAAAATGGAGAAAGTTCAGTAATTCCTTGTACTTAAGATTATTATTACGTGCTTCGGGTACTGGCGAGCTAAATGCTGTCGATAAAATTTTAGAAATTGCCGAAACTAGAAAATCAAACTATCCTATTTTTGCAAATAATAACGATTCGGCGATTTTAAGATTCACAAGTACAGCACCGTACTTATCAGAATTTGCAGAATACAGACCTGTAGATTTCATCACAAACAGCGGTTATACTGATTTTTTCATTAATAATTTAAACAACTGGGGTGATCCTCGCAGAGAGAAGTGGGCCAGCAAGAAAGAAGGTGCTTGGGAAGGAATTCCGAGTGGTTTTCCTGTAGGTCAAACATCAGCGCCTCAATCACAATATTTAGCAACTTTGCAGAAGGAGCCTTTATTGGGAAATATCATCAACTACGCTGAAGTGAAATTTATTTTGGCAGAGGCAGCTTTGAAAGGCTATATCCCTGGAGATGCCGAAACTTTTTATAAAGATGGTGCAACGGCCGCCATTACCTTATGGGGTGGTACTGTACCTGCTGCATATTTCACAAATACTTCGGCCGCCTGGGACGATAACTTGCCTCCTAACAGATTGTTGGAAAAAATAATCCTTCAGAAATACTACGCTTTGTTCTTCACCGACTTTCAAACTTGGATAGAGCATCGCCGTACAAATTACCCAACACTTCCACAAGGAAATGGATTGCAAAATGATAAGATTATGCCTACCAGATTAAAATATCCGGTTTTGGTACAAACGCTCAATAGGCAAAATTATAACGATGCAGTGGCTCGTATGGGTGCTGATGATATGAAAACTAAAGTTTGGTGGAATAAGTAAAATATACAATGAGAAATTTTATAAAAGGAATATCAGTATGTGCTGGCTTATTTTTACTAGCATCATGCGCAAAAAATGAGAACGATGCCCGCGGAACATTAAGCCCTACGATGAGCATTGCCAAAATTAAAGCTTTACACAAAGGTGATGACGTACAACTTGCCAAGGATAAGTTATTTGGGGCATATCAAATTACTGGTGTGGTGATATCTGATAAAAACAGCGGAAACTTTGATCCAAATGAAATCGTTATTCAAAATACAGTATCAGGAACAACTGCAGGCTTAATTGTAAGATTTACGGATGCAAACACACTAGTAAATCAAGGTGATTCTGTTAAAATCGATGTTGATAACACCATCCTCACTAGAAAAAATGGTGCATTGAAAATTATTGGCGACGGTTTAAATACCGCAAAAGTTTTTAAAATTGCTTCGAATGTGGATGCTACGGTGCAACAAGTTAATTTAACGACCTTACATTCTGGTTTTTATAATTACGAAAGCACCTTGGTTCGCTTAAATTCAATGTCATTTGATAATGTAACTAGTGGACAAACCTATGCTGGCGATGTGAAATTTTTTACAGAAGGTGCTACAAATATTGTATTAAGCACAAGGCAAACCGCAAACTTCGCACAGAAGGCACTTCCATTAAATGCAGATTTTATTGGTGTGCCCGCCTATTACGATGCTAACTCAGATTTTTATAATAGAGCCCAAACTTTGTTGAAACTGAGAAATGAAGAGGACGTAATGAACGAAACCGGAGCCCCATATTTAAATTTTCCAGAAACATTTGAAGGCTTGCCAGCAAGTTCTAAATCAGACTTTCTGATGCCGGGCATTAACGACATCGTAACTTTTACTTCTGGTAATTGGAAACTATACCAAGCTATTATTGGTAACCAAGCTGGTTTCGATAGGTTTAATCCTTTAAATGGCACGCAAAGTATCCGTATAAAAGATAAAATAAATGAGTCCGCTTATCTACAAATGGAATTTGATCTGCCAAACGGTGCCTCTAAAGTAGAGGTAATGCAAGCAATTTATGGTCAATATACCTTAGATCCAAAAGTAGCTTCAGCTTGGGAGTTGGAATATTCTCAAGATCAAGGAGCTACCTGGAGTAAAATCGGTAATACGGTTGAAGAAACCAATACAAAAAATCCTTCCATCGTAACATTTAACATGAACCTACAAGGAAGTGTTCGATTTAGAATCAAGAAGTTAGGCTATAATGATTTCCCTACGGGGCAGAATGGTATGCTTAATATCGACGATTTTACTGTGTATCAAAATGTGAATTAACCTAAAAAATCAAATTGTAATGAAAAAGATATTGTTAATTATGGCAGTTTTTGCAGGCTTTTTAGGTGCCTGCAAAAGCAGCAACGACGAGTACATTCCTAAACCACAGGGGCCTGCTATTCAAAAAATCACGCCAAATATTGGCTTAGATAACGATGTAGTAACCTTAGCCGGAAATCGATTTTCAAAAAATGTTTCGGATATTGTCGTTAAATTCTCTGGTGTAAAGGCAGAGGTCTTGTCGGCCTCAGATACTTTGTTAACTGTTAAAGTTCCGGTGGGTGGCAGTACAGGAATAGTAACCATTACTGTAAATAGCCGCACCAGCAACGGGCCATCATTTACCTACGGTACTCCTTCAACGGAGCTTGATCCAGATGGTAACGAGATTCAGTACGAGTATATTACCTCAACGTACGCAGGCATCCCAAAATCTCAAGGTGACGTACTTGGAGATTTGTCGGTAGCCAAATTCATGTTGCCTAATGGCGTTAGTTTTGATCCTACAACAGGAGATCTAATTGTTGCCGACCGTAGTGCACATGCTATTAAAAGAATTTCGAAGGAAGGTATTGTTACGAAAATTGCTGGTACGGGTACCTCTGGTCGTGTGAATGGCGACCTGTTAGTAGCAACTTTTGCAAATCCGTACAAAACTGCTGTTGATAAATTCGGTAATATTTATGTAGCGGATAACGGAAATAATCAGGTTAGGAAGATTGACTTAGGTGCAGGGACTGTAACAACTTTGGCAGGTAGCGCAACTGGCACATCTGGCTATACAGATGGTATTGGCTCTGCGGCATTGTTTAATGTGCCGACGGGCATAGCTGTTGATGATGATTTGAATGTCTATGTAGCCGATGCGGCAAATCACGTGGTAAGGAAAATTACGCAAGATGGGCGTGTTTCAACACTTGCAGGTATAGCAGCTACTCCTGGTATTGCCGATGGTAAATGGCCTAATGTAACACTGAATAGGCCTACGGCTGTTGCCATGGGTAAAGATGGATTTTTATACGCTGCCGATCGTTATGGACAACGTGTAAGAAAAATTAACGTTAAAACAGGTGAAACAGTAACTATTGCTGGCTCAGGCGGTAGTGCAGCGGCTTCGGGTGGACACGTAGACGGTGACGCATTGAGCGCTAGGTTTAACAATATCTGGGGTATTGATGTAGACAACGACGGGGTAATTTATGTTTCTGAATTAGAAGGAACTGCAGGAAAATCTCACGCCGTAAGGATGATTAAAAAGGGAAAAGTATCGACCATCGCGGGTCCAGATGCTTTCGCAGACCCAGGCCATGTGGATGGGGTTGCTGGTGTTTCAAGATTTAGTAATCCGGCAGATGTTGCCTGCGATGATCTAGGGAATATATTCGTTGGAGATCAGTCTAACTATGTCATCAGGAAGATAGTAAAAGTCAGAAAATAATATGTATAGCGCTATTGTTGTTATCAACAATAGCGCTATATATCTAAACAAGACGAAATACAATTCATCATTAGTGCGCCTATTGGTGTGAGTACGCCTGTATTCAACAAATTAATCTAAAACCCAATCTAAACTCTTATATATGAAGAAAATACTACAAAATATTAGATATGCATTTTTATGCATATTATTAATTCTTTTCTCCTTAACTACCGCTGCGCAAGAACAATTACTATTGGGCTGGCAGTTTTTTGACAGTAAAAATGGAGGGATCTCTGCGGGTGATGAGCTAACTTATAACTCTTCCGTAGCTCATAATCTCATTAATCCATCTGTGTTAACTAGAGGAACTGGTTTAAAAGCATATACCCTTCAAAGGGGCTTCTCGTCCGTGCCAGATATTTTATCGGCAGACTATAATGCTGCTCTTAGTGGAAATTCTTATTTTCAATTTGTGTTCAAACCAAAATTGAATACACAAAATACTTTAACGGCTTTAAATTACAAAGTACGTTTGGCTGGAGCTTGGAGTAATCCAGCTTCTCAACCATTCAACTATCAATGGAAGTTTAGTTTAGATGGAGGCCAAACTTTTGAGGACGCTGCACCAGCTGTATCTATTTCTGCAGCAACAGCTGGAGAAGGTGCCTTACAAACACCTATAGATTTGTCGTCTGTAGGTAGTTTAGCCAATTTAAAAGCTGACCAGCAAGTGATTTTTAGACTGTACGTTTGGGGTTTTACAAATAAGATAGGTACTGGCACATTTGGGATTGGTCGCTCAACCACATCAACAGACTATGCGTTATCTTTATTTGGAACAGTTTCGCCTGCGACTGATTATTCTAACGTTTTCTTCACAGATATTGAAAAGGTTTCAAAAGGTGAATCGTCAACCATAATTCTTGATAAATTGATCTCATTAATTGAAGGTACCCCTAGTGGAGATAATATTCATATGTCTATTTACATGATTAATCACCAGGGGGTAATGGATGCATTAAAGTCAGCTTATGATCGTAGTGTAAATGTTCATATTATAGTAGACATGAGTCGTTCTGATAGCCAAGTGACAAATGTAGAGAGTTTGCCATGGTTACAAACAAATTTGCCTCATGCAGAAATTATAACGTCTGTTAATGATGTTAGCTCTAATGCAATAAATCACCACAAATTTGCTCTTTTTTCCAGTACCCTTGTAGAAGATAGAATGTTAAATAACATAACTTTTCAAGCTTCTCACAACTTTACAACTGCTGATACTAGAAAAGTACAAGATGCTTTAATATTTAATAATGTAGTAGTTTATAATACATTCCTCGATAATTGGAATACTATTAAAGCTAACGCTTCCTCAGGTATGGCAGCTAACTTTGTCTACAATACTACAACTGATGCAGCTAGTGGAATTAGATTAGATTTTTTTCCAAAAATTGGTGGCGGAGTTAATACTCATGAGGATAATATTATTCAATCTTTAAACTTAATAACTAATGTAGCTAGTGCAAAGATTAGAATTGCCATGTCTGATTGGACAGATAGCAGATCTGCTATTGTTGATAAATTGATAGAATTGAAAAATCAGGGAGCAACCATTGAAGTTTATGCTAAGGATGCAGTAGGTACACAAATTAAAAATAAGTTAAATCAGTTGAAGGCTTTAGGCGCAGTTGTAAGAATTTTTAACTTATATGAAGGTAGTGATGCTAAATTTAACATCCATGCAAAAATGATGTTGATAGAAGGCGCATTTAACGGTGTCAATAATAGTAAAGTTATTATTACCGGTAGTCATAATTATACTGATCCTGCATTAAAAGCGAATAATGAAGTATTAGTTACTTTAATAAATTCACAATTATTCTATCAATACACTCAATATTTTGAAGGTTTAAAAGTAGTTGTACCAATGGTAAAATTGCTTGCTTTTAATATGACTGGCAATGGAAGTCCTGGACCTGCAACTTCAAATTCATCATATGCTGCCGGGGTATATCCTTCAACAATTTCTAGGGGGTCTGGTTTGTTTGTTTCGGGCTTAGGCGACGGATTCTCTTCCACTAAAAATGCAACATCACCGAGAACATCATCTGTTGGCGAAGCTATTGCAAGAAATGACTACTTCGATATTTCTATCAACCCTAGACCAGGTAAAAAAGTATCTCTAAAATCTATTTCTGTAGTTATTCGTAGAACTTCAGGAGGTAGTAAAACTATGCAATATGCTTATGTTAAAAATGGTCAACCTCCGGTTTTGGTTGGCTCACCTATTGCAGTTCCTGCCTCAGGTACAGGGGATAATGGCTTTGAATTAGAGGCGGTAAATATTTCTTCCGTCGACGCACTTCAAAATTTAACCAAAAATGATAATTTATCTATCCGTATATATATGTGGGGAGAAAGCTCAGATGCAGGAACTTTTGCAATTGGTGCAAATTCAATAAGATCGGAGGTGTTCGAAATTCAGGGGGATTTGGAAACTATTACAGATGATGCTGTTGTACAAGCTTGGAGTGCAGGCGGTTTATCCGGAGAAACGGCAAGCTTTACGGCAAATAATGTATCTGCAAGTGTGCTGCCTGCAACCATTACACGTGGTGCTGGCTTAGAGGCTTCTTCTCTTTCCTCAGGATTTAGTTCTAGAATAAATAAAAACTTAACCAATAGCGATATAACAGATTTTGATACTGCGGAAGATAAAGCAAGTTATTTAGAATTTAATATTGATGTAAAAGCAAACCAAAAAGTATCATTATCAGGTATTGATGCTAAATTAAGAAGATCAGGAGCAGGCGCTAATAGATATGTTTGGGCATATAGTTTAGATGGCACAAATTTCATCAACATCAATACTAATCCTGTTGAACTTTCTGGTTCAGTGTCTACTGGTGTATATCAGCCAACCATTGATTTATCCGAGATTGCCCATTTACAAAATATCCAAACATCCGTTCAATTCCGTTTATACATTTGGGGTTCTACAACGGCTTCGGGTAGTTTTGCCTTCGGTTTATCAGAGTTACCGTCAGAAGATGTTTTGGTAGTTTATGGAACGTCAGGTACACTTCCAATCAAATTAACAAACTTCGAGGCTAAAAAATCTAACAATGCAGTAAATTTAACTTGGACAACCGCATCCGAACTTAACAACGATCGTTTCGAAGTTCAAAGATCAATAGATGGAAAAACATGGACAACGTTAACTATTGTTAAAGGTGCAGGTACTGCTGAGAAGAAAAATAGTTACAGCTACACAGATAAAACACCTGTTATTGGTGTAAACTATTATCAACTAAAACAAGTTGATTTTGATGGTAAATCTTCTTTATCTAACATTAAATCTGTACAGTTTAACCTAGCTAATACTGTTCAATTAGCGGCAAACTATAACAATAATTATTTAGTCGTTTTCGCTAAAGGCTTTTCAGCAGGTAAAACTAAGGTGAGCATTTATAATGTAAATGGCCAAGTGTTGGCTACACAGCAGGTAAGTGTTAATGCAAATGATGCACAAATTTCAATTCCGGTAACTTTAAGTACAGGTTTGTATTTAGTAAAAGTTGAAGGCGTTAAAGAGCATAAAACCATTAAGCTAATTGCAAAAAATTAACAAACAAACATTTATGTTTAGAACTATCCTTTCCTTAAAGGGTAGTTCTTCTTATTTAAAACTTGTATAAATGAATAGAAGACGTTTATTAAAAACGCTAAGTGTCACAATAGGAGCGTCAGTAGTTTCTACTAATGTATTGGCACAAATTGATGATGACACTTTTATATATGATGGTGCTCCAGATATGGACTACACCCCACTGGGTAAAACGGTAACGGCAATCACCTTGGGTGCGGGCAGTCGTGGAACAGTATACGGAAAGTTTGCCCTTAATTTTCCTAACGATTTGAAAATTGTGGGCGTTGCTGATCCTAATCCTTATCGCAATAATAAGTATGCTACTGATCATAGTATCCTATTAGAAAATAGGTTCAACAGTTGGGAAGATGTTTTCAAGCGTCCAAAATTTGCCGATGCAATAATCATTTCTACGCCCGATAATTTGCACTACGAACCCTGCATGAAGGCGCTTGAAATGGGTTACGACATCCTGTTAGAAAAACCGATTGCGCCTACTGAGAAAGAATGTAGAGCTATACTAAAGAAAGCGCAACAAACCGGACGAATTGTAGCGGTGTGCCATGTTCTTCGCTACGCTCCATATTTTGTAAAGATGAAAGAGCTAGTGTCGAAAGGTGCCATAGGCGAGGTGGTGAGTGTTCAGCATTTAGAGCCTATCGAGCACTTACATATGGCACATGCTTATGTTCGTGGAAATTGGCATAACGCTAAAAAAACTACCCCCATTATCTTGGCTAAATCTTGCCACGATTTAGATATTATACGTTGGGTTATTGATAAACCAAGCAAGCAAATTTTTGCCATGGGCGATTTGAAATGGTTTAGAAAGGAAAATGCTCCAAAAGGTAGCACAGACAGATGTTTGGATGGTTGTGCAGTGGAGAAGGATTGTCCGTATTCTGCCAAAAGACATTATTTCGATCAACGTAGAAGGATTAACCACCTTGATGTTCCTGCGCTATCAACTGGAATATCTAAGGAGGAACAGGGTAAAATCATTCTTGAGAAATTAAAAACTACCAACTATGGCCGTTGTGTGTACAAAATGGATAACGACCAACCTGATCATTACGTTACCAGTATCAAATTTGCTGATGGTGTAACGGCTAGCCTATCTATGGAAGCTTTCACATCTTACGGTGGCCGTCGTACACGTATTATGGGCGCCATGGGCGATTTAGTAGGTGACATGAAAGAGCTTGTTTACACCGATTTTAGGACCGGCAAGAAAACAACCTTTAAACCGAAAGCAGATGATGTGGAAGGTTATAAAGATGCTGGCCATGGTGGTGGTGATATGCTAATGGTTCGTGATTTCGTTCATGCGGTAGCAAAACAAGATAAATCACTGTTGTCATCAGATATCTCAGTTTCTGTAGAAAGCCACTTGATGGGTTTTACTGCCGAAAAAAGTAGAAAAGCTAATAAGCTAATGGATATCGTTTAGACTAATACCCAATAAAATAATGAAAGAATTTAAGCACATCATCATTACCATTACTTGTTTGCTTTGGCTAGGTGTAGCAAATGCGCAGCAAAAGAAACAAAACACATTAGATTATCTTCAAGTTACATGGGAGCTTATTCAAAATAATTTCGAGAATAAGAACAACCAATTTTTAGCGCAGCTAAGCATTAAAAATACTTCCAAACATCAAATTTTTCCAGCTCAAAACTGGACAATGTATTTTAGTTATCCTCGCGAATTCATCAGGGTAATAGATGGCGATGTTAATTTTCAGGTGTTGCAAGGCGATTTTCGGAGTATGCAACCCTCTAAAAACTTTAAACCATTAGCTCCTGGACAGGAGTTGGTGATAAAATTTGTAGCTAAAGGCAAAACACAAAATATTAGTGATGCTATTTCCGGAATGTATGCCGTGATCGATAATCAGGCGCTACCTATCAATAACTTTGTAGCAAAACCTGTGCTTAACTCTGGAATTAATAAGTTAAGTGCGCAACACCTGTACGCTAAGTACGAGCATACCGTTGATTTGCCTGACACTGCTGTGCGTATTTTACCAAGTCCAGCAACTATGGTAAGTAACAACCAAAGCTTTACCCTAAATGCTAATGTTAGTATACATACAGATCAGGTTTTTTTAAGGGAAGCCAATTTTTTAGCACAAGATTTAAAAACTGTTTTTGGGCGAGAAATTAAAATCTCAACTGGTAATAAAATAGCTGCAATTAGAATTGAACATATTGCCGGATTAAGTGATGAAGCTTACGAATTAGAAGTAACAAACAAAGGAATTGTGATTAAAGCTACCGCTGCAGCAGGCGCTTTTTATGCGGTAAAATCTGTGGTTAGTCTTTTTCCTGGTCACGTATGGGCGGGTAAAAGCAAGCCTTTTGTGCTACGAGGTGTAAAGATTAAAGATCAACCTCGCTTTGGGTATCGTGCTTTTATGATGGACGTATCGAGAAATTTTCAGCCAAAAGCGCAAGTTAAAAAGGTAATCGATTTAATGTCGATGTACAAACTAAACACCTTGCATTTTCACATTAACGACGATGAGGGCTGGCGTTTAGAAATCCCATCCTTGCCAGAGCTTACAGAAGTTGGTGCTACTAGAGCGCATACTTTTACTGAGGCCAATTTGCAACCTAGCTACGGTTCAGGTGCATTTAATACTAATAAAGCGGGCACGGGTTATTACAGCAAAGCTGATTTTATTGAGATTTTGAAATATGCTGCCGAAAGACATATACACGTAATTCCAGAGATAGAAACGCCTGGGCATGCTAGAGCAGCCATTAAATCGATGAATTATCGCTACCAAAAGTATATGGCTAAAGGTGATAAAAAAGGTGCGGAAGAATTTTTGTTGGTCGACTTGAAAGACAAATCTAAACACAAATCGGTACAAGGTTTTACGGATAATATTATGAACGTGGCCTTGCCATCTACTTATAGGTTTATAGAAAAAGTAGTAGATGAAATGAGCGCAATGTATGCTGAGGCAGGTTTAAAATTGAAGGTTTTGCATTTAGGTGGTGATGAAGTACCTAACGGAACTTGGGCAAAATCGGAAGCCGTAAATCAGTTGATCAAATCAAAAACTATTGAAAACGTTGATGATTTGTGGTATTACTATTTCGGACAAATGAGTAATATGCTTAAAAGCAAGCAAATTAAACTAGCCGGATGGGAAGAAATCGCTCTGCGTAAAACAAAACTAGATGGGAAAAATACACACATTGTAAATGCTGATTTTGTTAAGGAGAACTTTAACGTTTACGTTTGGAATACTGCTTGGGGTCGTGGAAGTGAAGATTTAGCCTATCGCTTAGCAAATGCTGGTTACAAAACGGTGCTCGGATCGGTAAGTAATTTTTATTTTGATTTAGCGTACTCTACAGATTACGATGAAAGTGGATTGTATTGGGGCGGCTTTGTAGATGTAGATAAGCCATTTTATTTTGTTCCTTTTGATAATTACAAAATGGCTAAAGAAAACCACCTCGGCCAACCGGTTAACAAGCAGGATTTTGCACATAAAGAGCGCCTGACGGATTTTGGGAAGAAGAACATTTTAGGTATTCAAAGTTTGCTGTGGTCTGAAAAAGTGACTACTGGGAAACAGTTGGAGTACATGTTGTTTCCTAAATTATTGGGCTTCGCCGAAAGAGCTTGGGCTACTTCACCCGATTGGGCAGAGGAGCGTGATGAAAAGTTGACGGAAGAAAAATATAATGCTGCTTGGAGTTTATTTGCTACGACTTTAGGTAAAAAAGAACTGCCAAGGTTAGATTTTTACCACGGTGGAGTTAATTACAGAATACCACCAGTAGGTCTAAAAATACAAAATGGGATGGTTTATGCTAACGTTCAGTTCCCAGGTTTACAAATTAGGTACACTACCAACGGTACTGTACCGACGGTTAAGAGTAATTTATATACTAAAGAAATCCCTTATTCAACATCATTGAATTTTAAGGCCTTTAGTAAAAACGGTAGGTCTTCAAAAACATCAAAATTAAATTAGTAAAACACAACAAATGAAAAGATTATATACAGGCTTAGTTTTAGTCGCAGCTTTTGCGTCATCATGCACATCAAATAAAAGTATTGTTGGTGCACAGCAAGCTGAGCTACTTGACAGGAAAGATTGGAAGATAGATACGCTGCGTAAAGATGTAATTTGGTATCAATTTAATTCAAAAGACAACAAGGAATTTGCACAGCAAAATGTAAATATCATCAGTTTCGATCCAAAAGCTAAATTAGGTAGTGCTGTGTTAGCATATAAAAAGGAAAAGGATTCTTTGTCTGTATTTGCAAATAGAATAGAGGGTGCCTTGGCAGGAGTTAATGCCACTTATTTTATCGAGAAAAAAGACTCGGCAGATTATATGCACTTACGCTTAAAAGGACAAGATATACAGCAAGTAAAGGTGCCAAAAAGCAGTATTTATTGGTGGAAACATCAAGGAATGATGACGTTTAACGACGAAGGTACAGCTTTCGATATTAAATTTTCTCCAGAGGATTTTTCCAAAGTTAATGCCTCTAATATCATTACCGGCGCACCCATGTTGATCGATAATTTTAAACCCGTGGGATTAACTTTTGCAGACACTACAGGTTTAAAAATCAATTTAAAGAAATTGCATTACGAGCATTACTTGAAACACCAAGGGGTTCGCCATCCTCGTACCGCGGTGGCCGTTACAAAATCAGGACGCCTGCTGCTCATAACTGTGGATGGTAGAAATGCTATTGCAAAAGGAATGAGTGCGAAGGAATTAACTGCGTTTTTAGTGCGCTACTTCAATCCAAAAGCTGCAATGAATATTGATGGAGGTGGCTCTACAATGATGTGGGTAAGAGGGCAAGAACCTAACGGCATTGTGAATTACCCAACAGACAACAAGAAGTTTGATCATTATGGGCAACGATTGGTAGAGACTGCTCTTTTTATAAAATAAATTTGTAAAAAGCTTACTAGCTTTGGTAAGCCTTTTTCAAATCTATAATTTCTCTACAAAAATAGGGGTTTCGGTAACTTCAATTTTTAATTTGCCACTGGTGGTATTTACCACTTGTTTCAAAGTTTCTCGTGTATTGGGAGCAAGGGTGTGGATGTTGACCTGTTTAGCCCCATTTAAATCTAGTGTATATTGCACAGTTCTTCCCTTTTCGTCGGGCACTGTAAGCATGTAAATTTCTTTATCATTCCATTGGTATAAGTCCACAATGGGATCGTGGTTCAGTGTCTTCACATAGTGATATTTACCCAACAAGTTATTGGCTTGTTTAAAATAGTACCAAGTTGGTCTTGGGGTTTCATCGGGGTTAATAAAGCCAGATGAGTTGAACTGTACAGCGCTTTGCATGTCCACGTTTTCCAGCATAAAGAACATACTTCTACTAATCTTATACCTAGCGTAAAGTAATGCTGTGCGTAAGTTCCAGTCGGCTTGGGTAATGTATTCTGACTTATTTCCAATAGGAATAGCTCTCTGTATTGTGTTTTGATTTAAGTCATAGCCAGTTTCTGTCATCCATACCTCCATATTGGGCACATATTTCTTTGCCATTGCTAAAAAATCATTAGCAAACTTACCAATCAATGTAAGTTCAGGGGCTTTACCCACGGTTCCTTTACTGTGTTTATTTTGCTCAGAATCGTTAGGGTATATATGATAGTTAATTACATCGAAACATAGATTTACGGATCCGTCTGACTTATAACCTCTATTTTTCTTACACCATTCAATCATTCTAAAAACAAAGTTTGGATCTGGCACAGCGAGCCCAGCCATCACCACCTTCATGCTTGTATCGGCAGTTTTTACTCCTACATCTTTGCCAAGTGTTCCTAAGTGCCCATCGTAAAAGGCAGATAAATTAGCTGCATATTGTTCGGCAGTTTGCTCAGCAAATTCTCCCTTCCACCATTTGTCTCGCTCGTTTCCACATTCAATGTATTTAACATAATCTAAACCTATCTTAACCTCATTTGGTTTATCATTGGGCCATCGCTGACCAGTATTTACTTTTATTAAATTGCTATTGATGTTTGAGTTGGCTCCATATCTAGCCGCAAGCTGAAATCCAGCTCTAGCTTGCGCAATGTAAGATGCGGGTTTGCTTTTGTCAGAACCGTAGGGTGCTGGCGCATTTTCATGATCTCGGTTTGCTTTCGGGTAAGTGTCTATCATCCATTTTGGGATTGTTTTAAGACAAATTAGCGTTGTTAGTCCTTCTTGCTTGGTCCTTCGGTACATATCGTCGTAGTTCCAATTTCCTTGGTGAGATGGAGCAAAGGTAAATTCCCCTTCGGATGTTTCTATTCTTTCCCAATCTAAATAATGCCTTATAGCTCCAAATCCTTTAATGGTTTCTATTTTGGCTTCCTTTATAATTTGTTCGTTGCCAACATCAACATAATTCCATTCAAATAAGTTAATACCTAAATAATTCTCAAAAGGATAGGTTTTACCAATATCTAAGGGTATAGTCAGATTTGGCGTGTTCTTTTCACAGGAAAACACAGAGGTTAAAATCAACAACAAAATGGCGTGCCTCATTTCTCTAACTCTTTTTATAGATTAAACATATATGGAGTGGTAAAAATAGGTTATCTAAACTTTTTCTGTACGATAAATATCATTAATCAATTTTTTTGCCTCATTAAGTAGCTATAAATAGCATTTTTGCTGGCCTAGTATTTTTGAACTTGGTTAGGAACTTGAAGTTTTGAAGTTTTTGTATTGATGTCGCTTACCGATGAAATTCAGTTATTTACCGACTATAAAATAGGATCAGTAAAAAAATGCTTGGCAATACATGTAACAAAAACTAGTTTTGGCTGACTAATACCAATAACATTAACACATATATGAAAAAAATTATACTATTTGCAACTACCCTGATGTTCTTTTTAACCTCCAAGGCCCAATTCCCGATGATGGGAGGCAGTGGAGCTTCAAAAATTACTGGCCGTATTTCTGCTACCGTGATCGATTCGCTTACCCAACAACCTGTAGAATATGCAACGGTATCTGTGGTAAATGCCAAGACAAATAAAGCTGTTAATGGTGGGTTAACCGACTCCAAAGGAAAGGTTGCCATTCAAAATATCCCTACCGGAGATTATAAATTGATTGTAGGCTTTATCGGTTATACAACCAAAACACTGCAAGTTACCACGACGCCTCAAAAACCTGACAATAACCTTGGCAATGTGGTGCTTTCAGGTTCATCAAGCACACTAGCCGAAGTGACTATTGAAGGCAAAAAAAGTATTATAGAGAATAAGATAGACCGCATGGTTTATAACGCAGAAGCGGATGCCACCAATGCAGGAGGTGATGCTACTGACGTGATGCGGAAAGTACCAATGCTTTCTGTAGATATTAATGGGAACGTGCAATTAAGAGGCGCTTCGGTACGTGTTTTAATTAACGGAAAGCCATCAGGAACAATGGCAAATAGCGTAGCTGATGCTTTGAAGATGATTCCTGCTGATCAAATTAAAAGCGTGGAAGTAATTACCAATCCGTCAGCAAAATATGAGGCTGAAGGTTCTGGTGGTATCATCAACATCATTACTAAAAAAAGTAATGCAGAAGGAGTAAGTGGTTCGGTAAACGCCACTGCAGGCACTCGTCAAAACACTGGAGGTTTTAATTTAACAGCTAAAAAAGGACGCTTTAGCGCAAATACATCTGCGTGGGGAATGTTTGCCTACCCGCAAGATTCGAGAACTTCATTTTTCAATGATTTACCATCTTTAGAGGTTCAGCAAGATGGAACCTCGAGATGGAAGAGAGAGATGGGTAATGGAAGTTTAGGCTTGGATTACGATTTTAACGCTTACAATAATATTAGTACTAACGCTAAGTTCACTTCATTTTACAATGGTGGTCCAGGGAGATCGGATATTACAACAAATGGTGTTGGCACAGGGTACATCATCAGTAAAAACGATATGGGTAACAATAATTTAGATTGGAATGTTGACTACCGCCGTACAAGCAAGAAACAAGGCGAGGAGTTTTCTGTGGCTGCTCAGCTAACCCAAGGCAGAAACACCAACGAATTTGAAAATGATTACCGTACGGCTGCTGGCGTTCCTATTAGTTTTACAGGCAGCGATAACGTGGGTAAAAACAGAGAATACACCCTACAGACTGACTACGTATTGCCAATCAATAAAACGGTAACTTTCGAAGTCGGGGGTAAGGCAATCGTTAGGGATATCGATAGTGAGTTCGGCAATGCGTCTACAACAGATTTTAACTATAATCAAGACGTAGCGGCGGCATATAGCACTATAGCTTTTAATCTTTCAAACAGTGTTAAATTTAAAGGTGGCGTAAGAGGGGAGTACACAGCTATCGCATTCGACGATGAGTTTGGGCAGCCCATTAAGAACGATTATTTTAACTTGTTTCCTAGTGCCGTAATTTCAAAGAATTTTAGTGCTACCACCACTTTAAAATTAGCTTACAATAGAAGAGTTCAGCGCCCAAGTCTTGCTTATTTAAATCCGTTTAGAAATAATGCAAGCGAGTTTAGCGTAATGGAGGGTAACCCCTATTTAAAGCCAGAGTTGAGCAATAATATAGAGTTAGGCTATTCTACTTTTATTAAGGGGTCGATGATTAACGCATCAATTTTCTATCGCGACACTAAAGATGTGATCGAGAACTTAATTAGCGAAGATAGTGACCCTGGTAGAACTTTAACTAGCTATGCTAACATTGGAAGTACACAGAGTTTCGGAGCAAACCTATTTGCATCCTATAACCCACTTCCAAAATGGACGTTAATGTCCAATATCAGTGTAAACACTTATCAAGTTCGCAAAACTGCGGGATCTCTAGAGGGTTTAAATGAAGGAACCTACATGAACTATAATTTCTTCTTACGTTCGGCAACTACATTTAAGCAAGGATGGAATTTTGAAGCTTTTGGTGTGGTAGTATCACCTAGATATACGTATCAAACTAAAACAGATATGATGATGTTCTACGGAGCCACAGTTAAGAAAGATATTTTGAAAAAAGCAGGTTCACTTGGGTTAAGTTTAATGAACCCGTTTGGCAGAGATTTGCATATAAAAACCATCAGCAAGTCGGGTGATGCGTTTCAGAACACTGATATCTACTACCCAATACGTTCAGTTGGTTTAAACTTCACCTATAAATTTGGTAAGCTGAAGTTTACTGAAAAGAAAAAAATCAAGAATGATGATATCAAACAAGAGCAACAGCAGGGTGGTGGTCAAATGGGTGGCATTAATCCGTAATATAAGGTTTTAAATGACATAAGAAAAGGCGTCTCAGAATAGAGACGCCTCTTTTATTTGTTGTGAATTAAAATTTATATCTTAATGAAATAGTTAACTTTTAAATTAAAAGAATATAATCCTATTAAACATCTATCATGAAAAAAACAGTTATAGTATTATTAATGATGTTGATCATTGGTCTTGCCAACGCTCAATACGTTCCTAGTAAAGAAAATCTTGAAGCTAGGAAGTTATT
Source organism: Pedobacter sp. (assembly GCA_045629525.1). Classification (GTDB taxonomy): domain Bacteria; phylum Bacteroidota; class Bacteroidia; order Sphingobacteriales; family Sphingobacteriaceae; genus Pedobacter. Next base: position 95,228 of record JAZQRH010000007.1, read on the forward strand.
TGAACAAATGCGTTACGGCATGTTTATACATTGGGGTCCATCTAGTTTGTTGGGAGCAGGTGAGTGGGTAATGAACAATAGAAATATACCCGTTGAGAATTACATAAACTTGATGGATTTTTTTAATCCTACAGAATTTAACGCTGCTGAATATGTTGGTTTAGCTAAAGCTTCGGGGATGAAATATATAACCTTCATTACTCGCCATCACGATAGTTTTAGCTTGTGGGATACTAAATATTCAGATTTCAACATCATGAATACTCCCTACAAAAAAGATATATTACGAATGTTAGCTGATGAATGTCAGAAACAAGGTGTAAAGTTGTTTCTATACTATTCTAACTTAGATTGGTTTAGAAGCGATTATCCGTATGAAACAGGCAGAACTGGTCAAAATACGGGTAGAACAGCAAAGTCAAACTATCCAAAATATCTGGAGTTTATGAAAAATCAATTAACAGAATTATTAACCAATTACGGTGAAATTGGTGGAATTTGGTTTGATGGACATTGGGATCAAACTGCCGAGGAAGGGCAGAAAGATAGATCTTCGAGAATTGATTGGAAGTATGACGAACTTTATGGTCTAATACACAAATTACAACCGGCAGCCTTAATAGGAAATAATCACCATTTAGATCCAATTGATGGTGAAGATTTTCAAATGTTTGAGCGTGACTTGCCCGGCGAAAATAAATCTGGCTATAGCTATCAACAAGCATCAGCTCATTTACCTTTAGAAACTTGCGAAACCATTAACGGCTCTTGGGGATATAACATCACCGACAATAAGTTTAAATCGGGTGATCAAATTATTAAATTATTAGTTGGGGCAGCTGGCCGTAATGCTAATTTGTTGCTCAATATTGGGCCAATGCCGAATGGTAAAATACCGCAACAATTTATTGATTCTTTAAATTATGCGGGGCAATGGTTAAATAAATATGGTGAAACAATTTACGGAACTAAAGGTAGCGTTATTAAACCACAAGATTGGGGAGTAGTTACTTTAAAGGATAAAGTTGCATACGTGCATTGTTTAGAAAGCCCGAAAAATGGAGCTTTAGAAATACCCAATTTTCCTTATAAAATTAAATCAATTACAAATTTTGATGATGGAGTGGCAATACCGTACACTTTAACTAAACCATCAAACAACTTGACTTTATCTATTACTAAGGACATTAAGCAAGTTGATAAAATCATTAAAATACAATTGAAATAAAATGTGATATAAAAAGGCGTTTTAGTTTCTGAAACGCCTTTTTTATGAAAATAATTTTATATCGACGGGAAGGAAATTCCTTTAATTTTGCTGTAAAGTTCTACCGCATAAATATCCGTCATCCCTGATACAAAGTCTAGCACACTCTGAATGCGGGCATACAAATCTTCCTCATCAGTATGAAACTGTTTAGGTATCAGTTTTACTAATTTTCGATAGTAATGAGTGTCGTTATTCACTAGGGCAGGAACAAATTCTTCTAAAAGCCCAGCCATCACTTTGTAACCAGAAACCTCTTTCTGTATAACAGATTTGTAATTATAGATGCGTTCTACAGATACTTTTTCAATAGTTTTCCAAGCCGAGAGAATATGTTCTGGTAATTTATCGGTTAAACTTTGGTTGAAATTGCCATTTAAAATAGCAGGTTGTTCTTCGTGAAAAATTCTTGAGCATTCGTGTATAAGCGTGTTGATGGCTTTTGCTCTTAGTAAGCCAACTTTTGCATCATCATCTTCTAAGAAATCATCAAGTCTGGTGGCTAAATTTTCGCTATTGCAAAGCGGGAGTAATAAGTTTTTAACTTCATCGAAACTTAAAATTTGTAAACGATGAGCGTCCTCCAAATCTATAATGTTATAGCAAATATCATCGGCGGCTTCCACTAAGTATGTTAGAGGATGGCGGTAGTAACTCAGCGGATTATCCTGGTGCTTAAGCATGCCTAACTCATCGGCTATTTTTCTAAAAATTTCTTTCTCCGATTGGAAAAACCCGTATTTTTTGCGATGTAGTTGTGTTTTTTGATGACCAACAACTGATTCGCAAGGATACTTTCCAATTGCTGCCAAAGTGGAATAAGTGAGTGCATAAGCCCCGTTTCCTTTTCCTGCAAAAGCGTGTGTTAAAATGCGGATAGCATTAGCATTACCTTCAAAATGAGTGAAATCTTTCTTCTGCTCTTCCGTGAGTTGATCGAGGTAAAATTTGCCTTCTCCGTTGGTAAAGTATCGGGAAATAGCGGCTTCGCCAGAGTGGCCAAATGCCGGGTTGCCCAAATCGTGAGCCAAGGCAGCTGCGGCAACAATGTTGCCAACCTCGCTCATTAGTGGCACTTCGCTATCAATAATAGGGTTGTCTTTTTTAACTTGATTATAGAAAATGCGACCCAACGATCGACCTACACTTGCGACTTCTAAGCTGTGGGTTAGTCTGTTGTGTACAAAAATGCTTCCCGGGAGTGGAAAGACTTGCGTTTTATTCTGCAGCCTTCTAAAAGGGGAGGAAAAAATCAGACGATCATAATCGATCTGGAATTGTGAACGAGCTTCGTCTGTATCGGAAATTGTACGGTCTTCGTTACCCCATCGCTTTGCCGAAAGGAGTTTTTGCCATTGCATCATATACGTTAAAAAATATTTGCAAATGTACGCTAAACATTCAATTTTATAAGTGCCTGCTTTTGTTATCGAGCCAAATGGTTATAGTAAAAGTTTTGAATGGCTCGCTGCACAGATGGTAAATCTTTAGCGGTAATGTATGAACCAATCACGTGGTGCCCAGCGTTAGGAATAGCTTGTTTAACTTTTAAATTTGCCGGTGTGCCCAAGTTTTTAAACATTTCGAGCATAGGTTTTACCTTTACCACATTATCCTGTTGTTTCTCGTTTTTGTAATAGTATAAAAGTAAAGTGGGTTGTGTTATTTTCTTAAAGATGGGTTTAATCATAGTTTTCTCCACATATTCTTCTAATTGAACAATCGATTCTACCCGGTAATTAGTATACCAATATTTTTTGTATTCGGCGCTTTTCCCATTTACTACACGCTCATTACCACCAGTTACCCATCTGCCAATTTGTAAACCCCAAGGGTCATTGAGAAGATTAACACCGGTGCCTACAATTTCGATATTAGGAGATAAGAGAATCAGCCCTTTAATTTCAGGATAATGTGCCGCAAGTTGTAGTGCCAGAGAACCACCTGTAGAAGTGCCAATAAGAATCACTTTTTTCCCTAAGGTTTTTCCAATAGCGTAAGCTTCTTTTGCGCTTTCCCAAAGCCGCTCGGCAGTTAAATATTGCATCGGAGCAACCGTATCTATCCCATGATCTGCCAATCTTGCTAGGTACAGATTGGCTTTTATAGATTCTGCAAAATTTAGGTGTGTGGGGTTTCCTTCTTGCTTAGACGCCGAAAAGCCATGCAAATACACCACTGCGTATTCGGTTTGCTGCTGCAGGCTATCCGCCCACACTATTTCGGCTTCGTTTCCAGGTTTTATGGCGTGTTTTTGCTCAGTTTCTGCAACATATTTCTCAATTTCATCCAGCTTGGGCCCATCAACTAAAATATTGGTAAAATTAGGGCTTTGAGTGCGTGGACCAAGCGTGTACACTATAGTAAATACTACGATTGTAAAGAAAATAGTTTTAACGACAGTCTTCATACGATTAGTTTTATTAAATGTACACTTTTAAAGGAAATTCAGCTAAGTTTGCAAACACATTTTTGCCAAATGCCCGGAATAGATCAAATAAAACAACCTATTGCAGCAGAGATTGATGCTTTCGAAGTAAAGTTTAAAGAGTCGATGCAGAGTAAAGCACCGTTGCTCAACAGAATTACGCATTATATCGTAAAACGTAAGGGAAAACAGATGCGCCCTATGTTCGTTTTTTTTGCAGCGAAGCTTTGTGGCGGAATTGTAGAATCTACGCATCGCGGAGCAGCCCTTGTGGAACTCTTGCACACGGCAACCTTGGTACATGATGATGTTGTGGACAATGCTTACGAGCGCCGCGGCTTTTTCTCCATCAACGCACTTTGGAAAAATAAAATTGCCGTTTTGGTAGGCGATTATTTGTTATCTAAAGGATTATTGCTTTCCGTAAACAACAACGAATTTCATTTGTTAAAAATAGTGTCGGAAGCGGTAGAGCAGATGAGTGAAGGCGAGTTACTGCAGATCGAGAAGGTGAGAAGAATGGATATAAGCGAAGAACTTTACTTCAATGTAATTCGCCAAAAAACGGCTTCGTTAATTGCTTCTTGTTGCGCATGCGGCGCTGCCTCAACGGGTGCTTCAGAAAGTGATATCGAAAAAATGCGTTTATTTGGCGAGTTGGTGGGTATAGCCTTTCAAATTAAAGATGACACGTTTGATTTTGGAACCGATGATGTAGGGAAACCCGTAGGCATTGATATTAAGGAAAAAAAGGTTACGCTGCCCTTAATTTATGCGCTAAATAGAGTGGATAAAGCAGAGCGTAAACGGATTATCAATCTGGTTAAAAATCACAATGATGAGCCGCAAAAAATACAACAAATCATAGATTTTGTAAATGAAAACGATGGCGTAAAATACGCAGAACAAAAAATGATCGAATACCAGGAACAAGCTTTCGCAATTTTAAACAAATTCCCAGCGGGAGATGCCCGCACCGGATTAGAGCAATTAGTTAAATACACCACAGAACGCAAAAAATAGATGTCACACGAACTATTATTTACTGGCGGATTTTTACTTTTTATAGTATTTATTCTTGCGCTAGACTTAGGGCTTTTTAGTAAAAAAGATCATATTATTAGCCTTAAACAAGCTAGTATAATGAGTTTTATAATGGTATGCCTAGCTTTAAGCTTTTATTTTCTTCTGATATTAAAAGGCGATTATCTACATGGCATTGATAACATGGAGCGCCTGAAAGAAATTATAAATCGACACCAGCACGCCGTAACCATTATTCCAGATAATTTCCAAGCCAGCTTACAGTTATACAAGCAAAATTTGGGACTTGAGTTTTTAACAGGCTATGTGATAGAATACGCACTTTCTGTAGATAATATCTTCGTTATTGTATTGATTTTTTCTGCGTTTGCAGTGCCAGAAAAATATTACCACAGGGTTTTGTTTTGGGGTATTTTGGGCGCAATTATCATGCGTTTTATTTTCATTTTTGCAGGTGCAGCACTCATAAGGGAGTTCGATTGGATTTTATACATATTCGGTGCTTTCCTAGTTTTTACTGGGGTAAAGATGTTTCTCTCTAAAGATGAGGAGGAAAAAATTGATACGCACAACCATCCTGTAGTGAGGTTTGCATCAAAATTCTTTGCTATACACCCACATTACGAGGGTAAAAACTTTTTCCATAAGGTGAATGGTAAGCGGCTGCTCACGCCGCTTTTCTTAGTATTATTGATTGTAGAGTTTACAGATTTGATTTTTGCGGTAGACTCTATTCCAGCAATTTTTGCGGTAACTAAAGATCCGTACATCGTGTTTTGCTCCAATATCTTTGCCATCATGGGTTTAAGATCAATGTTTTTCCTTTTAGTAAACATCATTCACAAATTCCATTATTTAAAAACAGGATTAGCATTTTTATTAACCTTTATCGGTATTAAAATGTTAGGCCATGGCTATTTAAAAGCATGGGGTTTCACCACTGAACATTCCTTAATTATTATCGTAGCGATACTAGCCATTAGCATTATCGCTTCTTTGGTATTTCCGAAGAAGAAGAAGGCTTAAAGACAAGTTTTAGGGCTGCGAGTTTAGTTTCCACGCCCTAAAATTTCTATCCACTGAGGTTTATAGGCTATATTGCTAATGCCTTGCCCATGGGCTTGGGCGTTTTGATTTACTGGAAGATCCAGGTGATAGATCTGTTTTGGGGGTATCGCCATAGCTTTATAAGAGCCAAGTAGTGTAATTGCTTTTGGTTCTTCTACATGGTAAATTCCGAACCACCGATCTTGAGGCGTAACGCTCTCTCTAAAGTACCACGTCGCTAGTTGGCCTTTGGCGCTATAGTCCCATCCGCCAGAAAAGCTAATTACTTTCCACACCAATGTTTTTTTTGCGATGTAGGCAGACATTCCGCCGCCTTGCGACTGTCCTGATAAAGCAATCTCTTGCCAATTTACTTCGTCGTTTTTCAGGTATTTTTCCCAGTTTCCCTTTGGGTCAAACTTACGAAGGTAAAGAAGTAATTTGGTAAAGCGATTGATGATAGCATCTTGAGGCTCATCTGGAAAGAGAGGTGTTGTATTTTCGCCATATATTCGCTTAATTCTAAATTTTTCAATGCAATCTGGATCATTCGCAAGAGTTTCGCCGAAACAAGTTGTAGAACCCGCTGGGTAATTAATATAGGACAGATTAATAACCCTATATCCTTGCTCCATGGCGGTATTAAACAATGCTCGCGGCCCTTTGGTAGCTATCCCATTTGTGCCGGGTAAAAATAAAAGTAGTTTACCCTGCCTAATGTTTGGCTTATATAATATGAGATGGGCTGTGTCTGCAGCCTTAATGGTAGGGTCGGTTGCTGAAGGTTTAATTTTTAATTCTATAACCTCTGTAGATGACCTCGTTTGGTCTATTTTTACCTGTGCCGATAGTAGACTGGAGAGAAATATGATTGGAATATTTATGAGTAGCCTTAATTTCATGCAGTTAGTTTTTTAGATAGACTAAAAATTTACCAGCAGGTTTAATAAATTGTTAAACTTTAGCTTAAAAAAAATGGAAGAGCAGCATATTTTGCTGCTCGGCTTTTAGAGATATATTAAAGTGCCAATAAGCTATCATAGCACTTTTTGTATTGTGTGATATCTTTCGTTGTGCTTTCGTACATAAATGGTCCTTTGTAGCCAATGCTGCTTAATGTGCTGATTATAGCTTTCCAATCGTTCTCGCCTTTATTATCACAAGGGAAGTAATGCCTTTCCGCCTTTCCTTCACCATCTGCAACGTGAATGGTTTTAACTCTTTTGCCTAAGGCTTTTAATATTTCCTCGGGTTTTGCAATATGGTTTAAGTCTACCGCGGCGTAAACATCTTTGGGTAACTTCTTAAAAATAGCTTCCGCTTCTACTACCGTACGCATTAAAGGGCGTTCTTGATTGCCATTTTGCTTCACCAATAACTCAGGACCCAGCATATTTTCAATAACCATGGTTGCGCCAATCTTTTTTACAGCCTTGTTCAATTCTTTAGCCGATGAAACCAATTGTGTAGTTCGGTTCTCACGTTCGTCTAAGCCTAAGTAATAACTAGGATGAAATAGAATAATTTTAGGATTTAAAATGGCAACAAAGCCCAGTACTTTTTTATGGAAGTCGATAACAATTTTACGTTTTTCGTTATCTATTAAAGAGATGTCTGTATTTTTCCCATAGGGCATATGTATGGACCAAATTTCTAAACCAGCAGCATCGGCAGCTTTTTTAGCTGCAGTTAGCTTTGCAATTATCTCTTCATCGCTCAATTTAAATTGCAGCGAGTCTTTCCTCATGTAGGCAGTTAAATTGGTTTCTATACAATCTATGCCGGCACTTTTCAGCTGCTTTGCCTTTTTTAGGTTTAAATGTTGCACGCCCATTGATATACCCACTTTTCGATTGGGGTTGAGGTTTGCAAAAAGGTGGGTGCTAACGAAGCAAAGTAGGAGCAGAAAAAAAAGAGGTTTTAAATTCATCGTGTGTTTAGTTGATTAGTTTGAATGCAACTAAATTATAAATAAAATTAACCTTCTGAAGACAAGATTAAATCTTTTTTAAGACACTTCTTATTTCACTCTTTTTTTATTGTCGCTTACAAACGCTTCCCAGCCCGAGTAGCTTTTTGCTTTTCCTCCGCCAGTTGGCATTCTCTGAAAAGCGTGGCAAACGGCAACGGCCAAGCCATCGGTAGCATCTAAGAATTCAGGTGTTTCTTTAAAATTGAGCAGACGTTGCAACATTGCCGCTACTTGTTCTTTGCTCGCTGTTCCTTTACCCGTAATAGATTGCTTAATTTTTCGAGGGGCGTACTCCGTAACATCAATATTTTTGGTTAAAGCTGCAGCCATGGCAATGCCTTGCGCTCGGCCCAGTTTGAGCATTACTTGAATGTTTTTGCCATAAAAAGGGGCCTCAATAGCAAGAGCATCAGGTTGATAAGTTTCAATAAGGTTGGTGGTTTTTTCGAAAATCCGCTTGAGTTTTAAAAAGTGATCGTCTAGGTGATCCATTCGCACTACGCCCATACTAATCAACTCAAGCTTGTTACCCTTCTCCAAAATAACACCGTAACCCATAATCGCTGTGCCGGGGTCCACACCTAAAATAACACGTTCCTTTTTTTCAACCAACATAAAACAATATTAAGCATATTTGTACACACAAAAAGCAATAATTTGACATCTAAGTATAAAAACATATTAACCAAGCTCATAAAAATTGCTGTAGTGGCTTTTGCTTTTTGGTTCATTTATAAAAAGTTAACCACTCATAATGATTTAAAAAACTTTCTGCAATTAATAAAAGGCATATCTACGGCTCAAATTGTAGCTGTACTTAGTATTGTTTTTTTGCTCATGCTGATAAATTGGGGGGTTGAGGCTGTTAAGTGGCAACGATTAATTGAGCGGGTAGAACGAATTAGTCTGTGGCGTTCGGTAGAGTCGGTTTTTTGTGGCCTAACTTGGGCTGTTTTTACGCCTAACAGGATAGGGGAGTACGGCGGAAGAGTTTTCTTTCTATCACCAAAACGCCGCATTATAGGCGTAGTGGCCATGACTGTTGGCAACATTGCCCAATTGGTCTTGACCAATGTTTTTGGGGCCATAACAGTATCCGTTTTCGTATTTCGCTTTATTGAAATTGAACCTGTTTTTCAGTTGGTTGTGTTTTTGCTTGCCCCGATTTTTTCCTTATTTTTTATCGTATTTTATTTCAATATCGCATGGTTAAATAGCTTGTTATTGTCGATGAGGTTTACCCGAAAGTACGAACGATTTTATGCGATTTTAGCCAAGTACGAAAAACGAGAATTGGCAAAAATTCTAATTTTGAGCCTAATCAGATATGCAGTGTTTACTACACAATATTTGATCATGTTTTTATGGCTAATCCCGGAATTAAAAATGCTCGATATCCTCATGTTAGTACCCATCTTATTCTTCGTTCAGTCTACTTTGCCCTCGTTAGATTTGCTCGATATCGGTATAAGGAGTGTAACAGCACTTTTCTTTTTTAAGTACATAACCACTCAAAATACGGCGGTAGTGGCATGTATTGCTAGTATTTGGCTAATCAATATTATTATTCCAGCAATCTTGGGATCTTACTTTGTCTTTAAACTTAATATTTTCGGAAATGCTGAGCGTAATTAGTTTCATCTCAATTTTGCTGAGTTCGACTTACGTTCTTGCGCTTTTAGTATTCACTCGGGGTTGGCGTACAATTAAAATCGTTAACTACAGCCTAACCAAAGCTGATATAAAGGTGTCAATTATTGTGGCTGCCAGAAATGAGGAGCTTAATATTGGCAAAACCATTGATGATATTTTGAAACAAGATTATTCTTCGGAGGCGTTCGAGCTTATTGTTATTGACGATCACTCTACGGATAACACCGCGGAAATTGTTAGTGCTTATCCTACTGTTAAGCTTATTTCGTTAAATGAACCGCAGGGCCTTAATTCTTACAAAAAAAAAGCCATACAAACTGCCATAGCTACGGCGCAGGGCGATTTGATTATCACCACAGATGCAGATTGCAGAATGGGCCCGCAGTGGCTATCAACTATTGTTGCTTATTACGAAAATACAGGTTGCAAGCTTATCTCATCGCCAGTAGCCTACTATAATGAGAAAAGCAATTTCGAAAAAATGCAGTCGCTGGAATTTGCTTATTTGATTGGGCTGGGTGCATCAACCATTGGCCTTAAAAAACCTAGCACTTGTAACGGCGCAAATTTGGCATACGAGAAGCGTACTTTTTTTGAAGTTGGAGGATTTACGGGTATTGATGATTTAGCGTCCGGCGATGATGAGTTGTTGTTACACAAAATTGCCGCAGTTCATCCTGACAAGATTGGATTTTTGAAAAATGAGGATGCGGTCGTGTATACTGAGGCCAAAACCACCTTGGCAGAATTTATTCAGCAAAGAAAAAGATGGGCCTCAAAAAGTACCAAGTACAAAAATAAATGGATGATTTTGTTGGGAGTAGGGGTTTGGCTGTATAACCTAAGCATGGTCGCAAATGCGCTGTTTGCATTGTTTGTGCCAGCGTATTCAGTTGTGGTTTTAGCACAGTTGCTGAGTAAAATTCTTTTTGAGGGTGTTTTTATGCACAAGGTGATGTCTTTTTTTAATCGATCTAAATTATTATGGTGGCTTCCCCTTGTTTCGGTATTACATATAGTGTATATTATTTATATTGGCATCGCCGGAAATTCCGGTAAATACACGTGGAAAGGTAGATCTGTAAATTAATGGAATCGTCAACACAAACGGCAAAAGTTTGGAAAAAATTTAAGCGTAATAAGTTAGCGCTAGCAGGTTTAGTGTTTATCGCGATATTAGCTTTAATGGGTGTGTTGGGATATCTTATCACGCCAGATCAAACGCCGTATGCCAATACTATGCACTTACAACTCAACAATAAGAAGCCTGGCAGAACCTTCCAGTTTTTAATCATCAATAAAAAGGATAGCGTGGCGCAGGTTGGTTTCCTTAAGAAGATGCTTTTTGGGCAGGAGGCAAACTTTTCGAGTATACCCATCACATCGTATCGCCAAGTAGAAAATAAAGTTTTTGCTAAAGAATATATTGGCGATGATGAGTTTGCTGAGGAAACGGTGTATCCCTTAGTAAGTGGTAAAAATACCTATAAGAAAACGTTTTGGCTTGGTACTGATATGTACGGCCGTGATATGTTAAGCCGGTTAATACTAGGTATCAGAGTTTCCTTATCAGTGGGGTTAATAGCGGTACTTATATCTATGTTTATTGGGGTAGGCTTAGGAGCAATTGCGGGGTATTATGGCGGAAAAATAGACACCGCCGCTAGTTGGTTAATGAACGTGATTTGGTCGCTGCCATCGCTGTTATTAGTGATTGCAATATCTTTTGCACTGGGTAAGGGCTTCTGGCAAATTTTCATCGCAGTAGGGTTATCCACATGGGTAGATGTTGCTCGATTGGTACGTGGCCAAGTAATGGCACTTAAACAAGTGGAGTTTGTTGAAGCTGCTAAGGCACTAGGTTTTTCGAACGGTCGAATTATCGTAAAACATATTTTACCAAACATCGCTGGGCCAATTCTCGTAGTGGGCGCGGCTAACTTTGCATCGGCAATTTTGCTCGAAACCGGTTTAAGCTTTTTGGGTTTCGGTGCGCAGCCACCAATGCCTAGTTGGGGCACCATGATTAAAGAGCACTACGGCTATATTATTATGGATGCAGCCTATCTTGCCTTGTTGCCAGGTGCAGCCATTATGCTTACTGTATATGCCTTTAACCTCGTGGCTATTGGCCTGCGTGACGCCTTTGATGTAAAAGATCAAAACACTAACGTTTAAAATCTGTGCTCATACTTCCCTTTTCTAACTTTTCGAGCTAACTTTGCGCTATGCTATTAAACTGTTATCAAATTGAATTGATTGAGGCGGGTTGCGACGAGGCCGGGAGAGGCTGTTTGGCAGGACCAGTTGTGGCAGCTGCTGTAATTCTACCCCGCGACTTCGAGTTTGATGGCTTAACAGATTCTAAACAATTAACACATAAACAAAGAGAAATTCTTCGACCCATTATCGAAGAAAAGGCATTAGCTTGGGCCGTAGCTATGGTAGATCACGAAGAGATTGATCAAATCAATATTCTAAACGCTTCTTTTTTAGCAATGCACCGAGCCTTAGATCAACTTCAAATTCGTCCTCAATATTTATCTATAGACGGCAACAGATTTAAAGCCTATCAAGATATTCAACATACTTGCGTGGTGAAAGGCGACGGTAAATATTTAAACATTGCCGCGGCATCAATCTTGGCTAAAACTCACAGAGATGAGCACATGGAAAAATTGCATGACGAATTTCCTCAATACAATTGGAAGAGTAATAAAGGCTACCCAACAGTTGCACATCGGTCTGCCGTACTTTCTGTAGGTGCTTCTCCATATCATCGTAAAACATTTAACGTAAGCAGTCCGCAACTTGTAATTGATTTTTAATTCATGAGAGTGCTTTTGCTAACATATCGGGTGCCTTTCCCGGCCAATAGTGGTTATCCAATAGTGGTTTATAACACCATTAAAGGTTTACTTGCCGCTGGTGTAGAAGTCTCTCTTTTTAGTCTGAACAATTCTAAGCAGCCTGTAGATGTAGATGACATCTACGATCCAGTATACGAGCAAATACATTTTTCTTCGAGCGATGTTGAGGTAGATATTAATATTTGGGATGCCTTCCTCAATATTTTTTCTAATCAATCTTATAACGTTTCACGATATTTTGATGAGGATGCGGAAAAAGTGCTCGAAAACCTATTGAGGGAAGAAGAATTCGATATCATCCAGTTTGAAGGTTTATTTGTGGTGCCTTATTTGGATTTGGTAAAGCAATATAGCAAATCGAAGATCATTTATAGGGCGCACAACATTGAGCATAATGTTTGGGAACGATTGGCACTGCGTGAGCAATTTACTCCTCGCAGAACTTATCTTGAGTTTTTGTTCCGTCGCTTAAGAGATTACGAAACAGATCAAATTAATCGATTTCATCAGGTTTTTGCCATAAGTAATCCCGATAGACAGAAACTGTTATTAATGGGCTGTCAAACACGGTTGGATGTTTTTCCTGTAGCCCTAGATCTATCGAAATACGAGGTCGACGAAAGCAAAATCATTTTTCCAACGTTGTTTCATTTAGGGGCCATGGATTGGCGACCCAATAAGGAGGGTTTGGAGTGGTTTTTGAATGAAATCTGGCCAGATATAGAGAAAATTAACGGCGATTTGAGATTTTACATCGCAGGCAAGAAAATGCCACAGCAGTTTTTTGATTACGATTCGGAAAATGTGATTGTGGAGGGCGAGGTGTTTGATGCGGTAGAATTTATCAACAGCAAAGCTATTATGATTGTGCCTTTGCTTTCTGGGAGCGGTATGCGAGTTAAAATTATTGAGGGCATGGCCATGCAAAAATGCATTATTGCTACTACGATGGCTGCCGAAGGCATAGATTATAAGCATGGCAAAGATATTTTAATTGCCGACACTGCAGATGAATTTTATAGATACATATTGCGTTGTATTACGCAGCCGCAAAGGTGGCGAGAGATTGGCAGGAACGCTCGTATCACTGCAGAAAAGCACCACGAAATTGGCGGAAGCATAAAGCGCATGGTGGCAATTTACGAAGATCTCTGTTCAACTAATACCTGAAAGAACAAAGTTGCTCTGTTAATGTTATAACTATGTAAAAATGGGTTGCCTAATGTGGCTAATGCCTTAATTTTTTGCAAATTGCATGCTCAAATAAGTGATTCAGAAAAAATGGGCAGAAAGATTTTAGTTTGGTTTAGAAATGACCTTCGCTTACACGATAATGGTGTTTTGGTGGAAGCAATTGCTAAATCTGACGAAATTTTATTGGTTTACGTTTTTGATCCTCGTCAGTTCGAACAAACACCTTATTATTCTTTAAAAACCGGTACCACGAGAACTAAGTTTTTGATAGAAAGTGTTGCTTCATTAAAAAAGTCATTTCAGGCGCTGAACGGAGATTTGCTAGTGTTGGTTGGTTTGCCAGAAGAGATTATTCCTGAGCTGGTAGAAAAATATGAAATCGCAGAGGTTTATCATCATCGCGAAGTGGCGTCTGAAGAGACCAGGGTGAGTACGGCAGTTGAGGATGCGTTATGGAAACTGAGGGTTAATCTAAAACATTTTATTGGTCATACGCTGTACAATAAAGAAGATTTACCTTTTCCAATCAAAGATATTCCAGATGTTTTTAGCCAATTTAAAAAGAAAACCGAACGGGATGCGCTTGTGAAACCTTGCTTTGAAACGCCAACAAATATCAGTTTTTCGAAGGTAGAAGATTGGGGAACAATTCCAACTGTGAATGATCTATTGCCTGATGAGAAATCAGAATCAATTAACGAATTTTTAGGGGGCGAGGATGAAGCGCTAGCTCATTTACACAACTATTTACATGCCGGCGAAGGGATTGTATTGGCTAATGCTATACTCAAAAAGCACGAAATTGTCTCAAAACTTTCTGCTTGGCTGGCTTTGGGTTGCTTATCTCCACGAGAGGTGTACTGGAAAATGAAGGATGCCGAATTGCAATATGGTGTTCGTCCATATTTTCATCAAATTGTATTGGGTTTACTCTGGCGAGATTACTATCGTTTTATGTTTAAAAAATATGGCAATACATATTTTCAAATTAAAGGTTTTAAAAGTGACGCTTTGCCAGCTGGCGATGTTAACTTGAAGATGTTTGACAAATGGAGGCAAGGTAAAACTGGGCACGAGGAGGTAGATGGTTTTATGAAAACGTTAAATAGCACGGGTTATATCAACCAAGTGGCGAGACAATTGGTTGCAACTTATTTAGTTAAAGAGTTAGCAGTAAGTTGGGTTTATGGAGCAGCTCATTTCGAAGAAAAGTTAATTGACTATAGTCCCGCAAGTAATTGGGGTAACTGGGCTTCAGTCGCTGGGGTCGGGAATGATCAAAAATTGTCGAATAGTTTCGAATTTGCTAAAATTTTGAAACTTTTAGTGCGAAAAACTTCAATTGGAGAGGTCGTAAAAGTCTAAAAAAACGTCTATATTTTAATTATAGCTCAAAATTTATTTAAATATGATTTTATTGCCTTTTCTAAAGGTAAAATTCTAATTTTGCAATACTTATCGTAATAAAAAAAAATGGATAATTTATCTTATCTCAACGGCTCAAACGCCGAATATGTCGAATCCCTATATCAGAGTTATAAGCAAGATCCTGATTCTGTAGAGTTTGGTTGGCAAAAATTTTTCGAAGGTTTTGATTTTGGAAGAGGAGCAGAAGCAACAACTGGAGACGGAGGTGAAGCTCCAGAGCACTTTTTGAAAGAAATCAACGTGCTGAATTTAATTAATGGCTACCGTCAGCGAGGTCATTTGTTTACGAAAACGAATCCGGTAAGAGAACGCCGCAAGCATTTACCAACTTTGGCAATCGAAAATTTTGGTTTAGCCGCAACTGATTTAGAAACGGTTTTTAATTCGAGTGTTGAATTAGGCATAGGCCCTGCTAAATTAAAAGATATTGTTGCCTTTTTAGAGGAAACTTATTGTGGACCAATTGGGGTTGAGTATAAGTATGTGCGTACGCCAGAAGTGCTTTCTTGGTTAGAGAGTAAAATGGAAGGTAGCCGTAATACGCCAAAACTGTCTGATGACGAAAAAGTGAGAGTAGTTAAAAAGTTAAACGAAGCAGTGGTTTTCGAAAACTTTTTGGGTACTAAGTTTTTAGGTCAAAAGCGTTTTTCGTTAGAAGGTGCTGAAGCTTTAATTCCAGCTTTAGACTCTGTGATTGAAAAAGGTGCAGATTTAGGGATCGAAGAATTTGTGTTGGGTATGGCACATCGCGGTCGTTTGAACGTGTTGGCCAACATCATGCAAAAAAGTTATAAAGATATTTTTGCTGAGTTTGAAGGTCGTTCTTACGATCCAGAAACCACTTTCGGTGGTGATGTAAAGTATCACTTGGGTTACTCTACAGACGTAGCTACCAATAATGGCAAGAACGTACATTTAAGTTTATGCCCAAATCCTTCTCACTTAGAAACCGTTGACGGTATTGTTGAGGGGATGAGCCGTTCGAAAATTGATTTCAAATATGGTGGCGATAACGGTCGTTTAGCACCAATATTAATACACGGTGATGCTTCTGTTGCTGGTCAAGGTATTGTTTACGAAGTAATACAAATGGCTGGTTTAGACGGTTACAAAACAGGTGGAACTATTCACTTGGTGATTAATAACCAGATAGGATTTACCACAAACTATAAGGATGCTCGTTCGAGTACTTACTGTACAGATATTGCGAAGGTAACTTTATCTCCAGTATTTCACGTGAATGGCGATGACGCAGAAGCTTTAGTTTATGCCATTAACTTGGCGATGGAATATCGTCAGAAATACAGAAACGACGTATTTATTGATATTTTGTGCTACCGTAGATTTGGGCACAACGAATCTGACGAGCCTAAATTTACCCAGCCATTGTTATACAAAGCTATTGAAAAGCATCCAAATCCGTTAAAAGTTTATGTTGAGCAACTTGCAAAAGAAGGCAAGCTTGATGCAGCAAAAGCTAAGGAAATGGAAACCGAGTTTAAAGCTAAATTACAAGGCATGTTAAACGAGGCGAAAGAATTTAAAGCAGCCGCAACTGATGTTAAATTTGGTGGAGCTTGGGCTGATATGCGTTTGGCAACTGCAAAAGATTTCGAGAAATCTCCGGTAACAGCCGTTAAGAAAGAAACCTTCTTAGAAGTTGCTAAAAGAATTTCAGAATTGCCGAAAGATAAAAAGTTCTTCAAAAAAATTGAGAAATTATTTGACGAGCGTTTTAAGATGGCGACTACTAGTCACGTTTTTGACTGGGCTATGGGCGAGCAATTAGCTTATGGAACTTTATTGGCCGAAGGCAAACGTGTTCGTTTAAGCGGTCAGGATGTGAAACGTGGCACTTTCTCTCACCGTCATGCGGTATTAACACTTGAGGATTCGGAAGAAGAATATACGCCATTAGCCAACATTTCAGAAACTCAAGCGCAATTTGATATCTATAACTCACACTTATCTGAGTATGGTGTTTTAGGATTCGAGTACGGTTACGCAATGGCTAATCCTAATGCTTTAACCATTTGGGAAGCTCAGTTTGGTGACTTCTTCAATGGCGCTCAAATTGTAGTTGATCAATATATTGCAAGTGCTGAAACTAAATGGCAACGCGAAAATGGTTTAGTAATGCTATTACCGCACGGTTACGAAGGCCAAGGTCCTGAGCATTCATCAGCACGTATTGAGCGCTTTATGGAGCTTTGTGCAGAGTACAATATGCAAGTTACGAACTGTACTACACCAGCAAACTTCTTCCACGCATTGCGTCGTCAGTTTAAACGAGATTTCCGTAAACCTTTGGTTAACTTTAGTCCTAAGAGTTTGTTGCGTCATCCACTTTGTGTAAGCCCATTAGCAGATTTTACTACTGGTGGTTTTAAAGAAATAATTGATGATGAAAATGTAAAAGTTGCAGACGTTAAACGCATTGTTTTCTGTTCTGGAAAAGTTTATTACGATTTGTTAGAAGCACAAAAAGCGAACGATAAAAAAGAAGTTGCGTTGGTACGTGTAGAACAATTATATCCAACACCTGTTGATCAGATGGAAGCTATTGTTGCGAAATACAAAAATGCTGCTGATATTTATTGGGTACAAGAAGAACCTGAAAATATGGGGGCTTGGCCATACTTGTTGCGTCGTTTAAGAAAAACAGCGTTAAATGTAATTGATGTAATTTCGAGAAAAGAAAGCAGCAGTACAGCTACAGGTTATGCAAAACAACACGCTAACCAACAAGCATACATTGTGACTAGAGCTTTCGATTTAGGTGAAGCAGCAGCAACAAAAAAAGGAAAATAACGTATAGTAAAATAGATTTTGGAAATAGAGGTAAGATTGGAGTTTTAGATTTTTAGCGTTTCAACCTTACCCCATTTCAACTTACAACATATATCAAAACAATATGAGTTTAGAAATCAAAGTTCCAGCAGTCGGCGAATCAATCACCGAGGTAGTACTATCTAGCTGGGTAAAAAACGACGGTGATTTTGTAGAAATGGACGAAGTTATTGCTGAGTTAGAATCAGACAAAGCAACTTTCGAACTTACTGCAGAAAAAGCAGGAACTTTAAAAATTGTAGCAGCCGAAGGCGATACATTAGAAATTGGTGCATTGGTTTGTACTATCGAAGAAGGTGGTGCTGCAGCGGCTCCTAAAGCAGATGCTCCAAAGGCAGAAGCGGTAGCAGACAAAGCATCAGCTCCAGTTGCAGACAAAGCATCGGCTGATAGTTATGCAAGCGGTACTCCATCACCAGCTGCGGCGAAAATTTTAGCTGAAAAAGGTGTTGATGCAGGTGCTGTAAAAGGTACAGGTGTTGATGGTAGAATTACCAAAGAAGATGCTAACAATGCACAAGTAGGTAAACCAGCAGCCAAAGCTGAGGCACCAAAAGCAGCCGCTCCAGCTCCAGTAGCAGGTTCAAGAGGCGAGCGTAAAGAGAAAATGTCTCCATTACGTAAAACGGTTGCAAAACGTTTGGTTGCGGTTAAAAACGAAACGGCTATGTTAACTACGTTTAACGAAGTGAACATGAAGCCAATTATGGATTTACGTGCTAAATATAAAGAGCAATTTAAAGAGAAACACGGTGTTGGCTTAGGCTTTATGAGTTTCTTTACTAAAGCTGTTTGCGAAGCTGCTAAAGATTTTCCTGCAGTTAACGCTCGTATTGACGGCGAAAGCATCATTTACAATGATTTCGTTGATGTTTCTATCGCTGTTTCTGCACCTAAAGGATTGGTTGTACCTATCATTAGAAATGCAGAGAGCATGAGTTTGGCTCAAATTGAAAAAACTGTTATTGAATTGGCTACTAAGGCGAGAGATAGCAAATTGACAATTGAAGAAATGACAGGTGGTACTTTCACGATCACTAATGGTGGTGTGTTTGGCTCGATGATGTCTACGCCAATTATTAATGCGCCTCAATCTGCAATTTTAGGTATGCACAATATTATTGAGCGTCCAATTGCTGAGAATAAAGAAGTGGTAATTCGCCCAATGATGTACATTGCTTTATCTTATGACCACAGAATTATCGACGGGCGTGAGTCTGTAGGTTTCTTGGTAAGAGTTAAACAATTACTAGAAGATCCAGCTAGATTATTATTAGGCGTTTAATTTCGTCAAATTTTAGATATAATGGCCTTATTCGCATTGCGGATAAGGCTTTTTTATGTGCTCTCATCTTTTGATATAAGCTTTAGTTTTAATATTTTAGCCCTACACACAAATGAAATATAATGAAGATGAAGAGATTGTTAATTTTAGCTTTTAGCCTTGTATTTTACACATCTGCAAGGGCGCAAAATGTTACTCAAAATTCGGGGTGGTTTATGTTCTTGAACAGTACCAAATTTAACGATAAATGGGGTTTGCACCTTGATGTACAAGTACGTACGCACGACAGTTGGGATGGTGTGAGGAATGTTTTGATTAGACCGGGAGTGACTTATTACATCAACCAAAAATCTAACGCAACATTAGGTTATTTATACACGCCAACGCTTTTAAACAACGGCAAAATTTTGGGCGGGCTTGCATTAAAAAACACGCTAACCGAACATCGTATTTGGCAACAATACATTTATAATCACAAACCTTGGGCAAATGCTAATCTCACACATCGTTTTAGGTTAGAGCAACGTTTTATCGAGCGCCAAAACGATGAGCTTTTTTTACAACGATTAAGGTATTTTGTCAGGTTGGTTCAGCCTTTGCAGCAGCAAGAGGGCTCCTTTAATAAAGGTGTTTTTGCAGCACTACAAAATGAGTTATTTTTTAATCTGCAAAACAAACACGAATTGAATGGAAGTACTTTTGATCAAAACAGGGCTTATTTAGCGGTAGGCTATCGTTTTGCTAAAGCCTTGGATATTGAAGTTGGTTATTTAAACCAAGCGATAAAAGGAGCGAGTAGTAATACAACTAACAACGCTGTTCAGTTAGCCTTATATACAAGGTTTTAATTGAATACATTACAAAAAAATCCTTGCTTCAAATTTTAAGCAAGGATTTTTTTAATTTTTAAAGTGGTTTTACACCACCAGAGCCTAACAATTTCTTTTCGCTAACATCTGGGTTGCCGCTATAGAAAACAGAACCAGAGCCACTTATCAGCGCTTTAATCTCGCCGTCAGTGTGTACATAAACTTTACCAGACCCACTAATTTTTGCGGATACGTTGCCAGCTTTCAATGGTTTTTCTTTGATAGCAACCGACCCAGATCCACTAATTACAGCATTTACGTTTTCTGCATCTCCTGCAACATTAGCGAAACCAGATCCACTAATTACAGCATTAAAATCATCGACATCAATCGCTGCATTTACACGGCCAGAGCCACTTAAAGTAACTATTAAAGCTTGTTGCCTAATCGTTCCTTTCACGGTAATTGCGCCGTCGCCGCTCATTGTTAAGCTGCCTAAGTTAATGGCTTTAACGTGCGCTACAATTTTCTTGTCTTTGTATTTATGCGACCAGCTGGTCCAACTTACTTTAGGGCGAATAATTAAGGCAGAGCCTTTCACCTCGGCTACCAAGCTTTCAATAGCTTCAGCATCACCTTCAAATTTAAATCCTTCTTCGTTGCCTAAGGTAATGATCACTTCAATAGGGCCGCCAGCAGCCACTGCATTGAAGTTCTTAATCTCATCGCCAACCACGCGTTCGGTTTTTAAATTACGTTTCGTTATTGCGTATGCAGGTATAGTCATTAAGGTTGCGGCGGCTAACATAAAGCCTAAGCTAATTTTCTTTATCATTTGTATTTTTAATCTATTTTAAAAGACGCAGGTTTTTTAACAAACGTTGCATATTAAGCTATGGTATCAAGCATTAAGCCAAAAAAGTAAAAAAGCGCGACCATTTTAATTTAAATAGCCACGCCTCTCTACTCTTATAAAACTAATCTATCTTTTTAAGATCGATATAAAAGTTTCTATCTACTTGAAAATTATCTGTATTAATGTTTATAGTTTTCCAAGTATTGGTGGGTTTTATTAAGGAATACTTATTTGTTGTTAAGGTAACTTTCAATGGCATATCAAAACCCTTCACATCTGTTTGCCATCTATATTTTAGTACACCATTGCTTATTTGATATTCGAAAATAGGAATTTTAGCATAGCGTAGGTATTGGTCAAAAATTTTGTTCAATTTTAATCTACTTTGTTGGGCGATGAAGTTCTCAACCTGTGCAGTAGTTACTGTTTGGTGGTAAAACTTCTTGTTTAGTCCTCTTAAAATTTGCCTAAATTTTTCATCGTTATTGATTAACTGGCGGATAGTATGAATAAGATTGGCGCCCTTGCTATACATATCGCTATCACCTTCGCTATTCATATTGTAAGTGCCAATCATTGGGCTTTTATTACCAATGCCTCTACGCTGACCAATTATGTAATCTTCGGCAGCCTTTTTGCCTTGGGTCGATTCCGTGAAGAGTGTTTCAGAGTAGGTTGTGAAAGCTTCGTGCACCCACATATCTGCTACATCTTTGGTGGTTATGTTGTTGCCAAACCACTCGTGGCCGGTTTCGTGAATGGTGATGAAATCCCATTGTAAACCTACGCTAGTTCCCGATAAATCTCTGCCTAAATAACCTTTTTTGAATTGATTACCGTAGGCAATGGCACTTTGATGTTCCATACCTAAATGTGGCGCTTGTACCAATTTATAACCATCGTTGTACCAAGGGTAGGGGCCAAACCAATATTCAAACGACTTTAGCATTGGTTTTACATCAGCATCCCAATGTGGGCGAGCTTTTGCGCTATCATCTCTTAGAGCATAAAAATCTAAACTCAGTTTGCCTGCTTCGCCATCGTAAGTGTCAGTCCAATGGGCATATTTGCCAATATAAAAAGCAATATTGTAATTGTTGATTGGGTTTTTCACCAACCAGGTATGTTTAATATAGCCATTAGCCAAATCGGTTTTGTTTTGAAAACGACCATTGCTAACGCAGTCTAAATTTTTTTCAACGCTGAAACTGATACGCATACTATCCACCTCATCGCTTTGGTGATCTTTTGTTGGCCACCAAGAACTTGCGCCTAAACCCTGACAAGCAACGGAAACGAAAGGGTTGCCAGACTTGTCTTTTTTAAAGATGAAGCCTCCATCCCAAGGAGCATTTTTCGCCACCTGCGGCTTACCACTGTAAAACACTGTAAACTTCTCTCTGCTACCTTTTTTCACCAAAGGGAAGTCTACAAATACCGCATTGAATTCTCTGCTAAATGTCAGTTCCTTGCCTCTAAAAACTACTTTCTCAACCTTAAGATTTGCGAAAAGATCAAACTGTAATTTGGTAAAATCCTTTGTTGCAGTAAATGCAAATTCATTACTACCACCAACGGTTTTATTGTCGATGTCTATCTTCACATCTAAATGGTAATAATTAATATCGTAACAAGTTCTCAAGTCGGTTAAAGCACCACGCAGGGAGCTGGCTCTATCCGATTTTTCGTTTTTAGCAAGTTGCTGCGCTTGGGCAAAGTTTGCCATTAGCGCAATACATAAAACAGGCAGAATTTTTTTCATTGGTTTAGTTCTTCAATAGCGGTAAAGTTAAGAAACTCGGTTGTTCACTATTGTAATAAATACGATGCGTGGCTTTTTGAAAATCGCTTGGTTGTGCCTCATAAATATTCATAAATTTTTGAGGATTTCTATCGGCTAAAGGGAACCAAGAATGCTGTATTTGCACCATCATTCGATGTCCTTTTTTAAAGGTGTGCCCAATATCTGGAAGTTCATAGCTTACCTTTGTGATAGCATTGGGTACAAATGCTTCAGGACGTTCGAAACTGTTGCGATACTTGCCACGCAAAATTTCGCCACGCACTAGCATTTGGTAGCCTTTCATTAGTTTAGTTTTATCTATTGGAGATGTTTCTTGCGTATCATCTGGATAAACATCAATTATTTTTACCACGTAGTCGGCGTCGGTGCCGCTTGTAGTTACCATTAAATTGGCCAACACTGGTCCGGTAACAGTAATGTCTTCTGTTAAAACATCGGTTTGAAAGGTTTTTACATCTGGTCTGCGAGAAGCAAAACGCTGATCGTCGATCATATATTCTCTTGTTCTATTCTCGATATTTCCATCTTGATGTGGGACAGGCGTATTCGGATCACTCACATATTCATCAAATGCATTGGCACTCGGTTTTGTAAAGGATAATTTCCCGTTAGGGTGAAAATAAAGCTGTTGCGTTACTGCTTCTTTAGGTGGCCAAGCACTAAATTTGTGCCACTGGTTGCTACCTGTGATGAAGATGTTGGCTTCGGCGGCATCAAAATTGCCTTCACCTTTTAAATGGTGTTTAAAAAACGGAAGCTCTAATTTTTCTTGATAATAGGTGCTGGTTTCTTGTCCAAAACGGATATCGCCAAAGCTGCTGGCTTTGCTACGCACCCAGCCACCGTGAAACCACGGACCCACCACTAATATGTTGTTTGCCTTTGGATTTTGTTTCTCGATAGCTTGATAGGTTGCAAAAGCCCCGTAAGTATCTTCAGCATCAAAAAAGCCTCCCACAGTCATTACTGCTGGTTTTACATCCTTGAGATGTTTTACAATTTGGCGAGCTTGCCAAAAAGTATCCAAGTTTGGATGTTTGAATAAGTTATTCCAAAATTTAATGCTATCAGCAAAATATTTGTCTTTGTGATTTTTTACACTGCCTGTTTCTAAGTGGAAACGATATAAATCTTTAACTGGAAAATTAAATGGCTTAGGGCCTTTGTCGGGTGTGATAGGTTTTGGTCTCGGTACGCCGAATGTAGTCATAAATTTAAAAGCATCGGCAAGGAATAAAGCACCACCGTGATGAAAATCATCACCAATAAACCAGTCGGTTACGGGCGCCTGTGGCGATACTGCTTTTAAAGCTGGATGAGATTTAACCAAGCCCGCTGTAGAATAAAAACCAGGATACGAAATGCCATACAAACCAACTTTACCGTTGTTGTTTTTGATGTTTTTAATGATCCAATCAATCGTATCGTAGGTGTCTGTGCTTTCGTCTATATCTTTTTTGCCAGATTTAAGGTTCGTTGGTCTGATGTCTTCGAACTCTCCTTCACTCATCCAACGCCCTCTTACATCTTGGTACACAAAGATAAAACCATCACGCATCACAGCCGAATAGCTTCCTAAGCTGGTTTTGTATAGGTTTTCGCCATAGGGGCGAACAGTATATGGCGTTCTGTTTAGTAGAACTGGATATTTTTTACTGGCAGAAATATCTTTGGGAACATAGATAGAGGTGAACAATTTGACGCCATCACGCATTGTAATTTGGCGTTCTATTTTGGTGTAATTGTTTCTCACATAAACCGAGTCTACATCTTGTGCCCTGGCAAGCTGGCTAAATATGGATACAAAAAGCGCAAGTGAAAGGGTTAATTTTTTCATACAATTTGGGTTAGTGGGTGGCAGCTTGTCGTAGGGAGAAGTAATGTTTAAAAAAGAAATGCTCCCCATATGATTGAGAAGCATTTCTTATACTTTTAGTGGCCACCGTCTGCGGTGTCAATTGGTTTGCGAAAAGCAAAAGCAAGTACAAAGAAAAATAATGCTAATACATACCAAAACCAAGGGCACTCGTTTTTGAAAACTAAGGCGCCAAATAAAAGTGCAGCAATACCTACTGCTAAAAATGGAAGGTTTCTTAAACTAATCATATTCAAAATTAGCCAAAGTCGTTAAGAAATGCAATATAATTGCTGGAAATAAACTTTATCTTCGCCTTCTGTTAAGATATGGTTTTTCAAGGCTAAATGTATGTCTAGCACTTTAGAAGTAGAAATTTAGTGGTAGTTGTGTGGGATTATATCCTCACGATTAGAAGCTCAGGTAATATAATTTTTATTTCCTGTTCTGTGTCTTCTTTGGTCCAATAAACAATGAAATTTACTACAGCATGTTTTAGATCATAGTTTTTCGCTTTCATTTTATCAATTTGTTTGACAAAATGTTTGGAGAATTTCAGGACAGATTTTCCATTTCGGGTTAAGCATTCATCTCCGTTTAAAATTAATTCGTCTCCACTTCTAAGTTCGTTAATTAGATTTTGCTTGTTTATGAAGTAATCAAGCCAAACATCTTTTAGAGATAAGTGCATAACTAATTCGGTTGGTTGCGAATAAATTTCGTCGTCTTCTAATTTTTCTAAAAATATAATTAAAAAAGGCGTGAAACTCTTTCTGACTGTTTAGCAGTAAATAAAAAATTTCTTTAAGCGTTTCGTCTTTCTGTTTGAAAGTAGCGACTTCATCGTAAAACAGATCTCTTGTTTTAATCGAATCGTTTAGTGGGTTGTTTGCCTCTTCTGATTGTAGCTTATCGTCTTTTAGTAATGAATGATACGGACTAGTTGGGAAAATAAGCGGAGAAAGAAACAATGTGTCAATGGTATTGGTATGATTTAGTCCTGCATCTTGAAGTGCTCTTCCAATGTATTTGACGTCGTGTTTGAAAATATTGTGTCCACAAACGAATTGAGTTCCATTGAGAAACTGTGTAAATTCAATTACTGAAGTTTTGTGAAAATGAGTACCATTATCCTTGATGCTTCCAATATCAAGAATTTTACCATTGTTGGGTTCAATTTCTGTATCAATAAATGCAATTGTTTTCAAGCGAGTTTAGAAAATGTAATTGCTAATATAGTTTTTTTGTTTTAGAACGGTATGAGACTCAGTCTTTAGGTTTGAAATGCGGTTTTTTGTATGTGCTTTTGGCTTCGTGTGGGGAGATTTTTGATAGAAGCATGGCTTGTTATTCTCTAAACGGGATTGCAGCGGAAATACTTTTGTTATTAGGTCATTCTGAGCGATCGCGAAGAAACTGTTAGGTTAAGCAGTTTAAGAATAGATTCCTCGTTCCTTAAAATGATAGGTTAGCTAAAAACAAAAAGATTGTAGCGTAAAGCCCGGCTATGGTGAGCAATGGAAAACTGACCTGGCTTTTCGAATAAAACATATTAATTACAAGAATAAAACACATTAACATTCTGATTTTAATATGGTAATTGTACATTTGCCTTAATAAAAAAACAAAAAGATATTATGCAATACGATGTAGTTGTTATAGGCTCTGGCCCGGGCGGTTATGTAGGTGCCATCCGTTGTGCACAATTGGGTTTAAAGACAGCAGTTATAGAAAAGTATAAAACTTATGGTGGTACTTGCTTAAATGTAGGTTGTATTCCATCAAAAGCATTGTTGGATTCGTCGGAGCATTTCCATAATGCGGCTCATACGTTTACCACACACGGCATTAACCTTAAGGATTTAAAGGTTGATATGAAGCAAATGATTGCTCGTAAAAACGATGTGGTTTCGCAAAATACTGCGGGTATTACTTATCTTTTTAAGAAAAATAAAATTGATACTTTTGAAGGTGTTGGATCTTTCGAAGATAAAAATACGATTGTAGTAACTAACGCTGATGGTAAATCGGAGAAAATTACTGCAAAAAATGTGATTATTGCTACTGGTTCTAAACCTACAGCATTGCCTTTCTTGCCGATTGATAAGAAACGTATCATCACCTCAACAGAAGCGTTAAACTTAACAGAAGTGCCTAAAACTTTAGTGGTTATTGGTGGCGGTGTTATTGGTTTGGAGTTAGGTTCGGTTTATGCTCGTTTGGGTACTAAGGTAACGGTTGTAGAATTTGCTGATCAAATTATTGGTACAATGGATCTAGGTTTGGGTAAGGAGCTACAACGTGTTCTGAAAAAATCTTTAGGAATGGAGTTTTTAACGAAACATAAAGTTACTGGCGCATCGGTAAAAGGTAAAGTGGTTACAGTTACTGCCGAAAATGCTAAAGGCGAAGCGGTAAATGTAGATGCTGATTACTGTATTGTTGCTGTAGGTAGAACAGCCTATACTGCTGGTTTAGGTTTGGATAAAATTGGTATCAAAACTGAAGAGCGAGGTAATAAAATTCCGGTAAATGATCACTTAGAAACTTCGGTAGCTGGCGTTTATGCGATTGGTGATGTGGTGAAAGGTGCAATGTTAGCGCACAAAGCGGAAGACGAAGGTATTTATGTTGCAGAGCGTATTGCTGGGCAAAAACCGCATATCAATTACAACTTAATTCCGGGTGTGGTTTATACTTGGCCAGAGGTTGCTTCTGTGGGTCAAACTGAAGAGCAATTAAAAGCTGCTGGCGTTAAATACAAAGCAGGTTCGTTTCCATTTAAAGCGAGTGGTAGAGCTAAGGCGAGTATGGATACTGATGGTTTTGTGAAAGTTTTAGCAGATGAAAAAACTGACGAAATTTTAGGCGTACATATGATTGGCCCACGTGCTGCTGATATGATTGCTGAAGCGGTTGTTGCAATGGAGTTCCGTGCATCGGCAGAAGATATTGCAAGAATTTGCCACGCTCATCCTACGTATACAGAAGCTATTAAAGAAGCTGCTTTAGCTGCTACAGAAAATAGAGCGATACATATTTAAGAACTTTTATAGTTTAACTGATATAAATCCTGCGGTTTAATTACCGTGGGATTTTTTATTTTTAGAAGTTAAACGAAAACTCTATGTCCTGATAAGTTGGCTCGAAACTCGCTCGGTGTACAACCTTTCTTCTTTTTAAAAATTCTATTGAAATTGGAGATATTGTTAAAGCCGCAATTGTAAGCTACTTCTGAAATGGTTTCATTGGTATCGATTAGTTTTCTCGAAGCGTGACCTAATCTAATTTCCAATACGCTATCGATAAAGCTTGTGCCAGTTCTGCTCTTGAAAAATCGACTAAAAGACACTTCTGTCATGTTGGCTAGTTTGGCCGCTTCGGGCAGCGATATTCGTTTTTCGAAATTTAGGTTGATGTATTCCATCACTTTTTCAATTCTACGACTAGTGTATGAAAACTCAGCCTGACTGAAGGTAGAGTCTGAAAGTGTACGTACATTTCGTGCCGTTGAAAGGTCGTGCAAAATAGACATTAGCTCTAGCACAGAGTCGAAACCGTGTTTTTTGTTAAGGTTTATCAATCGAGTTCCGATGCGTTGAGCTGTTTCGTCGGAAAACTGTAAGCCACACTTAGATTTTTCGAACATTGATCTTATCACTTTCAATTGATTTCTTCGCAAAAACTTCTCATCAAACAAATCCTTATGAAACTGAATAGTTACTTCGTGTATCTCTTTATTTCTCAAATTAGAAGTCTCCCAAACGTGAGGTAAATTAGATCCTATCAAAACTAATTCTATATCGCCAATTTCTTCGATATGGTCGCCAACAACTCTACGTGCGCCTCCAGCATTCAAAATGAAATTGAGTTCCATCTCTTCATGATAGTGCATAGGGAAATCAAAATCAGTTTTCTTTCTCTCAAATATTGTGAAGCAGTCGCCGGGAGTAAGCGGTGTAATTTCCTTTAACATGTCTGAATTTGTTAGAATAATATTATAATTTTTGATGAATTATACCTAGTGTAATCTATCTCTGTTTGTTGTTTATCAGTGTAATAAAATAAAAAAAACACATAAGTTGTTGCTCTGGGAAATAAAAATATAATAAAACGATAAAAAAGTATTACTGTGGTTTTGTGATTAAAACTACATTTGAATTAACCAAATATAACCATGTATGCGAAATAAATTAACCACGTCTTTATTAGCGCTGCTTTTATGTTTTTCACATGTTGTGATTTTTGCTCAAGAGCGTAAACTCTCCGGAAAAGTTACAGATGAAAATGGTGCTTCACTAGCTGGGGTATCAATCGCAGTAAAAGGTGCTAAAGCAGCTACAACATCTAACGAAATAGGTTTTTTCTCTTTAACTGCTCCGCAGGATGCGAAATTGCTTGTGTTCTCTTACTTAGGTAGAGAGCAGCGAGAAGTAACGATTGGAAATAAAACTAGCTTCGATATTCAATTGTCGTTAGCGAGTACAACTTTATCAGATGTCGTTATTATTGGCTATGGAACCGCGAAAAAATCTGATTTAACTGGTGCTGTTGGTCGTTTAGAACGAGAGGAGTTGACAAGAGATGTGCCTACAAATATCTTGCAAGCAATGCAAGGCAAATTAGCTGGGGTAAATGTAACACAAAATGATGGCTCTCCGGGCGCAGGTTTAAGTATTAAAGTTAGGGGCTCGAACTCATTCTTAGGAGGTACAGAACCATTATATGTAATTGATGGGGTGCCTTTTAATAATTCTAGTAGTGGCTCTACACCAATGTCAATCGGCGATGACGAGAAGCAAACACTCAATGCGATGTCCTTTATCAATCCAGATGATATTGAAAGTATCGACGTTTTGAAGGATGCATCCGCAACAGCTATTTATGGATCTAGGGGAGCAAACGGTGTAGTATTAATAACCACCAGAAAGGGAAAAAGTGGTAAAGATAAAATTGAAGCAAATTTTAATGTAGGGAGCGCGGCAATTTCTAAAAGACTGGACGTACTGAATGCAGCCGAGTATGCCGCTTTTCAAAACTTAGCATACGCCAATTCAAATAAATACACTGGTACAACTTATACACTGCCATTTAGGGGCGAAAATGTTCCTGATCCTGCAAATCCTGGTCAAACTTACTACGATAAAGGCCCTCAAGATTACGAAGGAGATACCAATAATTGGCAGGATAGAATTTTTAGGAAAGGCTTATATCAAAAATATTCCGTAAATATTTCTGGAGGTACCGATGCAGGCTCACACAGTGTAACTTTTAATTATTTAGATCAAGAAGGTACGGTGATGAATTCAAAGTACAACAGACTCGGTTTAGGTTTAAACTTGAATAGAAATATCAGTAATACTTTTAAAATTGGTACCAGTACATCGGTTGCTAATACGCGTACCAATGGAGTTAAAACAGGTACAGATAAGTCTGATGCTGCAAGTGCAGGTGTAATTCGTTCGGCTTTAACTTTTCCGGCAACAATCTCAGAAGCAATAGCGTATGACGGCGTAGGAGATGCATTTATAACCAACCCTTACATTTATGTAAATGATATTTTAAATACTGTTCGTGGCCTAAATATTTTTTCATCAAATTATGTTGAAGCTAGTTTTTTGAAGAAATTTAAATTCAGACAAAATGTTGGTTTTAACTATTCAAATAGTGCTAGAGATCAGTATTACCCAACAACCGTTTACGAAGGTTTTTCTATGAAAGGTTGGGGTTTAAAAGCAGATAATTTATGGAATAGTGCAGTTGCCGAAAGTATTTTAACCTACGATACTAAAATTGATCAACACAACTTAAACGTCGTTGCAGCAGGTACGTATGAGCGAACAGACGGGCAAAGCAAAAGAGCTGAAGCTAAAACGTTCCCTAACGACGCTTTACGAAATGAAAACTTAGCAGCGGGCGAGGTGGTAATGCCAGTAATTACTTCTCGTTATCAATCTACATTGATTTCCTTTTTAAGTAGAGCACAATATAACTACGCAGACAAATATTATTTGACCGCCTCGTACCGTCAAGATGGATCGAGTAAGTTTGGTGCCGATAATAAATGGGCAGGTTTTCCCTCGGCAGCTATTGCTTGGAAAGTCTCTGAAGAAGATTTCATGAAAAACCAAAACTTACTAAATAATTTGAAATTACGTTTTAGCTACGGTAAAACGGGAAATCAAGGTATCGGATCTTACGCCTCATTATCTAAATTAACGGTCTACAATTATGTTTTTGGCGGAGCTATTCAAACAGGGTTAGCTAACGATTTATGGGCTGGCCCTGCCAATGAAAAATTGAAATGGGAAACAACCAGCGCCTATAATTTGGGTTTAGATGTTTCGTTGTTGAAAAGCAGATTAAATGTACAAGTAGAATTGTACAAAAAAGTAACTAACGATTTATTGCAAAATCTTGTCATTCCTTCATCAACAGGGTTTGAAACCAAATTGGTTAACTCAGGTTCTATCCAAAACAAAGGACTCGAAATTACTTTGGATGGAGTAGTTATGAAAAGAAAGGATTTTGAATGGAAATCTAACTTTAATATCGCCTTTAACAGAAATAGAATTTTAAGTCTTAGCCCAGATGTAACGGAGCAATATGCTCGTAATATTTCTACAAATGATGCACCTTTTATTCAAACAGTGGGTAAGCCTATTGGTGCGTTGTATGGTTTTGTAGAAGATGGGTACTACGACAATGAGGCTGAAGTACGCAATGATCCTGCATATACAAACCAAGGTGGCTCTATAATTTTGAGAACAATTGGCGAAATCAAGTATAAAAATTTAGATAACGACCCAACATCAATTGGTCAAGGTGACAGAACTTTTATAGGTGATGTAAATCCTGATTATACATTTGGCTTTTCTAATAACTTTAAATATAAAAGATTTGACTTAACTGTGTTTATTAATGGCGTTCAAGGCAATGACGTAATTAACATGAATACTCGTTTTAACGCCAACTTGGGTAGCAATAAAAATATCACCCAAGAAATGGCTGATGGTGCATGGGCCGAAGGTAAAGATAATAGTAAAGCTACTGGGCCTAAGGTTATGCGTCAATTTTTCAGAACCATCCATTTTACAAGAAGATTTATTGAAGATGGAAGTTTTGTAAGGGTTAAAAATATCACCCTTGGTTACAATGTGCCATTAAAATCTAAAACGGTATCGGCTTTAAGAGTATCGGCAGGGGTTAACAACTTGCTAACTTTTACTAAATATTCAGGTTTCGATCCAGAGATTAATAGCTATGGTGATAATCCAGCTTTATTTGGTGTTGATTTAGGAGGATATCCAAACTCAAGAACCTACAATTTTTCAGTACGTTGTAACTTTTAATCCTTATTAAACATGAAAACAATATCAAGATATTTTACCGTTCTGTTTTTAGGCTTAGGTTTAATCACAGCAAGTTCATGCAAAAAGGCTTTGGAAGAAAAACCATTTTCATTTTATTCGCCTGAAAATTTCTACCAAAACGAGAGTGATGCTAGAGCAGCAATTAACGGAGTATATGCTACACTATATGGTTGGGATATGTATTTACAGCCATTTTGGAATATGACCATTTTAGATGACGATCATGTGTCGGGTGCAGATTGGTATTTAGGTACAACAGGCGCAGGCAACCCACAATCTTACTGGGGAGTTGACGGCCTGTGGGTAGGTTGTTATACCATTATTTCAAGGGCAAATGCGGTATTAGAAAATGTCGAAGAAATGACCAATATCGCCGCTAATTTAAAACAACGTATTCTTGGGGAGGCACATTTTTTAAGAGGCTGGGCTTATCTTCAATTGGTGCAGTTATATGGCGGTGTGCCCTTACATCTTAAAAGTATTTCGGCAGCAAATCCAGAAACAAATGTACCTAGAGCCACAGTGGTGGATACATACAATGCCGTAATTGAAGATTTTAAAGCAGCCGAAACTAAATTATATCCAGCAGGCAATGCAAATGCGGGCGAAGCAGGAAGAGTTACTCAAGGGGTAGCGAAAGCATTTTTAGCAAAAACATATTTAACCATGGCTTCGGGAGCTGCAACAGGTAATGTAGCTGTTCGTGGTGGTACAGATAACGGTGTGTATACTTACGCTAAAACTAAAGTTGCTGGCTTAGAAAACATCAATCCATTAACGTATTTCACCTTAGCAAAAGATAAAGCAAAAGAGTTGTTAGATGCAACAAACAATCCATATGGCTTAACCCCAACATGGAAAGAATTATGGAGCATTGCTGGTAGAAACAATAAAGAACACATGTGGCAATTACAATCGTTAGCAGGTACTACGTTTATCAACGAAATTGGAAATTATTTTTCTGCTCGCTCAACTTTTGGTCAGGGGGCTGTTTGGACAACCAATAACCATTATAAAGATTATGATGAGACAGATACGCGAGTGCTAGATGGAATTACTCACAATTATACAACTTTACAAGGTACCAATATCTATTATCCATCATGGCAAGCTTCAAAATATCAAAGTGTAAATGGTGTAAATTATAATAATACCGGATCTACAACAGCAGAAAGAGCTTACACTATTAAATATGTAGTAACGGAACCGACGGTTGTTAAGAGTGATGCTTTTGTGCCCTTGCTGCGTTATGCAGAGGTTTTTCTAATGTTTGCAGAGGCCGAAAATGAAGTCAATGGACCAACAACATTAGCTTATAATGCACTTAATGAAGTGAGAACAAGGGCTTACCTAAAAACAGGCAATCCTGCTGCTGTTGTGCCAGAAGCCTATGCGCCAGCTAACATGAGTACAGAGCAATTTAGAAGTTATGTGCTAGCAGAAAGAGCTCGTGAGTTTAACCTAGAAGGTATTAGAAGGTTTGATTTAATGCGTTGGGGTATTTACTTGCAAGTGATGAATAAAATTGGCACTGGGCAAAATAACATCTCAAAAATCAGAACGAATAAAAATTTACTTTACCCTATACCGTTAGGTGAAATTAATTCCAATAAGGCAATACCTGGTAATAACCCAGGGTGGTAGCTAAACTTAACATATTAATCATGAGAGTTTTAGAAAATTATTTAAGTGTTTTAGTCGCGATGTTTTTCGCGATAGCACTTATATCTTGTAAAAAAGATAATGAAGCGAATACAGCGGCACCAACGCTAACATCGGTTACTAATTTGGTAGATAGGACAACTTCATTAGATGCCGTTGATTATGGCGATTGGATTATTATAAAAGGCGCCAATTTAAAAACTACCCATAAAGTTGATTTTAATGGTACTGTGGCAGCTGATTCTTTATTATACGCTGAAGACAACAGCGTAACAGTTAAAATTCCCGCTAACTTAACAGACCCCATCAACAACCCTATAACAGTAACTACTAAATATGGTTCGGCAACGTTAAACTTTAAAATTAAACAACCTAACCCTCAAGTAGAAGATTTTAACCCTGCTGCTGGGGTTGGTGGCGATGATGTAACCATAAAAGGTAATTACTTTAATGGGGTTTCATCGGTAACTATTGGAGGTGTTGCCGCAACTGTAGTATCGAATACTCAAACTGAAATTAAGGTGAAAGTTCCTACGGGTGTAACTTACGGACAAGTGGTAATTACTACCCCTGTTGGTTCGGTTACTGCTACTAAAACGTTTGGGATTAAACATTTTATTTATCAAGACGGATTAGTAAATTCTTGGACCAATACTTCTTATTCTGCAACAATTGGTTTGGCTAGCACAGATAACGTACATCGAGGTACTACAGCATTAAAAGCTGAATGTGTAGGATGGGGTGCAGTTAGATTTAGGTTATCAGCTAAGTTTAATACTACAGGTTATAGCACCATAAAAATCTCAATTTTTGGCGGACCAGATAGTGAAGGAAGAAAAATGAAAATTGCCGTAACGCCTGCTGCGGGCTCTTACGAAATTGTTTTACGTGAGGGCAAATGGACAGATTATCAAGTGCCCTTAGCTAATATTGGTAATCCTGCTACTATAGAATATATCACCTTCCAAGAGTTTAGCGGTAAAGCTACGCTTACTTACATTGATGATGTTGGATTTTATTAAGCAATACTAAATAGATGAAGAAGAGAGTATTGCTATTGTGTTTGTGTATATGGTTCACTTTTGCTCAAGCTTTTGGGCAAAAGTTGAGCCATTTGATAGCGAGTGCCGAAACTAAGGCTTTGTATAAAAATCTACATCAACTAACTAATAACTACACCATGTTTGGTCATCAAGATGCACTTGCTTATGGCGTTGGGTGGAAAAATATTAAAGGAAAAAGTGATGTGAAAGATGTAGTTGGCGAATATCCCGCTATATATGGATGGGATATTGGAAGAATAGAACATGGTAGCGATAAAAATATTGACGGTGTATCCTTTGATAAAATGCGTGAGTACATTAAAAAGGGCTACAAAAATGGCGGGGTTATTACCATCAGTTGGCATTTTGATAACCCCTTAACAGGTGGCTCTTCTTGGGATACAACGCATCACACCGTTAAATCTATTTTGCCAAAAGGCGAAAAGCATCAGCTATATTTAAAATGGTTAGACAGAGCAGCAGAATTTATGCTAAGTCTAAAAGGATCAAAAGGAGAACTAATCCCTGTACTTTTTAGGCCTTTTCACGAACATACTGGTCATTGGTTTTGGTGGGGTAGCAATACGACAACGCCTCAACAACTAAAGGAAATTTGGATTTTTACTGCCAACTATTTGCGTGAGGTTAAAAAACTAAACAATCTCATATTAGTTTATAATACCAACGATTTTAAAACAGTCGATGATTTTTTAAAAGCCTATCCAGGCGATGATTATGTAGATGTTTTAAGTTTCGACACTTACCAATTTGGTATGGAGAAGAAAGATCATTTTATTGCAGAAATTAAAAGACAGTCTGAAATTGTTACTACCCTAGCAAAGCAAAAGAACAAACTGGCAGCATTTGCAGAAACTGGTTTTGAGAACATACCCGATGCAAATTGGTGGACAGAAACCCTATATCCCGCTATCAAGGATTACAAATTGTCTTACGTAATGGTATGGAGAAATGCTGGTTAATGGCATCATCAAACAAAATGCATTACTATGCGCCGTATGAAGGTCATCCTTCAGCTAATGATTTTAAAAAGTTCTATCAACTTCCCAATATCCTCTTTGAGAAAAAAACAAGAAACTTTAAGCTATATCAGTAACCAAACACAATGAAACTACAATTAATCGATCTCGCCATTCTAGTAGCGTACCTAGTCACCATGATTTTGGTTGGTTTTTACATGAAAAATAAAGCCAAACAAGACAAAGAAAGTTACCTCATGGGCAGTAAAAAGCTCCCGTGGTACATGTTAGGGCTAAGTGATGCGAGTGATATGTTTGATATTAGCGGGACAATGTGGATGGTTGCTTTGTGTTTTGTGTACGGCTTTAAAAGCATTTGGATACCATGGTTATGGCCAGTATTTAACCAAGTATTTATGATGATGTTTTTATCTAAGTGGCTAAGGCGCTCAAATGCAACTACAGGAGCTGAATGGCTAAAAACCCGATTTGGCTTAAAAGGTAAAGGTGTTAATGGCTCGCATGCTATTGTGATAGCATTTGCTCTCATCAGTTGCCTAGGCTTTTTAGCTTACGGTTTTATCGGTTTAGGTAAGTTTATTCAAGTTTTTATCCCTTGGGATGTAGTTGCTCCTTATATGCCTTTTCAAGTTTCGGCTAAATATGTACCTCATTTTTATGGTATCATATTCACGCTTTTTGCTATGTTTTACTCCATATTAGGTGGTATGCATAGTATTGTTTTGGGCGATGCTATAAAATATGCTATCATGACGCTTGCTTGCTTGGCTATTGGTGTTATTGCGGTTCAACATTTGGCAAATAACACGTTAAATGTGCCAAAGGGATGGGCCGATCCATTTTTCGGTTGGAATTTGAATTTAGATTGGAGTGGTATTGCTGCCGAGGCTAATCAAAAAATTGCTGAAGATGGCTTTAGCTTATTTGGTTTGTTCTTTACAATGATGTTGTTGAAAGGCGTCTTTGCATCATTAGCGGGCCCAGCGCCAAACTATGATATGCAGAAAATATTAAGTACGCGTAGCCCTAAAGAAGCAAGTAAAATGACTGGTTTTGTAAGCTTAATTTTACTGCCAATTAGGTACACTATGGTAACTGGTCTTACGGTTTTAGCCTTATTGTACTACAATCAAATTTATTTAAAGGATGCCAATGGTATCACCGATTTTGAAAAGATATTACCAGCAACCATTAATAACTTTTTACCAGTGGGTGTACTTGGTTTAGTAGTTACAGGCTTACTGGGTGCTTTTATGGGTACTTTTAGTGGTACATTAAACGCTGCGCAAGCTTACATCGTTAACGATATTTATTTAAAGTATATCAATCCGGCTGCCGAAACAAAAAAAATCATATCAGTTAATTATTTAGTTGGGGTGTTGGTTGTAGCTGCGGGTATCTTTTTTGGCTTTTTAGCTAAAGATGTGAATGACATTTTACAATGGATTGTGGGTGGTTTATATGGTGGTTATGTGGCCGCCAACTGCTTAAAATGGTATTGGTGGCGCTTTAATGCCAACGGTTTCTTTTGGGGAATGACAGTTGGTGTGGTAGCGGCATTAATAATGCCATATGTAACTACGGGCCTGCCATTATATTGGTGGCCTGCCTTATTTGCTTTATCGCTGGCGGGTTGTGTTATTGGTACATATGCAGCGCCAGCTACAGATGCTGTAGTGCTTAAATCATTTTATAAAAATGTAAGGCCATGGGGATTTTGGCAGCCCGTACATCAAATGGTGTTGGCTGATGATCCATCCTTCCAAGCCAATAAAAACTTCAAGTTAGATATGTTTAATGTGGTGCTAGGCATTATTGCTCAACTCTGTTTAACCATATTTCCAATGTATTTGATAACAGGTATGTACACCCAATTATGGGTGGTAATAGGGGTGCTTGCTTTTATCATATTAGTATTAAAAAGAACCTGGTGGAATAGATTAGAAGATTAAGTTATGATGATGAATTTCGAAGAAAGTATTTTGCAGAAGACTGAGGCTTACAACAATTTGTTAGCTCAACAAAATAGAAAGTTACCTAGTGAAAATGGAATTTATAATCGTTATCAAAATCCAATACTTACCGCTGCCCATGTACCTTTAAATTGGCGTTTCGACTTAAATCCGGCTACAAATCCATACTTAATTGAAAGGTTTGGTATAAATGCAGTATTTAATGCAGGGGCAATAAAATTTAATGGTAAATATGTTTTAATGGCTCGTGTAGAAGGTTATGATCGTAAATCTTTCTTTGCTATTGCCGAAAGTCCAACAGGCGTTGATCAGTTTAAATTTTGGGATGAACCTGTGGTGATGCCAGAAACAGATGAGCCAGATACAAATGTATATGATGCTAGATTGGTAGCTCACGAAGACGGTTGGGTGTATGCGTTGTTTTGTACAGAACGTAGAGATCCTAATGCTAACGAAGGTGATCAATCTTCGGCAGTAGCGCAATGTGGTATAGCTCGCACTAAAGATTTAAAAACATGGGAGCGTTTAGCAGATTTAAAAACACAATCGGCACAACAACGTAATGTGGTTTTGCACCCAGAGTTTGTAAATGGTAAATATGCCTTTTATACACGTCCGCAAGATAGTTTTATTGAAGCCGGTAACGGTGGAGGTATTGGTTTTGGTTTGTCGGAAAGTATCGAAAATGCAAAAATTGAGCGAGAGAAAGTCATCGATAGAAAAATATATCACACGGTGTATGAGGCTAAAAATGGACAAGGCCCCGCACCTTTAAAAACTGATAGCGGTTGGCTACATTTAGCCCATGGTGTACGCAATACGGCTGCAGGTTTAAGGTATGTGTTGTACATGTTTATGACTGATTTGCACGATTTAACCAAGGTTACACATAAACCAGCGGGTTATTTCATTGCGCCAGAAGGTATAGAGAGAGTAGGCGATGTATCGAACGTGGTATTTGCAAATGGTTGGATTTTAGATGAAGAAGGTACGGTATTTATTTATTATGCTTCGTCAGACACTCGTATGCATGTTGCAACAACCACCATCAATCAGTTGGTAGATTATGTTTGTAACAATCCTAAAGATGGGTTCCGATCTGTAACTTCGGTACAAACCATCATGCAAATTATAGAAGCTAATAAAGTATCTTCGGTTAAATAATTTAATGCTTGATGAATATAATTACGAATTATCGTGATGAGTTAATACAAGAGTTAGATCAAATTCTTAACTGGTGGCAAACCTATACAACAGATAATGTAAATGGTGGGTTCCATGCAAAAGTTGATAACTATAACCAAGTTCAAGAGGGAGAGAAAGGTCTAGTTTTAAATGCTAGAATTTTATACACCTTTTCATCAGCTTACTTACTAAAACAAGATGCTGGATTATTAACTATTGCCGAAAGAGCCTATCAATATCTTATCGATCATTTTTATGATAAAACTAACGGAGGTTTTTATTGGTCGGTAGCGAGTGATGGAGTAATATTGGATGGCAAAAAGCAGGTGTATGGCCAGGCATTCGTAATTTACGGTTTAAGCGAG
The DNA here is from genome assembly GCA_045629525.1 of Pedobacter sp. GTDB lineage: Bacteria > Bacteroidota > Bacteroidia > Sphingobacteriales > Sphingobacteriaceae > Pedobacter. Next base: position 134,189 of record JAZQRH010000007.1, read on the forward strand.
TTTTTTAAAGCAAGTCATAATTCATCAGCTTTAGAATTAGCTCGAGAAACCTATCAACTCATTGATAAATATAGTTTTGATGCTGTTCATTTAGGTTATATAGAGGCGCATAGCGAAACTTGGGGCGTGTTAAATGATGTACGTTTGAGCGAAAAAGATCAGAATGACAAAAAATCTATGAACACGCATTTACACGTGGTTGAGGCCTACGCTAATCTCTACTCGGTTTGGCAGGATGAATCGTTAAAAAAGGCGATAGAAAGTTTGTTAGATAATTTTAAGCAACAGATCTTAGATCTCGAAACGTTTCATTTGAGATTGTTTTTTTCTGAGATTTGGGAACCGAAATCCTCGATGATATCTTTTGGGCATGATATCGAAGCCTCATGGCTACTTTTAGAAGCTGCCGAATTTGTGGGATACGAGGTTGGCTTCTACAAAGACTTGGCAATTGAAGTCGCTGAAGTTACCCGAAAAAATGTCGCCAAACACGGTGGCTTATTATATGAATATGATAATGTTAGCCAGCATTGGGTAAATGAGTATCATTGGTGGCCACAAGCCGAAGCGATGGTAGGTTTTTTTAATGCTTGGCAACTCACCAATAATCACATTTATTTAGAGCAATCACTAAAAACCTGGGAATTTGTGAAAAACTACATTAAAGATCGAGAATTTGGAGAGTGGTTTTGGGGAGTAGATGGTAATTTAAATCCGATGAAAAACCAAGATAAGGCTGGCTTTTGGAAATGTCCCTATCACAATGGGAGAGCATGTATCGAAATCATTAAGCGTATTGCTAGACAGGAATAGTGTTTTCAGCACGCTGCCCATCTCTATTCACTGATTTTTTGTTTTTAGAATGACTTATCGAAAAGATTGATTTTGTATTTTAGCAATGATGAGACCGCTATTTACTATTACAATCATTTCAGTTTTATTTACCGCTTGTGTACCAATGCGGGCGGTTAAATACTTAGTTCCCGATTTGGCAGATAGTGCCAAGTTTGAAAATGTGAGGATAGCTGCGGGCGAAAAATCTTTCACCTTTAAAAGCAACTTAGGTCAATCAAAATTTAAATCCTTAAAAAAACATTTAGATAGCTCTTTAATTGGTGCAAAAACCAATGCTTTTTTAGTCATTAAAAATGATACCGTTATTTATCAATACCTAGCGGATGATGTTAAGCTAACCGATAAACAAGCGAGTTTTTCGATGGCAAAATCTTACGTGGGTACCCTGGTGGGCATTGCTGTTGATAGGGGACAGATCAAATCTACTGGTGAGTTAGTGATTAAATATCTGCCTGAATTAGTCAAAAATGACGAACGTTATAAGCAGTTAACCATCCAGCACCTGTTGGATATGCGTAGCGGCTTCGATTTTAAAGAAAAGTCTTACAGTCCGTTTTCGCAAATAACCAGAAGTTATTATGGGGCAGATTTGTATAAAATGGTAAGCAAACTAAAGTTTAAATATGAACCAGGCAAAGTTTTCGAATACCAAAGTATAAATACCCAAGTATTGGCTTTTATTTTAGAAAAGGCTACAGGAAAGAAAATAGATGTGCTGTTAAAGGAAGACTTATGGCAGCCACTAGGCACAGAAAGCGATGCGCTTTGGAGTGTGGATGATAAAGGAAATGTAAAGGCTTTTTGCTGTATTAGCGCTACCGCTTTAGATTATGCAAAGTTAGGAAGGTTGTATTTAAATAATGGAAATTGGGAGGGCAAACAAATCGTTTCACAAAAATGGGTGCAGCAAACCACAAACCCTGATACTTTGACCAAAACTCGGTATAAGAACCAACTTTGGGCTACTAGAGATTATAAGTATTTTAAGGATAGTTTAGCTGCGGTAAACGGTTTGAAGATGGAAAAGGTAAATTACCAGATAGAGAAAGCTCCAGAAGGACGTTATTTTTATGCCCGTAAAGTGAGCGATTATAAAATACAAGGAATGTTTCAGCAAACCGTGTATGTAAATCCGCTTAACCGAGTGATTATTGTGCGATTAGGCAACAGGCAAAAGAAAGTTAACTTTCACTCGTTTGTGCAAAAAGTGGGGAGAAGCATTCGATAGCTTGTTGTAAAGTTTGTGTTAAAATGTTGTAGAGGCTATCTGTTTTTTGCGGGTTTTTGCCGAACTTTGTATCTCATTAAAACACAGTTCTTTTATGTCAAGTATCGCCGAAGCCGCTCCTCAAAATACGCCTCCGTTTACCAGTAATTATAGTAAAAATACCGTAAGGCTGGCGGTTTCTCTGTTCTACTTTGCCCAAGGTCTGTGCTTTGCGAGTTGGGCCAGTCGCATTCCCGAGATAAAGAGCTTATTGAACTTGTCAGACGCTGCGTTAGGTAGTATCTTGTTGGCCCTACCCATCGGGCAAATGCTAACAATGCCTTTATCAGCCAGATTGGTTGCCACTTACGGCAGTAAAAAGATCTTAACTTATGCCTCTCCGTTTTACGCTTTGTGTTTAACCAATATCGCCTTGGCTACACACGGCTGGCATTTAGCGTTGTGTTTGTTATTTTTCGGCATCGCCGGAAATATTTGCAACATCGCACTAAATACACAGGGAATTACCGCGGAGAAGTTTTACGGCAAACCTATTAATTCTTCTTTCCACGGCACTTGGAGCTTAGGGCTTTTTACCGGAGCTTTTGTAGCACTATTGTTTGCTAATTTACATATCGGTGCAATGGCACATTTTTGGATCGTCGCTGTGTTGGTATGGGCGCACATCTTCATCAATCAGAGGTTTTTGCTGGCTTCGCAATCGGCACCCACACAAAACAAGCAGAAGTTATTTTTAAAGCCGCAGGGGATGTTGGTGCAATTGGGGATTATTGCTTTTTGCAGTATGGCTACCGAAGGCGCAATGATGGACTGGAGTGGTGTGTACTTTAAAGAAATAGTACAGGCTCCTGCTAAATTGGTCATTTTAGGCTACGCTACCTATGCCGGGACGATGACTATTGGCCGCTTTATTGGAGATAAATTTATTTCGAGATTAGGTCGGAAGAGAATGTTGCAGATTTCTGGTTTAATGATTTCCTTAGGAATGGCAATTTCGGTGCTATTTCCGTCGCTTATCACCGCAACTATTGGTTTTGTACTGCTAGGTTTTGGCGTTTCAGTAATTATCCCGATGACTTATACCATTGCTGGTAATTACGATAAATTACCGCCCAGTGTAGCTATCGCGATGGTGGCAAGTATTGGTTACTTTGGTTTTTTAATGGGACCGCCATTAATCGGTTACATTTCCGAACTGTTTAATTTGCGCTATTCCTTTGCAGTAGTTGGTTGTTTTGGCATATTAATCAGTATCTTGGTTGGTAAAATATCGGCAATAAAATAGCCGGTTAAAACTCCCTAAATCGCTTTGCGGTAAACTCGTAATATTCATCAGCTAAAGGGTTCTTATAACGATCAAAAACGTGCATTGCTCCGGGGATGTGCCACAGCTCTGTGCTTACTTTTGCTTCCATCAATCTTTTCGCATAAGCGATACCTTCATCGCGGAGAGGATCTAATTCGCAGGTAATGATACTCGTTCGTGGGAGTTTTTCAAACTTATCGTAATTGAAGAGATTGGCATATCTTAAGCTTTCGTTTACACGTTCTTTTCCTAGTAAATGTTGCCAAGCAATGTCTGCGTAGGTTTTATTCCAAAATGGGATGTCTGTGAATTCGTTCATTGAAGGCGAGTTGGTGAGGTTCGTAATTACGGGGTACAGCAGCAGGAGCAAGGCAATTTGATTTAGATTATTGTCTACTGCTTTTTGTGCTACTGCTGCAGCCAAGTGTCCTCCTGCGCTAGCGCCCAAAATGCCAATGTTTTTGGTGTCAACATTAAGTTTTGCTTGGCCATTAGTAATTAACCATTCGTAAGCATCATAGCCATCCTGTATGGGTAATGGGAATTGGAATTTAGGTGCCAAACGATAGCAAGGCGCTACAATGGTAATGCTCAGTTCGTCCGACAGCTTGAATAAGAACTCGTCGGCTTGTTCTGGTGAGCCATATAAGTATCCACCACCGTGAAAATAAATCAATACACGTTTATTGCTACTATTTTTCTTCTTGTAAATGTGTAAACGAATGGGTGCTTGGTCTATACTACTATTAATGAAAATGTCTTCTGTAGTTACACCCTCAGGTTGTTCAACCGGATTTGCCTTGATAAATTCGAGGCGTTGTTGGTGTAATTGCCCGGGGTTATTAGTGAACAAATCTAAATCAAAGTAATGTTTCTCTGGGAAACGCTCTACTTCGGCTCTAAGTTGGGGGTGTAAGCGATCAAAAAAGTCCATTCGAATTTCTTTGTTGTAAAAATATAAAACCCCACAACAAAAAGGACAGCTGATGTTTAAAAAACCGAAAGTTTTTGCATTTACTTAAATGGAATTGATTTATTTTTCTTAAAAGTGTAATAGAGAACAAAACCAACGGAACCCAACGTTGCAAGTAGTATGGCTATTGCGACTAATACTAAAATAATTTCGGTAGTTCCAAGTGAGGTGAGCAAAATAATTACTTTAAGGTAGTCTCTAGCCAATATATGCTTATTGTAAGCATCGTGAAGAAAAAGGCGTACTCGTTTTAGACGTATTAGGTGCATAAAAAAATCCCCTTCAGCATTACTGCAAAAGGGGATTTGAATTATGTGTTTATATTCTAGTGATGAGAATCGTATTCATGAACATCTACGTGATCGTAGTCTTCAACCATCAATTCTTCCATTGGTGTGTCTTTTTTATTCCAACCAAATCTATCTTGAATGTTATCAGCAATTTGATAAATTACGGGCACAATAACTAGCGTTAAGAATAACGAACTAATCAAACCGCCAATAATTACCCAAGCTAGACCATTTTTCCACTCTGCACCTGCTCCACTTGCTAATGCAATTGGCGACATACCAATTACCATCGCAATGGTTGTCATTAAAATTGGACGTAAACGAGCGTGGTTAGCTAAAATTAGTGCCTCACGTGTTTTCTTGCCTTCGGCTTTCATTTGGTTGGTAAAATCGACAAGGATAATCGCGTTTTTGGCTACCAAACCCATCAACATAATTAAGCCTAAGATGGTAAAAATACCTAACGCATTATTGGTTAACGCTAATGCAAGTAAAGCCCCAATCATCGCCAAAGGCAACGAGAACATTACTACCAACGGATAGATAAAGTTATCGTAAAGTGCCACCATGATGAAGTAAATCAACACAATAGAAGCAATTAAAGCGATACCTAAGGTACCGAAACCTTCTGATTGGTTCTCTTGATCACCTGCCCAAGTGTAGCTTACACCTAGTGGTCTGTGCAACTTGCCTTCTTTTTCTTGTTTTTCTAACTCCGCTTGGAATTCTTCAACAATTGTACCCGTAGGGCGACCAATTGATTGCGCCTTAACTGTAACAGAAGTAGTTTTATTTAAACGCTCTAATTGAGATGGACCAGAACCTTCAGTAATTTCAGCAAATTGCATCAACTTAATGGATTCGCCTTTGCTGTTAGTGAAGTTTAGATTTCTTACATCGTCAATGTTCTTTCTGTCGAAATCTTGGAACTGAACGTTGATGTCGTATTCGTATTGTCCTTTACGATATTTTGCATCGGTGTTACCACTAAATGCATATTGCATGGTTGCACCTACAGTTTGTAAGTTTAAGCCTAAGGCAGCCATTTTATCACGATCTACCTGGACATTTATTTCAGGGGTACCTTTTTCTACGGAAAGTTTGGTCTCAGCAGCACCAGGGATGGTGTTTAAGATTGCTTTAGCAGCTTCTGCATAATACATTGCGCTGTCTAATTCAGAACCCATTACCACCATTTGGATATTAGCATTTTCTGCAGTACCCATAATAGAGATATTTACCGTTTTGATGTTTGCGCCAACCAGTTCTTTACCTAAATCTCTTGATAGTTGTTTCGATAAAATATCAGTACTTGTGCCAGGGCGTAGTTTTCTATCAACCAACTTAACATTAATCTCGGCTTTATACGCAGTTGCCTGTGTAGCACCCATCTCGCCAGATGCTTGACCAACTGTTGTAATCATTTGCTCAACATTTGGATTTTTAGCTAAGAAATTTTCAGCTCTTAATGCATATTGGTTAGTCATTTCTAAAGGCGCATCTTTAGGCAATTCAATTTGTACCAAGAACTCGCCTTTATCCGATTTAGGGAAAAATTCCGCACCGATATAACCAGTAAACAGTAATCCACAAGAACTAAAAAATAAAACCACAGTACCAACCAAGGTAACTAATTTATGGTCTAACGCCCAGTTTAGTAGACCTGTAATCCATTTGGTAAAGTTTGCTAATTGCTTCTCGAACCATAAAATAAAGCGGCCAAAAGCATTTTTACCTTCAATACGCTCAAGTTTACCAAAACGAGAGAATAAGAGTGGTACAATAGTAAAGGCAGTTAATAATGACAATAAAGTTGAAATAATTACCACCACACAGAACTGCATTAAGATGTTTGCCACCAAACCAGTACTGATAGAGATAGGTAAGAACACTACCACAATTACCAAAGTAATAGATACTACGGTAAAACCAATCTCTTTGGTTGCATCATATGCTGCTCTAACTTTGTTTTTACCCATCTCCATGTGACGTTGGATGTTCTCCAATACCACAATGGCATCATCCACCAAAATACCTACTACCAAAGATAAACCAAGTAACGACATTAAGTTTAAGGTAAAGCCCATTAAGCTCATGCCAATAAACGTGATAATTAAGGCAATTGGGATGGCCACCATCACGAAAACAGCATTACGTAAGCTGTGTAAGAAGAACAGCATTACTACCGCCACTAAAATAATCGCTAGTACTAAGTCGAAAATTACCGCATTTGCAGAATCTAAGGTGTAAATAGAACTATCGTTTACAATTTTAAGGTCTAAAGCGTTAATTTCCTTGTAATCGCTGGTTACTTGAGCGATGGATTTTTTAATTCCCTCACTTACTGTTACCGCATTGGCATCACTTTGTTTGATAATGGTTAAGGTAAGTGCAGTAGATCTGTCTAAACGAGCAATTTTGTCAGCTTCTTTAGAGGTTTCTTGCACGTCACCTACATCAGATACTCTAATTTGAGAGCCCGATGGGGTTGTAGTTAAAACTAAATTTCTTAATTCATCAATGTTTTTAAACTTACCTGATAAACGAACTAAGATATCCTGACTTTCTGCTTTAACACTACCAGTAGGGAAATCTAAATTCGACGATAGAATAGCTTGTTGAACTTGTAAAATACTTAAGCCATATCCTTTTAGTTTATTGCCGTCTAAAGCCACTTTTACTTCACGCTCAGAACCACCAATAATATTTACCTGAGCAACACCCTGCACACGAGATAAATCTGGCGCAATTTTCTGATCAATTAAATCATACAAATCGATATCAGATAATTTAGCTGTTGCCGCAATGGTAATAATTGGCATATCATCTAACGAGAATTTGCTTAACGATGGTGTTTTAACATCTTCCGGTAAGTCTGATAGGATAGCATTTACTTTACGTTGGGCATCATTTAAGGATAAATCTACGTTGGCAGTTGCAGTTAAGGTAACTGTAACAATAGATACACCTTCTAAAGATGTTGAGTTAATTTTTTTTACGTTCTCCATAGAAGATATTGCATCTTCTATTTTTTTGGTAACCGTATTTTCTACTTCACTTGGCGAAGCTCCAGGATATATGGTTTGAACAGAAACCACATTTGGAGAGAATTTGGGTAATAATTCGTAGCCGAGTGAGAAATAGCTCAATAGCCCAAGTAACGTTAACGCGGTAAAAACCACGATAACTAACGAAGGTCTTTTTATGGATATTTCTGCTAATTTCATTTTCTTTCTTATTTTAGATATGAGATGTTAGATATGAGATAGGAGAGGTCATCGCAAATCTCAAATCTATTCTTACTTTATAATACTAACAGGCGTGCCTTCGATTAGGTTAATTTGACCACTTGTAATTACAGTCTCGCCTTCCGCTAAACCTTTGATGATTTCTACTTGATCACCTAAAATTCTGCCGGCAACAACCTCTCTAATCTTCGCCACATTATTTGCTTTATCCAAAATGAAAATTTTGTTGCTACTTACACTTCCCACAAAAGAAGTACGCGGTACTAAAATAGTAGAAGCTTGTGTAGGGAAATCAAATACAGCAGTACCGTACATACCAGCTTTTAAAGCGTTTTTAGCACTATTCGTAACATCAATCTCAATCGGGAAGTTTAACGAACCATCCGCTTTTGCAGCAATAAATGAAATTTTACCGGAGAATTTCTCATCAGGGAAAACATTGGAGATAATATTTACTTTATCACCAATTTTAATATTTGCTACTTGATTTTCGTTAACATTAACTTTCAATTTTAATTTAGAGATGTCGACCAATTCAAACAATTGAGTGCCTGGCGCAACATAAGCACCAACTTCAATTAATTTTTTGTTAACGATACCGTTGATCGAAGATCTAATATTGGCATCGTTTAACTTGCGATTTTGTTGTTGCAAACGTAGTTTAGCATTCTCTGCATTCAATTTAGCTTGGTCTAACTGTTGTTGTGTAACACCACCAGTTTTGAAAGAGCTTTCATAACGAGCCAAATCTTTTGCTGCATTTTGATAAGTTGCTTCAGCAGTTTCTCTGTCAGTATTTAAAATCTCAGCATCAATGCGGGCTAAAATAGTACCTACACTTACTCTGCTACCTTCTTGCACAAAAATTTTGCTCACACGACCACTATTCTCAGCAGAAAACATTAACTCTTGGTTTGGTGCGAAAGTGCCATTTGCACTGAAATCCAGTTCTGGAACTGATTTTTTAGCATCAGCAACATTAACCGCAATAGCGCCATTACCTTGTGCAATGAAATCTGTTTTAGCTTGATTTTTTTTCTTGTTTTTGTCTAAAATGAAGGCAATTCCTCCAATAACCACAACTAATACAATAATGGTTGTTATTATTCTTTTCATGATTTATTTTACTAAAGATTTGATGTTTCCTTGTGATTTGATTAATTGTATTTCGGCTACTTTATAATTTAATAGCGCTTGTGTATAGCTATTTTGAGCTTGCGTTAACGAGTTTTCAGTATCTAATAAATCAGTAAGAGAGGCCAAACCGTTATTGTAATTGTTTTGGGTACTGTTGTAAATCTCTTGCGCCAACTCTGCATTTTTCTTTTGAGACTTGATAGTGTTTAAGCTATTTCTCAATTGGATTTTAGCATTCTCATAAGCAAAGTTTAAAGCGTTTTTCGTGCTTGCTCTATCTTCATCAGCTTGTTTTAATTCAATGTCAGCTTGTCTAATTTTTGAACGCGTTAAGAAACCATTGAAAATAGGCACACGTAAAGTTACCCCAATCGCTGATGCATCAAAGGCAATTGCTCCGTTATTATTACGCAAATAGCTAAATTTATCTGATTGCCCAGAATAAGCGTAGTTGGCATTTAGAGATAAGCTTGGGTAATACTCAGACACGTAGGCTTTTCTTTGTAGACCCAACAAATTTCTTTGTACATCTAACAATTGCATCTCCGTTCTGCCACTTAAACCCACAGTATCAGTCAATATAGGTAATTCTGTAACTTCAGTTAATTCCGACGCTGGTAATATAATAGGTGTTGCTACAGGCATACCCATTGATAATTTCAGTTGATTTTCTAAAAGTGTAATTGCATTCTCAACTTGATCTCTTTGCGTATTTAAATTCGTCAAATTAACATCGATACGATCAACATCAATTTTTTTAGCTAAACCATTTTGGTATTGATTTTTAATAATTTTCTCAACTACTTTAACGTTTTTAATATTGTTGTCAATAACAGTTAGCTGTTGTCTATTTACTAATACTTGATAATAATTGTTGGCAACTTGCTCAATAACTTGCTCTTGCGTTAATTGAGCATTTAGTTGATAGTATTGCTCACTTGCTTTTGAAGCTTGCAAACCTGTAAAAACTGTCTGATTAAATAATTGTTGGGACAATTGAACGCCGGCACTTGAATTCCAAGATTTTCCCATTTTAAAAGACTGCGTTTGACCACCAATATCGGCAACCATTTGCCCAATTATAGGGTTGTAGGTTAAGCCAGCATTACCAGTAATTTGTGGCAACGCTTGAGCCCGCACTTCCTGAGTTTTAAACTTACCTTTATCTATGTCCATCACAGCTTTTTTTATGTTGCTGTTGTTCTCGAGCGCATAGTTTAAAGCGTCTTTCAAGGTAATTGTTTGTTGGGCCTTTAAATATTGCGGCAAAACAAATGTTAGCGCTGCTAGCATTAATAGTTTTGCCTTTTTTGTTTTAAAGTTCATTGTTATTAATCGGGTTTTTATATTACTTTTCTTGTTTATATTTTTCTTTGTATTGTTCGACTACTTCGAGTCCGCGTTTATTACAAACTCCATATAGAAAATGTTTTGTAATCTCGGTCATCACTTCAGCCAAATTATATTTATTCATGGTATAGTCTTCAGCATTTTTAAGCATAATCTCTGTTTGCTCTAATCGCAACTGTGTAATGATATCAACATTAATATCTTCTCTATACAATCCTTCGGCAATTCCTCTTTCTAAATTCGCTTTAATAAACGACTGTACATTTCTCTCCTTAAACTGGCGGAAAGACAATAAAGCTTGAGGAAAATATTTTTGTAAGTCAAAGAAAATTCGGGGATTTAGTGTTGATAAACTTGCGTGAACATTAACAATTGACAATACAATTTCATGAATTGCATTTTCTGCAACGTGAATGTAGCTATCAAAGCAACATTTTTGGTCTTCTAATTTTTTCGATATCAGGATGTTTACTAATTCATTTTTGTCTGCAAAATTTTGATAAATTGTTTTTTTAGACATACCAATGTGCTTAGCAATGTCATCCATGGTAACACCTTTTAACCCGTACTGACAAAACAGTTTATCGGATTCTGCTACGATGTAATTTCTAATATCCAATTTATTACCTTTCTTTTATTTAACGACGCAAAACTATGGAAACTTTTTTAGTTGTAAAAGTTTCCATAGTTTATTTTTAAGTGTTTCTATGCTAAATGACATTTTAACGACAATTGTCAATTCTCCTCAAGCAGGCTTCATTATCAGTAGATTTTATCCTCTTATGGTAATACATTACCTTTGTGCATATTTTTAATTATGTTAAACATCCACAGCCAGTATTCGTTAAAAAATCTTAACACCTTTCGCATCGATGTAAGCTGCAAACTATTTGTAGAGGTTAACACCGAAGAAGAGTTAGCATGGTTATTTAAGCAACCAGAAACACGGGACAACAAAGTGCTTGTATTAGGTGGGGGCAGTAATATGCTCTTTACTCAAAATTATGACGGCTTAGTCATTAAAATTAGTATTAAAGGCATAACAGTTAAGGATTTTGGAGAAGATTTTTTAGTAAGTGCTGGTGGGGGCGAGGTATGGAATGACTTTGTGGGCTATTGCGTATCTAATGGTTATGCAGGTGTTGAGAATTTAACGCTAATTCCGGGTACTGTAGGTGCATCACCTATTCAGAATATTGGTGCGTATGGTGTAGAGATTAAAGATGTATTGTACAATTGCACTGCTTTCGAAATATCGACTGGATTGTTTAAAACATTCACCAATGCTGAGTGTGAATTCGCTTATCGCGATAGCGTATTTAAAAGCAAGTTAAAAGGACAATATATTATTACTGCTGTAACCTACAAACTGCAAGTAAATGCCTCTCTCAAAACTCACTATGGCGCAATAAATGAGGAACTTGGGCGTCGCGGAATCGTGTCGACAACTATTGCAGATGTGTCTCACGTAGTAGCAGATATAAGAGTAAGTAAGTTGCCAGATCCATCAACCATTGGCAACGCTGGTAGTTTCTTCAAAAATCCAATAATAACTCAAACCCAGTTTGACACTTTATCGCAAAAATTTCCAAATCTGCCGCATTACCCGGCAAATATTGACCAAGTAAAACTAGCCGCGGGTTGGTTAATAGAGCAATGTGGCTTTAAGGGAATGGTGGTTGGAAATACAGGAACTTGGAAAAACCAGGCGTTAGTACTGGTAAATCATGGCAATGCTACTGGTACAGAAGTGTATGAATTTTCAGAAAATATTATTAATACTGTACAAAATAAGTTCGGAATTAGGCTCGAACGCGAAGTAAATATTTTTTAGAATCTCGTAAAAAACGTAGTGCAATATAGATTTTAAAATCTCTTTTGCGCTATTCCATTTTTTGGTATCATAGTTGTATAGCTTACATAGCTATGACAGTTGTTGCTTTTATAGCGTCAGAATTTTTTATTAACTAAAAACTAAGACACATGACACAGCTACAATTCAATGAACAACTTAACGATCATTCTAGCTCCTTAAAATCATTTGCTTTGAATTTCACCAAAGATATGGAAGATGCTAATGACCTTGTTCAAGATACCCTTCTAAAAGCGGTGACTTACTACAGTAAATTTAAGGACGGTACTAATTTAAAGGGATGGCTGTTTACAATCATGCGCAACACCTTTATTAACAACTATAGACGACTAGTTAAAACTAATGCATTAATTACACAAAGCGAAGATATCACATACGCCAATTTACATTATAGCGCTACTAGCAACGCTGTAGAAAGTAAGTTTACTATGAAAGATATTAACAAAGCGTTAGATTCTTTGCAACCTGAATATTATATCCCATTTATAAAATATTTTGAGGGATTTAAGTATCATGAAATTGCCGACGAGTTAAATATCCCAATTGGCACGGTTAAAACCCGTATCCATGTGGCAAGAGGTCATTTAAAAAAGTATTTAAAAAGTTACTCTACCGACAGAAATTAATATCATATTATTTTTTTAATGGAAAGCTTCTACATTTTTGTAGGAGCTTTTCTATTATAGTAAGAAACTGAACACAATGTTTTATTTTTGAAAAAAATAGTAAGATATGGCTTTCACGTTTTTAATACTCTCGCTTTTAATCCTAGTGCCTGGTTTAACGCTCCATTTTGCCCACGGTGTTTTAGGTAAAGGAAATTTCAAGAAAATAGTTTGGGTAAGCTTAGGGCATACTATCGTGTTTTCTTCTTTTACGGGGCTATTAAAATTGATGGGGATTTTAACTTATAATTATCAGTTTACTTCTAATATCATCTTCAGAACCCTACCCTTTGAGCAATATATACTCCATTTCGGATTTAGTTTCTGTGCGTTAGCTGTTTATGAGTTTCTCAATAATCGATATCCAGGTAATTCTTTGCAAAAATATAGTTTAGCGTTAAGTAACCTTTTGTTGGGCTTATGCGTAGCATTTTTATTTTTCGCTTTTGATAAATGGTATACCGTGTTAGCTTTTTCATTGCTGCTTATCGGCTTATTCTCGATAGAGTATATTGGTAAATTAAGATTTATGTACAAAGCCTATCGCTTATTTATGCTTATGCTTATTCCATTTTATGTAATCTACGGAGTTTTGTTAGCCTCAAAGGTGATTGTTTTTAACCCAGAAGAGTTAGTAGGTTTATATGTTCTTAAAGTTCCAGTAGAGACTACAGTTGTATTTTTAGTCTCGATACTGATGTCAATTTACATGTTCGAGTTTTTTAAAGGAGGAAAAAAAGCCTAATGGAAAGCTATTCGAAAAGCCAATTAGCTCTGCGCAACGGGCAAGATAAACCAGAGATATGGGTGGCTTACAAAGGGCTTATATATGATGTTAGCGATAGTAGGTTATGGAAAAATGGAAAACACTACGAGCACTGGGCAGGTCAAGATTTAACAGAAGAGCTTGCCGATGCACCCCATACCGAGGCGGTTTTTCAGAAATTTCGACAAGTAGGTACTTTGATATAAAGAAAGGGATAAGTTTAATGCTTATCCCTTTCTTGTTATTTCGTAATTTCGAAACTACTCAAAGTTACAAATTGCTGTAGCCTTTCTTTAACGTCATCTTCCGAAAGTTCAAGCAATTTTTCTGTTCCAAATTTTTCTACGCAGAACGATGCCAAAGCAGATCCATAAATAATAGCGTTTTTCATGTTATTAAAGTTGATGGTGCCTACTTTAGCCAAATAACCAATAAAGCCGCCGGCAAAGGTATCTCCTGCACCAGTTGGGTCAAATACATCTGCTAATGGTAATGCAGGTGCAGAAAAGATCATGTCTTCATGAAACAACAAAGCGCCATGTTCGCCTTTTTTAATAATTAGATATTTAGGTCCCATGGTTAAAATTTTAGCTGCAGCTTTAACTAAAGAATATTCCCCAGAAAGTTGACGTGCTTCAGAATCATTTATTGTCAATACATCTACCAACTTAATCGTTTCTAATAAGTCATCCATCATAATGTCCATCCAAAAGTTCATGGTATCCATTACAATGAGTTTAGGTCTGTTTTTTAATCGCTCAATTACTGTTCTTTGCACCGTAGGGGTAAGGTTGCCCAATAACAAATACTCACAATCTTGATAGCTATCTGGAATGATCGGATCGAAATTCTCTAAAACATTTAATTCTGTGATCAATGTATCACGACTATTCATGTCGTTATGGTATTTACCACTCCAGAAAAATGATTTTTCCCCCTCTTTTATTTGTAAACCTTCGGTGTCAACGCCATGTTGATTTAAGGTTTGAATATCCTCTTTTCTGAAATCATCACCTACTACAGCAACAATTTTAGTTTGATTATAGAGGTAAGAAGCGGCCAAACTTGCGAAAGTTGCGGCGCCGCCAACTATTTTATCGGTTTTACCGAAGGGGGTCTCGATGGCATCGAAGGCCACAGTACCTATGATTATCAGGCTCATATGTTAAGAGTTGTGATTTTTTAAAAAATTTCGCTACAAATATTGCATAAATAATTTAAAAGCCCTAATATTGCATTCCCAAAACGAACGAAGGTGTTCAGCCGAAAAGGCCCATTTTTTAGAAAGTTTTGGACAACCAGCACTCCTTCTTAGCTCAGCTGGTTAGAGCATCTGACTGTTAATCAGAGGGTCGCTGGTTCGAGCCCAGCAGAGGGAGCAAAACCTTATAGATGTAAGGTGAAATGATTTTTTTATAACCAGTCCTTTAGGGGAAATTCCTTCTTAGCTCAGCTGGTTAGAGCATCTGACTGTTAATCAGAGGGTCGCTGGTTCGAGCCCAGCAGAGGGAGCCAAAGCCTTACAGAAATGTAAGGCTTTTTTTATGTGTAATATCTTTGTTGTTATTGTTGCACGTTTTTGCGGGTTTCAAAAAAATGTTTAATTTTCTCCACGCAAATGAATTCTTCTGTGTTTTAAGTTTTAGCAATTGCTTCTCGTGGTATAGTGAAAGATTATGATAGGTTTTCGGATCAAGAATTAGCTGAATTAATATTTGAGGGTGATCGATTGGCTTTTACTCAAATTTTTAAGAAATATAACAAAATTTTGCTGCTTCATGCGTATAAAAAATTAGTACGTAAGGATTTTGCTGAAGATGCTGTGCAAGAAATATTCGCAATGGTGTGGCAAAAGCGGCAAGAGTTGAAGATATCAAGCAACCTTTCGGGCTTCCTTTATACGGCTATAAAAAATAAGTGTCTTGACATAATTTCGCGACAGCGCGTAGAAACTCGCTACGTAGACTCGTTACAACACTTTCTAATCACTTCTGCATCTGTTACCGATCACTTAGTGAGGGAACGCCAGATGAAGTTTTATATAGAGAAAGAAATTAGCCGCTTGCCTACTAAGATGAGACGCGTATTCGAATTAAGTAGAAATGAGCATTTAAGTCATAAAGAAATTGCGGAAAAACTAGCGCTAAGCGAGCAAACTGTAACAGATCAAATAAAGAAGGCCTTGAAAATTTTGCGAAAAAGAATGCTTTTCTCTTTTTTTCTGGCCTAAAATTTTCTCTTTATTTTTTTTTGCAAAAAAGGTAAAAAAAATATCCCCCCTGGTGTTTAGCTAATCGTCTTGTTTATTGTAATTGATAAAAGATGACGAATAAAGATGCTGAAGAGTTGCTAAGAAAATTTGAGCAAGGCTTGTGTACCGAAGATGAAATTGCTCTTCTCGAATCTTGGTATGTAGCGTTTAACGAAGAGAGCAACCTTATCATTAGCGATGATGAATTGGTATCAGCCGAATCGAGGATGATGCAGGCTTTGAACTTACCAATGCACAAAATTATCCCGATGTGGAGTAAAATTGCAGTTGCGGCTTCGCTGGTTATTGTTTGCGCCTGCAGCTATTACTTTTTCTCTTTATCAAATCATAACAACAATGCGGTATCCGCGAAAGTTCAACATATTGGTCCTGGTGGTAACAATGCTGTTTTAATATTGGAAGGCGGAGACAGAATAGACTTAGAGCAATCTGCTAGTGGTAGGCTTGCTCAAGATGCCGGAATAGCTATCGTAAAAAGAGAATCGGGAAAATTGGAGTATGATGCGGGAGCCGGCAGTGTAAATCAAAAAGGTAAAGCTGGCTTTAACACCATACTTACTCCCCGCGGAGGAACTTATCAAGTTGTTTTATCTGATGGGTCTAAGGTTTGGTTAAATTCAGAATCAAGCATTAAGTTTCCTACTTGCTTCATTGGCACCGAGCGCCACGTTGAGCTTCAAGGTGAGGCCTATTTTGAAGTTGCCAAAGATGCTTCTAAACCATTCATCGTGAAAGTAGATAAGCAGTCGGTTCGTGTCTTAGGAACCACTTTTAACGTGAACAGTTATATCAACGAAAAGGTAATTACCACAACCCTAGTAGAAGGTGCTGTGAAGGTTTCTAATAACACTAATCATTTGGTGCTGAAAGCTGGCCAACAAGCTATTGCGGCAGCTGATAATAAATTCTTGCTAAAAACTGTAGATGTGAATGAGTTTTTAGCCTGGAGAAATGGCATGTTCAGTTTTAATAAGGCCAATCTAGAAACAGTGATGCGACAATTTGAACGTTGGTACGATATCGAGGTGGAATTTGAAGCAAATGCCCCCGAAATATCTTTTACGGGAAAAATATATCGAAACCTCAATTTAAACGAAGCACTCAACAACTTAAGCTTTTTAGGAGTGAAGTTTAAAACAATTGATAGGCGAGTTACTGTACTCGCAAAATGAAACTAACTAACTGTTTAACCATTAACCGCAAACTATGACGAAAAAATACCAGACTTAAACAATTACCCATTTGGGATGATTTTAAAAAAAACCACGAAAGTGTTACCAGCACTCCCGTGGAAAAATTGAGTTAATCCCTCGGTATTGGCGATACCGAAAAAGAAAAATTATTGGCATAACCATTAACCCAACATTAACAAATTTAATGAAATTTCGTAAAAGTAATACAGTCTCTTCTGTGTCTAAGAATCGGCTGTGTACGCAAATATTATTCACCATGCGACTAACAATGCTATTCATTGTTTTGTCGGTTGTGCAACTGAGCGCTAAAAGTTTCGGACAAATCACTTTAAAAATGCAAAATGCTTCTATTGTAGCGATAACGCAGGCTATAGAGGCGCAAACAGGCTATGTATTTTTTTATAATGAAGCTAAGTTGCCCACAGACAAAATCACGATTAACGTTACAAATGCATCTATAAATGATGTGCTATCAACTTATTTTAAACGAGCCGGTATAAGTTACCGTATGGTTGGTAAGAACGTTACCCTTAAAAAAAATACCGAGACAGAAAAAAAAACATTTGAGATTTCTGGATGGCAAAAGTCCATTAACGTAAGGGGTACTGTTAGAGATACCTTAGGCAACCCGGTTTCTCAAATCAACGTCAAGGTTGAAGTAAGCACTAATAAAAAATCTATCGAATCTGCAAACAGTGCCATTAACAAAACTACAGTTACCGAAACTACCACACATACCGCGGTATCCAATGGTGCTGGGTTTTATTTGTTGACTAACGTGCCCGAAGGAGCAGTAATTGTCTTCTCAGGCGTTGGTTATGTTACTAAAAAGGTAACAATTCCAAGTGGGGGAGAGAAAGACTTTAATCAAACCATCAATGTAGTTTTAAAGCAGGAGGTAATGGGACTTAGAGAAGTAACCATTAACACAGGTATTTACAATCGTAAAGCTACAAGTTATACAGGTTCTACAATGGTCATCAAAGGAGACGAATTAAAGAAAGTAGGTAATGCAAACTTCTTCCAATCATTAAGAAACATCTCACCGTCAATGGTGTTAGATAATTTTGCAGCGGGATCCAACCCAAATGCAATGCCTGATATTCAATTGAGAGGTGCGTCAACCTTCCCCTTAAACAATGATGACGTGGCTTCAGGATTAAAAGGTAACTACATCAAAAGCCCAAATGAGCCATTATTTATTTTAGATGGTTTTGAAACCTCAGCAGAACGAGTTTTTGATTTGGATATGAATCGTATAGAAAGCGTAACCATTTTAAAAGATGCTGCATCAAAAGCACTTTACGGAGCAAAAGCGGCGAATGGCGTTATTGTTATCGAAACGAAAAAGCTAACCGCTGGGAAAACGCGTGTTACATATAATGCGGCTGTTGACGTAGAGTTGCCTGATTTAACGAGTTACAACTTAACTAACTCAAAAGAGAAGTTAGAAGCAGAAGTTTTAGATGGATTTTATGTGCCCAACGGCCCGGGTAGTCCTTTAGATCATATTGCAGGACAGCAATTGTATAATGCTCGTAAAAAATTAGCCTTAGAAGGTTTAGATACCTACTGGATCGCTAAACCACTTCAAAATGGCGTTGGACAAAAACATGCCCTGTCAATTGAGTTAGGTAATGGTGGCTTAACCACCGTAGCAGATTTTGCTTATCGTGATGTTACTGGAGCAATGATTGGTTCTAGCCGTAAAAATTTGTCAGGAAATTTTAGTACTTCATATCGTGTTAACAAGTTATTGTTTCGCAACATTATGAGTATTGTTAACAATAAATCTGTAGAGTCTCCTTACGGAACGTTCTCTGATTATGTGCAAATGAACCCTTACTGGAGAGCTGTAAATGCGGATGGAACAATTCCATTTTATGCTGAGATAAATGCTGATAACAGTAAAGTGGTTAATCCGCTTTACAATTCTACGGTGAACTCTAATAACAGTGCTGAGTATTTAAACTTCGTCAATAATTTTTATTTAGAGTGGACAATATTGCCTGGATTAAGAGCAACTTCAAGAGTTGGCGTTGATTTGAAAAAATCTAAAGCAGATGTCTTTTTCCCTGCTGGACATACTATGTTTGATACTTATAGCGCTGATGATATATTACGTAAAGGCTCATATCAGCTTAACAATGGTAATAGAAACTACTTGTCTAGCGACTTAAACGTAAACTACTCTAAAAGCATAGGCAAGCACTTTGTTTTTGGTAACCTTGGTTTTAACATTAGCGAAGAAACTGCAAATGAAGTAATTCACCTAGTTGAAGGTTTCCCAAGTGACAGAATGAGCAATATCATTTTTGCCCGTGGTTATAAATTTGAGTCGAGACCTACAGGCCTTGATTTTATAAAAAGAGAATTAGGTTTCTTAGGCGCTTTCTCTTATATGTATGATGACAGGTTCTTAACAGATTTTACCTTGCGTAGCAATGCCTCATCTCAGTTTGGTGCCGATAAAAGATGGGCTAATTTCTGGAGTTTAGGTTTGGGTTGGAATTTACACAATGAAGCATTTTTAAAAGATGCTAATTTGTTTAAAACATTTAAAATTAGAGGATCAATTGGTGCTACAGGTAATGCTAATTTTACTACTAACAATGCTGTAGCTACTTATAATTATTACCAAACAGGATTTTATCAAAACCATCCAGGCTCGTTCTTAACTTCTCTAGCAAACAATGGGTTGCAGTGGGAAAGTAAGTTCGATTACAATGCTGGTGCAGATATTTCAACAGGTCGTTTAAACTTGCGTTTTGATTACTACCAAGCGTTTACCCAAAATTTAATTACAAGTGTTTCTACGCCAACTTCTACGGGATTTGGCTCGGTAAAAGACAATTTGGGTAAAGTCAAAAATACTGGTATTGAGGCTTATGCAACTTTTAGTGTATTTAATAAAGGTAATAACTTCTTGAACCTGAATTTCGGTTTAGAAACAAACAGAAATAGGATTGTTAGCTTATCAAATGCGATGAAGAGCTATAATGATTTGATGGATAAAATAGCTGCAGACCAAGGCAATAACGTTCCTGTAAAAAAATACCAAGATGGAATGTCTATGAATGCTATTTGGGCGGTTCCTTCTTTAGGTATCGATCCAGCTAACGGTAAAGAATTATATTTAGATAGGGATGGTAACACCACATACAATTGGAGTGCACAAAACTTAGCAGTAGTTGGTAATTCGAACCCAAAATATCAAGGTACTATTGGCTTCTCTGGCGAATACAAAGGCGTAGGTATGAGTGTAACAGCTCGTTACTTAGGCGGTGGTCAATTGTATAACCAAACTCTGGTAGATCGTGTAGAGAATGTAAATATGGCCTACAATGTTGATAAGCGTGTTTTAACTGGCAGATGGACAACACCTGGCCAGCAAGCCTTATTTAAAAAGCTAGGTAACTATAGTATTGATAACGGCAACGGATCAACATCTCCAGCGCAAGAGTTAACTAGAGCAACATCTCGTTTTGTACAAGATCGTAATGAAATCGTAATTTCTGCTGTTAATCTTTATTACCAATTCGATCCTAAGATGATTAAACGTTTTGGAATGGAGAGATTAAAGTTAGGCTTCAATATGAATGAGTTGGCCAACTTCTCGTCTATTAGATTAGAAAGGGGTACAAGTTATCCATTCGCAAGAACATTATCATTTAACTTATCGGCAACGTTTTAATAATGAATTACATGAATTTTAAAAATAAGTTTATTGCAGTTTTACTATTAACTGCGTTAGGCGCAAGCTCTTGTAAAAAAGGCTGGCTAGATGTAACCTCTGCATCGGTAATCAGGGCTGATGATCAATTTAAATCGGAAGCCGGTTTTAAAGACGCTTTAATGGGCGTATATATTGGTATGACGGATGCGTCCTTATACGGAAGTCAACTGTCATGGAGTGTGTTAGATATTCTTGCACATCAATATGATCAATTTAGTTTCCAAAATGCTACATATTATCAAGTACAGCAACATAACTACCGTGGTAACAAGTCAACTACACAGTTAGATGCGATTTGGAATGGCGGTTACAATGTAATTGCTAATATCAACACTGCACTTAATTATATCGAAACTAACAAACAAGTTTTGCATCCAATTTCGTATTCAATTATAAAAGGCGAATTATTGGGCCTTAGAGCTTATATCCATTTCGATTTGTTGAGACTTTACGGTTATGGAAATCTTGCGGTACGCTCAAATATGTCCGGTAAATTGGCTATTCCATATGTGACTAAATTAGGTAAAGATATTACCCCGCAACTTAGTTACGATGAAACTCTTAAGCTATTAATAGCAGATATCGAACAAGCTGAAACGTTTTTAAAAGAAGATCCAATTTATAATAATCCGAAGAAACCTGAAAGCTACTATGCTGCGGTTAACAAAGATGGTTTTTTAAATAACAGAGAAAGCAGAATGAATTATTACGCTCTGTTAGGTGTAAAGGCTAGAGTGTACAATTGGTTTGGTGGCGCTACGAATATGGACAAAGCGGCAGTTGCTGCAAAAGAAGTAATTGATTTTAGCACCACAAGCTTGGCAAGTACGTCGGTAGCTACCGATGATCCATTTTTCTATCAAGAGCATCTCTTTAACCTAAATGTAATGGGCTTAGAAGATAAAGTAGATAGATTTCTTAATGGTAACTCAGATACAAACGTTGATGCACTTTTAATTTCAACAGCAAATGCTGGAGTTTTGTATGAAATCACCAATAGCAATATTGGATTGGTTGACGTTCGTCAAAACAAGTTGTTAGTGGCAACACCGAGGGGTTTATTTAGTAATAAGCTTCATCAAGCAAATCGCAAAACTTATCGCAACACAATTCCATTAATGAGATTGCCAGAAATGTACTACATTTTGGCGGAGCAAAAAGCAAGTACCGATATGGTGGCTGCAGTAGGTTACTTAAATCAAGTGCGTAGCAAACGTGGTATTCTAGAAAATATTTCTACTTCAATTAACCCATCAACATTTATGGCTGAATTGCAAAAGGAGTACAGAAAAGAGTTTTTTGGCGAAGGTCATGCATTCTATTACTATAAACGTTTAGGTGTATCTACTATTACAGGATATACAGGAACGATTAACGATAATTTTTTTATGCTGCCTTATCCAGATGCAGAAATTGAATTTGGTCAACGTGTACAATAATTTGATAAACATGAAAAGTATAACAAAAAATATTAAGCTTCTAGCTTTAGCAATAATAAGCTTGGCAATGTACTCATGTAAAAAGGATGAGTTAAAACCTTTCTCAGGTGCTCCAGCAATAAATTTTGTTTCAAAAACCGCAACTTATTCCTTTTTAGGAAACCTTGATAACGAATACATCTATAACATTGATGTGAATATTAGTGGATTAGCAAGTGAAAATGATAGAGCTTTTAGTGCAGAAGTAGTGACTGACGAAAATACCACAGCGACAAGTGCTGAATTTGAAATATTAGGTGGTATAGTGCCAGCTAACAGCTATAAAGGTACTCTAAAAGTGAAAGTGAAAAACAGCCCTGCATTAGATACCAAGGTTGTACAAGTGAAACTTAAACTGTCAAAAGGTGAAGATTTTGTGGGAGGTAATGCGGAGTCTAACACCTTTATTTTAGGTTGGACCAACGAGGTAGTAGTACCGAGCTACAAAACGCTTTACCAAGGTTATTTTGTAACTCCACTAAGTAAAAATGCTTACAAAATAATAGTGGCAACTACTGGCTTAACAACCTTATCTACTGCAGATAGAACTGCTTTGGGTGGTGTAGATGCAGTGGTGGCATTGGCGACTGTGTTTGGAGATTATGTTAAGCAGTGGAATTTAGATCATCCTAATGATTTATTGAGACACGATGATGGAACTCTTATTGATCCATTAAATTTTAGTAAAAACAAGTATAATTAAAATGAAAAGCATATTTAAAAATATATTACCAGTTATTTTATTGGTGATGTTTGCTAGCTTAAATGCTTGTAAAAAAGATTTAAGCTCCTTGGATACTAATCCAATTTCGGGAGTTTCGTTAGTGGGCGAAACAGGAATTTTAACAGTAAAGCAATTTGACAATTTAATGGTAGCGCCAACATTAAATTTCAATGGTAATTCTGAAGATGATTTTAGCTACGAATGGAAGATCAACTACCTAATTAATGATACCACTTCGATGGTGTTAGCGCAAACTAAAAACTTAAATGCACCTATTGGTTTTGCCCCAACTGCAGAAAATAGGTTTCATGATTTAGTTTTTACGGTAACAGATAAAAAAAACGGCGTGAAGTATATTAATACTTGGCAAGTTAAAATTACAACAGGTCTTGGTGGCGAAGGTTTAATGGTAGCAACAACACCTGACGGTGTTAACTCAGATTTAAATCTCATATTATCACCATTAGTTTCAGCAGATCCTGATACAAGAGCAACTAAATACAAATTGTTCTCTACTGTGAATGGAAAGCTAATTAAAGGTGTTGTTAAACAGATGAGATATGGGTCTATTCTAATTATGTCACCTAGAGCGCAACATAACACCATATTCGCCATCTCTGATCAGCATATGACTAGAATTAAAACGCAAGATTTCAGCCATTTTGGTGAGGATGGTGATTTATTCTTCGGTCCGTCGCCTAGCTACAATTTTCAAGCTTTAGATGGAAAAAGTGCTGCAGATATCTTTGTTTATAATAACTCGTTAACTATAGCAAACCATGGAATTGCGCCTAAAATAGCTGTGCCTATGCCTATTCGTGGAGAATTTCCTGCAATTTTTTCGCTAAATAGGCAAACAAATCACACGGGGGTTGCTTTTCAGCTGTACGATGAAAATAGTGGTGCTTTTAAATACATTCCACAAATATCCACTTTAACTTTCCAAGACAGAGCGTTGTATAGTCATCCAGTAAACGCATCAGCAGTCTTTAATTCTGGTAACTTGCCAAATAAGACCAACGTTGCTGCGGGCATTGGTAAGGATGAAGAGTTTGTACATATTCTAAAGGATAAAACATCGAATAAATACGAACTTTATGTATTTAGCAAAGGTGTGCTTGGAAACAACGTCGGATTATCTACAGCACCTGCACCTAAATACGCTTTAGATCTTAGCAGTGCGCCAGGTATAAGTAATGCTACTAATTTTTTGGTGATAGAAGGTCAAGAAGTTATCTATTATGTATCAGGTAACAAGCTTTACGCAGTTCCATACGCTGGAGGTAACTTAAACTATTCAAATAGCGAACGCTTCACAATTCCAGCTGGTGAAGCCATTACAACATTGAATTTATTTAAACAAACCGACTACCCATGGGGTGCCTCGTTAATCGCAGGGAATATCAACCGCGTTATTTTATCTACTTACGGCGGAACTCATGGCAGCGGAAAAGTTTACATTATGCCAATGATTAATGCGGGTGTTGCAAATATTGATGCAGCAAACATTGAAACATTTACTGGTTTTGATAGAATAACGGCAATAACTTCAACAAAATAATAGAAATAAACACACAAATGATAAAAAAACTAGTAATTCCATTACTAATAACTGGAGGAGTATTTTGCTCTTCCAGCTTATTTGCCCAGGACAAAAAGGACGATAAAAAAGATGCGTCAACAGCAAAAGCCGACAGTGTAAAAACTCCGGCGAAAAAAGAAGGATATGCAACCTTGCTTAAAAATCCTAAAAAAACAGCTAAAGGTTTCGTAGGAATTTATCAAGTAAAGGAAAAACTTTACTTAGAGATACCTAAATCAGTTTTAAATAAGGATATGTTGTTAGCTTCAACAATTTCTGAAACTAGTGACAACCTAAATGGGGTTGTGGGTTCTAAACCACGTAACCCTATTCACGTTCGTTTTACTAGGGTAGACTCTACAATTTTATTAAGCAATGTAGTTAAAGATGCGTTTGCACCAGACACAGATATTAATCTTTTAAATGCTTTAGAGAGAAATTCTGCAGGCGCCGTTATGGAGAAATTTCAAATCAAAGCTTTCAACCCGAAAGATAGCGCCATGGTTATTGACGTAACTGATTTTTTCTTGAATGATAACAAAATGTTATCGCCGTTTGGTATGTTCCGTATGAACGTAGGTGGCCAAATGAAAAGCACTGAATCATTCAAAAAAGATCGTTCTTATTTAGGCGAAATTAAATCGTTTGAAGACAACGCTACCATTAAAACTCACTTAAGTTACGAGTACTCTTTACAAGCCGGTAACAGGTTGTATGCAAAAGATAAGCCTTTTACTACTGTGATGACACATACTTTATTGGTATTGCCAGATCAGCCTGTAAGATACCGTAAGTTAGATCCCCGTGTTGGCGTTTTCCCAACAGGTAAATACAAGTTTTCTAACGAGGTTAATAAAACTGAAATTGTATATTTTGCTAACAGATTTAATTTAGTGCCAAAAGATGCAAAGGCATACAAGCGTGGTGAAAAGGTTGAGCCTGTTAAGCCAATTGTTTTTTATGTAGATAGCGATTTTCCTGCAGCTTGGAAAGAAACCGTGAAAGGAGCTATTGAAGATTGGCAATTAGCTTTCGAGGAAATTGGCTTTAAAAATGCGATTGTCGCTAAAGATTATCCAAAAAATGATCCGTCATTTGATCCTGATAACTTGAAATATAACTGCGTACGTTATTCGCCAACGCCTATAGCGAATGCCATCGGTCCATCATGGGTTGACCCTCGCTCTGGTGAAATTATCAATGCATCGGTATATGTGTTTCATGATATCGTTAAATTATTAAACAACTGGATGTTTGTGCAAACTTCACCTGCTGATCCAGCGGTTAGAAGTGTAACCTTACCTGAGCAATATAAATTAGATGGTATCAAATATGTAATCCGTCACGAAATTGGTCACTGTTTAGGTTTTATGCACAACTTTGGTGCATCCTCGTCAATTCCTGTGGAGTCGCTACGTTCGCCATCGTTCACTAAAAAATACGGTACTACTTATTCAATTATGGACTATGCTCGTTTCAACTACGTAGCGCAACCTGGTGATAAAGCTAAAGGTGTACAAATGTCGCCACCAACATTTGGTTTGTACGATTATTACATCACCAAATTTAGCTACCAATGGTTCGATCCTAAAGAAGTACCAATGGCTAAAGAAGAAGAAATTTTAGCTAAAATGGTGTCAGAAAAAGCTGGCGATAAGAGATACCGTTACGGTGCGCAAGGTAAAGGAATTGACCCTTCATCGCAGTCTGAAGATTTAGGTGATGACGCAGTAAAAGCTTCGGAATACGGTATCAAAAACTTAAAATACATTCTAGCTAACTTAAATAAATGGGTAGGTAAAGAAGATAAAGATTACCAATACAGAATTGATATTTATGACCAAGTAATTTCTCAATTGGTAAGATACATTAACCACGTTTATGCTAATGTTGGTGGTATTGTTACTAACGAAAAAATGGTGGGCGACCCACAACCTATTTACGAAGTGGTACCTAGAGCTAAGCAATTAGCTGCATTAGATTTTATCATCAATTTGCAGAATGATTTAGATTGGATTGAGAACCCAGACGTATTGAAAAACTTGCCTTTAATGGGTACGCCATCAACTTTGTTAAGAACTCAAATTGCGGAAGTGTTGATGCAAACGCCAAATCAAATTTCATTAGGTTCTATTCGTACTAAAGAAAAAAATCCTTTTACACCAACTGAGGCGATTGATAAAATGTTTGATTTGGCATGGACAGTAGCTAAACAAAATAAGGTGCCAACAGCATCTCAAATGGCTTTGCAAAAGGCATTTTTAAAGACGAGTATTGCTTCTTCTAAAATTGTGCCTGCAAACAAAAATGCATTTACGTCATTTGCTGATCTTTTAAAAACTGAAGTTGATGCTTGTACAATGGTTGATCCAATGGAAAAATCTTTTTCTAAAACAGGTGAGATTAACTTAATGGGTAGAACTTCTATTTCATTCAATATGGCGCCTAGTTTAGAAAGTGCCTATTTTGCTAAGTTGAAAGATTTAAAATTAATTTTAGAGGAAGCCGTAAAAATCAATAAAGATCAAACAGCAAAAATGCATTATGAATTAATGCTTAGTCAATTAAATAGGGTATTAAGGTAAGGTATTGAGCGATGAAAAAAAATAACTTATTATTATTGGCAATGATGGCTGCTTTGCCAGTTTTTGCACAGGTGAAAAAACCGGCAAAAACTGTAGCTGCCAAAAAAGTGGCGACAGCCAATGTTAAGAAGGCTGATAAAAAGACTGACTCGGTTAAGGTAGACACTCCTTACGAAAAGATTTTTAAAAACAAAAAGGCAAAAACGGTGAAAGGTATGATTACCCTTCATAAAGTAGATGGCAAAGTTTATTTCGAATTCCCAAATAATTTATTGAACAAGTCGATGTTAATTTCGACTGTGGTGGAAACCGTAAGTAACCCGAGCGATACCTATGCTGGGTATCAAGGTAGAGCGCCGTTAAACGTTTATTTTACCCAGGTAGATTCTACAATCTACATCAAAAATGCTATTTATAGCTACACTTTTGATGCTAAAGATGAAGGGATTAAAAATGCAATGCAAAAAAATGCGATGGATCCAGTAATGGCAGCATTTAAAATTGTTGCACCTTCACCTGATAAAAAATCGGTGGTTTTCGAACCTACTAGTTTCTTTGTAAACGGGCATCGTTCTACAGATCCTTTTAAACCTGTTTCTGGTTTATATGGTAGAAGCACCAGCTTTAAATCGGATAAATCTTTAGTAGGTGATATCAATGCATTTAAAGATAATATTAGTATTTCTAGCTTTCTGAGTTACGCGGTTACATCATCATTCTTTGGTTTTGTATCTGAAGAAAATCGCCCTTCGACAATTCAAGTAAAGCGTACTTTGATGTTATTGCCCGAAAGGCCAATGCGTCCCCGCTTTAACGATCCGCGTATTGGCGTGGCTTACACAAAACAAACTTCGTTATCAGGTACTGACAATGGAATGAAAGATGTGTATTATGCTAACCGTTGGAATTTAAAGCCAAAAGGTAATGCGGTATTAAAACCAGGCACTTTGGTAGCGCCAGAAAAACCAGTTGTTTTTTATATCGACGATCAATTCCCGGCTAACTGGGTACCTTATATTAAAAAGGGTATCGAAAACTGGAATGTCGCTTTCGAAGCTATTGGTTATAAGAACGCTATCGAGGCAAGAATGTATCCAAAGGACAATCCTGAGTTCGATCCAAGCAATTTAAAATTTAACTGCGTAAAATTTGCGCCGAGCAATAGTCAAGATATTTTGTCGTCAACATGGGTTGATCCAAGGTCTGGCGAAATTTTAAGTGCTTCAATCTTCATTAGTAAAGGAATTTCTGATCGTATTGGTCAAGATTTGTTCTTACATACCGCTGCGGCTGATAAAAGGATGAGAACAAGCAAAATTTCTGTTGAATTAATGGGAGATGCTTTAACCTATATGGTAATGCAAAAAATGGGACAGAACCTTGGTTTGTTAAAAAACTTTGGAGGTTCTTCATCAATTCCAGTGGATTCTTTGCGTTCTGCTACTTATACGCAGAAATACGGTATCACCAATTCAGTCACTGACGATGCTGTTTATAATATTGTAGCTCAACCTGGCGACGTAGAGAAAGGCGTGGTGATGACACAAACCAAATTAGGTCGTTATGATAACTATGCTATCAGTTGGTTATACGGAGCTGTACCAGGAGCACTAACTCCTGAGCAAGAGCACGGGAAACTAACTCAAATGATTAGTGAGAAAATTGTTGATCCAACTTATAGATACATCAAAACATCTACAAACGGAATTTCGAACCCACAAGGTATTGCTGACGATCTTGGTGATAACCATGTAAAATCATTAACCTACGCTTATAAAAATTTGAGATATGTGATGGAAAATATGAATGATTGGGTGGCTGAGGAAGATAGAGATTTTACGTTCCGTAGCACCAATAATTTCGCCATCATTAATATTAAATTCTATTGGTACTTTACCCAATTGTTAAACAATATTGGGGGTATGTATCAGTATGAGCGTTTCGAAGGCGATCCGATGCCTGCTTACGCCGCAGTACCAAAAGAGATCCAAAAAAGCTCATTGTTATATGCAATGAATTTGCTAGAAGATTTATCGTGGGTTAACAATAAAGAACTTGGCGATAATATGGATGCGTTAAATGGTGATGCATCTAATTATATGCGTACAGTTCTTTTTCCTTATATGATGCGTTGGGTAACAAACATCGGCTATGCTGAAACAAAGGATCCTGAAAATAGCTATACCCAAGCTGAAAGTGTAAAAGATATATTCGACTATGTATGGAAAGAAACTATAGAGGGTAAAGCAGTAACACCGGAGAAATTGTCTATGCAAAAAACTTTGGTTCAAACATTAATCAATGCTTCGAGCGTAAAAGAAATTCCGGGTGTTAAAAGCAACAATGCAAATACTTTAAGCGAGCAAGAAGGTGATTTTTACGCGATGATGGCAACCAAATCTCAACAGTTCGGTTATCAACAAGCCGCTGATGTTGCTGCTTATGGAACTGATGCTCGCATTTTATATCTTTCAAATGATATCAGTCACATTTGGTACGGCTGGTTATTAGAGAATAAATCAATTTTGGAAAAATTAGCAGCCGAGTATAACGGCAAAGAAAAAGTTGATTACGAATATTTGCTATTGCAAGTGAATAACGCTTTGAAAGCCGAAAAAAATTAATTGTTAGTTAATTAATGCAGAAGCAATTCTTAGAATTTGTTTAAAAGGTTGGATATGGATGTATCCAACCTTCTGCTTTTTACAAAGACATTACCAAACAAAAAAGGCGATTATCAAATAATCGCCTTTTTCATTATATTTCTTACTTTATTACTTCACAGCTAGTGCTTTTTCAATGATAAATACCATCGCTTTTCTATGAGCGTTAGTTTGTTCATCGCCACCATTGGCACCACTTAATTTAGTTTTAATGTTTTGTAAGTTAAGCATTGCAGCAGCCTTGGTCATGTTGTCATAACCTGTAGGTGCGCTTAAAATATTGCTCATTGCTTTAACATATTCTGTTTGTAAATTTTGGCGTACTACGTTTACAGTGCCACCTAAATCCGCATCAAATATATTCTTCGTTAAATCGGCCATGATATTATTTACCGGATAACCATTTCCAATTAAAGAGATGTTGTTAACTCTATTTAATGTGTTGGGATGAAGTATGTGCGCCAAAACATTTAATTGGATACCTGCGTATGAGTTTAATGGCTTAATATCATCAGCATTGCTAAAAAATCTACGTTGTGTCTGTAAATAAGGCAATAAGGTTTGGTCTGCATCGAAAGCGTTTGGAGCAAAAACATATTTATTTAATATTTCCATTGCTTTCTTCTGATATTCTACTGGTACTGGAGTATAAGGTTTAGAGGTAGTTTCTTGCCCACCAAAACTTCTATCTACATAAACACCACCAATATATCTGCTTAACGCTGCGGCCATACTATTTCTTTGACCATTTAATTGACCAAAACGGGCTTTTAATTCTTGATAGCTTTGACCATTTTTGGTAAACCTATCTTTTAATTTTGGCATCATGGTGTTCACCAACTTAAATCTGTCTTCACCATAAACTACCATGTCGTTGCTATGGTCGTTAATATTGGTACGTGGGTCAACGCCTCTACCAGGCGAACGCATATCGTCAGCATCGTTACCAAAAGCTAACTGCGGATCAGTACTTTTGCTCAAAATTTTATTTAAGCCTGCTTCTTCATCTTTAGCAGAAAACTCTGTATACCCGTACTCGATAGCCCACCAATCATAAGGACCAGTTTTAGTGGTATAATAATCACCTTGCTTACTTCTGTCTTGGTTTACGTTGATGGCTGGATAATCCATTACCGAACCTTGTAAGCCAATTTTTCTGGTGATGCTGGTATTATGTAATTCGGCCGGGCTTAACATTTGACTAGCTTTCATGTTGTGATTTAAGCCGAGTGTATGTCCCATTTCATGCAAAATCAAATAGTATAAAAATTGTTTATGCATTTCTTTGACTGCTGCAGCTCTTTTAGCTTCTGGCGCATCAGCATCTAATGCTTCGATAGTGGTTAAGCCAGTTTGAAATTGAGCACTCAATTCGGCAGCTAATTGGCAAGTAGCTTTGTGTTTGTGGTTAGTAAAGCTCATTTGGCTTTCTTCCATTGCCTTAGCAGGATTTTCCCATGGTAAGTTAAGGTTACTATAACCATTAAAAAGTTGATCTTGTACAATTGTTCCAACGCCCGATTTCCACTCTACTGTGATATCGGCACCTAAAATTTGTCCGGTTAATGGATTGAAGAAACTCGGGCCTATGGCACCATAAGATGGATATGCGGATGAAACCCATCTAATTACGTTATACGAAACATCTGCTGGATCCCAATCTGCGTTATCGGGCATTTGTTTCATCACTACTGCGTTTTTATAACCTGCTTTTTCAAAGGCCTCGTTCCATTTTTCACCTGCTTCTTTAATCACAGAGCGAAGTTCTACCGGGGTTGTATTTTCTATCCAGAATACAATCGGCTCTACGGGCTCGCTTAATTTGGCCGATGGGTTTTTCTTTTTCAAGTACCAACGGCTAATAAAATCCTTGTAAGGTGTTACAGAAACTGAAGTTAAATTATCTACTTCGGCACCAAAATAGCCCACGCGAGGATCGTCTCTTCTTGGTCTGAAATCGTTTTGCGGAACCTCCAGGAAAGAATGCTGTAATTTTACATTCACGTATCTGGCATCGGTAATGTCTTTTCCACCGCCGTTCATTGGGGCAGGGTTATCATATGCTAAGTTTACAACAACGTCTGTGTTCTTCGGGAAAGATCTAACGTTCTCGTATTTAGATTTGCTTGCACTTAATGTACCTAAATTAAAGAAGGCAGTTGGTGGGACCCCTGGAGGCATTATTGGCTTTACTGGATCAAGTTTATCGCTCAAAAACAAACCATCTACGTTTATTAAATAACCATCTTTATCTTCCACAGAAAATTTTTCTGAATAAAAAATGGTTTCCGAAACGTCTACATTGGCAGATTTGCTTACTGCGTTATCTTTATCATAATAAAAATTAGTGTTTTTTTCTAAAAATTCAATTCTATCTAATCTTTTTCTGATGGTGAAAAGTTTAGTGTTCCTAATCATGTTCTGATTCAAGAATAAAGAGGTTGGCCCACTAATCGAAAAACTTTGGTAAATGTAGTCTTTGTCTAATTGATCTTTTCCTACATAAAATTGCAAACTCCCAGAGGTGGTGTCTCTATAAAGTTTAAATAGACCATCCACAACTTTTGCCGATTTTGTTTTTTCTGCAACCGTGGGTTTTGGTGTAGGTTTCGCCTTTTTAGTTGTGTCGGCAGTTGCTTTTTTAACAGTGTCAACAACCTGCTTTTCAGCTTTTTTTTCCTGTGCATAGGAAGATGCGGTGATACTCGCGAGGATCACACACATGAATGTTTTCATTTTTATCATAATAGTGAGTTAACTATTGTTTAGATGGTAAACTGTCTTACTTATTACGAATATAGATGAAAAAAAATATCAAATTATAAAAGTTTGATATTTAAATATTTGAGCATGCGTTACACCTTGGTTAACAAAACTTTGTCTGGGGTAATGGGTAGGTCCCTCAATCGTTTGCCTGTAGCGTTATAAATGGCGTTAGCAATAGCTGCTGCGGTACCAATAATTCCAACTTCGCCCAAACCTTTGGAGCCCTGAGGGTTAATGTTATAATCAGGTTTATTTATAAATGCTACCTCAATCATGGGAGCGTCTGCGTTTACTGGGAAATGGTATCCCGCTAAATCATTACCTACTAAAGAGCCTAAACGTTGGTCGGTGGCTTGCTCTTCCATTAGTGCCATACCAATGCCACCTACAGCTGCGCCCGACATTTGGTTGGCTGCTGCTTTTTCACTAATAATTTTACCTCCATCTGCTACCACAACCAGTCTTTCAATTTTAACTTTACCAGTTTTCCGGTTAACCTTTACCTTGCAAAAATGTGCTGCTGATGAGCAAAAAGCAAATTTCTGGCGCTCTGCACCTGGTCCTGAGCTGGCCTCTACTTCTAAGGTGGTTAAATTATTTTTTTCCCAGAGGGATGAATAACTTACAAAATGCTGATTGATGGTTTTATATGATATTCCAGTATCCGATAAAATAATATCCGCAACTGCGGCAGTTTTATAGATCTCATTTTGCTGAGATAGATACTCCGCTAGTTTGAGTTTTAGCGCATCCACCGCAGCTACTACGGCGCCTCCGATCGATGATAATCCGTTACTTCCACCTTGGCTTGGGGCAGGGGGGAGGTTCGAATTTCCTAGTTCTATTTTAATCTTGTTTTTCGAAATCCCACTCTGTTGGTGAGCTATATTTTGCATCGATATTCCAGTTCCAGTACCGATATCTGTCATCGCAGTTTGCACCGTAATAGTAGCGTCTTTTTGCATAATAATGCCAGCACTTGCACTACCTCTACCGGCATTCCAAGCACCAACAGCCATGCCGTAACCAATACTCCAATCTCCGTCAATGTTTTGCGAGTGTTTAGATTTTCGGTCCTGCCAATTGATCATTTTAGCACCCTTTTCAATACATTCGTTAATATAATTGGTAGACCAAGGCAACATCGTTTCTGGATGTTTATCTAATGCTAAATTCTTCATCCTAATTTCAATCGGATCTATATTTAGCTGATAACTCAATTCATCAATAGCACTTTCTATGGCAAAATCGCCAGTGCAATCTCCTGGACCACGCATCCATGTTGGTGTCGATAAATTTAAGGGTACTACGGCTGCTTCAGCTTTTAAGTTGTCGAAGTTGTAGATTAACCTTGCTACTCTGGTGATGCCTTCATTAAAGTTTTCATAAACTGAGGTGCTATTTTTAGCTTGATGATGTAAGCCTATAAATTTACCATCAGCGTTGGCACTAAGTTTAATTTTTTGCCATGATGCTGGACGATAACCTACAGAATGGAACATTTGTGGTCTGGTTAACATAAGTTTCACTGGTCTTTTAACCAATTTAGCGGCCATAATACAGGCTAAGGCATGTGGCCACACTCTTAAGCCCGAACCAAATCCTCCACCTACAAACTCACTAACCACCTCGATATTACCAACTGGAATATCAAACAATTTTGCAAAAGTTCGCTGCACGTTATTAACCCCCTGATTTTTGTCGTAAAGTTTCAGTTTGTTTTCCGCAGTCCACTCGGCAATGGTAGCGTGCATTTCCATGGGGTTATGCACCTCCATTTCAATATTGTATTCTGCCTCCACGGCGAATTGGGCAGTAATCATGCCGTCCGCGTTGCCTCGGTCTTTGCCAGCAGGAGTTAGGGCTGCATTGTTTCTTTCTGTATTAAAATCTACTTTCGCAGGTGCTTTCTCGTATTCTGCATTTACCAAAGAAGCTGCATAGGTGGCGTCTTCTAAAGTCTCGGCAATAACTAAAGCAATGGGCTGTCCTTTAAAAAAAACCTTATCCGTATGGAAAACCGGAAGTCCGAAGCGAGCTTCTTTAATTTTTGCGTCATCTGCCAATCCAGGTACTAAAGGTTTTTCTAAGTGAGTAATGATGTTTAACACACCAATTACTTGTTTCGCATGGCTAACATCAATAGTTTTGATAGTTCCAGAAGCTATTGTGCTGCCCACAAAGACAGCGTGGCAAACATTATCAACATTATATTCTGCGGCATACTTGCCACTACCTGTAACTTTTGCAACTCCCTCTACGCGTCTGTCATCGATGTTTGCAAATTCATATGTTTCGTCAAAAAATCCCATTATTTTAAGTTTATGGATTTAAACATTGTTGTAAAGCGGTTTCTATAGCACCCTTAAGCATTGGTATTTTGAAACCATTATGTGATTGCGGTTCTAAACCTTCACTAGCGATATTTGCGGCCGCTTCAAACGTTTTTGCATTGGCAGTTTTTCCTGCTAGATATTGCTCAGCGGCTGTCCAACGCCAAGGCTTATGTGCTACACCGCCCGATGCTAATCTGGCTGCCACTATTTTATCACCATCTAAATGTAGTGCTGCGGCTACCGAAACTAGCGCAAAAGCATAACTTTCTCTATCTCTTATTTTCACATAAGCGGAGTTTTTTGCAAAGCGATTGTTGGGTAATTGTATAGTCTCGATTAGTGCATCATGAGGTAAATTATTGTCCAATTCTGGAGTATTACCAGGCAAGCGATGGAAATCTTGAAAAGTGATTGACTTCTTTTTCCCTTGTTTATCAACGATGTTTACAGATGCATCTAAAGCCACTAAAGCCACGCATAGGTCAGAAGGATGTACTGCAATGCATTTATCGCTGTAGCCTACAATTGCCGACATTCTATTATCACCCTCGATGGCACTACAACCACTTCCTGGGTTGCGCTTGTTACAAGGTGTGGTTACATCGTAAAAATAAGGGCATCTGGTTCGTTGTAATAAATTTCCTCCTGTAGAAGCCATATTGCGTATTTGTGGCGAAGCTCCGGCTAGTATTGCCTTTGAAACTAGGGGAAATTTGGTAAGGATATTACTGTCGGTAGCGACCAAGCTATTGGTAGCCATAGCCCCAATGCTTAATCCTGCGCTAGTTAATTCAATTCTGTTAGGCAAAGCCGATGTTACATCAACTAGATTTTCTGGTTGTGCAATTTGCTTTTTCATCAAATCCACCAAATTGGTACCGCCCGCAATATATTGGGCCGATTTTGTTTTCTTGGCTAATGCTTCATTAGTGGCAGAAAGTTTTAGGAATGCAAATGGTCTCATTTTGATGCTACTTTTTGGATAGATTCTACAATGCCATTATAAGCGCCGCATCGACACAAATTGCCGCTCATAAATTCTTTTATTTCTGCCACCGAATTTGTACGTCCTTCCTTCACGCATGCTACTGCCGACATGATTTGCCCCGGAGTGCAGTAGCCACATTGAAACCCATCACAGGCTATAAAAGCCTCTTGCATGGGGTGTAATTTATCACCATCTGCCAAACCTTCAATAGTAGTGACTTCTTTTCCAGGAACCATTGCAGCTAAGGTAAGGCAGCTCAACACTCGCTCCCCATTAATATGAACAGTACAAGCACCACATTGTCCATGGTCACACCCTTTTTTCGCTCCCGTTAAGTTTAAATTTTCACGAAGTAAATCTAGCAAAGTAGTTCGAGTATCTGCCTTTACGGTGTAGTTTCTTTTGTTAATGGATACTTTTAAAGAAATCTGCTCCTTTTTAGGGATGATAAAGTTTTTTACTTCTTCGTAAATCGCCTTTACACCTTTTGGAATAACTGATAATGCTCCCAATGCGGATGTGGCTTTTAGGAAAAATCGTCGCGAAAAATTTAACTCCTGTTTCATAACGGATGGATATCATTTAGAAAATGGACCAAGGAAAATGTTTTGTTTGGAGCATATCAAAAGGAAATACTCTAAATAAAAGTATGAAAAAATTTGAGAATTCGTGGTCGAAATTTCTTTAAAAAAGGATAAGCTGCAGCTATACTGTTTCTCTTTTCTGGCTAACAAGGTAACCAAACACAGCAGCGGTTAAAAACATAATAAGACTGTACACTGCCGGCGGAATGCTCATCGTGCTATTTCCGATTACATTTAAAGCAATATAAATAGCTAAGGTACCATTATGGATGCCTATTTCCATGCCAATGGCAATAGATTGCTTTTTGCTTACCTTCAAAAAATAAGGCAACCAATAACCAAGCATCATACTTACAATATTAAAGGTTAAACAAGCTAATCCTACTTGTTGAAAATATCCTATAAAATTTTCTTTCTCTTTTAAAATTGCACCTAGAATAACAAGTATTAAAAAAGCTGCAGATAGTATTTTAACGGGGTTTTCTAATTTCTTTGAGGTTGATGGCGAATTTCGGTTGATGATCATGCCGATGGTTACAGGAAGTAAAACCACTAAAAACACTTCAATAATTTTGCTGAATTGCATGGTTACCGCTTGGTCGCTCTGCATAAAATACTGTATAGAAAAGTTGATGATAAATGGCAATGTAAACAAGGTAAGTACGCTATTAACAGCAGTAAGCGAAATATTTAACGCAACATCGCCTTTGGCTAAATGGCTAAAAAGATTTGCTGTGGCACCACCTGGTGAGGCCGACAATAACATAAGGCCTACAGCTAACGCAGGAGGTAAGTTGAAAATTAAGGTTAAACCAAAACATACCGCGGGCAATAATATCATTTGGCAAAGTAAACCAACAATAACAGCTTTTGGATACAAAACCACACGCTTAAAATCGGCAATTGTTAAGCTTAGGCCAAGGCCAAGCATGATAATGCCTAAAGCTAAAGGCAGAAAAATAGTGAGCGCTATACTTTGTTCCATAGAATATTTAATATTTGGTTTGATACTAATTTATTACTTTTTAGTAGATAACCAACGATGGAACTGAAAAAGGATGGAAAAATTGGCGAAAAAAAAGCCCAACTTTCGTTGAGCTTTAGTCTAGTAGCGGGGAGCAGAATCGAACTGCCGACCTCAGGGTTATGAATCCTGCGCTCTAACCATCTGAGCTACCCCGCCGTTTTTCGGTGTGCAAATATAGGATTTTATCGAATAAGAAAGAAAATTTATTTAAAATCATTTTTAAAAACGAAGTTTTTGTGAAAAGGCGAATAAAACAGATAGAGATGGTATTTTTTGTTTGCGCTTAACGCGGGCGCTCTAATAACTTGATAAAGAATTGTATAAATTTTTAAAGTATTGCATTTGTAGAATAAATTACTTTTCTTTAGCGAAAATAGATTATCATTAAACTGGAAGTTAGGATGTCAGAAAAGAAAAAATTTACCTTGGAATATGCAATTAGATCGTCACCGAGAATATTGTACAGTTTTTTGAATGAACCCAACGGTTTGTCGCAGTGGTTTGCTGATGACGTTATTTTCAGGGATCAGGTTTATACCTTTATATGGGATGGTGAGGAGCATAAAGCAAAATTAATTAGTGCAAAAGACAATAAACTCGTTAAATTTAGATTTATTGATGACGAACCTTATTGTTATTTCGAAATGGAAATTGTGCAAGACGAACTGACCAATGATGTTGCCTTATCTATTACTGATTTTGCTACGGAAGAGACTTTAGCCGAACGCAAGCAAATTTGGGACAACTCCATATCTTATTTAACTGGTGTTTTAGGCGCTTAGTTTTTTCGTTAGCATTGTCTATCTTTGTTTCGTTGAAAAAGATACATTTACTGCTAATCAAAGCATTTATTAGGCCCTTTATCGTCACGTTTTTTATCGTGATGTTTATTTTATTGATGTTCTTTTTATTTAAGTACGTCGATGATCTAATTGGCAAGGGTTTCGAGTGGTATGTTATTGCAGAGCTGATGATGTACGCTTCTGCAGCCAATGTGGCCATGGCTTTGCCGCTCGCCATCTTGTTATCGTCCATCATGACTTTTGGTACTTTGGGCGAAAATTATGAGCTGGTTGCGATAAAATCAGCAGGAATATCACTACAAAAAGCCATGCAACCGCTTTTCGTATTAAT
Organism: Pedobacter sp.; assembly: GCA_045629525.1. GTDB lineage: Bacteria > Bacteroidota > Bacteroidia > Sphingobacteriales > Sphingobacteriaceae > Pedobacter. The sequence continues at coordinate 172,948 of JAZQRH010000007.1, forward strand.
TCTTGGAATTTCTGTTGCTTCCTTTTTCTTCTCAGATTATATGTTGCCAAAGGCGAATTTAAAATACGGCTCGTTGCTTTGGGATGTTAGAAATAAAAAATTATCCTTCTTGATAAAGCCTGGCGTATTTAACAACAGTATTCCGGGATACTCGATGCGTGTAGAACGAAAAAGTGAGGGCGCTATTGATTCGATTTACGGTGTAATGATCTACGATCACAACAGTGGCAATGGTGTTCCGCAAATTACAATGGCCGAGAAGGGCAAGATGTCCAAAACTTCTGACGGAAATTATTTAGTGCTAAATTTGGTAAATGGAGTTCGCTATCAAGAGGCTGCCTCAAGTTCTGGGGCTTATAACCCGAGGCAATCGCTCACGCGTATGCGTTTCGGGCAAACTGAAGCAAAATTTGATTTCAGTAGCTTCAAGGATATGACCAGAACGCAAGAGGAAAATTTCAAAAATAACGCCCCGATGCTCAACCGAGCTGAATTGCTAAAACGCCGCGATTCGCTGTCTAAAAATGTGGATAGTATGGCGAAGGTGCTACAGGCGAGTTCTATTTACTACTTTAAACAAAATTCTGTAACCAAAGGTTATGCTAAGGTAAAAACGGCACCAAAAGTTATTAAGGATGATTTGCTTTCTATGCTTCCAAAAAACCAACGTGTGCAAATTCTAGAATCGGCGTTCGAAACGGTGGAAAGTATGAAACAGTCTTTGAATGCGCAGATGTCTGAGTTCAATTTCCATAAAAAGGAAATTTTGAAAGCCCGTATCGAATATCAAAGAAAATATACACTAGCTGTTTCTTGTTTACTGTTATTTTTTATTGGAGCACCTTTGGGCGCCATTATTAGAAAAGGCGGTTTAGGTTTACCCGTGGTTATCGCTGTTATTTTCTTCTTATTTTACCACATCATTTCCACAGTGTCAGAAAAATCGGCCAAAGAGGGGTCATTAACTCCTGAAATGGGCATGTGGATGGCAATTTTTATCCTTACGCCTGTAGGAATATTCCTAACATATAAGGCCACTGTAGATTCAGCGCTTTTCGATCTGGATTACTATAAACAAATGGTGCTTAAATTATTTAAACGTAAGAAGGGGACCGTTTAAGTCTTCTCTTATAGCGTATTGGGCACTGTAATTTCTGTCAAATTTCTTACGCCTTAATGATAAAATAACTGTAATAATTGCCTATAAAGGTTGTACATTTGTGGCTAATTAGCAATGACTAAAAACCACTGCTAAGGGTTTTATTAAGTATAAATGGAAATCAAATTAGATACAATAGAAGACGCGTTAGCCGATATTAAGGCGGGTAAGATTATTATTGTGGTGGATGATGAAGATCGCGAAAATGAAGGCGATTTTTTAACTGCAGCGAGAAATGTGACGCCGGAAATCATCAATTTCATGTCTAAACACGGACGTGGATTAATCTGTGCTCCCCTAATCGAAGAGCTTTGTGACAAATTAGAGTTAAATTTGATGGTGCAGCACAACACAGTTTTGCATCAAACTCCATTCACAGTGTCCGTGGATTTAATTGGACAAGGCTGTACTACGGGTATTTCAGCACACGATAGGGCAAAAACTGTACAGGCATTAATTAACCCCAAAACTCGTCCAGAGGAATTGGGTAGACCTGGTCATATTTTTCCTTTAAGAGCAAGAAAAGAAGGCGTATTACGCAGAGCGGGACACACTGAAGCTACGATAGATATTGCTCGTTTAGCAGGATTTGAACCAGCAGGTGTGTTAGTTGAAATTATGAACGAGGATGGTACAATGGCTCGTTTGCCAGATTTAATGTTGATTGCTAAACAGCACGATCTAAAAATAATTTCTATACAAGATTTAATTAAGTATCGCTTAGCTGCCGAAAGCTTAATTAAGGAGGAAGTTACTGTTAATTTACCTACAGAATACGGCGATTTTAAAATGACTGCTTATACTCAGTTGAGCAATGGAGCAACGCATTTAGCCATCTCAAAAGGTGAATGGAGCGAAGGCGAGCCAGTGCTCACGCGTATTCATAGCTCTTGTGTTACTGGCGATATTTTCGGTTCATGCCGTTGTGATTGCGGACCTCAGCTTCACAAATCAATGGAAATGATTGAGAAAGAGGGTAGAGGTTTAATTGTGTACATGAACCAAGAAGGCAGAGGTATTGGTTTGGTGAACAAGTTGCACGCCTATAATTTGCAAGATACCGGCCTAGACACGGTTGAAGCTAACGTAGAATTAGGATTTAAAGGCGATGAGCGTGATTACGGTGTTGGTGCTCAAATTTTAAGAGCTCAAGGCGTAACTAAGATGAGATTATTGTCTAACAACCCAACAAAACGTGCCGGACTAATTGGTTATGGTTTAGAAATTGTAGAGAATATTCCTATCGAGATTGAAAGTAATAAACATAACGAGTCTTACTTAATCGCTAAAAGAGATAAGATGGGACATCAAATATTAAAGGGCTAAATACTGTTTTAGACTTTAAAAAAGAGCCAGGAAATTTATTTTTTCTGGCTCTTTTTAGTTTCGTTGAGAATGGTTTCTTTATTGATTTTTTGATGTTCTTTTTCTCGCTCTTGCTCCTTTTTCTTTTGCGCTTTGCGATACTGCCCAGATATTTTTTGCAGTAGCTCAGTAAAGCTGTCAAACTGTTGATTATAAATTAAACCCACCGATGTGATGTTTTTATAAGGATCGATACCTGGGTTAGCAAAAATACTTTGTATGGTAGGTGGTTTGTTTGCGACTTTACCCACTAAGCTACCGTCTTTCTTAATCAAGCCTAATATTTCCACCTCTCTACCAATTTCATTTCTCATACCGATGGTATTATCGGTAGAGCTTTTACTGATGTCTGTAATCCCAGCGTTTACCACTATCCGGTCGTTAAAAAATTTGAATGATGCATTTGCCTCATTAAGTGAGCGAATATTGATATCCACGAAGTTGAGATTTAAACTTGATAAAACGTTGTTCAGCTGATTGAAAATCAACTCTGTCGCGGTTCCTGTACCCACAGAGCCTAATTGCTGACTTAAGTTCTCTGCGCCAGAGCCCGGTGCAAACCTACGTTGTATGATTAAACTTAGTGCTTGCGTGTTAAGGTTGTTACCGTCGTTAAAATAAGATTGCAGCTCATCCTTAATAGCAGGATTGGCAGGAAAATATATATCCAACTTGATATCAGGTTTCATCAAAAGCCCGGTTAAGCCCATCTCTACTTCAGTTTGAGCACTTTGTGTGGCGTTGCTACTTCCATCTCTGTTAGCCGCACGGTACAGGTCTTCTAAGGCTGCTCTAAGGGCGTATATCGCTTTCAAATTGATTTGCGCATTAACTGGGTTGCCGGTCCATCTAATCGTTCCTCCCTGCCTTATATCAAATCGTTTGTTAATTACCTCTTGTGCAGTAAAGTCAAACACACCGTTCTCAATCACGTAATCACCTTTCATTTCAAAATCGCCTACTTTCGAAATATTGAGTTCTAACTCCGCATTTCCGGTACCACTTAACTTTCCTAAAATGGTGTAAATATTGACGGTGGTGTTTGGATCAACGCTAAGTTTAAATTTCATACTTAAGCCTTCGAAACTCGTTGGTTTCTTTACCACTTTATTGGTTGTGTCTTTTCCAACAAAAGTGATGAAGTCTTTGTCTGTTATGGTTTCAGAGCTGTTTAAAGGCAAATTAAATACTGTTCCTTTCTCTGTCTTCGCATCGATATCGATAAACATATCGTTAGTTGGCCCTCTAAAAGAGAAGTTTCCGGTTCCATATGCACGGCCGAAGTATAAAGCATTATCTTTTGAAGTTGTGTTGAGGGCTAATAGTCCATTGGCAACCAGTTGCACTTGTATATTCGGGTTGTTAATATTGTTTAAGTCTACAGTGCCGGTTGCGGTCCCAGAATGCCCTTCAAGATCTTTAAGTACTAAATCTTTGATGCTAATTACTCCATTTTCAATATCTACTTTATCGTCGATAACGTAGGTTGTTTTTAGATAATTTACGGTCAATTGCGCCTTCTCTAAGTCTACTTCGCCATTAATTTTTGGCTCGTCAAAAGTTCCATTAATGCCAATATTGGCGGATATTTTCCCCTTTAAGTTAGATACTAGAGTATTCACGAAAGGTGTGAGGATGGCTAATTCACTTTCATCCAATTTAACCTTTAAATCAATTAATTTTTCGGCGATGTTTAATTGACCACCCACGTTGAAAGTTTCGCTGTCGTTTGCTTCAATTTTGGCGCTAATATTGGCGATTTTGCTCTTCAAACTAAATGATGAAGTGTCTGATAAATTGCCAATTAAGGTGCCGTTAAAGCCAAGAGAATCTATGTGTAGACTATCGTTGATTTGAGGTGATTTCAACACGGATGTAATTTTAGTTTTTCCGTGCGCCCTTCCAGACAGTTTAATCCCAGCTTTTCTCAAAAATGGATTTAAGGTCTGAAGCTTAAAATTATCGAGACCAAGTGTAATGAGATCTTCTGCCTGATCAGAAATAATACCATTCATGGTTAACTCTTGGGCACCGTTGCTTAAAGAGAAATTATCAACCTTAGTTTTTCCTTTATTGAAGCCGATTTGAACCTTTTCTTGAATGTGCCAATCTTCGAAATTGATTTTCAAGTTCGAGGGTAGGATGCTAATTTTGGTAGTGTCTACGCTAAACTCAATCAAACCGTTTAAATCCAGTTGGTTAGCATCTTCTGCATCAGAAAGTTTCACGTTTAGCGCTAAACTATCATTACGTAAGATGTTGGAAATATTAATATTTTTTACGTACAAGCTGTCGTTGAAGTCAATTCGATCTGAGGTAACAATGGCAGTGAGTTGATTAGGGTTTGTACTTTCGTCAATGATGATGTTATTCGCCACAATGCCGCTGTACTTCAATCTTCGGATAATACCTCCCATGGTCGCTGTATTGTTCCTCGAATCAAACGAACCTACCAAAATAGACTGCTTGTCAATCTCCAATCCTGGGGAAATTAGTTCGGCAATGGGTTCAAAGTCCTTGATCGTTAGACGAAAATCAAAAACCTGAGTTTTATGCTTAACTATTTCTGTTTGTAGTGACGGGATATAGGTTTTCGCAATCGTTTTGAAGTAAGAAACAATGGTGTTTAAATCATATTGCCCGTTCAAACTGGCATCCAATATGTCAGAATTTAGCCTTAAACTTCTGTTCATATCCACGCCCTCAGCATTCAGATAAACAGAGTCTACCTTGTAAACGCCTCTTAAATTGTTCAATGTAATTTCCTGCAACATTAGTGAACCTTGTATGTTGTCTAAGTCGTTTCCGGAGAAGTTGGAACTGAACACGGCATCAACCTTAAGCGAATCTGTATAAAGTTTTAAAGTTTTTAACTTTGCATTTCGTACATCAGCCCTAAAATTAAATACTGGTAATTCTGGGTTAAGATTTACACCTCCTGCGAAATCTAGTTGTATGTTCCTATCATTAATTTTCAGGTTTCCATCAAACTGTTTTTTCTCAAAAATACCATCTACAGTAACATCGCGATAGCGATATCCTTTGAAATCGATATAACTAATCTTACCCTCTAACTCCTCTCTTAAGTTTTTAACTTCTATGCCACGACCTTTTACATACAGCTCAGAGCTAATTCTGCCTAACAAGTTCTCATCAAGCAGGTCGCCAATGTTAAAGTCGTAGGTTTTTACGCTACCTGTATAAGAGGGCACCCCAGACTTATCAAACTTCATGTTAACATCAGATTTCAGTCTGCCAAGTCTGGTCTTAAATTCGCCGAAGGCCACAAAATCATTCTGAAAACCTGTAAAATGGCCATTGAAATTAATGTTGCCAAATTTGTTAATAATATCAGGAATAACTTTTACTTTTTTGCCAGTAACATCGGTTAGAAACTCATCTAGGTCTTTTTTATTCGTTCCGGCGAGTTCGATTTTCATATCCATAAAAGTGTTTTCCCATTCGGGAAGTCCTTTCATGTTGAAATCACCTTTTATATAAGTGGCTTTTCCAGTTTTTATAGAAAGATTTTTAGCACGTAAATTGTTTACCAAACCAGTAATTTGTCCGTCCACATCAATTTCAAGTTTAATTCGCTTCATTGATGGTGCAAAGAAAGCAATATCACTAGACGAAATGTGACTATTTACAAAGTTTCCCTTCATTCTCACCTTATTCTCGTAATCGCCAAAATCACCGAAGCTTTTAAAACTCATGGAGTAATAATTGGTGAGGCGAGTTTTATTGGTGGTGAGCAATAAGTTTTTTACTTCGATTAAATTACTATCTATGGTTGCCAAACCACTTAAGTTTTTCAGATAAAAACCGCTTTTTTCTCGAAAGGTTAAATTTTTAATATTCGTTTGAAGGAGATGATCTCTAGTATTTAAGCCTTCAAATATGCCATTTAGTTCGCTTACATCAATATCCTCGTAGTTAATGCCCTGAGGTTTTTCGTTAAAGTTTAGATTTTTATACCTGAAATTAACATTGTTTAGGATGATTCGATCAAACAAAATTTGGAATTTTTTACTTTTTTTCTTTGGTTCTGTCGTTCCACTGTCAAAATAATTGATGATGAAATCCAAATTTGAGCCTTTTGGTTTTAGCTTCTTCAAATAAAATGTTCCGTCGTTAAGTTGTACAGTGTTGATATTCAGTATTCTGTCTTGTAGCGAAAAGCGGTTAATGTCTACCAAAAACTTAGGGAAATTGGCCAAAGTATCCCCTTGTAAGTCTAAAAGCAATAAATCTTCTAATACAATAGATTTGAAAGGTTTAACGTAAAGTCCTTTAATGCTTACAGTTGTATGCAGTTCCTTTGACAAATATTTAGCAGCTTCTTGGGCAACGTAGGTCTGCACTGGCTTAAATTGTAGCGAAACAAGCAGGCCGCCAATCAATAATATGATTGAGACGATTGTCCAAAGAAGTATTTTTAATAGTTTTTTAATAATTTTGTAGCTTAAATATCTGTAACCGTGTCTATCATATTAGCAATAGAATCTTCTTGCGACGAAACATCAGTTGCCATTTGTGATAACGGCAAAATTACTGCCAATGTTATTGCAAACCAAACAATTCATGAAAATTATGGGGGAGTTATTCCCGAACTGGCTTCTCGGGTGCATCAGCAGAACATTGTACCTGCCCTTCAGCAAGCTTTGGTAATTGCCAATGTGGACAAAAAAGAGCTCAACGCTGTAGCATTTACGCAGGGTCCCGGTTTATTGGGCTCTTTATTGGTAGGTGTATCATTCGCGAAATCTTTCGCACTAGCATTAAATTTACCTCTAATTTCGGTTAATCACATGCAGGCGCACATCTTGGCTCACTTTATTGAGGATCCTAAACCGAGATTTCCCTTTCTATGCCTAACTGTTTCGGGTGGCCATACACAAATTGTATTGGTTAAGGATTACTTTGAGATGGAAATCGTAGGCGAAACTTTGGATGACGCGGCAGGAGAGGCTTTCGATAAAACGGCAAAAATTTTAAATCTTCCGTACCCAGGTGGGCCGCTCATAGATAAGCACGCTAAAACCGGAGATCCGAAACGTTTTAAATTTCCTGAGCCACAAATTAAAGATTTGAATTATAGTTTTAGCGGTTTTAAAACAGCTATTTTGTATTTCGTGAGGGATAAGCAGAAAGAAAATCCAAACTTTATTGAGCAAAATATTGACGATATTTGTGCTTCCGTTCAATATAGCATTGTTAACATTTTACTGAATAAATTAAAAAAAGCTGCCAAACAATACAATTGTAATCAAATTGCGATTGCTGGTGGCGTTTCTGCCAATTCAGGTTTGCGTAATGCATTGCTTGGTTTGCAAGATACTTTGGGATGGGAAGTATTTATTCCTAAGTTTGAATATTGTACCGATAACGCCGCTATGATTGCAATAGCTGGTTATCATAAGTTTTTACAAGGCGACTTTGTTGGGCAAGATGTTGCCCCAATGGCCAGAATGAATTTTTAAGAAAGAATTTTATGCAAGCTACCAGTTTTATCTTCTTCGGTTTATTATTGCTTCCCTTAATTATATTTTTAGTGTGGGTAATTAAACAGGACAAGAAAAGAAATTATTTAGGACTAGTTTTATTGGTGATAGGAGCGATTATTGCCGCCTACACTATTGTTAGGTTAGATTCTTCTTTTGTGAAGGAAAAAATACAAGCTGCACCTAAGCCTTCCAGCTTTAGATAACCTTTATTACGTGTATAAGAATTGTTGGTCTGTGTATTGCTCTTACTTGGAACTCAACTCTGTTGGGCACAAAAGGATTGGACGCTTAAATCGAATAAAAGCGGATTAGACATTTACACCAAGACAGTTACTGCATCTGGTTTGAAAGGGATTAAGGTAAAAGGCAGTTTACCCGCCACGCTTTCGCAAATGGTAGCTTTAATTATGGATGTTGATGCCAGTGCAGAGTGGGTGTACGCCACCAAATCTAGTAAGTTGCTTAAGAAAATTTCAGATAAAGAATTGTATTACTACTCTGAAGTGGAATTACCTTGGCCGCTTTCAAACCGGTATTTTATTGCACATCTAACCGTGTCGCAAAATGAGAAAACTAAGGTAGTAACGATTATTGGTCCAACCATACCTGACTATCTGCCTACAACAGAGGGTGTAGTTAGGGTGTCTCACTCCTATGGCAAATGGGTTTTATCCTCTTTAAATAAAAATAATACGCATATCGAGTACACGTTGGAGGTAGACCCCGGCGGGAATATTCCCGTGTGGTTGGTGAATTTATTCTCTACCAGTGGGCCAACGCATTCATTTAAAAAAATGGCTACTCGGGTTCAACTTCCGAAATATGTTAATGCAAAATTGAATTATATCATTAACGAATAAACATCGAAACTTGAGAAAATAAAAAAGGGCAAGATGTTAATCTTACCCTGATATTTATAAGTTGAGAGAATATTACACTTTTTCTTCTAGCTGTTCGCCGGTAACTTCTGCTCTAATTTTGTTTTCAATTTCATCTGCCAACTCAGGATTGTCTAACAATAATTGTTTCACACCGTCTCTACCTTGTCCTAATTTTGTATCGCCGTAAGAGAACCAAGAACCTGCCTTTTTAACAATTCCAAAATCAACGCCTAAGTCAATAATCTCACCAACTTTCGAAATACCTTCACCAAACATAATGTCGAACTCGGCTAAACGGAAAGGAGGCGCAACTTTATTTTTTACAATTTTAACTTTAACGCGGTTACCAGAAACCTCATCAGAATCTTTAATTTGAGAAGTTCTACGGATATCTAAACGTACCGATGCGTAAAATTTCAAAGCGTTACCGCCGGTAGTGGTTTCAGGGTTACCAAACATAACGCCTATTTTTTCACGTAATTGGTTAATAAAAATACAGCAACATCCAGTTTTCGAAATAGTACCCGTCAATTTACGTAAAGCCTGGCTCATCAAACGAGCTTGCAAACCCATTCTACTGTCGCCCATTTCACCTTCGATCTCTGCTTTAGGTACTAAGGCAGCAACCGAGTCAATCACAATCACGTCAATAGCGCCAGATCTAATTAGGTTATCAGCAATTTCTAAAGCTTGCTCCCCGTTATCAGGTTGCGAGATCAGTAAATTATCGGTATCAACGCCTAACTTCTTAGCGTAAAACTTATCGAAAGCATGCTCTGCATCAATGATAGCAGCAATACCACCTTTCTTCTGCGCTTCGGCAATAATATGCGTAGCTAAAGTAGTTTTACCAGACGATTCTGGTCCATAAATTTCAATTACACGTCCTTTAGGTACACCGCCAACACCTAAGGCAATGTCTAAGCTGATAGAACCTGTAGAGATGACTTCCATACTTTCTACCGCTTGGTCGCCAAGCTTCATAATAGAACCTTTACCGTATGATTTTTCTAGTTTATCTAAAGTAAGCTGTAGCGCTTTTAATTTTTCTGCGTTCGGATTCATTTTTTTAAATTTCTGTACTAAATATAGTAATACGTTTCGGCAAATAACAAACTCTTTTAACTAAGAATTTTAGCAAACATATCAATTTGTTTTTAATTAATGCAAATTATTTTAGAATTATTTTTCTGTAACGAGCTTATTGCTTAAAATTTTAGTTTTCTGTAACCTCTCGAAATACTGGCAAAAATGCGTTATTTCGCACTTTTCGCACTTCGGGTTGCGTGCTACGCATACATATCTACCATGTAAAATTAGCCAATGGTGCGCTGTAGCAATCGTATATTCCGGTAAGTTTTTAACTAAATCTTTCTCCACGGCTAAAGGAGTTTTGCCTTTGGTTAAACCCAACCTGTTGGCTACTCTAAAAACATGTGTATCTACCGCCATTGCGGGAGCGTCATAAACTACAGAGGCAATCACGTTCGCCGTTTTTCGGCCTACACCTGGCATTTTCTGCAGTAAATTAATGTCGGCTGGTACCTCATCATTAAATTCGTGTAAAAGTATATTGGCCATACCCACCAAATGTTTGGCTTTATTGTTTGGGTAACTTACGCTTTTAATGTAATCAAAAACAATGTCGGGAGTAGTTTCTGCTAGCGCTTTAGCGTTCGGGAAACGCTGAAAAAGTGCCGGCGTAACCTGATTGATACGCTTATCGGTGCATTGCGCTGATAATATTACAGCCACCAATAGTTGGTACGGATTGTTATAATGCAGTTCGGTTTCGGCATGCGGTTGCTTGGTCGAAAAGTAGTCTACAAAGCGCTGATAGCGTTCTTTTTTAAGCATACGCAAATATACAGAATTGCTGTTTTAGAACGGGTCTAAACCTATTTAGCTTTTTAAAATGTGACGCGAAAATGTAGGCTTTTGCCGCTCGCTAATTCAGTCCAGCTATTCTACCTTTTCGCTGCGCTTCAAAGTGTGTCGCTAGTATCGGGTTTAATTGAATAAAACCCGTACACTACGCTGGTCATGTAAACCCGGTAGCAGCAAGCACGAGGCAAATGAGGTGGGAGGGGGGGCGGCTGCCGAGTAAAGCGCATAGCGGGACTGCAATTAATAGTTGTAGGCTATTGCTTTTCTGCTGTTTTATTTAGTTATTAGCTGAAAGTTTGAGGGCTAAAATGGCGAAAAAATTAACGCGGAAAAGTGGTAAACCGAATTGGATGAAACGATGGGTAATTGTATTTGGGAAAGTGTTTTTGTGGTTTTTTAGCTTCTCGGTAATTTGGGTTTTAGCTTATCGATTTATTAACCCGCCTATTACTTTTTTAATGGTGCAACGCAATTGGGAGCGTAAGGCTGAGGGCAAAAAATACAGACTTAAAAAAGAATGGGTTGATTTCGAAAATATTTCTGATAATATGAAAAAAGCGGCAATAACGGCCGAAGATCAATTGTTTTTAAAACATCTGGGCTTTGACGTGAATGCCATGGAAAAGGCCTTTGAGAGTAATCTTAAAAATACCAAGAAGATTAAGGGCGGAAGTACAATTTCGCAACAAACAGCAAAAAATGTATTCTTATGGCCAGGTCGTTCGTATGTGCGTAAGGCTTTTGAGGCTTATTTTACCTTGCTTATTGAAGTTTTATGGAGCAAAGAACGTATTTTGGAGGTTTACCTAAATGTCATTGAAATGGGCGATGGCATTTACGGCGCAGAGGCTGCTTCGCAATATTTTTATGGGCATTCATGTAAAAAAATGACAAGGTCGGAAGCGGCGCTTTTAGCGGCTTGTTTTCCTAACCCTATACGATGGAACCCTAATAAAGCCACACCGTACATTATGAAAAAGAAGTTTTGGATTATGCGAAACATGCGTGGGCTGGGATCGCTGGAATTTTAAGCCGGTTATTTTTCCCGATCTTTTTTCTTGTTCCATTTTATTTTAATCTCTCCAGCTTCGTCTACGGCTTTAAGATGTAAAACGATGCCTTTCATTCGTGCCAATTCTCGTTCTTCTTTGTCAACAATATCTGCACTTTTTTTAGGGTCTCGTAACGGAATTGATAAGGCAATATTGGTTCCTCGATTAAATCCGTAAACTCCACTTACATCGAAGTTTAGTGCGGTAGAATTAACTTGCATGGGGGCAATATCTACCTTGTCACCACGTAATGTTAAATTTCCGTTGAGTTTTTCTAGTTGTACATTGGAGAGATTACGGCTTCTGAAAACAAATTTTCCAACTTTGTCTAACGGCTCAAAACCTATTAAGGCGGCTTTGTTTAGCGTGAAATTTACCTTGCCAAACATTGATTTTGGCACCATATTCCCTTTCGCGGTAACATTGCCCACTGCATTTACATTTGCCGTTAAAAAGCCTTTTAAGTTTTTATGCGTAATGGATTTTTGGCCAAAATTATCGAATGCGTAGAAGAATTCTTTGATGCTTACCTGGTTAATATTAGAGTTGATTTTAAGCTTGTTAACGGCGCCAGTTTGCTCAACGCCACCGCTGAAGCTGATATTACCGCCAGCATGCTTTAAACCAATTTTGTTAAAGTGTACGCTGTTTCCAATAAGAGAAATGTTAGCATTTACATTGGTTGCTACAAATTTATGGTAAATAGCCTTATCCACGTTTAGCTGTATGTGAACTTTTGAGGCCTCAAGTACTTCGCTTAGTTGCTCGGATGCTTCTTTTAGAGTGTTTTTCGTTGTGGTCGTTTTACGCTTCGCTTGTCGCGGAGATAAAAATGGAATAAACTCACCAAGGTCAAGCTGTGGGCTTCCTAATTTGAGTCTTACTTCAATTTTTTGCGGATCTGTATAGTAAAAATTCAGGAAATTAGCGATTTGGCAATCCATCGTTAAAATGCTTTTACCTACCTGAAATTTGCTGTTCTTAATGTTTAAATCTTTTTGATTAAAATCTAGATTCAACGAACTATTGACCAATTTAATATTTCTGGGAACATAGGTAATCTCTGCGTTTTGCACATTGATTTTACCGTAAACTCTCGGCTTAGTAAATAAAAAACTATCGATGTCTGCCTGGCAAAACAATCTCATATCAACCTCGCCTTTTCCAAACTTAAAGGTCTCTTCCTCAAAAGATCCGTTCAACCTTGATAGGGAAAATTTGGAGGTTACCAAGCCACTTGCTATGGGTTTTTCGAGGTTTGCTACAGTGAAAGTATCAATTTTAATGGGCGCATTGTAGTAGTCGGCAGTTAGGTTGAAAAATCTTATCACAGAGTTCGCATCACTAATTGGTCGGCTTGCGGTATCTTGATTAGAAAAAAAGCCTACGAAGTTACAGTTAGTTAAGTCGCCAGATGGAATGCTTACCTTATTTTTCGCTACTACCATCTTCACGTTAATGAGTGGATCTTTGTTGGCTTTATCACCGTTGTCAATAATGCTGCCTGTTACATCAATGGGTTTCTCAATACCGAAACGGAACAGTTTTTCCGAGATATTCTGTGCTAATAAATTTGCTACATTTTTATATAAGATTTGATCAGCTTTTAGCGCAATCGAAAAAGCAGGATTATTCTCGCCGATGTTAATGTTGGCACCAATGCTAAACTTGTCACCTCCAATTTTTATCGGTTTCTGATCTATGATGATCACTTCACTATTTCCATCATAGTGTGCGCTCATGTTACCCACCAAGTCTTTGTCTTTTAAAAAACTACCTTTTCTTGTATTAAAGGAAAAGCTTCGCACCTTAGTTTTTACCTTGAAATTTCCATCCCATTTGCCTAATGGGTATTTAATTTTACCTTGCAATTCATCAACATAAAAGCTAAATAGTTTAAAGCGCTGCTGATTATCTATGATCAAATCAACTTTGTTAAAGTCAATAATGCGCACCTGTAGCGAGGCAGAGTTATCTGTGTTTTCTTCTGCTTTTGCCTTACTTTTTGTGCGAAACATTTGGGTATTGCTGTATCCATTACTATCGGTGTATATATAGATATTTGCTTCGTTTATACCTATTTTGCGGATATTTATCGTGCCAACAACTAGAGAAAGCGCATTAAGTGTTACGTCAATATTCTTGGCTTTAAGTAGCGAATGCTGATGTGAACTCCAAAGGCTATCTTTCAGTTCTACATTTTTTAAAGAAACGGATACACCGGGAAAACCTTTAAGCAACGTTGTTTCCATATGAGAAACACTTACCTTTCCACTTACCTTAGTATTTACTTGATTTAAGATTTTTGCTAGAACTGCTTTATTGTTTTTATTGATATAATAGGCAGCGCCCATCCAAAGTAGAATGAGTAGAACGAGTAGCGTAGCTATAATTTTCGATGTGATTTTTAACCAACGAGGCATAGATAGGATTTGTTACTGGATATAACAAATCTGCTAGCAAGTTGTTTGCCTGCTAGATATTTAGATGCTCGGCAAAGATATTGTTGTGCCAGCTATCTTTGATGGGAACTTGCCATTTTTGGTCAAAATCGGCGAGGTTGTTAACCAAGTTATTAAATACTATGGTATTTCTATCTATTTTTTTAGCGGCAATTAATGTTTCGAAATCTTCTTTGCCTACCACATGCACTTCTTCGTCTTCAAGGTAGGCCATGTTAAATCGATTGAAAAGATCAAGGTCGAATTTTTGTTCGATGTCTTTCATAAGCCTTACTGAGGCATCTACCGAACAACCCGTGGTATTGGCTACATCTTCATCTACAGTAATTACAATGAAATAGTGATGAAAAATCTCTCCTTTGGCTTTTAGTTGGTTGCCATGTGCTTTCCACTGATGAGTGAACTCGTTCAAAATTTCCTGAATTTCGATAACTTCATCAGTACTAAACTTTCTGTTACTTTGGTAAATCCAAACTTTCGATTGTGGAGAAAAAATCATAAGTCAAAAATATCAAAATATTTAACTTTCCGCTTTTAAAACGAAACGCTTGTGCAAAAGTTTACATTTAACTTAAAAAAGGCCTTCTGTATTACATTCGCTGCAGCGGTAATGGTATCGTTTGGGTTTTCACTACCAGATGATAGTAGGATATTTATCCATACTTTTTTGAACAAGTATTACGATAAGGATGGGCAGAAAGAGGCTTTAAAGCGTTACGAGCTAAATGTTACTAACACTGGATTTTGTCGTTATAGAAGGGTTTTTGCCAATGGGAAAGAAGAATTTTTTTCCTTTAATTTAAGTCGCTTTAAGTCGATGGATTATTATGGAGATGTAAACGCAGGAACACTCTATTTAAGAACCAAAAACGACGATGTAATTGTACAGACTAGAAAAGATAAGGCGGGAGATGTAGATAGCATGTCTACCTACATGTCTGTTCCGCTTAAAAATATTGATGTAGAGGAGTTGAATGAACTTTATAACCGGATTGTGAAGTTAACAGCCAGCAATTTGGTCGCAACACACTAATCTACTTTTTAATGGTTATGTTAACTGTAATTGGAAGGTGGTCTGAAATGTAGTTTCCAGTTTTAGATTTGTCTGTCGATACGTCGTAACTGTTAACGTCTATCTTATCGTTTACAAATACAAAATCAATTCTGTTGTCCAGTTTTCTTTGTAAATTAAAGCCATTAAAGGTGCCATTCGGACCAGTGGGCTCTGCCTTCGAAATCTCTCTGCTGTCTTTTAATAAGGATTTTATAGTAGTTACTGCTTCTGATTCGGGTTTAGCGTTAAAATCTCCGGTAAGGATAACGGGCTTTTTGCCTGCAATTTTCTTAATCCTATCTACTATTAAATAGGCCGACTTTTTCCTAGCTTCAACGCCTCTATGATCAAAGTGGGTATTAACAACATAGAACTTCGATTTATTTTTTAAGTCTTTAAATTCTACCCATCTAGCCATTCTAAAGCTGGCTGCATCCCAACCTTTCCCTACAGTGTCTGTTCCCTCATTCAAGAAAAAGTGTCCTTCTTTTACAAGCTTGAATCTATTTTCGTTGTAGTAAACGCCATTGTAATTGCCCGATTTTCCGCGGGTTTTAATGTTAAGCGTACCTTTTAGTTTTGTTTTTTCTTCTAAGTATTTAGCGGGCTTTTCTCCATCTTCTTGTAAACATAAAATGTCGGGATTGTATTTTTTGATTTGAATCACCATGTCGTCTTTTCTGTTCGTCCATATGTTTTCGCCGTCGTCCTTGGATTCTATTCTAATGTTGTACGACATCACGTTAATAGCGTTTTGTGCACTTAAGGTGTAATGGACTGTAATTAATACCGCGATTAAAAAACTGAACTTCTTCATAATGTTTCTATTTAATGTTATTTTATTTAAAATACTTAAAAAATATTTACAAATGCAAGCTGAGGAAACAAAAAGGTCTCTTCGTTTTTACGAGGAGACCTTTTTTAATATCGATATTTTAGTTTTATAACCCGTTAGCTCTAGCAGTTATTTCTGCAATATCAAGCACTTTTACTTCTTGCTCTTTATCTTTTAGTTTAACGCCGTCGCTAAGCATGGTCATACAGAATGGGCAACCAGCAGCAATAAATTGAGGAGCAGTTTCTAAAGCTTCTTCAATACGTTCAATATTAATGTCTTTATTGCCTTTTTCTGGTTCTTTAAACATTTGAGCACCCCCTGCGCCGCAACACAAGCCGTTGGCTTTACATCTTTTCATTTCAACTAAATCGGCATCTAATATTTCAAGTGCCTTACGTGGAGCTTCGTAAACACCATTAGCTCTTCCAAGGTAACAAGGATCGTGGTAGGTGATTTTTTTACCTTTAAAGCTTTCTCCACCTTCGGCTTTTAATTTGCCTTCACTAATTAAATCTTGAATTAATTGAGTGTGGTGAATCACTTCGTAAGTACCGCCTAAACCGGGGTATTCATTTTTAATGGTATTAAAGCAATGCGGGCAGCCGGTTACAATTTTCTTAATGTTATAAGCATTTAACACTTCGATATTCGTCATGGCTTGCATTTGGAACAAGAATTCGTTTCCGGCCCTTTTCGCAGGATCTCCAGTGCAACTTTCTTCGGTGCCTAAAACAGCATATTTAATTCCTACGTGATGTAGTATTTTACAAATATCTCGTGTTATTTTCTGAGCACGTTCGTCGTAACTTCCGGCGCAGCCCACCCAAAACAATATTTCTGGCTCTTCGCCTGCGGCCATCAACTCGGCCATGGTAGGTACTTTAAATTCCATTCTTTATAATTTTTAGTACAAAGTACTTGGTCATCAAATTTTATTTTTCTGGTCTTAATTGTTTTCAGCCCAATTAAATCTGTCGGCAGGAGAGTATTTCCACGGTGCCCCGTTATTTTCTACATTGCCAATCATTGCATTAATGCTTGCTGGTGCAACCGACTCCTCCATCACTGCATACCTCCTTAAATCAGTAATGATAGCTAATGGATCAATATTTACAGGGCAAGCTTCAACACAAGCATTACAGCTGGTACATGCCCAAATTTCTTCTCTTGTAATGTAATCGTCTAACAATGACTTGCCATCCTGATATTCTGCACCATGTTTTTCTATGTTTTTGCCTACTTCTTCTAATCTGTCTCTGGTGTCCATCATAATTTTTCGAGGAGACAAAAGTTTTCCAGTAATATTTGCGGGGCATACAGAAGTGCACCTACCGCATTCGGTACATGTATAAGCGTTGAGTAAATTGACCCAAGTTAAATCTTGCACGTCTTTAGCGCCAAACTTTCCCGGAGCGGTTTCTGCAGGTACAAACGATGGATCTAACATTGCTTTTACTTCGTTGGTAACGCTATCCATATTTGTGAATTTTCCCTTTGGTTCCAAATTCGAAAAATAGGTATTTGGGAAAGCCAACATAATATGGAAATGTTTAGAGTAGGGGAGATAGTTTAGGAAGGCAAAAATACCTACGATATGAAACCACCAACAAAAACGTTCAATGAAAATAAGCGAGTTGACTTCATTCGGTAATAAGTTTTGTAGCCAGGCGCTCATAGGAAACGCACCTCCATCTATATAATGCGCAGCTCCAAGTGCTTGAAGTTTGGCATCAGCTGCGTTCATAAATAAAAACGCTGACATCAATAGTATTTCAGTAATTAAGATATAATTGGCATCAGATTTTGGCCAGCTACTCATTTCTACACCAGAGAAGCGTTTTAATTTTAAAATATTTCTGCGGATAAGAAATATGGCACAAGCTAACCACACTCCAGCTGCTAGTACCTCAAACGATCCGATAAGGAAGTTATAAAATCCGCCTAGACCCGCAAATATGCGATGAGTGCCAAAAACTCCATCAATCACAATCTCTAAAACTTCAAGATTAATAATGACGAAGCCTAGGTATACGATTAGGTGCAATAAAAAGGGCACTGGCCTAACAGCCATCTTGGTCTGACCAAATGCCACTTTGAGCATTGTTACCACTCTTTTTTCAGGTTGGTCTGTTCTGTTTGCAGGTTTACCGAGTTTAATGTTTCTAATTACTTTGCGAGCATTGTAAGTAAACAAGGCTACCCCAGCAATAGCTAATACAACGAAGATAATTTGTGAAATCATAAATATAATTGGCCTAATGGTTTACGAAGTTAAAATTTTAGTGTTAAAAAATATTACTATGCATGCATAATTTATAAAATTTAGAATCTTTATGAATTGCTGCAGAAGTATTTTAAAATTAATTGGCTGATTTTAAGGAGAAAGCTTGATTGTTTGTCAGTTTTCGATATTTTTAAGCCAAAAAAATTTTGTGTTTCAAAAAAAGAAACTACATTTGCAATCCCAAACGGGAGGTGCCTTAGCTCAGTAGGTAGAGCAAAGGACTGAAAATCCTTGTGTCCCTGGTTCGATCCCTGGAGGCACCACTTCCTTAAAGCCTTGCAGAAATGCAGGGCTTTTTTTATTTAAAGTTTTCTTTTGTTTTTCGAAAAAAGAGATTAGATTTGCATTCCCAAACGGGAGGTGCCTTAGCTCAGTAGGTAGAGCAAAGGACTGAAAATCCTTGTGTCCCTGGTTCGATCCCTGGAGGCACCACTTCCTTAAAGCCTTGCAGTAATGTAAGGCTTTTTTTGTGCTCGAAGTATTCTTGTAATACGTAAAAAGGAATTATTTGCCTTGCGGTTGAAAAAAGCGAGTTCTAGCCTGTTTTTTCAGTGATAATTTCTAAACCGTCTTAATGTTTGTATGTCGCTTATAAACTTTTAGTTATAGCTATTCTGAGTACTTCTAAAATGAGTGGTATTGTGGCAATTATTCTCGTTTTGTAGAAATAGTTTCACTCGCCAAATGAGCCTTTAAATTCTAAAAGTTCTATTTCAGCGTCGTTTTGCTCATTTTATTGCTGGCATTGTTTTTAATTATCATGTAGTTTAAAATGAGAAATTCTCATCTAATCTGCAAAATATATGAAATTGAAATTTTTACTTATTCTTAGCTTATGTACTCTCTTAGGGAGTTATTCAGTTCTTGCTCAGGTGCCTCAGCAGTTTAATTACCAAGGCGCAGCGAGAAATGCTAACGGTACACCTCTAGCTAACAGAAATATTAACTTGCGATTGAGTATAATAGATGGCTCCGCAAATGGAGTAAATCAATATTCCGAAACGCGGAGTGTGCTTACAAACGCTTTAGGTCTGTATCACGTTGTTATTGGTTCTCCAGGAGCGACTTCTACAAGCGGGAGCCTGTCAAGTGTTACTTGGTCATCTGGGCTTAAATTTATTAAAGTTGAGGTGGATCCAAATAATGGCAACAATTTCGCCGTTGCAGGATCAGCTCAATTGTTAAGTGTGCCCTATGCTATTTATGCGGCTTCGAGCGGAGGAGCAAATGGAGCATCGGCTTATCAAGTTTGGTTAGATGCTGGAAATTCTGGCACTATCAATGATTTCTTAATGTCTCTGAAGGGGGTTAAAGGAGACGTAGGGCCTGCGGGAGTTGGAGTTTCTAACGTTTTGGTCAACAATAATGGGACAATCACTTTTCAATTCACAGATGGGAGCTCTACAACCACCGCAGGGAGTGTGCAAGGTGCAAAAGGAGATACCGGTAAATCAGCTTTCGAGATTTGGAAAGAAATTCCAGGTAACGAGAACAAAACGATTACTGAATACTTAGCAGGGATCAAAGGAGATACAGGTGCAAAAGGTGATACGGGTAAATCAGCATTTGAGATCTGGAAAGAAATTCCAGGCAACGAGAACAAAACGATTACTGAATACTTAGCAGGCATCAAAGGCGATACAGGTGCAAAAGGAGATACCGGTAAATCAGCTTTCGAGATTTGGAAAGAAATTCCGGGTAACGAGAACAAAACGATTACTGAATACTTAGCAGGGATCAAAGGAGATACAGGTGCAAAAGGAGATACGGGTAAATCAGCCTTCGAGGTTTGGAAAGAAATTCCAGGTAACGAGAACAAAACGATTACTGAATACTTAGCAGGCATCAAAGGAGATACCGGTGCAAAAGGAGATACAGGCGCAGATGGTGTTGGGGGAAGAGCTACACCTGGTACCGGGATAACGATTACGGGATTGGGTACTGTAGCTAGTCCTTACGTGATTGGTACGAGTCCAGCAGATGCTGATAAGCAAACTATTACGAATCAAACTTTAAATGCCACGACTAACGTATTGTCTACAACAATTGAAAGAGGCAATACCTCAACAGTAGACTTATCTCCTTTAAAGGTTGAACCTTGGAATAAATTGGGTACAACTGAAAAGGCGACTTTAAATAACGATCAGATCTATACCATGGGTACGTGGGTTGGTATAGGAACAAATGCGAAATCATCTGCTGGCGATGAGGCTTTAAGAGTTAATGGAAAGATCAGAACAACAGCTTCAGTATATGCGGATTATGTTTTTGAAGATTATTTCGATGGGAATTCAGAAATTAACAAAGAGTATAAGTTTAAAACATTAGAAGAAGTTGCGGAATTTATTAAGATTAATAAACATTTACCGGGCGTGACGCCAATAAAAGACATTCAAAAAGTGGATGGTGGATATGCGGTAGATATTACAACGTTGAGTATTCAGAACTTGGAGAAAGTGGAAGAGTTGTACTTACATATTATTGAGCAACAAAAATTAATTGAAGCTAAAAACAAAGAAATTCAATCTTTGAAAAAGGCAACGGATGATTTAAATGAAAGACTCAAGAGATTAGAGAAATTATTAGAAAAATAAAGTTGATACAGTTCTCCCATTAAGTTGGGAGAACTTAAATTAAATAAAATGAGAAAAAAATATTTAATCTTTATACTAATAAGTTTCTATTACCAAGTTTCTTTGGCTCAAGAGGCAGGTGTAAATACTGGGACCCTTAGCCCTGGTGTTATTTTTCAAGTGAATTCTACTGACGGAGGTTTTTTGATGCCGAGGGTAGAGCTTACGGCAAGAAACGTGTTAGCGCCTATTGTTGGTACACCCGTTACTGGCTTAACAGTGTATAATACCGCAACAAGTGGAACGTCGCCAAACAACGTAATACCTGGTATGTATTATTGGAATACTGTTCAAAGTAGATGGTTTCCAGTAGATTCGTCAAAGCCTAGAGATATTGTAAAATATAGAAATACCGATACCTCTATAGATTTTAATCGGACTACAGCAGGAACTGCAATGCCAATTTTCTCAGCGTTGGATTTTAATCAAAATACTTCACTTTATCAAAGAGTTAGTGATACTGATTTAAGGATTACTGAAACAGGTTTGTATAAATTAACCTTAAACTTAGATATGGCTGCAAATTCTGCCGAAGACGTTTTTGGGATTAAAACCAATTTAGATGGGGTTGGGGAAAATGTTTTTGTGGGTACTGTTGAAAATCAGGGTAGCGGATCTACTGCCACCATAAGTAAAGCTTTCAGTTTGTATCTGCCTATACCTTCAGGTGGTTCGACGCTGCAATTGATGGGATTCAGAATTAATGGAGCTGCTGATATAAAATTTAAAAATGCTAGAACTTCAAGCGTAGTTCTAGAAAGAATTAAGTAATTTGAAATGAAAAAAATTATCCATATAGCAATACTATTTGTATTTGTTAACACAGTTCTAGCTCAAACGGTTCAAACAGGCATAGGAACAGAGAGTGTCGAAGCCGGCGTCGCTGTTCAGTTAGGAAGCACGGATAAAGGGTTTTTGATACCGAGAGTTAGTTTAACTAGCAGAGTTAGTCAATCGCCTCTTTTGGGTACTTTAGTAACAGGTACAACAATATTTAATATAAATACATTCGGTAGTTTCCCAAATCAAGTAACTCCAGGTTTTTATTACTGGGATCAAGAGGAACGTGAATGGAAACCTGCTGCCGAAAATGATTTAAATGTATCTGCGAAATTTTTTAATTCAACTAACTCGACCAAATTCTATAATGGTACAAATGTCGTGAAGCTAGATTTGTTAGGTACAACTTATTATAATGAAAATCCTGATATTATTCAAAAGGTTAATAACACTGATTTAAGAATTATGGCCACTGGTTTATATGAAGTTACTGCTAACTTGGCATTTGATGAAGGAGAGTCAGCTGCTGGTACTTTAGGTATTTTGCTTAATTTTAAGTTAAATGGATCTATTGTTGGTACCTCGCATTATATTCGATTATTAAAAGGATCAATAGTAGAATCTCAAAATTCGTATTCTATAACAGAATTCATCCAAATTAATGAGGGACAGATTTTAACAATTACGGGACAGAAAGCAAATAATATTAATGATACTGGTTTTACATTTTCCGATGTAGGAACATCAAGTCTGGTTATAAAACGAGTAAGATAATAATAGATTATGAGAATATTATTTACAATATTAGGCATATTAATTTGTTTCGTGCTCAATGCACAAACAGGAGTAAACACTACGAATCCAAATTCAGCAAGTGTTCTGCATATAGAAAGTACAAATAAGGGAGTATTATATCCTCGAGTACAACTTCAGTCTAAGTTCTCCCATCAGCCATTAGCCGCTATACCACCAAATGGAACTATGGTTTTTAATACCGTGGCCGCAAATACGGGTAACAATAAATTGTTTCAAGGGTTTTATTTGTGGGAGGTAGATCAATGGAAGAGACCCGTGGAGTACTCTAGTCAGCCAATTATCCAATTTACACAACCTGTATCAGGCTCAACCACAAATTTTAATAGTTCTTCAGGGGTGTTTGTAGATATTTTTGATACAGAAAAGTTTTCTTTCGATGAGGCGTCAACAGCGTTTACAAAAGTTAGTAACACTGAGTTAAGAATAAATGAGGCTGGATTATATCAAGTAACTATCAATTTGGCCTTAAGAGAAGTTATTCCAACTCAAAATTCTGTAATGGAATTCTATGTTGCGCTTATGCTCAATAATACAGAAATTGATAGGATTCTTTCAAGGGTTCCACAATGGAGAGAAAATGTAGGATCAAGTATGAACGGTCGGTTTCAGATGACTTTGACAGCTTATGTTCAAGCTACTGCAAATCAAATTCTGCGTTTAAAAAGCACTAAATTTAATACAGCTTCAACTACTGCTGCTATAACCCATGGGGTAAATGGTACTGCAATTTTTGATAGCTCTAGTCTTGCCCCTAATCCGTCAAGTATCACCATTTTAAGATTGAAATAATATGAAGTATTTTTATATAGTATTATTATTGGTTAGTATAGGGAAATATACTAGTGCTCAAAATAAACCGGAACTACCTTTTGTGATCAATTCAGCTGGGGGATACGGTGTTGTAAACGGTCAAATGCATGATTTCAGTTTAGGCGAAATGGTGCTAGTGCAAACCTTTGATGGTGTGCCGAACTTTCTTTTCAGTCAAGGGTTTTTACAGCCGTTTTTTATAGCGCCTCCCGTAGCAAAGGATGTGGTGGTTAACAACAACGTAATCACTCCAAATAACGATGGTAAGAATGATTTTTTTACAATCGAAGGTTTGGATAACTATCCTGGAAGCAAAGTCAGTATTTTCGATAGAGCTGGCCGAGTTGTTTTTTCAGCTACAAACTACAAAAATAATTTTGATGGTCGATATAATGGCTCTATTCTTAATGAGGACGCGTATTATTATGTCATTGAACTAGGGAAGGGATTGGGTTTAATTAGAGGATCTATATCTATCGTACTAGATTTTAAATAAGAAATTGAAATGAAAAAAATTACATCTACCGCCTTCCTTTTGTTCTTAGCAATATATTCCTTTGGTCAATTAAATCCATTAGGTGGTATATATTATCAAAATCAATATTTGGCTAATCCTGCTATGGCTGGTGTTGAATCTGGTTTTGAGTTAAATGGACATTTAAAGGGTCAGTGGACCGCGATTGAGGGGGCTCCTTTAATGCAAGCGTTAACGTTTGCATACGGTTCTGAAAATAAAAGAGTTGGCCTTGGGGCATATCTGTATAACGAAACGGCCGGCGCATTTATAAGAACGAATGCTAAAATCACTTATAGCTATCACTTAGCTTTGAATGTTGAACAAACAAGTTTTATAGACTTTGGTGTTTCAGGGGGGGTAATGAATGAACGAGTTGATTTCGATAAACTAAAAGGTGATTTGTCCGATATATCTTTAGTAAATTTCAACGAGCGTAAATTATTCGTCGACGGAGACTTCGGTATAGCGTTTAGAAGCCCTACTATAAATATTCAAGCGGCTGTGCCAAATTTGAAACGTTTTTTGGATAGAGATGTCTACCGGAAAATTGTAGATCGCACAACCTACATAGCGGCTGTATCTTACAAATTTATAGGTCGAAATGGTGGGACTAGAATAGAACCCAAGCTGGCGTACAGAGGAGTTCAGAACTATAAGGATATTATTGATGCGGGCATAGCTGTTGGCGTTGCCGAAGAAAAGTTGAACTTTAGTGCTATATACCACAGTACAAATAGTGTTACCTTAGGAATTGGTACTGTTTTTCAGAACCAATTTGGCATCTCAGCGCAGTATACTACTAACACTTCGGATTTGCAGGGGTATAGTAACGGGGAGTTTGAGATCGGTTTAAAATATAATTGGAAGTAAATTACGGATTTATAATTCTTATAGCATAAACGGGAGATGTAAATGCATCTCCCGTTTATGTTATAAATAGCAAAGTTTACCATCTTTAGGATCTTTGAAGGGTGGCCTAGGTTCAAAGCCCTAGCTAAAGAAGTTTTGCTGCAAGGTGTGAATAGTTATTTCTTATCAAAATCCAATCTGATGGAGAAAACATTGCTATACAATGCATCTGACGCATTACCCACGTTGGTCAAAGCATAATCTAAAGAGAAGTTCTTTATTTTTAAACCCACGCCCATGTTGGGTTGATAAGTATAAATCTGCTTGCCATTAAAGTCAGTTGATTGTTGGATATTACCAACGCCACCACGTAGGAAAATCGTTTTCTGGTAATCAACCGTTAATCCAATCGTAGGATCTGCACTTACGGGATCTGCACTCAGCAACACATTTCGTTTGCCGTCTGTAGTAAAGTTAATATTTGTTTCTGCCAATATATTAAACTTTGTATTTATCGCCGTTTGGTAGGCAGCACCCAAAACTATACGTGGGTAGGTGGTTTCTGTCGAATTTTTCGGGATATCGTTACCAGTGTTGGTATAAACAGTAGATAACTTATCAGCATTATAACTCCAACTATTAAAGGTGGATGTAATGTCTTTTCCGACGGCTGCAAAAATGAATTTTCCCTTCTTGTATTGAAACCCAGCATCTAAACCAAAGCCCCACGATTTTCCATATTCGCCCACTACCCGCCTAATTACTTTCACATTAGCACCGTAGCTTAATCCATCAAAATCACCATTTTTTTTCTTGCCTTTCTTGCGGGCGTAAGAGAGGATAAAAGCGTAATCTGACGCTGAAAATTTCTTTACTCTATCGTAGTTAATGTTACCATCTGCATCAATCAATTCCGAGGTATCCGGAATATCATCCACTCCAAATCGTAAAAATGAAGCACCTATTACAGCGGTATTATCTTGCACGCTTGTTGCGAAGGCGCCATAGTCGTATTTAGCAATGCCCGCAAAATATTCGGCATGCATGAAACTTGCTTGTTGTGGAGTTTCCATTCTGGCTAAACCAGCAGGGTTCCAATAACCTGCCGTTACGTCATTTACACTGGCAACCACGGCGCCCGACATGCCGAAAGCTGTAGAACCCACGCCAATATTTAAAAACTCGTTGCTGTATTTTCGTTGTCCCTGGGCAGAGAAGCAAAAAATACTGAAAAGAATTAATAACTGATACTTATGCATGATTCTAAGAAAGCCTGTTTTCGATTTCGTCAAATATAATCATAAAATCTACTTCCAATTGTGATTTGTAAATTTCTAATACGCTGGTAAGTTCGGAGATAGTTTGCTCACTAAAAGGGTGTTGCCAAAGGCGCATACAGATACGGTGCAAAGCATAGCTGATGTTATCCAATTGCTGATAACTGAGCAAGTAGCGGCTAGACTTAAAACTGTCGAAAAACTTAAAGAAGAGATTTATATCGTCAATCTCGCATTTTTTTAGGAAAGTTCTTAGACCGCCAGAATTGACATTCTCCAAGCACTCGTAAAACGAATTAATTTTAATCTTTCTGTGGTTAATTAATAAATGATCCAATAAAAGTTCTACACCAATGTGTGCCAAAAAGGAAGGTCTTACAACGCTGGTCTCCAGTATTGGAAGTAACAATATCTTTAATTCTTTCGTTTTTTCGAAAAAGAAAGGTGCCGAATGGAAAATCCGATCAACTTCTAAATGACGTTTCCAGCCCTTTAAAAAGCTTTGGTGTAATGCACTCTCCTGAAATAATTCCTCATGTTTTTGAGGATGTGGATTCCATTTCTTGTTCGCATTTTTAATAAGATCAGGTAAAATAGTTCCTAAAACAGTGTTTGGGTCATCATTGCGTTGATCGAAATAAAAATGAGAAAGGAAGTTCATATCGTAAATATAAGTTAATCTTCTTAATCGCTTCACTTTTTCGATAACGCTTAAAAGCCTATCTTTGTGCGCTAAAAAAAGAATAAAGATGATCAATTTTGTTGAAGAGCTACGTTGGAGAGGCATGTTGCACGATATTATGCCAAACACAGAGGATAAACTGAACGAAGGTATGTGCGCCGGCTATATTGGGTTTGATCCAACAGCTGATTCTTTACACGTGGGGCATCTAACCCAGATCATGACTTTAATTCATTTCCAACGTGCTGGTCATAAACCTGTTGCTTTGGTAGGTGGGGCTACAGGTATGGTTGGAGATCCTTCTGGTAAATCTGACGAACGTAATCTCCAAACGCCAGAAATGGTAGAGCACAATTTATCGGGCATGAAGCGTCAATTGGCTAAGTTTTTAAATTTTGAGGATGCTGGCAACGGTGCTGTTATGGTCAACAACGCTGACTGGTTTAAAAGCTTCAACTTCTTAGATTTTATTCGTGAGGTTGGTAAGCACATAACGGTAAACTATATGATGGCGAAGGATAGCGTTAAGAAGCGTTTAGAAGGTGATAACGGTATGTCTTTTACCGAGTTTAGCTATCAGCTGGTACAAGGTTACGATTTCTATTATTTATGGAAGCATCACAATTGCGTGTTGCAAATGGGAGGTTCTGATCAATGGGGAAATATTGTAACGGGTACAGAATTAATTAGAAGAAAAGACCAAGGAACAGCGTTTGCCTTAACTACACAGTTGATTAAAAAAGCGGATGGTACTAAGTTCGGAAAAACGGAGAGTGGCGCAGTTTGGTTAGATCCAGCAAAAACATCGCCGTATAAATTTTATCAATTTTGGCTAAACGCTTCTGATGACGATGTGAAAAAATGGATTAGAATTTTCACGCTAAAATCTAAAGAAGAGATTGATACGCTAGAAACCCAGCACAACGAGGCGCCGCATTTACGCATTTTGCAAAAGGCTTTAGCCGAGGATATCACGGTGAGAACTCATTCAGATGAGGCTTTAGAAACAGCGATAAAAACTTCAGAATTTTTGTTCGGTAATGGTTCTTTAGCATTTTTACAAGGTTTGTCTAGGACTCAAGTTTTAGATATTTTCGAGGGAATTCCTCAATTTAGCGTTGCTAAAGGAGACTTAGCGACTGGTATCGATGTGCCTACTTTGTTAGCTGAAAAAACTTCCGTTTTCCCTTCAAAGGGAGAAGTAAAAAAGACCGTGCAAGGTGGGGGGTTGAGTATCAATAAAAACAAAATTGAAGATTTAGCAGCTACTTTTACTGAGGCAGATTTAATTAACGAAGAGTTTTTAGTAGTGCAAAAAGGTAAGAAAAACTATTTCTTAATCATTGCCCAATAAAACATTAACGATATAAGGAAGGCGCATCATATTATTTTGGTGCGCTTTTTTATTGCACTAAAAGATTGCAGCCTCTAATATCGGCATTATCAAACCTACCCAATATTTCGAACTGATTTTCTGAATGTAGTTTGCCTAAATCTTGCGTAGCAATAAAAGCACAAGAATTTATATTGGCCAAATCTATTACGTTAATGCCTCCAGTAGTTTGCTGCGTCGAAATAAGACTTAATGGGTCAGATGTGTCACGCAACAGTATTTTCATCCAAGGCGGGCATTCGAAAATTCCGTTGCCCTTCGAGTAGCCTTGTGAAAGCAATTCGGTCATTCCATATTCGCTATGAATTGTTTTTACACCAAACGAATTGCATAAAATTGAATGCAATTCCGCTCTAATCATTTCCTTGCGTTTGCCTTTCATGCCTCCGGTTTCCATTACAATTAGTTCCGGGAAATTTATTTCATACTGTTCTGCAAAGTCTAGAAGAGCGTAAGTGACGCCAATAAGAATAGTTTTTTGTTTGGCTGCTTTGAGCTGCTTTAGCGAATCAAAAAGTTCTTCGTGATTGTGTAGAAAATATCCACTAGCAGGATGTTTGCTTTGCTTAAGCAAGTCATCTACCATGTAAATTAAAGAAGAGCCATCTCTTTCTAAATAGGAAGGCAATAAGGCCAATATACAAAGATCATCGGCTTTGCCATAAAAGCGTTGAAAAGTAGTATTGTAACTTGTTTCGTATAGCGAAAGGTCTTGCACGATATGCTTGCTAGTAGTCTGCCCCGTAGTGCCAGAGCTGCTAAATATAATTTGCGACGCTTTATTTGTCGAAACAACTTCGTGTGTTTTAAAGAAGCTGATGGGTAAAAAAGGAATATCTTGATACTGTTTTACAGTAGTTGTATCGATTTTTAAGTGTGTGATATACCGTTGATATACCCAGCAATTAATCGCTTGATAATTGAATACCTCAAGCGCAGCTTCGTTAAATTCAGTTTCGGTGCGAATAGAAAAAAAATGCCCAGTGTTGATGTTCACTGGGCAAAAGTACAAAATTTTATGCTTAAGATTTCGAGCTATCTTTTAGAATTGACTTTCTGAGGTGATAACCACATAAACCGCTAATGCCTGCGGCTAAACCACCAAGTATGCCCATAACTAGTAAAATGGCAGGCCACACTTTTAAGTCAAACATTTCTGCAATTCTATCTGCTAAAAGGTGTTGGTTTGGAATGCTTTTATAGAGCGCCATGCCAATCCACAGTAGAAAAATGGCAAAGAAAGGTTGCCAGAAACATATTTTAGTGGTTTTGCCGATAATGCCACAAGCGGCGAAAGCAATTACAATAATTACCCACCAAGGTAAAAATAATTGCAGCACAAATGAGATGAGAAGGATAACGATGAAGACCATGTTTTATTTTTTTGAGATTTTGTATCGTGAAATAATTTTACCGTTTTTATCATCGACTGATTGCATAAAGAACAAATCATATAGTTTTCCATTTGCCCAAGTATCAATCATGTTGTCATAAAAGAAGCTGCCAGGGTTGCCAGATTGGCCGCCAGGGTAAACTCCATGGCCTTTCGGGTTTTTGCCCAATTCTACTACCATTCGCCAAGAAGGACCGTTACTCTCACTTAATGCATTAACCGTACTTTTAGCACCGCCAATATTGAGTTTTTTTGAGCCAAATCCTGGTATTTTAGCGAGATGTGGCACATTGGTGTTTTTCAAGTTGCCCCATGCCCAATCTTCGCCAATCGGACCATATTTTCGCTCTAAACTATCACAGGCGAACTTGAAAGCGCTGTTCGCTAAATCGGCTAATGTTTCCGTTTTGTCCTTGGTGTTTACATTGTCGAACCACCGTGCGTTAGGCTCTTTTTGGATCATTTGTATAGTTCTGTCGCGAGAAGGATATCGCATTGGATAGTTTGCTTCTGTAAACTCATCATCCCAAATTTCTTTGGCCAATTGGTTTGTCCAGATGTCAAAAACACTTGCTGCAATTGATTCTGCTTCGAAAAACTTATTCCACTTACTAACTGCAATAAATGCTTCTTTTTGAGTAGCATTTAATTCAGCAGCCTTAATTAACGGGAGCAGATACGGTAAGGCGTTTTCTGCAATAATACTGTAAGAGTCCATCTGTAAATTACGCATGCTATCTACATTCGCCTTTGTCATCACTTTTAATCTGTCATTAATACGCTTGCCTCGCTCATAAGGAGAAAATTCCCAGTTGATATAGTAAGGATAACTAGGATTGGTTGAAGATTGATTTGCTGAACTCACAAAATCGCGGGGCGGATTTTTCACGGTTGGATTTTGATTTGCCGGTATCCATCCTTGCCAATCGTTACTCGGATCGGTGCCGTCTAGAATGAATTTGCCCTGATTTTTCCATTTTAAGGGAAATTTCCCGTTTGGCGTGATGGCAATATCGTTATCAGCGCTAGCAAAAATAAAGTTTTGGGCGGGGGCGGTAAAATGCGTGAGCGCTTCGCGATAATCATCATAGTTTTTACCTCTATTCATCAAGTAAAAGGTCTTTAACTCATTAGATTTTTCATGGGCTATCCAGCGTAGCGCATGACCCGTAGGTACGTTCTTCGCTCTGCTATAATTGGATTTTTGTAAGTAAACTACTGGGCCATGATGGGTGTAAAAAACTGTGTCCACTACTTTTTTCGCTCCTCTAATCTTAATTTCCTCATATCGAGGTATGGTATTATGGAAAGTCCCATTGTACAAATATTGTTGGTGCGTGTCGTCTTTAAATTTGATTTGATAAAAATCTAACACGTCGGCAGCAACATTCGTAACCCCCCAAGCAATATCTTGATTAAAGCCAATAATAATGCCTGGAGCACCAGGAAGCGATACGCCGTAGGCGTTAACGCCGGGTGCATTGAGTTGAATTTGATACCAGATAGAAGGTAAGGACAAGTCTAGATGAGGATCGTTAGCCAGTATGGGAAAGCCCGAGGCTGTTTTTGCGCCAGACAATGCCCAGTTGTTACTACCAATGCCCTCCACCTTTTGTTTTGTGGTAATGTTACTGCTCATCATTTCGTTAAAAGATGCAGGTGTTTGTGGAATAGCAAGTGGTTTAAAATTCCACTTTGTGTCGTCTGGAATAATCGGATCTTCTTTAAAAGGATAATCGGGGAACAGATCTTTTGTAATTTGGGCACCGTATTTATTCAAAATATTTGTCATGTAAAACTCGTCAGACCCCATGGCCAAAACTGCAGACATTTGTTTAAGTAATAGTGCACACTTAATTGGTGTCCAAGGCTCTGGCTTAAAATCGAGCAATTTGTACTCAACAGGTAACTTATCTTTTGTTAAGGATTTGATATAATCATTGATGCCCTTTGTGTAGGCCTCTATCATTTCTTTCGATTGCGGATCGGCCATCATCCCCTCAAGAGATTTTTCTGCGCCATATAACATACCCATTCTACGCTGGTAACGATCTACTTCGATGGCTTTTGGACCAACAACTTCCGAAATTCTGCCGGCAGCAAAACGTGTTTGAAAGTCCATTTGCCAAAGGCGATGCATTGCCGTAACATAGCCCTGAGCGTAATACAAATCGTGGTTGTTTTGCGCAAACACGTGAGGAATCATTCTGTCATCAAATGCAATTTCAATTTTATCCATTGCATTCTTTAAAATTAGCTTTTTGTTGCGAGTTGGCTTGCTCGGTTCGGCATTTTGCCAAAAACCTGTAAAGGGGTTCAAAAATCTTAGCAGGGGCGGGGTATCGCCAAATTTGGTATTAAATAGATAGCCCAATACAATAGGTATCACCACACATAGTAACGCTTTGACTTTGTTCATATGGTTCTCTTTATTTGGTTTTTGTGCGCTTAAAAATCTAAACTTAAAGCAAAATAAGTATAAATATGGAATTACGAGTTTTTGGAGTAAGAATGCCGTAATAAAATAGTTAGCTTACTATTTGGAAGTTAAAAAAATAGTTTTAAGTTTATGTAACCAAAAATATAAATCAGAGAATTATGAACAAAATCTTTACAAAAACAATTTTTGTACTTTTTGTTTTGCTAAGCGCTGGGCTCACAGTGTTAGCTCAAAATGTACTGGTTAGCGGCTCCATAACCGACAAGCTAAGCAAGGAGCCAATTCCTGGCGTTAGTATTGTGATTAAAGGCAAAACTTATGGAGCATCTACAGATCAGAATGGTAAGTTTTCATTCACTACAACGCAAAAGCCACCCTTTACTGTGGTGGTGTCATCGATAGGTTTTGTAACCCAAGAGCGTGAAATAGCGAATGTGTCTACAAATTTAACATTCGAACTAGAAGAATCGGGAGCGATCTTGGGCCAAGAAGTGGTAGTATCAGCATCTAGAACACCTGAGCGTATACTCGAATCTCCGGTTACGGTAGAGCGTATGGGTGCTGCTCAAATTAAAGAGGTGGCTGCGCCTTCGTTTTATGATGCAATTCAAAACATTAAAGGTGTAGAGATGAGTACGCAATCTTTAACTTTTAGATCTTACAACACAAGAGGTTTCAATGCGAATGGTAATACCCGTTTCAATCAATTAATTGATGGGATGGATAATCAAGCGCCTGGATTGAATTTCTCGGTAGGCAATATTGTAGGAATTACCGAGTTAGATGTTGATAACGTGGAGCTACTTCCCGGAGCGGCTTCTGCTTTATACGGTGCGGGTGGTATCAGTGGTACTTTATTAATGTCTTCTAAAGATCCTTTTAATCATCAAGGAGTTAGTTGGCAATTTAAAACGGGTGTAAATCACGTAAATGATAATACCGTTCTTGCCAATGGCGAAACAGTGAAAGTACAGCCTTTTCATCAGTTTGATATGAGAATGGCAAAAAGCTGGAACAATAAATTCGGTGCTAAATTCGCTTTTTCTTACTTGCAAGCTAAGGATTGGTTTGGTACAAATGATTCTAACTTTGATAGGGTAACTAACACGCCAAAGGCAGGGACAAGAGCATCAGACCCGAACTACGATGGTGTAAACGTTTACGGCGATGAGGTTAACCAAAACATGAGAGCTGTAAACAACAGTGTGGAAGCTGCGACCCGAAGTGGTTTGTTAAATGCATCGGGAGGTTTGTTTGACGCTAGAGCTGCACTCAACAATTTACCAGCCGGTACACCTTACGCAAATTATTTAACTTTTATCAATGCTAATGTGCCAGCTTCGCTAAGGCCTGCCGTTACAAGTCAGTACTTGCCATTTTACTACGCACAACGTAATAACTTGTTGCCTAACGAAAATGTGTCGAGAACTGGTTATAATGAGATAGACCTTGTAGATTACGATACAAAATCGTTGAAAATGTCGGGTGGTTTGTACTTCAATTTCAACGATAAAGTTCAATTGTCGGCGCAAGCAAATTGGGGAACAGGAACCTCTGTTTACACGGGTTCGGACAGGTATTCATTAAGAAACTTCAACATTGGATTGTATAAAGTTGAGTTAAAAAGCCCTGATTTTTATTTAAGAGCTTATACTACTCAAGAGCGTTCAGGAGACTCGTACATATCCTCAATTCTTGGTAGTTATATCAATGAGAAAACTACAGCGTCAACTGCGTGGTTTCCGCAATATATTGGAACCTATATCGGTGCATCTTTAAATCCGGCGGTAACGCCAGCCCAAGCGCATGCCGCGGCTCGGACAGCTGCTGATGCTGGACGTTTAAGCTCGAGCAGCGCTCAGTTCCAAAATTATGCGCATCAGATTAAAAATACTTACATCAGTCAAACCAATATGGGTGCTGGTGTTTATGGTGCCAAGTTTGATGATGCATCTAACCTATATCACTACGAAGGAATGTATAACTTCTCTAGGTTGTTTAACAACGTAGTTGAGTTTCAAGTTGGCGCTTCGGCAAGAAGATTTGACTTAAACTCTGGAGGTACTATTTTTGATGATTTAAATAGAGAGATTGATATTGATGAATATGCTGCTTTTGGTCAATTGGCTAAAAAATTTGGTAATGTATTCAAATTATCTGTTGCGGGTCGTTACGATAAAAGTGAAAACTTTGATGGCCGTTTTACGCCTCGTGTAACTGGTGTATGGACAGTTGCTAAAAATTCAAACATTAGAGCTTCGTTCCAAACAGGTTTCCGTAATCCAACTACCCAAAATCAATACATTGACTTATCTGTAGGTGGAGGCTCTCAACGCTTAATTGGCGGTATTCCAGAATTCTTAAGCAAATACAGTTTATTAACCAATAAGCCAATTACCGACGAAAGTTACAAAGCTTTAGTTGCAGGTACAGGAGCACCGGTAGTATATGATTTTGATCCAAGAGGTGTGCGCCCAGAAAGTGTTACAGCTTATGAGTTAGGATACAAAGGTTTATTAGGTACTAAAGTAATGGTGGATATTTATGGTTACATGAATGAGTATAAAGACTTTATTACTTCTGTAAGTGTTTATCAAAACCAAGGTACGCCAACAGCACCAAACTTTGTTAAATTTGGTGTGCCTGTAAATGCCACTGGTAATGTGAAAACTTATGGAGGTGCTTTTGGTTTAGATTATTTAGCAGGTAATTATCAATTCTCTGGTAACGTTTCTTACAACAAGTTACAAGATTTACCATCTGCTTACGATAACGATTTCAACACTCCAAATGTACGTTACAACGTTGGTTTAAGCAACCGTAAGCTATTCAAAAATATTGGATTTAATGTTAATTACCGTTGGCAAGATAAATTCACTTGGTTCTCTTCATTCTCTGGAGGCGAAGTGCCGGCATTTGGAACAGCGGATGCTCAAGTTAGCTTCCGCATCCCATCATTAACATCGATGATTAAGATTGGAGGTTCTAATATCTTGAATAAATACTATTTCACTTCTTATGGTAACCCAGAAGTAGGTGCAATGTATTACGTATCATTTGCTTTCAATCCGTAGCAAATAAGGTTAAACAAGAAAAAGCTCCGAGAATTTTTCCCGGAGCTTTTTTTGTATAGGAGAAATAGAAAATTATTTATATAATTCTGCTCTTAACTTAGCAACATC
The DNA here is from genome assembly GCA_045629525.1 of Pedobacter sp. GTDB lineage: Bacteria > Bacteroidota > Bacteroidia > Sphingobacteriales > Sphingobacteriaceae > Pedobacter. The sequence goes on from JAZQRH010000007.1 coordinate 208,209, forward strand.
GTCACTGTTAATATAATCATCGTAAGTCATCAACTTATCAATAATGCCGTTTGGCGTAATTTCGATAATACGATTAGCTACTGATTCGGTTAATGCATGATCTCGCGAAGTAAACAACATAGTACCTTTAAAGTCGTTCATGCCGTTGTTTAAGGCAGTAATCGATTCTAAATCCAAATGATTGGTAGGTTCATCAAACATTAAGAAGTTAGCTTGTTGCAACATCATTCTAGAGAACATACAACGCATTTTCTCACCTCCAGAAAGCACTTTAACGTTCTTCAATACTTCCTCTCCAGAAAATAACATTCTACCCAAGAAACTGCGTACAAATTGCTCGTCAGCATCAGTTCCCGAATATTCGCGTAACCAATCAATCAAATTCTCATCCTTGTTCGCAAAAAATTCAGTATTATCGTTCGGAATATCAGCAGTGCTTATCGTTACCCCAAATTTAAAGTCACCATTAAAATCTTTATCATTGCCGTTTAAAATGTTATAAAAGGCAGATGTAGCTAAACTATTTTGAGATAAAAGAGCGATTTTATCACCTTTGTTAACCATAAAAGTAATATTCTTAAACATTACCTCTCCATTAACTGTCTTTCCTAAATTTTCAACCTGTAAGATCTGATCTCCAGCCTCCCGAGCGCCATTGTTGTTAAACATGATTGCTGGATACTTACGGCTAGAGGCTTTAATTTCCGAAATGTCGATTTTATCTAAAGCTTTTTTACGAGAAGTAGCTTGCTTTGATTTAGAAGCATTCGCACTGAACCTGCGGATAAACTCTTGTAACTCCTTAACCTTATCTTCAAGTTTCTTATTCTGATCTGAGCGTTGTTTCAGGGCTAACTGTGAACTTTCATACCAGAAACTGTAGTTACCTGTATAGATGCTCATTTTGGCAAAATCAATGTCCACGATGTGCGTACACACCGCATCCAAAAAGTGCCTATCGTGACTTACTACCAATACAATACTTTGATAATCTGCTAAAAAGTTTTCCAACCAAGCAATAGTTTCAATGTCCAAATCGTTGGTAGGTTCATCTAATAACAAAATATCAGGATTACCAAACAAGGCCTGTGCTAATAATACACGTACTTTTTGGTTACCATCTAACTCTTTTAATAATTTATGATGATGTTCTTCCTTAATTCCTAAGTTGCTCAACATGGTAGCAGCGTTACTTTCCATGTTCCATCCATCCATTTCAGCGAAAAGATTTTCCAGTTCTCCAGCACGTTCACCGTCTTTTTCGGTAAAATCTTCCTTCATATAGATGGCGTCTTTTTCCTTCATGATATCGTACAACTGCTTGTGTCCCATCATTACGGTCTCGATTACCGGAAACTCATCAAATTCATAGTGATTTTGTTTTAAAACCGCCATTCTTTCGCCCGGAGTAAAAGCCACCGAGCCGCTAGTTTGTTGTACATCGCCCGATAAAATCTTCATAAAAGTAGACTTGCCAGCGCCATTTGCACCAATTACACCATAGCAATTGCCGTGAGTAAATTTAAGGTTAACGTCCTCAAAAAGTGTACGTTTTCCGTAACGTAGCGATAGGTTTGAAACTGAAATCATGTTGCTAAAAAATAAGGTGCAAAGGTACGCTTTTTAGTTTACACTTTAAAGTTAACGGTGCTATTGTTGCACAGTCTAATTTGTTAAAATGGAAAAGCAATAGCAGTATTTCTAGACCATTTTTAGTCCCACTTTTCGCTTTACTTGTCTCATTCTTCGCCTGCGTGCACGCTACAATTGGGTTTATTGTACAAAATGCACTGGTTTATTTGTACTTAATCCTATATAGCGCCATTAAATTCAGCCACTACAATAAGATTAAAAGGGTCCTTCTCGTAACTAAAGTTAGTTACCGACACCGGGCCTACCGTACTGCCAGTAGAAGCATATACTTGGATCGTCATTTTAGTAGGCAACTGATGGCTTCCACTAAATGGAGCTTCAACTACTCCGCCACTGGCGCTATCTATATTGGGCGGAAATCCATGTGGGCCCAAAACGTCTAAACCCATATTTGCCGGCTTTAACGTGTTGGTAAGTGTTGCCCGGTAACCTTCGTAACTATAAATCCAATAAGTAACTCCGCCAGCATTTCCATTGCCAGTGTAAGTTCTTTTGAGTGGCTACATTCGATCCTGAACTCTAGTTGATGTCGTAGGTGTCGGTTAATCTGTAACTATTGTTTGGGGTGCCGTTTTCTCCAACATTTTGCTCTTCACGTGTAATTTTGGTTTTTCGGTTAAGATTGACCTAGTTAAATCTTTGGCTGTAATTGGCGGTTAGCAGATGGGTTGTACCTTCTATAGCCAAATTGGCGTAATTTAGCACGTATTGGTATTTGTAAGTTTTTTTATTGTATGTATCCGCAACAGATTTTCCTACGGTGAGTTCGTCAAACTTCCACTCGGCGTTTCTGTTCTGCTCGTATTAACTTATAGCAGAGGCGGGCTTAGGGTTATCCTTTTTGGTGCATAAGTCCAAAATGAGAGTGGTTATAGGTAGTAGCGTTGTGACGCAAGTTTTCATGGTTAAGTACTTTAGTTTTGAATTACTTATCAATATTAAAGCACGATAGTAAATCAATTTCCACGAATCATTGAGCGCTATTACAAAGTGCTTGAATAGGCGGTTGGTATGAGGGAAGGGAATTCTACAAAAACTAATTGTTCTCTTGTTTTATTAATTCTTGTCGCAACAGCCTTAATCTGTAACACATCATTGCGGTGTTGCCAAGCTTTTTAATGAGGCGGTAGTTGGCAACAGCCCCCACGGCAGCGCCTACTACAGGTAGTAGTTGTGCAAGTTTAGCTAGATCGATATAGTCTCGGTATTCTTGTTGAAAAGTGTGCCAATCGAACTCGTTGCCATCTTTCGGTACTATAAAAACTTTATTATTCCAGTTTTCTATCTCATCTAATACTTTCTGGCTCCCTTCTTTGCTTGAGAAAGCCAATTGAAAAATATGAAGTATAAATAACCTCTCTCTAAAATCTTTAACATCATACCCGTAAAGAGCAGAAATTTCGTAAAGTAATTTAATTTTAATGCCAATCAAGATCGGAAAATCAGCCATGCTCATGAGAAAGCCACCGGCACCTGTAATACCGCCTTCGGCGGCTCCAGTTTTGCAGTAACTGTCAATTTTAGCCTTCACTAGCGCTTCTCGATGCATAAAACTCATGTCTGTTGGTGGTATGCCGGAGTTGGTAATTTCCGAGCCAAATAACACGAGTTTTACCATTTGCTTTATGGCAGCGGTAACCGCATGGTGAACTTTTTTGGGGATATAGCTATTAACTTTCCGCTGAACTTTCGTAGCAATGTTCCCTAGTAATGATGGCTTTTTTCGAATATCCAATTTCCAAAATTGAAGTTCTAAAGCTACTATTTGTTCGTATTTGTTCATATCGTCGGATTAACAACAGTTTAGATGTACAAAAGTTGGAATATGTTACAAATTAGGCTTTTTGGTGGATGAAAATCATCGCCAAACGCCCCACCGAAACGATAAACTTAGACAAAAAAAAGTCTCACGATAGGTGAGACTTTAAATTACTTACTATCCAAACGGATAAACATTATTTCTTTTCTTTAGTATAGGCTTCATTTAACCCTTTAATTACTTCATGTGTAACGTCCAAACTTTGGTCAGCAAAAAGAATATCTCCCATACCTTTTTGGTATTTTAAAACCATTTTGTAGCCTTTGTCCTTAGCGTAAACTTTCAAGTAATCAGCAACTTTGTTGTAAAGCGCTTCCTGTTCTTTAGCTTGCTCGTTTTGAAAAGCTGCACCCGCATTTTGTTGGTACGTTTGTAGTTCTTGCTGTTTGCGAGCTAATCTCTCTTCGGCAGCGGCTCTTTGCTCGCCAGTCATCCCTTGAGCTTGCGATTGATATTGTTGCATGTCACGTTGGAAAGCCTGCCCTTTCGCTTTTAAATCGGCGTCAGCAGCTTTACCTTTAGCTTCCATTTTGGTTTTCAAGACTTTGAAATACTCGTACTGGTTAAGTAACGAATCAGAGTCTACGAATACAATCTTATCTTTATTAACATCTACTGTTGCAGCGGTTGTAGCTGGCTTCGTCTCTGTTTTGTTTTCATTGTTCCCGCAAGCGCTTATCACAGAAACTATCGCAATTGCAGCCGTTAAGGTGCCAAATTTTACAGTATTTATTTTCATTCTTTTGGTATAAATTTAAGCAAATATAAAAATCAATTCCGACTATCCTAAAGCTGTCCTTTTATTAATCATTTTTATAGTGTTTTTAGGGTCAAATAGTTATCCACAATAACTGAAAATCCATAAAAAATGGTTATTTTTGATACTTTAAGTTTGATATAAAATTATGAGCGAAGAAAAAGATCCAAAGTCAAATTATTCGGCCGATAATATACAGGTGTTAGAAGGTTTAGAGGCGGTTAGAAAGCGTCCTTCTATGTATATCGGTGATACTGGAGTTAAAGGTTTGCACCACTTGGTTTACGAGGTTGTAGATAACTCCATTGATGAGGCTTTAGCTGGTCATGCAGATACCATTTACGTTAACATTTTAAAAGACAACTCAATTAGAGTTGAAGATAATGGACGTGGTATTCCGACAGGAATTAATAAAAAAGAAAATAAATCGGCATTAGAGATTGTAATGACCGTATTACACGCTGGTGGTAAATTCGATAAAGATACTTACAAAGTTTCTGGTGGTTTACACGGTGTTGGGGTAAGTTGTGTTAACGCATTGTCTACACACTTAAAAGCAGAGGTACACCGTGAGGGTAAAATTTGGATGCAAGAGTATCAAATTGGTGTTCCACAGTATGATGTTAAAGAAGTTGGAGAAACAGATAAGAGAGGTACAATTGTAACTTTTACTCCAGATCCAACCATTTTTACACAAACTACCGAGTACAAATACGATACTTTAGCTAGTCGTTTACGTGAGTTAGCTTACCTGAATAAAGGTATTACCTTAACACTTACAGACGAGCGTGAAGAGTTGGAAGACGGTTCGTTTCTTTCGGAAGTTTTTCATTCTGATGGCGGATTAAAAGAATTCGTTGCTTTCTTAGATGGCACACGTGCATCTTTCTTACCACATCCAATTTATATTGAGGGGATAAAAAATGGTATTCCTGTAGAGTTGGCGTTCCAATACAACGATAGTTACTCTGAAAATGTACACTCTTATGTGAACAATATTAATACTCACGAAGGTGGTACACACATTGCTGGTTTTAGAAGAGGATTAACGCGTACGCTAAAAGCTTATGCTGATAAATCGGGCTTGTTAAAAAACCTTAAAATGGAGATTACGGGTGATGACTTTAGAGAAGGTTTGACTGCAGTAGTTTCGGTAAAAGTACAAGAACCTCAATTTGAAGGGCAAACTAAAACCAAGTTGGGAAATAGTGAGGTAATGGGTGCGGTTGATGTGGCAGTTGGTGAAGCTTTGGGAAATTACCTAGAAGAAAATCCTAAAGAAGCCAGAATGATCATCAACAAGGTGATTTTGGCGGCAACGGCAAGAGCTGCGGCTCGTAAAGCTCGCGAAATGGTACAACGCAAAAGTGTTATGGGGGGGTCTGGCTTACCTGGTAAACTTGCAGATTGTTCAGATAGCGATCCAGAGAAATGTGAGATATTCTTGGTAGAGGGTGACTCGGCGGGTGGTACCGCTAAACAAGGTCGCGATCGTAACGTACAAGCTATTCTTCCTTTGAGAGGAAAAATCTTAAACGTAGAAAAAGCGATGGAGCATAAAATCTACGAGAACGAGGAGATTAAAAACATGTTTACTGCTTTTGGCGTAAGCATTGGTACTGAAGCTGACGATAAAGAATTGAATTTATCAAAACTTCGTTACCACAAAATAGTAATCATGACGGATGCTGATATCGACGGATCGCACATTGCTACGTTGATTTTGACTTTCTTTTTCCGGTATATGCGTGGTTTAATTGAAGCAGGTTACGTTTATATTGCAGCGCCACCTCTTTATCAAGTTAAAAAAGGTAAAGATTTTGAATACGCTTGGACTGATGAGCAACGTGACGCTGCGGTACAACGTTTAAAAGGAGCTGGTAAAGAAGACAGCGTACATATTCAACGTTATAAAGGTTTAGGAGAGATGAACGCTGAGCAATTGTGGGATACCACTTTAGATCCTGCTAGACGTATTTTAAAGAAGGTAACGATTGAAAATGCTGCAGAATGCGATAGAACTTTCTCTATGCTAATGGGTGACGAAGTGGCACCACGCCGAGAGTTTATTGAGCGGAACGCGAAATACGCAAAAATCGATGCATAGTAAAGCAAAAAATACATCCAAGCCCTTCAGTAAATTGAAGGGCTTTTTTTTTTAATGTTGATGATTTAGCGGCAAAAACTTTATTGTTTTTTGCTTGTTGTTTATTGGAGAATGGAACAAATCACACCCTCTTTAGCTGAACGAAAATTGCCTTGGATTGCCGCTCTGGCGATCTTTATGCAGTCTTTAGATGGTACAATTCTTAACACAGCCCTACCTTCTATTGCGAGTGATTTAAATCGTTCTCCGCTTTCGCTGCAAAGTATTATCATCAGTTATACTTTAGTCTTAGCTTTGTTAATTCCTTTAAGTGGTTGGCTTTCGGACAGGTATGGTTCTCGCAATGTATTTGTTATTGCGGTGGGTATCTTTACCTTAGGCTCGCTCTTTTGTGCCATGTCGTATTCCTTAGAAGCGTTGATTGTCTCGCGGATTATTCAAGCCATTGGAGGTTCTATGATGGTTCCTGTATCTCGCTTAGCTATCCTTTATACCTACGACAAGGCAAGATTATTGGGTGTTATCAATTTCATTACAATTCCGGGTTTAGTAGGCCCTATCATCGGTCCAACTTTAGGAGGTTGGTTGGTAGAAATAGCCTCGTGGCATTGGATATTCATAATCAATTTGCCAATTGGGTTGTTTGGGATGTACTTTGCGTATTATCACATGCCAGCCTACAAGATGCCCAGAGGTAAGTTCGATTTTTTTGGGATGATTTACTTCGGTGGTTCATTAGTGCTTTTAACAGTAGGAATAGAGTTAAGTTCACATCATCTTATTAGTGAGACGTTGTTGTTAGCGGTATTTGCCTCGGCTTTCATTTTGATGAATATCTACTACTTTCATTACAAGAAAGTTAAAGAAAACGCACTGATTAATCTGCATTTGATTAAAATTAGGACGCTGAGGATTGGTGTGTTTGGGAATTTATTAACGAGATTGGGTATAGGAGGGATGCCTTTATTGTTGCCACTATTATTTCAGGTTGGCTTAAAGCAGTCTGCAATGACATCTGGCATGATGATGATTCCTGCAGCGCTGACCTCCATTCTAATTAAACCTTGGGTGGTACCCATCGTAAAAAGCCTAGGGTATAAACGCACGCTTATCATTAATACTTTGCTAATAGGAGTAATTATCGCTTTGTTCTCGTTCGTTACAGGTACTACTAAACTTCCGAATTTAATTCCATTGTTGGTGCTCTATGGGGCGGTGAATAGCATCCAGTTAACGAGCATGAATACTATCTCACTTTCCGATTTGGACAATAGTACTGCTAGTAGCGGAAATAGTTTGCTTTTGGTAATGCAGCAGTTATCGATGAGTTTGGGAATTTCTGTAGGGGCTTTTTTACTCGCAAAACATTCTGCCTCTGCATGGATACAGACTGACACCGTTTTGCAAGCTTTTAAATATACTTTTTTGAGTTTAGCTGCAATTACCGCTGTCACTAGTTTATTGTTCCTTAGGTTAAAAAATAACGATGGGAATTCGCTTTCCGGGCATGAGGACGAAACTTAGGCAGTTGAGGAAACTATTATAATGTATATTAGATTTATTGATATTCAGTAGTTTAGTTTAAGTGTGTTTATGGCGTTGGGGCACCTTTTACAGCGAGATCTTGGATGTCGTTTCTAATTCGATTCATAAATTCCACACCTGGGTCATTCTTACCGGTTTGATAGTTAGGATTGGTCTCTTTCCAAAGTGCTGTATTTTTAAACTTTGTGTATTCGTAATGCCCAATTACATATTCAATATTGTATCTTTTGTACAAATAGCGAATTAGATATTCATTCGCTTTTAGCTGTTGATCTGTTAAAGGGAAATCGCTGCTACCCACATTCTCTATCCCGATAGCGCAATAATTTAAACCAATTACATGCCGAGCAAAGTAATTTTCAGGCATTAAACGGTATATGGTCCCATCTCTATCAATCATAAATTGCGATGAAGTGTTCAGGCTACTCACTTTAGCGATATCTTTTCTATCGCCATTTGGCAATTTTTCTTTGTTAAAATGATTGAAGGTTGATGAAAAAGTTTTAGCAGCAGTCCAATGCAGTACAATCATTTTAGGTACAATTGTTGGCGTTTCTTGCTTAATTCCATGCCTTTCCCTTAAGTATTCGATAGATAGACTGACACGTGTCGAATCAAAAACAATAGGCTTGTCTATAATTTTTATTTCTTGGGCATAGGCCGATGAAACCAATGCCGTAATACATAAGGCAATATATTTAAACATAGTCATCCAGCTTATTTATAAAATCTAATAAGAAGTTTTTTGTAATCGATTTTGCAGTGGTACTTCATCAAAATATCTCCACCAATTATAGCCGAGATCGGGGGCAAATTCAATTGTGCGTAAGTGTCAGAAACTGAAGTAAGATCTAATGCAACAGCTTCGTAATCTTTTAATTTTAACTTTCCAATTTGAAACTTCGATATTTGCCCTGTTAGTGTAGCGGCTGCACTAAAAATAGTAGACGCTTGATGATTTTCGTTGCTTATCAGGTCTTTAATGTGCCTTTGCATCAAAGATTGGTCAAACACTGTTCTCGATGCACCAGTGTCCACCACTGCGAAATGGGGTTCGCCAAAAACAACAATTTCCACCAAAATGTGGAAACCGTTGTCTTGTAAATTTGCCAAAATTAAAGGGACAGAAATTACGCCCATTTATATTAAATTCATTTCTGCTAATACGTTGTTCATGTTGCGCACAGCATCGGCACTTTTATTAAAGGCTATTTGTTCTTTTTCGTTAAGCTTATAGTCAATAATTTTCTCCCAACCATTTCTTCCAATAATAACGGGTACGCCCAAGCAAATATCGTTTTGCCCGTATTCACCTTCTAAAGAAACGCAGCAAGTAAATAATTTCTTTTCATCTCTTACTATTGCTTCTACCAATGCAGCACCTGCAGCACCTGGTGCGTACCAAGCAGAAGTTCCAATTAAACCTGTCAGGGTTGCTCCGCCTACCATTGTATCAGCAGCTACTTTTTCAAGTGTTGCCTCATCTAAAAGTTCGCTCACGGGTAAACTTTGGTAAGTTGCATAGCGTGTAAGCGGTATCATTGTAGTATCCCCGTGCCCGCCAATTACAAATCCTTGTAAATCGTTAGGGCTGCAGTTTAATGCTTGGCTTAAATAATATCTAAAACGGGCGCTGTCTAAAGCTCCACCCATTCCAATAATCCTGTTTTTAGGTAATCCTAACGATTTTAATGCCAGGTAGGTCATCGTATCCATTGGATTACTGATCACGATAATTATTGCCTCTGGAGAATACTTAAGGATGTTTTCTGCAACGCCTTTCACAATGCCCGCATTAATACCAATCAATTCTTCGCGGGTCATCCCGGGTTTACGCGGCAGTCCAGATGTAATTACTGCAACTGCAGAACCGGCAGTCTTACTGTAATCGTTAGTTACCCCTTGTATTTTTGTATCAAAACCTAACAAGTTTGCGGTCTGCATCATATCGATGGCTTTTCCTTCTGCAAATCCTTCTTTAATATCTAATAATACTAATTCTTCGGCTAATTCTTTTCTGGCGATATTATCTGCACATGTTGCGCCAACGGCACCTGCACCTACTACAGTTATTTTCATTTAAGGATTATTTAAGGTGATTACTTAAATTTGTTTAGTACAACTAAGGTATAGAATTGTATCAGCTAAAAAAATATTTTTTGTATTTGTATAGTTCTGAAAATAAATACAATACGATTTTATATCAATTACTAGGGTGTATTAGAAACCGTTTTAACGACGTATTGTAGACCTTGCGAAAAAGTTTTAGCAAAAATATATGCATTGCAGAACTTTTGCACTCCTAAACTGTTTACTTATCTCTGGACTTTTACATAAAATTGGCAAGATGGATATCAAAGAATTTTTATTAAACGGAAAAACTTTTTTAGCGCTCCTTAATGATTTTGCAATTGATGCAAAAAATGTTGTTATTCACGGCGAAGATGCCATTATGATGGCCATGGAGAAATCTCAGAAAGAAATTCTCAAGGAAAATATCTGTATAGAAGCCAAGAATGATACTAGCAGTTTCAATTTATTTGGAACATTGCATTGCAATATCCTGAATAAACTTGCAGTGTTTGAAATGGATGGTTACGAAAAAGTGGAATTAGTGGAGAACTAGTAACTAAGAGTTTTAAATTTTTGTTATGAAGAAATTATTGTTATTCCTGTTTTTAGCGTTATTCTCATCGGTTACTTGGGCTCAAGTATTACCATCTTTTCAGTTCGGCTTAAAAGGAGGCTTTAATCTGTCTAAGTTTAGTACCAATAATACCTTTGCGAGCGAAAACAAACAAGGATATTATGCAGGTATTTGGACTAGAATAGGCGCTGCTGGCATCCATGTGCAACCCGAAGTATATTATTCGGAAAAAAAATCTGTATTAAAGAGCAACACGGGTTTGCAGAATGAAGTGAGTTTCAACAGTATTGATGTGCCAGTGTTAATCGGCACCAAGATAGGCGCAGCGGGCGTAGGTATTAGGCTAAACACTGGGCCAATGATTTCATTTATCCTCAATAGCGAACAAAGTTTTGAAGATGCAGCCTCGAACATTTTTTCTGGAAAATTCAAAGATCAAAACCTAGCGTGGCAATTTGGCATTGGTGCAGATATTGGCAAACTCAATGCAGATTTGCGTTATGAGCTTGGACTGACTGATTTGAATAAGGCTGGCTACCCAAACACAAAATTGAATATGTTTACTTTAGGAATTGGATTGCGACTTTTCTGAGATGCCGCCAATTTCCTTCAATTCGTAGGCGTGAGCACCTTTGATTGGGCGAATATCCTTTTGACGTTGCTCGCTCACTACTTTGATGAAACACGCTCCGAAATAGAAAATTAGCGAAGAATAGAAAATAAAAAGCATGACCAGCACAATAGAACCTGATGCACCATAAATGTTTTCGATACCACTTAAAGGTAGTAAGATACGCATAACATATTTGCCAAGGTTAAATAGTATTGCTGTAAGTAAACCACCTTGAAATGCAATTTTCCAGCTTGGTCTGGCATTGGTTAAAAATCTGAAAAGAATGCTAAACCATGTAGCTACAATTATCGTAAATGCAATTTGGTTTAAAGCCCAAAGTACCCATCGGCCAAAGTTTGGTGAGGTGCCGCTCAAATATACTTCTACAAAGGCTTGTAAACTATCGGTAACTACACTAACAAAGAACAATATTCCAGCAAGTATAATAATGATCATCGATCTACCTCTGGTTTTTAAATTAAAGAGTATGCCGGCTTTCTCGTTGCTACCAATACTCCAAATCTGTTCTACAGAATTTTTTATCACGTTGAAAAGTGTAGTGGCTACGAAAATAAAGAACAGAAAGGTTAGCATGGTAGCCCACCAGTTATGATCGATACTTCTAATATTTCTTAAGGTGTCTCTAATTTGGCCTGTACTGCTGGGGATTAAAATGTTCGAAATCCGCTCGAAAAGTTGAGTGGCTAGAATTTTTCGATCTACAAAAAAGCCAAATATCCTGATTAAGATAAGTAGAATTGGTGGAATAGCAAAGTTGGCGAAAAATGCGGTGGCACCGGCGAGTCTTAAAGGATCATTCTTTTGAAACAACAAAAATGCTCGTTGCAAATATTGAAACAGATGAAATAATTTTGTGTCTTTAATTGTTGCTATACCGCCCATACCTATACTTCAAAATTAATAAAATTTGTTAAATGAGGTTTAGTTTTTTACGAACTAAGCATACTGACAGCTGTCAACAAATTTTAAAAGTGGCTTCTACTGCTGTTATTTGTTTTGTGTGTTTGACATAATATTGTTTCTACACCCTACGCTCCAATTCAAATTAAAGATTGGGGTAAACAAGTAGATTTCATTTTTTTTCTGACTAAAGAAGGTTTGGAAAATGCACAATAGCTAGGCATAGATCAGTATAGTGCGTTTGGTGATGCTCAGTTTTTGGCTGCCGCTGAAGGTAATTACACGCTGAGAGCAGCATCTCCCGCCGTAGGATTAGGTTTTAGAAAATTTGAAATGAAATTTGGTGTTACCTCAGCTAGGTTAAAGATATTGGCTGAGAAACCAACAATTAGGCCTATAAAAGCGAATAAAATAGGTGATGGTTTAAGCACTTTCGATTGGTTGGGTGCAACATTTAAAAATACTGAAAATTTAGGTGAGCGCTCTGCAGTTGGTTTGCACGACTATAATGGCGCATTGTTACAATCCATTCCAGAAAAATCATCAGCGGCTCAAAGCTCATTACAAAAGGGAGATGTAATTGTAGTATGGGATAAGGATAAAGTGAATTCGACTGGTGACTTACAACGTCTGGTGCAGAAAAATCATTTTTGCAAACGGTAACTTTAAAGGTAGTTATAAACCAACGAGAGAAAATTATCGAAGTAAATTTAAAGTAATCAACATATCATCTAATCTGGCCATTGTCAAACTATTTCGTATAAAGGTTGTTTATTTAGAAAAATAGAAAATATGAATAATTTTTTCAGAACATTACTTGCAGGTTGGGGTGCTTGGAAATTAGGCGGTGGTTGTTTATCTACCGTTTTAGTTTTTGTTGTAATTTATTACCTGTTAGGACATTGTTAAAAAGGGGAATTTTCGTTCCCCTTCTCTTTACAAATTACCTCTTAGTGCTTGCTCACGTTCTAAGCTCTCAAATAGTGCTTTAAAATTGCCTGCACCAAAACTTTGTGCACCTTTTCTTTGTATAATTTCGAAAAATAACGTTGGCCTATCTTCTACAGGTTTGGTAAAAATCTGCAGCAGATAGCCCTCTTCATCGCAATCTACCAAAATACCTAACTCTTTTAGCAGTGCTATTTCTTCATCAATCTCACCTACACGGTTTGGCATCATTTCGTAATAAGCTTGTGGCGGCGGACTTAAAAACTCCACACCATTTGCTTTCAGTTGCCTTACCGTTTTAACAATGTCTGCTGTAGCTACCGCGATATGTTGCACACCTTCGCCTTCGTAGTACTCCAGATATTCTTCAATCTGCGATTTCTTAGCACCCTCAGCAGGTTCGTTGATGGGAAATTTAGAGAAACCATTACCGTTGCTCATTACTTTGCTCATTAAAGCAGAATATTCTGTGTTGATTTGTTTGTCATCAAACGAAAGTATATTCACAAAACCCATCACTTCCTCGTACCATTTCACGGTCTCGTTCATTCGGTTCCAACCTACATTGCCCACGCAGTGGTCAATATAAAGCAATCCTGAATCTGCAGGGTTGTAGTCACTTTTCCATTCCACGTATCCTGGCAAAAAAGTGCCTTTGTAATTTTTGCGTTCAATAAACATATGCACAGTTTCGCCATAAGTGTAAATGCCCGACATACGCACTTCGCCAAACTCATCGTTTACGGTGTGAGGTTCAACAAAAGGTTTCGCACCTCTACTGGTCGTTTCTTGAAAGGCGCTATAAGCATCATCAACCCAAAGGGCTAAAACTTTTACTCCATCGCCGTGCTTTTTTACGTGTTCCGAAATAAAATGATCTGACTTTAAAGCTGTTGTTAAAATCAGCCTAATTTTTCCTTGCTGTAGCACATATGAAGCTCGGTCTCTAACACCAGTTTCTGGGCCGGCATAAGCTAACGACTGAAAACCGAACGCTGTCTTATAGAAATGGGCCGCTTGTTTTGCGTTGCCAACATAAAACTCAATATAGTCCGTTCCATTAATGGGCAGGAAATCTTGCGCTTTAGCAATTTTTTCTGAAAATGTTTGTGTACTCATTTTTATAAATATTTGCCGGTTAGTTAGGTCGGCTTTGGTTTTTTTATTATTCTACGTTATGTTGCCAGCTTTTGTGGTAACTTTCATCCTCTATCTCAATGGCGTTTTCGGTGAGCATTAAAGGCCTAAAAGGATCAATCATTACGGCCAATTCTTCTGTTTTTTCTTGACCTATAGATTTTTCTACTGTACCCGGATGTGGTCCGTGTGGGATGCCGCCTGGGTGCAAAGTGATTTGTCCTTTTTCTACGCTTTTTCTGCTCATAAAATCGCCATCAACGTAATAAAGCACTTCGTCGCTATCTACGTTACTATGGTTGTAAGGCGCAGGTATGGCTAATGGATGATAATCGTATTTGCGTGGAACGAAAGAACAGATCACGAAATTATGCCCTTCGAAGGTTTGATGCACGGGTGGAGGTTGATGTAGGCGTCCGGTAATGGGCTCGAAGTTATGGATAGAAAAGGCCCAAGGGTAATGAAAACCATCCCAGCCTACAAAATCAAATGGATGGGTGCCATACGTGTAAGGGTAAATGATACCTTGTTTTTTGATGAGCACTTTAAAGTCGCCAAACTCATCATTAGTTTGCAGGTTTTGCGGGCGTTTTATGTCTCGCTCGCAATAGGGCGAGTGTTCTTCCAACTGTCCAAAAGCGTTGCGATAACGTTTTGGCGAGCGGATCGGGCTAAAACTTTCTACAATAAACAACCTATTTTGCTCGTCGTTAAAATGCAATTGATAAATAGTTCCTCTTGGTACAACTAAATAGTCTCCGTATTCAAAACCAATTTCTCCGAAGCCAGTTTTTAACTTTCCCGAACCTTCGTGGATAAAAATTACCTCATCTGCCTGACTGTTTTTGTAGAAATAATCCGTCATCGATTTTCGTGGCGCAGCCAAGGAGATATGCAAATCACTATTCACCAAAACAGGCTTTCGGCTTTCCAAATAATCGTCTGTCGGTTTTATCTTAAAGCCCAATAAACTGGTGTGGCGCAAATGCTTTTCGCGGGCTATTTTTGGCTCTACGTTATAGGGTTCACCAATGGCTTTTACTATAGTTGGCGGGTGGCAATGGTACACTAAAGAGTAAAGGCTCGAGAAACCTTCTGTTGACACCAACTCCTCGGCATATAAATCGCCATTTGGCTTTCTAAAAACAGTATGTCTTTTAGGAGGGATAGCTCCTAAAGTATGATAAATAGGCATATTATATAGGTTTAATTTGGTTAGAATTAAAAACAACTACTAAAGCGGCGCAGCGCTTTTATACGTAACGAGGGGAGGTTTATAAGGAATATTGGGCAAACGCAATTTTGCTTAAAAGCGCAGACTTATAGGCAACGAAAACTTCGTTAGCTTGTATGTTGCGATATTTAATTTTGCTTTGCATTGAATTGCTAAGATAATGTTTTTAAATTGTATCCGCAATAACAATAATTCATCGAATTCTGTTTATTTTCATAGCTTTGAGTTAAATCCAAAGCAAGGCTTTTAAGCTTAAAAGTTTGCAAAGGCACGTACACTAACTAAATATTTATTCAATGAAATTCGTTTCCTATAAAACCGAAGAACAAGAGCATTTGGGTATTTTTGTAAATAACCACATTTATAACCTTAACTCTTGCGATAAACTGATACCAGACAATATGAATGCTTTTTTAGCTGGTGGCGATGCCCTAATGGAACGTGCTAAGAAGGTAAACCAAGATATTATTGCTGGAACATTACAACCTAAAGAAGAAATTTTTTTCGAGCTTTTGGCGCCAGTGCCACACCCCACATCGTGTAGAGATGGTTATGCGTTTAGGCAACACGTAGCTGCGGCCCGTCGTAACCGTAAGGTAGATATGATTGCCGAATTTGATCAATATCCCATTTTTTACTTCACTAACCATAATGCAATACAAGGACCAGGAGAAATTGAGTGCATGCCAGATCATTTCCAAAAGTTAGATTTTGAACTTGAAGTAGCTGTTGTTATAGGCAAAAAAGGTCGAAACATTAAAGCCGCCGATGCTGACGAGTACATTGCTGGCTATACCATTATGAACGATATGAGTGCTCGCACTTTGCAAATGGAAGAAATGTTGTTGAACCTGGGCCCGGCAAAAGGTAAAGATTTCTCGACCGTTATTGGCCCTTGGTTGGTTACGCCCGACGAGTTGGAGCCTTACAAAGTGGCCGCTAAAGCAAACCACGTGGGCAATAGTTATAACTTAAAAATGACTTGTAGGGTGAACGGTGTAGAGGTTTCGACCGGAAGTACGGCGGATATGGATTGGACTTTTGCCGAAATTATTGAACGTTGTGCTTACGGTGTAGATATTTTGCCAGGCGATGTAATTGGCTCCGGAACGGTGGGAACGGGTTGCTTTTTGGAGCTAAACGGCACCGGTTTGTTGAACGATCCGAACTATAAAGTACAATGGTTGCAACCTAACGATTTGGTTGAAATGGAAATTACTGGCTTGGGTCAACTATCGAATGTAATTAAGGCTATTGATACCGATTTTTCGTTATTAGCATTAAAGAAATAAAAAGTTTAGAAAAGCAAGGCTAGTGCTTTTTGGTTACGGTAGTCCTGCCAGACGCTGTACTGCGTGCCGCTGCTGTCAGGTTTAGAATACTCAGGTTAGCCTCACTAGGTTAAACCCGACAGCCGCGAAAATACTTTTTGTGCCTACACTTGCGTTAGTAAATGCCTTTTCGGAACATTGTAGCAAATGCTGCGTTATGTTGTAGGTATTTCATACAAAAAGATTGTAGCAAATGGCGGGGCTAACTCAACTAGTACCATTGTCGCCGATTTTCAACTCATAAAAAAATAACAAATGCTGACACTAAAATGCGATGATTTAACGCCCGTACAAATACAAAACTATTTACAATACGCTATTGCGCCTAGGCCAATTTGTTTAGCTTCTACGGTAGATGCAGGGGGCAACGTAAATCTAAGTCCTTTTAGTTTCTTCAATATGTTTAGCTCAAACCCACCAATTTGCGTATTCTCGCCTGCCCGTCGGGTACGAGACAATACTACTAAACATACGTTGGAAAATGTATTAGCAATACCAGAGGTAGTCATTAATATTGTAAACTACAGTATGGTGCAACAAACGAGTTTGTCGAGCACGGAATATGAAAAAGGTGTTAATGAGTTTGATAAGGCTGGATTTACGATGGAGGTTTCGCATTTTGTAAAACCACCACGAGTATCCGAGGCGCCTGTGCAGTTGGAGTGTGTGGTGCAGCAAGTAATTCCATTAGGTGAACAAAATGGTGCCGGAAATTTGATTGTAGCGGAAGTGAAGCTTATTCACATTAAAGAAGATATTTTAGATGCAGAAGGCAAAATAGATCAGCAAAAAATTGATTTAGTGGCTCGCTTGGGCGGTAATTGGTACAGCAGGGTAACGCCAGAAAGTTTGTTTACTGTGCCTAAGCCGTTGGCTACTTTAGGTATTGGAGTTGATGTTTTACCGCTTTCTGTTCGCCAATCCAAAGTTTTAACCGGAAATGATTTAGGTTTGCTGGGTAATTTGGAAGTGTTGCCAAACGACGACGAAGTTTCGGAAATGCAATGGAACGCAAACGTGAAAGATATTTTGGATGCTACCATTGGAGACGAGACAAATAGAGAACGCGAATTGCATCAGTTTGCTAAAGAACTTATTGCTTTTGGCAGAATAGATGATGCCTTGAAAGTACTGTTGCTATGATGGAAATTAAAGAACATAAAAATGGGACGTTAAAGATTGCAGAAGTTGTCTCCGATAGGGTAATTGTAACCAGTGCTGAAGATAGTTTGGAATTACTGGGCAATCTGTATTATCAAGGCTTCGATAAGATAGTCCTGATGGATAGCTACTTATGTGCAGATTTTTTTGATTTAAAATCGGGATTAGCAGGAGAAATTTTGCAAAAGTTTAGTACTTATAAAATGAAGTTAGCCATAGTAGGCAATTTTAGTAAATACGAAAGTAAAAGTTTGAGAGACTTTATTTTTGAAAGTAACAAGGGGACAACTGTAAATTTTGTTGATACGTTAGTAAAAGCCTTGAAATAAGCTTTTACTCGATAACAGTAACTGCCTTTAAGAAGCGTTTTTGGTAATAGCCTTCCAAATCGGTAATGGTTACTCCTTTGGCTTTACCCGACGACGAGTGAATGAACTTGATTTTACCGTCATCATCTATAGAGTAAATAATGCCAACGTGGCCAGGTCTTCTTAATTTAGAGTTAGAACCGGTAAACACCAATACGTCACCAACTTTTGCATCGGCCAACTTAATTGACTTGCCTTTTGCAGCGTAATCGGCTGAAGAACGAGCACCTGAAAATCCGAATTGTCTTAAAACATAACTAACAAAACCAGAACAGTCAAAGCCAACTTTTGGATTACTTGAACCATAACGGTATCTCGTTCCAATTAAGCTTTCTGCAAAATTCATGATTTTTTCTGAAGTAGAGGTGGCAGCATCTGGAATGCGGCTCATCGTTTTACCCATCATCTTTTGATATTGCGATGTTAGAGACTCGCTTTCTTGTGCGCTGCTAGTAAAAGCAAAACAACAGAATATCAATGTAATAATTAGGGTTTTATTCATCGTTATGTTCAAACTTAGCAAAAAAAGTTGTTCTAAAAAATAAAATGTGGAAAACTTATCATGTTTATAACAACAAAACCAGTCAAATAACACTATTTATTTGACTGGTTTTGCGACATTAGTATTAATATTTACTAGCGCTAATTATATACCCGGGAACATGCTTTGGGCCTTTTCGCCAATAAGGGGAATTGGTTTTTTTTCGCCTTTAATTGCGCCCAGTAAACCAATTAACCAAACTACAAATAAGCCTATCTGAACAATTGTTGCGATGTAAGCTAACGAAGTAATTCCCGTAATGACTATTAAAATACCCAAAATAAATCCCAAGCCCCAACCTAAAAGGATAGAAACAATGGCAAAAAGTAAGGTTTGTCTTAAATGATAACTAGCAAAATCAGTTCTTTTGTCTTTATGCATGCCAAAGTACGCTATTAACCATCTTATAATAGTGATGTAGCTAACGATAGCCGCGGTTTTGCCGTTGTCTGTTGCAGTGATGTTATTTTCCATAAGAAGAAATTAGTTTTTAAGTTTTACCTAATTTAGCAATTTTGCTGCCCAAATTAACATTCTCTGCAAAAACAATCTTTTAGTTATGGAGTAGTCACCGCCACTGGAAGTACTTTTCCATTGAAAAATTTATGACCGGTTTTAGCGAAATCGGCAATGTATTTACCCATTTCGAAAGCTAAAATTGGGCTTTCGTAACCCGGAAAAGCTTCTTCCAGCATTTCTGTTTGGGCAGAACCTAATGCCAAGCAATTTATTTTTATACCAGTTTGTACTAACTCTTGCGCCATACATTCGGTAAGGGTGTGTAACGCTGCTTTACTTGCAGAGTAGGCTGCTAAGCCTGGAAATTTAACACTACCTTGGAAACCGCCCATACTGCCAATGTTTACAATATGCGAACCTGCGCTCATAAATTGCAGCATATAACGCGTCATTTTAAAATGGCTGATCACGTTGTTTTCTAACATCGAAGCCATGTCATTTTCGGTGGTTTCTAAAATTGGTTTATTAATTAAAGAACCAGCGTTATTTATTAAAATATCAACCGAACCTAATCGTTCCTCAATAAATGGAATTAGCGCATTGTAGTCATCATTTACTAAATCAAAAGCTACAGGTAGAAGCGTGCATTCTGGCGTAATGCTAGTAGCAATTTCCTTCAGCTTTTTTAGTTTTTCGGCAGTACGAGCGATACATACCACTTTGTTCTTGGTATCTAGACTAAATTCTAAAGCTGCTTCAAATCCAATTCCGCTACTGGCTCCTGTAATGATGATATTCATTTTATACTATTATTAATTTATATCAATTTTTGAAAGAAACAAAGATAGACATTTAGTAATTGTTACTCCTTGAGATTTGTGATTTACGACATAAAGCACCCCGTATGGCAGAAATTGAGTAAATTGCGCTTTTATAAAATAGAGCGAATGTTAAATAAACTAAAAGAACGCAGCGGCGATTTATGCGAATTGTGTAGTAAGAATGAAGCCACTCTTGCTTATACCGTTAGTCCAAAAAAGGACGATCAAATTGAAAACCAAGTAGCTTTGTGTAGCCAGTGCGAGCAAAATATTGAAGCTAAAGATCAAGGTTTTTACTGGAGAGTAACCGAGGGTAGCATTTGGAACCCAGAGCCTAGCGTTCAGGCTTTAAGTTATCGTATTTTACAAAACTACAAAGACGAAGATTGGGCGAGTGGCGTGCTAAGTATGGTTGATTTGGACGAAGATGTTGTGCAGTGGGGAATGAGCGGTTTGGAAGTGGCTGCTGTACATACGGACGCTTTTGGTAATGTATTGCAAGCCGGTGATACTGTGGTTTTAACTCAGGCATTAGATGTTAAAGGCACAAGTTTTAGCGCTCCAAAAGGAACTGTAGTAAAGAAAATTAGATTAGTGCACGATAATCACGAACAAATTGAGGGTAAAATTAACGAGCAAATGATCGTAATTTTAACCAAATACGTGAAACAAAATAATTAAGTAGAATGATCTTCGTTGCGAGCAAGAGTAAATTTCTCGCAACGAAAATTTTGTTATCGAAAATTAATCTTCGGTAGTGATTAGTTGGGTAACAGGATGATTAATGACGTGTATGCCATCATTAATTAATTTGGTTAGTTCTGGGTCTCTGCTCGCTTTCACCTCCAAAAATATCTGAACCTCTCGTTGTAACGCCTTATTTGCGTCTGTGTGATGTAGGATCTCAAGTATTTGCAATGCGCAAAGCCAGTCGGTGCGGTAGTTGGTTTTTAGTTCTTCGAAAACGGATGCTAGCGCTCCTAAATCTTCAGCACTTTCTCTAATGTTCCTCACCTTTTGATATAGTTGGTGCAGGCGTTTGGTTTGTTCGTCATAATCCACTTTGTGGGTTTCCGCCTCGCTCAAGTAGGTTATTTCTTCAAAAGCATCTTTGTCGGCAGCGCCGTTAAAAACTGAAACAATGCGTTCGCCAACGGCCATATCGTACATTCCCCATTCTGGTTTAAACAAAATATTACCGTTACTTTCTGTTACTGTACAATTTTCAAAGCTAATTAATATGGTTTTACCTCCTTTTTTGAGGATTTCTTTAACCATACCCTCTACTTCAATACCACTTTCAAAACTTAATTTGGTGATTTGATTTTCTAGAATGCCTACATCTGCTAATTCTTGATCCGACAAATCTTCCAGTGCCTTATCTATATCTTTTAATTTGCCAACTGGCGATGAAAAGCCATCTTTATGGTAATCTTTACCGTGATTGGCTAATTGCTTTCCATTAAAAGATAATGCAGATGGGCCCGTAGTTTTGATAAAGGTCACCTCATCATCAGGGCTAACGCCGAGATCGGTGAAAATGCCCGAAACTTGTAAGCCCGAACTGTAAACAGCCGTACTTGGGTTTTTGCATTCAATAGCTTTTAAAATACTTTCTACCCCGCCTCGTCTAAAAGCCATCGTATCTGCAAATTCCTCTAAAACATCAATTAAGTTTTGGAAATTTGGCGTTACAAAAAGCTGCGGCTGCTCTTTAGTGATGTCGTAAGCGTAATTTACAGCATTAATATCGTACCACAATTTCTCAACCTTGGGGTTCATACAAGAGGCACTTTCGCCAATAGATGATAATAACCCAGCGCCATATATTTTGGGTTCTTCTAAAGTTCCTATCAAGCCATACTCCACCGTCCACCAATGTAAACGCCCAAGCAAGGCCATTTCAGACGGCTCACCCATATTTGCAGAAATATATTTAAGTTCTCGTTCGGCTTTTGCAATAGCTTGTTCGTCGGCGTTTACAGCTTCTTTTAAAATAGAAAGTTTTCTGATGGCTTCGTACAGCTCAAAATCTTTGCTCGAAAACATTGCTTTAGCGCCTATAGAACCAAAGTAGCTGAGGTAGGCGTTATAGTCAGCATCTGCAATAATAGGTGCGTGACCTGCGCTTTCATGGATAATGTCTGGTGCAGGTGTGTATTCGATGTGATTAATTTGACGAATGTCGGCGGCGATTACCAAAACCTTATAGGCCTGGTATTCCATAAAAGCAGCAGGTGGGATAAAACCGTCGACAGTAACAGCGCCCCAACCTATTTTGCCCAAGTTGTCATTCATTGTTTGCAAATCGGGAATGTACTCTATGCTTAATCCTGCTCTCTGTAATCCTTTGATATAAGGGTAGTAGGCTACATCTTTAAGGTAACCGTAGTTTTGGCGCATCACATAGCGCCACACGGCCTGATCGATTGGGGTGTATTTCTCGTAATTTTGAGCTACAATAAATTGCCTTAAATGTTTGGGCAACTTAGCAACTTGTGGGTTGTTAAAGTCGTTGAACTCGTTCATCACATTTGGTTTCTGTGTTCACTAAGTTAGCCTATTTGCTCAACCTAAGCAAATAACCGAAACTCAAAAATCAATCTATTTAACTTATTTTTTTACTCTAAATGAAAAATGTTTTTGAGAGAAATAGCTGAAAACTGCAAGGAGAATAGTAATTAGTGCTTTAGCAATAGATGGGAAAAAATGAAATCCTTCCACCAAAATTTTAAGCAGAGCGTAATTTAACAAAATGTTGGTGCAAACTACCGTTCCGTATCTAAAAAGCTGAATTCTACCTTTTAAATTTGACTTGGTAAATACCAGATACTTGTTTAAGGTAAATCCTACTAAAAATGTAAAAATAGATTCAAGAGCTAGCGCCGCAATGGGTGCCGTCACTAAATATTCTCCAACGCGGACATCCTTTTGATCTAGAATATAATTATATATAACGAAATAAGCTATAATGCCAGAGGCGGCTGTAATCCCACCACTGGCCATATATCTAAAAGTATCTATAGAAAACCACCGCTTAAAAGGCGGGTAAAAAAAATCAATGATGATTAAAGCTAACTTTCTCATCGTTTGAATTTTATTTCGTTCTTCATTGGGGCGGTTGTAATATTACGGCGATATGATCGTAAACAAGTACGTTGCGAATATAGTAAGTAGCACAATGCCTTGTAATATATTTGTTCTTCCAGTACCAAAAGATAACATCAATGTGAGCTGAGCTACAATTAATAACACCATTGATTTTGCATCAATACCTAAGGTGATAGACATACCAGTAACAATAGACAAAATTGCAACGGCTGGGATGGTTAAGCCAATACTTGCTAACGCAGATCCTAAGGCTAAATTTAAACTGGTTTGCAGTCTGTTTTTACGGGCCGCTCTATATGCTGCTAAGCCCTCTGGTAATAAAACTACAGTTGCAATAATAACACCAACTAGTGATTTTGGCGCACCGGCGCTAACAACAGCACTTTCTATGTCAGGTGCTAGTGCTTTTGCAAGTAGTACCACGATGCCTAAACAGACAATCAAAATTACCCCACTGGCGATGGTAACCCCTAGGGTTGGTGGATCAGCATGAACTTCTGTGTTTCCGTCATCCTCCATTGGTAAAAAGAAATCTCTATGTCTACCTGATTGAATGGCTACAAAAGCAAAGTAAATGACCAAAGATATTACTGCAACAAAAATTAACTGATTTTGGTTAAACGACGGACCTTGAACAGTTGTAGTAAAATTTGGAAGTATCAATGTAAGCGCTAGAATAGCAAAAAGTGCAACTAAGGCAGCTTTCACGCCGTCCATACTATATTCCTGTTGCTTAAATTTTGCGCCGCCAACTAATAAGCAAAGTCCAATCATTCCAGTGAGGATAATCATTACGGCTGCAAAAACCGTATCGCGAGCCAAAGCTTCTGTCCCTTCACCACCGGTGAGCATCAAAGAAACAATTAGGGCAACTTCAATTGTGGTTACCGCTAGTGCCAAGATTAGCGTACCAAAAGGTTCGCCTACTTTATGTGCCACAACCTCAGCATGGTGTACCGCTGCCAAAACACTTCCCATTAAAAAGAATACCAGAATTCCAACACCAATTCCCCCAAGTTGGTGGGTTGGCGAATAGTAAGCTGCCCAAGCTAAAATCGGGATCGCAATACTCCAAATTGGTAGCGCTCTTAAAATAGGAATTTTCGTTAATGTCATTCGGTTAATTTAATGTGTGAATTCCAAAAATAGGAAAAACAGCCTTTTTCTGTGTATATTTTTTGCATTATTTGTATTTTTTTATCTATTTTATATTGAAATTACAATTTATGATGACCAGAATTTACCACAATAACAGATGTACTAAGAGCAGGATAGCACTTAAAGAATTAGAAGAAACCGGCGAAGAGTTTGAGGTGATTAATTATCTAGAAAATTCTCTTCAGGTAGAAGAGTTGTCATCGCTAATTAAAATGCTCGGCATAAAACCCTTGGAATTAGTTCGGACCTCCGAAGAGATTTATAAAGAAAATTTTAGAGGGAAAGAATTAACGGATGAAGAGTGGGTCGAAGCGATGCATCAAAATCCTACACTTATACAACGCCCAATTGTAGTGAGAAATGGTAAAGCGGTGATAGCTCGCAGCGATGAGGCCATTGACGAAATTTTAGCGTAAAAAAAAATCCCGAGTTGAACTCGGGATTTTTTTTTATTTTGCTAACAAACTTCTCCAGTTTACCTTGCTATCAATGGTGAAGTGCAAATCTTTAATTTCAATACGTTGCTGCTCCATCGTATCTCTATGACGAATAGTTACCGTATTGTCTTCTAAAGTTTGGTGATCTACCGTGATACAGAAAGGAGTACCAATGGCATCCTGACGACGGTAACGTTTACCAATTGCATCTTTTTCTTCGTAAATACAGTTGAAATCGTATTTCAATTGATCCATCACTTCGCGAGCCTTTTCTGGTAAACCATCTTTCTTAGTTAAAGGGAAAATAGCAGCTTTTATCGGAGCCAATGCAGGGTGCAAACGCAATAACGATCTGCTGTCTTGTTTTTCTGGCGTACTTAAATCTTCTTCTTCCAAAGCATTAATCATCGTTAGCAAAAACATTCTGTCTAAACCAATCGAAGTTTCAATTACGTAAGGAACGTAGTTGCCATAAGGTTTCCCGTTTTCATCTAATTCGGCATCAAAATACTGCATTTTTTTACCGCTAAACTCTTGGTGTTGCGATAAATCGAAATCAGTTCTACTGTGAATACCCTCAACTTCTTTAAAGCCAAACGGAAATTCGAACTCTATATCTGTAGCGGCATTAGCATAGTGCGCTAATTTTACGTGATCGTGGTAACGGTATTTTTCAGCAGGTGTACCCAAAGCTTGATGCCATTTCAAACGAGCTTCTTTCCAATACTCAAACCATTTTTTGTCTTCGCCTGGGCGCACAAAAAATTGCATTTCCATTTGCTCAAACTCACGCATACGCATAATAAATTGACGAGCAATCACTTCATTTCTAAAAGCCTTGCCAATTTGCGCAATACCGAACGGAACTTTCATTCTTCCAGTTTTTTGTACGTTTAAAAAGTTCACAAAAATACCTTGCGCAGTTTCTGGGCGTAAATAAACTTTATCGCTACCTTCTGCCATGGCACCAAACTGGGTGTCAAACATCAAGTTAAACTGACGTACATCCGTCCAATTTTTGGTGCCGCTCACTGGGCAGGCAATTTCGTGTTCTTCAATTAAAGCTTTTAAGCGAGGCAAATCTTCAGCTTTTAAAGCATCATCCATGTCAGTTTGCAATTTCGCAGCTTTCTCAGTTTTACCGTCTTTTTCATATTTGGCAATCCTGTCCTCCAACATTTGGTCAGCACGATAGCGTTTTTTACTATCCTTGTTGTCAATCATTGGGTCGTTAAACCCGTCAACGTGGCCACTCGCTTTCCAAACTTTAGGGTGCATAAATATTGCAGAATCAATACCTACAATATTTTCGTGCATTTGCACCATACTTTTCCACCAGTACGTTTTTATGTTGTTTTTTAACTCCGCACCCAATTGTCCGTAGTCGTAAACAGCACTTAAACCATCATATATTTCGCTGCTTTGAAACACAAAACCGTATTCCTTAGCGTGTGATATTACATTCTTAAAAAGTTCGTCGTTATTTTTTGCCATAGTGCACCAAAGTTATAAGTATTAAGTTAAAAGTTAAAAGATAAGCGCTTTAAAATCTTTTGAAAAGCAATTTACCTGCTTATCGGTTTCGCAAGTCCTGCACTTTGCTACAAATCCTCGCCTAAGCTACGCTTGGCTGCGGGTTTTTCGCTGCGTTCAGGTTTAATCAAAAACTGTAATTGCAGCTATTTAAGTTTTATCTCAAATCACTAAAAAAACTACCTTTGTGCTTAAATTTTAAACTATGCAAAAGTCAGTATATTTCTGTTTGCTTGTAATTTGTTCGCTTTTTGGCTGCAAAACTATATCTACACAAGTTAAAAAGCATCACATCAATTTCGAAAGTCCTCAAGAATTTCAAAATTTCTTAAACAGAAAAGATAAGCCTTTCCCATTATTAAGCGCTCATCGTGGTGCTCCAATGCCTGGCTTCCCAGAAAATGCCATCGAAACTTTCGAAAATGCAACGAAATATCAACCTGTAATTATCGAGTTCGATGTAGCCTTAAGTAATGACTCTGCTTTGGTTATAATGCATGATGATAAACTGGACAGAACAACTACGGGGAACGGAAGCGTTAGTAAATACACTTATGTAGAATTGCAAAAGCTTTATTTAAAAGATGACGAAGGGAAGATCACTAAATTTAAAATACCCACTTTAGAAGAAGTTTTGACTTGGGGTAAAGGCAAAGTTCTCTTTACTATCGATATTAAACGCGGTGTGCCTTACGAAAAGGTGATTGCTGCTATTCGCAAAACGAAATCAGAAAATAATAGCATTGTTATCACTTATAATGCAAATCAGGCGGCTCGGGTACACCAATTAGCGCCAGATTTAATGATCTCTGCTACTGTAAAAAAGCCAGAAGATTTATCTCGTTTGAATGAATTAGGAGTGCCGAACGAAAAAATAATTGCCTTTGTAGGCACTTCTGAACCCGAAAAAGGTTTGTACCAATTATTAAATAGTAAAGGCATTTCTACCATTTTAGGTACGATGGGAAACTTAGACAGACGAGCTAAAGCTAACCAGCCGCAAAATATTTATCAGAGTTTAATTGCTAATGGAGCCGATGTACTTTCTACCGATGAGTTAATTTTGGCAGGTAAGCAACTAGATAATTACAGAGAGAGGCATCAACTCATTTTTAAAAATGTTACTATTGTGAAATGAGTGTTGTAGTCAATCAATTAGCGAAAAATTACGGAACGCAGAAAGCAGTAGATCAAATTAGCTTCGAGGCAAAACCTGGCCGTATTTTGGGTTTCTTGGGGCCAAATGGTGCGGGCAAATCTACCACCATGAAAATGTTGACTGGCTATTTGGCGCCAACATCGGGCGAAGCCCAAATTTGTGGTAAGAGTATCTTGACAGAAGATTTAACCGTCAAAAAAATGATTGGTTACTTGCCAGAAAACACACCACTGTACTTGGAAATGTATGTGCGTGAGTTTTTGAACTTTGCTGCCCAATCTTACGGCTTAAAAAATGTAGCGCAACGGGTAGAAGAAGTGATTAAACAGGTAGGTCTCACCTTAGAGCAACATAAGAAAATTGGGATGCTCTCTAAAGGGTATAAGCAACGCGTGGGCTTGGCACAAGCTATTATTCACGAGCCACAAGTGCTTATTTTGGATGAGCCAACATCGGGATTAGACCCCAATCAATTGAGTGAAGTTAGAGCGCTCATCAAAAATTTGGGTGCAAACAAAACGGTTATTATCTCTACGCATATTATGCAAGAAGTAGAGGCTCTTTGTGATGACATTATTATCATTAATAAAGGCGAATTGGTAGCCAATAGCAGTATTGATGAGTTGAAAAAACAACATCCTCAGCAAAGTTTAGAAGATATTTTTAGAAAATTAACAGTTAACTAATTGTATGAAATTTAAATTGATAATGTTTGTAATTGCTTCGTTTTTGGGGCTAAGTGAAGGTTTTGCGCAAGGCGTGCGTTTAAGTTTGGCACCAGAATTGAATTTTCCTACCGGTAATGCTTCTAATGTAAGTGGAATTGGATTTGGGGGCGGTTTAAAAGCGGAAGTTGCCGTAGCTGAAAAGTACGCTGTTACAGCTAATGGAGCTTACAATTTATTTATCGGTAAAAAATATTTTGGCAATCGAACACCGAATATAAAGGCTGTTCCAGTTAAACTCGGTTTAAAATACTACAGTACGCCAGATTTTTACTTAGAGGGGCAAGGTGGCGCTGCCTTACGTCAGGGCGACAATTCGAAAACATCTTTCGTATGGTCGGGTGGTATTGGAACTTTGTTTAGAACTAGTGGCGAAGGTAAGTTAGACTTTGGTCTACGTTACGAAGCTTGGTCTGGTGGCTTTAATTCAACCGTTAATACTGTTAAATCTTCGAGCTTCGGTTTTATCGGTCTTAAACTCGGATACCTGTTTCATCTATAGAAACGTCTGTTTCGTAA
Organism: Pedobacter sp.; assembly: GCA_045629525.1. Taxonomy (GTDB): domain Bacteria; phylum Bacteroidota; class Bacteroidia; order Sphingobacteriales; family Sphingobacteriaceae; genus Pedobacter. The sequence continues at coordinate 236,913 of JAZQRH010000007.1, forward strand.
GTTTTGATAGTTTTTATTTTTCGATTTGCTGTATCTATGCGCAAATTTTAAAATAATACAAACAGATGATTAAAAGATTTACACTCTCGCTGATAATGATATTGTCAGTGGCTGCAACTAATAGTTTTGCGCAAAAGTCGAAGGTAAAGTATGGAATTAAGGCTGGTATCTCATTAGCTGATTGGGCTATCTCAGAAAATTCTAATAACAACTTTCCTGATTCGAAATTAAATCAATCGTTTTTTATAGGCGGTAATGCAGAGATTGCGATTTCTAACAAAATATCTTTTCAGCCTGGCTTAACATTAATTGGTAAAGGATTTAAGGTTCAAGAAAAGGAAACCAATACGCAGAATGGTGAAAAAGTGATCGAGATTGAAACTATGGAGTACAATTTCATGAACGTTGATATTCCGTTAAATTTTGTGGCTAAATTTCAGGCTGGTAAGGGGAAAGTTTTTGTAGGCGCTGGTCCGTATGTGAGCTATGCCTTAAGCGGCCAAATGAAAATGTGGCAAAAAGAATATACTAAAGACGCAGGTGAGTACGAAGAAGCGTATATGAAAATGCCCTTTGGATCTGATAGCGGTGAAGCAAGCAGGTTTGATTTTGGAGCAAATATTTTAGCAGGTTACGAATTGGCTAAGGGATACAACGTAAACCTGGGTTATAGCCTTGGTTTTAAAAATGTATTTGAAACTGGAAATAATGACAAGATTCAAAATAGAGTAATAACAATAGGAGTAGGTTACTCGTTCTAATTTGAAATGTTTTTTAGAAAAGGCTAACAATTTTGTTAGCCTTTTTGCATTTAAAAAAAGGCATACTTTAAGTTGTTAACTAAATTTTGACATGTATGGTAGTTTTTGATGATTTTGTAAACCGTTATTAATTAATTGCTTTGCATGTCATTTCCAAAGATTTGTTTTTTTGGCAAGCTTATTGATTATCGACTTACAACAAAAGATTAATAAAAACTGAATATTACAATCATGAAAAAATTATTTTTATCATTAGCTCTTATCGCTGGTTTAGGTTTTGCTGCTAACGCACAAACTAAAGATCCCGCAATGAATGGTTCTAAAATTGGTGTTGGTGTTGACTTCGCTTTTCCAATGGGTGATTTTGGTGACTTTATGGATTATGGTGTTGGAGGTTCATTAAACTTTCAAGCTCCAATTGCTAATAAATTGAACTTTGTAGGTGAAGCTGGTTACTTAAGCTTTACTTCTAAGGAGGTTTTAGGGCAAACTTATAATTCAGCTGCAATTCCTTTGAAAGCAGGTGTTAGATATTTCTTAGCAGAGAACTTCTATGCGCAAGGTCAATTAGGTGCTGCGTTCGCAACAGGAGACAACAATAGCGGTACAGCATTTGTTTATGCGCCAAGTGTGGGTGTAGAATTTCCTGTATCTAACAAAATGGCAATTGATTTTGGTGCGAGATATGAAGGTTGGTCAAACAACGGAACATCTTCTTTCATCGGTTTAAGAGCTGCTTTAAACTTCGGTTTGTAGGCCACCGCTTAAAATACTATAAAGCCCTTCGAAATTTCGGAGGGCTTTTTTTGTTTAATAGATATTGCATAACTTCGGCATCAACAAACGTAAAGATGCTAGCAGTATTTAAAAGAGAGTTTTTTAGTTTCCTTAATTCATCAATGGCCTACATTACCATCGGTATATTTTTACTGGCTTGTGGGTTAATGTTTTGGTTTTTCCCAGATACATCTATTCTAGATTATGGTTATTCAGAAATGGATGGTTTTTTTAGCCTAGTACCCTATCTATTTATGTTCCTGATTTCTGCCATTACGATGCGGTCGTTTGCCGAGGAGAGAAAAGAGGGGACTTATGTTCTGTTAGCCACTAAACCCTTAACCACTTGGCAAATTATTGGTGCTAAGTATTTGGCTTGTTTTCTCTTAGTGGTTTTTTCTTTGCTGCCTACTTTAGTGTATTATTACAGTATTTCGCAATTGGGCTTGCCAAAAAACAATATAGATACAGGCGCAGTAATTGGCTCTTACCTAGGTTTGTTAATGCTCGGAGCTGCCTTTACCTCAATTGGTGTTTTCGCTTCTTCAATAACTAAAAACCAAATCATTGCTTTTGCGGTGGCTGTTTTCCTGTGCTTTTTTGCTTACAGTGGCTTCGATTCGCTGAGTAAGGTAAATGGTTTACAAGTGATAGATAGTTATTTGATAAATCTTGGAATTGCCGAACACTATCAGGCAATGAGCCGAGGGGTAGTTGATACAAGAGATGTGGTGTATTTTTTAACTTTTGTTGCCTTGTTTTTGGGTTTAACTAAACTTACAATTGGAGGCAGAAAATGGTAAAGTTTAAAAATGCAAAAGCGATTGCTGTTTTCGTTGTTGCCATAGTGGCCATAAATGTTTTAGCACAACAGTTTTATACCCGAATTGATTTTACTAAGGAAAAGCGTTTTACTTTAACAGAAAAAACAAAGTCTATTTTAGCGACTAATAACGAAGATGTAGTTGTAACCATTTACTTAGATGGTGATATGCCTGCCGCTTTTAAGCGTCTAAAAAATGCCACGAAAGATATGTTGGCAGATTTTAAAGCCTACGCCAAAGGAAATTTCAAGGTTCAGTTTGTAGATCCAATCTCGGGCAAAAGTGCCGAAGAACGTGAAGCTATAATTGAGGAATTGTACGGCAGAGGCATCAAACCTGTAAACCTAAATATCAAAACTGATGCAGGTTTTGCCGAACAACTACTCATTCCAATGGCTTCTATTGAGAGCAATGGTAAATGGATGCCCGTAAAACTTTTGCAAAATTTAGGCGGCGAGGCTTCAAATTACGATCAAAGTATCAATAATTCCATCAAGAATTTAGAGTACATATTTACTTCGTCTTTAAAAAAGGTAATTACGGGTTACAATCCGCGTATTGGTTTTACCGAAGGCAACGGCGAACCTAATAGTGCATATTTGTATGATGCGATTACTTCTTTGGCCGATAGTTACGTGGTAGGTAGGGTAAATCTAGATTCTATTTCCAGAGAAGGTTTAGATAGTTTAAAGATGCTGATAATTGCCAAGCCGCAAAAGCCATTTACCGAAGCGCAGAAGTATAAAATTAACTATTTTGTAATGAAGGGTGGAAGCGTATTGTGGTCTGTAGATCAAGTACGTATGGAATTAGATAGTTTGCGCAGTGGAAAAACGGTAATGGCCGGCAACAACAACCTTAACCTTGATGATATGTTGTTTGAGTATGGCGCCCGTATCAATTATAATATCATTGCAGATGTTAACTGCGCCGAAATTCCCATAGCAATGCAGGGTGGTCCGCAGGGCGATATCCAAATGGCGCCTTGGTTATATCACCCTATTTTATTGCCAGATACCAGCAATAGCGTGGTTAAAAATATAGACAATATTAAAGCAGAGTTTGCAAGCACTGTAGATACAATTGGCAGTAGAAGTGTGAAGAAGCGAACGATTTTGTACACATCGTCCTATAACAAGCTTTACAATTCTCCTAAAATGTTCAATTTACAGATGATTGAGGAGGAGCCTACGCCGCAAGAGTTTACCAGTAAACCACAATCTGCTGCGGTGTTATTGGAAGGCGAGTTTAAATCTGTATTTCTGAACAGACCGGTACCCGTAGGTATTAAAGAAAGTTTTGAGGTGCCTAGTCAAAGTAAACCAGCCAAAATGTTGGTAATTGGCGACGGAAACATCTTCATTAATCAACTTGCAGCCGATGGATCTCCTTTTTCTTTGGGTTTCGATAGATTTACACAGCAGAATTTTGGTAACAAAGCATTGTTGTTAAACGTTGCAGATTATTTTACCAATGCCGACAATTTAATCGCTTTGCGAAATAAAGAAGTAACCGTTAGGCCACTAGATAAAACCTTGGTGAGAGCAGAAAGAACAAAGTGGCAATTGCTTAATGTAGTGGTGCCAATTGCATTGTTGATATGTTTCGCAATTTTTCAACATTATTACCGCAAACATAAGTATGCGAAGTAATTTTTATACTTTTGATTCTATATTATACAAACTATGAGATTTATAGTATCCACGTCCACATTATTAAAACATTTACAAACTGTGAATGGTGCTTCTAGTAGCAGTACAGTTTTACCGATTTTAGAAAATTTCTTATTCGAAATTAAAGATGGAAATCTAACAATCTCTGCTACAGATTTACAGACTAGCATGACTACGTCTTTACCTGTTGAGTCAAAAGAAGAAGGTAAAGTGGCGGTGCCATCTAGAATTTTGTTAGATACTTTAAAGACCTTACCAGACCAACCTATTACCTTTCACGTAGATGATAATAATTTCGCTATTGAAATTAGTGCTGGTGACGGTAAGTACAAATTGAGCGGCGAAAACGGAGATGATTTTCCGAAAATTCCAGTAGTGGATAACGCTTCATCTGTAAATTTGCCTGCTTCAGTTTTGAGCGAGGCCATTACCAAAACCATTTTTGCAGTTAGTAACGACGAGCTACGCCCAGCAATGACTGGCGTTTACTGTCAACTATCTCCCCAAAATATTACTTTTGTAGCTACAGATGCACATAAATTAGTGAGATATAGAAGAAATGATAGCAAAGCTGATAAAGCTTCGCAATTTATTTTGCCTAAAAAAGCATTAACCTTGTTAAAGGCTGCTTTACCAAATTCTGATGTAAATGTTGCTGTTGATTACAATGCAACAAGCGCTTTTTTCAAATTTGAAAATATCAATCTAATCTGTCGTTTAATTGATGAACGTTACCCAGATTACGATGCCGTTATTCCTACAAACAATCCTAACAAATTGGTTGTAGATAGAGCATTGTTCTTGAATACCTTACGTAGGGTGGTGATTTTTGCAAACAAAACTACTCACCAAGTTCGTTTAAAAATTAACGGTAGCGAGTTAAATATCTCTTCTGAGGATTTGGATTTCGCTAACGAGGCGCATGAGCGTTTAAGCTGCCAGTATGATGGTGAGGATTTAGAAATTGGTTTCAATGCTCGTTTCTTAATTGAAATGCTTAATAATTTGAATGGAGAAGAGGTAACTTTAGAGCTTTCAACTCCAAATAGAGCAGGCTTGTTAATTCCACAAACTAACGACGAGAACGAAGATGTATTAATGTTGGTAATGCCTGTAATGCTTAACAACAGTTACTAATAGATCTTTCAAGATATTGATGAAGGCTTAGAATTAATTCTAAGCCTTTTTTTGTGATGAGAAGTTTGCGGTGAACAAAAGACGAAGTTTAGTCATATTCTGAAATAGCGCTTTTTTTACTGCTGATATTGTTTATTTTAGCGAAAAATATAAAAGGCTGTGGAATTTTTTGATTTACTACTAAATTTAATTACGAATACTAAAGAGACTTTAAGTGCTATTATTTACGAGTATAGAACTTGGACTTATCTTATTCTTTTCCTAATCATTTTTGCGGAAACCGGTTTTGTGGTAACTCCGTTTTTACCTGGGGACTCGATGTTGTTTGCTATGGGTGCCATCATAGCGGCGGGTAATACTGGTTTAGATATTTGGTTTATATCAATCTTGCTCACCATTGCGGCAATTCTTGGTAATACTGTGAATTACAGGCTAGGGCGATATTTTGGGATCAAGGTTTTTAAAGAAGAAAACAGGATACTGAAACTAAAGTATTACCATCAATCGCATGAGTATTTTGAGAAGCATGGATCAAAAGCCATCGTGTTCAGTCGTTTTCTGCCTATTTTCAGAACAATTGCACCTTTCGTAGCTGGTGCTGCAAAAATGTCGTTTGGCAAGTTTACATTTTATAACGTTGTTGGCGGTTTCGCTTGGATTTTCAGTCTTTCATTTGCTGGCTATTTATTAGGGAAAGTTCCGTTTGTAGAAAGAAACTTCGAAGTAATTATTGTGATTATTGCAGTAGGAACATTTGCTCCGGTAGTATTTGCAGCTTTAAAATCTATCTTTAAAAAGAAAGAAACCGTTTAAAATATAAAAAGGGAGATTCCTAAATCTCCCTTCCAATTATTTTACCATCTTGGAATTTCTTATCGACCTTTTCGCTACGTTGCTTATCTTCGATTGTAGCCTCAATCCTTATCATATTTCTTAGGTCTGGTTGCCCGGCGTCTACCCAAGCCGAATACCAAAATGAGCCAACATTAATAATCGATGCTCGCATTTGACGCTCTACCATTCCGTTCATCATATCCTGATAGGCCTTTGTATAAGCAACAGAATATTGCTTCATCACAGATTTACCTCTCATCGAGAAGTCATATTTTTTATCTGCCGGAAAAGTACTGTTAAGCTTCGCTTCGAAAGTGAGTACAGTATCCACCATAGTATGGGTATTTTTTACAATTTTCCAAGCTTGTTTTAAAGGACTTTCTATGTAAAAAGCTTTACCCACAAGCAAGTTATAATTCTTCGCAAATAATTCAGGTATTCTACTTTCCCAAAATCCGTGTATACCAGTTTGGTTAGTAAGTTGCCCGTTATGATTGTTTGATGTATGGAGGGGAACATGCGCATCTGCAATATAGTGCCCTAAGTCGGCAGAATACCTTAAAATCCTTAGCGAGTCGCGCTCTTTAAAAGCTCTCACTAGGTTGTTGTAGCTGCGTTGTATTTGCCAAGGCACCATTCCGTCTTTAGCAATCTTCTTTGCCCCGTACTTATTTACAGCATCATTCCATTTCTCGGGGATACTGTCGATGTGGCTTTCATAATTCTCTACATCTAGATAATGTCTCGGTGCTTCAGCCGTATCTGCATAGCGTCTTTTATCTGGATCTATGGCGTGTTCTGTTATATATTTATGGTTGTTTTTGTAAAAACCAATCATCTCCGCTGGTAGCGTAAAAATTGCAAGCTGGTTTATTCTCTTATGCGCAAAAAAACCCCAAGAAGAACACAAGAATAACAAGGCGATTAAAGAGATGTAGATGGTAAATTTTTTCATAAATAATTTGATTCTGCTAGCCGTTAATTTTTAAAATTACGAAATATTACAGATTTAATTTCAAGGCAGCAATGTAAAATTGTTAAAGCGTCATGTATTCTTAACAATCTATAAATAACTTAGTATGCTTTCTTCAAATGCTTATATTTGGAAAAAAAATAGTCTTATGCAAGAGATAAAAAAATATGTTGAAGATAATAAGCAACGCTTTTTAGACGAATTATTTGAATTGTTGCGTTTTCCATCAGTAAGTGCTGATCCGAAATATAAAGGAGATGTATTGAAAACGGCTGAGTTTGTTGCTCAAAAGTTGAAGGATGCTGGTGCGGACAAAGTTGAAATATGTGAAACCGCTGGTTATCCAATCGTTTACGGTGAAAAAATTATCGATCCAACCTTGCCTACGGTATTAATTTATGGGCACTATGATGTGCAACCAGCAGATCCTTTGGAATTATGGCATACACCACCATTCGAACCAACGGTTCGTGACGGCAAGATTTATGCTCGCGGTGCTTGCGATGATAAGGGCCAGTTTTATATGCATGTTAAAGCATTCGAATTGATGATGGAAACCAATACGCTTGCATGTAACGTAAAGTTCATGATTGAAGGTGAGGAAGAGGTTGGTTCTGCGAATTTAGGTATTTTTGTGAAAGCCAATACAGAACGTTTAAAAGCGGATGTGGTTTTGATTTCAGATACTTCGATGATTAGCATGGAAAACCCTTCGATTGAAACAGGGTTAAGAGGTTTAGCCTATATGGAGGTTGAGGTTGTGGGGCCAAACAGAGATTTACACTCTGGCGTATACGGCGGTGCAGTAGCCAATCCAGCAACTATTCTTTGCCAAATGATTGCGTCATTGCATGATGAAAATAACCACATTACTATTCCCGAATTCTACGATAAAGTAGTAGAATTGAGTGATGAGGAAAAGAAAGCTTTAAATTCGGCACCGTTCGACTTAGAAGAATATAAAAAGGATTTAGATGTTGCTGAAGAATGGGGTGAAAAAGGTTATTCTACATTAGAACGTACCGGTACCAGACCAACTTTAGAGGTGAATGGTATTTGGAGCGGTTATATTGGCGAAGGCGCTAAAACAGTATTGCCAAGCAAAGCCAATGCTAAAATATCGATGCGTTTGGTGCCAAATCAAAGCTCTGAAGAAATTAGCGAGATTTTTGCTAGACATTTTGAAAAAATTGCACCTAAAGGAGTGAAAGTAAAGGTAACGCCTCATCATGGTGGCGAGCCTGTGGTGACCCCTACAGATAGCGTGGCTTACCGTGCTGCAGAAAAAGCAATTTCAGATAGTTTCGGGAAAGCACCAATTCCAACGAGAGGCGGTGGGAGTATTCCTATCGTAGCGTTATTTGAAGAGGTTTTAGGTATTAAAACAGTGTTGTTAGGTTTCGGATTGGACAGTGACGCATTACACTCTCCAAATGAAAAATATGATATCTATAACTATTATAAAGGAATCGAAACACTTCCGTTGTTTCATAAGTATTATGCCGAGTTAAGTAAATAAATAGTCGGTTACTTCACTTATAAAAGCCCATTAGTATACTGATGGGCTTTTTTTTGTAATGTTTTGTAAGTTTTTGTAAATGTAATTTAATTATTTTTTAACCATATGGTAACATTTAATTGGCTCCTATGTGAGGATAAATGAGCGTTATAGGTTTGCTTGATGGGTGTATGATGGTTAAAGCTGGTTGTCAAGCTCTAGGCTTTGTTGATTTCAAAATGTTTATTTTTATTTTTATTTTGTTTTTTAATATTTAATTTATTTAATTTGATATACTTTCTCGTCAAGAGAAAAAAACCAAATAATAAACCAAGGCTAATATTATGCAAAAAATTTCTTTCATCAGGATTTTTAGAATGAGGTTACTTGTTGGAACTTTACTGTTACTAAGTGGTATCCATGTAAAGGCACAGCAAAATGGATCGATTTCAGGTAAAGTTACTGATGCCACGGGCGGGGTGCTTACAGGAGCAAGCGTTAAAGTGCTACAACTAAACAGAATTGTAACAACTGACGCTACCGGTAGCTATCGACTTCAATTGCCAGCGGGCAATTACACTGTCGAAGTCTCTTATATTTCTTTCTTAAAACAAAAAAAAGAAAATGTTACGGTTAAAGCTGGTGTCGACAACAAACTAAGTTTTACGCTGCAGGAAGACCGAAGTGTATTGAACGAAGTTGTAGTAACCGCATTAAACATTGAACGTGACAAAAAAGCGTTAGGATATGCTGTAACTACCATTCAGAACGAGCAATTAACAGAAGCACTGTCCAACAACTGGACCGATGCGCTTTCTGGAAAGGTTGCAGGTTTAAATTTAGTACGTTCAAACAGCGGTCCCACAGGGTCTAGTTCTATTATTCTCCGTGGGGAAAGTAATTTGACTGGAAATAATGATGCACTAATAGTGGTAGATGGTGTGGTAATTAACGGCGGTAGTGGGCGTACAAGTGGCGGCTCAGGCGCATATCTGGATGAAACAGTGGTTGGTTATGGAAATAGTGTGGAAGATATAAATCCCGACGATATTGAAAATGTAACCGTTTTAAAAGGACCGGGTGCAGCAGCTCTATACGGTTCACGAGGAGCTAATGGTGCAATTATTATAACTACTAAATCTGGCAAAAGTAAACAAAGCGGTATCGGTCTCACTTTAAATAGTAATGCCACTTTTGGAACAATTAATAGAATGCCGTCATTGCAGTATGAATACGGTCAGGGTTTAGATGGTGCAAATTATTTCTCTTATGGTGCCTCAGAAGATGGGGCGGCAACGCATAGAACTACAAACGCTTTTGGTCCAAAGTTTAATGGCCAAATGTTTTATCAGTATGATCCAGCCATAAACGGTCAAGGGGCTGCAAGAACGCCGTGGAGAGCTTATCCCGATCAAGGATTTAATAGTTTTTTCGAAACCGCTGAAACTTATACAAATAGTGTGTCTATTAGTGGTGGAACGGACAAAACAACTGCTCGTTTTTCTTATACCAATGTGGAGAACAATTGGATAATTCCTAATACTGGCTACAAACGGAATACTGTGGCAATGTCTATAAATTCAAAACCATCAAAAGACCTGCAAATCACTTCTAAATTAAATTACACCAGTAAAGTATCAGACAATTTGCCAGCCGGCGGTTACAATAACCAGTCGATTATGTATGGGTATATTTTTTGGGCTCCAAGTGCTCCCGTATCGTGGCTGCGCAATTATTGGGTTCCTGGAAAAGAAAATGTAACACAAAATACGCCATTAACCTCTGGTCCCGATAATCCCTATTTAATTTCTTACGAAATGCTGAATAAGCAAAATAGAAATTCCATCACGGGAAATATCTCTGCTACTTATAACATTATTAAAGGCTTAGACCTGACTGTAAGAACTGCGGTAGATTTGGCAAGTGATGATCGCTCGCAACAAAGACCGTTTGATACTGAGAAGTTCAAACAAGGTATGTATAGAACGCAAGATATGACCTCTAGGGAAGTTAACAGTGATTTCTTACTGAAGTATAAGACGAAGATTAAAAAAGATGTGGAGATAAACGCATCCATTGGCGGAGCCATATTAAGAAATTATTACAATAGAAACGAGGTAAGGGCAGATTCGTTGTTATTCCCTGGGATATTCACATTTGCGAACAGTGCGGGTCCATTGTGGACAAAACCTTACCGTGCTAATTACGGTATAAACAGTATTTATGGTTTGGTAACGGCGAGTTATAAATCATTTTTCTATATGGATTTTACGTTTAGAAACGATTGGAGTAGTTTGCTTGCAACGCCAACCAACAGAGATAATATCTCAATTTTATATCCGTCGGTCAATACCAGCTTAATTCTTTCTGAAATACTATCCTTACCTAAGGCTATTAATTTCGCCAAGTTTCGGGCTTCGGTATCTGGGGTAGGTAGTGGCGGTACAACGCCATACAGAACTGCATTTGCTTATGATGCAGATCCAACATACTCTGGAGGCTTGTATAATCCATCTACATTAAATAACACCAATTTAAAACCTCTTTATACTTATAGTTACGAAACAGGTTTGGAAGTTCAATTTCTAAAAAATAGACTGTCCTTAGATTTTACATTCTACTCTTCAGATACAAAAGATCAAATTTTGTCATCGCTGTTAGATAGATCTACTGGATTTACCAGTTTCGTGGTCAACGCTGGTAGAGTGAGGAATAAAGGCGTTGAGATTAGTTTAAATGGTAGTCCAATAAAAACAAAGAGCGGACTGACTTGGAACGTAAATACCACTTTTTCAGCCAATAAAAATACTATAAAAGAATTGACAGAAAATTTAACCTCTTTTACGTTGCAAAATGGACCAGGTAGTAACGGATTCATTATTGCGAACGTGAATGGAAGCATGGGTGATTTATACGGTAGAGGATATGAACGTGCGCCAGATGGGCAAATTATTTATGACAACGGATTACCTGTTTTGTCACAAGACATACTCCACTTAGGTAATACCATGCCACAGTGGAAAGCAAGTATTCAAAATCAATTTAAGTACAAAAACTTTTCAATGGGCTTCCTTTTCGATGCTCAGTACGGTGCTGTAGCTTATTCGCTTACCCAAGGAAAAATGGCCGTACAAGGAAAAACAACATCTACTTTGCCGGGTAGATATAATGGGATTGTGGGAGACGGGGTAATGCGTAATTTAGATGGGAGCTTCTCTCCAAACACGGTGGTTGCCGAAGATCTGTCAGCATATTACGATGCTCACTTTGGCATTAGCAACGTAGAGGGATCAACTTTCTCTACAGATTTTATTAAATTAAGAGAGGCTAGATTTGATTATACGTTGAAGGCTAAAGTCGCTAAAAAATTAGGTCTTCAACGGGCTACGCTAGGAGTTTTTGGCCGTGATTTGTTTATATTTTCTACTTGGCCGGGTTTTGATCCAGAATTCGGAACATTAAGTGGTTCAGAAATTAATAGGGGTTTTGAAGTTGGGCAATTTCCATCAACTAGAACATTTGGAGTTAATTTAATAGTTGGCTTTTAAGAAATACATATATGAAAAAGTTAAAATATATTTACGTATTAGGTGCTTGCTTAATTTTATTGAGCCTCTCGTGTGCGAAAGATTTTTCTGCAATGAATACTAATCCAAATACATCTGAGAAAGTATTGCCAGAAAATTTGCTTGCCAGAGCATTAGCACAAACAGTTGCGGGAAACATGAGTAGAAGTAGAACTATTACTAACGAACTGGTTCAAGTAACTGTAAACACCTTGGTAGAAACAGATCGTATTTTTAGATACGATATTAGACGTAATATAGCCGAGGCTCCTTGGAATGGCTGGTATGCACAACTAACCAATTTCAAAGATATTTACAAGTTTGCACAAGATGAGGCTTTAATGACCGCCGATGAAAGTAAAAGTAAAGCTTACATGGGAATTTCCTTAATATGCCAAACTTGGGTGCATTCTATCATTACGGATACTTACGGAGACACTCCCTATTCCGAAGCTAACAGAGGTAAAGAAGGTATCTATGCTCCTAAATTTGATTTACAAAAAGATATCTATGCGGATATGTTTGCCAAGTTAGAGGAAGCCAATCTTTTACTAAAAGGAATAACGAAAAATATTAGTTCTAATTCCGATCCGGTTTACAAAGGTAATGTTCTCATGTGGCGTAAGTTCGGAAACTCATTATACTTAAGGTTGCTATTAAGAGTTTCCGGCAAGGCAGAAGTTGCTCCAGAAGCCATAGCAAAGATTAAGGAAATGGTTGATGTAAATCCAGCTAATTATCCTCTAATAAATACAAATGAAGAATCTGCTATTTTAAGATGGACAGGAGTGGGGGCTTACAATTCTCCGTTTGCTAATATGCAAGATTCGGATTGGCGTTATCCTAAGGCATGTAGTTTCTTTGTTGATTATTTAGATCAAACAGCAGATCCTTGCCTTAGTAGATGGGTCACTCAATTTGAAGGAATTTATGAAGGTATTCCGAGTGGATATTTAAATGGTCAAACGCCTGCTCCTAAGTCGAACCTTCAATATTTAAGAACTGAGCCGTTACTAGGTAATATGCTCAACTATGCTGAAGTTCAATTTATGTTGGCAGAGGCTGCAATAAAAGGATGGATAACATCTAAAACGGCAAAAGTTTGTTACGACGCAGGTGTGACAGCCAGGATAACGCTATGGGGAAGAAGTGTGGGCAATTATTTAAATGGTGCCATAGTTAAATGGGACGATAATGCCTTGCAAGATCAAAAAATGGAGCGTATTCACTGGCAAAAGTATTTAGCACTTTTCTATACGGATATGCAAGCTTGGATAGAATACAGACGCACTGGTTTCCCAGCCTTACCTGCCGGCCCAGGTTTACGTAACGATGGTATTATGCCAACGCGATTATATTATCCAATTTCTATACAAGCAACCAACGTTGTGAATTATGATGCTGCGCTTGCAATTCAAGGGCCAGATGATTTAAAATCAGTTGTTTGGTGGCAAAAACCGTAGTAGATCTTAAGATTTAAACAAATGAAAAAGACTTTAATAATTTTTCTAGTGCTTGCGAGCATGATGAGCTTTAACTCTTGCAAGAAAGAGGAAAAAATAACAGGAAAACCGAGCCCACTTATTTCTTTAGCAGATATTAAGGAAATGTTTGCCGAAACACCTTTGGTGCTAAAGAGTGAAAATATGATGGGTGCAAATAGTATCTGTGGAATTGTGATCTCAGACCCTGTAAATGGTAATGCACCAGCAGGCTTAGTGATTATGCAGAGCTATAGGCGTAAGCAATTGAGAGGCATAGCATTAAATTTAGGGAACGAAGCTTCTCAATATGTTGCGGGAGACTCTATCGTGGTAACTGTTAATGGGGCAACGCTAGAGCGTAAAGATGGAATACTTCAAATCACTAATTTACCCGCAGGGGCTGTTGCTAAAATCTCTAGTAACCATGAACAGAAAATAAATACGGTTGCAACCACTTTTACAACCATTACCAACAACATGGCTATTTATGAAAGTACGCTAGTTAGCTTAAAGTCGGCGGTGGTTGAAAATATGTCCGTTGGTCAAACCTTTGCCGGAGATTGGCCATTAAGTGATTGGGCAAATACGATATTGATGCATACAGAAGCTACTGCAAGCTTCGCAGCTGAACCAGTACCAGGTTTAGGAGACTATACAGGTATGGCGTTGTTTAATGCATCAAACAATCCTACGTTTTGGTTAAGGAGTAATGCAGACTTTGTTGGACAATCATTGGAACCGTATAGGCCAGATCAGCTTTACTTAAATTTCCCAGAGGGATGGGAAGTACCTGTAGGGGCTCGTAAAGGAGGTTATACCACTGGAGACGGAACTGAAACCTATGCTAGTGGGCAATGGTTAATGCCAAATATGTATACACTAAGCTCTACCAATGTTATAAATAAGAACGGAACTTGGTCGTTAATGTTGCGTAATGCCGTGGCAACTGGTGTTGCAATGAACTTTAATCTTCCATATGGGGCATCTAAATTCTCATTCATATATGGAGCAGCAGTGCCTACAGCCGATACCACAATGCCTATTATTGTAACAGTCGAATATTCTCAAGACTCTGGAAATACTTGGACGGCTCTAGAAAGTCCGCTTCCGGTAACCAATCCAACTACTAAATATGTTAAAGAGTATATTCTGGATATTAAAGGGCCAGTTCGGTTTAAAATTAGTAAAGATGCGTCGGCTTCTAGATTGTTTGTGGATGATATAGCTGTTTATCAGAATTAAACTATTTTTGAGTAAAAGGTGTCTAATTTCAATAGACACCTTTTATAAATTTTGTTATGTTAAGAAACCTCACTATTCCTTATGTGTCTGAAAGTAAAAAGCTCCTTCTTTTCTTTCTCACGTTAGTAGCGGTTTTAGCCTTCGGCCTAAACCATTTATTTTTTGCAAAAAATGCAATTCCCGTATCAACAAATGTAAAAACCCGATATTTTCAAATTGCGGTTTTAGGCGATACACAATATTACACGGCCGAGAAGCATGGTGGCAATATGGAGATGTTTTACAATCAAATTGATTGGATAACTGCCAATGCCGAGAAGGAACAGATAGCATATGTAGTGCATGTTGGGGATATTACCGATCATGGTGATAATACACCAATTGAATGGGAGCGAGCAAAGGATGCGATGTATCGTTTAGAAAAGCCACGTCCAGGTTTACCTCACGGGATCCCGTATGGGGTAGCTGTCGGTAATCACGACGTAAGACCTAATGGCGATCCTAATGGTACATTGGATGGTTATAGGAAATATTTTGGCAGAGATCATTTTAAAGGTAGAAACTACTACGGAGGTTCTTACAAAGATGAAGCCTCTAGTCGAAGTCACTATGATTTGTTTGAGGCTAATGGTGAGAAATTTATTGCTCTTTATCTAGTCTTTAACGATCCAGGAAGGGCAGAACAATATGACGCCGCATTGCAAGAAGAAATGCATAACTGGGGCGGCGAGGTATTGACTAAATACGCAGATAGAAAGGCAATAATTGTAAGTCATAGTATGCTTAAACCAGATAGTACAAGTACTAGTAAATTCGTTCCGAATACAGGAAATAATCCTAAAGAGGGGAGTTTTACCAAACAAGGCAGACAGATTGTACAAAAATTTAAGCATTATCCGAATGTATTTTTGATGCTTTGCGGGCATATAAGCGGCGAAGCTTACAAAGAAATTAAGTTTGAAGGTAGATCCATAAAGATTTTGTTAACAGATTTTCAAGGTCGTAGAAAGCAACCTTTTTCTGAAAAGGATAGAAATGGAGGCGGTGGTGCTTTAAGACTGATGAAGTTTGACCAAGATGCACGCACTTTAACCACTAGAACGTTTATTCCTGAAAAATCAAAAGTTATTGCTGAAGAGGATCATGACAGCAACCTCACTTTACCGTTAAAGAATTAATAGATGAAGAAACTTGGGTTACTGCTATTTTCGTGGAGCTTAATTTTTTGTGTTAAGCCAGTAATGGCTCAAAAAAGTGATAAAGTACTTAAGGTTTTAAGTTATAACTCCATGCATGGTTTTACTACAGATAGCACTAGTAAAATTAAATACTTGGATTGGGTTAAACAGCTTTCGCCAGATGTGATTTTGTATCAAGAACTAATTGGTTACACCATCGCAGACTTGCAACAGTTTGCCAGCCAATACGGTCATCAATATTTTGACATAATTAGCCGCGAGGGGGGCTATGACGTAACGCATCCTTTAGCTATAACCTCTCGTTTTCCCCTTAACGAAGTGAAAAAAGTTAACGATGGAATGTGGCATAGTTTGTTACACGCTAAAATTAAAGGAATTCATTTTATTGTTACCCACTTAGCTCCGTTTACGGTAGAAGATAGAAGACAAGATGTAGAAGTTATTTTATCTACTATTAATAGCTTGCCTAAGGGTGCACCGGTAATGGTTGCTGGAGATTTTAATTCGTTTGCAAAATTTGATAGCACTAATTATTCAGAAGAACTGCTAAAATCTATGTCGCGATTAGAGGGGCGGCTAGAGCCGAAAAGCGGGACTCCAATTGTAAAAAATCGGACCATTTATCGCAATAATTTAGATAATGGAAAACTTGATTACACGGTAACCGATAAAATGGCTGCGGCAGGTTTTGTTGATGCTTATCATCATTTGTATAAATCTTTTAAGCACAGTGTGCCTGTAAAAAGCAATATCACTAAAAAGTCGTTTTTAAGGAGAATAGATTATATGTGGGTAAATCCTGTTTTGGCGAAAAGTCTGACGGAAGCAGATATAATACAAGATGAAGTTACAGATGTAATTTCCGATCATTATCCGTTATGGGCAAAGTTTAGAGTAAAATAATTTGTCAACTTTGATAAGAATACTAAGAATTATGAAGTTTTTTAAGAATTGTATGGTTTGCAAGGCGCTTTTCGCGTACTTATTATTCACTGCAAATGCCGCTTATACCCAGCAAACCGCAAAGCATTACTTAAATATTAAATCTAATAAGGATCTGAAAGAATTTTTTAAGTATACTCCAGATCGTATTCCTTTGATTTGTGGCCATCGTGGTGGTGCACAAAATTTATTTCCTGAAAATTCTATCGCTGGTTTGGACTATATATTGACCAAAATGCCTGCTTTTTTCGAGATAGATCCGCGGCTTACCAAAGATAGTGTCGCCGTAGTATTGCATGACGCAACCTTAGACAGGACAACCACAGGCGCTGGGAAACTTTCGGATTATACTTGGGATGAGATAAAAAAGCTAAAGCTTAAAGATAAGAAAGGCTTACCTACTGAATTTGGGGTTCACACTTTGGAAGAGGTACTGAATTGGGCAAAAGGTAAAACCATTTTAATGATTGATAAGAAAGATGTACCTCGTGAAATGCTTTATGAGATTATCAAGAAGACCAATGCGCAAGATCATGTGCTTATATCCGCATATACCCCAGAAGATGCACTTTTTTATCATCAAAAAGATAAAAGCTTGATGTTTGAAGCCTTTATCCTCAACAAGGAAAGATTAAAAGCATTCGAAGATACCAACATCCCTTGGGGAAATATGGTAGCCTATTTAAGTGGGCCTAAAGAGCCAGAGTTTTATGACGAGTTGCGCAGAAGAAATGTAATGACTTTTGTATACACTGCAAAAAATGTCGATAAAATAAAAGATAAGGGGTTGCGCAAAAAGGGGTATAAAGAAGTGCTAAACAGAGGGGCGGATATCATTTTAACCGACCGAGCTGAGGAGGCTTTCGAGGCAATCCAAGAATTAATTCCTAAGAAAAGCAGCAAGGCTAAATTTTTTAAACTAAACAAATAAAAACACATATAATGATGAAGAGACTTTCCCTTTCGTTTTTAACAATACTACTCACACTAACGCTTGCAAATGCTCAAGAAAAGGCCGCTAAGCCAAAGCTGGTAGTAGGTATTGTAGTAGACCAAATGCGATGGGATTATTTATATAGATTTAAGGACAGATACGGAGCGGACGGGTTTAAAAGACTGCAAACGCAAGGGTTTTCGGTAGAGAATACGTACATCAACCACACACCATCGAAAACTGCTGTTGGGCATGCCACTATTTTTACAGGTTCGGTACCTGCAATACATGGCATTACCGGCAATTCTTGGGTAGAACGTTACACAGCAAAAAAGGTGTATTGCGTAGGTGATACATCTGTAAGTTCTTTAGGGATCGAAAATTCTAAAGTTAAGGACGATGATGGAGATGGTGGACAAATGTCTCCCAAAAATTTATTGGTCAATACCATTGCAGACGAGTTGAAGTTGGCAACGAACTTTCGTTCTAAGGTAGTAGGAGTTTCATTGAAAGATAGAGCAGCCATTTTACCTTCTGGGCATACGGCAGACGGCGCATTTTGGTATGATGACAGTTCAGAGAAATTTATCAGTAGCACTTATTATTTTAAAGAGTTGCCAGCTTGGGTAAAACGCTTTAATGACCGAAAGGAGCCAGCAAAGCTGATGTCAAAAGATTGGAACACATTATATCCTATTAGCACTTATAAACAAAGTTCTCGAGATAATGCACCATGGGAAGGTGTTTTCAAAGTTCACGCTACGCCAACATTTCCTTATCCTATGGCCAAGATTTTTAAAGCAGATAAGTCAGCCATCAGGCCTACGCCCTTTGGCAACGAACTAACTTTAAGCTTTGCAAAGGCAGCAATTGAGGGGTATAAATTAGGCAAAGGTACTGAGACAGACTTTTTAACGGTAAACATCGCTTCTACCGACTATGCCGGTCATAAATTTGGATCAAACTCTATTGAGATAGAAGACGTTTACTTACGCTTAGACAAGTCTCTAGGGGAGTTTTTAAAATATCTGGATGGGCAATATGGCAAAGACAACTATACCGTATTCTTAACAGCGGATCACGGAGCAGCGCATTCGTTGGATTTTTTGACGGAAAACAAAATGCCTAATAACAATCTAGTAACATCGAAACTAAGAAAGGGATTAAATGACTTTCTAGAAAAAAAGTTTAATACTAAAGGGTTGGTTGCTACTACCGCAAACTATAGCGTGTACTTTAAGATGGACAAGTTGGGCAATTTAGATTTAGCAAGAGTTAAAGCTGCGGCTATTGAATATTTAGAACAGCACGAGGATATTTCTTTTGCGGTGGATGTTGACAATGTCGGCGCTTTGGCCGTTCCTGAGCCATTAAAATCTATGATTATTAACGGTAATAACAGAAAGCGTACTGGTCATGTATTAATGGTGCCTAATGCTGGTGTTTTTGAAGCCAGTAAACGCTCTGGTACTACCCACGGTGTTTGGAACCCTTATGATACCCATATTCCACTGCTATTTATGGGATGGGGTGTTAAGCAAGGTGCAACTAACAAAGTTTATTACCAAAATGATATCGCAATTACAATAGCAAATCTGTTGAAAATTCAGGCGCCCAACGGCAATGTCGGTAAGCCAATCGTAGAATTAGTGAATAAATAGACCATAAGCGTATGAACGGAAGAAGAAAATTTTTGAAAGGGGCAGCATTGCTTTCTGTATTGCCAGCGGTATCTTTTGAGGCTTTAGCGAGTGCAGAACAATTTTATCCCAAAGCCAATTCTTTTAGAGTGATGACGGCTAATATCAGGGTTGATTTACCAGAAGATGACGTAAAGAAATTGGGGTGGAGAGACCGTAGAGAGTACTGTATCAATGTGATTAAAAAATACCAACCTGATATTGTAGGATTTCAGGAAGTTTTCTTTCGTCAAAACATTGATTTGAGGAAAGAATTCAAAGATTATTATTTTCTGGGATATGACGGTCCCGAGATGGCAGGAGTTACAGAATATGCAGGTATTGCTAAAAATCCTCTTTTAATAAGGAAATCCCGCTTCGAATTGCTTTCTGTGGGCAACTATTGGTTGTCGGAAACGCCTCATGTGGCGGGTAGCGAATCATGGGGAACCTACCGAGCCAGGCACGTAAATTATGCTATTTTGAGAGATTTAGTGACGGGAAAAGACTTTAGATTTTTGAACACGCATTTGACTACAAAAACCACCGAGACAAAAGTTAAACAGGCGCAAATGATTGTGGCAGATTCTAAACAGTATAAGGCAGATTTCCCTGAGATTTTAACGGGAGATTTTAATGCAAGCCCAACAAGTGAACCCATAAAAGTAGTTAAAGAAGGTAATTTTACCGATGCTTATTTGGCGGTTAATGGAACTGAATTTGATGGAGCTACGGGCCACGGCTTTTTGGGAGATACTTTTGAGAAGGTTAAGAATAAAAAGGGGCACAGGATAGATTATATCTTTACTAAAGGTCCGCTTAAGGCGAAAAAGGCAGTAGTAATCACAGATCAAAAGAATGGTGTATATCCAAGCGATCATTATTTTATGTACGCCGATATCGAAATATAAAACCACTAAGCATATTAAAATCTCTGTATCACTTTGCCTGTGAAAAGAAAGTTTAAAACAAAGCAGGCGAAAAATAAAAAAGGTTCTGAATATATTCATTCAGAACCTTTTTGTTATCTCATCGATGTGGTCAATTCTTTAGGCCTTGTCATTGTTTCGCTGTAAATATTTCCAAATCTATCCGTTACTTTAATTGTAATTGTTGAAGTAGCGCTGTTTGCTTTAGCTTTAAAGAAGTGTGCATTTAGGTTGCTTACAAAATCGTCCGTAGGGTCCGTATTAACATTCAATCTCAACATTTCGTAAGAGATAATGTGCAATGGATCTTTGGTTCTAACTCTGGAGACCGTGAGTGGTATGCCATTCTCTAGTACCTCTACAGTCCACTGTTTATCGTAGTTCCAAACGTTTACTAAAATTTCATTTGCCGTACTTGCAATGTCATAAGGAGCGGCGAAGCCAGCTACTTTTGCCGCAAATGTAGCGTTGGCTTTTGGTGCGTATTTACCTGCAGAAATCTGACATCTATTTAAATCATAGGCTCGAAACTGATAATTTTCATCGTATCCAATAGATTTATAACGCCACTGATAATCTCTGTTGTTGAATTTCCATATTTCGTATCCTCCCGGCGTTCCGTCTTTACTGATTTGGTTGTTTGCATAACCACTTCTGCCAGTCCACCACCAAGTTGCGCAAATTGCAGTGGTATTATGCTCCATTAATTTCGCCGTATTTTGGTAATTAAATGAGTAATGCGTGTGCCCTGTAATCACATGCACATCGTTAAATGAAGAAAACATATTGATGAAATTGCTAGCACCCGTTAGCCTCAAACTAGCGGTTTCGTTTTGCCCGCTTAAAGTAGGATTGCTATTTAAGTTTATGTGCATTGCAACCACAATGGTAATGTTTTTGTCTGTAATGGTGGCTAAATCTTTTTGTAACCAAGCTAGTTGGTCGGCTACAACTACCCCGTTGTAATTTCTTGACCCGGAGGTGCCAGATGCTCCTCCAGTGTTAATGTATTCAATATCGTCTAATACGATATAGTGTATCTTTCCAATATTAAATGAATAATAGGTAGGGCCTAAATTACCTCTAAACTGATGCTCTGCACTCCAATCTTCAGCTATGTAGGGGTCATTATCATGATTACCCATGGTGTGAAAAATTGGAATATCAATTGGTTTCATGGTTTCTAAATAATTCGATAATCCAAAATTGTTCGCATACCAATACGTTTCCCAACTCATATCGCCTAGCGTAAGTCCATAAACCTTATATCCCTCGTTCTTATATTTAGAGATGGACGCTTTGGCATCAACCAAAAAACCGGTTTTAAATTGGTCCACATCGTCATTTCTACCAGCAAGATGCATGTCGCCCAGTGCCAGCATAATATGTTTATCGTTATTTACTGGCGTTAGCTCAAAGTCAATACTTTCAATGATATTGATATTGTTGCTTTCAAAATTTTTATAAAACTGAGGGAGTATACTATTTTTCAGTGTAACTTCATACCCAGACGGAATGGAGATGAATACAAAAGATTTCGTCTTTTTTGATGCTAAGTAGTATACGCCATCTTGGTCGGTAGTTGTTACCTCCTCTCCGTCTGATACCATCACGTTTGCTAAAGGCGTAGCGCCAGCATATACCGTTCCTTTGACATTTTTACCGCTCAAGTCCGGAACTTCCCTGAAAAGCACTTGAATGGTGCTACTCCCTAAAGACAAAGTTTGGCTGCCTCTAGAGACGGTCATTCTGTAAAGCGCCGAACTAAAATCTAAGGGTACCAAAAATGTGCAAGAGGTGGAAGTGATGCTATCCACAGTTAATGTAAACACAATGGCGGAGCTCACCGCTGAAACAAATGTGATTTTGTCTCCAACAGCGAAGCCGCTTCCCATGAATGTGTGGCTAGCACCCTTAATAAAGGTCACTTTGCTTGGAATAGATAGGTCAGTGACTTTAAAAGCAGGATGTGCCGGCGCAGGGTTGTTATCGTCAGAAGGCTTCTGGTCAGCCTTTTTACACCCAAACATAGTAATCCCCATCCCAACAACGGTGGTTGCAATGACGAAATTCCGCCTAGAAAGCCCGGAGAGTATTTCCTCTCTTTTTATTGTACTCATTCAGTGTTTTATTTGGTTTTTAACTTTCTTTTTGTGAAAGTAATGAAAACAAAATGAAATGTAAAGGAAATTTATTAGAATTTCGTCAACACAATCCTGATAGTTAGGAGCGCATTTTTTAGCGATATATCTCGGAAATGCCTACTGTGTGAAACTTTTTGATGACCAGAGGTGGATGCGATATTTCGCTGTAAATAAGTAAAATATAAGTTTATATCCTGTGAGGATATTTCTTTTATCTTTAAATAGCTTAAATTTTCTTAAATTTTGTTTTATTTTAATTTTAAATTTTGTTTATTTGAATAACCAATAATTATAAACCTAAACTTTAAACCGTTGACATTGAACGAAACTTCGAAATCGCTTTTAGACCGCGTTGGTATCCCTCGTAATTTGGCTTGGGGTTACTTAGGTATTTTAATTTTCATGATGGGAGATGGTGTGGAGCAGGGATGGTTAAGTCCGTACTTGTTGGAACGAGGTTTCACCGTCGAAAAATCTGCTTTGCTTTTTACAGCTTATGGCGTGACCATTGCAATTTCTTCATGGTTTTCTGGCGTGCTTACCGAAAGCTACGGACCTCGAAAAATAATGTTACTGGGCGTTTTGTTATACATTTTGGGTACAATAGGATTTGTAGGTTTTGCACTACCTCAACTTGAACTCTATTCTATGCTTTTTACGTATGCTGTACGAGGCTTTGGCTATCCGTTATTCGCTTATTCATTTCTGGTGTGGATTACCTATCGTAGTCCAAAACAAAGGTTAGGCGCTGCAGTAGGTTGGTTTTGGTTTGTGTTTACTGGTGGTTTAAATGTTTTTGGTGCTTATTATTCGTCATGGGCCATCAGCGGATTAGGCTATTTTAATACTTTATGGAGTTCTATTATCTGGGTGGTTTTGGGGGCTGTTTTGGCTTTGGTATTAAATAAAGATCAATTCGAAGTCAATACAAACAATACTAAGAAGGAGGAGTTAATCAAAGGCTTAGCCATCATGAAAGAAGAACCTAAAGTGCTTTTAGGAGGTATCGTTCGTATCATTAACACAACTGCTCAGTTTGCGTTTCCAGTTTTCTTACCTACTTATATGGCGGCGCACGGTTTAAGTACAGTAGAGTGGCTGCAAATTTGGGGGACAATTTTTATTGCCAATATTGCTTTTAACTTAATTTTTGGATTTGTGGGCGACAGTATTGGGTGGAGAAATACTGTTAAATGGTTTGGGGGAATGGGTTGTGCAATAACAACCTTGCTGTTTTATTATTCGCCACAATTCTTTGACGGAAGCTACTGGGCAGTGATGGCATGTGGGGTTGCTTGGGGAGCTCTGTTGGCCGGATACGTGCCGCTTTCTGCACTGGTGCCTTCATTAGTTAACAAAGATAAAGGCGCTGCGATGTCAGTGCTTAATTTAGGTGCGGGTCTGTCTGTATTTGTCGGGCCAGCTTTAGTAGGTCTATTCATTGGTTTACTTGGTACCGAAGGAATGGCTTGGTTGTTAGCCTTGTTGTATGTGTGTAGTGCTGTATTGGCACATTTTATAAGGTTGCCTTTAACTGCAAATCTGGTTAAAGAGAAATTGATTTAAAGAAAATAAGATTGTAATATTAATATATGAAAGTACTAATTACAGCTCCTTACAATGATAAAGGGAGAAAGTTTGTGGAAGAGAATATTGGTGAGGTAGTTTACGAGCCGTGGAAAAAATTAGGTAGAGCATACAATGAAGAGGAATTAATTCAACTGTTAGCCAATACCAAAGCTGATGCTTTGATAACAGAGCATGATCATGTAACGGAAAAGGTAATTACAAGCTTTACTAATTTACGTTTTATAGGCGTTTGTAGAGGTACTCCCTCTAATGTAGCGGTTGAAAAGGCTAGAGAGCTAGGTATCGCAGTATTTCATACGCCAGCTCGTAATGCCCAGGCTGTTGCCGAAATGTGGATTGCTACTGTGATTAGTCTACTCCGCAAGGTTATCCCAAGCAGAGAGTGGCTTGTGGCTAAAAACTGGGGCGAAGGTGCGCACACTTCATATTTGCAATTTAAAGGAAACGAATTAGCCAACAAAACTGTTGGTATGGTGGGTTTTGGGGCAGTGGGTCAACGCGTGGCCGAAATGCTTAAACCTTATCCTTGTCCAATAAAGTTTTATGATCCTTTCGTGGAGCAATATGACCAAGCTTACGAAAAAACTTCTTTAGAGAATTTGTTTGCCACTTGCGATATCATTTCTATTCACCTGCCTGTAAATAAACACACAATCGGTATGATTAACTCAGACCTAATGAACAGCATGCAGAAAGATGCGATTTTCATCAATACAGCAAGAGCAAGTGTGGTAGACAGAGATGCGTTGATTGATGTGGTAACCAACAACAAAATTGCAGGTGCAATATTGGATGTATTTGACCATGAGCCACCAGACGAATTAGATTATAAGTTAATTACAGCGCCAAATGTGTTGGCTACGCCGCACACGGCAGGCGCCACCTTCGAAGTAGAAGACCATCACGTAGAGATTTTAAATAGACAGTTGGCAGCCTGGAAAGAGGCTACAGTAGTAACTCAATTATAGAAAAATGAAGCAAGCATATTTGGTTGTTGATATTGGTACCGGTAATGCTCGTGTTGCCGTAATTACACCTGAGGGCGAATTGTTGGGCGTACGCACTCAAGATGTAGTTTATCACAAAGATACCTTATATCCAGATGCACTCTATTTTGAGCCTTCTTTTTTGTGGAAACAAATAAAAGAGATGAGCGCAGAAATTTTGACACAGCAAATTGTTGAAATAATTGCGATAACCGCAAGTAGTCAAAGAGAGGGTATTGTTTTAACAGATATTAATGGTAATGCTCAAATAGGCTTACCAAACATAGATCACCGAGGCCGAGAATGGGATCATATAATGACTGATAAAGATATGATATATCAATTAAGCGGTCGTTATCCTACCTCGTTATTTTCAGCCTTGAAGGTGGTGGGTATCCAACAACGGAGACCCGAAATAGCGCATATATTTGGTTTAGTTCAAAGCATTAGCGACTGGGTAGAATATATGTTTAGTGGCGTTCCGCATTTTGAGCATTCACATGCATCAGAAACTTTGTGGTACGATGTTAACGCTCAACAATGGGCTACTCAGTTATGCGATGTTTTTAAGCTCGATCAAAAAGTCTTACCTCCCTTAGTTGCTTCAGGTACAATTTTAGGTAAAGTTAAGGCGAGCATAGCTGACGATTTTGGATTAAGTAAAGAAGCTGTAGTTGTGGTTGGCGGCGCCGATACACAATTGGCAGCAAAAAGTACGCAACCCATTGCAAATGATGTTGTAGTGGTTTCTGGTACTACCACTCCAATTATCAAAATCACCGACACTTATGAAACCGATGCTCAACAACGTACTTGGACCGGTAGGCATATCGAACCCGGAACTTTTATGTTGGAGACCAACGCTGGAGTTACGGGTTTAAATTACCAACGTTTAAAAGAGGTTTTCTATCCAAATGAAGCCTACGAGGTGATGGAAGAAGAGCTTAAAGGTGCCGATGGATCGCAGTGTGTAGCTTCTTTAGGCTCCTTGGTAGCATCCGAGAAATCTCCAATTTTACGTGGCGGTTTCATTTTCGATGCACCGGTTTCGCATTTGCTAAAACGTGGCGATTTTGCCTACGCCACTTTATGGGATATCGCTTGTAGCATTAAAGAAAACTACGATTGTTTAAACGAAGTTAGCGTACACCAAAACGACTATATTTTAGCTTGTGGAGGTGGTGTGCAAAGTAGAACCTTGCGCCAAATGATAGCCAACTTAACCGGTAAAAAGGTAATTATCTGCGACACTTTCAGACAATCATCTGCTATTGGTGGTGCTTTAATCTGTAATGAAGCTTTGGGCAAACCACAAATCAAAAGAGTAATTATTGAGGCGATATCGCCATTAAATTCAGCACAAGATCAAGCAAATTATCAAGCTTGGAAAGCTGCGAGAAATTCGTTTAGAGGGATATGAGTGAGATAGCGTATTTTTTAGGGGTAGATGTGGGTACGCAAGGCATTAGGGTTGTACTCCTTGACTTGCAAGGTGAATTAGTTTTTGAGGAAGGAAACGTTTTTGAAATTAGCGATTCCTCTAGAGAGGAGCAGTCGCCACTAGAATGGTGGGCTTGCTGCGAGGCTCTGCTTCGTCAAATGGTTACGTCTTTAAAAGGAACTATCAACCTCAATGCAATCAAAGCTATAGGTGTTACTTCAACTTCTGGTACTATGATCCCGCTTGATGCGGATAACCAACCTTTGCATAACGCTTTAATGTACAGCGATAAAAGAGCTGACGAGGTAGGTAAGACTTGCATCGAAGCTTTTAAAGCACATCACAATAAAGGTTTTGGAGGTTTTAACTCGTCGAGTGGTTTGGCAAAAATGGTTTGGTTCGCCAAAACTTATCCAGAAAAAGCATCGCGTTTGGCAAAATGGATACACGCCGCCGATTTCATTACTGGTAAATTAAGTTGCAAATGGGGCGTAACAGATTACACCAATGCTTTTAAAACTGGTTATGATGTGAGTGCTTTGAATTGGCCTGCATATATTAGCGATGAGCTTGGTGTTAAAAAGGAATGGTTGCCAGAGGTTTTAGCTTCTGGGGCGGTTCTCGGTTCTTTAAATAAAGCTTTGGCTGATGATTTAGGTTTAAACCCCGAGATTTTAGTTACCGTAGGTTTAACAGATGGGTGTGCGTCGCAAATTGCAGCAGGTGCTATAAAACCCGGCGATTGGAATACCACCATTGGCACAACTTTAGTCTTAAAAGGGGTTACGCAAACCGAGATTATAGATCCTTTGGGAAGAATTTATAGTCACCGCCACGCAATGGGAAACTTTTGGATGCCAGGCGGAGCGAGTAATACTGGCGCCGATTGGGTGAGTACACAATTCGAAAAATCAGACTTGGCTACGCTCAACGAAGTGGCAGGTCAAATCATCCCGACAGGTAAAATTGTATACCCTTTACTGCAAAAAGGCGAACGTTTTCCAATTTTGGCGCCACAGGCTTATGGCTTTGGTACCGATGGACTTGATCAAGATACAATTTTTGCAGCGTCTATGGAAGGCGTGGCATTTTTGGAGCGGTACGCTTACGAATTGGCAGAGGAACTATCTGGCGAAAAAGTAAGTATCGTTTACACCGCAGGCGGCGCTAGTAATAGCGATGTTTGGTTGAAAATCCGCAGTTCGGTTTTAAATAAGAAAATTGTAAAAATGAAATATGTTTCTGGTGGTGTGGGTGCAGCAATTTTGGCAGCATCGAAAACGCACTTTAACAACATTATCGATGCGGTTGCGCAGTTAACTGTAATTGAAAAGGAGGTAGAGCCGGAAGCAAATTTAGTGTTGGCTTACGACGAGCTTTACCGATCGTTTTTACAAGAGTTTGTAAAGAGAGGTTTTATCACAAAAGAAGAAATTTATGCTTAATGTATATTTATTGCGCCACGGCGAAACCCAGTTTAATGCAGACGGAAATCGTTATTGTGGCAGAACTGATATTCCTTTAACAGATAAGGGTTTATCGCAAGCTAAAGCTGTTTCCGAGCAGTTAAAAGGTAAAAAAATCGATGCGGTTTATTCATCTCCCTTAAAAAGGGCAAATGATACTGCAAAAATTGCTTCGGGTAGCGAATTAGTTACGGTAGATGAGCGCATAATTGAACTAGATTTTGGAAATTGGGAAGGCAAAAGGAGGGAAGAATTTGTAGCCGAAAACCCAGAGTCATGGGACAAATGGAGCAGCGATCCAACAAATACACCAGCGGGTGGTACGGGCGAAAGTGCTGCACAAGTTGTAACTCGTGTGGATGCTTTTTTCAGCGAAATGCTAACCAAACATAAAAATCAAACCATCATTGTAGTGGGGCACAACGGTATCAACCGTTTATATATGGCACACAAGTTAGGTATGCCTTTAAAAAATTATAGAAAAATTGTTCAGCATAATTCGTCATTAACCTATTTTCAGTTAGACGACGAAGGCGAATTTACCATCGAGAAGTTAAACGCTACTGCTTAATAATAACAAGTTTCTTTATCCGTAAAACGATGATAGAAAAATAAAAATATAACCAAAATAATCTGATGAGTAGAATTTCAATGAGACCAGAGCGCAGACGTTGGTTCATCGTGGCAGTAATCTTCTTGGCAATAGTATTTAATTACTACGACAGGCAAATTGTTTCCATTCTTAAGCCTATGTTAAAAAAGGAGTTTGATTTAGGTGATGATGGCTATGCAATGGTGGTTAACGTTTTTACGGTTTTTTACGCCTTAATGTATCCAGTTTCTGGATGGTTGGTTGATAAATTTGGCGAGCGTAGGGTAATGCTTTACGGCATTATTGGCTGGTCTGTTGCTTGTTTTGGTGGTGGTTTGTCGCGTACTTTTGGGCCATTTTTATTTTTTAGAGGGATGTTAGGTGCTGCCGAACCCACAAATTTTCCGGCACAGTTAAAGGTAATTACTACTTGGTTCTCGGGTAAGATTAGAGCCACGGCTAACAGTTTATGTATTGCAGGAAGTTCTATCGGAGCAATTATTGCACCACCAATGGTAGCTTGGTTAGCCATCAAATTCGATTTTCATACGGTGTTTTTAGTAGCCGGGGGTATTGGTTTGGTGATAGCGTTGCTATGGTACTTGATTTACACAGAGCCTCCAAAAGGTTTTGCTGTTGAAACCGAAGAAGAGAAAGAAGAAGCAAAGGATCAAGTTGCCTTTAAATGGGCTGAGCTTTGGAAAACTAGATCTCTTTGGGGTATCCTACTTATTCGTTTCGTAAGCGACCCAGTTTGGTATTTTTGTTTGTTCTGGTTACCAGGTTACTTACAAGAGGAGTCAGGCTTAACCCTGGCACAAATTGGTATGTTTGGTTGGATCCCATTCTTGGTCGCCGATTTAGGTGCGATTGCTACTTCTGCCTGGTCAGACTCGATGGTTAGAAAAGGCAAAAAACCATTAATGGCCAGAAAAATTATGTTGAGCGCCGTAGCTGTGCTTGCACCTCTTTGCTGCTTAACTACGATAATTCCTAATCCATTTGTAACCATTGCCATTTTTGCATTGGTGGCTACCGCTTGTTTAAGTTGGTTGTTTACTTTAAGTGTGGTTATTGCCGAAGCTTTCCCGGTTAACAACGTAGCTTCTGTTTTGGGTATTGCTGGCGGTTGCGGCGCCTTGGGTGCGGTATGTTTCAACTATTTTGTGGGCCAAATGATGGGTTCTTTAGGTGCAAATACCATCTTTGTTGCAATGGCTTTTATGCATCCAATTGCGGTGGTCATTTTATGGACAATGGTAAAAAAAGAAAAGCCTAAAAGGGAAGAGGGCGAAGCGAGTGAAATGATTGTAGGTGCAGTTAAAAATTAAAATAAGATATTAAAATATAATAAGGATGGATACTGTTAAAAAAATCTCTGAGCCAGCAAGAGAAACCCCAGTACGCATGGAAGTAGACGTATTGGTTGTTGGTGCGGGCCCAGCGGGTATTATTGCCGCTCAAGCGGCTGCTTCGGATGGCTTAAAAGTTGCTTTAATTGACAACAGAAGTTTTGTCGGTGGCAATATGACCATTGGCTTGCCGATTTTGGGTTTCTTAGGTCAAAAAGGCAATCAAATTATTAAAGGTTTACCACAAAGATTTATTGACAGGCTAAAAGAGGTAGATGGTGCTTCGGAACACAGACCTTGCCCGTTGCATATGAGCCTAACGTTGGTAGAGCCAGAAGCGGTGAAAAACGTAGGTTTAAAAGTGCTGGAAGAAGATGGAGTAAAAGTACTGCTGTATGTTTTCTGCGCAGGTGTGGTTAAAGAGGGCGATGAGCTTAAAGGTGTAATCATCGAAAGTAAATCGGGTAGAGAGGTAATTTTAGCAAAAACAATTATAGATTGTACTGGAGATGCCGATGTAGCTTTTAAAGCAGGTGTGCCAACAGAGCAAGGTAATGATGTTGGTGGTGCGCAACCTCCAACCTTAATGTTTTGTATGGGCGGTGTAGATACAGATAAGTTGCGTATGTCGATTGCCGAAGAGCCTCGTACCTACTTAACTGACTTTATTCCTGCCGAATATTTTGGACAAAACAATCAGTTTATTGTAGTAGGCTTACGTAGTGTAATGGAGAAAGCTCGTGAAAATGGTTATAAATTACCAGTAGAGCGTACCATTTTGATTACAGGCTTGCGCAAAGGCGAGGTTTGGGTAAATATGTCGCGTATTAACGGTGTAGATGGTACCAACCCAGAAAGCTTAACCTTTGGTGAAATTGAAGGTCGCAAACAGGTGGAAGAAATTCAGCGTTATTTGGTAGAATATGTTCCTGGGTTCGAAAATTCGGTATTTACAAAGATGGCCCCATTTCTAGGTATTAGGGAAACTCGTCGTATTGTCGGCCAGTATGTAATGACGGCTGATGATATCTTGTCTTGTCGTCGTTTCGATGATGCTATCGCGGTGGCGAGTTATCCTTTAGATATACACCATCCCGAAGGCGGTGGGTGTACATTAACTTGGTGTGGTGACAGTTATGATATTCCATATCGCACTTTAGTGCCTCAAAAAGTGGAGAATTTGTTAGTGGCTGGGCGTTCAATTTCAACCACGCACGAAGCAATGTCGGCGATTAGAGTAATGGCCCCGTGTATGGCTATGGGCGAAGCGGCAGGTAGAGCAGCTAAATTAGCGATTAGAAATAACGTAAAGCCTTCTCAGTTAGATGTTAATTTAATTAGAGAAGAATTAGCAGCTACGGGTGCTTATTTACATAATGAAAAAGTAGAAGCTTAAGACTTCTACTTTCCAAATATTTACGAGGGTGTGAGGGTTATGTAATAATAACTTTTACACCCTTTTCTTCCAGTTGCTGCACAACCATATCATCAACCTTATCATCAGTAATGATGTATTCTACTTGTTCAAACGTACAAACTTTACCTAAACCGCGTTTATCAAATTTAGTGCTGTCTGCTAGTATAACCACAGTTTGTGCTGCCTCAATCATTTTCTGATCTAGCGCTGCTTCTGATAAGTTGGTAATTGAAAAACCAAAATCGAGGTCAATTCCGTCTACACCTAAAAAGACAATGCCGCAAGATATTTGATCCAGAATTAATTCAGCAAAATTACCTGCTACCGATGAAGAGTTGGACCTTATCATACCACCAAGTTGTAAAACTTCGATGTTATTTCTATTGCTTAACTCCAAGCCAACTTTTAAAGCCGGAGTAATAACGGTGATATGTTCTGCGGGGTTTAAAAACCTCGCTACTTCAAATACGGTAGAGCCAGAGCCAATAGCAATGGAATCTGTGTTTTTAATTAATTTTAGCGCCGCCTTTGCAATGCGTTGTTTTTCTTCAGCATTAATTAACTCCTTTTCGTAAATGCTACGTTCACTCGCGTATGGATTTTTGATAGATCCGCCGCCTCGAGTTCTGAAAAGCAGATTTTTATCTTCGAGCATCTTTAGATCTTTTCTGATGGTTACTCCAGAAACTTTCATCAAGTCAATAAGCTCTATGATATTTACTTTCCCGTCTTCTTTTAATTTTTTAAGGATATATTCGTGTCTATCCGTTATGTTTTTCATCCTGTTGGTTTGATTTTATAGGTAAATGAGTGATGAACATTAATCTACCCGCAAATTTAAATTAAAAACGTTACATTTCTAATATAAAAAAAAAGCACAAAAAAAGAGCGTAGGTATCGGTTTTCTACGCTCTTTTTTATTTGATCAATTAAACTTTAGTTCACTTTCGCATAATCTGCTGAGTGTCTTTTCTCTATTTCGGTAGTTTTTGCTTTAAAGTTATCAGCGTTCAATTGCGCTAATTCATTTGTAGAAACTGCAAACGAACCTGTTTTGCCTTGTAATTTTAATGAGCTTTCGTTCATTAATTTTGTATATAAGCTTTCAGAGATAGCATTGATGTTGGCCTTTGCTTTATCTTTCAATATAACTTGTAAGTACTGTACGTTTAAGGTGTTCTTGGTGTTAACTTTAGCTTCTCCAGAGACATCAATTCTACTAATGTTGTCCACGTAAATAGTAATCTTTGCAGTTTCCTGGTTTTTCTTTGTTGATACGTAAATTACGCCAGCATCCTCATACACTCTTACTTTTGCCACTCCATCGTTTGTGTATAGTTTGCTGGCTTCAGCATCTTGTACAATTGTTACTTCTACATTACCAGAGATCACAAGTTTTTTAGCTTGTGACGCTTCCCTTACTGTTTTGTGGCTGGTAACAATACCTAAATTGTTGTTAGCAAAAACTGATGATGTGCTCAATACTAAAGCTAAAGTTCCAATAGCTAATAGTGATGTAATTTTTTGTTTCATAATATTTGGTGTTAAAATGTTTTCTTTGGTAATAAGACACCCATAGTCACAAAACGTTGCAGGCGTTAATCGAGTTATCGACCAACGCCTGCAATTTATAGACCAACGCCAAAAAGACCTAGTCGTAAAATTTTCGATATCAATTTAAATCACCCACTTGTCGCAAGTTGCCAAAAATTCTTCATCTGCTTCTGCACCAATACCTGGGGTATCTGGTACGTCGAGCATAAAGCCTTCGTAAGTTAAGCCTCCTTTTACCGGATCTACCAAGTGGCCCAATAAACAAGTGTCTAAGTCGAAGTAAACAACATTTGGGGAAGCTAACGCAAAATGTAGGTTAGCGGTTAAAGCCAATCTACTTTCTAACATACTGCCAATCATACAGTGTACACCGTGCTGTAAAGCCACTTCGTGAATTTTTTGGGCCTCTAAAATTCCGCCAGATTTAGAAAATTTAATGTTTAAGAAAGTTGTTGCTTGCGAATTAATGAGCTTTCTGGCATCGTGGTGGTTGTAACAACTTTCGTCGGCCATTAATTTGATGGGAGAGTTAGCATTCAACTCTGGCAATTTATCATCAAACCAAGTACGCATAGGCTGTTCGCAAAACTCGATGTTGTATTTCTCCAATTCGCCTAAGGCAAATACAGCGTCGTCAAAACTCCAACCTTGATTAGCATCTAAACGTAAAATCATTTCATCGCCTATGGCTTTTCTAATAGCGGCAACACGCTCAATATCGTCTTTTACTTTTTTGCCTAACTTAATTTTAATGATACGGCAACCGTTTTTTTGGTGTTCAACTGCTTTTGCCGCCATTACTTCTGGAGTTCCAATGCCCAAAGTCATATCGGTTTCAATGGTACGCTTGGTTCCGCCTAAAAATTCATACAAAGGCTCTCCAGCATTTTTTGCAGCAATATCAAACAAAGCGATATCAAAAGCACTTTTAACGGTAGGATTATGTGCCGCATAACCTAAAAGGTCATCCATACGAGCTGGAATATCCAGAGGATCTTTACCTTTTAAAATTTGAGCGAAGTCTTTTGCCATTGCTAAGCAGGTTTCTTGCGTTTCGCCCACAATCATTGGAAAGGCAGAACACTCGCCTGTACCGTGAATACCTTCGTCTGTAAAAATCTTAATCAACACGTTTTGAGCGAAATGCATCGTGCCGGTGGCAATTACAAAGGGTTCCATAGGTATACTGAAACGATAAATCTCGGTATGGGTAATTTTCATCTTATAATTTAGTTTGGATTGCTAAGTTATAGCCAATGTTTAAGCTTTGCAAGAAAACAGACTAATTTTCGAACATCACCGTAAAACCTGTTAACTTTACATTTATGCAAGAAGCCAATAGCCTCATACACGCCTCATCTCCGTATTTATTACAACACGCCTACAACCCTGTTGAGTGGTATGAGTGGAATGAAACATCCTTAAAAAAAGCTAAGGATGAAAATAAGTTAATTATTGTGAGCGTGGGTTATTCGGCTTGCCACTGGTGCCACGTAATGGAGCACGAAAGCTTCGAAAGCCAAGAGGTAGCAGAAGTGATGAACAAGCACTTTGTGTGCATAAAAGTAGATAGAGAAGAGCGCCCCGATATTGACCAGATTTATATGCTCGCCGTACAACTAATGAACGGAAACGGAGGTTGGCCTTTAAATGCGATTTGTTTGCCCGATCAACGACCTATTTATGGAGGTACTTATTTTCGCAAAGCGGATTGGGTTAATTTGTTACTAAACTTGGCCAATTTGTGGCAAAATGAGCCAAATAAGGCAATAAAATATGCAGAGCGGTTAACTGAGGGTTTACAGCAAGCTGAGCTGATTGAAGGCGCTAATCACGATATCGAGTTTAACGAAGGGCAACTAATTGATATTGTTGAGCCTTGGAAACGTCATTTTGATATTACGGAAGGCGGTTATAACCGTGCGCCGAAATTTCCCTTGCCCAACAATTGGAGTTTTCTACTTCGCTACGCTTATTTAAAGGCGGATGAGAGTGTAATGATGGCAACAATGACCACTTTGGAAGCGATGGCTATGGGCGGTATTTATGACCAAATTGGAGGTGGTTTTGCCAGATATGCTGTGGACGACAAATGGCACGTACCGCATTTTGAGAAAATGTTGTACGACAATGCGCAACTGGTTAGTTTGTACGCAGAGGCTTACCAGTGCTTAAAATATCAGTCTTTTGCTGAGGTAATTAGAGAAACCATAACTTGGCTAGAAAGAGAAATGACGGCGCCAAATGGT
This sequence comes from Pedobacter sp., assembly GCA_045629525.1. Taxonomy (GTDB): domain Bacteria; phylum Bacteroidota; class Bacteroidia; order Sphingobacteriales; family Sphingobacteriaceae; genus Pedobacter. The sequence goes on from JAZQRH010000007.1 coordinate 272,156, forward strand.
TTGTTTTATTCGGCTTTAGATGCCGATAGCGAAGGAGTAGAGGGGAAATTTTACGTATGGAGCAAAGCTGATTTTGAAACCGTGGTGGGCAACAGCCCGATGTTAGCCGAGTATTTTAATATTACCACCGATGGTAATTGGGAGGAAGAACGCACCAATATTTTAAGGCGTACCAAAACTGATGCGGAGTTGATGGAAAAGTACCAAATCAATGAGGAGGACTTTACTACGGCAATTTCATCAGCTAAAGCTAAATTATTGGAAGTAAGAGCCGGCAGAGTGCGACCAGGTTTAGACGATAAATGTTTAACCGCGTGGAATGCAATGATGATTAAAGGCCTTGCCGATGCAGCGGTAGCTTTAGATGATTTGGCTTACTACGAAAAAGCAAAAGCAACCTCTAGTTTCATCCTCAACAACTTGATGACTGATGATGGGGGTTTGTACCGAAACTATAAAAATGGCAAAGCAAGCATTCACGCATTTTTAGATGATTATGCTTTGTTAATTGAAGCCTTAATCACTTTATATCAGGTTGATTTTAATGAGGCTTGGTTAAATGAAGCAAAGGATTTAACGGACTACGTGTTACTTCACTTTGCCGATGCCAATAACGAAATGTTGTTCTACACGGCTAACCACGGCGAAAGTTTAATTGCTCGCAAACACGAGGTAATGGATAATGTAATACCTGCGGCCAATTCGGTAATGGCACAAAATCTACAATATTTAGCTTTGTTTTTTGATGAGGAAGTTTACGCTGCAAAAGCATCAACTATGCTAAAAGCGGTATTTCCACGCATTCAGGCTTACGGCTCGGCTTACTCCAATTGGAGCATACAATTGCTCAACGAGGTTTACGGTGTCAACGAAATTGCCATTGCGGGTAACGACTATAAAAACATTAAGAAAGAGTTAGATAAACTTTACATCCCTAATAAAATTACATTAGCAGGAACAAAAAGTAAACTGCCTTTGTTAAAACATAAGCAAAGCGAGCAAACAAAAATATATATTTGCCGAAATAAAACTTGTCAGTTGCCAGTGGCTACTATTGATGAGGCATTGAAACACATTAAATAAGGTGATACTTTTTGGTCTCATCAACACATAAAAACAATAAAATAGATGAAAATTACTTCTAACACGGTAGTTGCGTTAACTTACGAGCTTCATACCACAACCCCAGAAGGTAACCAAGTTTTTGTAGAGAAAGCTAATGAAGAAAACCCACTAGTATTTTTATACGGTGTAGGTATGATGTTGCCAAAATTTGAAGAGCACTTAGCAGGTTTAACTGTTGGTGATGAATATAGTTTTGAAATTAGTGCTGCTGATGGTTACGGCGAAGTTGATCCAGGTGCTCATGTAGATTTGCCAGTAAGTATGTTTACAGAAGGTGGTGCAGAATTGCCTAACGTTGGTGATGTTATTCCTTTGAATGACAACCAAGGTAACCAATTTCGTGCTGGTGTAACTGCAGTTGGCGAAGAGATTGTATCTGTAGATTTAAACCACCCAATGGCTGGTAAAAACTTAATTTTTGCTGGTAAAATTTTAACAGTAAGAGAAGCAACTGCTGATGAGTTAAGCCACGGTCACGCTCACGGTGCTGACGGTCACGAAGGTCACTAATAGTTGATTAAATATTTAAAAAGTCCCTAGGTAATTATACTTAGGGACTTTTTTATTACACCCCTAAACTAAGGGCGGCATGTTGGTCAATTACTTTATCACACTGGCGGCGGCCAAAATAACTGGCGAGCCATCCATTGCGTTGGCAGTGCTAAGCTTCAAAATGCCTTTTACCTTAATGGTGTTGTAGGTAAATTTAGTCGGTTCGTTCAATTGTACTTCAACCATAATAGGCACCCCGTTTTTGCCGCAATAAAAACACTGATTAATAGGTAAAGTAGAAAGCATAAACTTTGTTTGTTTCATTCCATCTTTAATGGGCACGATATAACCTTCTAGTTCAAAAGGTTTTCCAGCTCTCTTTTTAATGTCGTTGTTAAAGATGGCGTACATTTCTGTATCGTCTTTTGCCATTTTAAATTCGATATCTCCAATTACATCCCAATTGGCTGATACAATCATATCATTAGGGTCGTGTTGCGCTTTGGCTTTGTTTAATCCAAAACCAACAAATAATAAAAGTAATAATGCTATACGTTTCATGTGTGTGTTAATTCTTTGCTAAAATTTTCGAAATATTGCTTCTGTAAGCTTGTACAGCTGGAATTATAGATGCTAAAAGCCCCACTGCAATTCCTGCTGCAAGTAAATAAAATTCTTCCTTAATAAATAATAAACCGTTTAATTTGGCTTGGGTACTTTCTTGGTTTTCGCCAATAATATGTAAAATGCCATGTCCTAAAGCAATACCAATAATAGTGCCTACCAATGTTAAAATCAAGCCTTCTAGTATCACTATCGCAAATATTTTACTTTTCGAAGCTCCTAACGTTCTCATTACTGCTAAATCATAAGCACGTTCTTTTAACGAATTGTACAGGTTTACAAATACGCTGATGGTCGCGATAAACATAATTAAAATGGCAAACCATTGCAAAGTATCTACACCAACACCTATCAACGAAAACAATCGGGTGCTTTCTTGCGCCGGACTAGCGGCTTGCATCTTGGTTGTTTGATTAACCATTTGGGGGAACATAGCTACGGCCATTGGCGAGCGATACTGAATGAGCAAAGAAGTAAATTCATTGTCTTCATCGTGCCCTTCGCCAGCAGTATGTTCATGTCCTTCGTGCATGTCATCCTCCTCATCGCCGTGCATTTTCCAGATACTAGCAATGCTTGTGAGTATCAAATTATCGGTAACGTTTTGTTGTGGCGCTAAAATTCCAACCACTTTGTAGGCGTGCTCCTCGTGCTTATCTTTCATCTCGGTTAAACCATGGCCGCCATAAAAAGTATCTCCAAGCTTTAGATTTTGTTCTTTAGCTACATTGGCCCCAATGGTGGCTTCCAAATCACCCTCCCAAAAATTTCCACTCTGTGTTTTTAAGCCATAAAGGCTGATGTAATTACTATCGGTACCTACAATACGGATACCGTTGTAATTATCACCTAACGCCAAAGGAACCGCTCGTTTCACGAAGGGATTTCGCATCAATTGTTTGGCTTCCTTCATCGGGATGTTGCCTGTTGGAAAATCGATGTAATAAATGCTGCTTAAAATCAGTTGCAGCGGGCTACCTTTTGCCCCAACAACTAGGTCAATATCTTTACTGTTTTTATTCAGTTTATCTTCTAACTGCGTTGATGCTAGCAGGAGTACGGTTAAAATTCCAGTTCCAAACGCAATAAGTAGGATATTTAGAGCGGCGTTTAGTGGTTTCGCCCACAAGTTTTTCCAGCTAATGTTTAATGGGTTCATCCTAAATTATAAGTTAAATTAAAGGCATCTTTCACTCTTTTATCGTGGGTAGCCACCACCAAGGTGGCGTGGTTAATTACCGATTGTTCCCTTAAAAGTGCTAAAACCGCTTCCGCATTTTTATCATCTAAGCTTGCAGTGGGTTCATCTGCAATGAGAAGCGTAGGCTTATTTATCACAGCACGAGCAATAGCCACACGTTGTAATTCTCCTCCGCTTAATTGGTGAGGATAAGCATCTTTTTTATCCAAAACATCAAGTGACGTCAATACTTCTGTGATCCGCTGTTGATCTGTAGCTAAACAAGCGAAGCTCTGCGCCAACATCAAGTTCTCAGTAACATTTAGGCTTTTTATCAGGTGCGGTTTTTGAAAAACAATACCAATGTGCTGCCCTCTAAATGCATCGAGTTTCTTGGCAGATAGATCGTATAAATCAACGTCGTTAATCATTACTTTTCCTTCTTTTGGTGCAAGTAAACCAGTTAAGATGTGTAAAAGCGTAGTTTTGCCGCTGCCCGACTGTCCTAGTAATAACCATTGCTCGTTGGTTTGCACTTGCCAGTCGACAAATTCAATGGCCGGCCCGTCTTTGTATTGATGTGAAATAGATTGAATTGAAATCATACCTCTTTAGCTGTGTTTCACAAAAATAGTAGAAGTACCTACATAATAGCTAAAGTGGCTGTAAAGTATTTGATACTGCGAGTTATTGGTTCCGTGTTTTGAGTATTACAAACATTTTGTTGTACTGTTTCTAACGATATTATTTACATTTTACAACTTTTAAATTTAACTTTTTTACTGAAAATTAACGGTTAAGGTTGCCGTTTTTACATTAAATGATATATTTACGCTACGCCTTTTTGGCTAAGCTATATTTAGCTATTAATTTTTAGATATTAGTGACTTAACAAAATACCATGCAAGACTACCCAAACAATAATTTAGAATCAAATAACATTACCAATAAAGGGCAATATGAAGAAGAAGTTGTACAACACCTAAATAACCCAGTGGTTACGAGTGTAGATGCATTTGAAAAGGAATACTTAAATCCCATTATAAGCGTAACTCGCGATAAGAACAAATTTTATTTTACGGATGGTAGCGCCGCCGTAGAGGTACGTGTGGTAAGCGACGAAATTATACGTGTACGCTTGGCGCCAAAAGGTACATTTTTAGCCGATTTCTCTTATGCTGTTGAGCAGGTTGATCAAAAGGTAAGCACGTTTAATCTTAGTGAAGCAGAAGATGCCTATTTAGTGGCTACCAATACCATTACCTGCAAGTTAGATAAAAAAACATTCCTAATTTCCTTTATAGATAACTCAACTGGCAAAATAACCAGTAGCGATGCTTCGAGCATGCACTGGGAAGAAAATGCCGACTTTGGAGGTTATTATGTTTTTGCCACTAAAGCTTGCTTGCCTACCGAGAATTTTTACGGTTTGGGCGATAAATCTGGCAACTTTAATCTCCGTGGGCGCAAGTTTCAAAATTGGAACACCGATGCTTATTCATTCGGTTGGGATCAAGATCCGCTTTATCGCACTATACCATTTTATACCAGTATAAATGAAGGCCAAGCTTACGGCATCTTTTTCGATAATACCTTCAAATCGTATTTTGATTTTGGGATGGAAGACGCTTCGAAAACAAGTTTTTGGGCTGATGGAGGCGAACTTCAATATTACTATATTCACGGTCCTCAAATGGTCGATGTGTTGCAACGTTATCAATCGTTAACTGGTACGCATCAACTGCCGCCAAAGTGGGCTATTGGTTACCATCAATGCCGTTGGAGTTACTATCCAGAAAGTAGAGTGCGTAACTTAGTGGATGGTTTCCGATCTCGTCAAATCCCCTGCGATGCGATATATTTAGATATCGATTACATGGAAGGCTATCGTTGCTTTACTTGGAACAAGAAGTACTTCCCCGATCCTAAAAAGATGATTAAGGATTTAGCCGCGGTGGGTATGAAAACTGTGGTGATGATCGATCCAGGTATTAAAGTAGACGAAAATTATTGGGTATTTAAGGAAGGCAAGGAGAACAATTATTTCTGTCGCAGAGCGGACGACTACTTTATGGAGGGGCATGTTTGGCCAGGGCGTTGCCAATTTCCAGACTTTACCAATCCAAAAGTGAGAGTATGGTGGGGTGGTTTGTACAAAGATTTAGTAGATGCAGGCGTAGCGGGCTTCTGGAACGATATGAATGAACCAGCAGTGTTCGGTTCGGGAACCTTTCCAAACGATGTTCGCCATTATTACGAGGGGCACCGAGGTTCGCACCGTAAAGCGCACAACATTTACGGTATGCAAATGGTTCGCTCCACTTACGAAGGTTTGAAGAAGTTACAGCAAAACAAACGTCCATTTACCATCACTAGAGCAGGTTATGCAGGTATGCAACGGTATGCGTCTGTATGGACCGGAGATAATGTAGCCACTTGGGAACACTTAAAGATGGCTAACATTCAGTGCCAACGTATGTCTATTTCGGGCGTTCCATTTGTAGGTACAGATATTGGCGGCTTTAGTGGCGAGCCAGATGGCGAATTATTTACACGATGGATCCAATTGGGTGTATTTTCTCCTTTTATGCGAGCTCACTCGGCTGGCGATACCGGCGAGCGTGAGCCTTGGAGTTTCGGTGAACCTTTTACCAGCATCAACAGAAAGTTTATAGAATTGCGTTACCAGCTCATGCCATATATTTATAGCGTTTTCTGGCAGCATCATCACTACGGTTTACCGATTTTGCGACCATTAGTAATGCTTGAGCAAGATGTTGATACCAATTATTACCGTCAAGATGAATTTGCTTTTGGCGACAAATTATTGATTTGTCCGGTTTTGGAACCTGGAGCCAACTCACGCAGGGTGTATTTGCCAAAGGGAAATTGGTATAACTACTGGAGCAGGGAAGTTTTAGCCGGCGGGCAAGAATACGTAATCGATGCACCTTTGGATAGCATGCCACTATTTATAAAAGCGGGTTCGGTAATTCCAGAGTACCCAATTATGCAATATGTGGGCGAGAAAACTATTGATGAAGCTTGGCTAAACATCTACTACGATGACCAAGAAGAAAATTCGTTTATTTACGAAGACCACGGCGATAGTTTTGCTTATGAACAAGGCATCTATTTAGAAAAGGAATTTACAACTACTGCTAACAGCCAAGGTTACCAAATTAGGCAACATGCTACAGGAAAATATCTACCAAATTACGAGCAATATGATTTCAGAATTGTAGGCTTACCATTCGGTGTAGCTAAAGTAGTGGTAGATGATAAAGAAGTTACGAGTTTTAATGTTGATGAATTAAATAGGTTGAGATTTAAAGTGAACAGATCCTTCACCACGATACAAATAATTAAGGCTTAATAAAATGGCTAAAGCGATCAAAAAACAGTCTGAACAATCGACGGGTATAAATCTCGAAAGATTGAAAACGCCAGTTTGGCAGTACAGCGAATTTACAGATTACGATTGTTTTTTGTTTGTTACGGGCAAACATTTCAAACTTCAGGAGAAGTTAGGCGCAAAACTTTATGAAGTTGAAGGCGTAGCCGGTGCTTATTTCGCCGTTTGGGCACCCAATGCTCAAAGTGTTAGTGTAATGGCCAATTTTAATGCATGGAATAGAACCAGTCACCCGCTTTTTAAGCGTTGGGATAGTTCTGGCATTTGGGAAGGATTTATCCCCCACATTAAAAAAGGAGAGGTTTATAAGTATCTGGTTACGGGATTTGATGGCCTGGCGGTAGAAAAATCAGATCCTTTCGCACTCCACGCTGAGCATCCGCCGCGTACTGCATCTATTGTTTGGGATACGGATTATGCTTGGAAAGATAAATTGTGGATTAAAAAACGTGAGAAAAAGAATGCTTTAAATCAGCCTATTTCTGTCTACGAAGTCCATCTAGGTTCGTGGCAACGTGACCCCTCTAATTCAGAACGGCTGCTGAGTTATGGCGAAATTGCAAAAACCCTAGTGCCATACGTAAAAGAGATGGGTTTTACCCACGTAGAGTTCTTACCTATTACCGAATATCCATATGACCCATCTTGGGGATATCAAGTAACCGGTTTTTTTGCAGCCAGTTCCCGCCACGGCTCGCCGCAAGATTTAATGTACTTGATCGAAGAATTTCATAAAAACGATATCGCCGTAATTTTAGATTGGGTACCTTCTCATTTTCCTGGAGATGCGCATGGCTTATACAAGTTCGATGGCACGCATCAATTTGAGCATGCAGATATGCGTAAGGGTTTTCATCCCGATTGGAAATCCTATATTTTTAATTATGATAGAGGGGAGGTGCGTTCTTTCCTGATTAGCAGTGCCATGTTTTGGTTAGATCGTTACCATTTCGACGGCTTAAGAGTAGATGCGGTAGCCTCCATGCTATATTTTGATTTTAGTAGAAATGAAGGCGAGTTTGGCACTAACGAGTACGGTGGAACCGAAAATTTAGGTGCTATTCAGTTTTTAAAAGACATGAACGAGGCTGTTTATGGTAATTTTAAAGGCGTGCAAACCATTGCTGAAGAGAGTAGCACTTTTGACGGCGTAACTAGACCGGTGTTTGCTGGTGGTTTAGGCTTTGGAATGAAGTGGATGATGGGTTGGATGAATGACACTTTAAAGTATTTTAAACTCGATCCTATCGCCCGCAAGCACCATCATCATCAGCTTACTTTTAGCATGACTTATGCGTTTACGGAGAATTTTATGTTGCCCTTGTCGCACGATGAGGTAGTACACGGAAAGTCGCCGATGATTTATAAAATGCCCGGCGATGAATGGCAGAAGTTTGCTAACTTAAGGACTTTGTATGCCTATATGTTTACACATCCAGGGGCAAAATTGTTATTTATGGGAGACGAGTTTGGTCAAACCAGTGAGTGGGATTTTACACAGTCGCTTTCATGGGATTTACTGCAACACGCACCACATCAAGGCATGAAAAACTTGGTAAAAGCTTTAAATAACCTTTACACCAGTGAGCCCGCTTTATATCATTTTAATTTCGCTCACCAAGGTTTTCAGTGGCAAGATGCCGATGACGCCGACCATTCTATTTACGTTTATCAAAGAAAATCAAGCCAAGCAAAAGATACGCTGGTGGTTATCGTTAATTTAACGCCTGTGCACCGCCCAAAATATCGTGTAGGCGTGCCATTAAAAGGAAAATGGATAGAAGTTTTTAACTCCGATTCGGAGGTGTTTTATGGAAGCAACCAGCTGAATTTAGAAGCTATTCAGAGTGAAGGGATAGTTTACCAAGGGCAACAACAATCGTTAACGGTTAACTTGCCATCCTTAGCGGTGGTAGTTTTAAAAAAAGCTGGGAGGTAAGTTCAGTGCTTCTTCCTTTGTTTTATAAGTGTAGCTAGTGAGAATATCACTATGCCTATACCAAAAATAATCCCCCAAAAAGCCCAGTTGATAGGTTTGGGTAAGTTTAAGAATTGGTCGTCGCCAACGTACACTAAACTATCCCAATAGTAAGGTAGTAGCATCGCAGCATTGTTTTTTGTGCCATTTAGCCAGTCTAATTTCGATTTTCTTAGGGCTTCTGCAGCTGTCGTATTTTTATCCAAGAACCGATAGAAGTTAGAAGAAATGCTAGCCGCCGTAGCATCGTTAACATTCCATAAACTAGCAATTGTAGCGTTGGTGCCAACGGCTTTAAAGCCTCGAGCTAAGCTAATGATACCCTCACCATTTGAAAGTTCACCGTCCGCAGTTTTACAAGCACTTAAGAGTACCAACAACGGGGCCGTTCGTTTTGCTGAGAGCTCAAACAAATAGAACTTTTCTTTTCCAAAATCTAGAGTAGGCTCTGCGTTTTTTCCTGAAAGATAAGCATGCGTACCAATGTGCAAAACATCGCTACGCGTAAAAAGTTGCTCAAATGTATTAGCTTTAGCGGCATCGTTTAGGTAGAAATCTCCCTTTACAAATTTTTGGATGTTCTCGGCTTCTTTATTTACGGACACTAAGGCGGTGTTCGCATTTTTACTGTGAGAAATGAACAATCCGCTGAAGTTGCCTCGTTTTGTGTTGGTTGTACTCGTTTGCGAGGTTTGTAAAGAAAATGCATAATCAATGCTGTTGCTTCTAATCAAAAAAGGCCATTTTGCAATATTCTCTACGTAATTCTGCGAGCTCACCAATCCATCGAAAGAAATATAGCCTAACAAGCCATCTGGAATAACCGTAACTTTCGTATTAGGGCTTAATTTTAGCGGTAAAACGATATTTCGATACACATCATACGCGGCATTATAAAACCCTTTGGGGTGGTTTAGCATAGCTGATGGTCCATTTTGGAAATAAGTGTTCACGTAATTGCTCAGCATTTCATTTAACTTTTTCGCATTTGGGATACGAATGACGTTTCGAATTTGCTGTTGGTTAATCACTACCGCGTAAAGGTGTTGCGTTCCAAAAAAGTAGACTACATAATGATGCGTCGGGAGGGTCTCTAACTTAATCTCACTACTCGCCACTTCTATTTTTTGCTTCGGATATTTTTTTTCGATGCTTTTATTTACCAAGGCTAAATCATACTTAAAAGTAGCTAACGCTTTGGCGTCGGCAACTTTGGGTTCCTCTATGGCTAACTTTTCCTGATATAGAATTGCTCGCTCTAAGCGCTGCCTTTTAATAATAAGGCTATCATTTTTGTCGCTTTGCAAAATGGACAGCCTGTTGCGTTGTATCTGCTCTGCCAAAGTTCTTGCTTTGCTTTGCTCGCTTAGGTTTAGTATCTCTTTTAAATATGTCTTGTTTTTGGTTTTTTGAAATAACTGATAATTGAGGGAAATGGCATCCTCAATAATATTTTTGATAGATTTTTGTAAGCGTTCTTTGGTTAAATCGGCCGTAAATTCTGCTCTAATTAAATCGGCCGCTTGTAGCGCGAAATTTAGATACACGAGGGCTTTGTTGTCTTGATGCTGTTCAGCACTTATTTTGGCCAGTTGTACAAATCCATCTACTACTTTATTATCTCCAAAAATTTTATCAGTACGAATGGTATAGTCATCCTTGGCTATGCCCAAAGCTTTTAGCGTTTTGTATAGATAATTCCTTGCTTCTGTAAATTTCCGTTGCTGCGATAAAGATTTGCTCAGTTGCGTGTATAAATTGGCTCGTTCTCTAATGCGAATGGTTGGATAAAATTTCTCCAGCAAAGCGATGGATTTTTTGAAAAAAGCTTCTGACGACGAATGGTTTTTCTTTTCGAGCATTATTGCTCCCGCGGTAGCGTAAGAACTCATTAGCCAAAAAGCTGCATCAGCGTTGTTTGAACGCTGTTTTTTGATATTTTGTAAAATCACAAATTCAGCCTCTGTGTATCGGCCAGCATCATAAAGAATGTCTGCTAAGACATTGTTGGCTATAATATTTGCGGTGCCAGTGGGCTTTAAAGCTAAGGCTTTTTCAATGGTCTCTTCCGCTAAAACGAGCTCACCCATAGCACGATAGGAGATAGCCATGTTACTGTACATGGCCACGGTTTGGTTTACATCAGCCTGTTGCTGTGCGAGAATATTGATGGCTTTTTGCTGTAAAAAAATAGCTTTTTCATAGTCGCCTAAGCGAGTGTAATTGTTACTGAGTGGCTTTAGCGTGTACTCTACGATGTCGTAGTTTAAAATCTTATGCTGGTTGTAATAGCTGAACGCACTCTCGTAACTATCAATAGCTGCAAGGATATTGCCACTAAGCAATTGGGCATAGCCGATAGAGTTAATTAGGTTTAGCCAGGCGTAATGTTCGTCGGCATTTTGAGGTTTGCGCCAAGCATTTTTGTAAACATCTTGGATATCCTTTAGTGCAGTCTTAGCATCTAATTGCTCATAAATCCATGCAGATAGATCGTTATTATCCTTTGCTATTTGTAGTTTAGATAAAAGGTCATCGCCCTGCGCAAAAGCAAAAATGCTCATGGCTAAAGAGATAATAAGCGTAACAAGCATTCTTTTCCAAACCATAATATCCCTAAAATAGAGAAATTGGCTGAAAGGTTTGGTAAGACTTAGAGATTGTTGTCTACAAAAGCTTTACAATAAGCTTTTATTTCTTCCCTCGCTAATCTAAATTTCTCTGTAATTTGAGCGGTAGAACCTATCGCCTTTGCTGGATCTGCAAAGTTCTGATGGATCCTCTGGGCATTGGATGGAATAGTGGGACAGTGCTCTGCAGCGTGATCGCAAACGGTGATGATAAAATCGAACTGAATGTTCAAGTATTCGTCAACATGGTTGGAGGTATGTTTAGAGATATCAATACCGTCTGCCATCATGGTGGCTACAGCACCCGGGTTTAAACCGTGTGTAGCTATACCAGCACTGTATATTTCAGCCTTTTCTTTAGCAAAAAGACGCAAATATGCCTCAGCAATTTGACTACGGCAACTGTTGCCTGTGCAAAGTACCAATATGTTTTTTTTCATGGTTAACAACAGCCACCTCCAGGTGTGCAAACTGCAGGGCCGTTACCTGCCAAGTTTACCATTTGTAACTTTGGTTTCTGAGGGATGCCACATTGATCTTCCGCCAAACATGCTGTCGTTTTATTTACCAAGACAAAGCTACCATCATTAAATGTCAAATCATATTTCCCGATAGTATTTTCTTGATACTCCACTTCAATCTCAGCGTCCTCAATGCCTAATAGCTCTTCGGATAGCTTGATGATGTTAAGCAGTTTTGTTGGCTTCAAACGATGCTCGAAGTCATCTGCGTTCCATAATTGTAAGTTCACTTTATGTTCCGTTCTTATAACACCGCCGCAATCGATAAATTTTTTGGTAACAAATCCCACTTCAGTAACATGAAAATGCTCTGGTACGCGTGTTCCATTTTCTAATTGAAAGGAAACATCATTCAATGTTGGTAAAATCGCTTTTAATTCGTTTAGGGTCATAAAGTTAAATTTAGCAACAAGTGGTGTGATTTGCTTGCTGCGTGATGTCCGTGAAATACGTTTTTAAAATTTCGAAAGCTTTAGGATTAATACAATAACAAATGCTATTGCCTTCAATGCTCCCCTGAATAAGGTTAACCTGTTTTAACTCTTTTAGATGCTGAGAGATGGTGGGCTGCGCTAAAGGCAATTCATTAACCAAATCGCTGCAGATGCATTTCTTCACCCTCAAAAGATGCTCAATAATAGCAATCCGAGCAGGATGTGCCAATGCTTTCATTAAGTTGGCTAAATCATTATGTGATGAAGAAAAGTGCTCCGATTTAGAAACGCCCATGTTGTATATTTTAATATCGCAATATTACGATAAAGAATTGAAATTTCTATCCCTTTGTTTAAAAATTAGTTGAGGCTGACAATTATTTGCTCAGTGTATCTGCGGCATATTCACCAGTCCGCAACCGTCAACTAACCATTTACCTTTTTGTTGGGCAAGTTTAATGGTGAGTGTAAAGTCTGGCCAATCAATACCTTTAACCATATAGCGGTGCGAAGATTGGTCGAATGTTTCCAATTCAAAGCCTTTTTCCGGGTAATCTTGCGCATTTAGAATGGGGTCGGCGCCTAGCCCCATTACCGGGTCCTTTGCATAAGCGTCGTCCATTAATTTTTTCAAGGATGATTTAAAACCTTCAGTAACATAAAGGGATGAGTCTGCCCAAAGCGTTGCTGGTAAGGCACCATCGGTTTGGTTAGCATTTTTCACATAGTCGTTAATGAAATTCAACGCTATTGCCTTCTTTTGCTGCTCAATATCCATCTCTGGTTTTGTTGTAGTTTGAGGTGTTTTAGGCTGGTTGCATGCTAAAAAGCAAGCAGCTACGATAAGGTATAGAAAAAGTCTAGTCATTACATGTTCGTTAAAATTTCCAAGTGGCGTAAGTGGCCATTCTGCTATTGTTGGTTTTAGGGTCAAAAACGTATCTAATTCCAATGGATGGACCAACTCTCACTAGGCCAAGCGCCACTTCCGCAAATAGCGAGGTTCTAAAGTTAGTGAACCGATCCTTCAGTTCGCCCATGTCGCGGTTTAATTGACTAAAAACGGGTCCGCCTGCACCACTGGTAGTTTGTAAATCATATCTTAACTCGCTTGCTGTTCGCTGATACAAATCGATAGCAAACATAGCCCCAACACCGGTGGCCACATATTTGTTTACATTATAGCGCATTTGCAAAGGCACAGCGTTTATGGTGGTAACTTTAGTGGTTTTGTACAACTGTTTATCGTTTATTACATAGGAGACGTTATTAATCACCGTGTCGCGTTTCGGATCGCTGATGATAGTCGCACGGTAGGTGGTTTCCCTAAAGTCGTTGAGGTAGAGTTCCGCCTGCCAATAATAACGGTGCGAGGCATACGGCGACAAACTAGCACCCAATACAATATTTTTATTGTTTAAATAATTGTTGTTATTGGTTTCGAAAGGGAAGCCATAGCCGACAATAACACCTGGCGAGAGCCCCATTTTAAATCGACCTACTGCACGGTTAGTATAAATGGGTTCATTTTTATCAAATACAATGGCAGCGCCAGTTTTGATAGGTAATTTAGGTGGTTTTTCTTTAAACTTAATTTTATATTCTACAAAACCTTGGGTAGAGTCGCTGTCTTTTACGCCCTGTTGCTGCGTGCCTGGCAAGTAGATGTTTGAGAATACGAAGTGAACACTGTCGGCACTGAAAAAAGTTTTAAGACAACTTTGATTGGTATAGGCCGAATCGCAGTTCACAACCTCCGGTTTTGTTTTTACTACTCTCAAGGTTTTTGGGTCAAAAACTTCGGAGATATTTACACCCACATCAATTTTTTTTGCAGGACCTTTGCCTGTGTTTTGGAAACGTACTTTATAAGTCAGTTCTCTATTTTTACTCGTTAAACGGTAATTCATCCTGCTTTTGCGCAATACCATTTTATTGGGATCGTGAGAAGCTACAATTTGCAGTTCGAGGGTGAAAAACTCAGTTTCCACCAATGGATTGTCTGGAATAAAAGCGCCCGATATACGCACTACAGCATTGGTATCTTTCAGCATTTCTGGCGTAGTTTTAAAATGCATAAACACAAAGCGCTCTTCGTTTGGCTTTAGGTTTTCAAATTTCCAACTCTGTTGATTTTTAAACGCACTGGCTTGATCTTTCAATAGAATTTTTTCAAATCGATGCGACATAATAGCTTTGTTGGCAGAAGCATAATAAACCGGAGCTGCATCCTTCTTTAGGCTATACGCGTTTTGAAGCAGTGGTCTTAAGTCTGTCTTTTTTTCGTTGTGATAAGTCCTAACAGCAGCCAGTTCGAAATTATTGTTACTAAACTCTACATCATTGTATAAAATAGCAATTGTCCCATTCAGGTTATCTTGCCCATTTTCTTTTTTATTGCGATAGCCCATTACCAACATCATATCATCACCGGGTTTAGGCATGCAATTGGTTTTCATTTCTACGCTGCCGCCCATTTTAAACAAATTATAACCGCTGTTAGCTGCCAATACGGGTTTAGTGGAACCGGGTTTCGGGACAGGACTAACAATTGGTTTGGGGCGGGCTGGCGGTCGTTTACCATCATCATAATTGTTGGTAGCAAACAAGCGTACCATTATCGAATCGAACCGAGTATATACATGCGACGGGTTTTCTTCAAAGCTAAAACCACCATCGCCAAATTCCCAAAAATACGTGTAAAAAGGGACGGGAGCACCAGCAATGCCTCGCAAAGGGCGCAGCTCTGGGCTAAATTTCGTTATACCATTTTCTGTTTTATGGTGAATAATTGCAGGAACGGTATCTGCGGGTAAAATTTGCGCAAATGCGGTACAGCTAACAAAAAAAGAGAGTAAGAGGGTGGTTAATCCTTTCATAAAATTAAATATAAGAAATATTTAGGGCTGGCACTATAAAGCTTAAAGAAAACGTAAATAGCAAATCGAGCGTCGTAAAATTAACGAACGCTCGAACTGGATGCTATTTTTTATTGTGTTTGGGACTTAATAATTATCAAGCGCAGTGATGGCTTGCTGAATTTGCGCCTCTGTTGTTTCTAATAACGTTAAGCTGATACTTTGGTTTGCAGAAATTGTAGTTTCTATTTCTGCATAATAATATTTACCATCTTTAATTGAAATACTGATATACTTACCAAGAGCACCAATAGGCATTACATTGTCGTAACTTTTTACTGTATTGGCGCCATCTGGAGTATAAAGTTGGGCAACCACATTGCTTCCTTTGGCACAAAAAAGCACGAAAGTTTCACCATCAAAGCCTCTAAAATTTGCAAAAGTGCCCGGGTTGTTCGTCAAACTTACCGAAGTGGTTGTTTTTGGAGAAGTACTATTGTAAAATACATCGCAGTTGTACCAGCCTAAATTTCCCATCTGGAAATTATAGAAGCCAGTTTCTGGAGCACTCTCGCGTTTAACACCAATACCATTTGCATTTTGTGCGGGCACATCCCACACCATTTGCTCGTCGTTGTTTGGATCTAAAGCACCTTCCCAAATCTGTGTAGGGCGGGTGTTTTTAGTAGGTATAGCCACGTTAATTCCAGCACTTAAAGCTTTGTCTAGTTGTGTGCCGTTGTAACTTGCATTGAGGTAAATAAACCCATCCGACTCTAAAGGCATGCCACTAATGTGATTGGTGTTTGTGCCGCCAAAAACCACATCGCTGCGTTTTAAGTACTCAATTGCTGTAATTACAACATTGCCGGTAACAGCATTGCCATTTAGTTTAAAAGTATTGGCGGGTATGCTAATTTTGGTACCGCCACTAAGTGTAAACGTATTTTCCTTTGTAGGGTCAATTTGCTTTCTTTGTTCCTTTGGGCCAAAAAGTGCTGTAAACTCTTTGGCGTTGTTGGCGCTATTTCCTTTTCTATCTTTTTTACAAGCTTGAAATAAGGCTGTAAACGTTAGCGCCATGGCTATGATAAATAGTGTATTTTTCAAAGTTTGCATTTTCATGATTTTCTGCTTTAAGTTTCGCCTACTCTTTTTTGGCTTTTGGGCAACCGCCTTCTTCTTGTTTTGATGATATATCAAGGCCAACGGAAAAATGTTACCTCCTTATTTCGGAATTTTTTAAAAGCAAAGGATGTCTTCCAAACGATAGGGAAGCCCCGCCATTTGCTCATACTGCGCAGGCCTTAGCCACAAGGCCGGTATCCGCTACTGTCGGGTTTGTGCCGAGGGGCCCGCTGCAAAAAGTTGGCTAATGCTGGTTCTCGTTTCGTAAACCCGATTGAACGGTATAGCCCGCAGCCCAATTGCTGGGCGAGGACTATAAGTGAAAGCGGGACTGACGGTATTAGGTGCAGTAATTCGCTTTTCTACATCTTAAAGTTTTGGATCATTAAACATCTTATTGCTTGATTTTTAGTGAGAAATGTTATTTTCGCTTAAATCTGTGGCGCAAATGACAAAGAAGATACATGAAGATCAGCGTTATATTACCGCTTTACTTAATAATGATGTCCGTTTAATTAACGATATCTATAAAAAGTGTGCTACAAAAGTAAAGTCGTTTGTACTATTTAATAATGGGAGTGCCGACGATGCTTCGGACATTTTTCAAGAAGCTTTAATAGATATTTACAATCAGGCAAAATATAAGAATTTGCAGCTTACTTGCCCATTTGAGCCTTTTTTGCTGCTTATCTGCAAGCGTAAGTGGCTCAACGAATTAAAAAAAAGAGCAAGTACCCCGGTAACAAATAGCGAAGATGGTTTATTACATATTGGCGAGGATACATTTGCACAGGCTGAAGCTTTCGAAATGCAGGAAGAACAGGCGGCTTTGTTTTTAAAAGCTTTTGAAAAATTGGGTGAGCGTTGCAAAGAAATTATTAGATGGAGCATGCAGGGCGAAGCGCAAGAAAAAGTAGCGGAAACGTTGGGTGTTACGTATGGTTATTTAAGAAAAAAGAAATCGGAATGTATGGCGAGCTTGGTTAAATTAATTGGAAGAAATAATGACTGAGGACAAAATTTTATTTACAGCCAAGTATGTGGAGGGCGATTTAACAAGCGAGGAACGTGTTGCTTTCGAAAACTTGTTGTTGCACGATGAAGAGCTGAGACAGCACTTAGCCGATTATCAAGATATTCACGGGAGTTTGCAAACAAAGCTTGGCATTAAAAACCCGGCTTTGTTGGCAACGTTAAAAGATTTATCGGCCCAGCACTTTACTACCGCAGCGCATGTACAACCTAAGATGCGAAAGCTAAATTTAACAACTTGGCTTTCGGCAGCTGCAGCGGTGTTAGTTATTGGCTTGTTGTTATGGGCACCATGGAATGGCAGTTTGTACGAACAATTCGCTTCGAACCCCGAAATGAGTGTCACCGAACGTGGTGCAGAAAAAACTGATTTAGACAACGCAGCGGTGCTTTTTAACAATAAACAATTTGAGGAGGCTAAGCTAATTTTAGCCAGCTTACATGAAGCAGATCAAACCAACAGTTTGGTGTCTTTTTACTACGGACTGTCGTTAATTGCAACCAGCGAACTGGCAAAGGGTAGATCTTTATTGGCAGAGTTAACGAACGGTGAATCTATTTTTAAATACGATGCTGCTTACGAATTGGCGATGAGTTATTTGAAAACAGGTAGTAATGTAGACGCTAAGTTTTGGTTAGAAAAAATTCCGGACGGCGCTGTGCAGTACGACAAAGCCCAAGAGTTGATGAAAAAATTATAAAATGCAAAAGGCCCTGTTGGGCCTTTTGCATTTTTAGATTGATGTCTTTTTTATTTTCTATCTAAATCAGTTAAATATTCGCTCACTTTTTTCTCAACCTCTAAAGTTGCTACTTTAATAGCAGAACCGACTCTTGTCGTCTTCGGGTCAACCGCTAAATTACCGATTGTTGCTAATGCATCTATATACCATTTACCCCAAACTGCTACAATGTGTTTTTCATCGGCAGCAGACTTGCCTTCGGTAATGGCTTTTTTGCTCAACTCAAACTCCGTTTTAAGTCGTACCAAAGCATGTTTTTTAACCTGAGTAACAGTTTCTATTGCTGTGTTTTCTGTTGCTGTAGTGAGTGTGTAAGCTGCGGTTAAAGCGCTTATGCCAACATTTTTCATGGTCGCAGCAGATACCTTATCAATTCTATCGTTATCGGTATGATAAAATACATCTGTAAAATGCCACATGAGCAATCCTGGTATTTTAGCTCTTAAAAAGGGAGTATGATCGCTTCCGCCTTCAAACGGATTAAACTTTACTACCCAATTTGCATGTTTGCCCTGTGCTTTCAGAATGTCGTACACAAAATCATTAAAATAATGCGGAAAGAGATCTTTCTCCTTCACATTACCTGCACCCCATTCGGAGTGTTTATCTTCTCCTCTGGTCCAAATTGCTGATGGATCAGGCATTTTCTCCAATAAAAATGTGCCGCCAGTTTTTGAAGTGTCTTCGCCAACCATGTCTAAACTCATTCCCCATAAAATACCTTTGGCCCTGAGGCTATCTTCCATAATATATCTGCGGGTCGAGGTAATTTCATCGCCCCATAAAAAAGTTAAAGTACGTTGTGGCGCTAGCTTATTGTTTTTTACAAGTTCTGCAGTTAATCTGGCCATTTCTGCTAAAGTGCCCACACCGGTTGCATTGTCGTTAGCACCAGGTTCTTGTACGTGTGCGCTATACACGAAGCGTTCGTTAGGTTTAATATTACCTTTTACGTTGGCTACAATTGTCAGCTCTTCTGATGGATAAATTTTGGTGGCAATATTCACTTTTAATGTAACCTTTCCATTTGCACAAGCCGCTTTCAATCTCTCTTTGCTAGCGTACGATAAAAACAAGGCCCAAATGCCAGCATCAGCAGACATGCTACTAAAAGAAATAGAAGTTACATGCTTAGTAGCTTGGTTGTAGGCAGGTAAGGCATGTCCTAAAACGCCAATGGCTCCTGCTTTAGCGGCCATTGCAATTAAACGTTGGGTCGCTACATCGCCAAAAACAATCTTCCCTTTTAAATCTAAGCCAGTTAAATCCTCTTTTGTACCCTTGTTTACAAATACCACTTCGGCAGTTACCCCCTCGTTTGACGTTGAAATACAATTGATCGGGATCATGTTGCGATTGCTTTTAAAGGTTTGCAGCGCCGTTTGTTCACCAATTATCTGGATATTCGCATCAACAGGTTCCCAAGCATCCTTCTTCATCGGGCGCTTTTCAATGCGGTAGGTTAGTGGTGCTTCAAATTCGTCATTTACTTCTTTTACATAGCCAGCTTTTTTCAAAACCTCCTCCACATGGTAAATGCTTGCATCAAAGCCTTTATTTCCAGGTAAGCGAAAAAACTGCTCTACAAAAGCGGTACTTGCAAATGCATTTTTTTCGTTGAAACCCTCACGTGTAAGTTTAAAATATTCATTTCTTTGCGTTTGGGCATTTACGCAAAACGAAAAAGTGATAAGCGCAATAAAAAGTAATTTTTGCATGTTATTAATTTAATGTCCAAATGTAATAATTTAACTTTCGCTTACTTGTATAAATCAGTTTTGAAAAGCAAAGCTTGTGCGACTATTTAACTGTTCGGCCCGCCCCAAGCTCATACGCCTGAAGGCCTTAGCCACCATGCCGGTATCCGCTGGTGTCGGGTTTAATTTTCAAATTTTGTGAAATAATTAACGCCATTTTGCAAATATAAACCTGCAAAGGGCACATCATCAACCAACTAAAATTATACTTTTGTTATTATGAAAAACCAAACCATCAAAAGAGTTCTCTTTACTTTCGCTGTTTTTCTCGCAGTACTTATTGTAGCGGCGGCGGCAGTGCCTTATTTATTTAAAGATCAAATTGTAGCCAAAGTAAAATCAGTCATTAACAATCAGGTCAATGCAAAAGTAGAATTCAAAGATTTTGACCTCACCTTAATTCGTTCTTTTCCGAAAATGGGTGTGCGTTTAAATAATTTGTCAATAGTGGGCGTGGATAGTTTTGCAAAAGACACCCTTGCCAATATTAAACAACTGCAACTAAACCTCGATTTAATGAGCGTTATTAAAGGCGAAACCTATGAGATCAATGCGATAAATGTAGTTGAACCTTATATTTATGCAAGGGTATTAAAAAGCGGTAAAGCCAATTGGGATATTATGAAACCCGATACTGCTGCCAAAACAGATACCTCCAGCACTGTATTTAAAGTCGCATTAGATCGATATGAAATAGAGCGGGGTAAAATTACTTACGATGATGCTTCACTTAACTTTTTTCTTCAGGCCGAAAATTTAAATCATAGCGGTAAGGGAAATTTCACGCAAGACATTTTTACCTTAAAAACGCTTTCTGATATTAAAAAGTTAACCGTTAAATACGGCGGTATTCCCTATTTAAACAGCGTGGTCTTGGATGCGGATTTACCATTGGAAATGGACATGAAGCAAATGAAATTTACTTTTGGAGAGAATAAAATTAAACTGAACGAATTGGTGCTTTCTGCGGTGGGTTACTTAGCTATGCCTAATGAAACTGATATGGTGATGGACTTGAAGTTTGACGCACAACAGTCGGACTTAAAAAATTTCTTATCCTTAATTCCTGCAATTTACGCGGCCAATTTTAAAGATATGCAAGCTACGGGAAAGTTTGGTGTTGATGGGGTCGTAAAAGGAACCTACAACGAAACTACCATTCCAACATTTAATTTGAATTTGGCCATTGCCGATGGTAAAATTCAGTACCCATCTTTGCCATCAGCGATAAATAACATTCAGGTCAAGGCAAACATTGCTAATCCAGATGGAGTGATGGACCATACGGTGGTTAATATACCCGCCTTTCACTTAGAGTTTGGTAAAGCACCGTTGGATGGTAGGTTGTTGGTTAAAAATCCTATTAGCGATCCTTTTATAGACATGGCCCTAAAGGGAAATTTAGAATTGAAACAGCTCACTACCATCTTTCCTTTACAAGATATGACCATCTCTGGTAACCTATTAGCCGATGTTCAAGCCGCTGGAAGGAAGTCGTCGGTAGATCGCGGTGCTTATCAAGATTTTAAAGCATCGGGTCAAATGCAGGCTACAAATTTTGTGTACACTGGTAAAGACGTAAGTTTGCCAGTTAATATCCCTCGTGCAAAAATGACTTTTAGTCCTCGACAAATTGTGCTTAATAACCTTAGTGCTAAACTTGGTAAAAGTGATTTCCAAGCTAATGGTGCTATCAACAATTATCTAAACTACGTATTCAAGAAAAATCAATTGTTAGAAGGTAATTTCAGTGTGAACTCTAATCATATCGACGCGAACGAGTTGCTCGGTGTGGCACCAGCCGATGCGACCAAAGAGGAAGTGCCACTCAGCGTTTTTGAAGTGCCTTCAAACATCAATTTCAATCTGGATTTAAAAGCCAACAGGCTGAAATACGATAATTACGATATTAGCAATGCTAGAGGTGCCGTGCAGGTAAAAGATAGAACGGTTTATTTTAAAAATTTAGGTTTAGATATGTTGGCGGGTACGGTCCGGATGAACGGTACTTACGCTACCGTCAATCCTAAAAAACCTAAGGTTGATGTGGATTTTGGCTTAGAAAAAATCGATATTCAATCCGCTTTTAAAACGTTTAATACCGTGAAACTTTTGGCGCCCATTGCTCAATTTACCAAGGGAACTTTCTCTACCAGTTTAAAATTCAACTCTGATTTAGACGAAAAGATGATGCCTATTTATTCTTCTATAAATGCCGAAGGCTTGGCCAATATTATACAGGCAGTGGTAGATGGATTCGAACCCGTAACCAAACTCGCTAATAATTTAGGGGTAACAGAGTTGAAAAAAATTGAGGTTAATGATCTAAAAACGAAATTTAAAATAGACAACGGTCGCCTCATGGTGGCACCTTTCGATATCAAAGTTAAGGGTGTAAGCATGAACATACAGGGCTCAAACGGTATAGACCAGTCGATGAATTATGCTTTGGTATTAAATATACCAAGAGCTATGCTGGGTACAAAAGCTAACGAAGCTGCAAATACAGCCTTAGCCAGCTTAAACAGTAAAATTGGTACAAATGTAGCTATCGGCGAAACTATTAAAGTAAATGCCGATGTATTGGGAACTTTCTTAAAACCTAATATCAAGCTAAAATATGGAGCAGGTGAGGGTGGTGCAGTCAATGTGGCTAAGACTGCAGTAAATCAGGTGGTTGCGGAGAAAAAGGCAGAACTAGAAACTAAAGCGAAACAGCAAGTGGATACTTTGAAGAAAAAAGCCGTAGAAAAAGCAACCACAGAAATCGGGAACAAGCTCAAAGGATTGTTTAATAAAAAGCAAAAAGACACGTAATGTTTCCTTGATTGTTCTTAAACACAAAGGCCTCGCCAATAATATTATTGGCGAGGCAAGTCGGATCGTAGCCATGTCGTTCTGTGGGCCAAGGAGGT
>JAZQRH010000008.1:0-285884 GCA_045629525.1 Pedobacter sp.
AACGGAATAGCTCTCGCTGGCGCTGATAAAGACAATTATTCTCTAGCGGCGACTTCGTTAACAACAACTGGAAATATTACCGCAAAACCAGTAACCTTAGCAGTAAGTGCTACGCCAATCATTACCAAAGTCTATGATGGCAATGCCACGGCTACCGTTCCTGCTTCACAGTTTACAATGACAGGAATTGAAGGCACAGATGATGTGACTTTCACCTCAACCGGTGCTAGTTACGATGATAAAAACGCAGGTGTAATGAAAAACATAGCTATCAACGGGATATCTTTAATAGGAAATGATGCTGCTAACTACAACTTAATCACTCGGACGTTGACAACTACCGGTGATATCACTCCTAAGCCAATTACCGTTTCCATTAACCAGACTCCCCAGATCAGCAAAATTTATGATGGCACCACCCCTGCAACTTTGGCGCCAACCAATTATGTATTAAATGGAAAAAATATTGGGGACGATTTAGTGGTGACTGGAAATGCTCATTTTAATTCCAGTGCCAAAGGCATTAACAAACCCATTAACGCAACTAATTTTGTGTTAGGCGGTTCTGATCAGTCAAATTACCTCATTAGTAACAGTGCTGCCAGTACAGTAGGTCAAATTATTGGAATAGTGCCTGTTGTTACTTGGAGCAATCCGACAGATATTGTTTACGGAGATCCGTTGAGTATAGTACAATTAAACGCTGACGCAAACGTTAGTGGAACTTTTGCTTACACACCGGCACCGGGAACTATACTAAACGCAGGTAATAATAAAACAATAAAAGTCGTTTTCACGCCAAGCAATTTGGACGGCTACGACGTGACAGAAAAAACTGTGGCAATTAACGTTCTGAAGCGAAACCTAATACTAAACGTAAACAACCTGGATCGCTGTTTCCAAGCTGACAATCCCCTTTTAACGTATACTTATGATGGGTTTGTTAACAACGATAATGAGAGCAAACTTTCCACCAGACCGATTATAAACTCCAATGCCAATTACAATAGCGTTCCTGGAACATACGATCTCATAGCAAGTGGCGGCTCTAGCAGCAATTACAACCTTCTATATAACAACGCTACCCTCACCATTAATGCGCTTCCAATAGCTAGTATCAATTCGACCAATGAAAATTTAACCATTAACAGGGGGGAAAGTTTGCAACTTGATGCCAATGGCGGTGTTAGTTACAGATGGATAGATAATCCCAACGGAAATATTTTAGGTAGCAGTCCTTCATTAGTAGTTACTCCAAATTATACCACCAACTACACCGTTGAAGTCACGAACGCTTCTGGTTGTACAAGCACGAAAACAGTAACTGTTAAAGTAATGCAATCCGTAATCATACCAAATGCATTTTCACCAAATGGTGATGGTATACATGATATTTGGGAACTGAAATATATCAATGAGTATCCAAAAGCCGAAGTTCAAGTATTCGATATTAGCGGAGCTAGAGTATTTCAAAGTTACGGCTACGCCCACCCGTTTGATGGTAGCTACAAAAACCAACCATTAAAAAACGGCGTTTATTATTACGTCATCAATTTAGGAAACGGAAACAAGCCATTTACAGGTCCTCTTACCATTATTAGATAAGCACAATGAAAAGATATATCGTCGCATTTCTAATATTAACCAACTCTCCTCTATTTGCGCAACAAAAGGCGCAATTTACGCAGTATATTATGAATCAGTATTTGCTCAACCCCGCCCTATCAGGTATTGAGAACTATACAGATTTGAAACTCTCCCATCGCAAGCAATGGCAAGGTATTAAAGATGCGCCTCAAACATCTTTTGTAACTGTAAATTTGCCCTTAGGCGATGAATATTTATGGTCAAATCCCTTAACGCAGTTTTACGGTGCAGATGGTGACCCGATGTCGAGAAGTTACATGCAAAATTACACGTCCTCACCAGCTCATCATGGCATTGGCGCAACCTTTGTATCAGACCAGGCAGGGCCCTTAAAAAATTTGGACGTTAGTGCAACTTACGCCTACCACCTCCAACTCAATGGCGAATTTAACCTATCGGTTGGCGTTTCTGCTGGCATCAGCAGAACCACCCTTAACGACAGCGAATTGTTCTTCGGGACTACAACGGTAGACCCAGCCTTGGCAAATATCAATAATCAAATCACCAAGCCTAACGTTTCGGTTGGTACTTGGTTGTATGGTGCTCGCTACTTCGCAGGCATTTCCATAGACCAGATTATGACCAATAAAATGATATTAACGCAAACAAACAGCGTATCGCTAAGTAATACGAAACCGAATATTTTTTTTACCACCGGTTATAAATTTTCAATTGACGAGGAAATTGCGTTTTTACCTTCCATTTTATTTAAAAATATCAACGGAAGCATAAATACTTATGATGTAAATGGAAAGCTCATCTTTAACGACAAATTTTGGCTAGGCGCTAGTTACCGCAAGAACGACTCCTTCGCAGGCTTTGCAGGTATTAATATTTCGAAAATGATTAATGTTACTTATGCCTACGACGGTACGATTTCTGCACTCAGTCAAATCGGAAAAGGTAGTCACGAAATTAGTATTGGAGTGCTTTTAAATAACTTATACGAAGTGCCATCTTTTATAAGATGGTAAACATAGGTGTAAAATTATTCGTGTTTGTTGTAGATTTTTTCGCTTATCTTTAAATATCACAAATAAGTTATGCGAAAAACCTGTATTTATCTACTTCTACTTTTGGCTACTCCAACAATGGCGCAAACAATTGATACTACCTATTTAAAAACGCTGTTGGCGAGCAAACCCGAATTATTTGCCGGAATACTTAAACACCCTGCGCAAAACGAGGTGCAAATTATGTATACGCAGGTCAATCGTGATGAGAACAATAAACCCAGTTTTAAGCATTTTGGCTATAGGTTAAACCCATCTCATTATTTTTATCCTGCAAGTACTGTAAAATTGGCGGCAGTAATTTTTGCATTGGAAAAAATTAACGAATTAAACATTAAAGGATTATCAGCCTACAGCACTATGATTACAGATAAGGCTTCTAGCAAGCAAACTGCCGTAAGCGAAGATAACACTGCTGAAACCGGAACACCAAGCCTAGCGCATTATATTAAAAAGGTTTTGCTTACCAGCGATAACGATGCTTACAATCGTTTATTTGAATTTATTGGCCGGGAAGAGATCAACGCAAAACTGAAAAAATATGGTTTGACACATAGTCGCATTTTAAATCGTTTGGCTATTGGCGATAGTGGCGAAGCCGAAAGAAATACTAATCCTATACGTTTTTATGAAAATGATAAGTTGGTATATACCAAACCGGCGCTTCGCGATGCGAAGGATTATCCTCTAAATCTGAGTAACCTTATAGTTGGTATTGGCTACATGGATGCCAATGAGCAGTTGGTGAACAAACCTTACAGTTTCGAGAATAAAAATGTATTTACTATTGAAGATCAGCAAAGTTTAATGATGCGTTTAATGATGCCCGAAGCTTTCCCAAAAAACAAAAGATTTAATTTAACAAATATTGATTATGATTTGATCTACAAGTATATGAGCAGATTACCACAGGAAGTAGACTATCCGAAATACGATGCACAAGAATTTTGGCCGACATATGCTAAAATGCTATTTTATGGTAGAGAAAAAGCCGCTAACATTGATCCAAGCATTAGAATTTTCAATAAATACGGAGACAGTTATGGCTTTATCATCGACAACGCGTACATCGTAGATTTTAAGAATAACATTGAATTTTTCCTAACTGCCGTGGTACAAAGTAATGAGGATGGTATTTATAACGACGGTAAATATGAATACGAAACCGTCTGCTATCCTTTCATGAAAAATTTGGGCAGAACAGTTTATGAGAAAGAATTGATGCGAAAGAGAGCCAATAAGCCTAACTTGGAGAAATATCCTCGTTAGCTAATATTATACAGATGAAAAATATCTCTATAAAATTATGACTATAAGTTAGCACACAAATTTAGCTTATTTCCTTAATAATACCTATTTTAGCAGGTCATCTGAGATATTATGGAACCTATCTTAAGCAATATTCAAAAATTCACCATAAGCCTACACAGCTCGTTAGCCTATTTGCTAGACGATATCTTTCTTCAAGACTCTAAAGAATTTGTTTCTTAGTCCCTGTCTAAGCTCGGCAGGGTAAATTCCTAGAAATTAAGCTATAATTTTTATTGGATTGCATAGATGCGTATTTCTTCCCAAGAACTTGCTTATGGGTCGAGCTACACTTTCGAAGTATGCTTTCTGCTATCCGGTCAATTTTTGGAATAATAATGAAAAAGAACATCATTGTAACTACTGGTATATACGATTTAATTAAGGAACAGATCAGAAGAAAAAAGGTATCAAACGCAGAAGCTGATATCTTAAACGAACAATTAAAACATGCGCAGCAAGTTTTAAGAAAAGATTTGCCAAATGATGTGGTAACGGTGAACAGAAAAGTTACCGTAAAAGATCACAGTAAAAATGCTGAGGAAACTTACACCTTTGTACAAGGCAACAGGCAACGCATAAGCAAGCGTAAATTCGCCATTGCTTCTCACATGGGTCTAGTAACCGTTGGTTGCAGCGTTGGCGACCAATTCAGCTGGCCATTTGAAGGTGGGGAGAGAAAACTAGAAATAATTAGTGTGGAAGCAATTTAGCTCACATAACCTAAAAAAGCGGCGAAAACCTCTCCGCTTTTTTAGGTTTTTGTTGCTAATTTTATCTCAAATTTCTCCTCAAGATATAGGCAGTTCAATTATCTTTGCAGCTTATTTTTAAGTGCATACACATTGATTGACGTAAACAATATCACCGTATCTTTTGGAGGCAGAACGCTATTTAGCGATGTTTCTTTTTCTATAAACGAAAACGATAAAATAGCCCTTATGGGCAAAAATGGTGCAGGTAAATCTACCTTATTGAAAATTATAGCCGGGGCCGGCAAACCTACTAGCGGGCATATTTCTGGACCTAAAGAGGCTGTAATTGCCTATTTACCACAACATTTATTGACGCACGATAACGTTACCGTTTTCGAAGAGACCTCAAAAGCTTTTGGCGAAATGCACCAAATGCGTGACGAGCTTGAAAGCTTAAACGAGCAGCTCACTGTTCGTACAGATTACGAGACAGATGACTACATGAAATTAATTGAGCGTGTATCTGAGTTGAGCGAAAAATTTTATTCAATTGAAGAAGTAAACTACGACGCCGAGGTGGAAAAGGTTTTGAAGGGCTTAGGTTTTGAGCGCAAAGATTTTACGCGTAAAACTTCTGAATTTTCTGGCGGATGGCGCATGCGTATTGAATTGGCGAAAATATTATTGAAAAAGCCAGACCTAATTTTACTGGATGAGCCTACCAACCACATGGATATCGAAAGTATTCAGTGGTTAGAGGATTTTCTGATTAACTCCTCCAAAGCCGTGATTGTAATTTCCCACGACCGGGCCTTTGTAGATAACATCACCAACCGTACCATTGAGGTAACTATGGGGCGTATTTATGATTATAAAGCTAAATACACACACTATCTACAACTTCGGAAAGAGCGCCGAGAACATCAAATAAAAGCCTACGAAGAACAACAACGTTTCATTGCCGATAATCAAGAATTTATTGATCGTTTTAAAGGCACCTACTCTAAAACTTTACAAGTTCAATCGCGAGTTAAGATGTTAGAAAAGCTCGAAGTAATCGAGATTGACGAGGTAGATAACTCGGCCTTAAGGTTAAGGTTCCCTCCTTCTCCGCGTTCTGGAAATTATCCAGTAATTGTAGAAGACTTAACCAAGCGCTATGGCGACCATACCGTATTTGAAAAAGCGTCCATGGTGATAGAACGCGGTCAAAAGTTAGCTTTTGTTGGTAAAAATGGCGAAGGTAAATCAACAATGATTAAGGCCATTATGGGTGAGATTGATTTTGAAGGTGAGCTTAAAGTGGGACACAACGCTAAAATTGGCTACTTCGCACAAAACCAAGCAGCTCTATTAGATGAAGATTTGACCGTATTTGATACCATTGACCAAATAGCAGTTGGCGATGTTCGCGTAAAAATTAAGGATTTACTTGGTGCATTTATGTTTAGTGGTGATGACATCACCAAAAAAGTGAAAGTACTTTCTGGCGGAGAAAAAACGCGTTTAGCGATGATCAAATTGCTTCTAGAACCGGTAAACGTACTTATTCTAGATGAGCCAACCAATCATTTGGATATGAAAACAAAAGATATCATCAAAGAAGCACTGCAAGATTTCGATGGTACCATCATATTGGTTTCTCATGATAGAGATTTCTTAGATGGATTGGCTGAAAAAGTTTTTGAGTTTGGTAACAAGCGTGTTCGTGAACATTTCGAGGATATAAAAGGTTTCTTGGCGTATAAAAAAATGACTAGCTTAAAGGAAATTGAAAAGTAAAAGTAAAGGGCGCTAATGGCGCCCTTTTTTATAACCGCTTATGCGCTAACGATCGAAAAGATACATTAGGCTCACTCCAAATTGATTGTAGTTATATTTCTTGTCTACAGGAGCATCCATAAAGTATTTTTTATTCATAAATCTAAATTCCGAATCTACGTTACCTAGTTCCATCACTTTTTCGTTATTGATGGTGTTCATCGTATAATTTAGCCCAATTCCCAAGTCAATTTTCGGTATTTTGAATACTGCGCCAAACTTAAAATAGGTCTGAAAATGAGGTTTTATAATATCCTTGAACTCATTCTGCGGAGTGAAACGGTCGTCTACAAGTGTATAATCATTGATAAATAGAAATTTAGCCCCATACATGCCATATAATGCAAAATGTTTAGTGGGAATTCCTAAACCAATTGCCCCTGTCAGTCCAATACTCTGCAAAGTATATGCTAGTGGACCAACGGATGTGGGATTAAGGTTTTCGTCAATCAACGTATTTCTAAAGGTTGGTGATTCATTATATATAAAACCAAAGTTATAGGCAATTATTCTATAATTGGAAATAGCTACCTCTACACTGTATGGGTTTGTAACAAAGTTGGGGGCTACCTCATACTTAGGATAACCGGTATACGTGAGCTGCCATCCACTAAAATGAGGAAGTCCTAGTTTGTCAAAACCGTTTTCCAAGCCGACTATCCCTTCCGCAAAAGCTTGTTTTCCGCCCTCTATCGATTCTAGATATGCTATTCGCTGTTTTAAATGAGGCGAAGGATACAAAGCATAAGCTTCGCGATACTTTACCAATGCTTGGCCATAGTTTGAAATGTTAGTATATAATTTATCGGCTTCAGCCTCTAAAAGCGAAGCTCTATATTTGCTCATGGCGGCCCTAGCTTCCCAATCTATGGTAGAATTTGATTGCTTCTGTGTTGTACTCTCCTTTTTGCTTTCAATAGTAAGACCAGAACTTTGTTTTTTGGTTTCAAATTCACCAGCTGCCTTTGTCATCGCCTTAATTTCTCCTTCTACGTAGTAGGGTATCCATAGCGGATCAATTGGCGCAAGGGGCAAATACGTTATGTCTACATAATTTGAATTTTTATATGTTTGAAACCTTTCAAATTTGGTAGGATCGAAATCAATTTGATAAACTTTATATCCCGCCCTCCTAAACTCATTTAATATTACTCTTCTTATTTTTACAAGCTGAGCTAGTTTACTATCTCCCGAAAGTATTTGATACTTAACGTCGTAATTAAAGTTTCGCAGATTTACAGATTCTAACTCTGTTGCCCCAAACACCACATTATGATAATCGTTAAAACCCTCTACATGCTCGCGATATGTAACCTTGTCTACTACTTCTCTGAAACCTAAACTGATTTTCGTTTCGATGTAACTGTTCATAGGTGTGTGTTCATCCTTAAAACTCATGATGTGTCTGCTTACTAAAACTGCTTTTACTTTTTTGTCGACTCTCTCACCGACCGCATACACAAATGCTACATTGTCTTCTTCTCGATTTTGAGCGAACGTAAAACTTACGCTTAAGGCTAATGCCAATGAAGTGATTATTTTTTTCATAATAAGATTTCAAGATAAAGTAATGATGAGGCTAACAAAGGTTTTGCCTTAAGAAAGCATCGAATAATGACAAAGTTAGCAGGTAATTAAATAGATAAAATACGCCAAAAGGAGTATTTATGTAAGGAGAGTACGAAGGGTTAAAAACGATTCGCAGTGCATACTTAGCTCCGCATCCCTCTATTTGATGAGGAAATGCATAAACTCCCTCAAGCCGACATTCCAAAAAACTAACGCTTTTAACTGTTCACCTATTGCAAATATGTATTTCTTTTTTTAACTTGAGGTAACTAACCAAATCTGTTAATACACTCATTACGCTCTTCCAATTAAACCTTTGGTATTTCTTCCACTTGTTTGCTTGGGCATAGCCGATACCTTTAAAAAGTGAAACATTGACTACAACGAACAAATTTCTTGGCAGTTTATTGATGCTTGCTCTTCTTAGCACCTGTAACTCAAATAGCGAAAATAAAGACGAGAAAGCGGATATGCTCATCGAAAACACGGAACTTACACGTAACGCCAGCTCCCCATCTCAGGTTTCGCAAAATTGGAAGGTAGATACTTTACTGTTGACGGTCAGCCACAAAAGTGAATCAGCATCCCAGAAAATGGAGTTCCCGATTATTCGCTCGGGGAATGAGGTTATTGATAAAATGATTAATGAAGATTTGAAAAACAGATTTACAGATAATGAATATCCAAAACTTGCAACTAAGGAAGCATTGACGAAATGGTCTGCGGAAAATATTACATACTTAGCCTTTCAGGTTAATTACCTTAAAAATGGAATTGTATCCTTAATCATTAATGTAGAAGGCTGTGGAGCCTATTGCAGCGAATGGACTCGTTATTTCACTTACGATTTGAACACAGGCAAATACTTAACTGTTAACGATATTGTAGATTCAAAAGGGAGGTTTTCGGTTCGTGTAATTGCCGACAAAGACAAACAATACGAACAACAGAAGACGGAACTAAAAGCCATGTTGTCCGACAAGAACATGGAACTAGATAAAGAAACGTATGAATTTACCCTCTCGCAGTACGAAAGTTGTAGCAAAGATTTCGCTTTAAATAACTTCACCTTATACGAAGATAGATTGGAATTAGTAGAAATCTGCGAGCTTCCACACGCCATCAAAAACCTTAGTCCAATAATTAACTTGGTTTATCGATACGAAGATATTAAAGCGCATTTAAAAATAAATCCTTAGGAGAAAAACTCAGCCTGCCTATCTATTTAAGCTACCGGTTTTTACAATGGCATTTTGGTAGGCAGGTAGAGAAAAATCATCTACCACCACGCCACGTTTAGTAGAAGCGTGTACAAAACTGGTACCGTTGAGATAAGTACCTACATGATCTACCTCTTTACCGCCAAAAGAGAAGAAAATTAAATCGCCCTCGTTAAGGTTGTTTATATTTTTAGAGGTTACGGCATCGGCCTGATCTCTGGAGCGACGAGGCAAATTTTTGCTATAAATCTCTTTTTGTAGTAGCAAAACAAACCCAGAGCAATCTATTCCACTTTTGGTTAAACCACCCAAACGGTAGGGAGTACCCGCCCAGCTGTTGATAAAACGATGCAGCGGTTTGCTTTTAATCTTTGCCATCGCATCAGCCGCTTTAGCTGCAGAGGTAGTAGACGTATTTTTTCTGCTGCCGCAAGAAGCAATGAATAACATTAAGGCAAAGCCCATCCACAAAAAGGTAATTTTAGGGGTTACTAATACGCTGCTTTTCCTCATTTCTTCTTAATTTTTTATTAATCGTTGTATCTCGTCTAATTTCAACAATGCCTCTACAGGAGTAAGTAAGTTTACATCAAGGTTGTTCAGCGAGTCTCTAATTTTAACCAACACGGGGTCATCAATAGCAAACATTTGTAGCTGGTAAGCTTGATTTTGCACCTTCTTGATACTGTCTTTAATGCTTTGCCCTTCGGTGCGATCAATTTCTAGACGCTTTAAAATTTCGTTAGCCCTACCAATTAGTTTTGCGGGCATACCCGCCATTTTAGCCACCTGTATACCAAAACTATGCTCACTACCTCCCGGTACCAACTTACGTAAGAAAATAATTTTGTTCTGTATCTCTTTACTGGTCACGTTGTAATTTTTGATTCGGCTCATGGTATTCTCCAAGTCGTTTAACTCATGGTAGTGCGTAGCAAACAACGTTTTCGGACGAGCTGTTGGGTGCTCGTGTAAATACTCAGCAATAGCCCAAGCAATCGAAATACCATCGTAGGTGCTCGTTCCCCTACCTATCTCATCCAACAAAATCAAACTACGGTCAGAAATGTTGTTCAAAATACTTGCCGTTTCATTCATCTCTACCATGAACGTACTTTCCCCACTCGACAAATTGTCGGATGCACCAACGCGAGTGAAAATCTTATCGACAATACCAATAGTTGCTGCTTTGGCGGGTACAAAACAACCCATTTGCGCCATCAACACTATTAAAGCGCTCTGACGTAAAATAGCAGATTTACCGGACATGTTTGGCCCGGTAATCATCATAATTTGCTGGGTATCGTTGTCTAAGAAAACATCATTGGTAATGTACTCCTCGCCCACTGGCAAGCGTTTTTCTATTACAGGGTGCCTGCCTCCCTTAATATCCAATACTTTACTATTGTTTAAATCTGGTTTAACGTAATAGTTCTTCACCGCTAAGTTGGCAAAGCACAACAGCACATCCAACTGTGCAACCAAATAAGCGTTAAGTTGTATTGGTTTAATAAAATGCGATACTTGGTACATTAATTCGTTGTACAACCGCACTTCGATTGCCTGAATTTTCTCTTCGGCGCCTAAAATTTGCTCTTCGTACTCTTTTAACTCTGGTGTAATGTATCGCTCTGCGTTTACTAAAGTTTGCTTACGTATCCAACTTTCTGGTACTTTGTCTTTATGCGTATGCGTAACCTCTAAATAATAGCCAAAAACATTGTTAAAGGAGATTTTTAAAGATGGTATACCTGTCGTTTCAATCTCTCGACGTTGTATTTCTACCAAAAACTCTTTGCCGCCAAAGGCAATTTTGCGGAGCCTGTCCAATTCCTCGTCTACACCATCGGCAATCACATTGCCTTTGGCCAAAATTGCTGGCGGGTCAGCTTGTAATTCTTTTTCTAACTTATCTTTAATGTTTATGCATGGATTTAGCTGTGCTGCTAAAGTGTCCAGAAAAGGATTTTTACTCTCTTCTGCTAATCGTTTTACCTCCTCAATGTGGCTTAAAGCACGCTTTAACTGCAACAATTCTCGCGGTCCAGCTTTCTGTAAACCTACCTTGGAAATTAAACGTTCTAGATCGCCGATAGGCTTAACATGATCCGTAAATTCGCTCGCCAAGATGTCATTCTTCACAAAAAACTCTACCATTCCCAAACGCTCTTGGATAGGTTTCAATTCCTTTAGCGGCATAATGATCCACTTGTGCAATAAACGTGCACCCATAGGCGTGCAAGTGTCATCTACCACATCAAACAAGGTAACAGCGTTTTCGTTGGCCGAATGCACCAATTCCAAATTACGAATGGTGAAACGATCCAACCACATGTATTTTTCTTCCTCTACACGCGAAATAGAAGTAATATGCTGTAAATTGCGATGCTCGGTTTCACCTAAGTAGTATAGCACCACCCCGGCAGCCACAATACCTGCGGTGAGCTTATCCACCCCAAAACCTTTCAACGAAGCCACATCAAAGTGCTTGGTTAAAATTTCGGTGGCATAATCTTGCGTAAAGGCCCAATCATCAATGTGGTAAGTGTAAAATTTATCGCCAAAAGTGCTGGCAAAATCTAAGCGTTTACTTTTCTGATAAACCACTTCGGTAGGTTTAAAGCTTTGCAAAAGCTTATCCACGTACTCAACGCTACCCTGTGCTACTAAAAACTCTCCGGTAGAAATATCGCAAAATGCCACACCCATGGCTGTTTTATCAAAATAAACGGCAGCCAAGTAATTATTAGCTTTCTGATTAAGAATATTGTCGCTGTAAGCTACACCCGGCGTTACCAGTTCAGTTACACCACGTTTCACAATCGTCTTGGTCATTTTCGGATCTTCTAACTGATCGCAAATCGCCACCCGTTGCCCGGCCCTAACCAATTTTGACAAGTAGTTCTCTAAAGAATGATGTGGAAAACCTGCTAACTCTAACGCACCGTTTGGCCCAGTACCACGTTTGGTTAATACTATTCCTAGTATTTGCGCCGTTTTTACCGCATCTTCACCAAATGTTTCATAAAAATCTCCTACTCTAAATAACAATAACGCACCCGGATATTTCGCCTTTATGGTGTTGTATTGTTGCATTAATGGAGTTACAGTTTCTTTTGTCTTCGCCAAAATCTTTAAAAATTACTAAGGTGTAAAGATAGTATCTTGCCTCTTAGTGTACTACTATTTGTGGAGAAATTATTAGATTTTTTAACCCACATTTAACCTGGTTAAGCACTTTATTTATTAGTAAAGCACATGCTGTATTTCAGATCTCTTTTTACTCCTACTGTACACTGTAGCCTTCGTCGCAAATACGGTTTAGGGCTGTCGTTTCCCTCAGGTTCATTGGGCTAAGGAAATGCATCTGTTCACGAAACAGAGACTAGAATAAACTTTGCTGCGCTGGTGGTTTGCGTGGTGCAGCTGAAAACACTAAATCAGAGGTATGGACCTGATATTGCCTCTTACTTCTATCGAATTTTCGAAGCGTAAAACCCGAACATTTAAAATTTAGGCTTGCATCTGCGAACATGCTGAGCGCTACTGCTTTTTGCTCATCGTTAAGTTGCCGACCAATACTCAGGTGTGGATCGTTGCTCTTGCCGGTAAGCTTAATGTTGTTATGCAAATATTCCTGTACTCTCTTCATCACTGCAACCAATGGAGCCTTGCATGTATCAGTTGGTTTAAGAAAAACAGCCCCGTTAAGATATTGCCCCACCCCATCAAATGCCAAATGCATCTCTCTCTCATAACTAGCAACCTTTCTTAAGTGATGGATTATTTTGATTATTTCAGTTTCAGTGGCCTGAAACTCGAGAATACTAATGTGAGCTTCAGCATTTTTACTGTGGTACCAACCAATTGCAGCATTTAGTTCTTCCTTAAGTTTCCTAACATATTCAATTTCTGATAGTGGCGGCATTATCACCACTGCATATTTTTCATACGGATTTGCTATCATTGAGGCAAATTAATCAAAACCTAACTCACAGCCCAATACTAATCGCTATCTTTGTAAGATAATTATACACATGGCAATTTTACATCGCAAAGAAGAAAAAATACAAGTTGTTTTAGGTAGGTTACCTAAAAATTACACGGATGACGAATTCGTGGAGATGTTCATCAAGTTATATTCTAAAGACTGGGGCAAAATCAAATCGGCATATATCAAAAAAAATCAAGATAAAGAAGTTGGCACTGAAGTAAGTATGCCTAAGCCAGACTTGTATTTAAAACAAGTTCTAGCCACTTATTTGGCTACAAGAGTAGAAGCTCCAGCGGTTGCCGAGATACCTGCATCCGAAACAGCAGTTGAGTCTCCGGCAAAGAAAACGAAAGCAGCGCCTAAAAAGAAGGCCGTAGAAACTGTAGCGGAAAAGGAAACTGTCGCGAAAGAGGTAAAGAAAAAGGCTGTTACTAAGAAAGAAGAAGTTGTAGCAGCAGAAGCGGAACCAGCACCCGTTAAGGTGAAAAAGACTAGAGTGACTAAATAGTTCACGAAGCAAAATCGCATTGATTGAGAAGGATTGACCAACACCGGTTTAATCCTTTTTTTATGCCTTAAATTTAAGTTAGTAAATAGAGAAGGTTAATAACTTGATGAATGTGTATAATTTATATAAACCCTTGTTTTACAGCAAACGTTTATACAGTGTACTAAAGCTTAAGATGATGGGAACTGAAGCAAAAAAATGTATTTACGTATTAGAGGATAATGCGAACATTGCAGACATTATTGAGTTTTTATTAACCGAAGAAGATTACAACGTTGAGGTGTGCAGCACCGCCAATGCATTTTGGCAAAAAATGGAAGACCATAACCCAGACATGATTGTGCTGGATGTAATGCTGCCTGATGCCAATGGTCTAGACATTTGTCTGAAATTGAAGAGAAACATCAGAACGCACCAAATTCCAGTGCTAATGATGTCGGGAAACAATAGATTAAGTGCAATAAAGGCAAAATGCGAAGCAGATAGCTATATCAACAAACCCTTCGATTTAAACGATTTCGTTGACCGCATCGACTATTTCAGCCACCAATAAATGAGAAGAGATTTTTGTAGTCTTAGAGCTCGCTCACTAACTTGAGGAACAAATCTTTGGCTCGTAACTTCTCTGCCGTAATCTCAAAATCGAGTTTTTGGTACAAATAGTCGTGAATATCGAAGTTAGGGAAAGTGGGCAGCTCTGCGATAACTTCTGCAATGTGGGCAACGCCAAGTCTTAAGGCATCATCAAACTCTTTTACGAAGTCTGCGGACACTTCCTTATTGGCCACCCAAGCGGCATACATAAAAGGTAAACCCGTAAATTTCATCCATTCCTCGCCCATATCGTACACGTAAGCGAAGTCATCTTTTTTTCCAAAAGTTCTATCACCTATCAGTACCAGCGCATCTGTCTCTGCAGTTTGGTCCTTAGTAAAGGTAACTGTTTGCTCAAAATGGTGCTTAAACAGCACTTTAGCGAGGTTATTTGAAGTGCGTGACTGAGGATCTAACTTTACCGTTCGGATTTCGTTAGCTGCGACTTTTGAAAAGATGAAAACAGAGTCGACTGCACCCACCGAGCCAATGCAATACGAACCGATAATTTTTGCATTGGGCACCAAAGGAATGGCGGCCACCGGAATTAAACCCACATCTACCTGATCGGTAATTAATTTATGCGCACAATCTGCTGGAATATCTAAACTTAAATCAATTTTATTTAGAACTGAAGAATGTTTAATGCCGTAAATAAAGGGTTTAGAATTGGTATAGGAAACGGATGAAACTCTAATTTTATTCAATTTCTTTCAATTTATCTAGGTGTGATGTGTTATGACTATCGATTACCATAAACTTGTTACCATCATAATTTAGGCGGTACAAGGTGGTGTTGCTATGCAAAAAGCTATCCATCTCGGTTAGAGGTTTATCAGTTAGTAAACACATGATAATCCGCAAAGCCCTGCCATGCATACATACCAATACTGTTTTTTCGTGAATTTGCTCTTTAATGTGCTCTACAGCTTTTACTAAACGTGCAGTAACCTCGTTCGGGCTTTCGCCATGCTCAAACTTGGCATCGTGATCACCCAATTCCCAAGACTTAACCATGGTACGGAAAGCCGCCCTTGCTTCTTCATTATTCGGCTTACCTTCCCAAATGCCCCATGCCAATTCATCTAAACCATCCAATTGTTCCCAGGCTATACCCTTATCAATAAAACCTTTAACTGTTTGATGTGTACGCACTAAGGATGAAGTATATACCTTATCGAAATTCACATCTTGATACTGCTCAAAAAACGCTGCAGCCTGTGCTCTTCCGGTATCATTTAAATCAGCATTTACACCACGTCCCTGCACAATACCTTGTCTATTTAACTCGGTTTCGCCATGGCGGATGATATATAGTTCTTTCATAAAAATGGGATCAACTCGTAAGATAAAATGAGATCAATAGTCTGGCTAGTTCACCACTGGCAACTTGTAATAAGATGGCTTCACATCTTCGTCAAAAACTACATCGGTATAATCGGTAACAACATTGTATAAAGTGTCTCGCTCAATTGGTTTACGCTTCACTTCTTTAATTAAATCTACCAGTTCTTTGGTGCTCATGGCTGGCGTTTGCTCTTCGGCACCTGCCATCGAGTAAATTTTGGTGGTATCATCTAATGTGCCGTCAATATCATCCACTCCAAAATTCAAACTTAATTGTGCAGTCTCTCTGCTGATCATTGCCCAATACGCCTTGATGTGTTCGAAATTATCCAAATAGATGCGTGCAATGGCATAATTCCTTAGATCCTCTACTACGGAAACTTCAGCAACATCGCTCATTTGATTGTTCTGATTGCGGAATTTTAAAGGAATGAAAGCTTGGAAACCACCTGTTTTATCTTGCAATTGGCGCAAACGCTCCATGTGATCTACGCGGTGCCAAAACGCTTCAATATGACCGTATAACATCGTAGCGTTAGAGCGCATACCTAATTTGTGGGCTTGCTCATGAATATCTAACCACTGCTCTGCATTACATTTATCGTGTGCAATTTTTTCTCTCACCTCAGGATGAAAAATCTCAGCGCCGCCACCAGGCATACTGTCCAAGCCCGCTTCATTCAAAAACTTCATACCGTCGTAGTGACTTAATTTAGCTTTTTTGAAGATGTAGTAATACTCTACAGGAGTGAGTGCTTTGATGTGTAAATCAGGACGATGTGCTTTAGCTTTACGAAAGAAGTCTGCGTAGAAATCTAGATTTTGCTTGGGCACTACTCCACCTGTAATATGCACTTCTGTTACGGGCTCATTGTCGTACTTTTTCAAGATATCCATCATCCCTTCGACTTCCATTTCCCAACCTTCTTCGCGTTGTTTAATCATACGGCTGTAAGAGCAAAACTTACAATCGTACACACAGATATTAGTAGGTTCTATATGGAAATTGCGGTTAAAGTAAGTGTTATCGCCATGCTTTTGCTCTCGAATATAATTGGCTAAAACGCCTAAATAACTCAGTTCGGCATGTTCGTACAAATACACACCCTCATCAAAACTAATACGTTCGCTATTTTTTATTTTGACAGCGATGTTTTTTAAGGGTTGCGCTAATTGCGGATTTTCAATAAGGATATCTAAAGCTTGCACGTTGTTCTCTTTAAGATTTTACACAAATGTACGATATTGAGAAATAAGCGCATCATTTAGTTGTAAAAAGGAAATTTACAATTATCGAAAAGGCGAAAAATCAACGATGAGCAAAACGCTCACATTAAACAGTTGGGATACTTTCCTGACAATTTTATGCTTTATGGCGCATTCAGTTATCCCCTCACAGGCTAATACATCTCTTCCATTATAACTTAAATTTGTTAATTTGCTATCATGAAAACAGCAGCTACTTTAAGTTTTACGTCCATTCTGGATAACGATTTCTACAAGTTTACAATGCAATGTGCAGTGATGAAGTTGTTCCCAGATGTTATGGCGCAATACGAATTCATCAATAGAGGGCGACATGAATTCCCCAAAGGTTTTGCTGAAGCACTTCAGGAGAAAGTAAACGATATGGCTAGTTTAGCGCTAAGCTCAGAAGAAAAAACGTTTTTTGCAACGCAGTGCCCCTACCTCAATCCTGCCTATTTAGATTTTTTGCAAGGTTATCGATATAACCCTAACGAGGTGACTATTAGTCAGGAGGCTGGTATTTTGAGTGTAAAAGTGAAAGGCTATTGGTACCGCACAATTTTATGGGAGGTGCCGCTATTGTCATTGATTAGTGAATTGTACTATCAATTAACGGAACAAGAGCGTTTAAACGACGAAGCGGTGATGGACAGCACTCGCCATAAAATGGATTTGTACGCACAACTTGGCGTTACCGTAGCTGAATTTGGCACGCGAAGGAGGCATTCATACGCTGTACATCAATTGGTTATGAATACGTTGATGGAGTACGTAGATAAAGGTTTTGTAGGCACTAGCAATGTTCACCTAGCCATGGTGCATCAGGTTAAGATCATTGGCACCCACGCACACGAGTGGTTCATGTTTCATGGCGCTCGTTACGGTTTTAAGATGGCCAATGCAGTGGCGCTAAAGCATTGGGTAGATGTATATCAAGGTGATTTAGGTGTTGCGCTAACCGACACCTACACTACTGATGTTTTCTTTGCCCAATTCGACAAGCTATTTGCTAAACTGTTTGATGGTGTACGACACGATAGTGGTGACCCGATCGTGTTTGCTCAAAAAACGATTTCACATTACCAGCGCTTAGGCATCGATCCATTATTTAAAAATATTATTTTTTCTGATGGATTAAACCCCGAAAAAGTTGCTCACATTACCGCAGCTACGCAGGGGAAAATTGGAATTTCATTCGGTATAGGCACCAACCTTACCAACGATGTTGGTTTAAAGCCCATGAATATTGTAATGAAACTAACGCAAGTGGCCATGCCAGATATGCCTTGGACCTCTACCGTAAAACTATCGGATGAACCCATGAAACACACTGGCGACCCTCACATGATTGGACTAGCAAAAGCTATGCTGCAGCTCGACTAAGCTTATGGCATTATAGCTGAATGCTTCCTTCTACGCCCGAATCGTTCTTGGCACCAGTAATAGCGCTGTATAGCGTCTGGGCTAACGTTATCATTTTGTTGTGCTTGGTATCCCAATAATAGCTGTCATTAGGTTTTATCGCAATCAATACGATATTCGGATCGTCTTTACCTTTCTCAAACCAGCCCTCCATCATTTTATTCCAATACTTATCAATTCTATTTTGGTCTGTCGAGAAACTTGCGGTACCGTAAACGGTTAGGAACCGATAATTACTCGTGTCGCTAAACATGAGATGAACATTATTATCTTGCTGAATGTTATGATATTTATCACTCTCTTTACTTGCTATAAACCAAATTACACCCTCCTCATCTACTTCTTGTACGCTCATAGGGCTTACTTCAAAAGGTTGTTCTTTTAAAGCCGTACAAAACATACAGATATCGATTCCTTCTGCTAGTTCTTTTAATTTTTTCAAACCTTCGTCTGCACTTTTATGTGCTAAATGATCGTTGTTATGTGTGCTGTTTTCCATTGTTATATGTTTATGTTATTAAAACACTTATGCTATGAGTAACAACGTTATATCGGCAAATGTTTAAGATTATTAATAAACAAACCCACCATCATAAGTACTGATCGGCTCTCGTACTTTTCGCTGACCTTTTTTAATTGGCTGAAAGCAAACTAAGGAGCAACGGTTTCGATCTTATCCCGCTCATCTTCCCCCTCACCATCATCTTTATTGCCATCGCTATTGGATGGGGACGATGATTCCTCGTTAACAATTGTTTGATCTTGTTGCTCAGCCTGTACTGAAGTTACGCTATCTTCTTCAGTTTCGTATTCAAATTCATCGATATCTTCGTGTTCATCTTCTCGCTGCAATCTAGATGATTCCACTTGTTGTTGATGATTGGACTCTTCATTCTGATTAGCGTTATCCAATGCTCCTTCCGAAAGCTCGCTATGCACAGATGTTGGCGGCACCGCCTGATGCGTGTCGGGCGTTACGGTTTCTATTTCTAATTGTACGTTATCACTGGGCTTAGGCTGCTGTGTGGATTTTTGTTGTTGATTTTTCTCTGTATTTTCCATGACCGTGTCGTTTTACTTTACAATGCCAAAAACCACTAAATTGTTTGTTCAAATTTAAATCTATAGGGTTTGTTTCAACTGTTTTACTGAAAAACTAAGATTATGTAACCCTAACGACTGTATAAAGCAAAATGTGAACTTTGAAGCGGGAAAATACCAACAAATTCGTTTGCTTGATGTAAGTGGCAAATTGTTGCAAAACCACAGGTTAAATCACAGTCAAGATAGCATTAGCATTGTTACAGCCAACTATCCGAAAGGTGTGTATGTAATTGAACTAATAGGCAATGCAGCTCATTATCGCATAAAAGTATTAAAGTAAAAAATTGAGTACTCCCTTCGATAAGCAGCAGATTGCTTGTTGAGTATAGCCCCTCGCCCTTAAAAAAAGAACGAGGGGCTTTTATTGAGGCCAATGCGCATAAAAAAGGAGGTAATATGATTACCTCCCCTTTTAAACAATGTTATGCGAAATACCTATTCGCTCGACCAATCGTCTTTCCAATGGCTAGTGGCTTCGGTATCTGCCGAAATTCTAGAAGCATCTTTACGCTTCTCAACAGGCCCCTTTAAATTCTCGGCAGTAGCCAATTGTTGTTGCCAATTGCTCGCAGACTTTGTTGGGGGAGTTTCCGATTTTAGGAAATCCATCCCTTTTGTTACCCAAGAGACGGCCATTTTACGTGTTTTGGGCAAGGCATAAAGCACTGCTAAACCAGCCAATGCAGCAGCTCCTATCCACATACTACTAGGCATGTTCCCCTTAAAATGTGTTGCTATTCTGGTATTCATGGCTAAAGATTTTTTCGATTAAACATTTGATGCATCTCTTAACACTTTAATGGCTTGGTGCGCTTTATCAATCTCGGTCGCTTGTGCTTGTACGGTAGCCAAAGTGTTGCCCACTAAATTGCCCTCACTTAACACCGAATGATAAGCTTTTTTGATGGTATCTTCACCGCGTTCGGCCTCATTTAAAATACTTTCCCTGTCTGTACCACCGAATAAAGCTTTGATATCTATCCAGGCTCTGTGCAGAGTACCAGCTATGGTATTTCCTGTGTCAGGCTCGCCAGCGCTCGCCGCTACCAATGCCGTTAGCTCTTGGGTAAACTTTCTACTTTGACCTGCGTATTCCTGAAAAACAGCTTTCAAATCCACATTTTCGTCATTAATGTCGGCCAATACTTTTTCGAAGCCCGCAATTCTGTCGTTGTTTAACTCAATTAGCTCGTTTAATAAA
This sequence comes from Pedobacter sp., assembly GCA_045629525.1. GTDB lineage: Bacteria > Bacteroidota > Bacteroidia > Sphingobacteriales > Sphingobacteriaceae > Pedobacter. The sequence continues at coordinate 20,692 of JAZQRH010000008.1, forward strand.
TCATGCGTTGTTGCCATGTTTTCTTTCTTTTAAAGTGATTTAAAATAAGCGTGTCGTCTTTAGTGGCTCTAAGTAAACGCCGAACTTAGGAGGGAGTTTGAAATATTTTAAAAAATTACAATCCAGCCTTCCATTGCTTTCCTAGTGGTGCGCTATGGGCATTAAGTAAGGAAGCCAACAAAAACCATTTCCATCAGCGTTAAAAAATAATCAACATCCGCATAGAACTTATTTCGCTTTTTTATAGGTAAATGTATGCTCTTCGGAAGGTTGATTGGCCCCATTTACATACACTAATGCTTTAATCGGATAAGCCTCTTCATTATAGGTGTATTCCCATCTTTGGGTTAAATTGAAGTTCGTTGCACTCACCTTAAACTGTTGTGCATTGTTCTTAGAAAGTTTCCAAGGCCAAGGATCGCCTTGTCGTGTAGGTATATTTTTGTCGTCAAAATCGCTCCAAGTTGTGAGCACCTCTTGCCCTGATGCAACTGTACTGAGCGTAATGAGGTTGCCCTGTGTATCGAAGCTATACGTGTTGGTTGTTACCGCCCCACCCGAAGCCTGCGGAACGGAAGTTTCTACAATTTTACGCTCGCTATACTTGTATGATGCCACAATAGGCGCACCATTTGGTGTATTTGGAAAGCTGATGGTTAAACTGTTTGGGCGCCCATCGGTGCCGTAGCTAAATTCTTCTTTTTGGATGATGGTACCTGCAGCATCTTTATGCAACGCAATGGCCAGGCCGCCTTGGTTATTGTAAGTGTACTCAATTTTACCGGTTGAAAGCGTATAAAGGATCCTTCTATTGTGCTTATCGTATTCGTAACGTGCAACGGCTTGCCCATTCGTTTTCTGTTCGGTGAGTAGTAACTTTGCTGATGACCCACCCTGGTAACATTTGCTATTTTCATCGTTCGGATCGCAATTGTTGCTTTTGCTACATCCCACTAGCACCCAGATTAAAACTAAAGTACTTATCTGGTAAAAAAATTTTCTTCTCATCTCTCCTTATTTTTAAATTAAACAAAGCAGCAAATTAAGCAGCAACATTTTCTTCGCATTGTAAAAAAGCGACATTATTAAATGAAGGATAATAATCGATTTAATTGAAAAGCTGTTTTAAGCCTGTGATGGATACCTGAATCGCTGCATTGGCCTTTGCACTAAAATATTCGGTAGGTGTTTTGCCCGTGAAACGTTTAAAATCTTTGATAAGGTGACTCTGATCGTAATAGCCAAAATCTACAATCAATTGATGCCAATGCGGTTCGGTCAGTTGGGCATCTAGCCAAGTCAACATTTTATTGAAACGAGCAATACTGGCATATTGCTTAGGACTAAGTCCTATTTGGTTTAAGAAATAGCGCTCTAGTGTTTTCTTGGTTACCGGACAAGTATTGAGCAATTGGGCGACAGCGAAAGTGCGATGTTGCTCCATCCTTTGAATGGTGTTTGCTACCAGTTGCATACGGGCGCAAGCATTTTGTTTTTTGCGCTTGGCAATTAAAAACATTTCTAATTCGCTTAGCTGCTCGGCCACACTATTTTTGGCTAACATCTTTTCATAAAGCAGCGCAATGTCTGCACCCCAAATATCTGTAGCGTCGATAATTTGATTGGCAATATGTTGCATATCAATGGCAGTTAACAAAGACAAGCCCAATGGTGTAAATTTAACGCCGAGAATGTTTATGCCTTGCGGATTACTAATGGACATTCGCTTTGTTAAAGGCTGACCTATCACATAACTGCATTTATTCATGCGCAAGTGGCCGTCTTCGAATATAACATCTTCGTACCAACCACTCATGTTAAAAGTAAGGGCTTGTAAGCTTGGCGTATACATTTCTTGCACCAAAGACTGTGTTAAGTCGCAATGGGTATGCCAGTACATCTCTACCATGTCTTGTAGTGCTGGGCAAGGGCGATATGTGCTAAATAAATTCAAACCACTGATTAACTGAAGTTTAAATGTAAGAAATTTAATGGATTGCTACAAGAGGTATAAGTTGTAAGTAGTAGGTGTAAAGTTGAAGTGATTTTGTTTTTTTCGCTCTATGCCGCGAAGGCATTTACCTTTTTCTTGATAAAAAGGTAACGAAAAATCAAGGCTTTATGCCCTTCTTCGGATTAGGCTGGCAAAACCTCGTCTGCGAAATTTGAAGGTGGGAAGTTGAAGGTTTAAATTTGAAGGTGGAAGTGATTTTGTTTTTTTCGCTCTATGCCGCGAAGGCATTTACCTTTTTCTTGATAAAAAGGTAACGAAAAATCAAGGCTTTATGCCCTTCTTCGGATTAGGCTGGCAAAACCTCCATAGCGAAATTAGAAGATCTTGGCTCTTTCACGGCCCTAAGCTCGATTGCCTAATTTCTTGTTGTTGCTAGGTGTTCGGTATTGCAAGGGTTTTACTTCCCTACTCCTTCTGAATGATCATAAGGCCGGAGTGAAAAGTGAGGGAGGTTGAAGGTTGGAAGTTATAAGTTTAAAGTGGAAGGTTCAAGTATTTTGTTTTTTTCGCTCTATGCCGCGAAGGCATTTACCTTTTTCTTGATAAAAAGGTAACGAAAAATCAAGGCTTTATGCCCTTCTTCGGATTAGGCTGGCAAAACCTCATTAGCGAAATTAGAAGATCTTGCTCTTGCTCGACCCTAAGCTCGATTGCCTAATTTCTTGTTATTGCTGCGTGTTAGATGTTGCAAAGGTTTTACTTTCCTACTCCTTCTGAATGCCATAAGGCCAGATGACGTGTTGGCAATGGTAGTGCGGGTATGGGAGTAGGTTTTAAGCTTTAGTATGAAGTATTGAGTTTTAAGTAAAAGTTTTATGTGGGGTTTTAAGTAGTAAGTATTAAGTGGATGGTTTAAGGTTTTAATAGCGGCAATATTGTTTTTTCGCTCTATGCCGCGAAGGCATTTACCTTTTGCTTGATAAAAAGGTAAGCAAAAATCAAGGCTGTATGCCCTTCCTCGGATTAGGCTGGCAAAACCTCCATAGCGAAATTAGAAGATCTTGGCTCTTGCTCGACGCTAAGCTCGATTGCCTAATTTGTTATTGCTGCGTGTTAGATGTTGCAAAGGTTTTGCCGACCTACTCCGTCTGAATGATCATAAGGCCGGAGTGGAACGTGTGGGAGGTTGTAAGTTTGAAGTGGAAGTTTGAAGTGATTTTGTTTTTTTCGCTCTATGCCGCGAAGGCTTTTACCTTTTTCTTGATAAAAAGGTAACGAAAAATCAAGTCTGTATGCCCCTCCTCGGATTAGGCTGGCAAAACCAAGGTGGATAGTTGGAAGTTAGAAGTAAAAGTGGAAGGTGTTAAGTTTTAGGTTATTTTTGTTAGCACCGCCTTTTTGTAGGCGGCGGTGCTTTTAAGGTGTGGATTTGTGCAGCCGGTACCCGATGTATGTGCTTAAGCATAGGATAATACTTATTGCTACAAAAATGTTGTTATTCATCTTCGACTTCGTTTGTTCGGACATGCGTTGTTTAGTAGCGGTAGTTGTGGTGGCTAATGTCACTTGGCTTTTCTGCTTTAGTGTTCCGGCAAAAGTTTGTTCCATTCTGACTTGGTTTGCAAAGGTTTGGATCTCTACTTTTTGCGCTTCGCCTTTATAGCCCTTTTCCGTTAGTATAAAGTGACCTTTGGGAAAGATTACGATACGCTGCTGTTTTATTACACTGTCGTTTACCAATACCGTATTGAAGGATGATGATACGATTGCCTCCTCGTTGAGTAAACGCTGTGATGTGCTTAGCTCCTGTTCCACCTTTAGCTGACTTTTCTGTTTTATACCGCAGCTGACTAGTGTTATTATCGTCAATATGCCTAAAAGTTTATTGATCATTTCCATGAGGTTCCTTTCTTATTGTTCGCCAATTTGCGAATGACTTTATTGTTTTGATTTTACGCATTTTGCGATACACGCCATCACCTTCGCGGCTGCCCGTTATATTTGTATTGCCCTCTATTGTGTAGAGCCAGGAGCCAAAGCGCTTTTCGACTATACCGACATGGGCAATGCGTTTTAGGTTAGAGAAATAAATTCCAAACACATCCCCGTTGGCGGGCAGTTTAACCTTGCGATTTTCAGGAAATAGTGCCGGCGACCAAGCCGTTTTTGGTTTTGGGAAGCCGGCTTGACCGTGCACCCAAGATACAAATGCTGCACACCAAGCCTGCCCTTTTAGATTACCTGTGTATTTTAAATACTCCTCGACCTGTGGACCATCGTTATTGCCTGTTGCTTCGCGTACACCAAGTTGGGCTTGCGCAATTTTAACGAGCGCAGCGCCCTCCATACTGCCTGTTACAACACTGCGGTGAGGCTTGCTAACAAAGCCAGCAGTGAGAGCGAAAATGCAGCATAATATAGAATGTACTTTTGCCATAACGTTAATGCATTAAATTGGTTAAATAACACTTGAGGTTTGGGTAGCCCGAGAAATGATGCCAAGTGGCTGCAGCAGTAGCTGGCCAAGGTTTGGCTGAACAACCATAACAGGACTGATAAGACGATAAGATGCCAAAGCCCTAGGTCGGGAAAGGCCAATAATGGCATATTATTGAACCACAATGGCATTGAGAGCCAAATTAAGATGGCGACCGTGAACATTAAGGGTAGTTTAATGCTTTGGATTAAACTACCAGGTTTTAAGGTTAGTGTTTTCATGATATTATGTTTAAGAATTGGTTGCTTGTTGCACCAACATGCAACCAATTTTAGTTTAATTGGAAATGATGTTATTAAAAGTGACCACGTTACCTGGGGTATCTGTTGCAGTTACTTCGATATTTGACCCCACCACATTTTCATTCACGGAAACTGCGGTATATTCCCAATCGAGGCCATTTGTGAGTGGTGTTGCTAAGCCCTGCTCGAGCATTTGATCATTGGCATCGATGATGCGTATAGCTACTGCTAGTATTTTAAAGTTATCTATTAATCGCACTGTGATTTTATCGCCCAATGCGCCATTATAACTATCTACCGTGAGCTTTCTAAGTGCGGGAGCCTTCAAGAAATCGGAGAATGCCATGTTGTAGGCTGATTGCCCAGGCTTTGCTTTGGCTTGGTAAGCGGCCTTAAGCTCTGGATCGGCAATTGCAGATTTGGCATAATAGGCTGCTTCCGTAAAACGGTTAATGGTTTCTAATTGCGCTTCTGTTAGTGGTTTGCTAGAACGTTTAGGCCTGCGAGCCACAATTGTTTTGCCAGCGGCGTTGGTGCGAAATACTAACATTTTGCCGATTGTGCCGCTAACACCTTGCATAACGACGTTGTTAATTGATTTTGCCATGATTTTGAATTTAAGTTGGATTAAAAATGAAATTTATTACGACAAACATCAACAGTAATGTGCTGAATAACAAATCGTTATTCGCCGAACAGCGCATTTTTCGCTATATCAACTTGCTTTTACTTTTTTGACGTATGCGTTAAACGTGTGTTTGTTGTGTGGTGCTGGTGTGTTTGTTGTGTGATGCTGGTGCCGAGACGGTGTGGTGGTGGTGTGAAGGAGGTTTTAGGTTGTAAGTTTAAGGTTGAAGTGATTTTGTTTTTTTCGCTCTATGCCGCGAAGGCATTTACCTTTTTCTTGATAAAAAGGTAACGAAAAATCAAGGCTGTATGCCCTTCATCGGATTAGGCTGGCAAAACCTCATTAGCGAAATTAGAAGATCTTGCTCTTGCTCGACCCTAAGCTCGATTGCCTAATTTCTTGTTGTTGCTAGGTGATCGTTTTTGCAAAGGTTTTACTGCCCTACTCCTTCTGAATGCCATAAGGCCGGAGTGAAAGGTGTGGGAGGTTGAAGGTCGGGAGTTTTAAGTTTAAAGTGGAAGGTTGAAGTATTTTGTTTTTTTCACTCTATGCCGCGAAGGCATTTACCTTTTTCTTGATAAAAAGGTAAGCAAAAATCAAGGCTGTATGCCCTTCCTCGGATTAGGCTGGCAAAACCTCGTCGGCGAAATTAGAAGATCTTGTCTCTTGCACGGCCCTAAGCTCGATTGCCTAATTTCTTGTTGTTGCTAGGTGATCGTTATTGCAAAGGTTTTACTGCCCTACTCCTTCTGAATGCCCTAAGGCCGGAGCGAAAGGTGTGGGAGGTTGAAGGTTGAAGGTTTAAAGTGGAATGTCTGCGTAGAAAAACCAAAGCCAGCTTGTGGCTGGCTTTGGACTGGTTAGAAACAAACTTTTGTGACATCTTCGACGTTGATGCCAACATAATCGGCGAACTCTTGAAGGCTGACGTATTGATGGCTTTTTTTATTAAGCTTAAGCTTAATTTCTTTTAACATTTTTTGCGAGGAACGAATGCCCTTGCCTGTTATGATACTAATGTCTTTTGCATAGATGCATAGTCTATTTGTTTTCATGCGATAAGATTTAGTTAAAGAATAACTGTATATCTCTAGCCCCAAGAAATAACAGATGATTTAAGTTTTGTAGCTATATTTTCTATTGATCTCAACAAAGGTAGATGGTTGTTAATGAGACACACAAGGTCATTTTGCGTAAAAAGTGGTCAAACTGCGACTACCAAATTTTATGATCGGAATACCATTTCATGAATTGTTTACAATTTGACTGGCTTACGTAGAAGTTGTCGTAATTGCTATGGGCAATGATCTTTGGATTTATGTAAATTTTGAGCCGCTTGGATGAGGCTCGTTTAATTTTCTGAATGGCCCGGCGACTGACAATACACGTAGGGTTGATGAGAAAGAAATCTTGGGTCTTCAGTTTTTCGATTGTTACTCGTAATGGCTCGAACCAGACAAAGGATGTACCATCATCGTAGGTGATCGTATAATTCTTGCCGTACCTGACGATGAACGCAATCTGTTTTTCATGTTGCTGGGCGCTGATTTCTTGTAGGACCTGCATTTTTCTATTGCGCCGCAATACATTGTATAATTGCTTGATTAATGTGCGGTTTATTGAGATCAGATACCTGATAAAATAATAGGCATTGAGGCCTATGATGAAGGCTAGAATGATGGGGAAATCGAGCCGCATATAATCTGGTAAGCGCTCCACTACGCTATTGAGGTAAAAGTATATGTAGGCTAGGCTTACTGCTAAAGCGGACACTGCTACAATACCCATTAAACATTGCATGCCTAGCCTTTTTCGCCAATTTATGGCGTAAGGGAAATGCTTGTCGAGGAAGATTGTAGTTAGGTAGACTATTTGTGTTAACAAAAAGGCTATGATAAAGCTGGCTAAAAGAGAAGGCCAGTAGCCTGGCACCGCTATTACTTGAAAGAAGCCGTAGTTGCTGGTGTGCGAAAGTATGTAATGCGCAGCAAGCAGGGCTATTGCGCAGCGCCAGTAGATGTTTTCATATGGCTTCTGGATACCTGCCATTAAGGTGATGATTTTTTCCATAGGGCTTTAATAGGTAAACCTAAGTTAAACATTTTGCTTGTACACGAAAAAGAAGTATGGTATGCGACACCAGTTAAGGGATGAGTTGGTTCAAAAAAAGGGATTGGTTAGTTTAAAAAGTCGTGATTTTAAGCAAACTGATAATGAAATAGGTTGCAATTTTGAGCTTATTCACCTAAAATAAATTTTTATGGAAAAATTTCCTTTAACGAGTAGCGGAGCCGCCGACTTGGTGACCGCACTGTACGCCTTAAGCGATGTGGCTTTGTTTGCAGAAGCTGACGCTGCCGCTTTAGACTTTGGCGACTGGGTACGTGAGCATTTTCACTTAGATGTTGGACAGCATGCGTATTTAGCCGAGATGAATGCGCATTTGATTGCGTTTATGGGTAACCAAGTTGCGATAGCGATGCGGCACCGGCTAAGTTTGAGTTTGGTGAAGCCCTTGAGTAAAGGTTTGCGGGACACTAAACTTATAGAAACTAAAAGTAACATTGATGCCACAGGAGATGATGGAGATGAATTGGCCAGTGGCAGCGTTGTTATTGAAATTAGCTATTGATTAAATGCTGAGCCGATAGCCCCTCGGCTCAGCAATTTCATGTTATGGAATTTTTGACGACCACTTTCAAAATTAGGTTACAAAGCTATGGTGCGCTGCGGCCAGATGCTTGGGAACACATTTGTAGTTTGGTGAATCTTGTTGAGCTGAAGGCGGAGCAGCATTTTGTCCGTCACGAAGGCGATATTGCCTACCTTGCCAGCGGACTGCTAAAGGAGCATGATGCCAGCGAACGGATTGCTCCTGCGATTATCAATTTTGTATTGAGCGAGCAATTTCTTTTTACCCGAAGAGCTAACCAAAATCACTACCTAAAAGCTTGCAGCCCCTGCTTGTTGTATTCTTGGAAAGCGGCACATTTACAAGCGTTACATCGTGAATTTGGGGAACTGAAAATTATTTACGACGGTATTTGTGCCGATTATGATACGCAATTGCTGCTACGCATGCGCCTATTGGAAATGCCAGTACAAGACAGGATTGCGTTATTTCGCCTCCGTTTTAAAGCGGCGTTGCCGTACTTAAAGAAGATAGATATTGCCAATTATTTGCATGTAAGTTATACCAACTTACTTGCTAAATTTTGAGTTTTTTGCTTTGTGACCTCTCATGAATACTCAAGCATTTGTTCTCGATATTGCACAGGTAAACTTGAGCTTTGCAGTTCTGTTACCTCCACAATGCCAGGCTATTTATCTGTAGTTTTTTTTGCTATTTATCTGAAGGTTAATTTAATAGCTATAGTCTCGAACTTTAGTTAACCAAGGCAATGGCGCCATGGGCTAAAGAAAGGAGGCGGTTACAAAGACCCCAAGAAGATAAAAGCAGGTTACGCACCTGCGGTGGTGTAGGCCACCGTGAACCAAAAATATCCCCTTCACCAAAAGCAGATGAAAATGATCAACCTAAGCTACCGTTCATTCCAGATGGGTAAAAAAACACGAGAGGGCATTGCCTTTGCCATTTGTTTGGCTTGCCTGTTTCTCTTTGCACTTTCGGCTTACGAAAAATTTACCGACTTGGAACGCTTTACTACTGGCTTGGCCAAAATAAAGTGGATTGGACAAAATGCAAACATTGTGGCCATGGCCGTGCCCAGCTTAGAGCTGCTGATCTCGCTGTTGCTCATTTTACCAGCAACACAAAAACTGGGGCTATGGGTTTTCGCCACCTTGATGCTGCTGTTTACGCTGTACATTACCAGTATGCTGTTATGGGCCGAAAGGCTGCCCTGCCATTGCAACCTCATCTTAACAAAGTTGAGCTTTGGCCAGCATTTGGTTTTCAATATCGCCTTCACTCTTTTGCCATTATGGGGCATTTACCTTATGAAAAAGACTTAAACATTTAAAAATTATAAAATGACAAATTTTAAGAAAATGGCATTGGGACTGCTAGTTGCAGTACTTGCCGTAGGTTTTAGTGCTTTTACCGAAAAAAGCGCAAAGCGCAACACTTATACTTTTTATTATGATGGACCGATGCCAGCTACTGTAGCTAGCGTTGAGGAGGAGAGCCATTGGAAGTATGACAGTGAGGGCCAGACCTGTGATGATGCGCCAGAATTAGCCTGTACCATTATCATTGATCAGGAGTATGTGGATGCGACCGATGTGGATAACCCGGTGCTATTGCACATCGCTGAATTGGAAGCAGCACCGTTTGCTTCTAGTGCCTATGTAACTGGTTCAGCTGATGATAACATCGTCATCACTAACAAACCTCTATAAGGATTGCTTAGTTAATGGCATGAGCAAAGGCGGTATTGTCCGCCTTTGCTATTTTTATCGTTTTTGCTGTCAGTTCTGTGGCATTCCAGTCTGTTCGATCACATCGGCAGGTAGCGAAAGCGCATATCTTGGTGAATTGGGTAGCAGACTATATGTAACCCCATCCATAGTTCTGGTAAGGGTAATGTCAGCACCTTCTTTGTTCCATCTTTTGATATCCATCCAGCGCAGGCCACGCATGAGGAGGCTTTTTCTTCTTTCAGTTCTTATTTTAGCTAAGGCTTCTGCTTTGTCATTTGCTACGAGGGGCCTGTAGACTACCGTACTGCGCCAACGTGTTTTTAGCAGATGGTTAAGTACATTCATCCCCTCGGCCAATCTATCCAGATGCACCAAACATTCGGCCTGGGTAACGTAAAGTTCATCAACGGCAAGCCCTGTAAAAAGAGAGGTATTATGCGAAGCATAGCTACCTTTGAAACGTTGGGCGGTGCCATTGGCCAGAAAGAAGATAGTCCTGCGCAGGTCGTCGTTATGGTAGCTGTTATAAAGTTCGGGAACAATGCTGGCTCGACTGGGAGTATGCAGACCAAAACCACCATAGATTTGAGTATAGAAGATCACTTCTTTGTTGAAGGGTTTGAAGGGCACGGCAGCCGTTAGCGAAAAAATGTCTGTATCGTTGTTATAGTCCATAAGCGTAGATTTGAGATTCAGGGCAGCTTCGGTTGAGGTTAAGCCTGCCTCATAGTTACGCATATAAAGATGCGTTCTCGCCAGTAGGGCGTGTGCTGCCGCTTTAGATGGTCTAAACACATGCTGGGGATGGTTGGGCAAAAGGGGAAGCGCTTCCTGCAAATCGGTGAGAATGGCATTATAACAGTCTGCCACACTTGACCGCTTTGAAGGAACATTGAAATCTGATGACCTCCTAAGTACGATGCCTAAATCGATACTACTGCTTTGAGAGTCATATGCCAAGCCAAATTGACCTACTAACAACAGTTCATAAAAAGCCCGAAAGAAGAGTGCCGACCCCTTGGTGTTGTCCCATGCAGCGGCGTTGGCGGTATTTCTATCAACATTTTTCAGTAGGTCTAGGGCTAGATTGGCATTATAGATCGCCAAATAACCTAACGACCAATCGTTCTGGAATCGATATGTCATCGGTTTCCAAAAATAAATGTCAGAATAAACATTGACGGGCGCAAGTGATGCAGGGGTCAGAAAATAGTCGTCTGCCGAGCTTTCACCGTACGACGGAGTGGTATTTAGGTTCATGGTGGTTGCATCGTCCAGCAATCCCTGTATATCGTTAAGCATTTGCGGTACTACCAGTTTTTTATCTGATTTGACGTCTAGGAATTTGTGGCATCCTACTGCCGTTAGTCCAAGCAGCAGCCAAATCATATGAAAAATATTTTTGTTCATGATTATTTATTTAGAACGAGCCTCGAAGCCCGAAGGTAAACTGTTTATTGGGTGGGATTTGGTTGTTGTAATCGGGATCAAGGCCGCTGCTGTTCTTTCGCCAAAGGATACTGCCATTTTGTAGGCCGCCGAACACTTCAAGTTTCCTTAGGCCCATACGCCAGTTGGCGAAATTAGGGGTATAAGCCAACCGAATGTAGCTCAATCGCAAATGGTCGGCCCTATCGGCATGGATTTCTGAGGCGTTATAAATCCCATCCCTATTGGCGTTAGCAGGATAAAGGAAAGCGGGCACATGGGTGTACTGTTCGTCACCCGGTTGCTGCCATCTTTTGGCATAATCAGCATGTGAGGCTCCCGAACTGATCAAGCTATTATAGTTAATGGAATTTTTCATAAAATAATAGGCCAGTTTGAAATTGAGGTTTACCGATAGGCTAAACCGTTGGTAACGAAAAGTATTGATGAAGGCGCCAAAGTAGAGCGGGCTGGAGCGGCCTATGAATACCAAGTTATTTCCAGTACTGGAAGCTTCGTTGGCGATAGCCGTATAATTGATGCTCGGCTCGCCATTCATGTAACTCTGCGGATTGCCATTGGCATCCAAGCCGCCCCAACGATAGGCGGCAATGCCATATAGCGGCTTGCCAATGACTGGTGAAATCCTGTTAGCTGCTCCCAGTAGGGTATTTAGATCAGATCCTGAATTACGGTAATAGTCTACTGTTTTGCTCTCATTGATGCTAAAGAACAAATCGCTGCTCCAACTAAATTTTCCTTCTATTATTTTACCTCGTAATTCAATGTCTATACCGTATCCTCTCATGGCGGCTACATTACGGGTTAATACGGCACTTCTGCCCCAGGTGGTATAATCATAGGGAGCGGTTCCGTAAAGATCTGTTCCTTTTTTAACATAATAAGAAATTACGCCGCTCAGCCTTTCCTTAGTGGCAAAATCTAGTTTTAGGTCAAGCTGCGACAGTTGTTCCCATTTGAGTTTGGGATTATTTATGGTTCCCACGCGGGTAAAACGTAATCCGCTGGTAGTATTGTTGCCGTAACCGGCTATAGGCAATGCCGTTCGTGACATATCCACGTTACCGGTATGTCCATATGTGGCCCTCAGATTGAGGATTGGGAGAAACGAAAGGTTGTAAAAGCTTTCGTTGGCAATAGACCAGCCTAGCCCTGCCGACCAAAGTGGTTTCCATCGGTCGTTGGTATTGGCACCAAAAATATTCGAACCATCTTTTCTGGCACTGGCCGATAGATGGTATTTACCTTTATAGCTATAGCTGAAATTACCATAAAAACTTAGAAAACGGTGATGAGTAGCGGTCATTGTAGTGCCGCCGGCCAGCTGGGTGTTGCTTTTCGTCAGAAATTCGGGATAGCGGTTGATGACATCGACATCGGCAAAGTTTAAAGGGTCATCATCATAACCATAGCGCAGGTTGCCGTCAGTACTGTTTCGTACCTCTCTAGCTTCGGCACCCAGGATGGCGTTGATGGCATGCACTCCTATTTTTTTGTCCAGATTGAATTGCGCCCTTGCCGAGGAGGAAGAGACATCGGTGTACCTCGTGTTTAACGTACCGCCCAGCGGAACAATGTATTTCACCACTTGGGTGCTATAGTTGAACTGACTGTAGGTATTCACCAAGTTGCGTGCCGAGTAACTTTCTGGGGAGGCGTGGAAAATGTTCTGCAGGTGCTGTTGTTGGTGTTGGTAACCCAAATCTAGTTGTAGGAAACTGGTTAACTTATATTTCAACATAATGCTAGCAAAGAGTTCTTCCCTTTTAGCGGTCTGTTTTTCATGCATGTAGTTTTCTAGAGGATAGTATTTCCAGTCTAACAGTTTGCCCTGGGCGGCGGTATCGGTATAAGCACCGCGGTAGTTGCGATCAATGGAGATTGGATGGTCATTCTGGTCCCTAAAACTAAGGTAGATGGGCTCTCTTCCACCTGTCGTTATCTGGCCAAAGGTTGGTCTGCCAGAGGTACTGTTAAATGAGGTGTAGGAAGCTAGAGAGCTTAAGCTTAAGTTTTTGCCCAACTTAAAATCATTGCTCAATCTAAGGTTAAGCCTATTGTTTTGGGCAAAGTTCTCCACTAACGAACGGTCGTAATTACCCGAGATAAAATAGCCATTGCTCTGTCCCCCACCCGTCAAATTCAGTCCATATTGTTGGATAATGGTGTTGGTATAGAATTCGTCAAGGTAATTTTGCCGGCTATCTTGTGTGGCCAGCCAATCTAACTGGCGTTGTGCGTGCTCGGCGTTGAGGTTTCCCTTTTGTTGCTGCAAAAACACCTCTACGGCTTGGGTAAGTGCTCTAAAGGGTGTACGATTGATCTGATCGTTAAAATATCCATGGTCAAAAAGCAGTTTTTCTATCTCGATATAATCCTTGGCGTTCATCTGACTTATGGCGAACAAATCTGGCAATGGCTCTATAATGGCATTGGCTTTGAAACCTATCTGTAGTGCTTGGTTCAGTTTTCCTTTTTTTGAGGTAATTACAATTACGCCATTGCCCGCTCTAGCCCCCCAGATGGAAGCAGCAGCGGCATCTTTGAGGATGCTGACGTTTTCAATGTCGTTGAGATTGATATTGTTGATGTCTCCTTCATAAATAAAACCATCTAATACGATCAATGGATCTAGTGGGCCGCTTATTGTGCCCAGGCCACGAATAGAAATGTTAGTTTTGTTCTGTGGATTGGCTGGGTTTTTTCCTGTATTCAATAACAGGCCGCTACTTTGGTTGATGATACGATCTAAGATATTGGTACCCACCGTACTGTTGATGGCCTGCTCGGAAATGACCGACACCGTACCGTTAATTTCGTTGGGCTTTAAGGTTTGGTAGCCCGTTTGCACCACCACCTCGCCCAGCTCCTGTACGCTGGGGGTCATTTTCAGATTGAGGCTTTGTGCCTTATCCACTATTTTGGTAAGTGTAACATAGCCCAGCGCTGTAAAGGTTAGTGTATCAGGGAGCTGTTTAAGGTTAAGGCTATAATCGCCATTGGGCAAACTTTGCGACATGCCATTGCGCTTACTGCGTATGGTGGCCCTTATTGGTTCGCCATCTATGCCTGTAATATTGCCCTTGATGGTAGCCGTACGCTGCTGTGCCTGCAGTAGCGAAACCGTGCAGCAAAGCGCTAAAGTTAAAAGGATTATTCTACTGTGCATGGTAGCCCTCCTTTACTGGGAGATTTAGCGGCAGCCCCGCTACCAACCTTTCTAAGTTTGCTGCATTCACTTCTTCTGCACCCGTGATGGCCTTGATCTTCCTGTCGTAGCCTATCCATAGGTAATGTGGTAAACTTCCCTTATGGTAAAGTGCTTTGGTGGCTTCGTTTCCTACTACCAAAGGCAGCGAAAAGCTAGGCCATTCTCTTTTGAAGTCGTGAAGGAAGTCGCTGATCTTCTGCTGATCGTCTCTAGAAGAATTGTTGATGAGCCAAATTTGCAGGTGCTTCCCAAAGTTTTGCTGTAGAGAATCGAGCTTTGGAAAGCTTTTGATGCAACTGCCGCACCAAGTAGCCCAAAAATCTAGGATCAGGACTATGTTTTTTAGCTCGCTGAGCTTTGCTGAGTTAGCTGAATGGTTAAGGACTTGATCAAATAGGATATCGGGAATCTTATCCCCTATCTGGTAGTTTTTACTGTTGGCTTTTTCCTGCGCCATTGCCGAAGTATTTAGGCAAAACAGTGCCAATACTATGTATATTAATATTTTTTTGAACATGGTTTATTGGTTGTTTAGTTGATTGGGTTGTTGATTGGGTAAGAACCTGCCGCGGGTACTTAACTAAAATTATTAACCTAAAATTTATGGATGCGGCAGGTTGGTATTGCTATCCAGCTATACCGGGGGGGTTGGTTTTATGGCGCATAGCCTAATGATTGTACAGCAGTTGTTGTTCATTGGTGTGGTTTTTAGTTGATTCGCCTTTTTGGCATGTTATTGTTGTGTTTCTTATATTTCTTTTCCGCTCTATGCCGCGAGGGCATTCCCTTTTGAGGCATCAAAAGGGAGAAAAATGCTTCCCTTTGGTTTGATGTGCTTCCTCTATAGCCCCACCTCATTTAAAAAGTAATGGCGCTTCGTTTTTGTACCCTTCACTTGCCCTGTTGGCAAAAACCGCTTCGCTTTAGGCTCGTTACTGCTTTGTGTTCGGTTATGCTAACACTTTTTAAATCTCCCGCACTCACCAAAGGTGGCGTACTTGGGAATGGTATTGCTTGGTGATCGTGCTTTTGCTTATGCTATGGTATTGTTCATCTTTTATGGTTTTCTTTTTCGCTATGCCGCGACGGCATTCCCTTTTGAGGCATCAAAAGGGAGAAAAATGCTTCCCTTTGGTTGCTTGCTGTCGGCATAAAATTGGTTGGCCAAAAAAACGGTGGTGCGTTTAACTCCCTATTTATACTCCTGATCACGACTGTAATGGAAGTGGTCTTTGAAGTTGTTTTTCTTCTTTCTTATTAAATGGTGGTTTTCAGGTGGTTATTTATTAGGATTTATGCGTTGTTGAAAAATAAATTTGGCAAAAACCAGCCCTTACGGCTGTTTGAGGTGCCGTTACGGGAAACCGTATTGCTTTTTTGCTAAAAGATTAATACCTTGGAATTGCAAGAAACCAAAGTTGTACTGTTTCTTTTTGTGCAAATGCGCAAAAGGACTGGCTCCAAGACAAGACAAGCTTTTTTAAGCAAGAAGCGCTCTCACGCCTATTGCCTATTTGGCCTATTTTTTTTGGATTTTATTAAAAAAACAGTGTACTACGATGGGGAGCGGATAACGTTCTTTATAAGGAGTGAATGGGAATAGCCATGCCTTGCCTTTTGCAGGCGCTGGTAGATGGCGGAGCTTAATTTGTTCGTTTTCATGACCTGTTTATTATTTGGTTATGTTAAGCGATGTGTACCCGTAAAGCTATGGAAAGGAAACCGAATTGGTAAGGAAACCAATAGGGCGAACCACAACGCTTTTGCCATAGGTACCGTCAAGAACCATTTCAAACCAAAGTTTGAGTTCCACAAAAGACTTACATGAGGTTCGCCCTATTGAATATAAGTATGCGAAGATACAAAATTCAATAGAAAGCGAACTCACGATCGGCTCATGTGGAAATTTTGACGGTTTTCTGGCATGAGTGACATCGCATAAAGCAAGGATAAACCTCACTTCTATTTGTCGCTATTATTAATTGATATCAAATATAAACACTTAGTTATTACTAAGCAAATAATTTTAAATATTTTATGCAAAAAAGTGTTACTGAATTTGAGATAGTTATGCTTGTCCGCTTAATTCGTAATAAGAAGAAAAAATCGCAGAGGGATTTGGCAAACGTTCTAAAGGTCTCGGCGGGATTTATTGGCCAGGTTGAAATGGAAAGCTCCCCTAGTATGTATTCTTACGATCAACTAAATGAGCTTGCCAAATATTTGAATTGTAGTTTAAAAGATTTTATGCCTGAAAAATGGGTTGAAGGATGACAAAGATGGTTGCGAAAGCAAACAGAATTGAGATTGGATAATTGAGATTAAGGAAGTTCAATTACTACACGATGTTATAACCAACTGTATGATATTACTATTTTTAGATAATTATTATGTAACTAATTCCGAAGACGAATTTACAGTCTACGCAATTTTCAAGGATTTCATAGTTCCTGCCATAGTCTTAATATTTACAGTATTAGGCTCTATTTGTGTATTTAATTATAGCTTCAGAAAGGAAAAAAGACATGACAAGATTAATAGGCGGAAAGAAGATGAAGTTGTTCTGAAAATCATAGGAATCACAAATGCTTCAATTATATCTGAATTAGAAAACGCCATTCAGATAGTAGAAAAAAACTCAAACAACTTATCCTTTAGACTTTTTCCAGAATTTTACCAGACTAAATTCAATAAAGATCTAAATCAGTTCATCCTAGAAACTGGCTTGAAAAAGGTTTATACACTCATTGTAGTTGAAAATAAAGTAAAAGAACTTGATTTTGTAAAGTATTGGAAGTCTATATCTCAATTACCAGGATATCTATCAACTATAGAAACTTATGATCAATATATAACTAATGAATACAATAGGCTAAACCGAGAGCTTAACGAAAAATTGCATGACATTTTAGTTGGGACCTCGAATTATATTCATGAACATTTTCCTCCTTTTGAAACTATTGAAATCAATGAAGATGATTTAGAAAGAAACCCATCATTAAAACTAGCAAGTATTCTTGCGAAATTTTATGACGATTTTCATAAGCTCGATTCAGAATTAGCAATGTTAGAAAAGACTGAAAGTTTTTTATCGAATCTTAATACAATAAAAAAACACCCCGTAGCTTCTAAAGGAATAGATTCTTCGTACGCCCAAGAAGTTGTATATGCTATTAATATTCTTGAAAATTTTAATGCATTATTTAAGGCTGGAAAAGAAAGTTATAAAAATTATCTTGAAGCCTTAAGTAAGGTAAAGGCAGATATCGAAGGATATCAATCACGATTAAATATTGCGTATGTCCAAGAATGAAATAGGATTACCAGATGAGATTGTCATGAACCAAATTTATTTGGTACGTGGGCAAAAGGTAATGCTAGACAGAGATTTGGCAGCACTTTATGGTGTGGAAACAAGGGTATTAAAGCAAGCGGTGAGAAGAAATTTAGACCGCTTTCCAGAAGATTTTATGTTTGAGCTAACGCAAGAAGAATACAATTCTTTAAGATCACAAATTGTGATCTTAAAAGAAAGAGGTGCACATAGTAAATACCTCCCACAAGTTTTTACTGAGCAAGGCGTTGCCATGCTATCCAGTGTTTTAAATAGCAAACAGGCCATACAAGTGAATATTCAGATCATGAGGATATTTACAAGGTTTAGGCAATTCCTGACAGACCATACAAATTTGCATTTAGAGCTAGCCGAAATGAAACTTGCCCTAGAAAAGATTGCAAAAAAACAAGACGGTCATGATAAAAACATTGACCTGCTTTTTACTTATATAGATCGTTTGCAAGAAAAAGCAGAAGAACCTGCTCAAACACAAAGGAAAAGTATAGGGTATAAAATAGGGAAAGAAAATAAACGTAAAAGTAAATAACCCCGGATCTATTAAAGGTTGGAGGGAGATTGTGGAGGGTTTAAGAAGTAAAGTAAGTAAACTAACGAGGAAGGAAAGAAACAGCAAAACCTAGAAAAGTTAACACAATAATGCCGATGGCGATTTCGCCTCAAGTATAGTGCTTGTTATTTTGTTTAGGGGTAATAAGTGAGAAGAAAGGATAATTGAGATTAGGGAGATAAAGTAAATTAGATAAAATAATAAAAAAGATATTAGATTAATACATTATAAAAAGTTTGGAGTGAATAGTAACTATGCCCACATCAGGACCAAAGAAAACTTTAAAGCTTATGGCTGTTCAGCCATGATGTGGTATCAATATGCTCTTTTTCTGAAAAATGATGCCGATGTATTGAAAGATCAAGCTATAAAAAGTATTGACATACTGTATAACATGAGCTCAGATGACAAGGAAGCCCTAAATGCATTTTTTAATATCTCAACAGGTCATTCCAATCTTGCTTTATATGGCTATAGCATTGAGTGTTTACTTAAAGGAATATACTATCATGACTTTTCTGAAAAACTAGATAAGGGAGAAATCGATAAAAGTCTTTCTAACCACAATCTGGCGTCTCTTGCTAAAGCTGCTAAAATCGATTTTCTCGACGAAGGTGTACTTAAGTTGCTCTCAGATGAAATTTCTGCTTTTAGATACCCTATACCAATGTACGTAACTGAAAAAGTTATTTATCAAACTGGAGTCCCTAGTAATCTATATGAGAAAATAAATGAAACATTCAATGAATTATCTGAAAAGTTAAGAATATGTTCAAAGACTGGAGTTGAACATTGGTAATATCTAATTAAAAAATATATAGATTATTCATTTAACCATTAATTGAAGAAAGCAAGTAAATGATAAAAATAATTAAACCAAAATATTCATAAACCAGTAAAAAACCATCTCAAATTAACTCTTATGACAGATTTAAAACTCAAAGGTCATGACATTGATATCTCCAACATCATAGTACACAAAATCAATAAAGTTGGAGGGCAAAAAAACACCGCACTTAAGCTTGCAAAAAGCGAGCTATCTATCGGAAAACAAGAAATCCATTTTGTTGCCGACACTAAAAAATCATTCCAAGATCGCTCCAAACCCACTTACGGTATTTTCGATGAAAGCAATACTTTTAACGACTTCCACAAACAGCTAAGGTCGTATGTAAGTGATAAAACCAATTTTCTGGATTTCACATGCAGTTCAATGAAATATTATGAAGACCAAATAAAAAGGAGTGCACCAGCCACCGGAGCCTTTGTAGTATTTGCCAATTATGTCTATAAACCGAATAAGGAGCGCTATCTTCTCATCTTCTCTATAAACAATAAAGATGGCTATAATCTCAACGAGGAAAGTTTAACGATACAGCAGATACTTAATCTTGATCTCAGCAAACTTGATGTCGCTGCACTAATTAATATATCAAAATGGCAAAAACACATATCTGATAACCCTGAAGACGTAAGAACTTACCTCTCTTTTATAAAAGGCAAAAAAAAGCTATCAGATTATTTTCTTGATTTCATTGGTTGTGCCGACAAGAGCACAAATACAGATTCTTCGAAGCTATTATTATCAGCTTTGAACCAGTACATGCAGAAACAGGGTTACTCCAAAGATGAAATAAAAAACAAAAAGAAAGTTGTATTTGACTATTGCCAAACGTGCATCAAGGAAAAAAGAGAAGTGCTCCTTGACCAGATATCATATCTAATCAATGATGACGACCCAGAAGGGTTCGCTATCTTCGCATCAACGGAGGAATACGGTGTAAGTGAGATCATCAAACCCGATAATGCAATTTTAAGATCGTTACAGTACATAGACTACAAAGGCACTGACCTCAGTATTAGTTTCAACACCAATAAACTTAATAGTAGAGAAGTAGTCTATAATGCCAACAACAAAACACTCACATTAAAGAACCTTCCAGAAGCACTTATCACCCAGCTAGAACAAAATGGATGATCTTCAAAACATCATTGATTTGGTTGTTGCCGTCCCGCCTAATTTCCATAAAGGTATCTATACACTTGAACTAACTGCGACCAGTAAACAAAAAACTTTGCTTGATAAGCTATATAAGTCTGGCTGCATTGAGGAAGTAAATAGTCAGGGAAAAGTTATAGAGATAAAGGAGATAGGTATCACACAGCCCATAACGGTGGAGATTATAGTATACAATCTACAACAGTTTGAGTTTTACCATGACATGGAAGCACTGGTAAATGCCAATCTTCTTTCTGCTCCAAAAGATTTTTATATCTATAGTTTAAATTGCCGTTATCCCACTAGCCTTGATAATGGATGCGTAAAATCTTACCTCTCCATTATCAGTTTAATAGACTGCCTAACCTCGCTGGCCTCTTACAAATCGGAAGAACCTTCTAGGAACTTGTATATTATACAGGATAAAATAGGTACAGCTATCCAACTAACTTATGATAAAAGCCTTACAGAAGGGCCTGCACCAAAATTGGAAAATATCAAGAATTTCGTCAGTAGCATCAACGAACATACTGAAAGGAAAAAGATATTTACCAAAGAACTGATTGACTTCTTATCTCAGGAAAATGATGACAGTAAAAAACTTTCTCACCTATTTAGAAACTTTGACCAATTCCATTTTCAATATGAAGCTGCATATACCTTTTTTCTGAGCGACTTCTCGTACAGTAAATTAAAGCTAGAATTAGAAAGTGCCATATTGGACTATTCAAAGAACATTCGTGCCGTAATCAACGACTCGCAGACTAAGTTAATTGCCATTCCGGCAGCATTCCTCGTGGCTTCTACCCAATTGGATTTCAGCAATAGCTTTTCGGCAAAAAATTTTCTAATTGTTACCACTTCCTACGTTTTTTCCGTACTTATAGAGATTTTTATAAGAAATCAGGAGAGTGCATTAAAGATTTTAGACGACAATGTCAAATCCTATAAAACAACTTTCAATCTGAAACATAACGACATCGGGAAAAATAGTGTAGAGACTCTTAAGTCTATTATCTCCAGTGGTTTTTCAGCAATAGATTTGGAGCTGTTTAATCAAAGCAGAAGATTGGAATTAATAAGATGGGTTAATTGGGGACTATCGCTATTCTTAACGGTGATCGTTTTAGGAATGGCGATACTTACGGCATTTTATGCCGACAATACTGTTTTCACCGGCATATCATTAATAATATTTATTCTAAAGCTAATATTATAATTTTTTTAAACATTTATCTCAATAATTTAAATAAGAGTAAATTAATAAACGCACTGAAAACGACAGGAAGGTTAACGATAAAATTTAACAAGAACTATGGCAAGCTATTCGAGTAAGAATAACGCATTTATATGCTGACGTTGCTCAAATTCGACGTATTTAGCGCTAATTAATTATTTAAAATATGGCTAGAAAATTAAAAAGCACACCAAAAACGTTATTAGAGCAGGGTGAAGACCTCTTTAAAATAGGTAAAACTGAGGAAGCTATCAAATGCTTTGATAAAGAAATTTCCATAAATCCAACCAACACTAATGCCTTAAACTTCAAAGGCTACTGTTTATTGAAGTTAAAAAAAACAGATGAAGCAAAGTTGTGCTTTGAACAGTCGCTAAAAATCAAAGATAATAAAGCTGATAGCTGGGCCTTTTTAGGCACCTGCTATCTCTCGATGCAGGATATCGAAAATGCAGATAAGTGCTTTAAAAAAGTTGAAAAACTTGATGGCAGTGAACTTAGCCATTCTCAAATAGCACATTATTATTGCAGTATTGAAGAATATGATAAATCAGCTTTGTATGTAGACAAAACACTAAGTATAAATAACAAAAACCAAAACGCATTAAATACGCTAGGTTTATTATTTACATACCGCAAAGAATACAAAAAAGCAATTAGTGTTTTTAGAAATTTAATAAAAATCAATAACTCTAACAGTATGTTTTACAGCAATTTGGCACACACCTATTTGTTAGATGAAAATATTGCAGACGCGGAGAAAAGTTTAAATAAATCGATTTCGTTAGATCACAAGAATGCTTATGCATATAACAATTTTAGCATTTTACATTATAAAAAATCTGATTTTACAACTGCATGGGATTTTGCAGAACTAGCAACTTCAAATAACGCTGAAATCCCTAAGTTTTGGGAAAACAAAGCAGAAATATTGATATCGCTCTTAAAATCAGGTGATAAGTCAAAAGGAGGTTTTAAAGATGTTGGTTACTTTTTCTACCGAGCAAACCTATCTGCTATAGATGTTATCATTGACTTAAACGCGTCAGAGATCTTCGTTTCAAAAGAAGAGAAAGATCAAATCATTTGTGGTATGATTGCTGTCGATGCGTTTTATGCAGAAACTACAAGTAATTGTAAAGTTGAAAAAGAGGATTATTTGGCCATTTATCAAATGTCATTAGAGGTTGTTGCATTACTAAATGCATCAGAGGGTGTAGAATTTGAGTTTGCGCATTACACCACACAAGAGACGGCTAACTCACTTATATTTAACAATTCCCCATTTAGGCTACATTCAGTAGCCACAGCTAATGATCCGAAAGAAGGGTATCCTTTATTGAATTTTTTAGGGTTTACTGGCTCATTTTCTCCAAATATTTACCAAGCTTTTGTGGGAAGTTTTACTTTCAACCCTGATAGTCTAAATCAATTCCGTCTTTATGGAAAAAACAATAATATAGAAGGTACAGGCGTAAGTCTTATTTTATCTTTCAAATATTTTGCTGAGAATGCAAATATTAACGATGCTTTAGTTAAACAGCCAAAACTTATAATATCTGTACCCAAACAGCCACTATTTCGTTGCGTGTATTTAGATCCACAATCTCGTCGTGTAATTTCACTAGGACATAGGGAAGCCTGTGTTTTTTATAGGGGGAATACCACTAAAAGCAGGGAAGATATGGATAAAGAGGTTAATGAATATTTAGCTTTTATAAATATGCAAAAGCTTAAAGTTGAGAAAGCTTTAGATCAACTCAACACGGTTGTACATGATACTTATAATAAAATCAACGATGATACGGAAAAACGCAGTGAAGCCATTAAAATCATTCCATTATTATTAATCCATCTAAGATATTTAGTGAAGCATTATGATTTTAAAGAGGAACAAGAGTGTAGAATAATACAAGTAGAACCACTAATAAATAACTCTAACATCATTGTAACTGATGATCATAGTCGCATGTATGTTAATTATTTACCATTTCACAGTGACGATAAATCGTATTTGACGAGCGTATATTGGGGGCCTAAAACTTCAAATTACGAGTTATTTAAAGATAGGGTTACCCGCTTAGGAATGAATATATTCTGTTTTAAGAATGAACATCCATTTGCTTAGCCGACTTAACCAGCTTAAACTGCCGTTTGTAATTACCCACATAATTTTGATGAAAAACCCTAATGACACTTTGCTCTGTTAATTATCCAAATTATCGGCACTACTCTTTGAAAATTTTGTCTTAACGTTTTTTAAAGTTTTACTAATTAACAATCCTTTTGAACAAAAAACAGTAAAAACATAAAAGCCATCAACTTAAACTTGGTGGCTTTTATGTTTCAAAAATTAGGCTATTTTCCAATTTGAAGCAATTTCTAAACATAACTTTCTTGTAGGTGCTTCCATAAACCTTTCGTCAATAGCTGTATATATTTTACCTGCATAAACATCCACCAAAAAACATTTGGATAAATTATAAATATTACCCTTAAGTTTATGATAGTACCACAAAACATACAACCAGAACTCAGCTTCTTGTCTTTTGAGCTTTCTTTTGGTAAAGTTAAATGAAATAAATCCTACCTCTGTTAAACCAGCATCTTCAAACAATAGTAAATCTACTTTAGCACTTATCTTTACACCTTCAATGGTAATGGTATTAGGATTATTTACACTTTTTGGTGGCGGAATGTTTAAGATGTATTTATCTAAAATTGGTTCTAAAATTCTAGAAGATCTATTTAACGCTAATAATCCTTCAGCAGAATACTCTCTATTTTTATAATCATCTTTTTTTACAGGAAACTGCTTCGCTTCAGCTTTCAGTTCAAATGCTTTACGCTGAAACATTTCAAAACATAGATCATTATCGTCCATATTTGCAGATAGTATTTCTCGCACAATAGCACGTGCTTTATCATAGAATTTAGGAATATAACCTCCAGTAAATTTTGCTTTTAAGATAATCGTTTTCTTACTGTTATCAGTTGCTGAGCAATATTTAGCAAATTGTGATAATGATAATCGCGGATTTTCTACTACTTTTTTCTCTTTAACCTTTTCTTCCATCTTTTTTAACTTCTATTTTAAAATTAAACCATAAACCACCAGTGCCGCAGAACGGCTCTAGCAGTTTTATTTATTTCCAGAAGAATTAGCGTGCTGGTAACCCAAGGCTCAGTTTAAGCAGGAAGGATAATGAGATTTTTACTTGCGTAAACAATAACAATGTTTACATTTGCGTTAATAAAAACGAGGTCACACTCAATCATTCGTCCACTCAACTGGGCGTTTGAAATATTTATACAGAGCTAAGGAACTCGACCCTCCTTGGCTCTTTTTTTATTTCAAACCTAATATTCAAAAATACCTATATAAAAATAGGTTTCGTTATAAAGTTATTGTGAGGTTGTCAACAACCACAACACTTTCGTAACGCCAATCACAAATATATTTTGTTTGCTAATTTATTTGGTAATCGACTTGTTAACACTGCCCTAATTTCATGTCTATTTCTAATCACAGTATTGTCAGAAACAGGGAGATAAAAAGTTAATTATTTCTTTTTAAGCACTTACGGAATCAAAACCAATGTTAATAATTTTCTAATAAACACATCAAAAATCAACTAAAACAAACTAATTATCAACCATTTACACTACTCATCTACCGCCAACTTCATCATAGCATTTGCCACAGCTTTGGTAGAATCATCATAATCTTCATGTGGGTAACCATGTTTTTCGTTCAGCATATAAAAATCACGATAGATATCGAAAGGGTTTTGCGACTTGCCAACCCATGCAATTACAATATCTAAAATTTCGTTCATTACCGGCTGAAAGGTCATTCTACCATCAGAACCTCTTATACCTCCTTTATCAGATTTACGTTTACCTAGATTAAGAAAGATGTTCTTTTCGTCGTAAATAATCTCCCGCAGTTCTTTAGCTTCTTCTCCCTTTGGCAAGTGGCTCATTAGTAAATTACGAATACCTTTATAATAGATGCTGTATTTTTCTTCTGGATTATCCAATTGTTTACCAATAAGGCTGCGCAATTCATCGATCTCTTTTAAACTTCCCTCTTCACCATCAATAGTCAATTGCTTCCCTTTCTTTTGATGTGCTAGATGCAACAGCTCTAATCTTTCAATATCAGCTTCGCTAAGTTGCTCTTGGCTTTTCTGTTTTTTATTATTTTCTTCCATAGTTTATAATGTTGAGTTAATTAATTTCGAAAACAGCTTTAATTTTTTCACTCACCTGTTTTACGCTTTCTTCGTCCCATGTAATAGGGTTAAGCTTCGCTACGGCCGCTTTGTAATCAGGATAAAATTCTTTAAAAGCGCTGTGGTATTTTTTGCCATATAGTTCATCTTGGTACCACGTGTAAAATGAGTAAACCAAAGAGGGATGAATTTCATTCTCCTTTGCAAAACGCTCTACTACAAAATGGTTATTAATGTAGTTTTTGATATAAAGAAAATTTTCTTTGGGCAGGAAGTAATCTCTAGCAAAACCATTTGCCTTCTCTTCCATCAGAAAAAGGTCTTCGTTATCAGACAAATGGTAATTGCTTTTCTTAATCGTTTCGAAGTCAAAGAGCACATGATTAAGCTCATGCAGTAAAGTGAACCAAATGGTTGGATATTTTTTCAGGTAATCGGTAATGACAATGCAAGGCTTGTCATTAATAATAAACGTCGCTCCCCTTACATGCGTAGTAGTGAGGTAATTTTGAAATATTACCGTGACACCAATATTGTACAGCGCTTTACAAACAGTATATAAACCATTCTTCTCGTCTCGAGAATACGGCTTCATATTTACAACAACCTCTTTTAAACTATTTCTATCGTATACGTTAGGGTTATTTACCAATTTAAACGTTTGATAGGCAGATCGCACCCAAAAATCCTTCATCTTATCCGAAAACTGACGTTTCGATCTACTGTAGAGTGGCTCAACCAGTTGTTCTTCGAACTCACGAATAGATTCATAGCCGAAATAACTGAGTACTTTACCTACTAACTCATCTACTTCATCTTCCCCATCAAAAAAGCCTAATTTGGTGAGTGCCTTAACGTCAAAGTTTTTCATTAAAAACTTTAGCTTTCTGGCCCTATCTATAGCAATTATGTTTTCTTTGTTCTGATTTTTAAGCACTGTTTGGATGAAATCATCCACATCTACATCTAAAAACTCAGCAACTTTAACAATATGAATTAGATTAGGCTGCTTAGCTGCACCACTAACAATGTCATCAAAAACATCTTTATCAATATTAAGTAGTTTTAAAGCCTTGGTTTTGGTGATACCATACTCAGCAATCTTCTCTTCAAATCTTGCTTTGATATCAAAAGATACCTCATCATTAAATATTTCTTGGAGTAGCTTATCTACATCAATCTTCATATAAAAAGTATTTACCCTTCAAATATAAAGATAATTATATACAAAAAACAAAAATAAGGGTAAATACCCTTAAATATATTTAGTAATTTATTTAAGGTAAGCTTCCTGCCTGTTGAGCACGTTCATTTTCTTGATCTCTCTTATAGCCCATTGCTGCTTAACGGTTACCGCAACCACTTTTAAGTTTACCGAAATAGGTTCTAACAGATTATCATTAACCAGTCCAAAATAAACTCTTCCAGTTTGGGCATAAGGCATTTGTGCCATTTCATTCGTTACATCACCAGATTTAATGGTCCTAAAAGGTTTACCATAGTCGAACAGTTGGGCATTGGTATCATCGGTAAGACAGTAATATTGAACATTATCGCCACCCATCACTTTTACAAAATAGGGAACGCCAGATAACGCAAGGTAGGCTAATGGCCCGTAACCAGGAATTTTGTAGGCGGCATTGGCTGCCGATTTTGAAAAGCTCTCCAACGCTTTATTATAAGCAGCTTTGCTCTCGTTACCTGTGCCGATGTAGAAGCTCCAAGCCACTGTATTTTGTGGCAATATAAAGTTAACCCTTCGCCTATTAGAATTGCCATTCACGGCATTTTGGGAAGAGAGCTGCGTATCACCATTATACACTTCTGTTGCTACAGTATCAGATTTAACTAAATAACGTTCTTGTATGGGTATATAAGTGGTATCAGAAACTGTTTTCCAATACACATTGGTGTTAAATTTCTCTGTTTCCAGTCTGGCTGGGATTCTTTGTATTTTCAATTTGTATATACGCCCTGCAATGGAGGAGTTGTAAAACCTAAACTTGTAAATACCTGTCTGGGCAATGGTCAGCACTTTATCGGTAAGTTTCTTTACCTTATAATCCATAAACTTAGAAATGTTAGGTATTTCTAAAACCTCAAACTCTTTTAATTCTTTGCCATTTACCTCTTCTAAGTTGATGATAACTTGATCGCCCTCGGCAAAACCATAGTATTGAAAAGTTTCTTCAATAGCCCCTACTTTAAAAGTACTTTCTATGACATTAACCTTTGTTTGAGCTTTACTGAATAATGGGATGAGGCATTGAATAATGATGAGCGTTGTTTTAAGATGTTTCATTTTTTCTAAAATTTAAATATTTCTCCCCTATGCCAAGCCAAAGCCTCCTGCGTTGGGTAATGATTTTGATGTTGAGGCAATATGATCTTTTTTCCTTTTAATGCGTTGAGCGCATAAGGATGGTTTTTATCTTCTGTTAAGTGTCGGGATACTAGGATGCGGTAATCTTGATCGATACTGATTAGACCACGATCGAAAGCACGATGCATATTGGGACAAAGGGCGATGCCGTTGGTTACGCTATCGTTTTGGGTGCGGCTAAAAGGTACAATGTGGCAGGCATCAACAAAGTTATATTTGAAGGTTGTGCTGAGGTTCATGCCAGTAAAGCTGCATTGTTGGTGGTAGAGCTTAGGCACTAAGCGTTTAAACAAACCGTTGCGCACGAAAATATCTTCTTCGGTGTATTTGCTTATACGTGTGAGTTTGGCTAGCGGCTCTTCTAGCAGATCGGAAGTTTGGTCGTTGAGGTAACCTTTCCCCTGCCGTTTGGCCGTAAGCAGGTTATTCTTTGTTGCTTCGAAATAGGTATCTAGCAGTACTTGTTTGAGATAAGTTCGACTGACGTTATCGGTAAGCAAGAGCCATAAATCTGTTGCAAGTTTGCCATATTGGCAAACGCTGGCCAACACACTTACCGATTTGATATGTGCATTGATTTGACAGCCTGGCATAGGTTGTAAAAACCAATAGCTTTGGCCTTCTGCCCTTTCGTTTTGCAAATAGAAAAAAGGCTGGGTAAAATCCTCCTGGTGGGCGGTGTTAACTAACAAAAGCCAGTTTTCTTTGAAAGTACCTACCAATTGGGCATCAACAAATACTCGGTTATCAGCTACGTATCCCTTTTCAATAAGCTCTATGATGCTTAACAGCAAAATAGGTTTATGCGGTGCTAAACCATAGTTAGTACCCCCACGTTTCAGTCGTGAAAAAGCTTTGGTGTATTTTTGGAGCGTTAAGTATTGCAATTTTTACTTTTTGTTGGTAAGCTAAAGATAGTGGAAAAAGTTTTAGGTAGAAGTGGAAAGTGGAGCTTTGAAAGTAAAAACTAGAAGGCTGAAAGTGGAAAGTGGAAAGTAAAAAGTGGAAAGTTAAAAAAGGTGAAACATGCAAGCCAGCCCAACATGCGTTACCAAGTACCAACTTGTTGACTGATAATTTGTATATTTTCATCGTAGAATAATGAAAAGCACCTTAAAAGATTTCTTGACTTACGCTCGAAATGACGAAAGACCATCCCAATACGGCATCAACAAAAAAGGGAAGTCTTTGTTAAAAAACTCCCCTCTATGAAATAGATTTACGCCTAGTTTATTGTAATAACCTTCACTTCCGTTCTGGCACCGTCTTTATCAACCTGTATCAGCTTTGCGTATTTAATGGACTGATTTTCATCATTCAGGTCTTTCTCGCAACTTACACAGCTAGCTGTAACTAGCACTACCAAAACAATCTTTGTCCACCTTCTTTTAAAAGCTGGTAAAAGCAACAAACTTAATAAACCAAATGATGCTACTGATAGCTCGGTAACCTTCCAAGCGTAAGTGTATTTAGTACTCATTGATGAGGTACCTTGCGATACTTTACTATCAACAGTAGCAATTCGAGAAAACGCCTTACCATCTTCGCTCACCAAAAGCTCAAAATAATCATTATTGTGCTCGCTAGCGGTTTCCCAAGTAAAGTTAATGCTCCCATTGCTTGCATGCTTGGCACTAAAAGAGCTTAATTGGACTGGTAATGGCGAAACTGGTCTAATTATCATTACTCTTGAGTCGCCCGCCGACACTACAGCCAAGTAATCATTACTGGCATATAAACCAAATGGCCTTGCTAATGAATTTGGGGAAGGTAAGTAAGTATTGTTAGTTGTAAAATCTCCTTGTCCAATTACAAAATTTGCGGCTGCACCATTTACCCTTGGCTGTTGATAAATGAGCACCCTGTTGTTACTATAATCAGCAACGTAAACATTTTTTAATCCATCTACAACTACTGCAGTTGGGGTACTAAAACCAACTGCAGTAGTTGCAGTGGTATTACTTGTAAAATTTGTTTGCCCTAATACTAAAGCCGCTTCAGCACCTGAGGCTAAGGTAGATGCACCATTAAATTTTAGAACTCTGTTATTATAAGCATCTGCTACCCATAAATGATCATCGCCATCAACAAAAAGTTTGTAAGGCATATGAAAAGTACTTTCCGTTGTACTAGCTACCCCATTACCTAAAACTACACTAGCTGTAGCACCATTAACAGCAAGAGCGCTTACATGATCAAACCTTAACACTCTGTGGTTATCACGATCGGAGATATATAAAAAATTACCTCTTATAACTATACCTGTAGGAAATTTAAACTTATTCAGAGCTATACCATTAGTGGCAGTAGCCAAATCAGGCTGCCCTAATACTAAAACTGGATTAGATAAATCAGTTATCGTTGAGGCATTTATATATTTCAACACTCTATGATTATGGCTATCAACTATCCATAAGTTATCATCTTTATCAATAACTAAATCGTAAATATCCCCAACGGGAATAGTAACCCCCGCACCAGATAGCATTTGTTCGGGAGCAGCTCCAATCATTTCTTTAGCGCTACTCAGGTAGCGATGCACGGCTGCACCTGCAGCAATAAATATTTTCCCAGTTGTGGGGCTTACTGCATATGCATTAGTTTGGGGCGATAACGTTCCTGATGTGGTAAGAGAACTAGCGCCTATCACGCTGCTAGCACCTATAGGAACCAGCCACTGTGCTTTTAAAGTTAATTGATTGAGGCACAAAAGTAAAAAGAGAAAAAAAGAGTAAAGGTTAATTTTCTTCATCATGTTAAATGAGGTTTATATGAAAGCAATAATTATTTCAGTAATAACTAAAAGATATAGCGTATTTTCGTCAAAACTAATAAAATCACCACTCATATTCTAATCTACAAGCATTTGTCCACCCATTTGTCCACCCCTAATTTGGTCTTAAGTTGTCAAAACCATCATCTGTAAGATTAAAAAACAGTCGTTACCTATCCCAATAAACGCAAAACAGTCCAACAATTACTTGCTGGACTGTCTGTATTTAATTATTTGTGAATTAATTATTTAGTTGCATTCAAATTAAAGCCTACTTCAACGTCTTTAGAGATCATCCAATCTGCTGGGCTACCTTCTGTTTTGTAGCTGATGCCCCAAGCGCTTCTGTCGATTACGAACTTAGCTGCTGCAGTTACTCCAGTTGCAGTAATGTCTACTTTAGCTGGGAACGATACGTTCAAAGTTTTATCTTTTAATGTTAAGTTACCGCTGATAAGGTAGTTAGCGCCAGGTGTTAAGGTCTCGCCTGCTGCTGCTGTATAAGCTTCTACTTTAGTAATTTCGAATTTTGCTGTTGGTGCTTTTTCTACATCGAAGAAATCTGCACTTTTTAAGTGACCTTCTAAATCTGCTGGAGATTTGCCTTCTTCTTTAGCTACTGATGCTGGATCTACGTTAAGTGAGCTCATGTTGATGATGAAATCGCCACCGCTGATCGAGTCGTTATGGATAGAGATGGTACCTGCCGAAACTTTGATTTTACCCCAACGTGGTGCTAAGCCGCCTTTGTGCGCACCTTTCCAATCTACTACAGTAGCGTTGGTGTCTACCAAAAAGGTTTCTCCTTTGTGCTCTGCCGCAGTTTGTGCTTCTGTTGCGTTATTGTTTGATGAACCGCCGCAAGATGCGAGGAATAAAAGCGCTGCAGGAAGCGCAAAAAGTAATTTTCTCATGTTTTTGTTTAATTATAAATTTTATTCTGAATGTAATTAACAATGCAAAGGTAAAAGGGTTTTCGTGTATTGTTATTGATGTAGGTTAAGAAATTGGGATTTTCGGTTGGTTACTTAACTTGGTTTTGTTTACAATACTACTTCTCTATTATTCTTGTGTAGCTGAAGATGAGGCTTGCAGTTTAGGTTTAAAATAGCAATTTTAGTCATTTATCCACTCATTTGTCCGCCCCTAGAATTTGATGTTAGCAGTATTTAAGGTGAAATTTGCCATATACTAATCATCAAACGAATGAAGAAAATTTTACCCTTATTATTTGTGGTCTGTTTACATTCAACTCTTTTAGCGAAAACTCCGGGAGCTGACCGTATTCTATATGTGAAAAAAGGTGCCAATGGCGACGGTTCATCTTGGAACAATGCCCTAGGCGAATTGGCCGACGCCTTAAAATGGGCAGGACAAAATAAAGCCAATATCACGGCGCCAAATCCACTACAAATTTGGGTGGCTAACGGTACTTACAAACCCATGTATAGCCCTATTGATGGCGACAATTTTAAGCCCAACCCTACCGATTTTAGAGACAGAACATTTTTGATGGTAGAATATATTAAGCTTTATGGTGGTTTTGTAGGTACAGAAACTAATATTAACCAGCGTTTAAACATTCCTAATAAGCATAGCTATGGCTTAACGATTTTAAGTGGCGATTTTAATGGAGACGATATCATTAGCACAACACCAGCTATAGGTGCAGAAGCCATTAGCATTAATGAAGAAAATGCTTACCACGTGGTTGTTGCAGCAAATATCATGGCTGTAAATACTTATATTGATGTTTTTGTGATCTCCGGTGGAAATGCAAACGGTTCTGGTGACGCTAGCATTAACGATTACCTTGCTTATAATTATAGGAGTATTGGAGGCGGATTATACTATTCTTCGTCTCATTTTCAAGACGCGAGTTCTTTGCAACTTACTAATTCCTTAATCAACAACAATACGGCAAATATTGGTGGAGGCGGTATAAAATGTGCGTTTCAATGGGGCAATATCACCATCACTAACTCATCTGTATCAAGTAATTCGGCAGGCAATGGTGAGGGGGGAAGAATTTATATCAATTCTCATCTCTCAATAAAATATAAGACGGACGGGCTTTTTGTTGGCCTAAAAGGAGAGCCTATGAGTGGCAAGTTGAATGTGGATTTTGAATTTGGATGCAGACATACAAATGCATTAGGCAACAAAAAAGCAGTAACCGTTTCCAATTACTGCTGATTAAATTATATATGGGCTTTTACTTTGCTTTAGTGTTTAGTGCGGTATCTGCCAATGCACTCAAATTCTCATCACACTGTTTTTCTTCGGCCAAGGTTGCCAACAAATGCTTGAGTGCTTTTTTATGACCCAATACTTTTGCAAAAGCCGCCAAGGTACCGTAAGTAGCAATCTCGTAGTGCTCTACTTTTTGGGCTGCTGCAATAATCCCGGCATCTCTTACTGCACCTGCCTCGGTCTCTTCCATAATGCCCTTACCTTCTTCCAATAAACCCGCCATCGCATCACATTTCTCTGCCTTTGGCTTTATGTCTATCTCCGCGAAGCATTTATCTAAACGCTCGATATGATTTTCCGTTTCTTTAATATGCTTTGCAATACCAGCTTTTAAACCCGCCGCCGTTGCATTCTTCTCCATTTTAGGCAACGCTTTTAGTAGGGCCTTTTCTGCCCAATAGATGTCTTTTAAACCATCCTCATATAAATCGCTTAAATCTTTTGCTGCATCGGCTTTAGCCTTAATTTTCGCACCACTTTTTGCTGTTTTAGTTTCTTTCGCCTTAGCAGCACTTGTTTTTTTTGTTTTTTCTTTTGTTGCCATGATGATCATTTAGTTTAACAATAGATTTTCGTCGATTAGATAACAGCGATAGTTGTAAAATGTTTGACATGCTTATGGCATAGATAAGCTAACTTACCGGAATATAGAGGCTAAGCAAATGAACCTAAAGAAGAAAAGCGACGGGGGAATGTGGGTGCGGTATGCTAAAACAACAAGCAGCTTTTTGAAATTGTATACGATAGCGCTGGCAACACTGATTTTGGTGTGAAGAATGCCTATTGCCGTTGGTGCTCACACACCCCATTAGCGCGTTTAAATAAAGAACATGTACAGAGGATAAACAAAAGCATTCTCCAAACGTTTATTAAGTATAAACAACGATATTATGAGTGTATCCCATCAATCCTTTACCGTAAAGGCTACCGTTAACGAAATAAGCGAAGAGATTACTGTAACCCCTATTGAAACTACCGACGGCGTAGTTTACTACTCGTGCTGTATTGCTGGCGAGGAACTGAGCCAAATTCGTAACGAAGTGTATGGCAAATGGGAACAACTTTGGGGCAATTTAGATCAGGAGACTGTAGCACATTTGGGCGAAAAAATTGAAGTCCACCAATCCGATACCTAAGATTTAGCTTATGCCCAACACCAAAACTCTCTTGAAAGAAATTAGCGAAGCTTGCAGGCAACACTGTATTTCTATTGCGGTTGCCGAAAGTGTTACCGCTGGCGCTATACAATATCAGCTTAGCCAAATGCCTGAAACCCAAATGGTGTTTAATGGCGGCTTAACAGCTTATAATATTGGGCAAAAGGTTAAGCTTTTAGGATTAGATTTTATTGATGGAGATCGCTGCAACTGCGTTTCAGAACACACGTCTAAAGTAATGGCCTTAAATGTATGCCATCTTTTTAACAGCAAATTAGGGATCGGTATAACAGGCTATGCGAGCCCGGTGCCAGAAGAGAATATTTACGATGTAAATGCTTTTCTGGTGATTAGTTTGGCGGGTACCATCATTTACAGCGAGCAGTTAGGCAGTAAAGCCAAAGGCCCCGATAAAGTGCAGCTAGATTTTGCGCAACAATCCATTGCTGCACTGGCTAAATGTGTAAAAGAACTTTAAATGGTAATGCGCCCGCCCGTTACCGGTAAAGTAGCACCGGCAATGTAACTTGCGTCGTCGGAAGCCAAAAACAAGAATGCAGGTGCAATCTCGATCGGCTGTGCTGGCCTTCCCATTGCTGTATTTTCGCCAAAATGCTTGATATTATCTTTTGTAGAGGTAATTAGTGGTGTCCACACTGGTCCGGGCGCTACAGCATTTACCCTTATTCCCTTTCCTTCTTGCAGTAAAATTTGACTGAGATTGGCAGTGAAATTCATGATCGCACTTTTGGTTGCAGAATAAGGTAAAAGATCATCTGAGGGATCAAAAGCAGTTACCGAACAAGTATTGATAATTGAGCTTCCCTTTGGCATATGAGGTATTGCGGCCTTACAGAGATAAAAAACTGAATTTACATTAGTGGCGAAAGTAAGGTTCCATTCTTTACTGGGAATATCTACAATACTTTGCCTACTTTGATGAAAAGCTGCATTATTGATGAGCACATCAATGTGCCCAAAACTAGCTACAGCCTTGGCCACCATGCGTTTACAATGGCTTTCCTTAGTAATATCTCCTCGCATTAGTATCGCTTTGCGACCAGCTTTACGCACGTAGGTAGCGGTAAGTTTAGCGTCTTCGGTCTCGGCAGCATCTAGATAGCTGATCAGCACATCGGCACCTTCGCGAGCAAAGGCAATGGCTATTGCACGACCAATGCCAGAGTCTCCGCCTGTTACAATCACTTTTTTGTCTTTAAATCTGCCATAACCCACGTAGCTCTCCGCACCATGATCGGCTTGGGGCTGCATCTTGTCTTCTACCCCTGGGTAAGCCTGCCTAGGTGAGTTAAACGGCGGCTTACTGTACATTTTTGATGGATCTTTTTGTGTTTCCATAATCTTCTCTGTTGCTCCTTATTTGAACATCGCTTAGCTCAAAAAGTTCTAACAAACTGAAGAATACAAAAGGAAAATGTAAATCAATCGCATAGGGCAAGGGCAGCTTATAGCACCTACCAACAATTATGGTATCCTAAGCTTCTCGAAAGCTAAACTGTCGCCACTAAAGGCATTGAAATCTACCACGTGGCCTATACCGTTAATTTTAGCCTTATCAGAATGTTGCCAAAAGTGCCATACTTTTTTATCGAGTTTTAAATCTGATTGATAGTAGTGGGCAATCCAAAGCGGGTAACCGTCTACATATCCTGCTAGGTTGTCTCGGTAAAAAGCTAGCCCTGTGTAAATGATGGGCTTCACCTTGGTTTTCATTTCTACGTAATTTAAAAAATCTAACAGTTCAGCACGCATTCTCGTTTTAGAAACGCCATCTAAAGTCTCGATATCTACCACAGGGGGTAAATCGCCTTTTTCCATATTTACCACTTGTAAGAAAAACTTGGCTTGTGCCTTCCCTTCCTTCTGTGGGCGAAAAAAGTGATAGGCGCCGCAAACTACACCCGCTTTAGGCGCCTCTCGCCAATTGCGCTTAAAGTAGGGGTCTATTTTCAATAGTCCCTCTGTTGCTTTAATGAACGCGAAATCAATTTTAACATCATCCTCACTCATTGCCTTTACCTTTTGCCAATCTATTTTACCTTGATAATAAGAAACGTCTATGCCATGCAGGTTATAACCCTTCGGTATTTTAATTTCAAAGCTCCTGTAAGTGCGGTAATTGGGATCTTCGCCGATATCTCGTATCCATCTCCAAGTACTCACAAAACCATTAAGTACGTAGCCGTAATAAAATGGAGAAAGCAACACTAAAGTAATTGCAGCTAAGCTAATTTTAAACCATAAAGGCAGCTTTCTCGATTTTTTTGCTGTTTTTTTTGCGTTCGGTTTTGCATTACGCGGACGGGTTACGCGAGGTTTTTTGGCAGGTGCTGGCATGCCACGAAATTACTGAGTTTTTTCTTTCTTGTTGAGGATAGTTACAAATTTTAATACGCACCAAACCCATGATACTGTTTTTCGAAATGACTATCTTTGTATTATGATACAAAACCAGTACAGTATTTTCGAAAGTGAGTTAATGGTACGCCCAGACGATATTGACATGTTTAACCATGTGCATAACAGTAAATATTTAGATTATGTATTGGCTGCTCGTTACGAGCAAATGGAGCGTTGTTACGGCATGAGTTGGGAGCAGTTTTCGACCTTGGGTTTTGGTTGGGTAGTGGCTAAAGTAAGTATCTCCTTTAAGCGCCCTCTAAAAATGGGCGATCACATACTTGTTCGTACAGGAATCTTAGAGATGAACGAAAAAGGAAGTAATGTACAGTTCGAAATCATCAATAAAAAAACGGGTAAAGTTTGCTCGGATGGAGTGTTTGAATATGTAATGATTGACTTGAAAACACAACGTTCGTGCAAGGTAACTCCAGAAATGATTAAAGCATATAGCATTTAGTACTAAGGACTTATCACACTTTTTTTTTTACAAACAAAATATTCTTATCAATATTTTTCTATTTTTGTGATACTAAATGATGACCGCCATGAATATTTTCGCAAGCCGTACTAGAATAGCTTGACAAAGCAGCGGCTTTCTTTATAACACATTCAAAGGGTGTCCCTTCCTATTGACACCTCATGGTAACCATTTTATTAAATTTTATGTCACACTATATCAAGGCAAAATCTAGTTTGTCTGCATTTATTAATGTCTTAATTGAGGCCTTTAAAGGTACTGATATCGATTATACAACCATTAGCATTAGGAAAGCCATCGTATTACTAGCCATCCCTATGATGCTAGAAATGATGATGGAATCCGTTTTTGTATTGGTTGATCTTTACTTTGTCGGTCACCTACCCAACAGTGCCGAGGCCATCCAAATTGTAGGTTTAACCGAGTCTGTACTTACCATTATTTATTCTTTAGCCATGGGACTGGGCATGGCTGCCACGGCAGTGGTTGCCCGCAGAATTGGCGAGAAAAACCCCGAAGCAGCCGCTAGAGCGGGTATGCAAACCGTCTCCCTGGCCTTGGGTGTAGTTTTTATTATTAGCCTGGCGGGGTTTATTTTTGCAGAAGAGATTTTATTGTTAATGGGTGCCTCGGCCACCACTGCAAATGAAGGCATCACTTTTATGCGCATCATGATGGGCACTAGCGTAGTCATTATGTTATTGTTTCTTATTAACGGCATTTTTAGAGGTGCTGGAAACGCTGTCATTGCTATGCAAAGTTTATGGCTCGCCAATATCGTTAACATTATTTTGTGCCCGATACTCATTAGAGGCTTTGGACCGATCCCGGCTTTAGGACTCACTGGTGCAGCACTTGCCACGGCTATTGGTCGTGGTATTGGGGTGTTGTATCAAATCTTTCACTTGGCCAAAGGATCTGGAAATTTAGAAGTGAAACTAAGCTACTTGAAACCTAAACTGGAGCAACTTAAAGCAATTGTAAAGATTGCAGCGCCTGCGGTACTGCAATTCGTGATTGCTTCTTGTAGCTGGATATTTCTGGCAGAATTGGTGGCAACCACAGGTGGCGATCATGGCTCTGCCGGTTATCAAACAGCGCTCAGGCTGATGATGTTCTTTATGCTACCCGCCTGGGGATTGAGTAATGCTGCAGCCACTTTGGTAGGGCAAAATATGGGCGCCGGCAGAATGGATAGAGCCGAAAAGTCGGTATTTGTAACCATGAAGTATTCGGTAATTTTTATGGCGATAGTGACAGTTCTTTTTCTGACCTGCGGCCCACTGTTTGCTTCGTTTTTTACAGATGACCAACAAGTGAGAGCTGTATCCGTTGAAGCGCTTAGGATTTTAAGTTATGGTTTTGTACTATATGGTATTGGGATGGTTTTGGTAAGCGCATTTAACGGCGCTGGAGATACTTGGACGCCAACAAAAATTAACATCGTGGCGTTTTGGTTGTTTCAAATTCCATTTGCTTATTTTCTTGCTAAGCAACTAGACTTAGGTCCTACTGGCGTGTTTATTGCTATTCCCGTTGCCGAGATTGGTATTACCATTGCGTCTTTCTATATTTTTAGACGAGGTAATTGGAAAAAGACGAATGTCTAAAAATATTATCATAAAAGAAGCGCACTGCATATGCAGTGCGCTTCTTTTATTTTAGCGTTGTACTATAGCGTTTCTTCTAAAACTTGCGTATAAAAATCTTGCAATTTCATGCCCATGGCAGCAACTTGCTGTGGAATAAAGCTTGTTGCCGTTTGTCCGGGTATGGTATTGATTTCGATGAAGTAGAAATTACTTGTTTCGTTTTGCAAGAAATAGTCGATACGAACTATACCACGACAGTTTAGCTTCTGGTAAACATCACTTACAACCTGTTCAACTCTAGCTTTTTCCTCCGCCGACATGTTCCCCGGCGTAATTTCTTCTGTTGCACCTGGAGTGTACTTAGCTTCAAAATCAAAAAACTCATTGGTTGTTCTCACCTCTGTAGTTGGCAATACCATAATTTTACCTTTCGACTTAAACACACCAATTGAAAACTCCCTACCTTCAACAAATTCTTCCACTAAAATCTGGTCGTCTTCTTCAAATGCCTTTTGCAGCGCCGCCGTTAATTCATCGGCAGTGTTTACCTTACTCATCCCTATGCTGCTGCCTCCATTATTAGGTTTAACAAAATATGGAAGCTTCAAATTCGCTTTCACTTCTTCAGCATCGTAATTATCCTTAAATAATTGTAGCGATTTAGCAATGTTTAGGTTCTTAATTCCATCAACTATGGCTTTAGTATAACCCTTATTCATAGTGATAGCACTCGTTAATGCATTACAAGTAGTATAAGGAATACCCAGCATGTCGAAGTAACCTTGCAGTTTCCCGTCTTCGCCTGGTGAGCCGTGTATTGCAATAAAAACACCATCAAAAATGATCTTTTTTCCTTTTATAGTTAACGAAAAGTCGTTCTTGTCAATTTCAATTTTGACCGAATCATGGGGCTCATAGAACCAACCATTTTCGTTAAGCATTATCTTATATACCTCAAATTTACCAGCATCAATGTTCTGAGCAATGGTTGCAGCACTTTTTACAGAAACCACACGTTCGCCTGTGGTACCTCCTGTTAGCAATGCAATTGTTTTTTTCATCGTCTGTGAATTAAAATTTAAATAGTTTTTTTGCTCCTGCATCCAATAAATACAGGAATTTTCGTTTAGTTTGATAAAGTTTAGCCAAAATTAAAAATTACTTACACAGATTTGCTTTAAATTGAAGATAAATATTTTTTTAAGCTAAATTTGAACAATAGAATTTAAACGTAACCGCCAATGAGCAATTTTACTGCGTACCTTAAAACAAAATCATTCCGACAAAATATCATCGCCGCACTCTGTACTTTCTTCGTGCTTCTGCTCATCGCTTTTTTCAGTTTACGTTATTATACCAAACATGGTGAGGGTTTAAACGTGCCTACGTTAAAAGGGATGAATGTGGAAGCTGCCATTTCCAAATTGGAAAGTTTGGGCTTGCGCTATGAAATCGACTCGGTGTATATTCAAGATCAGCCGCCGGGCATTGTTACCGACCAAGATCCTGAGGCAGAAACTTTTGTAAAGGACAACAGAACTATATATTTAACTATAAACACCAGCACGGCGCCTAACGTACGTTTTCCTGATGTAGAGGCGAAATCTTTAAGAGAAGCGAGATCAATTATTGAAAGCTATGGGCTAAAACTTGGCGATACAAGCTACAAACCCGACGTTGCAAGAGACGTGGTTTTACAGGCACTATTTGGTGGCCAACCTATTAAACCAGGCGAAAGTTTACCGAAAGGTTCGAGAATTAGCTTTGTTTTGGGAGATGGACGCGGCAGTGAAGAAATTGAGTTACCAAACTTAGCTGGCTTTACCATTGATGAAGCTCGTTTTTCTTTAAAAGGTTCGATGTTAAACTTAGGTACCATCACCTATCAAGGTACCATCACTGATACTGCCGAAGCTGTAGTGATCAGTCAATATCCTTTACCTGCCGACACTGTAGTTAAAGTACGCATTGGCACCCCTATTAACTTGGTATTCGCTAATAAACCTCAATAAAAATGAACAATCAAAATCCTAATAGAAAAGGTATAAAAATAGTCGCAATTATTGTAGCAATTATTGTTGTAGTTGGCGGATATTTTGCATTTCAATTCTACAGCACTTATTTTGCTTCGAATGTAGAGAAAGGACAAAAATATCTTTACATCCGTACGGGAAGCAGCTATCAAGATTTGTTGGATACGCTTGAGCGGAAGAATATCTTAAAAAATGCTGATCGATTTAAAGATGCGGCAGCTAAGATGAGTTTAGCAGCCGCGTTAAAACCTGGTAAGTATCGTTTGAAAGAAGGTATGACTAACCGTACATTAATTAACATGATAAAGGCAGGTAATCAAGAGCCCGTAAATTTAAAGTTTCAAAACATCCGTAAAAAAGAGGGGTTAGCGGCTGTTTTGGCTACAAAACTCGAACCCGATTCAGTAGCTTTTATCAACTTGTTTAATGATTCAGAATTTGTAGAGAAATACGGCTTCACTACCGAAACCGTTTATACCATGTTTATCCCAAATACTTATGAGATGTATTGGAATACCTCGGCAGAAGAGTTCTTTGAAAAGATGAACGCAGAGTACGTTAAGTTTTGGACAAACGAAAGAAAAGCAAAAGCAGCAGCCTTAAATTTGGATCCGATAAAAACTACAATTTTAGCTTCGATTGTGGATGCCGAAGCGCTATACGACAGGGAAATGCCAACCATTGCTGGATTGTATTTAAATCGCATTAAAAAAGGAATGCTTTTACAAGCTGACCCAACTGTAATTTTTGCCAATGGCGATTTTACTGTGAAACGCGTAACCGGCCCTTTGCTTAGGGTAGATTCTAGATACAACACCTACAAATACGTAGGATTGCCACCAGGACCTATTAACATGCCAAGTATTGCAGCTATTGATGCCGTTTTGAACAAAGAAGACAACAACTATATATACATGTGCGCAAAGGAAGATTTCTCTGGTTACCACAATTTCGCCGCCACGGTTGAAGAACATAATATTAACGCTAGAAAGTACAGAGAAGCCCTCAATAAGAGAAATATATTTAGATAATGTTTATACACGAAACGAAAGTAAAAGTTAGATACGCAGAGACGGATCAGATGGGTGTGGTTTATCACGGAAATTACGCTGAATATTATGAAGTAGCTAGAACAGAGTGTTTTGAAGCCTGCTCTGGCATGACTTACGATAGTATGGAGAAAGACGGCGTAATGCTTCCAATTTTAGAATTGCAATCAAAATTTATAAAACCAGCTTTTTACGCAGAAGTGCTCACCATTAAATCAATCGTAAAAGAAATACCAAGCGTTCGCTTGCATGTGGAGTATGAGATTTATAATGAGAAGAATGAGTTGATCAATATTGGTAAAACTACATTGGTTTTTGTGGATAAAACGAGCAGAAGGCCATGTCATCCGCCAGAGAGTTTTATGAAGAACGTACGACCGTATTTTCAATCGTAAAACACCTCAAACATCTACTTAAACCTCAATAAAACATGAACTGGATACACAAACTTCTTCTAAAATTTAGGCCTTACGCGGCTTTAATTGCTTGGAGTAAAGTCTGTGTATTGCCAGGTTTTAGTCCGCTACCCTTATACACCATTGCTACTTTTTTCTTCAAAGAAATTGGCAAGGAAGCGTTAATAAATAAAGCCTCTTCCCTAGCCTACAATTTTATGTTGGCTATTTTTCCAGGAATCATCTTTCTGTTTACGGTAATCCCCTACATTCCAAAAAGTATCGGTTTCCAAGAGAAGTTGATGTCATTGCTCGAATTGGTATTGCCGCACAATGCTTATAATGCCTTTGAAACTACGATTAATGACATCGTGAACATTCAGAACGGAAGTTTACTCTCAATCGGTTTCCTACTCTCAATTTTTTTCGCCACCAATGGCGTACATAATTTGATGACAGCTTTTAATAAATCCTCGTTAATTGTGGAGACCCGAAGTGTGGTAAAACGAAGACTGGTGGCTTTAGTACTAACCATCTTCTTGGTGCTTTCAATGATCTTATGCATTACCGCAATGACAGTTGGCGAAATTGCAATTAACTACATTAAAAACGAG
The DNA here is from genome assembly GCA_045629525.1 of Pedobacter sp. Taxonomy (GTDB): domain Bacteria; phylum Bacteroidota; class Bacteroidia; order Sphingobacteriales; family Sphingobacteriaceae; genus Pedobacter. Next base: position 63,586 of record JAZQRH010000008.1, read on the forward strand.
ATTGATTATGAAGGTAATTTGTCTATCTACCTCATACAGCTTACCCGATGGGCCTTACTTGGTGCGTTATATTTTGTAAACGTCTCGATATTATACCGCTATGGCCCAGCACATGCTACAAAATGGAAATTTTTCAGTGCTGGCTCTTGGCTAGCTACAATTCTTGCTTTTTTAACCATTTGGGGATTTTCTTTCTACATCAATAATTTTGGGGCTTACAATAAGTTGTACGGCTCGATTGGTACTTTAATGGTAATGATGATTTGGCTTTACCTCAACTCTCTAATTCTGCTTATTGGTTTTGAATTGAATGCCAGTGTTGACCTCTCTAAAAGGTCTGTAAAAATTATTCGCCCTAATTTCAATCTTTTTAAGATTAAAAAATAGACTAGCAGCACTTAGAATATGATTCTTGACAGATTATCATCAAATTTTAGACCTGATAATTAAGCGCTTAAAAGAAACCTTCAGAAATAAGCAATTATTAATTTGTAGAATTAAGCAGAGTTTGTACTTTTGCCCTCGGAGAGCTGGCAGAGTGGTCGAATGCGGCAGTCTTGAAAACTGTTGACTGTAACAGGTCCGGGGGTTCGAATCCCTCGCTCTCCGCCACAAAAAAAGAGCATTGCTAAATTTAGTAATGCTCTTTTTCTTTTTATGTTTTCCCGGCGGTTAATCATGTCCTTCAGTTTTCACAATTTTATTATAAATACCGAGCAGAAGAAATGGTGCCGCCCACTGGCCGATAAAAAGCGCACTTTTATCGCTTTTTCTTCCCGAACATTTCAACGCTGCCGAGACGGCCATTGAAGCTAACGCCAGTCCTAAAAATACAACCGATGGAATTTTTGATGTCTCTTGTTCAATTTTCTTGGTCACTTGACCTTCATTTCCTGTGGTAATAGCCATAATCTACCTGATTAAAAGTTAAAAAACTAAATAATTATAATGCTAACACCTCCCATTGATAATTGTTTTAGTTGTATAAAACTTACTAAACATCTGCTATACAATTAGATGTTGGTTAAAAAAATAAATCCCGTATATTATTTTAAATAAATATTTGCAGAATTGAATGAAGTTTGTACTTTTGCCCCCGGAGAGCTGGCAGAGTGGTCGAATGCGGCAGTCTTGAAAACTGTTGACTGTAACAGGTCCGGGGGTTCGAATCCCTCGCTCTCCGCCACAAAACAAAACGAGCCCATAAGCAATTAGCGGGCTTTTTTTTATGCGCTTTCATTTCTACAATTTAGAATTGCCGTGCCCAGAAGGAAACTCAGAAAACTTACCATTTTAATTACGCTTGTTATTCAACTCGTATTTCTCTCGGCTATTTTCTTTGAGAATTTACAACATCCAGTTACACCCTTTGTAATTATTCTTTTAACCATACTGCTACTACTATCCTATCTAAAGGCATCCCTCCACCATCGTACCAACCTGTACGAGCACGTACTTGTAGTACTATGGATGCCGCTTAGTGCTATGACTTGCTACTTCCTCAACAATTATTACAACTTAGGTCCTGTAATTGCAGCGGGCATTGTTGGCACTTTAGCCTCTTTTACACCCTACCTCAATAAAAACTCCAATTACTTAAAGCAGCTGCCTCCCACGCTATACTGCGGGGCGTTCATCGGCATGTCTAACGTAGAGGTAGCTTCATCTGTTTATTTTGTGCTAGCAGCCTCAATTTTTGCGGGTGTGCTTTTACTCGTATCTAAAAGTTTATTTAACGGCTTGGGTGGCAAGCTCGGTACCATTGCGTTTACAGCGGTAACCATTACTACTTTCATATTTTTCTTGCTGTTTAAAAAATGATAGAAATTATAATACTTGGCGTAACAAGCATAACGGCTGCCGCTGCAACTTTCTATGTAAATCACCAATTAAAACAAGGCCCCGTTCGCTCCTCTGCTGTGCTTTCTCTGATTGTTGCATTGCTCTGCCTCTTACTTACAGACCTGGTGCCTGTGTACTACAGCAAAAATATACCTATTGTGTTTATAGGGGGCTCATTTATCGGCATGGTTTCCAAAAAACTGACTCACAATTATTGGAAATTAGCAATGGCTGCAATTATATTTTCCATTATCTACCTCAACACGAGCGCTTTTTTTAATGGTTACGGCGGAGCTTTAGGCGCATCAGCAGGTATTGCATTAATGTCGGTTTTGAGCCTACCTTTTTTAAGCCCCAGAAAACATCGCTTAACGAACGGTGTTTTACAGTTAAGAAAATTCATTTTTAAGCAAAAGCGACACTAATTCTTCTTATTTTAGCACCATAATCACACTTGGTGTGAAAAGTACACTATTTAATAAATATTCTCTCAAATAAGTTTATTAATGGTAAATTTAATTGCATATAACAATCTAAAAATAGACCATAAAATGGAAAATAAATACAGCTTTGGCATGATTGGTTTAGGAACCATGGGTAGAAACCTACTACTTAACATGGCAGACCACGGCTTTTCTGTAACAGGGCACGACAAAAGCGAAAAAATGCTCACTTTACTTGAAGAGGAAGGGAAAACCCACAATCTAAAAGGTTTCGCGAAGGTAGAAGACTTTATCGAGAGTTTACAATCGCCAAAAACAATTATTTTATTGGTACCAGCGGGTAAAATCGTTGATGATGTAATTGCTGAAATTACGCCCTTGTTAAGCAAAGGCGACATTATCATAGATAGTGGAAACTCTTATTACACGGATACCACAAGACGGTCTGAGGATTTGAAAACAAAAGGTATGCATTTCTTCGGGATGGGTATATCTGGCGGCGAAGAAGGTGCTCGTTTTGGTCCTAGCTTAATGCCGGGCGGTGATAAGGAGGCCTACGGTGTAGTAAAAGATGTGCTAGAAGCTGTTTCTGCAAAAGTGAACGGAGAACCTTGCGTTACTTATATTGGCCCTGGCGCCTCGGGTCATTTTGTGAAGATGACGCACAACGGCATTGAGTACGCCATCATGCAACTACTAGCTGAAACTTACGAGATTTTAAAAACTGGGTTAAATTACAATAACGAACAAATTCAGCAAGTATTTGAAAAATGGAATAATGGTAGGTTGAAATCTTTCTTGATGGAAATCACAAAAGATGTGTTTCTATTTAAAGATGTTAAGACTGGAAATTTATTAGTTGATGAAATTAAAGACGAAGCGAAATCGAAAGGAACCGGAAAATGGACCTCGCAAATTGCGATGGATGTTGAAATTCCTTTAAATACGATTGACGCATCGGTAGCTGCCAGAAATCTTTCTAAATTCAAGACATTAAGAGTTGAGTTAGAAGGCGCTTTAGGTAAAGCGGGTCAGATATCGAACCCAGAAGATTTTGAGAACCAGTTAGAAGAAGCTTTCTATTTCGCAATGGTATCTGCTTACGCACAAGGTATGCACTTATTATGGCGTGCTTCGGCAGAGTTTAACTATAAGTTAAACATGTCCGAAATTGCTAAAATATGGAGAGGCGGTTGTATTATCAGAGCTGAGTTTTTACAAGATATTTACGAAGCATATCAAAAACAACCCAACTTACAACACTTGTATCAAGATGCGGCCATCCAAGCTAAACTAACGGATGGTATATCCGCCACGAGAAATGTAATTACATCGGCCATAAGTGCTGGTATTGCGGTTCCTAGTTATGCTGCAGCTATCACCTATTTCGATACATTAAAAACAGGTCGCATGCCGTCCAACCTAATTCAGGCACAACGCGATTTCTTTGGTGCCCACACTTTTGAGCGCATAGATAGCGATGGCGTATTTCATGCAGATTGGAATGTAAATAATTCATAATCCAGGTCAATTATCTTCATTATTCGAATTTAAAACATGAAAAAATCTAGCAACCTTAACCCTACCATATTTGTCATTTTTGGAGGTACTGGCGATTTAAATAAACGCAAATTAGCACCCGCTTTATATAATTTATTTATTGAAGGCTATATGCCTTCAAACTTCTCTATTATTGGTACTGGTCGTACGTCATTTACTGATGAGGCTTATCAACAAGAGCTAAAAGATAGCATTAATCAGTTTTCTAGAAGTGGAGAAGTGAAGGAGGATAAATGGGATGTTTTTAGCCAAAGTATTCATTATTGTTCTGTAGATATTAAATCAGAACAGACTTTCAAAGACCTAAAGGCGGAAATTGAAAAATATCAGAAAGCCTTTGGTAAAGGAACTCAAGTTATATTTTACTTAGCGGTTGCACCTAACCTTTTCCCGCTAATTGCAGAAAGCTTATCTCATTACCAACTTACAGGCGACGAAGACAATTGCAGAATTGTTATTGAGAAGCCTTTTGGTAACGATCTAGATAGTGCAAGAGAATTAAATCAGCTGTTAAGTGGTATTTTTACGGAAAATCAAATTTACCGTATTGACCATTATTTAGGGAAAGAAACCGTTCAAAATATGATGGCCTTTAGGTTTGCAAACTCTTTGTTTGAACCCTTATGGAACAGAAATTATATTGAACACATCCAAATTTCTGTAACTGAGCAATTAGGAGTTGGCGATAGAGGTGGCTATTATGAGGGTGCTGGGGCGTTGAGAGATATGATCCAAAATCACTTGCTGCAGTTATTATGCTTGGTAGGTATGGAAGCTCCTATTTCTTTCAACGCTGACGAAATTAGAGATAGAAAAGTAGAAGTTTTAAAAGCTGTCCGCCCGTTTAAGCCCGAAGAAATTAGCGCAAATGCCGTTCGCGGTCAATATAGCAAAGGCTGGGTTGAGGGCGTTGAAGTGCCAGGCTATCGATCTGAGAATGGTGTTGACCCGCATTCGAATACTGAAACCTTTGCAGCCGTCAAATTTTTTATCGATAACTGGCGTTGGCAAGGGATCCCGTTTTATCTGCGCACAGGTAAACGTATGAACCAAACATCTTCTGTAATCACCATACAGTTTAAGGATGTTCCTCATCATATTTTCTCGAACAACGTAACTGAAACTTGGCAGCAAAACCAACTCATAATCAGTATTCAACCTGAAATGAGCATCCGGTTACGCGTTCAGTCGAAACGCCCGGGCTTAGATATGGTATTAAACCCCGTAGATATGGTTTTCAATTACAAAGGAACTTACGAAAACGAATCGCCAGAGGCTTACGAAACACTATTGCTAGATGCGATTATTGGCGACCAAACCTTGTTTATGCGTGGCGACCAAGTAGAAGCTGCTTGGGAATTGGTAATGCCAATTATCCATAAATGGGAAAATAAACGCTCATTAAGTTTCCCTAATTACGCCGCTGATAGCTGGGGGCCCGAAGAAGCTGAGGCGCTTATTGCCAAAGACGGCTATCACTGGTTTACCATGCCAATTAAAGAATAAATTATGCAATTAAACATATTTGATACACCGACTGAGCTGAATGAAAATTTAGCTCAGTTTATCATTGCCGAAGCCAACAAAGCCATTAAAGAAAAGGACCGCTTTGATTTTGTACTTACAGGAGGTAGTTCGCCAAAAGTTTTATACCAATTGCTTTCTACAACTTATAAAGATAAAATCGACTGGAGTAAAGTCTATTTCTTTTTTGGAGATGAACGAACGGTGTTACCTTTTGAAGCCGATTACAATGGCATGATGGCAAAGCAAAACTTCTTCAACAACCTACAATTATCTGATAGTCAGATTTTCTATGTAAACACTAATCTTTCTCCAGAAGACGCGGCAGCCGATTACCAAGCTAAAATTGCAAAACATTTTGCGGGCAACACTGCTGTTTTCGACCTTATATTACTAGGTATGGGCGACGATGCGCATACCGCTTCTATTTTCCCAGGCACCGACTTGGTGAACAATCAGGAAATTGGCGTTGCTAACGTTTGGGTGGAGAAATTAAATACGCATCGCGTTAGCTTCACAGCTCCTTTAATCAACCAAGCCAAAAACGTGGTATTTATCACTTTTGGTGAAAACAAAGCAAGCGCATTACAGCAAGTGCTTAGCGACACCAAAGACGTGAATAATTATCCGTCGCAGCTAATTAACCCTATTCATGGTACGCTGCAATGGTTTATAGATAAAGCTGCCGCTAGTTTAATTCTCGCGTAGTTCTTTACAGATTTTCTTCCATCAGTAAGTTAATAATCCCATCAACCATACCTACTTTTGGAACGAAAATCTGTTTAACTCCTGCCCATTTCATTACAGTTAAGTAAATCTCGCAGGCCGGAATAATTACGTCTGCCCTATCCGGGTTTAACTTTAAGATAGAAATACGTTCTTTTAAGGAATAGCCCATTAACTCGTTGTAAAGATGGTTAAGCTTTAACATTGACATTGGTTTATCGTCTTTCTCCCCGCTCATCCTAAACAACTTATTAATGTTACCGCCGGTTCCAATTCCAGCCATATCTTTTAGGCCTTTGGTGTGAGTTTTTATCCACTCTTTCATTTCCAACCAAGTTTCTTCCTTATCCTGGTTGTCGAGCATGCGAATGGTACCGATATTAAAAGACTTAGACGCAATAGGTTGTTTATTGACGAAAACTGACAGCTCGGTGCTACCACCACCAACATCAATGTACAAATAGCTCTTTTTTGCGTCTAAATTCTCTTCAATATGATTGGAGTAGATAATGCTTGCCTCACGTTGTCCTTCAATAATTTCTATTTCAATTCCGGCCTTATTCTTCACAATATCAATTACACGAGCGCCATTTTTGGCTTCACGCATAGCGGATGTAGCACACGCTAAGTACTTTTTAACCTGATAAACATCCATCAAGTTTCTAAAAGCACTCATGGTCTTTACCAAATCATTTATTTTCCTTTCAGATAATTTTTGATCTAAAAAAGCATCGTCGCCCAACCTTAAGGGTACACGTACCAAGGTGTTTTTCTTGAAATGATATCCTTTCTCACTCTTATTAATATCTGCGATTAACAAACGTACAGCATTCGATCCAATATCTATAGCAGCGTATCTTAACATGTATTATTGATGTTTTGTCTTTAAATAATTATAGGTTTGCACTTGAGCTCTTACCTTGGTAGCCAACCTATTTTTGTGGTATTTATTATTATTAGCTTGGTTAATTTGCCGAGCTTTAACATTATCCTCAAGCTGAAAATCGACGATATCCCTTATTTCTTGTTTAACCTCCGCGTTATAGATAGGGAAACCCACTTCTACCCTATGCTCAAAATTCCTGGTCATTAGGTCGCCAGAAGAGAGGTACATTTCTTCATCCTTATCGTTCGCAAAAATAAAAATCCTGGCGTGCTCTAAGTATTTATCTACAATACTTACCACATTAATGTTCTCACTAAAACCTTTTACACCAGGTACCAAACAACAAATACCGCGTACAATAAGTCTTATGTGTACTCCCGCATTGCTAGCCTTATAAAGCATTTCGATAATTCCTTCATCGGCTAAACTATTTACCTTAAAAATAATATAGGCAGGTTTACCTTTCTTCGCGTTTCTAATTTCTCGTTTAATTAGACTATAAAATTTCTTCCGGGTATCAAAAGGTGACACAATTAGATTTTTAAAATCTTTGGCTGTTTTACGCTCGTTTAATGCTTTAAAAAGTTTGGCCAGCTCTAGCGTAATGCGCTTATCAACCGTAAATAAACTATGATCGCAATAAATACGAGCTGTCTTTTCGTTGAAGTTTCCAGTTGCCAAATTTGCATAATAGGTAGTTTTACGCTTATCTACCCTTTTTACCAAACAAATTTTTGAATGTACTTTAATGTCACTTAACCCGTAATTCACGTTTACACCTTCTTCCAAGAGCTTGTTGGTCCAATAAATGTTAGCGCTTTCATCGAAACGTGCTTTTAGCTCCACCAGGCAATTTACTGTTTTACCATTTTTAGCAGCGTTAATCAAGGCATTGATTACCTTCGAATTCTCGGCTAATCGATAAAGGGTGATGTTAATTTCCGTAACCTTAGGGTCGATAGCAGCTTCTCGCAGAAATAGAATTATGTAATCGTAAGATTGGTAAGGAAGATGTACAACATAATCCTTTTCTGCTATTTTTTTAAATAAACTTTCTGTACGATGCAATCCATTTACTTTAATATCTTCAAGATGAGGATATTCCAATTCTTTACCGCCAACGTTCGGAAAAGCAATAAAATCCCCGAAACGATGGTACTTATTGCCGGGAATGAGACCATCTGCATTTACCTTCAACTTATTCACCAAAAAATTGAGCATATCAAAAGGCATATCGCTATCATAGAGCAGTCGCATCGGTTTTCCTTTTTTTCTTTTGTCTATGCTTTTTCGAAGTTGCTCAATAAATTTATCACTTCCTGTATTGTCCAAATCCAATTCTGCATCTCGTGTTAACTGCATTGAATAAGCCGCTATCGTTTTGTAATTAAATACATAGAAAATGTCTGCTAAACAATACTTTATGATATCCTCTAATAGGATAATATATTTTAAACCATTGGTTTCTGGCAAAACTAAAAATCTAGAAATCGTATCTGGAAGCTCTAAAATAGCGTATTTTTTAAGCTTCTGATTTGCATTTGACAACTGCACGAAGAAATAAAGCGCTCTATCCTTCAAATCTGGAAACGGCCTATCTGCATCCACCATGATCGGCACTAGGTTCGAGAGAATTTTATCCCTAAAATATTGATTTACATACGCTCCTCTGGATACATTCAATTGTGTGTAGTTGAGAATAAATATCCGCTCCTCTGCCAGTTTGTTAATGAGTATCTCTTGAAAAAGAACCTCGAACTTGCGCTCTAGCTTTACTACAATATTTTTAATTTGCTCAAGTACTTTTCTCGGGTTAAAACCTAAAAAAGACTTCGTTTTGTCGTTTAAGGCAGCAAGTCTATTTAAAGATGCCACCCGCACACGATAAAATTCATCGAGATTTGATGAAAAAATAGAAAGAAATTTAATGCGCTCAATAAGCGGCACGGTTTCGTCTGCCGCTTCCTGCAGCACCCGCTCGTTGAAGTACAACCAACTTAACTCTCTATTTAAAAACGGTAGCTTCCTTTTTGCCATTACAGATTACTAAGCAATATACTGGTTCTTCAAATTTGGGCAAAATAGTGTTAAGTTCAAGTTAAAAAAACGTTAATTTGGTATTTAGTTTTTTTACTCTCGGCGTGGGCGTTAGGTAAGTCTCCAAAAAAACGATTATTTTAAAGCAAACTCAAGTCCATTTCCAAATTAGATCACTCATAATAAATAACTTAGCGCAGTGCATCATTGCTTAATGCTCTTTAAATAAATAAAACTCACTCATGTATTTTTTTGAAATATGATAAATTAAATTATTTTTTTCCGTTTTTTGTATCAATTAAGTTTAATAAATCTTTTAAATCATTCACAACATGCCAAGTTTCGATATTGTAAGTAAGTTAGATGCACAATCTTTAGATAATGCAATTAACAACGCGAAGAAGGAAATTTTAAACAGATACGATTTTAATACTTCGAAGAGTACCATTGACTTGGATAAGAAAACCAATCTAATTACAATTGTTACTGAAGATGACATGCGTTTGAAAGCGATAACCGATTCTATTATCTCTAGGATGATGAAACAAAATCTGGATGCCAATAGTTTAGATTTCGGTAAGGAAGGTATCGCATCTGGTAATATGATTAGGAAAGAAATCAGTGTTAAGGAAGGGATAGACAAAGAAACAGCAAAGAAGATAGTCGCTAAAATTAAAGATAGTAAACTTAAGGTTCAGCCATCTATTATGGACGATCAGGTTCGTGTACAAAGTAAGAACATTGATGACTTGCAAAAAGTTATTCAGCTATGTAGAGCCGAAGATTTTGGACAACCCTTACAATACATTAATATGCGCAATTAGGTATGGAAATTAGAGAAGGGGATTTTATTTTTTCGGACGATCGTAACTTAGTGGACGTTATTGCTGTACATGATTTTTTAAGCAATAAATCGTACTGGGCTAAAAATATCCCCTTTAATATCGTTAACAAATCCATTAACCACTCGCTTTGCTTTGGCGTTTATAAAGAAACGCAACAGGTTGGCTTTGCCAGATGGATTACCGATAAGGCCACCTTTGCACACCTCTGCGATGTTTACATATTGGATGAATTTAGAGGTTTAGGTTTATCCAAAAAATTGATGTCACTCATGCTTTTTCATCCAGATTTACAAGGCTTACGTCGATATCAGCTCTCAACCTTAGACGCTCATAAAGTTTACGAGCAGTTTGGTTTCAAAGTATTGGAAAACCCTGCAACAATGATGGAGATCGTTTTTAAGGATTTATATTAGTACCAATACTATTTACGCTCCAGCGTCTCGAACTCAATTGCTTTTATTAAATTATAGATAAAAGTGTTAAAGGGAACTGCAATACCTTTGGCTTTCGCTAACTTGATAAGTTCGCCACTAAAAATATCTACCTCCGACTTACGCCCAGCTAAACGATCTTGAAACATCGAAGGGCTAGCTTTTCCATCAATTTTAAGCATCGTTTTCTTCAAGGCCTCGATATCATCTTGCGTAAGATCAACATCATAAGCCTTAGCCACTGCTATAGTTTCTTCGCCAATTAACTGTGTTAACGTCAAAACATACTGGTTTTCTTTGAAAAGTTGATAGCCGCTCTGTACAATAAAAGAAAGCTGATTAACCACAATATTGATTAGATATTTTCGCCACAGTGCCAAAGCCATATCTGTAGGTACTTCATAAGCAATCTGTGCATTTTCAAACAGATTGGCTACCCGCTTTACCCTGTCACTATGGGTATGATTATTACGTTCGCCAAAAAGAAACCTCCCCTTAGATTGGTAATTGATCACATTCTTATCACGAACAGCATCCATGTATATGATACTGTACAACATGTACTTAAAACCAATGGATTTACCTATAACTTCAGCAGTATTTACACCATTAAGTAAAGATAAGACGATAGTGTCTTCGCCGACGAAAGGTCTTATATCTTCTAAAGCTTGTGAGAGTTGAGTGCTTTTTACTGCAATAAAAATAAGATCAGCTTTTGGAGCATTATCATTTGCCGTAACGTAGTTAAAGAAATACTTTTTACCGTTCACTACAAAACCATCCTTTTGATAACGATCGTGCCGGTTTTTATCTACAATTACGTTGACCAAGCTAGGGTTATAATCGTAAATCATAGACGCATATTTTGCGCCGATCGCACCCAAGCCTATAAAATAAATATGGTTAAACGTCAATGTACTCATCCTCATTGTAAAATTTTACCAAGCTTTTTGCTCTTCTTCATTCAAAAAACTCCAAGCTACTATACGCGTTACCTTATTGCCCGTTGTCATTTCAGATGTTCTCACTTCAGCAACCTCTGCCCTCTTTAACATGGCATAGATAGCACCAAGATGTTCACTTTTTGAAACAAGACTGGTAAACCACAAGCATTGCCGTTGATAGTTTTTACTTTCTTCTATCATTTTACCAACAAAAGACAGCTCACCACCCTCGGTCCACAACTCGTTATTCTTCCCGCCAAAATTTAACACCGGTTGATTGACTTTTTGTTGCCCCAAGTTTCTACTCTTTCTTTGTGAACCTGCATTTGCTTCGGCTGCTGATGCATGGAATGGAGGGTTGCATACCGTTAGATTGAACTTCTCGCCTTTGCGTATAATGTTATTAAAAATTGATTTCCTGCAAGGTTGATGACGTACTTCGACTGTCTTAGTTAAAAATGGATTGATTTCGCAAATACGTTTGGCTACACGTACCGAAGTCTCATCAATGTCTGACCCTACAAAACTCCAACCGTACTCGCTCTGCCCAATAATCGGATAAATACAATTTGCACCCACCCCAATATCCAATACTTTTACCTGTTTGCCCATTGGGATTTTCTTATTGTTACTAGACGAAGCAAGTAGATCAGCCACATGATGGATGTAATCAGCTCTACCAGGTATTGGTGGGCACAAATAGCCTTCAGGGATGTCCCAAAAATCTATCTTATAGAAAAATTTTAGCAATGCCCTATTTAACAACTTTACAGCATCAGGATTTGCAAAATCTATAGTTTCGCTTCCATATTTGTTTACCGAAACGTAGGCTGCAAGTTCTGGTAAAGCTTTCGTTAAAGCTTCAAAATCATAACGCGACGTATGTTTATTACGTTCGTGGAAATCATTCTTCTCGTTAGCGCCGTTTTGCTTTTTTACCATTAAACTGTTTTTACTTCCCCTTCGTTATAGTCGTTAATATCGGTAATGTAATTATTTAACAAAAGAAATTCGAATAAAGGTTTAGCCTCTGGCGATACTGGCATATTACGCGTAGTAATTACAGTATTTGTTTTTCTATCTAAAAAAGGATAAGCAAACAAACGAACGTTGCCACTAAACATATCATTTACATAATTAAGCAAATGTCCTGTGTAGTTTTCGCCAAAATTTGAAGAGTTAAATACAAACTTTAAGTTGTTAATGTTAGTTGACATGCCCACACTTTTGGGTCTGCAACGCTCCAAGTATTTTGCTAGTCTGTTACCTCTAGTAAAGTTCGAAACAATTACATAGTTGCCGGTATTGCACATCTCTTCTGCACGTTTCGCTACCGCATCCAGATCTATATCGTCGGGCGTTTCGTTTCCATCAGTTAGCACATTCGTGATAAGTACCTCGATCATCAGGATCATGTTCGCCTCATTAACAGCGTTCACCTTCTTAAACTGCTCTGCTGCCTTATTGAATAAGTTAAAATTTGGATTAGATTTTTGACCGTATTTAGTCCTCAAAATCATCACATCTTTTTTGTAAAGTAAGTCCTTCGCTTGTACAGGATTTACGTCTGAGCCGAAAATAGCAGCAGTAGAGAAATCTTTAACGATCAAGTATAAGTTTAGCAAAAGATTGTTTACACCCTTAAAAACAGGTCCTTTTACCGATACCAAATCAATTTCTACCGAACCAACATTCAAATTATCAACCAACGATTCAATCATCTTTTTTGGATCGTTTGAATAATAGAAAGCAGCATAAACCAAGTTTACACCAATCATGCCTAAAACACGTTGCTGCATTTGAACATCGGTATCTAGCAAACGAACGTGGAAATAAATTTCGTTCGCTTCGCCGTTAGGTTCTACTTGGAAGCGTAAGCCAATCCAACCATGCGGATCGTTGGTACGAGCGAAATTGAGGGTGGTAACCGTATTAGCAAAAGCAAAAAAGGTTTTATCCTTGTGCTTTTCGCCAGTAAGCCTGTCGTGCAACAATGAGTATTCGTGGTCGAGCATTTTAAGTACACGATTTTGGCTCACGTATCGTCCGCTTTCTTCTGCTCCATAAATCTCATCGCTAAAAGTCATATCGTAAGCCGAAATGGTTTTAGCAACTGTACCGGATGCAGCGCCTACGCTAAAGAAAGCCCTCGAAACTTCTTGACCTGCACCAATTTCGGCGAAAGTACCGTAAATTTTAGGGTTAAGATTTATTTTTAAAGCTTTTCGCTTCGTATCCATTATTTCGTGTCGCATGGCGCAAAATTAACAAAAACCCTCGATAGCCAAACGCTTAACTTTAATTTGGTACCCTTCTAAATTGTAAAATTATTCTTGCTCAAAAACAAACAAGGGCTACATCTTTCGATGCGCCCCTGCAACCTTAAACTCAAACCCAAGACTGGATTCTCAAACCAATGTATTATGAAATTACAATCTCTTTATGCATGTCTTTTGCTTTTTTATCCTTACCGATGCTAATATTTAATACTCCATTAAGATACTCGGCACTAATATTTTCAACATCTGCACTTTCTGGCAAAACAAATGATCTGGAAAAACTACTATATTCAAATTCCTTGCGGCTGTAACCTTTTCCCTCTACATTATTCTCGCTTTTGCGTTCGGCACTCACCATTAATGTATCTTTCTTCAGTTCAATCTTAAAGTCTTCCTTACTTAAACCTGGAGCAGCCAATTCAATCTTATAACTATCAGCGTGTTCAGAAATATTTACTGCCGGCATCTTGTTTACCCCATAGTTATTATTTAGTGCATCACTAAACAAAGTATCTAAAACATTGTTAAAATAAGGTACTGCGCTTCTTGTACCGTTTTTAAATTTTACTAAGCTCATTATATATTCTCCTATGTTATTTATAATTAATTGATGTTTCGAACAAATCAAAGTATATACCAAGAGAAAAAAATATGATTTTAAAGACACTTTGGCATAATTTCACAAAAAAAGAAGACAAAAAGTCACAACATATCGAAATTTCAAGTCCTTTCAAATATAAAGCTGAGTTAGAAATGCGCTTTATGGATTTAGATGCGATGGGTCACGTGAATAATGCGGTTTACTTTACTTATATGGAGATTGGGAGAACCAAGTATTGGCAACAGGCCATCCGATGGGATTGGAAAAAAACTGCAATAGTAATTAGAACGGCTAGCATTGAGTATTTTAAGCCCATTCTTTTAGGTGATAAGATAAGTATCTACATTCGAACGTCGAGAATTGGAAACACCAGTTTCGATTTGGAGTATGAAATTATAAAAACTACACACGATAGCGAAATTACCTGCAGCAAAGGGAAAACCACTTGCGTTGTAATTGACCATGAAACTAGCAAACCAGCAGTTATCCCTGAAAGGGAAAGAATGAAAATGATTGAGTTCGAACAGCTCTAAATTACACCTGGTAGTATAAAGAAACGAAAGAGTGACCAATTTCCCCCTTCATTGGGGGACTCATTTTTTTTATACCAACTTTTACGGTTTTCAAAAATGAGTATTTTATTTTTATTTGTTCAATTATATTCCTCACCACTGTTTCTAACAACTTCTGCGTATTTTCCATCTCAAAGTGGATAATTTCGTTCAAAACCTCGTAATTAACCGTTGTCTCTAAACTTTCAGTATCTTCACTGGCTTCAAAAGTAACTTCTGCATCCACAAAAAAAATCCCACCAGTTAATTGTTCTTCGGGGTAAAAACCGTGATAAGCGTGGCATCTCACATCCTTTAAAGCTACAGTTTGCGTATACATCATATAGAAAAATTGAACCATGCAATAATAGCTATTTTTTAGCAAGAGATTGCGGTATTTTACTAACTTTGGTTATAACCGATATAAATCAAAATTATTAATAAAGTATGAGTACACCTGTAAGAAGAGATCTTTACGAAGCACCAGATTACTACCAGATTGATGAATTACTATCCGAAGAGCACTTATTAATAAGAGCTTCTGTAAGAGAGTGGGTAAAAAAAGAAGTCAGCCCCATTATTGAGGACTACGCCCAACGTGCAGAGTTCCCTCGTCAACTAATCAAAGGGCTGGGAGAAATTGGTGCTTTTGGGCCAACCATTCCGGTAGAATATGGTGGCGCAGGCTTGGACTACACGGCATACGGCATTATTATGCAAGAAATTGAACGAGGCGACTCGGGAATTCGTTCTACAGCTTCGGTACAGGGGTCTTTAGTGATGTACCCAATCTACGCATACGGAACGGAAGAACAACGTAAAAAATATCTCCCAAAACTAGCTACCGGCGAATGGATGGGTTGCTTTGGCTTAACCGAACCCGATCATGGCTCGAACCCAGGCGGTATGGTAAGTAATATCAAAGACATGGGCAACCATTACCTTCTAAATGGAGCTAAAATGTGGATTTCGAATGCACCATTTGCCGATATAGCAGTTGTTTGGGCTAAAGATGAAGAAGGAAAGATTAGAGGAATGATTTTAGAGCGTGGTATGGAGGGTTTCAGCACACCAGAAACGCATAATAAATGGAGTTTACGTGCATCTGCTACAGGTGAGTTAGTTTTTGATAATGTAAAAGTACCTAAAGAGAATATCTTTCCGGACATAAAAGGTTTGAAAGGACCGCTTGGCTGTTTAAATCAGGCTCGTTACGGTATTGCTTGGGGCGCACTAGGCGCCGCTATGGATTGTTATGATACTGCTTTACGCTACTCAAAAGTACGCGAGCAATTTGGTCGTCCAATTGGAGGTTTTCAACTGCAACAGAAAAAGTTAGCTGAGATGATTACTGAAATTACTAAAGGTCAACTTTTGGTATGGCGCCTGGGTAAGCTTAAAAGCGAAAACAGAGCTACAGCTGAGCAAATCTCTATGGCAAAACGCAACAGTGTTGAGGTTGCGTTAGATGTAGCAAGAAACGCCAGACAAATGCTTGGTGGCATGGGAATTACTGGGGAATACCCAATTATGAGGCACATGATGAATCTAGAGTCGGTAGTGACTTACGAAGGAACACATGATGTACACCTGTTAATTACTGGAATGGATGTAACAGGGCTAAACGCTTTTAAATAGTTGCCCTAAATCAAGTAATTTACTCATATTTGCGCCATGAAAACGTTTAAGAAATACATATTGTTACCTGCGCCGCCAGAAGAAGTTTATTTGGGTTTAACAAAAGCACAAAGTATACAGCTTTGGACAGGTGCTGAGGTAGAATTTATCGAAGAACCAAATACAGAATTTTCTTTTTGGGACGGAGATATTGTAGGTAAGAATATAGAATTCGAATACGGCAAAAAAATTGTGCAACAATGGTATTTTGGTGAAGAAAATGAACCATCTATTGTAACCCTAAAGCTTCACGAGGATAAAAAAGGTACTTCTTTGGAATTCGTCCAAACCAATATTCCAGAGGAGGATTTTGATGAATTTACCTCAGGTATTTCCGAATATTATCTGGGTGGCTTAGCTGATTTTTTTGAAGAGGAATTTCAATAAGTCTGTGATAGCATAAACTATTTGGTCTTTTCATTTGTTAGTTAGTTATTACACAAAAAACAACTAATCATGGGAAAATCTTTAGGAATTGTATTGATTGTAATTGGCTTGATAGCCTTAGTTTGGGGTGGTTTCACCTACACTAAAAAAGAAAAAGTAATTGACGCTGGTCCAATTGAAATTAGTGCCGACAAACAAAAAACGGTGAATTGGCCTCCTTATGTTGGCGGCATAGCCTTAATAGCAGGCATTATTATATTTGCTACTTCAAGAAAAGAGAACTAAAAAAAAGCCAGTGAATTTATTCGCTGGCTTTTTTATGAGAAGTCATTTACCGCTTTAGAAGTCGTCGCTTGTAACCGTTACAATTGCGTCACGCAAATTATAATTAGAGGCCATCACCTCGCCATAAGCACCAGTACTTCTAATTGCAATTAAATCATTTCTAAAACTTTCTGGCAAGGCGACTTCCTTTCCAAAGCAATCTGTACTTTCGCAAATAGGACCCACCACGTCGTAATTTATTTGATTTTCAGCTTTACTACTTAAATTCTCAATTTGATGATAAGCCTGATATAGAGCTGGTCGCATCAACTCAGTCATCCCTGCATCCAAAACAATAAAATTCTTTTTCTTTCCGTTTTTAACGTACAACACGCGACTTATTAACGACGACGATTGACCTACCAATGCTCTACCCAACTCAAAATGAACCTCTTGATGAGGTTTTATCGTCAAGAAATCAGCAAAAATTTTAAAATAAGCCTCAAAATTTGGAATTTGCTCATTGGGTTGATGATAATCGATGCCCAAACCGCCCCCAACATTTAGCACCTTTACGGTTAAACCTCTATCCTCAAACCAGGCCGAAAACTCGTTTACACGCACGCAAAGGTTCTTGTAAACATCCAGATTGGTAATTTGCGAACCAATATGAAAATGTATCCCAAGAAAAGATAAGTTTACCGAAGCTTTCAAAATCTCAGCGCAAGCAGGCATATCCCAAGAGTTAATGCCAAATTTATTTTCATCCAAGCCAGTGGTAATATTGGCGTGCGTATGCGCATCAACATTTGGGTTAATACGGATCGCTACTTTAGCCACCTTTCCTCTTTTTGCCGCCAAATCGTTAATCACCTCTAATTCCTGCAACGACTCCACATTAAAACAGAAAATATCCTGATCCAAAGCATAATTGATTTCCTTATCTGCCTTGCCTACACCAGCAAATACAACCTTCTCGTTAGCAAAACCACTGTCAATAGCCTTTTTTACCTCACCACCACTTACACAATCGGCACCAAAACCAACTGCTTTAATTTGCGCCAATACTTTGTCGTTAAAATTAGCCTTCATTGCATAATGTACATGAAAACCGTGTGTAGCAGCTGCCTTATCGCATGCATTTAAGGTTTTACGCAATAAATTTAAGTCGTAATAATAAAACGGAGTTTCAATATTCGAGAAATGTGCTATATCTTTATCAGAAAACATATTTTGTGAAATTTATACTCATCGCATTTATCGTATTGCTAACTATCATTTACTTAGGTAATTATTTCGACTACCGTCGTGGAAATATTAGCAGAAAAGATTTCGAAAGGCGAGTTCGTATTTCGTTTGTTATAGTAATTATATTCGTTTTTATCTATTTCTACTATCGTTAGTCATCTATGTTGAAAATCGATAGCACTGCTAAAATACATAAAACAGTCCCGCTTTTCGCTATTGCCGATATAAAATTGGCACCGCTACAATCAGGTTTATTTTACAAGTGCCTACCCTACTATCAGTAGCAGCGTAGGCACTACTAAATTATTCAAAAATTCTGTTATGTAAGCTTCTAAGTGCCTCTACCTTATCTTCCGTTTTCACCAATAAAGAAATATTATAAGCGCTACCACCATAAGAGATCATACGTACTGGCAAATGCTTAATCGCATCCAACACTTTCGATGCGTAACCATGTTTATCAGCACTAAAATCGCCTACTACACAAACAATAGTTTGGTCTTTATCTAACTCTACGCTTCCAAAAGAGTTCAACTCGTTCACAATCTCATCTAAATGATCTGTTACATCTACCGTTAAGGATACTGCCACTTCCGAAGTCGTAATCATATCTATTGGTGTTTTATACCGCTCAAAAATCTCGAACACTTTACGTAAAAAACCATAGGCCAACAACATTCGGCTCGATTGAATTTTAATGGCCGTGATACCATCTTTAGCTGCAATCGATTTAATTCGACCCTTTTCGCTTTCAGCGCTAATCAGAGTTCCCGAAGCTTGTGGCTCCATGGTGTTTAATAATCGAACTGGGATCTTATATTTCTGAGCTGGAAACACAGACTGTGGATGCAAAATTTTCGCACCAAAATAGGCTAACTCAGCTGCTTCATCAAACGACAGTTGCGCAATTGGCTTAGTACCTTTAACAATACGTGGATCGTTATTGTGCATGCCGTCAATATCAGTCCAAATTTGAACTTCATCTGCCATAATCGCTGCGCCAATTAACGAAGCTGTATAATCGCTACCGCCACGGCGTAAGTTATCAACCTCACCAAAGCTATTTCTGCAAATAAAGCCTTGCGTAATAAACAATTTATTATCTCCGTTTGCAGCTAACAAAGGTGTTAATTTTTCTGTAGCAAACGGAACTACAGGCTCATTATCCTCGTCAATTTTCATAAAATCTAATGCTGGTAACAAAACCGAACGCACGCCAACTGACTTTAGATACACATGATACAAAGTGGTTGAAAGCAATTCACCCTGCGCTAAAACTACTTTATCCTCTACTTGCGTAAATAGGTCATTAGCTAACGATAATAAGAAGTTGAAATGATAATCGATGACTTCATTTCCTTGATCTCTTAAATCGCCTTCAGGCAAAAGTTCAATAACAAAAGCTTTGTACTTGGTATATAATTCGTTAATTAATTCAGTGCCCTTCTTCTTATCTTCCTTCAGCAAAGCATTAGAAATTTCTACCAAACTATTTGTAGTACCAGATACCGCTGATAACACTACAATTTGTCTCTCTGCTGGATTAATGATATCCAACAATTTTTTCATACGCTCTGGACTACCCACGGAAGTTCCACCGAATTTTAAAATTTTCATTTTCGTTACTAATGGTTTTTGTTCTAAAACATCATATCTATAAAAGATTGATGCATTTTTTAAGATTTAGAATATAGATTTTTATTAATATTGTATCGGGGCGTGAAATTAGTTAAAAGACTGTTAATTCCAAGGAAAGCAGCGAAATAAAATTTCGATTTAACATTGCTACTCGTCACAAACAAAATATAATTCGTACAATCAGTAATCTTAACCTAAAAATATGCAATTAGACAATCAAACTCACAGCACAATTCAAGCTTGGCTAGAGGGAAATTACGACGCAAATACAAAAGCAGAAATAAGAGCTTTGTTAGACCAAGAAGCTTATACCGAATTAACCGATGCTTTTTATAAGAGTTTAGAATTTGGAACAGGCGGCTTGCGTGGAATTATGGGGGCGGGTTCTAATCGTATTAACAAGTACACTATAGGCACAGCTACACAAGGTTTGGCCAACTATTTAAATAAAAAATATACCGGACAAAAAATTTCTGTGGCTGTTGCTCATGACAGCAGAAATAACTCGGACGTTTTTGCGAACATTGTTGCAGATGTATTTTCAGCCAACGGAATTAAGGTTTATTTTTTCTCCGCATTGCGACCAACACCAGAGTTATCGTTTGCTATTAGAGAGTTAGGCTGCAAAAGTGGTGTAATGTTAACGGCATCACACAATCCGAAAGAATACAATGGTTACAAGGCATACGGAGCAGATGGTGGTCAATTCACTTCGCCTGATGATAAAATGGTAATGAATGAGGTTGCTGCCATTCAAAGTATCGACGAAGTAAAATTTGAGAGAGCAGAAAGCAACGTAGAGTTGATTGGCGAAAACATCGATCAATTATATTTAGATAAAATCACTGCATTATCAGTTTCTCCAGATGCAATTGCTCGTCAAAAAGATTTAAAAATAGTTTACTCTCCCATCCATGGAACCGGGATTACCTTAGTTCCAAAAGCATTGGCGCAATTCGGTTTCACCAATGTCACTATTGTAGAAGAACAAAGCCAGCCGGATGGAAATTTTCCAACGGTTATATATCCAAACCCGGAAGAAAAAGAAGCTTTAACATTAGCCTTAAACAAAGCAAAAGAAATTGATGCGGATTTAGTTTTAGCTACAGATCCTGACGCCGACCGTGTAGGTATCGCCGTAAAAAATAATGATGGTGAGTTTGTGCTGTTAAACGGTAACCAAACTGGAAGTTTATTAGTAAATTATATGCTTAGCGCATGGCAAGAAAAAGATAAACTAACAGGTAATGAATACGTAGTTAGTACTGTGGTTACCACAAGTTTAATTAAGGCAATTTGTAAGAAAAAAGGTGTTGAATACTTCGAAACACTTACTGGCTTTAAATGGATTGGAAAAGTGATGACGGAATTGGCAGGAAAGAAACAATTCATTGTAGGTGGTGAAGAAAGCTATGGCTATTTGGTTGGTGATTTAGTACGTGATAAGGATGCAGTAATTTCATGTGCCTTTATTGCCGAAATGACTGCCTTCTATAAAGACAAGGGCTCTAGTTTATTTGAAGCAATGGTTGACATGTACCAACAATATGGCATGTATAAAGAGGACTTAGTGGCCATTACAAAAAAAGGCAAAACCGGCGCCGAAGAGATAAAGGCGATGATGGAGAAATTTAGAAACAACCCACCAGCTACATTGGGCGGATCGCCGGTGGTGACTTTGAAAGACTACGAGTTAAATAAAATCACTGATATATCTGCCGGAACGAGTGGCGAGCTTGGCTTTCCAAAATCAGATGTTTTGCAGTTTATAACCGCGGATGGTAGCATCATTTCAGCAAGACCAAGTGGTACAGAACCAAAAATTAAATTCTACTGCAGTGTTAACGAACCTTTAGTTAGCAAAGCAGATTTTAACACTACTGAAGACAAGTTAAATCAAAAAATTAAGACAATAATGAGCGATTTGCAAGCTCAATAGTTTTATAAAAGTTCACTTTTAAAAGTCTCCAAATGCGTACAATTTGGGGACTTTTTCGTTTACAAATTGTATGTCAAGCGTTTGTCTGTTCTTAAAATATATTTTCAATAACATTTAGCAAACAGCAATATTTTCGTACCTTTGTATCCCGTACAAAAAGCAACAAAATGTATTTGTTGCACCAAGAAATTCATCCATGACTAAGTATATTTTTGTTACGGGCGGTGTTACTTCCTCACTAGGAAAAGGCATCATATCCGCTTCATTAGCCAAACTTTTACAAGCAAGAGGTTATCGTGTAACCATCCAAAAATTCGATCCTTATATCAATATTGATCCAGGAACTTTAAACCCTTATGAGCATGGCGAATGTTTTGTTACCGAAGACGGAGCAGAAACAGATTTAGACTTAGGTCACTATGAGCGTTTTTTGAACGTTCCAACCTCACAAGCCAACAACATTACTACTGGTCGTATTTATCAAAACGTAATTAACAAAGAGCGCCAAGGTGAGTTTTTAGGAAAAACCGTACAAGTTGTACCTCACATTACCGACGAAATTAAACGCAACATGCGTATTTTAGGTGAGAGTGGAGAGTATGATATTGTGATTACTGAAATTGGTGGTACCGTGGGCGATATAGAATCGCTTCCCTTTGTGGAAGCTGTGCGCCAGTTTAAATGGGAAGAAGGTGCAAACAATGCACTTGTTATTCATTTAACTTTAGTTCCTTACTTAGCTGCTGCTGGCGAATTAAAGACAAAACCCACACAGCACTCTGTTAAAGCCTTGTTAGAATACGGCATCCAGCCGGATATTTTGGTATGCCGTACAGAGCATCCAATCAGTTTAGATATTAGAAGAAAGATTGCTTTATTCTGTAACGTAAATATTAACGCAGTTGTCGAGTCAATGGATGCGTCAACCATTTACGATGTGCCTTTATTGATGTACAAAGAACAGCTAGATAAAACTGTACTTAGTAAATTAAAGCTTCCTACTAAACAAGAACCAAGTATGGAAGGTTGGAAAGACTTCTTGGGTCGTTTAAAAAATCCAACATCAGAAGTTAAAATAGGCTTAGTAGGCAAATACGTAGAATTACCAGACGCTTACAAGTCAATTACCGAATCTTTTATACACGCTGGTGCCAAAAACGAATGCAAGGTCCGCATTGAGTATATCCCATCTGAAAGTATATTTCCAGAAAATGTAAATGAGAAATTAAGTCATTTAGACGGTGTACTGGTTGCCCCTGGGTTTGGAAGTCGTGGTATAGAAGGAAAAATTGATGCCATTAAATACGTTCGCGAAAATAATATCCCATTCTTCGGTATATGCTTAGGTATGCAATGCTGCGTTATAGAATTTGGTAGAAACGTATTAGGCTTAAATAACGCTAACACGACCGAAATTGATGAAAACACAGCTCATCCGGTAATTAATATGATGGAAGAGCAAAAAAATGTAACTGAAAAAGGGGGCACAATGCGTTTGGGTGCTTATCCATGCGACGTTAAGAAAGGCACAAAAGCTTTCGCAGCTTACGGAAAGACTCGAATTTCTGAACGTCACCGTCACCGTTACGAATTCAATAACGAATATTTAGCGGACTACGAAGCTGCCGGAATGATTGCTTCTGGAGTTAATCCAGATAGTAATTTAGTGGAGATTGTAGAGCTAAAAAATCATCCGTTTTTCGTTGGCGGACAGTTTCACCCAGAATTAAAATCAACAGTTGCTAATCCTCACCCACTTTTTATTAAATTTGTGGCCGCCGCAATTGAGCAGGCGAAGAAAAAGGCAACAAAATAATAGTTTAAAACATTATTAATGGATAGAAATACGTTTACAGGGCTGTTCCTGATTATGATCATTTTGGCTGGTGGAGTTTTCTTCATGAAGCCATCGGAAGCAGAGCTGAAGAAAGAAAGAGAAGTACAAACTGCTGATTCGCTTAGAAGAGCTGGGGTAAAACCCGCCGAAGCAAAACCTGTTGCCGAACCGGTAAAAACCATAGATACAGCTGCTTTAAGTGGTCCTTTTGGTGCCAACATTACAGGTACAGAATCTACTACAGTTATTGAAAATAATTTGCTAAAATTAACCCTAAGTAATTTAGGCGGTAAAATTCAATCTGTTGAGGTAAAAGGGCAAAAAACATATGATGGTAAGCCAGTTATACTTTTTAACGGCAACGAGAATAAATTTGGCTTAAACCTAAATATCAATGGTAAAATAGTAAACACCAATAACCTTTATTTTACAGCGAACAAAGGTGAGAATGGTGTAAACATGCGTGCAAATTACAGTGAAAATCAATATGTCGAGTTTGTTTACAACTTGCCTGCAGAAAGTAATCAAGTAGATTTCAACATTAACTTAAATGGTTTAAACCAAGTTTTACAAGGCAACAGCATTACACTAAACTGGGAAACTACCCTGTTACAGCAAGAGAAAGATGCTAAGAAAGAGCAAGAACACTCGGCACCATATTTCAAATATGTAGAAGAAGCACCAGATTACTTGGAGTTACATAAAGACGAGAAGAAAGAGTTAAACGAAGGAAAAATTGAATGGATTTCATTCAAACAGCACTTTTTCTCGGCAGTATTACTTCCAACCGTTCCTTTTGATAAAGGCGATTTAGAAGTTAAAATACTTACAGACCCAGGTAAAATTAAGTGGTACAATGCCAACGTTCAAATGCCTTTCAATCAGTTAGCGGCTCAAAACTATAACTTCAAATTCTATTTCGGCGCTAACAAGTTTAGTACGTTAAAAGGTCTGGGTCATGATATTGAGAAACAAATTGATTTAGGTTACTGGCCTTTAAAATATATCAACCGTTTCGTGGTACTTCCTGTGTTTAACTTTTTGGAAGGATTTGGATGGGGTTACGGCTTAATCATTTTGGTACTTACTATATTATTAAAAATAGCCATGTCGCCTTTAACGTACAAATCATACGTGTCGATGGCGAAAATGAGAGTATTAAAACCAGAAATGGATGAAATTAAGGCTAAAGTTGGCGAAGACAACCCTACCCTTTTACAACAAGAATATCTGAAGTTATACAAACAAGTAGGCGTAAATCCGCTGGGCGGCTGTCTACCAATGTTACTTCAATTACCATTTGTAATGGCTTTCTTCTTCTTCTTCCCGAATTTATTCGAACTAAGAGGCGAAAGTTTCCTTTGGATGAAAGACCTTTCTACTTACGATGATTTCATTAAATTTGGTTTCAACGTGCCTTTTATTGGCGGCCATTTGAGTTTAATGTGTCTTTTGATGACGGCTTCGACATTAATTTACACTTACTTTAACAACCAAATTTCTGGCGCTACAGGTCAAATGAAATACATTGGTTATATCATGCCAATCATTTTCTTAGGCGTATTAAATAGTTATCCATCGGGATTAAACTATTACTACTTCTTGGCCAACATGATCACCTTCTTACAACAGTATATGATCAGAAAGATGGTTGACGATGATAAAATTCATGCTATATTGCAGGAAACTAAGGCTAAGCCAAAGTCTGAAAAGAAAAAGTCAGGCTTCCAAGCACGTATGGAAGAATACATGCGCAAGCAGCAACAAGTTGCTAACCAAAAAAAGAAGTAAAGAGCAATCACAACAAAACAAAAATAGAGAAGCACCAGCAATGGTGCTTTTTTGCGTTAATTGTAATTGTAAAAAATTAAGATACAATTTGTTTGCAGAGCGGATTATTAGCAATTTAGATAAAAATAACCATCAAATTGAAACTAACTATTAAGACTATCATGCAAAAAAAACTAATTCTGTTTTTTGTATTCTTCAGCTTTGCTGCTTACGCACAAAAAAAGCCGCTCGATCATAGCGTTTACGACGGTTGGCAATCTATTACCAGTAAGCAACTCTCCAATAGCGGAATATGGGCCGCCTACACCATATCACCTCAGGAAGGTGATGGTAATACCTATCTCAACGAAACCACTGGCCCTAATGCGAGGAAAGTTGCGGTGGCTAGAGGATATAATTTGTCATTTAGTAACGACAACAAATTTGCGGCACTCTCCGTTAAGCCATTTTTTAAAGATATTCGCTTAGCAAAAATTAAGAAGAAAAAACCCGAGGAACAGATTAAGGATACATTAGCCATTGTAAATTTGAGCACCTTAGCCGTAAACAAAATCGCCAGTGTTAAATCATTTGCTTTTCCAGATAATGGCTTATCGCTTATCGCCTATCAGCTCGAAAAAGCTGTAGATACCACTAAAAAATCGAAAACGCCTTCCAAAAATGAGAATGATGAGGATACCTTAAAAGACGATGAGAAACCGACAGGAAAATCGAGCAAAGAAGGAACTGATTTAGTTGTTAAAAATCTAATTTCAGGAACTGAAAAAACATACAAATACGTTACAGATTACAAATTTAGTAAAGACGGAAAGCAACTGGTTTTTTCAGTAACCATTCCTAAAACTGAGAAAGTGGTAAAACCGGGAGTTTTCTTGCTGAACACCGAAAAATGGACCTTAAAAACCTTGGTTAAAGAAAAAGGAAACTTCAAAAATTTTACTTTTGATGATGAAAGTGAACACCTTGCATTTTTAGGGGAAACCGGTCCTGAAAAGAAGGAAATTAAAGATTATAATGTTTACTACAACTCCTTATCTTTAGATACTGCACAAATTTTAGTAGATAATGAAATGCCAGGCATACCTGCAAAATATGTAGTTAGCGGCGATGGCAGAGTTAGTTTTAGTTTGGACGGTACTAAGGTATTTTTCGGCATTGCGCCGCAAAAGCAACCAAAAGATACTAGCCTCGTAGATTTTGAAAATGCTAAGCTCGATATTTGGGGTTATAAAGACGATTATTTGCAACCTATTCAATTGAGAAATGCAGACAGAGAAGCCAGAAGAAGTTATCTCAGCGTAATTGACGTTTATAGCTCTGATCCGAGAGTGGTTCCTTTAACCGACCTCAAAATGCAGGAGGCAACTATCGTTAACGAAGGAAACGCCAGCTATGTTCTTGCTTCTTCAGACTTTGGTAACCGTGCGGCACAACAATGGACCGGTAGCGTAAAAAGAGACTATTATTTGGTAGATATAAAAACTGGGACTCGGAAAAAAGTGATTGAAGGCTTAAACGGCAATGCAATGGCATCGCCAAATGGCCAATACATTGTGTATTTTAACCGAGAAAACAGTAATTGGTATAGCTACCAAGTTGCAACAGCGAAGACCACTTTGCTCACCGATAATTTATCGGTAAAATTTGCTGATGAGGAAAATGACCTCCCAGACTTTGCCCGTAGCTATGGCTTAGCAGGCTGGACCGAAGACGACAAACAGGTGCTTATTTACGATCGTTACGATATTTGGGCCTTTTCACCCGACGGAAAGTCTGCTCCAAAAAACATCACTATCGGCTACGGTAGGTCTAATAAAATCACTTTAAGAGCAGAAAGAACTAACCGAGAAGATCGTTTCTTCAAGAAAAATGAAAATCTTATTTTGAGTGCATTTAACAATGTAACTAAAGAGAACGGTTTCTTCCGTAAAGCAATAAACGATAACAAACTTCCAGAATTGTTAGTTATGGATAAAGCCAAATTTAGCGGAGTTAGCAAAGCTAAAAATGCAGATGTTTATATTTTCGATAAAGGCAGTTATGTAAAATCGCCAGATGTGTATGTGTCCAAAGACTTTAAAACGACCACAAAGCTCAGCAATACCAATCCGCAGCAAGTTAACTACAATTGGGGCACTACAGAATTGGTGCAATGGACAACTCCAAAAGGCTATAAATCTGAGGGCATTTTGTACAAACCAGAAGACTTCGACCCCAATAAAAAGTACCCAATGATTGTGTATTTCTACGAAAAATTATCAGACGGGCTGTATAGTTATCAAGCACCAGCACCTACTCCCTCGCGTTTAAACATTCCTTTCTTTGTTAGTAACGGATACCTGGTTTTTGCACCTGACATTAGTTATGAAATTGGCTATCCAGGCAGATCGGCTGAAGAATTTATCAACTCTGGCGTAGAACACTTAAAGAAAAACACGTGGGTTGATGGCGCTAAAATTGGAATTCAAGGGCAAAGCTGGGGTGGTTATCAAGTGGCTCACCTTATCACAACTACCAATATGTATGCCGCAGCATGGTCTGGCGCACCCGTAGTAAATATGACTTCCGCCTATGGTGGAATCCGTTGGGAAAGTGGCATGAACAGACAATTTCAATACGAAAAAACACAGAGCAGAATTGGTGCTACCTTGTGGGAAAAGCCCGAGTTATACCTTGAAAACTCGCCGCTATTTAATATGCCAAAAGTAAACACACCAGTGGCTATTATGCATAATGACGCCGATGGAGCTGTGCCTTGGTATCAAGGTATTGAGATGTTTACTGCCTTAAAGAGATTAGGCAAACCAGCGTGGTTATTAAACTACAACAACGAGGCGCACAATTTGGTGCAACGTCAAAATAGAAAAGATATTCAAATTAGAGAGCAACAGTTTTTCGACCATTATTTAAAAGGTGCAAAAGCTCCCGTTTGGATGGTTAGTGGTATCCCAGCTACAGAAAAAGGCAAAACATGGGGTTTTGAACTCACCGACGAAAAGCCTTAACTGTGAAATAAATTTTAATTGTTATTTAGAGAGAAATCTGTGTAATTTTATCAGGTTTCTCTTTTTTTTTAAAAAATCTAACAAAAATCATGGACATCCAGTCTGTCATAGATACCTACGCCGAGTTCATAGAGAACAGTCTTTCGAATCGTTTTTTCAAGCACCAGCAAATTGTTGAATTATTGGCGAAACTGCCAAAAAAATTCGAAGTGAATTTACTAGGCCATTCCGCCAGAGGAAAGTCTATCAATGCAGTTAAATTTGGAAATGGAAAGACCAAGGTGATGCTGTGGAGCCAAATGCATGGCGATGAAGCCACCGGAACTATGGCACTGTTTGATCTCTTTAACTTCTTGCAACAAGGAAGCGAACTAGCTAAGTTAATCATTCAAAATTGCGAAATTTTAGCAATTCCGATGGTAAACCCTGATGGTGCGGAGGTATTTAACCGTAGAAATGCTTTACAAATAGATATTAACAGAGATTATTTGCAGTTGGTGAGCCCAGAGTCTAGACTCTTGAAAAATTGTAGATATAACTTCAAGCCGCATTTCGGTTTTAACTTACACGACCAAAATACTTTATGGAGCGTGGATGAAACCTTAAAGCCAGCAACCCTATCCTATTTGGCACCTGCTTTTGACAAATCTCTCTCTATAGATAAAATTAGGAAGGATGCCATGTTAGTGATTGCGGATATGTTTAATGACGTCAACAAACTCGTACCTCAGCATATTGGTTTATTTGATGATGAATACGAACCAAGAGCCTTTGGCGATAATTTTCAGGCTGCAGGCACTTCTACCATCCTTGTGGAAGCTGGAGGTTTTGTAAATGACCCAGAGAAACAGCAAATTAGAAAGTATTATTTTGCCTCTATCCTATCGGGATTAATTTCCATCGCTACAAAAAGTTACGAAAAACAAGCTCTAGCCAATTATTTCGCCATCCCTAAAAACAATAAGCAGATCTTCCACTATCTCCTTCATAACGTAGTATTAAGTGGAATAAAGATCAGCGTCGGCATAAACTACGATGAATGTCCCAATAGCGATGGATTGGGAACCTACAAGCGTTACAGCATTCAAGATATTGGAGATCTCAATTTTTGCGATGCCTACCACACTTACAACGCTGAAAATTGCA
Organism: Pedobacter sp.; assembly: GCA_045629525.1. Lineage (GTDB taxonomy): Bacteria > Bacteroidota > Bacteroidia > Sphingobacteriales > Sphingobacteriaceae > Pedobacter. Next base: position 93,187 of record JAZQRH010000008.1, read on the forward strand.
GCCTAACGGGTGATATCGTATTTGATCAAGAAGCTAACTTTACGCTAGCTCAAGAAAATCAAATTATTTTGGCATTTAAAAACGGAGAGTTACTGCAAAAACACTAAATTCAACGCATAAAAAATTAACATCAAATGGCATTAAGCAGAATATGGTCGGCATTTATTATTGTAGCAATATTGGTTGGTGCAGTAAAATGCTTTTTCTTTGGTCAAACAGAGATTTTTAGTTGGATGATTATTGGCAAAGCCGATGACCCGACAAACCTTGCCAAAGTAGACGGAGTAATACAGACATGCCTCAACGCCGTAAATATTTGCATTGGCTTAATAGGTGTAATGGCGCTATTTATGGGTTTCATGAGCATTGCAGAGCGTGCGGGTGGCATCAATCTTTTATCGAGAGTTATTGGTCCATTCTTCCAAAAAATATTTCCCGAAATCCCGAAAGGGCATCCATCCATTGGACACATGGTGCTTAATTTTTCTGCAAACCTACTAGGCTTAGATAATGCTGCAACCCCCTTTGGTATCAAATCAATGGAGAGTTTACAAGAACTTAACCCAAGCAAAGACACGGCATCTAACTCCCAGGTAATGTTCTTATGCCTCCATGCATCCGGTTTAACCTTAATTCCAGTAAGCATTATTGCCATTAGAGCGAGCTTAAATTCGGCAAATCCAACAGAAATATTTGTGCCCTGCATGATTGCCACTTTTGCAGCTACAATGGCTGCATTAATCATTGTTTCTATCAAGCAAAAAATAAACCTTTTTCAACCTGTTATTTTAACGTGGGTTTTAGGGATCTCTGCAGTGGTAGCAGCTATGGTTGTGTATCTGGTAAGTTTAAATACCAAGGGCATTCAAACTTTCTCTAGTTTATTAAGCAATGGCTTAATGTTGTTCATTTTTTTCGCAATTATTGCAGGAGGTATTTATAAGAAAATAAACATTTTTGATGCTTTTGTTGATGGAGCCAAAGGAGGTTTCGAGACGGCGATTAAAATTATTCCTTACTTAGTGGGAATGTTAATAGCCATTAGTTTATTACGAACAAGTGGTACCTTTGAGATTATTATCGACGCATTTAAGAGCGTATTTGCAGCTTTAGGAACCGATACAAGGTTTATAGATGGCATTCCAACTGCGTTAATCAAACCTCTGTCTGGTAGTGGTGCCAGAGGGATGATGATTGATACCATGACGACCCACGGTGCAGATTCATTTGCGGGCAGATTAGCAGCTATTTTACAAGGCTCATCGGACACTACCTTTTATGTGATAGCAGTTTACTATGGGGCTGTAAATATTAAAAACACAAGATATACCGTTGGTGCTATGTTATTAGCCGATTTAGTTGGGATTATCACCGCTATTTGTTTGGCCTATTTGTTTTTTGGAAACGCCTAATTAAATTTCTTTTACCGCATAAGAAAGCCCCGAGGTAAATCTCGGGGCTTTCTTATGTAATTATTAATATCGATTTATGGTTTGTCCCACCAAACTCTAGCATTTAAACCATCGGTACCTCCGTAAGGGAAAGCTGCAACAGCTGCGTTATAGGCAACTTTGTTAATGTTTGGCTCATTGGTAGGGTAGCCTTCTCTTCTTGGTATTTGTCCGTTGTTAACATCAGATGGAACTGTTAGCAAAGGATAACCTGTGCGTCTCCACTCGGCCCATGCTTCGTATCCGTGTAAAAACAAGTGAATCCATCTCTGTGTGGCAATTCTTTCGATTGCAGATGCACTGTTATAAGCTACATCGGTTAAAGCTAAATAGGTTGCAGCACCTGAAGTTGAACCAGTCCATTGTCTAATAGACTCTGTAACTGCATTATTATAATGCGTCGTAGCGACTGCGTCGCCTCCAGGTATCCAAGTTAATTTAGCTGCTTCTGCTAAAGCAAACAAACTTTGAGCATAGGTTACTAAATAAACAGGAGAATCCTGTTTCCTTAAATTAAGCCCTAATAAAGAATAATCGTCAGAAGGCGAATCTGTTGATAGGCCGTATGCTAATCCAACATAATCATTAGATGCGCTGGCTTTATCAGCATAAATAGGAAGTCTTGGATCATTCTTTGGCTTCATATAATCCACTATTGGTTTACTCACTGCATACCATTTTCTTCCCAAATTTGTAAAAGAATTAAACCAAAAATTCTGGTGCGCCGCCTGAGACAAATGAGGAAAAGCAAAACTCTCGGTATTTGCAGTCATTAAGCCATTTGCAACAGCCTTTACAAATTCAGCCTTGCCTTTAACAGCGTCTACTTTAGATAACCTTAAGGCCATCAATGCATGAATAGTATTACCCAATTTTTTCCACTTATCCATATTACCTGCATACATAATATCATTTTTTATGTTACCTGCAGCGGTCGTTACCGTAATTAATGAATTAGCTTCATCTAGCATTGTAAATAAACCATCGTATATATCTTGCTGTTTATCATATTTTGGAATATAGTTTCCATCACCTTTTAGCGCTTCAGAAAATGGAACATCACCCCACCTATCGGTAATATGCCAAAAAACGTATGCCTTTAAAATCTTAGCAACCGCCTTTTGATGGTCCACGGGGCCTTCATTAGGATCTAACGTAGAATTCAACGCCGTTTCTAAATTTTGCAGTGCTAAGTACCATGATGAAAATCCAAAATTGGTTTCTATAAAGCGTGCATTATTCGGAAAAGCAGTTAACGATAGGTATTGAGGATAATGTACACCATAAGCACTAGAGCTCATTCCAGGCAAATACAACATAGTATTCGCAATAAGTCGCGTGCCCGACGCGTTACTTGCATTGTTTGGATCCTTGTTTAATTCTTCATCAAATTTCGTACAGCTAGTTAAAACTAAGCAAAACGACACAATGAAACTTATTTTCTTTAAAATTGACTTTTTCATTTCAGTTTGTTAAAATTTAACACTTAAGTTTAGTCCAAATGACCTTACAGTTTGTAGCTCACCTTTTTCAATCCAACTAACTGAACCACTCCCAGTTGACAATTCAGACGGATCGACACCTTTCGGCGCTTTTTGCCAAATCATTAGTGGATTACGGGCGATGGCAGCAATACGTACTGCAGAGAACGGTGTTCTAGTTGTAAGTTTTGCTGAAAAGGTATAACCTAAAGCGATTTCACGAAGTTTAATATACGAGGCGTCATAAATCCACTCATCGTAAATAAAAGTACCTAATCTATCTCTAAAATATGTCTTGGCATCTACGTAAGCTGTAACTTCCAATCCAGTTGCTTGAGAGATACCATTAACTTTAACCCCGCCATTATTAGCTAGCGGCTCTCTAACATTAACGCCTTTATCGTTGTCGGTTGCGGTAATCAAAGAATTTCCTGATTTAGTGGCCAACATTTGTGTCCAACTCATGAACTTTCCACCTTTTTGGAAATCAATCATCACGTTAAAATCAAAGTTTTTGTACTGAAATATATTCTTAAAACCCCCAGTAAAATCGGGAATTGCAGAGCCAAAATTAACGTTTAATTGGCGTATAGGTTGATTAGCAGCATCTAGCAAAATTTTGCCTGTCGAGGCATCCTTCGCATAACCTGGTCCAACTATACTTCCAAATTCCTTTCCCTCTTCAGCATAAAGATAAACCGTGTTGCTAGAGTACACATTACTTCCTAACGTTAAAGTTTTTACGTCAGGGTGCAATTCTTCAACTCTGTTATTGTTTTTATTAAAATTGATGACCGTATTCCATTTAAAATCCTTTGTCTTTACAGGTACGGCATTAAAAGACAACTCTATACCCTTATTACGAATTTTACCAGCATTAATTACTGTAGAGCTGTAACCACTTGCCGGCGACACAGTGAGGTTAATAATTTGATTATCATTTAACTGGTTGTAATAAGTAAAGTCGAATCCTATTCTATCATTTAAAAAACTAAGATTTGTCCCTATTTCAAACGAATTTGCAAAAGAAGGTTTAATATTCTGATTTCTTAATGTGCTAGGCAAAGTTTGTGTATTTATTACAGGTGTTCCTGTATAGGCCGTTCCTGCTACAAAAATTGGCGAAATTTCATAAGCTGATAAATCGGAACCTGCCACTGCGTAAGACATCCGTAGTTTACCAAAACTTAGCGGTTTCCATTTAAGTAGCTCACTAAAAATTACACTACCCGAAACCGATGGGTAAGTATATGAGTTATTATTTGCTGGCAAAGCTGATGAAATATCATTTCTAAGAGTTGCGTCAATAAAGTATGTGTCTTTAAAACCAAAAGACGCCATTGCGTACATACTTCTGACTTGTTTTTTTCTCAAAAAATTGGAAACACTTGGTCTATCCACTGAAGCGGCAATATTATACCATTCTGGTGTAATTAAACCTCCAACTGTAGATTGCGACAAATACGAATACTCCTGTGTTAATAAGTTTGCTCCAGCGTTCACATTTACAGAAATAGCCCCAAGAATCTTATTATATTGTGCTAAGAACTCATAATTATTTTCCGCATTTTGATACTTACCTTCTGAATATGCATCAGCTGCTCCGCCAATAATACGACCGCCTAAAGCCCTATTATTTCTTAATCGTTGCGTATACATATCAGATCTTAAAAAACCTGAGACCTTTAATTCTGGTAGCACTTGATAAACTAAATTAATATCACCAAAATATCTATCTCGATCGTCTTTGTTTAAATTCTCATAAGCTTCAAAATATGGATTATTCCAATCTGATGGAGTATTATTTAAAATTATACCAGCCGTTGCAGCTGCAGTGCTAGGGTTTACATTCCAGTTTTTCACTGTTCCGTCACTATATTGGTAGTTTTTAAGCTCATTGATATCAATATTACGTTGAAACCACTGCGAAGCCCCTGTAAAAGAACCTTGATAACCTTGTGCAGGACGCAACCCATCATTATTGGCGTAATTTAAGTTTGCACCTGCAGTAAGTTTTTCAGTAAGCTTTATTTGGGTTGATAAGCCAAGGTTATTTCTCTTTAAATTCGTATTCGGGTAGGTACCTTTAATATACGTGTTGTTATAGCTTAACCTCGTGTTTACCTTTTCATTTCCACCAGAAATGGTAATACCGTTGTTAGTATTAAACCCTGTTTCAAAGAAATCTTTAATATTATTAGGCTGAGGAATAAATGGTGTTAATTGCCCAAATCTTGGGTCTTGAGGATAGTAAGAATAATACATCCTTACAGGTGTTCCATCCATTTTAGGCCCCCAACTTTCATCCCAATTGTTGATATACTTTTGTCCAGAAATTGGTGTTGCAGCACCAAATGTATTAAAATTTTGAGTAGACCCAGCCCCATAAATATTTTGCATTGGTAAAAAATTACCAACCTTTTCGATCATGTTCGAAGTATTAAACTCGATAATTACTTTACCTGCTTTACCTTTTTTAGTTGTGTAAAGAATTGCGCCATACTGACCTCTAGCCCCATAAAGTGCGGCAGCCGCAGGCCCTTTCAAAACACTTATGCTTTCGATATCTTCAGGATTTAAATCTTGCGCAAGGTTACCCAAATCAACCCCATTAGCATCTGAATTACTAAAATTACCATTATTGAAAGGTGTACCATCTACAACAATCAAAGGCGAGCCACCCCCAGTAACTGAATTGACCCCTCTTAATTTGATCTTTTGAGTACCGCCCAAGCTTGCGCCAGAAGATCCAGTAATTTGAGCACCTGCAATTTTACCAGCTAAAGCTCCAATAACGTTGTTATCCTTTGTTAGCGTTAAGTCTTCGCCTTTAACTACTTGAACGGCATAACCAATCGATTTCTCTGACCTCTTAATACCAAGTGCCGTCACCACAACGCTTTCTAAAGTCTGAGTATCCTCGCCTAACGAAACATTGATTGTTGTTTGGTTACCTACGGCGACCTCTTTAGTACCGTAGCCAATAAAAGAAAAAACCAGCACGGCATTATCTGTTGGCACGGTGATGGTAAAACTGCCATCAGCATTTGACACTACCCCGTTGCCCCTTTGGTTTTTAACGGTTACACTTACGCCAGGGATACCTTTACCATCTGCGGCGTCTGTAATCCTACCTTTCACAGCCTTTTGGGCGTAAGAATACATCGCAAACAGCAAGAGCCCCAACAAAATTGAAGTAAATTTTCTGTTCATAAATTTGTTATTAAGTAATTGATTAATTCAAATTACGCAAATAAATGCAATAACAAAAAAAAACATGCATTACTCCTAATAATTCTAGTTTTTTCCCAGGTTAAACATATTTGATTGTCCTACAGCAAGCAAGCGATCTCGATGAGCAAGTGAAACCTCACATTTAACGTTAATAATTGACTTACCACGCTTCACTATGCTTGTTTTTGCAATCACAGAATCTCCTACCTTTGCGGGAGCAAAATAATCTATACTATTGTTAATTGTAGTAAAAGCATCCGCTAATCCCAATGTAAAAACAGTTGCCCCGATCAAATCATCGATAATTCCAGCCGTTACACCGCCGTGCAACACACCGTAGGGATTTGTCATTTCCTCTCTTATCACGTAACTACATATTAGTTCTCCCTCTTCGGCGCTTAACACCGTCGGTTTTAACCAGTTCATAAATTTGGAAGGCGAAACTGTAATCTCCTTACCAACAAAACTTTTAAACATCTTCAAACGTTCATTCATTATCAATCCTTTTGTTATAAATTTATGCAAAACTATTTTGAATGGCCAATAATTTAATCACAAGTATCGTAGAACTAGATCGTTCTACCTACAAAACCAAAATATTTTCTGCGGGACATTTAGTATACGCCGACGAACCGAAAGAATTGGGCGGGACAGACGAAGGCATGGCACCTGCAGGCTTGCTGCTTGCGAGCTTAGGTAGCTGTACTGCAATAACAGTTAGAATGTACGCCGACAGAAAGCAATGGCCCTTGGAATCTATTAAAATAGAATTAGCTATATGTCCTGAAAAAGAGATGGACAAGAGTACACAAATTGACAGAACCATTTCTTTTGAAGGGGATTTAAGCGAGGATCAACGCAAAAGGCTGTTGACCATAGCTGACAAGTGCCCGATACACAAAATGTTGTCTAACCCTATCACCATTAACAGTAAACTTGCCAAATAGCGATTACGAGGTCTGGCGTCTGCAGGCAGCTGTCAAAGTATTTGTGGTTTCCAAAAGCTCCATGGGTTTGCCACTGTAGGTATTAATTGTTACGTTGCTATAAATATCGAAATGCATCAAGTTATTAATACTAGTCTGGAGATTGTTAACGATTTGATTTACTTGCAAGGACGTGAGTGCAGACGATACTCCATCCTTTTGCAGACCAGCATAAGACGCAATGAGCACATTGATTTGATAGGTCAGTAACTCTATTTTATTTATCAGCTCCCAGTTTACGCTCTTTTTAAATGGCTCTTGCCTGGCGGTAACTATCGCTTCGCTTAATATTGCAAGCTTTTGTTGGCTATTTTTTCTCGCCAAACGTTGCTGATGTATGCTTGCCTGCTGATTGGGATTAATTTTTAGAGCAGCCTGGAAATAATCTAGATTGGCTTTTACAACATCAGTAAGTAAATATTTGATACGGGGTAAATTCCAAATGGGGAAAAGAAAAGTAGCAATTAAACACAATACTAAACCACCAATGGTAAAATAGGCTCGTTCTGATAGCAAACCCCACAAGTTTCCCTGAACACTATTTAAACAAATAATTACGGTGATGGTTATTGCAATAACACTTAGCCAATAACGAGGCCGGTTAAAGACGAAAAATAGAAACAAGCCGAAGCCACTAATAAAAAGTTGCACCGATAGACCAAGATAACGAACTGCTAACCACGCCAAAATTATCCCGAAAAATGTACCCACTAACCGCTCGATATTTCTGCGGAGCGTGTGGCTGTAAAATGGGCGGCTCACAATTACCATAGTGAGTAGTAGCCAATAACTATAATGCTCCTCCGTTAAGAGATGAATTAATACGGCTGCAATTAAACACAAGGCAGTTAAGCGTAAAGAAAATCTAAATATTGATGAATTAAAATTTAAATTCTTAATAAATAGTTCCCAACCCTGCGTTTTAACATTTATAAAATCTTGATAGTCAACTTGTGGATGATCATTTAATAATGTAGAGGCATCAACGTCAACCGTGGTAGCAACCAATTGCTCAATAGCATTAATGTTAATTAAAATTTGTGTTAAAACAGCGTTTGTTGCCTCTGGCAATGCTTCTCCTATAGTTAATAGCTGCAGGCTTATCGCATTGTTTTCTTTCAACAAATCGTTGTTATGAGATTTGAGGGAGGTAGCAGTATTCAAAATCAAACGTTCTATTAAAGGCAATACGTCCGTATCTCTAAAAATGCTTCGAATATAAGGATAGTCATAGTGTACGGCGCTGGTTTGTTCGTACAGGTCTATTAAACTTATTGAAACCTTCAATAATCTCGCTCCCTTATCGCTTCCCGATAAAGCTAACCTATCCGTTAAAAGCAGTTGTCTTACCAATTCATGCTGAGTGGCCAATTTTAAGTGTAAATCAATGTTACGTCGATTGAAACCAGATAGATCTTTATGTGGATTATAGCCTTCGGACCTTAATTCGAGTAACGCTGTAGTGAGTCGTTGTGTTTTATTAATTGCTCTTTTTAATGATCGATATGGAAAAATATAAATTTGCAACATACTAATAAAGAAGTACCAAATACTTCCCAAAGCAATATACCAGGCATATAACAAAGCATTTTGTGGTTTAAGCCCAATGGTAAATGTCGCCAAAATAATTATCATTAAGCCAATGGCGCCCATTCGCTGGCCGAAAACTCCCAACATGGTACAGCAAAATACTATTAGTACCACAAGACCTATAACCAGAACAGGATAATGAAGCGAGATCCAAGATGTTGAGTAAGCAATAACAAAGAATGTTAATATCGTATAAATGGTTCCTCGCAGTTTGTCGCTTCTGTTGCCTGGCAAATCCGTCATACAGGCCATTAAGGCACCCACACTAATCCCAATGCCCATATTAGGCATCCCTATGTTAAAAAACAAAACAACCGGCACAATTACAGCAAAGGCGTTACGCAATGCGTCTACTGTGTATTCGCTTTTCAATAGCCGAATGATTGTTTCAAAATAGTTAGTTATTCTCGAGGACATCTGACGGCAAAGTTATGAATTTATGCGATTACGCCCCTAAGCACCCAAATATCAGCAGTATTTATCTCTTTCAATTAATAGAAAATAGAATATATTTGTTTAAATCGAATACATCCCGAACAACATTTGTAGAAGCAAAAACAAACTAAATTAAATGAAATATCCTATTACCTTCCTCCTACTGTTACTATCTATCCAGTTATCAGCACAAATCAATCTACCTTCCTTCTTCTCGGACAATATGGTTTTACAACGCAATGCCGAAGTTAAATTTTGGGGCTGGGGGAACCGCAATGCCAATGTGAAAATTACGCCATCATGGACTAAAAAAACCATCACCGTTAAATCAAGTGGACACGGTCGTTTTATCACTAAATTAAGCACACCAGAAGCAGGTGGTCCTTACACTATCGACATCCAAGTAGGAACCTTCACGAAGCAAATTAAGAACATTCTGATTGGAGAAGTTTGGCTGTGCTCCGGACAGTCGAATATGCAATGGAACTCTAATAATAAACTACAAGAGATGTTAGATGAATTACCAAACGCAAAAAATGACAACGTCAGACTTCTAAACGTTAGTAATGTAGCAGCGCTCACTCCACAACAGAACTTTTTCGACACTTGGAAGGAAAGTAACCCTCAGTCTGCAGTAGGTTTTAGCGCCATCGCTTACTTTTACGCAAAAAAGTTAAGCGCAACCTTAAATGTTCCTGTCGGCGTAATCAATGCTAGTTGGGGCGGTACTGCAGCCGAGGTTTGGACACCTTCGGAGCTGGTATTTAATGACCCAGAACTGAAACAAAACTCAAGTAAACAATTACCATCGGCATCAAAGCCTCACGAGCCAGGAGCGCTATGGAATTCGATGATTAATCCCTTGGTAGGCTACCAAATTGCGGGAGTGTTATGGTACCAAGGAGAAACCAACGCACCCACGCACAGTGGTTACCACAAATTATTTACCACCATGATAAACGCCTGGAGAAACGCTTGGGGATACGAATTTCCATTTTATTATGCCCAAATTGCACCTTACACCTATAAATCTAAACCCGAAGAGCAACAAGGTGCATTGCTACGTGAGGCTCAAACAAAAACCCTAGCCTTGCCAAAAACAGCGATGGTTGTACTGACAGATCTCGTTCCAGATGTTACGAACATCCACCCTACAAGAAAAAAAGAAGTTGCCGATCGCTTCGCAGACATTGCATTATCAGAAACTTACGGCAAAGTAGCGGATGACGTCAAATCCCCGGTATATAAATCTCACACAGTTGATGGTAATAAAATTATCGTAGAATTCGATTACCTAAAAGGATCATTAAAGGTTCAAGGAAAGTCTATCACCGACTTATTTATAGCAAATGAAAGTCAGCATTTTGTCGCCGCAGATTTCAAAATTAATGGCAACAAACTCATTGTATTCAATAAACAAATAAAAAAGCCTGTAGCCGTAAGGTTCGGTTTCACGGATGTAGCAATGCCAAATTTATTCAACAGTAAAGGGCTTCCAGTTTCTCCGTTTAGAACAGATAACTGGAACAAATAAAGTTGAACATTCAATAAATTAAAAAGGGATAGCCATTGCGGACTATCCCTTTTTCCCTACTAATCCCCCCGCATTCACGGTTCTGTACCACTATAACATCTCCCTTATCCTTGCACAAAATCGCTTAAATTTACTACTTACGCAGTTATTTTGAACATCACTATCCTAAAAATGATTTCAAAATTTCTTTAACGAGGATCCGTTAATCTTCCGCTCGCCCGAAAGACCGATTATAATGGTAGCTTGATATTACTCGCTGCTATTGATGATCGCTTAAGCTAGTGAAAAATACCTTGCCGCACGCGAATTAGCTAGATGCTTATCTGATTACCTGCGGAGAAGGATCTAGATGTTTTGAAAAATTTAAAATCCTCTACCTCATTATTTGCTCGCCCCAAAAATCGGATTAACCAAACAAAAAAAGAGGTAAAATGTTTATAGGTAAACACCAATTTACCCATAAGCAAACATGAGTTATAGCGCAGCATTTGTAATTAACGAAAACGACCACAGTATTGCCGTACAAAAAGACTTTGACGCTAATCTCCAAACCATTTGGGATTGTTGGACCAAGGCCGAATACTTGGATAAATGGTGGGCGCCGAAACCTTATATCACCGAAACGAAAGCATTGTATTTTAGACCCGCCGGCTTTTGGCTCTACGCCATGGTAAGCCCACAGGGTGATAAACATTTCTGCAAAGCCGACTACGAGGTAATCAAAGACTTACAAAGCTTTAGTTTTACCGATGCTTTTTGCAGCGAAGAAGGCAAAACCCTAAACGACAAACCGCGTTCGCATTGGACCTGCAGTTTTGCTGAAAATAATACATTGACCACCGTAACCATCAATATTGGACATGACAGCAGTGCTGATTTAGCAGATATGCTGAATATGGGTTTTAAAGAAGGCTTCGGTATGGCTTTAGATAATCTAAGTAATTTAGTCACCGAAGTGAAAACTACTAACTAACAGCACGCTCAAACATCTTTTTAAGCAAATGATAACCATTCTTATCGTATTACACGGCGCACTCATAGTACTAAGTCTACTACCCTTTATACAGCATCAGCACTGGGTTTTTCGCGTTCCCGAATTCATTAAGCTACAACTATTTATGCTTCAAATTTCGGTAGCGATTGCAAGTTGTTTTTACCTAGGAGAAGCCACTTTACTGTGGTTTCTACAGGGCGTGCAATTGCTTTTAATTGCCTACCATACGTTTATACTGATGCGATACACCAAGTTTTGGCGAAAAACCAAAATAGCCAAAGGTTACGGCGCATCGAAAACAGTTAAAATTATATCCTGTAATGTTTATCAATTCAATAAAAAATATCATCTACTCATAAATTTAATTAAAAAGGAGAAACCCGACATTGTGCTTACTATGGAAAGTAACGGTGATTGGGAAAAAGCAATGCGTGCGATAGAACCAGATTTCCCTAATACCGAAAAGGTGACACTAGAGAACACTTATGGTATGCATTTTTATACTAAACTTAAAGTAAACCATAAACAAATCCATTACTTTGTTGCCGATGATTTACCTAGCATCGAAGCGGAGCTTGAGACCAGCGACGGGCATCAGTTTACTTTCTTTGGTGTACACCCGCCACCGCCTAGCCCCACAGAAGAAGATACGGCAAAAGAACGCGACGGCGATTTACTTAGCGTCGCTAAAAAAGTGAGAGATTATAAGCATCCTGTAGTTATTACCGGAGATTTCAATAACGTGGCTTGGGCAAAATCATCACTACTTTTCAAGAAAACGAGTAGATTAATTGATGCACGTATTGGAAGAGGAATTTTGGCTACCTTTCACGCCAAGTATTTTTTCTTCAGAGTACCTTTAGATTTACTATTCCATAGTCCTGATGTATTTATAGATGATTTAAATATTTATCCATCTGTAGGTTCAGACCATTTTCCAATGGGTTGCACCTTTCACATCAATTTGCATAACAACCAACAAGAAGAGGAAGTTAAACACCTTGAAAGCGGCGAAATGCAAGAAGTAAATGAACTGATAGCGGAGGGCAAAGAAGAGGATAGCGATAATAGAGAAAAAGTGGCCACTGAGGATTAAAATTAAGTGTTTTTTCTTTTTGGATTATAGCCTAAAGAAGTAAATTTGCTGCAAATGCACAACACTTTCCCTATCTACAGTAATAAAGCTGCTAGAACGAATACTTCGATAAATAATGGCTAGCGGCTACAACAAAAACTTTTTAAATTTTGGTGGCGGCATTGTCTTCGTTACCCTGTGGGCATCAGCTGCTGCAGCCACAAAAATTGGCCTTAAAGTCGTACAGCCATTGGTATTGGCCATCCCAAGATTTATCATCGCTGCAGGATTAATGCTGCTAATTTCGCATTTGATACTTAGAAAGCCAGTACCAAAAAGCAAAGATCTTTGGAAAAAGATTGCAATATATGGCTTCCTTAATGTGGGCTTTTATCTAGGCCTGTATGTGATCGCCTTGCGAGAGGTATCTGCCGGTTTGGCCTCATTGTTTATTGCCATTAATCCTGTGCTCATCATGATTATAAGCACCCTATGGTACAGACAACCACTGCGCTTAGTCACTATTTTAAGCTTTCTGTTATGCATGGCGGGGATGTTGCTGGCTGCTTATCCTTTATTAGATGGAAGCCACGCCAGTATTCTAGGGTTAGTGTTACTGCTAATTTGCAATGTCTCTTACTCCGTCGGCGCAATTTACTTCGCTAAACAAAATTGGAAAGGCACCCACATTTTAACTATTAACGGATGGCAAACACTCTTTGGCTGTTTGTACTTAGTTCCTTTCGCGTGGTATTACTACGAACCGGCAGCCAACACTTTCAACGCAAATTTTTGGGGCGGAGTGTTGTGGTTGGGCATCCCGACCTCGGTAATTGCTACATTAATTTGGATGTCGCTATTAAAAGATAACCCCACAAAAGCATCCGCATGGTTATTTCTTTGTCCGGTAGCGGGTTTTGCAATTGCATCTGTAATAGTGGATGAGCCGCTTACTTGGCATACTTTGGCGGGTGTTGTTCTGGTAATTGCGGGGCTCTATATCGTGCAACGCATAAAAAACGAGCGCAACAAGAGTAGCTAATTAGCCATAGCTTGTGCCACCAACTCGTACGACCTTAGCCTTGCTTCGTGATTATAAATGTGAGAGGTAACCATCAATTCATCAATTTTAGTGTATTGAACAAAGGAAGCTAACTGCGCTTTCAATTTCGCTGGACCTGCAATAAACGTAAAGTCGAGCATTTGCTCTACAGCGGCCTCCTCAACATCAGTCCAACGGCCTTCCATGCTGTCAACAGGTGGCTGCAACAACCTACGTTTGTTAGTTACAATACCTGAGAATAGTATTTTTAGCGAAGTCGCTAGTTTCTCCGCTTCTGCGTCAGTATCGGCCGCCACTACATTTACACACGAGAGTACATATGGTTCTTTTAGCGAAGCCGATGGGCGGAAATTTTTCCGATAGATCTCAATTGCATCGTAAAAGTATGTTGGAGCGAAATGACTGGCAAATGCATATGGCAATCCGTAAGATGCCGCCAAATGTGCACTTTCGGTGCTCGAGCCTAGTATCCAAATCGGTACATTGGTGCCTTCACCAGGAATAGCACGTACTCTGCCGTCATAGTTATCATCTCCTAAAAAATGTTGCAACTTGCGCACATCTTGAGGAAAATGTTGAGGAGAGTTGAAACGCTCGCCTCTTATTTCAAATGCAGTCGCCTGATCTGTCCCTGGAGCCCGGCCTAAGCCTAAATCTATCCTATCGGGATATAAGGTTGCAAGCGTACCAAACTGCTCGGCCACAATGAGCGGGGTATGGTTTGGCAACATAATGCCCCCTGATCCTACCCTGATTTTTTGTGTATGGCCTGCAATGTGGCCTATTAAGACGGCAGTTGCCGAACTCGCCACGCTAATCATATTATGATGTTCTGCCAACCAATACCTATTGAAACCCAATTTCTCTACATGTTGGGCTAGTTTTACACTATTGTCAAAAGTATCAGCAATGCTAAAACCCTCTATTACACCTGCTAAATCTAAAACTGAATATGAAACATCACTTAATTTTCTTTCAACCATCTTTAAATATTTAGATTATTTTACGCAATTTGCGGTTAAAGCAAATGTATTGTAAGCCGGCATCAATCGCTAGCTAATTTTTAAGAGATGACATTTACACGATATTTGAATGCTTTATCATCAATAAATTAGAAATCGATTTAACCACATAGTTTAATGAAAAAACTTTTCCTAATACTGCTATTTGTAGGTGTAAGCTCGTTCGCTTTTAGCCAATCAACACCTAAAAAGAAAGTTTCTAAAAAAGAAGTAGAAATTGCCTGCGGCGAATGCATGTTTAAAATGGAAGGCAAAGGTTGCAATTTGGCAATAAGGATGGATGGCCAAAGCTACTTTGTAGATGGCAGAACGATTGATGCCTTTGGCGACGCTCACGCGGATGATGGCTTTTGCAATGCAATTAGAAAAGCTGTGGTAACCGGAGAAATTATTAAGGGTCGTTTTAAAGAGAAATCAATTCAATTGATAGATCAAACTAAACCTTAATCTTTAGTTGCGCACTTGGTACTCGATGTGCATACTCGCCAACATACCGGCTACCGAACCATACATTTAGGGTATAGAAGTAGTTTCTACGTTCAAAATTTTATAGTCAACAATGTTATTTGTTTTCAAAAATTCTCGTAATTTTTTATTGAGTTCTGCAGAAACCATTTCGTCGTTTCTCAGGTCGTATTAACTGGAGAAATGCTATAACACTGATATTCTTATATAATGTTTAATTTTTCGTAATCTCATCCAAGGTAAGATTTTGCCTTGTATATTTTAATTTTACAAAACTATAGGCTATTTAGTATCTTTGCCACATGACAAAATTATCGGTTAACATTAACAAAATAGCTACAATACGCAATAGCAGAGGCGGTAACAATCCTAATTTGGTGAAGGTTGCTTTAGATTGTGAACGTTTTGGTGCGCAAGGCATCACAGTGCATCCTCGTCCCGATGAGCGTCATATTCGTTACCAGGATACTTTTGATTTAAAAGCTGTAATTGCAACGGAATTTAACATAGAAGGAAATTGTAGCGAGCAAAAATTTGTAGATTTAGTGATAGCCAACACACCTGCGCAGGTAACTTTAGTACCCGATGCTGAAGGTCAGTTGACATCAAACCATGGCTGGGACACCATCAAACATCAAGATTATTTGAAAGAGATGGTAGCGTTATTTCAAAATGCAGGTATTCGGGTTTCTATTTTCGTGGATCCTGTGATTGCGATGGTTGAAGCCGCTGCAACCACTGGTACCGACCGTATCGAATTATACACGGAAGCGTATGCTTCCGAATATCATAAAAATAAGGAAGAAGCCATTGCGCCCTATCTCGCTGCTGCGATTAAAGCAAATGAATTAGGCCTCGGCTTAAATGCTGGTCATGATTTAGATTTGGATAACTTAAAGTACTTTGCAGACACCATCCCAAATTTACTAGAGGTATCTATTGGCCATGCATTAATTAGCGACGCTCTGTATTTAGGTTTAGAAGAGACCATTAAACAATATTTAGCTCGACTAAATTAATTCCTGAACGACTTAAACAGAAATAATGTTAAAAGGTATTTTGCTGGTGCTTTTTGGTGCCTGTAGCTTCGGTATTCTCTCTACGTTTGTAAAACTAGCTTACGCTGAGGGTTACTCTTTAGGCGACGTAACAGGTACCCAAGCCCTGTTTGGCTGTATATTGCTTTGGACCATCTATTATTTGCAGAAAACCTTCGGAGTCAAAAGCGAACCCAAGCCAGTCATCAAAACACATTGGTTAAAATTAGTGGCCGCTGGAACATTTACCGGCTTGGTGAGCTTAACCTATTACCAATGTGTGAAGTTGGTGCCAGCTTCTGTGGCCATTATTTTGTTAATGCAATTTGTATGGATTAGTGTAATACTCGAATACATTTTTAAGAGAAAAAAGCCAAACAAGTTACAAATATTGGCAATAGTGTTGGTGTTATTAGGCACTGTAGCGGCTAGCGGATATTTCGAAACAAAGGCCGAAGCCTTAAGTGTGGCGGGTATTGTGTACGGTTTAATTGCTGGCTTTTGTTATGCCGTGTTTTTAATGTTAAACGGAAGTTTAGGTAACGAGTACCCACCACTAAAAAAGAGCGCCTTAATGATTACAGGTGCCTGTATCTTAATATTTATCGTGCTGCCACCAGCCTTCTTGATCAATGGCGCTCTCGGTGGAAGTTTGTTGACGTGGGGCCTAATTTTGGCGGTGTTTGGCACGGTTATTCCTCCCCTGTGCTTTTCTACAGGCATCCCGAAAATTGGACTTACACTTAGCTCTATATTGAGCGCCGCAGAGTTGCCGGTGGCCGTTTGTATGTCGGCCTTGGTTTTACATGAGCCTGTGAGTTTTTTACGTTGGATTGGTGTAATTGTTATTCTACTCTCGATGATTTTACCTAATTTAAAAAAACCTAAAACCGATATTTAGTGTTATTAAAAAACTATGAAAAAATTATTAATCTCCACTTGCATTGCGATCACCTTTATTGCTTGTAAAAATACATCTACCATTAATGCTGATGACGCCGGTAAAGTAATTACCACATATTTACAGGGCAAACCAGAATTTAAAACCACTAAGTTTGAGTTTGGCGAGCTTAAATTTAACAGCGAGGCTGATTATAAAAATCTAGTAAACTATCAAAAACTAGCTAACGAAGGATACATTACTTTAACGCTTCTAAGCGCTAAAAAGAAATTTCTTTCTAAAGACAGTAGTTACACTTACAGCGCCAAACTTACCGACTTGGCTAAAGAATTTGTTTTAAAACAAAGCGATGATAGAGCCACAGTTAAGGCAGTAACCTATGAACTTACTGACGAAAGACCTGTTGACTTTTCGAAGGTAAATGATGCCAATGCCAAGGTAACAGTATCGCTTAAAAAAATCAATACTCCATTTGCTGCATTTCAGAAAAACCCCCAAGAGAATAGCGAATTTATCACTAAAACATACCGTTTAGCGTTTGATAAGGAAAAAGGCTGGCAGGTTGATAAATAAGCTTAGCTTCTAATGGCTTCAACCGGATCTAATCTTGAGGCAAAGTAAGCGGGTAGTATTCCAGCTAATATCCCGATAAATACCGAAACGCCTATTCCTAATGCGATGTTGAATGAGGTAAGTGGTATCGGCATATCTGCCGCAACGGAGACACCAGAGCTAATCATCCAGACCAGCAGTAGTCCAAACAAGCCGCCCATTAGGCACAATACTACCGACTCGAAAACGAATTGGAGTAAAATAAAGTAGTTTTTTGCGCCCAGCGATTTTTGTATTCCGATGATATTGGTGCGTTCTCTTACCGAAACAAACATAATATTTGCGATACCAAAACCGCCTACTAAAATAGAAAATCCACCAATTACCCAACCGCCAATATTGATGGCAGAAAACATTACATCTAATTGGTTGGAAAGCATCGTCGTTTTATTCAGTGAGAAATCATCTTCTTTACCTGGTGTTATCCTTCTGATTGCCCGCATCTGGCCTTTCAATTCAGCTTCCACTTCCTCTAAAGTGACATTGCTCTTACCGCGAACCGTAATTTGTGGTCCGTAGCGCTCACTTGTTATGTCAAACATGCCTTTGGCTAACATCATCGGTATTACCACCGACTTGTCTTTTGACATGCCCATCATATCCTCACCCTCTTTCTTAAACAAACCAACAACAGTTAACCTACGTCCGGCTATTTGAACTTGCTTGCCAATAGGATCTTCGCTTCCGAAAAGACCTTCTGCAATCTCTGCGCCCATTAAACACACAGGTGTGCCAGCATTGCCTTCCGTTTCTGTAAAATACCTCCCACTCTCAAAATCTAGGTCCCAGGTTTTATTGTATTCTTGCGTAGCACCCTCTAAACGTGCTCCGGCTACCGAATTGCTTTTGTACTTTACGGTTCGCTCGCTTGCGGTAATTTCAAAACAAACCGCCTCTGCATGCTCTAAACGCTCACGTAATGCTAAATAATCTCTGTAAGAGGGTTGTGGGCGATTTACATATTTCCACCAAGGATAGCTGTCGCCAAAAGACCATGGCCATTTTTGAACGAACAAGGTATTAGAACCTAACTTATCTACACTACTTTGAATTTTAGCACGTAACGTATCCACACCAGTAAACACCCCAATGATGATAAAGATACCAATGGTGATGCCCAATAACGATAGCGACGTCCGCATTTTATTCTGCCTAAGTGCATCCCAAGCAAACCTAAAACTCTCGCCAATAAGTCTAAATATCAATACCATGTTGTTTAGACCAAATGTAACCAAAAAGGTTACATTTCATTTGAGGTTAATATAAAAAATGTAAAGTTAAGCTATAAATGCGCCATCAGCATCATAAATATTGTAAATAAAGAATAAAAATTCATAAATTTGCGCCCTAATTTACTATATCAAATAATGAAATTATCTCAATTCAAATTCAACCTACCAGACTCACTTTTAGCAAATGATCCAGCTGAAGAAAGAGACGAAGCTCGTTTAATGGTTCTACATAAAGACTCTGGTAAGATTGAGCATAAAATCTTCAAGGATGTTTTAAATTATTTTGATGATAAAGATGTAATGATCTTGAATAACACCAAAGTTTTTCCTGCCCGTTTGTACGGCAATAAGGAAAAAACTGGTGCTACTATTGAAGTTTTCTTATTGCGTGAGTTGAACAAAGAACTTCGTTTGTGGGATGTATTGGTAGATCCAGCTCGTAAAATCCGTGTAGGTAATAAATTATATTTTGGTGATGATGACTTGTTAGTTGCTGAAGTAGTTGACAATACGACGTCTCGTGGTCGTACTATCCGTTTCTTATTTGATGGAACAGATGAAGAATTTAGAAGAAACGTTGAAATTTTAGGCGAAACTCCACTTCCAAAGTACATCAAAAGAAAAGCAACTGAAAAAGATAAAGAGCGCTACCAAACTATCTTCGCGAAACACGAAGGTGCTGTAGCCGCTCCCACTGCTGGTTTGCACTTTAGCAGGGAGTTGATGAAACGCCTAGAACTTAAAGGTATTGAATTTGCAGAAGTAACTTTGCACGTAGGTTTAGGTACTTTTAGACAAGTTGAGGTCGAAGATTTGACCAAACATAAAATGGATTCGGAACAATTCATCATCGAACAAAAAGATGCTGACCTGGTAAATAAAGCTTTGGTAGAAAAGAGAAGGATTTGTGCGGTAGGTACAACTTCTATGCGTTCTATCGAGTCTGCTGTATCGGCTAACAAAACATTAAAGGCAGCTAACGATTGGACAAGTAAGTTCATCTTCCCTCCTTATGAGTTTAGCATCGCAAATTCGATGATTACTAACTTTCACACCCCAGAATCTACTTTATTAATGATGGTTTCTGCTTTTGGTGGTTACGAAAATGTGATGAACGCTTACGAAGTAGCAGTAAAAGAAAAGTATCGTTTCTACAGCTACGGAGATGCAATGCTGATTATATAATAGTTGTGAGATTTAGGATTTGGAACTTAGGATTTCAATCTCAAATCTGTCTTCTTAAGTCTTGAAAAATGAAATTCTACGCAATAATTGTAGCTGGTGGTGCCGGTAAGCGGATGCAATCTTCGGTTGCCAAACAGTTTTTATTGCTCAATCAAAAGCCTGTAATGATGCATACGTTACAGGCTTTTTATACTTCTGAAGTACAGCCCGAACTTATTGTTGTATTAGCGAAAGACGATCAGTCCTACTGGAAAGAACTTTGTACCCATTACAATTTTGACATCCCGCACACTTTAGTAGAAGGCGGAAAAGAACGCTTCCATTCGGTGAGAAATGGCCTAATGAGTATTAAAGGCGATGGCGTAGTAGCTATTCACGATGCTGTACGTCCAGTGATTGACCCGCAACTGATTACATTTTGCTACAAAGAAACACTTGAACAAGGCAATGCTATCCCTTGTGTTAAACCGAGCGACTCAGTTCGTAAATTGGCTGAAGATGGCAGCAAAATCGTCAATAGAGATAAATTGGTATTGATACAAACTCCTCAAACTTTTGAACTAGAACAACTACGCCTTGCCTACCAAAAGCCATTCTCTAAAAAATTTACAGATGATGCTTCGGTAGTAGAAGCGGCTGGTTTTCCAATCAACTTGATAGAAGGCAGTAGAAATAATATCAAGATCACTTTTCCTGAGGATTTAGAATTAGCGAGCTTCTTACTCTGTAGATAAAATTCAACTCCGTAAGCCATCTATTTAAACAAAAAAGGCCCAAACTTTCGTTTGGACCCAAGTTGTATATAAGCATAAAACTAAGCGTAAGCTATTGCATCTTTCGATGGTAATTTACTATAACCGGTAAGATATTCATCCACCTTGCGGGCAGCTTCCCTACCTTCGGAAATTGCCCAAACCACTAAAGATTGGCCTCTCCGCATATCGCCAGCAGCAAATATTTTAGGGATATTAGTTTGATATTGGCCCTCTATCGCTTTCACATTTCCTCTTTCATCTAACTCAACACCTAGCTTTTCTAACAACCCTTCTCTTTGAGGATGTAAGAAACCCATCGCTAATAAAACCAATTCACATGGGTATTCCTTTTCTGTACCAGGTATTTCTTTGAAACCCAACGGACGGCCACTCACTGCATCTATCTCCCATTCTACATCTATCACTTTTAACGCCTTCAGGTTTCCGTTCTCATTTTTAATAAACGCTTTAGTATTCACAGACCAGGCACGTACTGCGCCTTCTTCATGAGAAGTAGTTGTCTTTAATAACATTGGGTAAGTTGGCCAAGGCATATTTTCTGTGCGCATTTGAGGCGGCATTGGCATAATTTCGAGTTGAGTAACCGATTTTGCACCATGACGATTTGAAGTACCAATACAATCAGAACCTGTATCGCCGCCACCAATTACAATTACATTTTTGCCTGTAGCTTTAATTTCATTTTCAACTATTTCCCGATTGCCAACACGCTTATTTTGTTGTTTAAGAAAATCCATAGCAAAATAGACACCGTTAGCTTCCCTACCCGGCAAGTTTAAGTCGCGAGGGATGGTTGAGCCACCTGCAAGCACAATCGCTTGAAATTCGCGTAATAAGGTGCTAATTTCAATATTTTCGCCTACGTTAGCATTGCATTGAAACGTAATCCCTTCCTCTTCCATCAATTTAATCCTTCTATCAATTACATCTTTCTGCAATTTAAAATCGGGAATACCGTAACGCAATAAACCTCCAGGCACATCGTCACGCTCGTAGACAACCACTTCATGACCAGCTTTATTAAGCTGTGCAGCAGCAGCTAAACCAGCTGGACCTGAGCCAATTATTGCGACGCGTTTTCCTGTGCGAATTAACGGAGCATTAGCCTTGATATAACCTTTTTCGAAGGCAATTTCTATGATATGCTTCTCAATCTCCTCAATTGACACAGGAGATTTGTTTATGCCTAACACGCACGCACTTTCACATGGTGCTGGGCAAATGCGTCCTGTAAATTCTGGAAAATTATTGGTGCTCAACAGAATTTCAGCGGCCTCTAACCATTTACCTTGATATACAGCGTCATTAAACTCTGGAATAACGTTTCCTAAAGGACATCCGGACTGACAAAAAGGAACGCCACAGTCCATACAACGGCCAGACTGTCGGTTCAATTCGTCAACTAGTAGCGGAGTTACAAACTCATTGTAATGATTTAATCGCTCTTGTGGAGCTTCTTTTGAAGGTGAAACTCTTTCGTATTCAAAAAATCCTGTAACTTTTCCCATCTTAGTTAACTTTAATTTGTTGACGTTGTAATAAAACTGCTTTGTATTCTTTAGGAAAAACTTTTACAAAATGTTGTGTTTGATTTTCCCAATCGCTTAAAATAAACTCGGCTACTTTGCTTTTTGTTAATCTCAAATGGTTCTTTAACAAAGTAGATATTCTTTCCTCATCTTCAATATGTAATGGATCTAAATCCACCATTTCTGGATTGCATTTGTGAGCGAAAGTTTTGCTAGTATCATATATCCAAGCAATACCGCCGCTCATTCCGGCAGCAAAATTACTTCCTGTATCTCCAAGTACTAAAACTTCGCCTCCAGTCATGTATTCGCAACCATGGTCACCCACGCCTTCCACCACTGCCGTAGCGCCCGAGTTGCGCACTGCGAAACGTTCGCCTGCTTTACCGCGTATGTACAACTCGCCCGAGGTAGCACCATAAAGTGCCACGTTACCTACTATTATATTTTGTTCGGGTATATAATTGATATCTTGAAATGGATAAACGACTAATTTAGCGCCAGATAACCCTTTACCTACGTAGTCGTTACCCTCTCCTTCTAAAGTTAAACTTAAGCCCTTTGCTGCAAATGCGCCGAAGCTTTGCCCAGCGGAACCCATGCACTTAAAGTTGATGGTATCTGCTGGTAACCCCAGGCTTTTATGTACTTTAGAAATTTCATTGGATAACATAGTGCCGATAGAACGATCAGTATTTTTAACGTTGAAACTAGCGAATACAGGCTCGTTATTATGAATTGCAGATTGCGCTGCCGCAATGAGTTGATGATCTAATACCTTTTCTAATCCGTGATCTTGACTTTCGGTGTTGTAGAGCGGCTGATCATTAGAAGGCTCTTTATACAATATTGGTGTTAAATCAACATGTTTTAGTTTCCAATCGGCATCAGCTATTTCACGAGGTTTAAGCAAATCTGCTTGTCCGACCATTTCATTGACGGTTCTAAAACCTAATTCTGCCATTAACTCACGCACTTCTTCTGCCAAGAAACGGAACAAATTAACTACATGATCCGCATCGCCAGTAAACAGCTTTCTTAGGTTTGGATCTTGTGTTGCAACACCGACAGGGCAAGTGTTTAGATGACACTTACGCATCATAATGCAGCCTGTAGTTACTAAAGCAGCAGTAGCAACGCCCCATTCTTCGGCACCTAATAACGTAGCGATTACAATATCTCTACCTGTTTTCAGTTGTCCATCAGTTTGCAATACCACACGGCTTCTTAAACGATTTTTCACCAAAGTTTGATGCGCTTCAGCCAAACCAAGTTCCCAAGGCAAACCTGCGTGCTGTATTGAGGTTAGTGGCGACGCACCAGTACCACCATCATAGCCAGATACTAAAACCACATCAGCGTGAGCTTTAGCCACCCCAGCCGCAATAGTACCGACACCTGCTTTAGAAACTAACTTCACGTTAATTCTAGCTGCACGGTTAGCGTTTTTCAAGTCGTAAATCAGCTGTGCTAAATCTTCGATAGAGTAAATATCGTGGTGCGGTGGCGGAGAAATTAAACCAACTCCAGGCGTAGCATGGCGCACTTTTGCAATCCAATCATCCACTTTGTGACCAGGTAACTGACCGCCCTCCCCTGGCTTTGCACCTTGCGCCATTTTAATCTGCAACTCATCGGCATTGGTTAGATAATAACTTGTTACGCCAAAACGTGCCGACGCCACTTGTTTAATCGCCGATCGCATTGAATCGCCGTTGGCTAAAGTTTGATAACGCATCTCATCTTCGCCACCTTCTCCTGTGTTACTTTTACCGCCAATTCTATTCATCGCGATAGCTAATGTAGAATGTGCTTCGTGAGAGATTGAACCGAAAGACATTGCCCCGGTAGCAAAACGCTTCATTATGTTTTCTATTGGCTCAACCTCACTAATATTTACAGACGGACGACTATAATTAAACTCGAACAAGCCCCTAATGGTATAGGCTTGCGTGGTTTGCTCGTTTATTAATTTCGAATACTTTTTAAACGTCTGAAAATCATTTTTACGCGTTGCATTTTGCAACAAGTGAATGGTCTCTGGATTAAACAAGTGACGTTCACCGCGGCGTCTGTATTTATAAGTACCGCCTGGTGTTAAAATTCGGTCAGTCTGTGTATGCTTGCCAAAAATACGGTTATGTTTAATTAGCGCTTCTTGTGCAATTTCGTCTAAACCTAAACCTCCAATACGAGAAACGGCACCGGTGAAATATGTATTAACCACTTGCTGATTTAAACCTAAAATCTCGAAAATTTGTGCACCGTGATAAGATTGCAGCGTGGAAATACCCATTTTAGAGAATATCTTTAACAAGCCATCTTTTACAGATTTAATATAATTATACGATAACTGTTCGCGAGTTAAATTACTGTCTTTCTCGAAAAGATTGATAGTCTCTAAGGCTAAATATGGATTTACTGCCGTAGCGCCAAAACCAATTAGTGTCGCGAAATGATGAACCTCCCAAACATCTCCAGCCTCTACTACAATACCCACCGCACCTCTGTAGCCTTTTCTAATAAGATGATGATGAACTGCTGAAACTGCCAATAAAGATGGAATAGCAGCATGAGTAGAATCAAGTGCCCGATCACTTAAAATGATCACTTGAAACCCATCTTCTACCGCATCAACAGCGTAGCGACACAAACGATCTAAGGCTTTTTGCAAAGAACCAGACTTGCCATCGGCTCTAAAATACATTTGCAAAGTTTTAGATTGGAATAAGCCTGTGTCAATACTTCTAAGTTTTTCCAATTCTTGATTGGTTAATACTGGGTGCTTAATACCAACACAGTGACATTGCATTTGGTTTTCTTCTAGCAAGTTTCCGTTGTTACCCATAAAACCTGCCAAACTCATCACCACACGCTCTCTAATTGGATCTATTGGCGGATTGGTAACTTGAGCGAACAACTGCTTGAAGTACGACGACAAGTGTTGAGGTTGCTTAGAAAGCACGGCCAGAGGAGTGTCGGTTCCCATCGAGCCGATAGCCTCTTTACCATCAACAGCCATTGGCCTCAAAAGTAAATCGATATCTTCTCTGCTATAACCAAAAACTTGCTGATAGTTAAATATAGATTCTTCAGACAAATTGGTAAACATTACTCTTGGTTCCGGTAATTCTTCCAATTTTATTTGGTATTGATTAATCCAATCTGAATACGGACGACGGCTGCAAATTTGGTTCTTAATTTCCTCATCACTTATGATACGACCTTGCTCCATGTCAACTACAAACATTTTGCCAGGCGTTAACCTACCTTTTTCAATTACAGTGCTTTGATCAATCTCTAAGGCTCCCGACTCTGATGCCATAATCACTCTGTCATCATTGGTTAGCACATAACGAGATGGGCGTAACCCATTTCTATCTAATGTAGCACCGATTAAATTTCCATCTGTAAAGGCTATTGCTGCTGGGCCATCCCACGGCTCCATCAAGGAAGCATGAAACTGATAAAATGCGCTCTTAATCGGATCCATATCCATATTGCCATCCCAAGCTTCTGGTATAAGCATCATTAATACATGCGGTAATGAACGACCGGCATGCAGCAACAATTCAATCACGTTATCCAAACAACCCGAGTCTGACTGTGTTTCATCAATAACTGGCAAAATCATGCTCAACTCTTCGGGCGAAAAATAAGGCGATGCAAAAGATTTTACGCTAGATCGGAACCAATTTAGGTTCCCTTGCAAAGTGTTAATTTCACCGTTATGCGCAATATGGCGGAAAGGCTGTGCTAACCGCCATGAAGGAAAAGTATTTGTAGCAAAACGAGAATGCACCAAACCAAAAGCCGATACCATTCGCTTATCGCTCAATTCTGCAAAGTAAGTTCTTACCTGCAATGAAGTTAGCTGACCCTTGTATACGATAGTGCGTGATGAGAAAGAAGCGATATAAAAATCCTGCTTTACATCCTTTACCGCATTATATATTGTTTTAGTGATATAAGTTTTAAGTACAAAGAGTTTACGTTCAAAATCGGCACCAGCAGGCACATTGTAAGGCCGTGATACGTATACTTGCTCAATCTCTGGTTCTACAGATAAAGCCATGGCACCTATTCCGGTAGTATCCACCTGCACCTTTCTGAAACCAAGAACTTCGAAACCTAGTTTCTCTGCGGTACGATAAATTATCTCTCTACATTCTTCTCTCGCTCTAATTTCCTTTGGCATAAATAACATACCCACACCATAATCGCCGTAGGCGGGCAAGCTAAAACCAGTACGCAGACATTCGTCAAAAAGAAACTCGTGCGGCATTTGGATCATTATACCCGCTCCATCTCCGGTATTAGGTTCTGCACCACATGCACCACGGTGGTCTAAATTCTCAAGAATTGTTAAAGCATCTGAAATGTTTTGATGTGATTTTCTCCCTCTCACATGTGCAACAAAGCCAATACCGCAAGCGTCATGCTCAAAACTGCTACGATACAGACTTTGGTGTTCATTTAAATTTTCCATCTATTATTGGTTTGTAGTTAGTGTGATTTGAACACTAAGATATAAACTTTCCTCAAAAAATTATGTATTTGATAAAATATTTATCAAAAAATAAAATTATACCATTAATACTACAAACGGATTAACAAAATGGCAAACAAAGCATGAAACGAATTATTAGATAGAATCTATAGAAAGTAAAAAATACATTATACAGCGTTTAAAGCTACTTAGCGCTGCTAGATCAGCAGAAAAGAGAAAGTTACAAATAGCTGAATAACAACTATTTGCAATTCATAGATATCTCCAGAAATTAGAAAATTATGCACCGAGCTTTACGAGCACCTCGTTAACTTTATTTGGAGAAACGCATACTTCATACTTATCTGCGAGCAGCAAAGTGCCACCGTTAGCCTTCACATACTGGGTAACATACTTTAGGTTGACCAAATAAGATTTATGACATCTCAAGAAATACGAAATCTCTGCAAGCATATTTTCAAACACTTTTAAACCTTTACTGACCATAATCTCTCTACCATCCTTTAAGAAAACTTTTGTGTAAGCGCCATCGGCATTAAAGAAAATAATATCTTCAATATCTACAAAGTAAATTTGACTAAGTGTACTCAGTGCTATTTTCTTAATTCCGCCTAAATTTTGCTTTAACGCCTCAAGATTTGCAGGCTTCCTATCTATTTCGAAAAGACGAATTGCATTCAACAAATCATCAGTTTCTATAGGTTTTAGTAGGTAATCTACCGCAGAAAGTTTAAAGGCTTGAATGGCGTAACCATTATAAGCCGTTACAAAAATGATCGAAAAATCGACCTCATCCTCCCCAAAAAAGTCTAGAATTTCCAAACCACTGTATCCTGGCATTTCGATATCCAAAAAAACGATATCCGGCTTATGTTGTTTGATAGCCTTAACGCCTTCGGGCAAATTTGCGTTCGAACTGACCACTTCAATTTGTGGGCAAAAGGCGATTAGCATTTCTTGCAACAGCACCCTTGCCATTTCTTCATCATCTATAATTACGGCTCTGTACATTAAGTAAGTGGTATGGTTAAGCGAGCAGTTGTACCTATTGGTTCTTCTCGCTCATATTTATCAATTATTTCTAAGGTGTAAAAATTATCTGCCCTTCCAGCGTTCAAAATATCCAGACGGGTTTGATTTGCTTTAATGGCAAAAGAATCGTGTTTTTTAGTCAGGTTGTTTTTTAAGGTCGCAGATTTTTCGCGTCCTATGCCATTGTCATCTACCTCTACGATAAGTAGATCTCCGTTTTTTCTATAAGTAATTTTTAGGAAACCAAGCCCATTTAGATGCAAAAGACCATGTTTAACAGCATTCTCCACCAAGGGCTGCACCAGCATCGGGGGGAGCTCAATCATCTCAGGGTTAGGAATGTTTTCTACCAAAAGCTGATAATCGATCTTTTTACCAAAGCGCATCTTCTCTAGATCTAAATACATTTTAATCGAATCGATTTCTTCGTTTAATCCAACAATTTCCTTTTCCGACATTTCTAGCACCAAACGCGTAAGCTTAGAAAACTTCGCCAAATAATTATTGGCGCTCAACTTATCATTAGTAAATATAAATGCCTGAATGGTGTTTAGCGCATTGTAAAAGAAATGCGGGTTCATCTGTGCCTTGATGGAAGTTAACACCGACTTCCCTAAACTCTTTTCTAAGTCAATTTTTTCGTTAAGGAGTTTTATTTCTCGTGTATAAAGTTTGGTTTTAGCAGTAAAATATATGGCAAGCGAAGTAATAATTAAGCTTAACAAAATCAGGTAAAACCACCAAGCTTTCCATATGGGAACAGCGATATTAATTATTACTTTTTCATCGACTTCTTTTCCATTTACTTTGAATCTTAAAACATATTTACCAGGTGCTAAGGCTTGGAAATAAACGTCTCTTTCTTTTTCGTTTACTGCAATCCAAGCGTCTTGGTTTAAGCGATAGTATATCACTACGCCATTTTTATGACCGTAATTGAGGTATGAGAAGTTTACGCGAAGGTTATTTTCTTCAAAAGCTAAATCAGCTAAAGAAGTTGTTTTAACACCGTTCGCATAAAAATCATTGATGTAAAAAGGCACTTCTTTTGCACTCTCAGTGTTAGTTTTCAAATTCATCTTGATCAAACCATCTGTTGTAGCCAAAATAATGTACTGACCTTCTATAAGGTAGTCGTTTATAGAATTGGTGTTTAAGTCCAAGTCAAACTTACTGATCGTTTCCTTTTCAGTATCGTATGCATACAAAAAATTGCTGCCCAACATATAAATAGTATGCTGGGCGTGCTTGGCCAATCTCAATCCATTTTCCGGGATATCTATTTTAGTGAAATGCTCTAGGTTTTCTATTTTATATAAATCGCCTGATGTAGTTAGCGCAAACAGCACGTTCTCGCACCAAACTAGCTTATTTACAAACAAGGCTTTTCCATTTAGCTGAAGTTCTTGCTCTACACCCTGTTTATTGATAAATGTGCCAATGTTAGTGCCCGCAACAATAAGCTTAAGGTTCTCATTATAGGCTATCGTTTTTGCCCTAACATAGCTCTTGAAGGCGCTAAAGTCGTTATAGTTAAAAATATTTTTAGTAAAATACTTATCCCAAATGGAAGTGGTTTGTTTAGAAAACGGATTTTTAAAAAGACCATAGAAGCCACTTGCAGCAACCAGATAGAACTTATCATCTAATCTTACAGCCTGTTTTAGGGCAACATTATAGTGCTTACGTTGTGACTTATTTACTACAAATAAGCCAGTGTTATTGGTGTAAAAAAAAGAATTCGAAGCTTGATCGTTAAAAATGTAAGCGACATCACTTTTTGCGTTAACCAACTCTTTATCAAGCACCAACCTGTCAGTAAGTTTAGAAATAGATCCCTTTGCATCAACAGCAACAAAGCCGCTATTGTGAGGACGGATAAAAGTAAAATTACCTTTTTGGAGCAGTTGAAGGGAAGATTTTAACTTCGAATTAAAAAAAACACCGTTGCCTACCGTGGGTATCCATTCGTTATCATTTCTATCTATTACTGATTTCGCCACAGATACACCAGGCCATCGCGTGCTAATAATTTTAAAGGCATCATTACCAAAATCTACAACATATATGCCTTGCGAGGTTGCCACGTTATAATAATCTCTGTTGATGGATACAGCATGATGAAACGTGCCAGGAAGATTGATTTTATTTTGATATAGATGGTTTAGATGCTTATCGTAGAAATTTACGTGAGAGCCATTTCTGTAAAATACAGCTACTTTACCTCTCACCTTTGAGACGATTTTGACCCCGTTTTCAGCACGGACGTTAACAGATGTTCGCAGTACATTAAAATTCTCGTCAATAGCCACAATCTTATCCTGATCGGTGATGTAAAAAGTGCCGTCAATCAAGCTGGCGTGTTCGGCATAAATCCAATCGATTTTTATGCTTTTCACAAGCTCAAAACTCTTTAAATCATAAATATTTACCCCTCCCTTCACAATTACGTAGAGGTGCTTTTCTGTTAAGCCGTAGGGCAAAAACTGTATTGGGTTGTCTTGGTTAATGTGGTTAAGCTTATCCTTCTCTATATAAAAAAGGTAACCGTCAAAGTTTTCGTACCACAGCCTACCATATATATCTTCTTGAATACAACTTCCTGCAAGCGACGACTGCATTTCAGATGCGTATAATTTGTACTCGAAACCGTCGTAGCGATAAAGCCCACCATCGGTAGCCAACCATATAAATCCACGCTTATCTTCAAAAACATCGTATACATAATTTGAGGACAATCCATTGCCCTGGTTTAACACTGAGGTGCTGCCACTTTGTTGTGCAAAAATCGGCAATTTAAAAAGAAGTAAACCTAAAAAAAGTACAATTACTGGTCTCACTGTTATAAATCTGTTTCAAAAGAAAGCGCTTTACCTCATCCATACATGAAAATTGCTAAAGCGCCTTAGCGTTATTACAAATATAGATTTAAACACTCAGGTTTTACAATTACAAATAAATCGAAATCAATGTTTTGTAAATTGGGAAGGTATTTTCATAAGCCATACAGAGTAACCCTCAACCATTTCTGGTTTCGAGGCTTTCAGCATAAGACTTCTACGTAAGCCGCAAGCCCGATTTAGTTAGACAATAGCCCACCTCGGTAAAAACGTTGGATTTATAACAACTAGCATTTTTAACTTTTGTGTGGATTTATTCACGATTAAAATTAGAACAGCATACGATCTTAAAATTTAAAGAACATTTGACAGCACTATTACTTATATATAGCGGCGCTAATGCGCAAATAAGTGGAAATTTTCGAATTGATTTTAACGCGAGCAAGTTTAACAAGAGCAACCTAGTAGACTTAATGGAAAAACTTTAGCCGCCGGTGAGTTAAAACCAATGCAAGAACGATTTACACTCGATTTAAGAAACCATACAAACGGCATAAAGTTGATCGCTCAGCTAACACAAAAACTCTCCTCATTATAAAAAATTAAACGATCAAAACTAAATAAGAAGCTGCCATAGTCGCATTTTTCATTTTAACAACTTCATGCACAACGCATTAAAAATATATCAAAAATCATTTCATAAAACACTACTTTTTGCTACCTTTGTGACGGGCAAGTCTTTTACGATCAGCTCCCTTTGAACTCCCCCAGGTTGGGAACAAAGCAAGGGTAGAAGGTTGTAGCGGTGCGATAAAAGTTGCTTGCCCATTTTTTACTTTCCCCATCCCCTGAAGGGGGATTTCATTCTTCAGGGAATTTGGCTTATAACCAATTACCAACTCATAAGAATTAATAAACATGAAATTTTTTATCGACACCGCAAATCTAGCTCAAATTAAAGAAGCTCAGGATTTGGGAATTTTAGATGGCGTAACTACAAACCCTAGCTTAATGGCTAAGGAAGGTATTACTGGAGACGAAAATGTACTTAATCACTACAAAGCAATTTGCGATATTGTTGAAGATAATGTAAGTGCTGAGGTAATTTCTACTGATTACGAAAATATCATTAAGGAAGGCGAAGCTTTAGCGGCTTTAAACCCTAAAATTGTGGTAAAAGTACCTATGATTAAAGAAGGTTTAAAAGCAATTAAGTATTTTGCAAGCAAAGGCATTAGGACAAACTGTACCTTAATTTTCTCTGCCGGACAGGCTTTGTTAGCAGCTAAGGCTGGTGCAACGTATGTATCTCCTTTTTTAGGCAGACTAGACGATATTTCTACAGACGGTTTACAGTTAATTGAAGATATTAGGGTGATTTTTGATAACTACGAGTACCCTACTCAAATATTGGCAGCATCTATTCGCGGTCCATTGCATATTGTCAATTGTGCTAAACTTGGTGCTGATGTAATTACGGGTCCTTTATCAGCAATTACTGGCTTATTGAAACATCCATTAACTGATTCTGGCTTAGCGCAGTTTTTAGCAGATCATGCAAAAGCAGCGGGTAAATAGATCTTAGATTTTGAGATATCTTTGTAAAAGCTCAGCACTAAATGTGTTGAGCTTTTATTGTTTTAGTGCTTGGCGTACCATTTTTGATGAAAAATAAAATAACCGAACTTTTTTACGAAAATTTATTTCACTGAATAATAAGACAATACGCTTAAATAGCGAAACAAATGAGATTTTTCTTGATAAAAGTTGGGTAAATATAATTTAATATCTATATTTGCACCTCCTTAGAACGAAGAATTTACTTCAAACAAGGACGATTCCGTAGCTCAGCTGGTAGAGCATTACACTTTTAATGTAGTGGTCCTGGGTTCGAATCCCAGCGGGATCACGAGAGGCGCAAGAAATTGCGCCTTTTCTGTTTAAAAGATATTTTAAACCGCAATTCTGAAAAAATTATAAGTCATTTCAAACCATATTAAACCACTTCAACTGGTGCCCAAACTGGTGCCCAATTTTAGTTGGTAAATTTGGGCACCAGTCATAGCTGATCAATTTGATCTAAAGTACTGAAGAACAATCTGAAAACAACCAAAATGTTTTACCAAAAGATTGAGAAATGAAAAGTAACCAAACCCTAAAAGTCCTATTCTGGCACCGTAAATCTAAGGCAGATTCCAAAGGTTTCGCCCCTATTATCTGTAGGATTTCCATAGATGGTATGGATGAAGAGTTTTCTACAGCTCAAAAAGTCCATATTGATAGTTGGGACGTTGAAACAAAAAAGGTAACAAAGTCAAACAACTCCAAAAAAATCAACTCGACAATTGCCCATATTGAGAATACATTGGAAGTCAATTTCACTGTACTGAAAACCCAATACAGCCATGTTACCCCGTTAATGCTGAAAAATGTATATCAGAATTTTCCTACTGAAAACAAAAAAGGCGAAGTAAAACAAACAAAACACGAAATCCCTAAATTATTAGAACTAACTGAAATCCACATTAAGGATTTCAGCGAGCTTGTAGATAAGAATTTACGGTCAAAAGAGACTTTAAAACAATGGAAAGCTACCAAAAAAAAGATAGCTGAATTTTTGAAATTTGAATTTAAGGTTCTTGATCTTGACCTATCGAATATTGAATATTCATTCGCACATAAATTCTATAAATATCTTGCTGTGAAAAGAATTCCTGTATTAAAAGATGCCGCTGCTATGAAACAGATTAAAAATTTGAAGCAGATATTAAACATAGCGGAGGCGAACCTGTGGATTCCGAAGAACCCTATTGTGAAATTCAAATGTGGTTCTGAAGATCCTGAGATAATACCTCTTGAAATCTCTGAGGTTGAAAAAATATGGCGTAAAAAACTTAGTATTGAACGTCTGATTAAAATAAGGGACGCATTCATATTCCAATGCTTTACAGGATTTGCTTACCAAGATATTTATAATTTAAGTACAGACCATATCATATATGTTGGATCAGAAAATGAACCATGGCTGGTAAAAGAACGTGGAAAAACTAAGGTTACTGAGATGGTTCCGGTACTTCCCATTATTGCCGAACTAATAGAGAAGTATAAAAATCATCCTTATTGTAAAGTCTATAACCGTTTAATTCCAGTAAATAGTAATTTTAGGTATAATTCCTATTTAAAAGAACTATCTGATATATGCAAGATTGGAAAACCGCTGAATAGTCATTTAGCTAGGCATACATTTGCCGACATGATGCTAAATGTTCTGAATTTTCCACTAGAGGATGTGAGCAAAATGCTAGGACACAAAAATATTCGCACTACCCAAAGATATGCCAGAGTGAAGAAAAGTAGGATTGGCAAGAAAATGAATGAAGCGAAAAGTATATTATTTGATGAATTTGGTGAATTAAAGAAAGCTTTTTAATAAGTAAAGTTATTTACCTCCAAGCGAATCCGAGCCTCATATTATAAGATTTAAGACTTCTAGCATCGTTTGACGACTTTGCGAGCTACTTCTTTAGTATCATTGTCGAACCAAACGGATTTGCCATAATGGTTAATAAATATGGTATAAGGCAGTTAGTTTATTGCCTTGTACTATCTTAAATAAATTTTCCATATTCCACCCAATATACTCCTAGGCTGGATCTGTGATTTCTCTTTTGGTAAAGCCATGGGTTTACCATTAATCCTTCTAATTCCGTTGTGGATTTGCAATTCCACACCACATCTTCCGTTGTCCGGCGGAAGTGCCTGCTCATCAAATTGATCTTTGTCTATATTCTTATAAATATGCAAAAAAAAGATCAGCCAGCATTCCCGATAAAGATCGAATCCGTCTGAAAAATCAGTTTAAGGCTGATCCACCAAAGGTACTTACCATAGTGTTCGATCAGAACCGGCGGGATGAGCCCATGCAAAAGATTGTTGCGGAAGTTGGCTGAATTTCCATCGACCAAAAAACTCCTGATTTCTTCAAACGCATCTGGCTCCATGATCGGAGCGAGCTTTTCAAGACAGCCGCCGAACAGACTTTGATGCTGTACCTTGTTTTCATATTTTGTCATTATGATACCATGTGCCTCACCTATTTCCCTGAAGCTGTTTTCTAGCTGTGGCATTAGCAGGTGGGCACACGCCGTGAAATTGTTGTTAAATCCTTCGCTTAAAGCCATTGAATAGATATAATGTCTGTCCTTGGGTACAAAAGAACTTTTTGCCTGCTCCAGCCAAGCATCGACAGTAGCTTCAGATAGTTCCCCGAAATAATCCATCAAATTTTTATAACAGTGGATGAAAGCTATGGTACGTTCGCGATAATGGTTTCTCCCATCAGACCGATGGCCGTCCTCGGTGCTCTGGTGGGCAACCTCCGCTCCTTTTGTGCTCAAACGCGTTCTTCCGCTGAAAAATTCTGACAATGCTCCCCCACTGCCTTCGATTTCTCGGACATATTTATCGATAACCGTTAATGGAATAAAAGGAAGTCGCATCATATCCACATAGGCCCTTTCAAAGCTGTCTACGCCTGAAGATATTATGCTTTTTTGTATCTCCTCGATCGGAATGGATTGAGAAACTTTTACTCCGAGGCTTACCATTTTATAGTCCAACAACTGTTCTGCCGCTATTTTTTCATCAAGCCTTTTTTTCATTTCCGAAGTACCCTTGACAGAACTAATGGATCGCAATGCTTTGAGATAAGTCTGGCTAATGCTCGGATAATAGGTATTTTGCTGTTTTTGTGCTACCAAATGATCGCCTTCCTGTTCCAACAGTTCACCCTTCCTAATCTTGAGCTGATTTTCATCCAGTACTCCCATACATTGCTGTATCTCGGCAGTTTTCCTGGCAGAACTGAAATCCTTTTTTTCCACCAACGAATCCATGGTGGCCTGGACAAATCCGCCAAATCTTTCCCTGCATTCAACAGCCCCAATTAACGAACACATTTCTATAAGCAGTTTTTCCTGGTAAAATGCAGGCTTCTCTGTTAAGATTAGCGGATTGACAATTTCTAAAAGCTCTTTTTGGTCAGCCATGAAAAAGCTTTTCGTTCTTTTTGCATAGTGCAATGCACGTGTCAGATAATGATAATCGCATGTCGCATGAAAGATCGAAATGTAACTTGACCAAATAAATGCTATATTAGCTCGTAGACGATCAGAAGAAAATATAACAGCAAGATCTTTCCACCGGCAGATCAGCTCTAAGTTTTCAAAAAAATTAGACGGTTCTTCTTCTAGGATGAAATCAACTTCCTCAGGTAAAAATGTTTCCTTAATTTTCTTATTATCTGACTCGAAAAGATCAAACTTGGCAATTTTGTTCACTATCTTCCTGAGCTCTTCTGGATAATCCGCATTATGTGTGATAGGAAACATCAGCTGCAAAAGCTCATATCCATATTTTCCGTCTGTTATCCTATTTTTCTTTTCTAGGTTCAAAGCGTTAGTTATTTTAGTTTGTATTGAATGATGGCTATGCTAAAATAGCTTGTATTGATTTGCCAATTTCATTAAAGTTTCAACAATCTCTGTAAAATCCCAACAAATGATTTTAAATATCCAATAGTTTTCGACAATCCTTAGAAAAGATTAATTATTTGGTAATTTCGACGTGCAGTCCGATCTGCTCTTGCGCTCCATGGAAAAAGAAACAGTTAAAAGACTTGCTCCTACCAAAGATACGCTCAACCTCCTGTTCAGTCTTTGCGGAAACCATTGTGCCTTCCCCGGATGCAGCCATCCGATATTCGATGCAGAAAACAATTTTATCGCACAGGTCTGCCATATCGAAAGCGCAAATGAAGGAGGTGAACGTTTCAACCCGAATAGCAATAATGAAGAGCGCCGCCAGTTCGCAAACCTAATAGTGATGTGCTATGAGCACCACAAGGTAACTGACAATGTGGAAATTTATCCAAGCGAAAAAATGCGCGAACTTAAGACCGCCCACGAAACAAAATTCCGGTCTGCGCCATCTTTTGTCTCACCTGACCAGATTGATGAAATCTTCCAATTGGAACTTCAAAAAACCGTGCAAAAAATTGAGGTGGCGACAAGAGACATCATTGATACCCAAACTGTTCATACTGATATGCTTAACAAAATTCTTGATAGCGTTAACAGAGACGTGTCCAGGAATACAAAGACAGACTTTGATAAACAGATAAATACCATTATTTCTTTAAGGTCGACCAACCAGCACAAGGCAGCGATTAAACTTTTCGAGAAACTTAAAGAAGACGAATGGGAAAATCTCTCGGCACGGGAACGATACAGGTTGCAAGCTAACCTTGGCATTCTGAACTTAGACCTTATTGAAAATGACATTGCTGCCAAATATTTTATCGACTCGTATTCATATCAGCCAGAGGAACCAAGAGCGATCGGTTGGGCAATCCTTGGGTATTCGTTGCTTGGCGATGAAGATAAAGCAGAGGAACTGATCAAAAAAGGACTGGCTATTGATCCACTGAATGTGGGGATCTATAGTTCCATGGTAAGGCTGAAAAAGAACCTACCATTAGCCAAAGTCATTGAAATGGTGCCGGGTGGAATCCGCCAGCAATCGGAAATAGCTTATGAAATTTCAAGGGTAGCACAATCAAAAAAAGATTATAACGCAGCGATTACTTGGGCCCAGGTAGCACTTGATGGGGCAGGTGAAAACAAGTTTGAGCTAAGGGCAGTCCTTGCAACCACAATCTTGGAGTCCGTCCTAAGTCCATTTCTGGTAATAAGTTCCCAAATTAGCCAGGATACCAAGAATAAGGCAAGGTATATAATCGAACTCTATTCACAGGCCTGGGATGAAGTCAAACATTCCGATCTGCATGAATCGCGAACTTGGTTCCTGATAAATCGAGCGGTTGCTAAAACATATCTCGGAGATATGGAGGGATGTTACCTGGATTCCAAACAGGCTTATGATCACAAGAAGGACAGTTTCTCAATGCGGCACCTTGCTATAGCAGCCATGCGCACCAAAAGGGAAAAGGAATCGCTCGAACTTATCGCTGAACTAAAACCACTTGTTTTTGGTGCCGATCTGCATGAACTGATTCATTTTGAGGCTCAGGTATACCTTCAGATGCAGGATACGGAAACGGGACTTGCCATTCTAGATACACTTTTGGAACAGGATATTTCCAAAAGCCTTCGTCTGTTCATCATCGATTTCCTTTGCCAACGCGAAATTGATAAAGGAAATATCCCAGAGGCCATTAGCTTGAATGATCAGGCAATTTCAATAGATACTAACGCCGCAACAGCGCTGTTATTAAAGGGAAAGATTGCACTTAAACTGGGTCATAAAGATGACGCTGTAGAAATCTTCACCGGACTTTTCTCAAAGATAGATTATCAAACCCCAGAAATCGACGTCTATGATCTCTCATTGCAATTTGAGATTCTTGGCATGCCAAAAGAGGCAATAGCCTTGATGGAAAAGGTTTCTGATCTTGATACCTATTCAGGAAATACAAAAAGGCTTTTAGAGCTGTATTTTAGGTCCGGAGAAAACGCTAGGCTCCTATCGGTCTGTAAGAACCTCACCGAAAGGTTTGGACCTATCCCGACTGTCACAGAACTTAGGTCCCATGTGCTGGAAGACATTAATGACTTTCCCAGTGCCATAGCGATATGCTTGGAACATTTGGAAATATATCCCAATGATCAGTTTATTTTGGTAAGGCTTGCATTGATTTATGCGAGAATTGAAAACTGGGAACAGGTCGGCGCAATAGTCGATACCATAATCCACATGGACAAAACATTGAAAATGGATATCCAGTTCAAAATTGCAATGCTCTGCCATGGGTGCGGAAGAATGGAAAAGTTCCATCATTTTGCATTGCAGACAAGACGGCAATTTAAAAACGAAGTATCTGCCCATGAAAATTTCATCCATTTGGGCACGGTCATCGCTACTGACGAGGAACGTCCAATGGACCCAGAGATCGTCGGGGTTGACTGCCAGTTTACCTTAACTTCTGGAGACACTTCGCTAAGCTATCAGATTGAAAAACGTGATGATTTAAGCAGAATCAATGGCGAGATACTTCCGGATAGTTCTGAGGCTATTGCCGTTCTTGGAAAGAAGCTTGGGGAGGAGGTGATCTTGGGACCACATCAGCAAAGATTTGTCGTTTCTACGATAACCCATATATTCAACGCAGCGATGCGGGAGAGCTACCAGTTGATCGGAACCACATTTGCGTCCCAGACCAATTTCCAGCAGTTCTCAATTGGTAAGACAGGTAATTTCGAAGAAGATTTCAAAGCGCTGTTTGAAGTGCTAGACAACAAAGCTTCTTGGGAAAAAGATATTGCCCAAATGTATGTCTCGGGAATGTTGCCCCTTTCCACGATTGCCCAGATTAAGAAGACCAATCTGATCAGAGTTTGGGGAGGGTTTATTTCCGATGAGAAACATGGTTTGGCAACAACATACGATCGACCTGAGATTTATAGGGCATTTGCTGTTTTTGATCGGCAAACACCAATACTAATTGATGTGACTGGATTGTGTACGATAGCCCAGCTCGGTTGCTATGAAGATATACTCCATTTAGGCTGCAAGCTCTACGTTTCCGAATCTTCCATTCTTGAAATCAACGACCTGGTCCGGGAGCTTAAAGGGTCAAGTCAGACAGGATCATTAACAGTGGGTAAGCAGGATGGCAAATATATTCGACAATTCATTACTCCAGAACAGATCAATGCCCAGATCGATCACCTGAATACACTTCTGGACTGGATCAAGAAAAACTGCACAAGCCTGCCCTGTACAGCAGCGTTGAAGATGAACGGAGCAGAAAAGAAAAAATTGGATGATGCTATCGGGGAATCTACCATAGATTCGATTTTGACGGCACAGGAGCAACACTGTGTTTTGTATGTAGAGGAAGCTCTTATTCGGGCGCTTGCCTATGAGCAAAACCGAGTTCCCGGTACAGCGACATTTATGATACTGTTATATCTGATGATCAACCACAAAATAGCGAGACAACGCTACCTTGATCTCACAATCGATCTTATGGGAATGAACTATAAACATATTCCCGTGGATTCGCATGTTTTGTTTGCCGCTGCTAAAAGGACAAAATATATGTACAGCTATCCACTGCCGAACGTTACCCAGGGCCTGCTAACAAATATGGTGGATCATGAATATATAATCAAGGTAGTTTGTGACTATTTTGCCAACATTTACAAGGAGCCTGTGAATTTTGTCTTCGAAACTGAGATACAGATCTTACGCAAGGACATTATTGTTCATACTCTTGAAGTACTGGCGGGAAAATTTGAAATGGCGACACTAGAGATTCCACTGATTTCGGGTCTCGAAAAAAGGATGGGAGGAATAGACCATGACTGCATACAACTCGTTAAAATCATTTCAAGCTTTTGTAGGAATACGAGCTGATTGTTAATATTCGGTTGAATTATTTCAGTTCTAGATTAAGATCAACTAATAACAACCTATAAACATTTTTAGTTCGCGAACAAGAGAAAAACGCTAGAGGTCATCGAATGATGGGATTGCAATCGTGACTATGCACCGTGTTTGATTGACGCTTTCTTGGTTCATCATGTTATTGCGCTCGCCATTGAAACTGACAAAACAGCTTAAAATCTCAATTAAGTAAACTTTTAAGTATCTTAAATGGACTTCTAAGGCACTTAAGGCGCCGACATAAAAATGCCCTCTCCAAATTAATGAAATGGGCATTTATTTACTATTTCAGCTTAATTTAACGCTTCTACGCCATTTTTAGCAAAGCTACTACATAAATCAAATGCAGTTTGACTTCTTTGTAAACCAGTTCCGTACATGATTGATTTAAATTTACTTTCATCGTCTTTATAATTTCTTACATTTTGAAAATAACCTGTCACCGCATTGTAAGCACCAAAAACAGTTCCTTTTGTACTCACTTCCTGCTGGGTCGGACTTGTTAACGCATATTCCAAAACATTATTTACTATATTGGTATATGCACTTGAAAAATCATCCTGTTTATTGGTTTTAAGGTTGTTCAAAGTTTCTTTATTTGGAGCCATTGCCAACTGAACCAATCTTTTAACCTGCCTATCCGTAATCCTAACTTTCGACCAATGGTTAAAAACCTCTTCTAATTCGTTAGCCAATTGGTTGGTAATTCCTAAAAGTTGGTGCGCCTGTTTTAGCCTTTCCTGTGCGCTTGCCGTGTGGCGTATCTTAATCGAATTGGTATGATTTTTTAGTGCTGCATTTAAGGTGTTTTGACAACAAATTCTAATAGGGGTAAAAGATGCAGTAATACTACCAAATCCATCATGGGAGGAAGTAAGAAACAAATATTTTTCAATGCAGTCCACCCTACCTACACGGATATAGTCGGGCAGTTTTGCAGTAATAAAAATTCGTTCCCCTTTGCCTAAAGCACCTGCAGTTTCATATAGTATTCCATCTTTACCACCTACAATCCTGTCAAAGAAGGCAAATGCGTCTACGTTTTGTACAATATTGTAATCCTTGCCGACAACGCCTAAAACTTCGTTAGTATCGGTTCTTACGTTTGCATAAAAATTATCTACCTCGATATCAGGAATACTATTTAGCATTCCCTGTTGGTCGATGTATTCAGAAAAAGTAATCAAACTTCTTTTTGCTACTAGATAATCTAGTCCTGCATGTTTTATCGCTTCCGCACTTGTCGGGTAATCAGTAATGATCTGCCCCAAGCTATGCCATGCCTTTTCTTTGACACTAAAGAAACTATGTTTCTGTGTCTTTTCGTTATAATTTATGTTGTGTGCCATGATTGATATTTTTAATGTTCCTCACTCGTGAAACCAAAATTTCAGTTTCTAAAATATTGATGTTAGCGGTATCGCTTAACGTTAGTTTAGATTGGGTTTCTATTTCGTGTACGATATCCCCCAAATTGATATGGTCGGCATGAACTGCCACCCGAGCCATAATAAATATTGTCTCGTATTTCATTTTTTTTTTGGATTTTGATAAATGAATAAACGCCCCCTGCAACCTGCAAAGGGCGTTACTTTAATTAAGCAGGAATAAAAATCTCTCCCTCGATTTCGGCTAATTTATCAACACATAAAGCATTTACCCTATTTGCAACCTCACGAATGATAAAAGGGTTTTTTGTGGTAAACTCCCTGCCTTTATCATCTTCAAGGGTAAGGGTACAACCTTGAAAAAAGTTGGTATCTGTTTCTTCTGCATCATCTTTTTGCGCTACTTCAAAGGCTTCCAATGTGTTTATTGTTTCCAATAATTTACCTCTCTGATTGATACGGCGGTTTAAGTCTAACGCCAACTTGATGGTTTTTTCTAAATTAAGGGCAGGTTTTTCTTC
This sequence comes from Pedobacter sp., assembly GCA_045629525.1. Lineage (GTDB taxonomy): Bacteria > Bacteroidota > Bacteroidia > Sphingobacteriales > Sphingobacteriaceae > Pedobacter. The sequence goes on from JAZQRH010000008.1 coordinate 135,548, forward strand.
TTTCAACTGTTCCTTGATTTCTATTTTGGTAGGTTCAACTTTTGGTTGTTCCACTTTTGGCGCTTCTGCTTTGGGTTTTACCTGTTCCACATTTTTTAAATCGATTGATTGTGCAATGTCCTTAACCTCTTCGGCTTTTGTCTCTATCCTATTTGCTGTACCATTGTTTACAGGTTGACTAATTTTAACTTCTGATTTTCCATTTACGGCTGAACCGTTTAATTGTGCAGTTTTCATAACTTTTGATTTTAAATTTTTACTGATAATGATTTGAATAATTTCCCCTATTGGGGCAGTTCTGTGTAGGCGGTCGCTGTTTGCTGTACCCCTTTGGGTGGGTGGGCTTCTGTCCTTTGTTGCTATCATTTGGCTATCTTTTTTATAAATCCAGTCGGCAGGGCCTCCTGGCTTTTTGTTAAACCACCGCTCCTGACACAAGCCATTTGTAAGGCAAGGCTTTGCGAAAAAAAATACGCTCCGAGCGCAGCGAGTGAGGAAGATTTTTTTTCAGCAAACCCGTAGGGCCTGGCCTTGACGTCAAAGGGCTTGTTCAGAAATTTTGTAACAAAAAGCCTAGGTGGAATTTTTACCCTGATCTTTCCGAAAGTTTATGGAAGATGATACTGATATGATGTATTAGAAAGCGCAACGTTGGCGAGGTACGAAGCCATTGTTGCATAAATGCGGAAATCGGCTGAAGCGAGGTACGAGCAAAGCGGTTTTACCGCTGACTTATCATTTAGCTAAAATTAAAAAAGAACTAAACCTGTAAAAAAAAGGCAAAAAAATGCCTGACCGTTTCCAGTCAGGCATTTACCAAAACAGCTATGCTGTTTATTTTTCGTTCTTTTTGGCAGTAACTTCGTTACGGATATCCTGCGCCAAAGTTTTTGTCTGCTGTAACGAATTTCTTAGCCTTGTTCCAGCTGCTTTATTATTCTTTTCAAAAAATGCAGTGGCATCTGCTTCTGCTGATGCAATCAGTGCCTTTAACTCTGTGAATTTTTCCATGCTATTTTAAATTAAATTTTTAAGGTTTTGAATTGCCTTTCAGCAATTCATTTATTTATTTTTTTTAATCCTACAAGTATAACAAACTAAGATATTAAATTATCTCCTAACACCTTGGCTTTCGCTCATTTCCTTTTCCTTGCCCTTGGTGTTTTCCTGTTTACTTGAAAGCGCAGTTTCTTTCAAAAACTGTTCCCTTTTTTCTGGTTTACCGTTCTCTGCGTACATATTCAACTGGCTGTAACGCGGTACGGCTTCCAAAAACACCTTCACCTCCTGCCCTTCTTTTTCAACTGTTACCAATGGTCTGTTGCCATTACGCAATGATGCTTCAAGCAGCACTCTTTTAGCAGGATCTTCCAACTCCTTGATATTGAACTTATCCAACACTTTATTGATATCGAAACCATAGGACGGATCATGGTACTGGTTGATACTATAATTCTGAAAACGGTCTTTACCCTTATCAAAATCCAATTTAATCCAAGCTTTATAAGTCTCCCCGCCCATATTCATCATGTCATCACGATAGACCGCACGACCTTGTATCAAATTGGCGGATTGTTCAGCTGTAAAGCCTTTACCACGCTCCAGCCAAATGGTCTGGGTTGCAGGGCTTGCATAATAGGTACGGTTGAACTCCTTTGCTACATAATTTACCTTACCATTTTCCATACTGGCTAACATTACTTTATTGGCAGCATCCTTCCCTACCGCAAGTTCACTGTTACCTTTCTGCTCCTTAAAGAAAGCAAGTGCATCGCTCACATTTTCATGTTTCTTCACGATATTTTTTCCTTCTTCATTTTTGGTAATGACCATATACTGCTGACCTTCCTCCAATGGTTTGCCCTGGTTATGGCTAACAGTAAACTTGTTAAAGTAATAGAAATCAGATTGTCCGGATTTCTTAAAATGAAGTGCAAGATCAACCTGGCCTTTAGTTGCTGCAACGCTATCATTAAGCGTAAATTCGGGAACATCTTTTCTCATGTTCTCTTCCATTTTCTCAATGAGCTTATCCTTGAAGCCCAGATTTTTCATCTCTTCTTTAAGATTTTCCAAATTGTTTAGATTCATAATCAATTGGTTATTGGGGTTTTCTGTAATTGTCTTGTTCAGGTTTATCCCAGTTTAAAATTTATTAAATGTTTATTTTTTGTTGATACGGATTAGTATCGGATAATCAGCTTTGAGCTTGACCCTTACTTTCTTCAATTTTTTGCTGAAAAGGGATTTTGCGGCATCAATCCCAGCCCCAGCGGCCTGTACACCTATGGACTGATCCATTGAAAGGAACTGCATGCTTCGGATAGCATCATCTGCACCACCATTAACTGCTCCTGTCAATTCAGCTTCCGGTGCAGGAATACCAGGCATTCCATCCAGACTATACACTGTCAAATCAACGGGGACAATAGAGGTTCCCAGCCTGATATTTTTAATCTGTAGCAATAATCGCTGATTGGTAATGTTGCAGGTTCCAAACAAGAAATGTCCTTTTGGAATTAACTGACCATTCAGCCGAACGCTGTCACTCAATCGTAACTTAACCGTTGCTCCCTGAACCACCTTTTGATTTTCTACAATCGCTGCTGGCACAGCTCTGAACTGGCTGTCCCTAACCGAGTTCAGCTGTTCTTTTGAACGAGCGATTTCCGGGTTCTGAATTGCAATAATCTTATCCATCATCCCGCTCAATTGTGCCATTTCGGGGTCTTCTTCTTTTCCAGACTGCATGGTTTTCATCAAAGCTTCCAACCTGTCCACATCATTTTTGATTGATGTTTCTTGTCTGCTTTTTGATTGAGGATTTGAACGTGGTTCTTCTGGTCGGTTAATCTCTTTGTTCAAAGCTTCCAGCTTCTGATTAATGGCATCAGTCCTTATATCCTGCTCGTCCCCATTTCTTGATAAACGGGCATTAATCCTATTCAGGCTACTATCCCCTCCAATTTCCTTAATGTAAGAGCTGTCCGTATCAGACTGCTTATAAAAACCCATTTTATCAGTTGGCACTTCCTTTTTGAAAGTTGCATCTGGCAGGTCGGCATTGATTTCTCGATGACCTTTTTGAAGATTTGCATCTTGACCTTTACCCCCGCCCATCGCATAAAATCCCAGTGCCAAAAATGGGATGATGAGTAACGGAATGACGAGTAGCTGTTTCCGCTTGTCCTTTTTGTTGATTGTTTCCATAATCTTATTTTTAAATGATTTTTATGTATTTGATTAAATCAGCCTAGCGCCCTAATGAGCAGAAATGTACAATAGCACCCAAAAGCCGTACAAAAAATTATCAAAATAGCCATCCATAACTTGCCAGAAATGTTCTTGGTTTTCCTGTTCAGATAATTGGCTAATATCCTTTGCCTATCGATAATCTTTTGGGCAATTTTCTCGGCAATCGCATCGCCACCAATTGATGTACTGTTTTTCCTAAAGAGTTTCATGCGTTTAGGGCTTTAAGGGTAAGTCGCTATTCTCCAGAGTTTCCCAGCGTTGGATCAAAAAACCATGAGGATTATTATCACTGCGTCCGACATTTCTCAAATACCCCTGGGTAACCAGTTTTCTGTTTACTGTAGCACTCGAACGGATAAGCTGTTGGGTAGCATAACAGCGGAAATAATAGGGATACTGCTCAATATCAAGATGAACACTATCAATTGTTATTTCCTGTGAGATATTGGCTGAAATCAGGTTGCTATAGAAACCTTGTTCCTTCAGATTATCGTAACTTTTCTTTGCGCTTTGGTCTGATAGTTCCAGAGCTTTGCTAATGTTGCGCTGGATAACCTTTTCATCAGGATCAAGGGTAAAAAAGTAGTGGTGGAACATTTTTACGTGATCCCTGATCTCTACAGGCAGGTTACTTTTTCGTTCGGTACTAAAAGCTTCTATGGCTTTTCCGTTGGCAAGGATGTAAACTTTTGCCTGTGCTTTACCGACCATTTCATAGCTCTTGTAAATGGCAAATCCTGAAATGGTAATGCAGGCTATGATCAGAAAAAGACTAAATCTTTTGATGTGCCTGAATGCGGTATCTATATTTTTTAGTTGACTGAACATGGGTAAATAGATTAGGTGTTACTATTGATAATTATGATTTTCCTTCCTTACCACTCAGCTTATCATGTTGATGCTGTCCAGGCGTTTGATCTGGCAGATAATCGCCATTGCTGGAAGCGGCATACCCTTGTTGCATATTGCGGTAAGCATTACCCATCATATCAGCAGCCATTCCAGCTCCAGATGATGCGGTTTTCATTCCCGTACTGTTGGTACTACTAATGATGGCATTTACCTTTTGGAGGATAGCATTTCCACCACCTGCGTGAACGACATAGTTTGCCACATTGGGGACAGAAAAATAGCCTATGATGCCAATTAGCAAAAATATGAGGTAAGCTGTATCTGTTCCGCTGAAAAAGGTATCGCCCTGCTGTTCGATCTGTGATAGGTCTAGTTTTAGCATATTTTCCTGTATCTTTCCCAAGATGCTTCCGAAGATATTCGCAATGGGAAGCCATAGAAAAATGTTCACGTACCTAGCCAGCCAGACCGTAAGGGTATTCTGAAAACCATCGAATACCCGCAAAGCCAAAAACCAGTGGCCCTAAAATGGCTAGAACAATTAGAAAAAATGTCCTTACGGTATTGATACACAATGAAGCTGCTGCGTAAAGTACCTCAAAAACTTCCTTCATCCACTGCTTGATGGAGTTACGAAAGTTGTAGGACTGCTTCTCCATAAAAAACTGGATGTCATGTCCCAAACCATCCAATAGACCTTCACTGCCCTGTTCCGGAAAAGTATACTTCAACCATTTTTCACGGTCTCCACTCCCATTTTCTCCAACGTACATTTGCCAATGCTTACTTTTTTTAATGGCGGCTTCCTTGGCTTTAAGCAGGCGTTCTATTGTTTTGTTACTATCACTTACCATTTTCCCCGTTGCTGAGACCGTTGATTGTAATACTCCGTTCATTAGCGAGATGACTAAGGGAAACATCATAATTGCCATTCCCAATGCAAAAGGTCTGAGCAATGGATAAAAATCTATGGGTTCGGCACTGGCAATCTGGCGCCATACACGACTGGCAATATACCATAGCGCACCAAATCCCGCTATCCCCCTGCCCACATCGATAAGTCGACTGCAAAGTGGCAACATCTCGCTGTACACCCTGTCAAGAACGGGTTGCATTCCACCCAGTGTTTCCGATATGCCCTGTGAGTATGAGCCCAACGGCGAGAGCAGGGCAAATGCCCCAATGCAAAAAATAATTAACTTTTTCATTACAGATCAGTTTTGGTTATAATATCTTCTGGTGGCATTGATATCCGATTTCTCCCTTTGCCTTTGTAGGTTCAGTATGCTCGCCTCTTTGTTGAAACTTCTTAAAAAGATGAGCTTGCCCTGCATATCCAAAAAAATTCTGTCAATTGTCCTCAAGCGCTCATCATCGCTCATTCTTAGTTTTGAAGAGGTGATTACCATTAAAAGTTCATCTAGGTTATCAATGCTCTGGTCGAAAAGCCGCCCATAAATACCGGATAGGTAGCTTAGCTCTTCAGGACTAAAAGTGTCGGCATTTCTGAAACGGTTGTAGGCAGATTTGTATTCTGAAATCAAATGCTGCTGGTAGTTAATGATATCCGCAATTCTTTCATATTTCTTGATTTCCGGATTGACCAGCATTAGACCGTCAAGAAATACCTCATGCAGGGAAAAGTTACCCTGCGAAATATTTTTTACCGCATTATAACCATTGGCAACAATGGTATATCCACGCTTCATGTCAGAAAGGATATTTTTCAACTGGCTGAGCTTCTCTACATTTAGTAGGAGCTGCTGTACTTCTGTAGACTGTGCCCTTAACTTAAAAACTGTAGATGAAAGACAGATGATTACTAAAGTCAACACTAAATAGAGAGTGCTTTTTACACCCTTTATTCTAATTATGCTAATTGTTTCCATAAAGTTCTCTTAAATGGTTAATGGATTTTTGTTCGTTCTTTCTTTGATTGATGAGCAGGTTTACCTGCGCTGTGAAACTTTGCGCAAATGCAGCTTTGTCCCGCATTCTTTCATAGATGCTATCCAATCTTTCTATCCGCTCATCATCAGTCAGTTCCAGCCTTCCAGAAGTGATGACAAGTAATAGTTCCTCCATGTCAACAAGGCAATCATCGGTTACCTTATCCTTTACATCTAATATGTACTGGTTGTCAGAAAGTTCCAGCCCATCATTATCGCCAATACTTTTGAAAGCCTTGGCGATGAAGATTTGCAGAGAAATTATACTGGCGATTTTTGCGTTTTTTCTAATGGCAGGGTTAACATTTTTGAGTGAGGTAAAAAACGTACTGTGCAAGTTGAATTCACCATTCTTTATATCCTTAACAGTACTTATGCCTGAACCGACAATATCATAGCCTTTTTTGAGGTAACCCGCATACATCTTCAAAGCAACAAGTTGTTCGAGCAGGTATTTTTTCTGCGTTTTTTTCTGGTTGAAGAATTCGCCCCAAGTTTGCCCGAAAGCACTTGTACCTACAAAAAGTAACAGCAACGCCACCCCTAAAAAACTGATTGGTTTCGATACAGACATAGCTTTATGCCTATAACTACTTTGCGGTTGTCTACTGAATTCCATATAGTTCTTTTAAAATGGTTACCTCGTCCAACGATTTTGCCCTTTGGATGCTCAATAGGCTATTCTGGGTATTGAAAGATTTTAGATCGCTAAAATTGACATCCATTTGAGCGGCAGCTGCACTTATGATTTCCAGTCTTTTGGCATCGCTCATCTGCGTTTTAAATGAATTAACTACAAGTAGTATCTGATCTAAATTCTTGATGCTTTCATCCAATATGCCCGAATAAACTTTCTGCATGTGCTCCAGCTCATCAGCGGTGAAATGCTTATCCTTTTGGAACAGCCCCCAGGCCCATTTGTACTCATCAACAATGGCTACCTGTTTTTCGGTCAGGTCCTTGATCCGCTTGTAATAGGCAATGGCAGATTTAACTTTCCATAGCTCTTCGTAATAATTTTTGTATAGTTCTTTCTGCTTTTCCGTCCAATCGGCAATTTCAGTCAGCTTTAATTTGGAAAGCTGGTTTTCCAGCACCTTTTGAGCATTCTGCAGCCAGATGGTTTCGTTCTGTAGACGCTGAACCTTAAGGTCGACAGCCTTGATTACTTTTTTTACTCCTGCTTTAATGACTTCCAAAACTGCTATCTGAGCATTTGCCCCTGTGGGCATGGACACAAATAGCGTCATGGCACTCACCGGAAGGATGACCATGTATTTTTTCATAACTTTTTTGATTGCACCGATGCAGGTAACTGCACCAGTTTTGTGAATGGCTATCATAACTGATTATTGTTTGTTTTTTAATTCTTTTGCTAGTACAGCTATACCCTTTTGGATACTTCCATATCGTTGTGCATACCGTTGAACCTGTAGCTTTTCGCTTTCCTCAGTGGTGTAGGCGAGATACTCGCTTGTTGATACTTCTGTTCGGTAAACCTTGCTGTACTGGCCACCGAGAGAAATAAAGACTTCCTTGTATTTGAGTTTGGGATCGTTGGCTTTGTTCATCGAAAGTATCTGCGATTTTTCCTTTTCAGTCAGTCCCAAAAGTTCCTGTATAGCGTCAAACTTGTTCTGGTATTTTGACTGGTCGAGCAATATCTTACAGTCTGAATTATTGATAATGGCCTGTTTTACAATTGGTGAACTTATGATATCTTCTACCTCTTGGGTTACCACGATCGCTTCTCCAAAATACTTTCTTACCGTTTTGAAGAGATATTTGATATACTCTGCCATACCCTCTTTTGCAATGGCTTTCCAGCATTCTTCGATTAGCAAAACCTTACGTATCCCCTTCAGCTTTCTCATTTTGGAAATGAACATTTCCATCAGGATTAATGTAACCACGGGAAATAAAATTGGATGGTCTTTGATGTTGTCCAACTCTATTACAATAAATGGCTGATGCAATAATTCGAGATTTTCAGATGCGTTCAACAGGTAATCAAACTCACCGCCACGATAATATGGATTAAGGACATACAGAAAATTATCTATATCAAAATCCCTATCTTTTACTTTGCTAGTTTCCAGTACCTGTACATATTCATTGGTCAGAAACTCATAAAATGTATTGAAACAAGGGAAAATATCAGGTCTGTTTCCAAGTTGGGCAAAGTATAATGTCAAAGCATTGGATAAGGCTACATATTCCGAACGCCTGAAATTTTCATCGTCTTTCTTCCATAAAGCTAGTAGCAACGTTTTAATACTTTCCTTTTTTTCGGTGTCCAGTACATCATCTTCAGAAAGGTAAAATGGATTAAATTTAATGGGTTCACTCTCGGTGTAGGTAAAATAATAGCCACCTACCAGATCACATAAACCTTTGTAGCTATGTCCCACATCCACCAATACCACGTGAGCCCCTTGCTCATAGTAGGAACGGATCATGTGGTTAGTAAAAAATGATTTACCGCTACCACTTGGACCTAAAATAAATTTGTTTCTGTTGGTGGTAAAGCCCATTTTCATTGGCTCATCAGAAATATCGACATGTACAGGTCTGCCGTAAAGCCGATCTCCCAAACGCAGTCCGAATGGGCTCAGCGAGGAACGGTAATTTGTCTCCAGATTGAAAAAACAGGTCGCCTGTTCGATAAAAGTGTCAAAGGTATCGTTCATAGGAAAATCGGCAGCATTTCCGGGAAGTCCAGCCCACCAGATTTGAGCTTGACCATCGGTTTCCTGTTTGGCAACCGCATCCAGCTGTGCCATTGCCGATGATACCAGATTTTTAAGGTCTCTGCTTTTTTCTTGGTCTTCCGACCATACCAATACATTGAAATGTGCCTTGATAGGTAAACGTTGCAAAGCTATTGCCTCATTTAAAAAATCATTGGTGGCATCCCCTGAAATTGAATTTTCTCTGGAATAGGCAGATAAGGATTGCAGACGGAGCTTTTTAGCTTCCAATCTTTTGATGGTTTTCTGCACATCTGATACAAAAATATACTGGTTTAAGATGTGGTTACAGTTCAAGAGTGACCCTAGTGGACTTGCAAAACCGATCGAAAACTTGCTCCTGTCAGTACTGTACTTATCATAATTTATACGGCTACCGCAAAGTGCAGGCATATTTTCCGTATCACATAAGGTGTAGAGTTCAACTTTTTTATCGCCAACTACGATCTCATCTTTGACATGGATATCACGGATCATTGGCTGGTTATCCTTGTTCAACAGAAAACAATATCTCTCTATAATGCCAGCTTTGTTCGCAGTTCCAGCCAACTCATCATCGTTCAGCGTTTTCAGTCCAACAAATCCACTATCAGTCAGTATGCGTTCAAACTGCCCTGCACTGTCTAAAAAATCCTTAAATAGAGATGATGAAATAGTCTGGCTGGGGACAATAGATTTGCGAAGTATATTACTGTAGACCGAACTGGATAGCTTCCGCTCTTTTGGTTTCTGAGTCAAGAAAATATAGCATTCGTGATCCAAAAATGGTCTTTCGTTGAAGAATACCTCGCTGCTACGGGAAAGGAAACTGCGATCGCTGGTATAATCAGCTTTGTACTTGGTTTCGGTAAACCAATCCTGCTTTAGAAAAATGCTCTGCTGTGGCAAGAGTTTAATTGCCTTTACCCAAGTCTGATGGTAAGCTTCGTAATCCCTTTCTGATAGGGTAAAAATTTCTGGAAGCTCCACTTTGTAAGCAATGGTTACATCGCCATGCATCGAAATAATGGCGTTGTTCTCAACCTTGTAAATGGGCAATATGTCCTTTGCTTCTACCATTGGATTAGTTTTTAAATGATGTTGTTGGAATATTCGATTTACTTTTGAGCGAGGTAAACAATCGTCTGGAACGAAATTTCAAGTGATTTGGAAGACTACGTTTTGCCCAAAACTTCATCAAGCCATGCTCGCCAAAACGGTGGCTTAAGCGGAATACACTGAAAAAAAGTGTTGTTCCAAGGATAATAATCAATGGTAGTAGCACCAAAAGGCTCAGCCCAGAAATGTAGAGAATGGCAAAGCTGATGAGCAATAAAACCAGACCCACAGCTAGATAGGCAATGTATTGTGCCTTTAAGCCTTTGAATTCAATAGGTCTTGATACACCTTTATTGATTTTATAAACGCTGGCCATGGCTATATCCCGAAAAAAGATTTAAGAACAGTTGCCACTACCACCAAAAAGATACAGCTACCGAACCATGCCGCGGCTACCTTATTGGTATCAGGCTCTCCAGCATTCCACTTATTGAATACCTTGATAGCCCCTATGATGCCAACAACTGCACCGATGGCATACATCAGGTCGGTTCCCGTGTCGAAATAGCCTTTTACCTTGTTGGTTGCTTCCTGTATACCTGCATTTCCATCTTGGGCGAAAAGAGACAGACTGGTCAACAAATTATAGATACAAAGGGTAAATAATAGCAGTAGGGATTTGCCGAAGTTTAGGTTGCCGTTGTTATTGAATGGAGATTTCATATGTTTTGATTTTACAGCGTAAGAATAAATTTTATGGTTAATCGGATTATGTTAATCCCACAGGTTTTCCAGTTCTTCTTTCGAGAGGTGGAACGGGGCATGTTCAGCAATAAACTGGTTGATCTGAACGATGCGAGGGTTGGAACCGATCTGCCCATATTTTGCCCTGACCATTTCCATCATATTGAAAAAGTCCTGCTTGTTTCCGTCCTCTTTTTCAAGAATGGAAAAAATTTCTTTCAACTCTTGAAGTACATCAGGTATTAGTCCAAGCTGTTCAGATTTGGCATTTTCATCCTCTCTAAAACTGACTTGCCCCATACTAACCGTACTGGTTCCTTCAGCGGGTTTAGAAGCGCCCAGCAGTATATGATGTTCTTCAGGTTTCTGGGTAGGCTCGTCTACCCGATCTGACCAGCGGTGCGGAAGCGGTTCTTTGAGATTTGAACCTTTACTAAAAAATAAATTAAGTTCTTTTCGGTAGTAAAACAGGATGATACCCGAATACCAGAGCAAGGTGAGCAGAAGTATTGCAAGCCAAAACTCCTGCCATGTAAATTGTGCCAACATAAATTCTTTGCTTTTCTCCCAAGCACCATTGCATTGGGATTTGATGAAGCAAAGTTTCTAAGCTTTTCATTTTTTGTATGACAATCAATTGGGTAGTACCCATAAATAAAATCACAACACACTAACAAACAGATGATTATATATTATCTAAAATTAGGTTTAGGGACAAACTCATCGTCATCATCTATCCTTTTTTCTATTGCGGATTTCATTTGATCAAGGTATTTGGTCTTGCTTAGCCGTTTGCGTTGCTTGATTTCAGCAAATCTCCTTGAAGGTTTACCTATCGCAATATTGAATGTCGCTTCAAATAATCTTACGATTTCAGCTATTCCAGCATTGCCGTTATTAATTTCTCCAGTGTAATACAAACCGTAGGCAAGTTCAACCAGGTTGATGGCCTCACCTGTCCATTGGTATCCTTTTTTATTTTCGGATCCATTTTCAGTAAAATTCGTACCCTCCAATTTTACTATTTCTTCTGCCAGATAAAGCTGTATTTTTTCCATTGCTAAGATTTTTGCTACCAAATAGTCTGCTGGAGTTGAAAATCTTTCATCACGTTCAAGCTTAGGCTTGAGTAACCAATGTGGATGTTCCTCAACTTTTCTTAAGAAGAGTTGTTCATCCATCTCAGTTGCTCCCGAATAGTAATAATTGAGGAGATTTTGGTTGTAACAATGAAAAGAGCAAATCTTCTGAATTTCATCGGTATAGAATTTCTTCAATATCTTCTTGCAGCCCTTCGGTTTTTTAAAAGTGATATCTTGCAATGCCAAATAATAAATCTGCAAAGACCTGAACTTGGGCTTCACCGTCTTAAAAAACAGAATTTCTTCCTGCTGATCAACAAAACTTCCTGTGAGCACCAGTGATTGCAGGGCATTCATAAAATGGTTTGCGGTTTTAAGGTAAGGTACAGGATCGATTAGAACTTCCCTGTTATCCTTTTCCAATTGCTCTATAGTTTCTAAGAGCTCTTCAAAAAGTGTTGTTGCTGCTGTTAAAATCATATTCAAGAAAATTACACAGCTTATAGCCGTTGAGTAAAGATTAAACTTTGAGCGAAGTTTGGTCAAAACATGTAAGAACTTGCTTCAAGTATCGCTTGGTGTATCGTTTACAAAAGTTTGAAAATGAACATTGGTTTTTAGGTGGAAAGACCTTACTAATTATTCCACCTCAAGTGCATAAAATTCACTTGAAGCAGTATATTTAGAAACTTGCAGATGGATTGGAATGTCCAATAATTCTAATAAAAGCAGGATGTAATTAATTTTAATGCGGAGGCCTCAGCGACAATATTTCAGATTAGAAGGAATATTTATTGTACCGTTTAAGTTTCAAGAGTAAACACAGACAACTCAAACGTATCTATTTTTTAAATAGTTGTAGCTTGATTAAGAAATTAAAAGGCTATCAGGATGCAGCATAAAGAAAGATACTTCTCATCTATTTGCTTAATTAAAGATTGTAATAATGTTTTAACTTTTATTGCAGTAACTCTATTATTCTCGGCATAAGTATTCTGCATATTTCCTATGGAAAGGTTATCTTTTTTGGCAGTGCCAACATGAGCATGGATAAATTCATAGAGATCAGCCTTGCGCTTCACTAATACAATGCCTTTATCGATTAGGAGCCTGAAAATGAACAAAAACTGCTCCATTGATATAGAGATTTTAAAGTAGAACTGTTGTAGAAAATATTTTGTTCCACTTCCTTCAAATATTTTTTTATTCATATTGATCAACTTCTTGATACAAACAAGTTCGTTTTCCAATGTATGGCAAAGTACTTCCCTTAACTCAATAGCATCGGCATCATAGCTGTATCCCCGTCTAATAATCAATTGCCTCAACTTTCTTATCTCGACGGTAATCTTGATATATTCTTCCCTATAGTTATCAACTTCATTATAATCAAGTTGCAATCTTGATATGTAGTATTGAATAAGAGGTGCATAATTGAAATTATGGTAGCAAAAAATCCTTCGCAGATCCAGTTCATTCTCATCCATACTTGCTGAACTAATTTTAATAAGGTCATGTATAAGCCCATGCCAAAAATCCAGCAAATGGAAACTGGTTTTTTTAGTATTTTTCATTTCCAGAAAATATCCCTTAAGTATTTCATTTAGCCTTTCATCTATCCCAGCTGATTTAAATGATTGGATAAGCTTATCACAAATTTTGGTTAAAGTTAAATCTGTTTTTTGTTTATAACGAACAGGTACCACCATTTTAAAGTTAAAGCAGTAGTTGTAATGGTCTTTTAAATGGTCAAAGAGATTATTAATTGCATCGAGAATAATTAATAGATATTCTTTGACATATGTTTCAATTTGTGCTTTTTTATCAGGCAAAATAAATGTATTGCATTCTTCTGACAACTGTACCAATTCTGATTGTAGATGATCCATAAAAACAACTGCATACTCATCTAAGTGGAGCTGCCGAAATTGCACATCTCTCTGTATACGTATAACAAGTCCATCTGTATCATTAATAAACCCCTCTTTAGTATCAGGGATAGACTCTAGACTTGATTGAATTAGATTTTGTACAATCTTTCGTAGCTCATCAAGTCCCTCAACAACATAAAATTTAGCATTTTCTTTTTCCATAATCCACCACAACTAATTTCATCACTTCATTTTTCATCAAATGTCCAATCAACAATCTGTTCAATGGTCCTTAGTATTTCCTCCTGGCCCTCTGCCGAATTTACATCGATACCGCATATTGTAGATTCGTTCTTTTTGGCATGAAGTACCATATAATAGATTGCACTCACCATGAGCGCAGTAATACCTTTAAGACTCTTTTTGGTATCTTTAAATAGAGGTTCTGACTTTTCAAGTAATAGCTTTCCTACTTCTTCACGGACATGTGAGATACTATTGAGTAGGTCAGTCTTTTCAGTAATTTCCCATAAAATAATTGAGCGCATTTCTTCATGCGTATAGAAATATTCAAAATGGCCTTTTAACAGATCAGATATTAGTTTTTTTAACGTTTCCCGATCTGTATTGCCACTGGCTTCACTACTTACCTCTTTAGTTTTGGCTATCCAATAATCATTTTTAAGCACATATGCCTCAACTAACTGATCAAGGCCACCAAAATACCTATGTATTAATATTTTACTTACTCCAGCCTCTTTGGCAATGGCATTCAGTCCCAGTCCTTTATAGCCCTTATGTTTAATGATTGTACCCACGGCATCTACCAGCCGTTGCATAGTTTGTTCCTTATTCTTTACGTGGCTGGAAATGTATTTAGTTCTGAGAGGCATAGGAGTTAATTTATGTTTTGGAAATGGAGAGCTTTTTATTAACATCTTCAAAGGCATTCAATAGCTTATCTAAATGCTCTTTAGTATGTGTAGCCATGATATTAAGCCTGACCCTGGCATTCTTTTTTGAAACTGCCGGGTACATGATCGGGTTGGCATATACCCCCGCATTCAGTAATTGCTTTCCTGCCTCCAAGGTTTTGCCTATGTCACCAATCTTAACAGGTATTATCGCTGATGCTGTATTTCCTATATCAAGCCCCATCCCTAATAATCCATCTTTAAGGTAATTCACGTTTTCCCAAAGCCGATCCTTCCAGAATGGCTCTTCATCCAATAGGTCCATTGCCTTGAGAATGCCTAAAGTAGTTGGTGTTGCAGTAGTTGAGAAAAGATGTTGTTTTGATTGATATTTTAGGAAGTTGATGAGTTCGGTATCAGCAACCACATAACCACCTATGTGGGCAAAAGCCTTACTAAACGTTCCCGTTACAATATCCACCTTATCAAATAGGTCATATTCTTCAATTGCGCCCCTGCCTGTTTTTCCAACAACGCCTGTGCCATGGGCATCATCAACTACTAAATATGCGCCATAATGATGGGTTAATTCTGCAATCCTATCCATTGTTGCCAAATCTCCATCTTGGGAATATACACCATCGATAATTACCATTTTGGTACGAAATGTATGTTGTGCATGCTTAAGTGCAAGCTCCAACGCCTCCATATTATTGTGCAGAAAAGTTTTTACATTGGTGAGTTGGCAACCTTCATACACGCTCGCGTGAACCGCCATATCAATAATAGCAATATCCTCTTTTTGCAAAAGACATTGTAAAGTAGCACTATTTGCAGTATAGCCTGTAGTATAGAGTATTGCACTTTTCTTCTTGAAAAACTTTGCAATCCTATCTTCTAATTGTTGATGGTAAACAAAATGACCACCGATAGCTGGAGATGCGCCTGCACCACTACCAAATTTTTCTATGGCTTCTTGTAGTGCCACTTTTATTGCGGGGTGCTGTGTAAAACCGAGATAGTCATTTGAGACGAAACAGGCACATTTTTGTGCTTTACTCTTTCCGGGCAATAGGAGGTCCATTTCCGGAGCACAGCCAGATAGAGATTCTATTCGGTAGTTCAAGTGTCCATTTGCACTTAAATAATCTAGAAATAACTGGAATTCACCAGCCCTTTCCATCACATCTATTCCGGGAATATTCTCAAAATCCCTGAAGCTTGCTTTAGCATAGTCAATATTTACCATAATAATCGAGAGTTAAAACTCAATGTAGCACCTATTTTTTTTAAAAGTGGTAACATGACAATTTTTTATTTAAAACATTTTAGGCATTACTAAATAAAAGCTGAACCCTTAAAAATAACAGGACAAAGAAATCCACCCAAAAAAACTTTGTTCTACACCATTTTGCTCGATAATGCCTGCGTAGGTGGAAAAACAGCAACTCAACATCACACTTGACTGGGATGTAAAAACACTCTTTTTTTGCAATTAAAAACATGAAATACGAAAAACTCATAACTAAACTTCATGAAATACCACATTGCAAAAAAGATATAAAAGATCTTTTTTCAGAACAGTTTATTTGTGTTGACTATCTAAAAGGCCAGACCATTATCGGTCCCAACCTATTTAACAATTCATTATACTTTGTAAATAATGGTTTGCTACGGCGCTATCCTTTAAAATTAGGATTGGCGGGAACAAGCCAACTATTTATTGTAGGAGATTTCATTTCGCAAAATGGCATATATCTTAAAAGGCCAAGTCTAGAGTACGTTGAGTGTTTAAATCAAGTTGAATTGCTTACCATTAACTACAAACAACTCGAACGCTTTTTTAGGCAACAGCCAGAAGCCATAAAACTTTTGTTGTGCATTTTGGAAGAGCAAAAATTAAAGGAAATTGAAAATGCAGAAATGATGCGTCTAGAACCCGCTATAGAAAGATATAGGTTTGCATCAGTTTTATTTGGAAAATTTATTCATGATCTTCCCAAACGCATCCTTTCATCTTATTTACGGATCAGTGAAAAACAACTTAGCCGCTTGCTTATAGCATATGCCCACGGCAAATAACTAAATTACTTCTATGGACATACGTCCAATTATTTTCCGACATATCGCCCTTTATTTTCCGACACCTGTCCAGCGCAAGGACTTATAAACAACTTAATTTTGGTTTAGATAAAGAACTGAAATTAAGAAACAAGTCATGAAAAAGGAAAACATATTAAAATTTATCTGTGGTATTATCGCTGCATTATTTTTCTATGCTGCTTTTAGTAAACTAATGGATTATGATAAATCTGTTGGAGAAATGCGCAATCAGATATTTTCTGCAACAATTGCAAACATACTAACATGGCTGATCCCTACAATTGAAGTTACGTTGACTTTCCTCCTTCTATTTCCAAGTACTAGGAAGATAGCACTTTGGGCTTCATTGTTCTTATTAAGTGCTTTTACTTTATACATAGGTGTGGTAATGACCGGTGTATTTGGAAGAATACCATGCAGTTGTGGTGGAATTTTGAAAAACATGAGTTACGGAACACACTTAATATTTAATCTCTTTTTTGTTTCACTTGCCGTATTGGGTCTTGCTATTGAGAATGGCTGGATATTATATAACAGATTGTTCAACCTTAAAAAAAGAAAGGATCAACTACAAAACAGTGGCTAAATTAACTTGGCAGGGAGAGAGCTTAAACTGCAGTATTAAAAAGGAAATTAAAGGTCTAGAAGATCTAAGCTCAAGTGATCTGAAAGACAAAAACTGTTGTGCCCATAAAAAAGAAGGGTACAATTACAATACTTACAATTATGGAAAAATTCAAAAATGCGTTTAAAAGCGTGAACAAATTTGGTTTATTAGCATTGGCATTGGTTGCCTTTGCAATGATGAGTTTTACTTCAAACGAGAAAAAATCGACTGGTCAAAAATATGCCTACGATCAGCAAAACCATCAATGGGTCTTAATTGAAGGACTACAGATGGACAATGACGAAGAATCTCCAGCTCCAGGTACCTACAGGTGTGATACGAGCGATGAAATCTGTTCGGGAAACTTCCTTGTAGCGCCGACAACTGGTGATGAAGAACCAGATTCGGAAATTGTATTAGGTGATTTTTCACTGAACTAAACAAATTTCAATTAAGTACATGGCTCTTGCCATGTACTTAATATTTTCTATCTGATGTTTTGTCCAACTCCGTCCCCCAATTCTGTAAGAGGAATTGGAAAGGTATATTTAGGACTATTTGGCTTTAAGAAAATCTCTACACCGTCTCTAACTCTTTTAAGCTCTATTGCAGTGCTTGCGAATTGGTTCAATCTTCTCAAATCTGACCATCTTGTACCGCGATTAATAAGTTCCTTTCTTCTTTCGAGTAAAATCCTTTGTAACAGCTTTTCTTTATCCATAAGAAGTATCGGTAAAAATTTTCCTGATTGATATCTCTTGACCAAAAGCGTATTCACATCAGCGTTAGCTTCTTGCAACCTGTCCAATCTACAGTTGCTTTCCGCCCTTATTAAGTAAACCTCATCATTGGCAATACCTATGTATCCCCTATACCTACCTGTAGTAGGAGAAATGAAGAGTGTTTTTCTTAGGTCATTGCTATCGTAGGAGTTTTTTATGTCCTCGGACAGTTTTACAATACTTGAAGAGAGAATTGCATACGATACATTTTGACTAAAATATAGTACCTCCTCATTACCATTAGGGAGTACAACTGGAAATGGGGATGCAGCTGTAGAATTCAACGTATTAAAATCTAGCAATTGGGAATTAAAAGATAGAGCCATATCAGCGAACTTAAATGCATTAAAATAATCTTGCATAACGAGGTAAGTTCTGGCCAACAAAGCTAATGCTGCAGGCCTATTAGGACGAGATTTAAAAGGAACATTTATTGGCAATAATGTATATGCTAAACTTAAGTCTTCGGTTATACGAGCATAAGTTTCCTCTAAAGTACCCCTCCCTGGCCTGATATTGACATTAGAAGACAATACCAAAGGTATCCCTTCTAAACTTGCTGCAGTAGACGGGCTGAAAGGTGGAGCAAATATCTGTGCAATTTGATAAAAGGCATGGGCTCTAATAAACAGTGCACTTCCCTTTATATAATCGTAAGCCGATGGATCATCTAATCTATTCAGTTTACTCAAACCATCTAACACGATATTTGCGTAAAATACCTGTTTATACGGTGTACTCCAATCAGGAATATTTGAGGTTGCTTCGTATACATCATCCTCCCAGAAATAGGCATTCCGTTGGATTGCGTTTAACGTTGAGCCATTTGTCGTTACATTAAGTTCATCCCCTGCAATAACATGTAAGGATGGTACGACGGTCATTACAATAGTATTATCTAATAATGCCTGAAAATCCGATAATGTTGTTGGAACCAATAATGCCTTGTCAGGCTTATCTTCCAAAAAATCTTTTGAACAGCCCATAAGGCATATTACAATGACGATAAATAAATATTGTTTTCTCATTTCGTTAGCTATTTAAAAATCTAATTTAAGTCCGAATGAAATCGTTCTTAATGGAGGTTGAGAGGCATAGTCAGGATCAACATCTATTCCAGTTGCTTTATACAAAAGGCCTAAATTATTAGCATAAACATATACCGATGCCCTTTCTAGCGGAAGCTTTTTAAAGGAATCCTTAGCTAGAGAATAGCTTAATCTTACATCCTGCAATCGGATATGGTCTCCTTTTTCTATCAACATCTCTGAACGTTGATAGAAATTGTCTCTATTAGCATTAACCGTAGGGGGAATAGAGGGAACTTGGGTATTAAGCTCATCTCCAGGGATCTGCCACCTTAAGTAGTAATCACCATGCCCCCCTAAGCCATAATTATCGTTGTACCGAATAGAAGTTCTGCGGAAGTAATAACCAATTCTATAGCTGATATTTACCGACAGTTCTAAATTCTGCCAGGCAAAGCTATTTCGAAGTGCCCCGAAGACTAGCGGTCTTGCCCTTCCATTAAAAACCAGCGATTCAGCGGTAGTTTGGCTAATAATTTTAGCGTAATCAATACTTACAGACTGGTCGGCAAGATAACCGCGTGGATTTCCATTTTGTGGATCAAGTCCTGCCCATCTGTAACTATAGATAGCATAAAGAGGACGTCCTTCCATAGGTATTCCTAAAAATTGCGCATAATTTGAAGACGTCCCTTTAACCCCGTAATTCTTTACTTTTTCGTCGGAATAACCTAACAAATAGTTTACAATCCACTTTACCCTCCTATCTAATAGCTTAGCATTTAAGACTAGGTCTAGGCCTTTACCATTGATACCCGCGGTGTTTCCCCTAAATGAGCTGATGCCTGTATAGTTTGGAAAGGGCATGTCGCCAATGATATCTCTACCATTCTTTAAATAATAATCCACACTACCACTCAGTAAATTGTTCTTCAAACGGAAATCAACCCCAAAATTCAAAGTACCAATCCTTTCCCACCTAAGTTCCGGGTTAGGAGGATTAATAATATTGGCGTAGGGTTGGCGAATCGGTATATCATTACCACTCTCATAAGAAGCTGTAGTATATGCAGAAATTCTTTTATCTATATTTCCAGCAAAACCATAAGTTGCCCTAAGTTTTAAGTAAGATAATGACGATAATTTAAAAAATTTTTCTCTTGAAACTTCCCAACTTGACCCCACAGACCATAGTGGTACTCCTTTTTGATTGGTATTTACACCGAACAGATTGGAACGGTCCAGTCTTGCACTCCCGGAAAGGGTCAATTTATCCTTAAAGATATAAGACATATTGCTATAGTAAGAAAGAAATCTATCAGCGGTCTCGCTGCGGCTATCCTGAAAGGGAATTTGATTGTTAACTGATAACGGATTGACATAATTAACGAAGTTTCCCATATAATCTACGCTCCGACTGGTAGAATGTTCCTCATCATAGCCATAAAAACGATTTCCATACTGAATAGACTTTGAATCTCTAACTTCGGTCCCAATTATTGCATTTATCGAATGAATTTTTGCCAACAGCTTCTGATAACCTAACTGCCCTCTAAGACTATGACGATTAGACGAACCATTAGAAACGTCTAAAATCCCCCCAATAGGCACAGGCCTTTTAAGTGTTCCATCTGCAGTGATAAAAGTCATGCTATTGACCAAGTTCCTTACGTAATAGCTATCAGCACTATTGAGATTATTTCGCTTTAGCTGCGTATTGCCATACTGATATAGAACATCGGTCTTAAGTCCAGCAACTACATGATAAACAATTCCAGCGTTAATCAACAAGTCACTAGTTTGAGATAAATTATTAGCGAGCTCTATTTCGTGTAATGGTCTATAATTCCAGTCAAGTAATCCAGTGCCACTATTAGCTAACTGATCTATATAATTAAGTCTTAGATTTCTGGGTATAGAAATCGCATTACCCTGTTCGTCAGCTAGTTTAGCATATGGATAAAGTGCCCCACTTCCGGGTATTGCCATTACTGAGGACCCAGAATTGGCAGTAGTAATATTGTTTACAGCATAATTTACGCCTGTAGTTACTTCCAAACGCCCATCAATCAAGCTAAATGAATTGTTAGATAAAATAGTCAAGCGATCGAAAGCATTTCCTTTTAGAGAGGCGAGATTTTTATCATATCCAGCAGAATAATAATAGGTATGTTTTTTTTCCCCACCTCTCAAGTTAAGTGAATATTGCTGGTTAACCATGTTAGTGTATAAGTATCTATGATAATCCTCTCTTACATCCAACTTCTTCAATCTCTCAAGTTCTTCATTAATTACACTTGCCATATTTGGATTATCCCTTCTTTTAATAAGCAGTTCAATAGCTGGTGTTAGTGCCTTCCTGTCTACAGAACCCTCCGCAACGGTGTAATAGTTCTGTGCAAATAACCTCTTCTCTGTTTCTATATAATCGGCAGAGTTCATAATCGGTACATAATAAAGATCTGGCCGCCCACCTATAGTCAGGTTGGAATTGGCAGTCACTTTTAGATTTCCTTCACGTGATCCTTTTTTAGTTGTAATAACAATTACCCCATTGCCCGCTCTAGCGCCCCATATAGAGGAGGCAGCGGCATCCTTAAGCACGGTAATCTGATCGATATCATTGGGATTGATATTGGAAATATCTCCTTCAAAAGGAAAATTATCCAATATAATTAAGGGCTGGTCATTTGCGTTGATCGTATTCTGGCCACGAATACTGATATTATTGGCACCAGATGCTCCTGCCCTATTGAAAACCAGACCCGGAACCACATCTTCCAATCGAGAAAGTATGTCTGTTCCTACTCTCCTGTCCAACAGCTTATTGTCAACAGCAGTAAAAGCCCCAGTCGCTCGTTCTTTTGGAATATCTTGATATCCAGTGTGTACAATGGAAACCTCTTTTAGATTTGTTTCATCAGTCTGCATCTTTATTTCTTGTGGCCAAGTTAATCCCTTATATGTAAAATTGAATTCGAGTAGTTTATATCCCACATGTGTAACTATGAGTTTTCCTTTTAACGGTACGTTAATTTCGAACATACTGTTTTGATCTGTCTGAGCCTTTATTTTTCCACCAACTAAAAAAACTGTGGCACCAACTATTGGCCTACCGTCATCAGAAACTAACTTACCACGATATGTTTGTTGTGCATATCCCAATATTGATAAGGGCATTAGCATAAATATAATCACTACTCTTCTCATCTTCCCTCCTTAATGTCTTTTACAACCTTATCCTTTATCACTAATACCTCCAGTGGTACCACTTTTTTTATGAACTTTAGGTCGTAAGCCTGTAGTGCAGTGTTAATTTGATCCATGTTTGATAGGTTGGCCTCAATAGATAAATCTATCTTTCCTTTAAAAGCTGTCTGATCAATTATTGGAAGTGAACTTCGCTGCTGGTACTGTGAATTGAGCTTATAAATTAGCTCTATGAGATAGGTATTTCTAAGTTCAATGCCATTGATATCAAATCTAGATACATACTTATCTTCCTTGCTGGAAAGCTTATCTACAGAAGAGGTTCTAACCAATGCAAAAACTTCTTTTTGCTGTATTTCTGTTCTAGCCTCGTACATTGGAAAAAGCATAGCTAGATCATCTTTCATCTTAGAATAAGCTTCATTACGAGCGTAAAACGGTACTTGCAATCTATAACAATATCCATTGCCATCTTCCAACCATTTGCGATAAGCTTCTCCCTTTAGTTCAGACCAAAAATTACTTGTTGTAGCTAACTTAATGCTTATCCTGTTTTTGCCAATAAAACCGCTCCCGCCAAAGGCCATACGGTAAAGCCACATCAACGGTACATTTGTGAGGGTTAGCTTACGGCCATTTAAAGAATCTGTTCGTACAGAGAAATTAGATGCAATTCCTCTTGCATAGCCAGTAAGCGTTGAAGAATAAATGATATTATCTCCATAGTTCAAATTCTCAGACATTTGCTTACTTTGATCATAGATATCCACCTTTTCTTCCTTAGAAATGATCGACACCTTTGCCTGTAGCATATCATGGATAGAATTAGCATTAACCTGTTCTTTTTCGGTAATCCCTTTAACAATTCCATCTCCATCAATCCACACATAATGGGGTAAGTAAACATGCGGAAATAGTCTATGCAATTCCTTATCGGCTGTTACCACCGGCAAATCATAATGTTTACCTCGCTGTTTCTCGAATTTCTCCAAAAAGGGTAATACTTCTTTTTCAGTCTGATAGGTTACCGAAAGGAACTGTATTTTATCTCCAAAAGACTTTTGTAAACTATCCATTTTGGGTATCATAGCTACACATGGCGAGCACCAAGTGGCCCAAAAATCTAGAATGAGCAGTTTACCTTTAAAATCTGAAAGTTTTGCTGTTGTTGCTGGTTTGCCATTGGCATCCTTATAATTGTGTAAATTGCTAATGGTAATATCTGGCACCTTCTGCCCTATCTGTATACCCTTTAAGGTTACATCTACCGCTTTGTTGTCTTGTGCCTGCACCTTAAAATTTAGGCATAGCAAACCCATTACGATATATATCGTTATTTTTTTCATGTTTAAATTAGTTGTTGATTAAAAATTTTGCCCAAATGGTTTTGGTTAAAAACCAAGGCAGTAGAAAGAACCCTGCTCCTTTAAAATGCTTATTAACTATTATTAACCTAAAATTATGTTAGTTAAAGGAAGCAGGGTCTAATACCTCAAACTGGGCTTTTTATAATTAGCTGGAACAGCTGTTTTGTAGATTTAACTGGTTTTGGCAAACCAAAAACAACATAACCCTCTCCCGCCTCTTTTGTAAAAGCTAGGGTAATTGTGATTGATGTTTTAGGTTGTTTTTTCACGGTTAATCATTTAACCGAAAGAAAACATAAAGATTTGGGCCACCTTTAGTGCTTATCCCGCAGTGAAGGTGTAGGACCACCACCGCCTTTTACAGCGGCCGAACACGGAATAAGCAGGTGACCCAAATCCTTACGCTATACAAATATAGCATAGGAATTGAGTTTTCCCTACTTCTCGTGTTCGAACGTCCTACTTTTCACCACAAGTTCTTTCAGTAATTACTTCAATTCAGTTACCTGAATTTTATTTTTCTCTAATCTTTTTTACAATAATTAAAATTTAATTGCTTTATAGCACTAATATAATAACAATTTTTTAAATCCACAAGTGGAGTTGATAAAAATATTTTATATATGTCAATTGCCATTAAAAAATGGCTAGCAAATCTGAAGAAATTTTATACAGAGAAATATCTGAAATAGATTATTTATTAATTCTGCATATTAAAGACTTAAGGATAAAAAAAGGTATAACTCAACTTCAACTCTCTCAAAAAATGAAACTTGCTGATGGCTTTGTTTCTAAAGTTGAAACTTTATCTGAGAGGGCTAAATATAGTATTCGCCATTTACCGTTGTTAGCGAAAGTTTTAGGAGTCGAAATAAAGGACTTAATTCCTAGTAAATCCGCTACTTATGACCTTGTTGTATTAACTCTGAGGAAAACCAATAAAATAAACAATGATGGTTCCACTTCTGTAAAAAAAGTGATAGAGGTGATTAACATTGAACCATCCAATAAGGTGGAATCTTAATTTATCTACTAAACTGCTTTATGGACTAATAAGATCAATGTTCAGTATGATGATGTGAAGGTTAAGTTAATTGTTGGAAGTGAAGATGAAGGCTTTATGTTTCCGTCTGGCGAATGGTCAAAAAATTTACCATTTACACATTGGCAAAAGTTACCGCCTAAAGAACAAATCAAAATTCCTACTATCCAAGAGTTAATGAATGATTTGGATATTTTAGAAAAAAAGTTTGATAAAGCAAAAGTAGAAATCTTTACAAAAGGAATGAAAGAGATTAGAACAGTAATAAAAGAAAAAGAAGGAACTACAGGAACAACACTACCAGCAGATGGTGACGAATTAGAAGATAAACACGTTAACGAAAACAAAGATAAAACTAGTGGAGATTAGCAGAACCAAACAGTAGGAGAAAAAGGAAACAAACAACGAGAAGAAGGATGTGGAGAAAAAGAAAGTAAACGTATTAACAATAAATAACAAAAAAGTAGTTACTTTTGTAAGTGTAAACGGAAACATAATTAAAAACGTATACAAACAGGAAAGACTTGAACAATTAGGGGGGATGGATGCAATGAATTAAAACATTGCACTACACAACCGCACTCACGCGGGTTACTCCTTAATCATCCAAGCCTTTAGCGACCAGCCGACCTGCATTTTAAATGTGCTACTGGAGGTGGTTAACCATACCCAGACATTATTAAAATTTAAAAAGAGCCTACCTCAGAAGTAGGCTCTTTTAATTTCTTTGTAAATATAAGGCTTTAAGCCTAATATAAATCGCTGTCGGTAATAATGTTGATAATTTACTGACACGCACTTTAATTTTGATAGCAAATAACTAATCATCTAAATTCTTTTGTTCCATCCCGATGCTGAATTTTTGGATGCTTACGCATTGCATAGCGGAAAATTAACCTTGCGATTAATCCAATTAAAAATATTAATGCTATTTGTACTTGTGCATCCATACTTATTTATTTAATTCATATTTAATATCTTCTCTGCCATTACCCATTTCTATTACTTTATTTGAAGCAACTAAAAGTGAAAGTGCTAACTTTAGTTCCCGCTCCAAATGGTTTTGATTTATTTCATTTTCGCCAACCATTAACATATATTTCTTCATTTCGGCAACCGTAGACCTTTTTAACTTTTTGGTTACAAACAAGACCTTTTCTGTAGTTAAGCCGCTAAATGGATAGTCGTATTTTCCAAATACTATATCGTTTGCGAGTTGGTTGCGTTCATCAAAATCTTCTGGCATCGCATCTTCTAGCTGAATTTGGATGTTTTCAAGCTGTTTTTCTAGTTGTGACTTAATTTTATATATTTGTATATACAAATTTTTATTGCCTTTCATACATCTAAGGTAACAACTTTATAACAAAACTCCAAATTTGTAATATTTTTTTGCAAAAGAATTGATACTTTGTCACTTTGTCAATACAATATTATGTCTAATTTTCCTTTACGCTATCGGAATGAACATTAGTGTTTCTGTTTAACATCTCCATCACTCTAGTTTACAAATCTATAGCGATTTTGGACAAATGTTTAGAGCAACTATAGCTGATGGGTAGCCCAAAATATAGTTCCTATTCTGTTAACAATGGAAAATAACTTTCTTTTGGTTCATATCCTACGTGAAAACACCTTATATATTTCAAAATGATATTCGGTATGGTTCAAAAATCAACTATGTTACCACTTCAAATATTTTATAATCGTATTTTAGAAGAGCTAATCAAATAATGATGATATGGCCACACCTCTTTTAATCGGAATTTCAATAATGCTTTTTGGAATATACCTACGCTACTGGATCAATAGAAGAAGATTTGATAGACGCGGCCCGAATGGATTAGAACATTTCTCTAGTTATGAAAAATCAGTAGCTACCCGATCGGTTGAGAGACTTTGTAAACTGCTAGCTTATGCGTTTATTTTGATTGGGCTGTTTTTAATCATCAATAATTGGTAAACAATATTTTCTTTAAATTAGAAAATAATTTTCCTTAAGAAGGATAGACAATGAAACAAATGCAAAAAGTAAAAGAACACATCATTGCTTTTTTTAAAAAGATTTATGGTGTATGGTTCCCATGGCTAGACATCGCTCTCCTAGCATTGATTTATTTATTTCTGTGGGGAGAACATATTAATCCTTACCGCCATTACCAATTAATAAAGTATGGAGAAGTGGCAATTGGAAAAATTTCTGGCGAAGCTGGATTATATCAATATTCGGATAGCCCAAGAATGCGTGACTTTGAATACACATTTACGCTACCAGATGGTAAGATAATTAAGTCAAGTGCTCATACATTTACCCTTTATAAAAAAACGTGGCAAAAACCTAATTACCCTGTAACTGCTCAAATATCATATCTTCCGAATAAGCCAGAGATTAATTGGATAAAGTCGGACCTATCAGAGAACCTTGGAGATTTCTTTTATAGAAATTTAGTATTTGGAACGTCGTTTATTGCAATGGTGTACCTGATCGGAATGATCGTATTCAGACTAAGTATTCTTGATTATCGAAAAGAAAAGCAAGAAAAAAAGTTGGCTAAGCAAGAACGTGTTTTAATAAAATTATCAGTAGAATAGTTGAATTAGAAATTTCAAGGTATGCTGTAAATTGATCTAGTAAAATATGAAACAGCTAATTATTTTCACAATCAATTTCAAGTTTTATCTTTGCAGAGATGAGTTTACCATTGAGGATTACATTTGAAGGCGAGGATTACTCCTATACCATATTGACCAAGAAAATTGATAAAGATACTACTGAAATCAAGATCAGTCTTGATGGAGAAGAACTAACTATAACCCGAAATGCCTCTGGAGAATGGGACGTATTAGAGCGTACAATAAGTGATGCACCTGACCTTATAAAATCTATTGCCCGTAACGTTGCTCTTAGATACCGACTAAAATAGAATTCTAAGCTATTTAGCTTTAGCTAAAAATTACTGGCAACGTCTTGAGATAACTAAGATTTAAAATGATGAGTTATTGAAAAATGGACAACTGACTACCTCTAACTAGAAAAACAAATTATCTTTTACTAATAAACCGCTAAGCACTCTCTAGCTTATTATAATAAAGTATAAAGACTTATTTGTCATCAGATTTCTCAATATATTCTTCAAGAATTTTAAGGTTTTCCGGAGATACGGCACCAATACCAGGCAATAGCATTTTAACAATACCAGCTAGCTCCTTTATCTCTGCATTCTTCTCTAGTGATGCTTGCTGATATCCTACGACATACCCTTTGGCGGCAATTTTACGCTCATTATTTTCAACATAAGTTGTATCTGCATACTGAGTTGCAAATTCAATCACTTTATCTTCTAGTCTTTTATTTGGAGCTTCCATAATCTATATAATATTGTAAAAATATTGAATAATATTCAATATAATGAGTTTAGTAAATTGAAATATTTATCAGGATGATTAAATATTGATGAAGGTATAAAGGATGGTAAATTCTAATTTACGGTTTCCCGTAATCTTCATAAATTTAATATTCATTAAGCCTTTGATTTAAGAATTTCATGTAGATTTAATATCTAATGTTTTAACTATGATAGAAATATACAGATCAGAAGTGTTGAACTTCTACGAAAAAAAAAAGCATTAGGTAAGCTCTCAACTAACCTAATGATACCTACCTGTACCAACCTCCGCAACGAGTTTCGATTACTGTACAATGCCGGATGCGACAATGGAGATAAGCGGGTAATAAGAGAATTTCTTCAAATGCCTTTTGATAAAGAACTTACAGATTTGGCAGTTAAAAAATGTGACGTTGATAAATTTAAGGCACTTTGCAATTTCATAAACAGGAACCTCAAAACTCATGCAAGAAACTTTGAGCTTCTTGCATGGCTGATTGATTTCCCACAACGCCCATATTCAAAATACTGGCGCATTACAAATGGCAAACCAGATTTACTTTCAGAACTATCAATTACAACCAAGGGAATTGTTGAGGAGAGTTTGGAAGAAAGTTTTCACCATCGCAAAAATGCATTAGTTGCAAACAATTCCAAAATTAATTATGGAAACGCCAAACAAGATTTTTGGGTAGAGACTGAAGAACCAAGATTGGACAATTATACATCAAATAATATTGATGGTTTCGCAAAGAGAGAAATAACGCTAGAATATCCCTCCGGCGTAAAACTATTAGTAGATGCAACTGACATCGGCTTAATTGAAAAATTGGTTAAACTTTGGTAGCATATTATCGTAATGGGAAGTAATGAAATAATGAGGCTATCTTGAATTGGAGTATGCCTCATCATATTAATTTCTTGTAAATAGATCCTTTCATATATGTACATAACTAATCCAAAATAGGATTTTGTTTAATTGGCAGCTTGGCAAAACGTATAATTTCAATTGAAGGGAAATCGAAATCTAACACAACTTTGCCTTCTATAAGGTAACAACCTGCTCCTCTGAAAGGGTATGTAGGTGTAGAATTTGGGAAATGAGTGGTATCAAAAAAGTTTCCTTGAGGATCTAAAAATGTCCCGAACCACATTTTTTTCTTATTCTTGGTAATTACGGTTTTTTCGGTAACATATAGGCCTACCATCCTGATGGTCTTCCCTACCGAACTCATTAATTGGCTTGCCGTAAAATCGCCACGGTAATCTGTTTTCAACAAATCGAACATGGATAGAGACAATGGAAATCCTAATAATTCCAGTTCATGGTAAGCGTTTTCTAAGGTGGTATTAACTAGTTTTGGCATGGAATAATCCTTATGCTCTATGGCAAAAAGTTCAGCGTGTTTATTTGGCCGTACCTTTGAACCAAAAAGTAAATGTACTTCCCAAAGCATTTCCTTTTTGCTTTTTTTAGTAAAACGTAATGCTCCTACTCTGATTAGGATAATGCATTGCTCCAATGAAATTTCGCTACGTTTCACAAAATCTTCCAAAGAAACAAAAACGCCATTTAACTTCCGTTCCTCAGTGATGACCTCTATATACTTTCCTTCGAAACCCTGAATACCTATAAACCCCAAATAACAGTCATCACCATAGATTGCTACTACACCAAAACTATTATTTACACATGGTAAATAAACGTTAGCACCAGCTTGTTGAAGTTCATGCACATATAACGATCTTGAATAGAAACCGCCATAATTATTAAGCACAGCTACCATAAACTCTTTCGGATAGTAGGTTTTTAAAAATAGGCTCTGATAACTCTCAACAGCAAAACTTGCGGAATGTGCCTTTGAAAAACTATAACCAGCAAAAGACGATACTTGACGCCAAACTTCCTTAGTGATTTCTTCTGGTCGGCCAAGCAATGCTGCTCCTTCATGAAATTTAATAACCAGCCTATCGAATTCAGCACTCGAACGATACTTTCCACTCATCCCTCTTCGAAGGATGTCGGCATCTGTTCCGTCCATCCCAGCATAATGGATACAGATTTTGATTACATCTTCTTGGTAAACCATCACGCCGTAGGTTTCGCTCAGCTTCTCTTCCATTACTGGATGCAGATAATTTACACCGCTAGGATGATGCGCATTTTGGATATAGGTTTTCATCATTCCGGAACTAGCTACCCCTGGTCTGATAATAGAACTTGCCGCAACCAATGTTAAATAATTGTCGCAGGTAAGTTTAGTCAGCAATTGTCGCATTGCCGGAGATTCAATGTAAAAACAGCCAATGGTGTTCCCTGTTTTCAGCCTATCATTTAAGTTGTTATCTCTAATTAGATCTTTCACTTTGTGAACATCAACCTTGCGTTGTTGGTTAATTTCAATTAGTCGAACGGCTTCTTTAATATGTCCAATTCCCCGTTGTGAAAGAATATCGTATTTATCAAAACCAATTTTTTCTGCCTCGTACATATCCCATTGTACCGTCGGCATTCCTTTTGGAGGTAAATCCAATGCAGTGTAATAAGTAATCGGTTCTTCCGAGATTAATACACCACCTGCATGAATACTTCGCTGGTTTGGCATATTCTGCATCAGGTTATAAATGGCAGTGATTTTTTTAAAAGTTGCATTATCACGATTGATAGATGCTCGTGACGGGTCGGTAAAACCGTCAATCTCGGATTTGGGTAACCCCATTACTTTGCTAATTTCCCGAATTACAGAACGATCTTTAAATGTTGACATGGTACCCAACAAAGCGGTGTGCTCTCTTCCATACCGCTTAAATATATAATCCTGTACATCTTCTCGCTCATCCCAAGAAAAGTCAAGGTCAAAATCTGGCGGAGAAGTTCGCTCTGCATTTAAAAATCGTTCAAAGTAAAGGTCTAATTCAATCGGGTCAACATCTGTTATGCCCAAACAATAGGCTACTGTAGAATTTGCGCCAGAGCCCCTACCTACATGATAATAGCCCTGATCTTTCGCATACCTGATGATATCCCAAGTAATCAGAAAATAGGCACAAAAGTCAAGATCGACAATTACCTTGAGTTCAATTTTAACCTTTTTCAACGCTTCAGCATTTTTGCTACCATAGCGATAAATTGTACCTTTCAACGCAAGTTTCTCTAGTAATGCCTTATCATCTTTCTTTGAACCGGTAAATGTTTTGCGGTTTAGATTAATCCTTCCTAATGGATAATCCATTACGCAATCATTCATCATGGAGCGGGTATTATCCAAGATAAAACTGTGCTTGCTAAACTTGGCCTCCATATCGCCAGCCTTAAGAAACATATCGGTTGATCGGCATTTGTCCATCGGCTCTACCATCGTAAGCAAGGTATTCAGATCAATTCCCCGCAAATACTCATGTAGCCTGTATTCAATTTTATCAGTAACAAAAACTGGTTGTAATGCCACTAATCTAGATCGTATCAACGAAATATCTATATTAAATAACTCGTGCAACTGTGAAAAGTGGATGCCCAGATACTCATTGGAACGAAGCTTACCTTCGTAACCAAACGGATAAACGACATTTGCGTTTAGAAACGCTGGAGCAACATCTGGTAAATCTAATTGCTCCAAATTATGGTAGGTTAGAAAATCATTTAGCTCTTTCATGCCCTCTTTGTTTCGGGCTATCCCTATAAATAACAATTGCTTATTTCTTCGGAACTCTATACCAGCAATGGGCTTTATATTTTTGGCACTGCATTCACGGAAAAACTCCATTACGCCAGTTGAATTGTTAATATCTGTAAGCACCAACTGTGTAATACCATATCCAATAGCCTCCGAAACAATCTTTTCGATTGACATAGTGCCATACCGCAAACTATATTGTGAGTGGACATTGATGTACATGGTATTAGATATCGAGGTTTAATGTAGAAGCTAAAGAAATGGAACCAGCTCCAAACCGCTTTCTAATCTTGTCCATTGCTTGGCAAAGCGAATAGGCTTCCCTAGAAGAGGAATACATATCCATTTGCTCAAAACCAGAAACAAGGTGTGAAAAACGAACCCCTACCAATCGTAAAAGCATTCTCTTTGAATAAAGGGATTTGAAGAGTTCCTTAGTTTTGGTTAGTAAAACCTGATCTAAGGACGTGTAAGGAATCATGGCTTGTTTTGTTACCGTTTCAAAATTGGAATAGCGTATGGTTACAGTTACGCAGGCAGTTAATTTCTGTTTCTCACGCAGTTCAAAACCTAAGTCCATAACCATTGCAGCTAATAATTGATTGATGGCTTCCACATCAATCGTATCTGCTTTAAATGTACTTTGCGTACCGATGCTTTTTTGTTCGGTGTAAGGGATAACAGGTGAATTATCTATTCCCTTTGCTTTGTTTAAAAGTACCAATCCGTTTTTACCCAATACAGAAACCATCATATCAGGATGAACTTGTGAAAGATTGATAATCTTCTTGATACCCATATCTGATAATTTCACAAAGGTCTTTTCGCCCAAGCCCGGTATTTTCTTTATTGATAATGGATTTAAAAACGGAAGTACGTTAGGCTGTTCTATATTCAATTCCCCATTTGGCTTGCACTCATTGGTAGCCATTTTAGAAACCGTTTTATTTATTGATAATCCGAAAGAAATTGGTAGGCCAGTTTCTTTTATAACTAACGTTCTTAATTCATGTGCATATTTCATTACACCATGAAAACGGTCCATGCCCGTCATATCAATATAGTGTTCGTCTATACTCGCTTTTTCAATCAGCGGCACTCGTTCACGAAGAATGTCTGTAATTTCGAGTGAAGCTTTTGAATATTCATCCATATTCCCGCGAACAAAAATAGCTTGTGGACATAAAAGTTTCGCCATTCGGGACGGCATTGCAGAATGCACCCCATATTTACGAGCCTCATAACTGCATGAAGCAACCACCCCACGGTCTGCAGTACCGCCAATAATAACGGGCTTACCAATCAGAGATGGATCTTTCCTGACCTCCACGGACACGAAAAAAGCATCTTGATCCATGTGGACGATGTGCTTTGAAGTATTCATAAATAAAAATGAACAACAAAGCTAGCGAAGGATTTTGGTAAAACAAGAATAATTACTAACAATATTAGCAATTAAACAACATCACTACACAAAGGAGGAATATGACTTTGATAAAATGTATTTTCCGTTAACTTATTATTCCATTGATCCTTTTGGTGATTTTTTCAAAAGCGTTGTTCATATTTCTAGACAGATCTCATTAAATGCTATTTATCTAGAATTAAAAGAATTAAGCTCAAATTACACCTGCAAAAAATACAAATTGACCTAATTTATTGCGAGGAACCCGATGACCATAGAGAGGTGTATTTGGAGCTTTGTTCAGAAGTATACTCTTTTGGTTCTGTAGAAAATTTGATTTAGACCTTTTTTCAACTGAGTAACTTGAATTTACTATACTTTAGAACTCTAATTAGCACGAACAAACATTGCGCTTCTTTCTATGATTTTAGGTTTTTAAATAGTGACTAGTACATTCAGAAACACTATTTAATCTGTTAGGTATATTATTCATAGTTTTAGGATTGATTGCATTAATCATAGGGTTTTAGCCCCTAAACGCTCAAAATTTTGGCTCGTTCCTTACGGGCATAATATGTCTTTATTATACTTTTATCAGATTTCTTTTCGATTTCTATTTAGGCATCTTGACAACATCGTTATTATGAATAAGAATTAATTTCTAATTTACACTAGAGAAGAAAGCTGCTAACGATTCGCTTTGAGCTATAACCCTATCTGCTTCCATTTTAGCAATATCAGGTGGATAACCGTAACGCATTAATATTTTTTTAACGGTAAGACGCAATTGCGCTTTTACATCGTCTCTTTTACTCCAATCTACAGTTGCATTTTTCCTAACCACATCTACAATGGTATGAATCAACTCTTTCATTTTATCATCTTCTAAAAAATTAGTAGAACCATTGTCTTTCAAGACACTATAAAATGCATATTCTTCGGGTGTTAAACCTAACTCATTCGACTTTTTGTCTTCCAATCGCATTTCTTTTGCAATCTCTGACAGCTCTTGTAATACTTGTGCTGAATCAATTTGATTATTGTGATAGCGTTTTACAACCGATTCCAACATTTCGGAAAACTTCTTTCCTTGTACTAAATTTTTTGACCTGCGGATTTTAACTTCATCATTCAATAACTTTTTCAGTAATTCAAAAGCAAGATTTTTCTGTTGCATATTTTTCACTTCCAACAAAAACTCATCCGATAAAATACCTACCGATGGTGCCTTAATTCCTGCTGCTTCGAAAATATCTATAACGCCATCGCTTGATAAAGCTTCATCTACAATCTGTTTAATGGCCGTTTCTACCTCATAATCGGATTTGACCCCATTGCTGTTAAACTTGTTTATTCTTGATTTTACGGCTTGAAAAAATGCCACTCCATTTTTAATACTATCAGCATCTGCACTAGGAATAGACATTGCGAAAAGTCTTGAGAGTAAAGTAACTTCTTTTAAAAATCGGTCTTTTAAAGTTTCACTTGATAGTATAAAGTTTTGTGCTCCTAATAACACTTGTAGCTTTTGAGCAGTTTCTGAACGGAAATACACTTTAAAGTCATAACCATTAAACATTTGCTCTATTATTTCAAACTTCTCTTTCATTCCAGCAATAGCTTCTTTTATATCAAATATTGGTGTGCCTTCACCACCACTTTGCAAATAAATTGCCATTGCATTTCTTAAATCCTGACCAATTCCAATATAATCAACAATTAATCCCCCTGGTTTGTCTTTATAAACTCGGTTTACTCTTGCTATTGCTTGCATCAAATTAGCACCTTGCATTTTTTTATCAATATACATGGTATTCAAACTTGGTGCATCAAATCCGGTAAGCCACATATCTCTAACAATAACTAATTTTAGTTCATCATTAGGATCTTTCATTCTTGTTGCTAAATCTTTACGCTGTTTTTTTGTGGTATGGTGTGGTTGTAACAAGTCAATATCATCCGATGAACTGGTCATTACAACCTTTATTTTTCCTTTGTCTTTATCTTCGTTGTGCCAATCGGGTTTTAAAGCAATAATTTCTTGATACAATTTAGCGCATATCGTTCTGGTCATGCAAACAATCATCGCCTTACCCTCAAAAACTTCTTGTCTTTTTTCAAAGTGAGAAACAATATCTGTAGCAATATCTTTCAGACGATCTGGATGACCTACAACCGCATCAATAGTAGCTACCTTCTGTTTGGCTTTTTCTAATTGTTCTTCGGTAGCATCAGATATAGCATTAATTTCAGCATCAATTGTGGCTGTTGTGGCATCATCTAATTTGATTTTTATCAAACGTGATTCATAACTAATTGGCACCGTTGCGCCATCATCAACGGCTTGTTTGATATCATATACATCTATATAATCTCCAAAAACGGCTGGTGTTGATTTGTCTTCTTTTTCTATGGGCGTTCCTGTAAAGCCTATGTAAGAAGCATTAGGCATAGCATCACGCAAGTATTTGGCATTGCCATAACGGGTTTCCATACCATCTTTTGTCTCAAATTCTTTGCCTGCAAAACCATACTGACTGCGATGTGCTTCATCGGCAACTACCACGATATTGGTTCGTTCTGATAACGTGTCATAAACATTGCCAGTTTCGGGTGAGAATTTTTGAATAGTGGTAAAGATCACACCACCACCAGAAACTTTTAATAATTCTTTAATGTGCTCTCTGTTTTCGGCTTGTATGGGTTTTTGACGTAATAAGCCGACACAATTACCAAACGTTCCAAATAATTGATCGTCTAAATCGTTGCGGTCAGTTAACATCACAATGGTTGGGTTTTCCATTTGCGGATGCGTGATAATTTGCCCGCTATAAAAAACCATTGTTAACGATTTACCACTTCCTTGGGTGTGCCAAATTACACCTGCTTTTCTGTCACCATCCGTGCTGTGCGTAGCACGGATGGTTTGTGCTACTGCTTTTTGTACCGCATAATATTGATGATACGCCGCTACTTTTTTAATCTTTGTTTGAAAAATAAGTCCTGTTTTTTGGTCTTTTAATTCTTCTGATTCAAAAACCGTGCAATAGCGAATAAGCTCTACCACTGTTTTCTTATCCAACATATATTCTGTTAGAATTTGTAACTCGGTTTTAATCGCTATATTTTCTTGTTTTGGCGCTTTCCATGGTAAGTATCTCGAAAAAGGAGCAGAAACACTCGATGCTTTGGCATCTACACCATCAGAGATGACACAAAGTGCATTGTAATAAAAAATACTTGGAACAGTATTTTTGTAAGTTTGTATTTGTTGAAATGCTTTTAATACCGTTGCTTTTTCGTCAGTTGCATTCTTTAATTCTATAAAAACTAATGGCAAGCCATTGATATAAATCACTACATCAAAACGTTTTTCATTGTTGTTTTCTTTGACAACTAGTTGATTAACTACCCAAAAGCTATTGTTTTCATAATTTTCTGTATCTAATAAAGTAACTGGAATACCAATTGAATTTTCTCCTTTTGTATATTCTACTGTAACACCATTGGTAAGATAGGTATGGAAACGCTCGTTGTTTTCCATAATATCTTCTGTACCCAAATTGATTACTTTTTGAAATGCTTCTATTCGTGCTGATTCTGGCAGAGTAGGGTTAAGTTTTTTTAAACAATCTTTAAAGTGATTTTCTAAAATAATCGAGGCAAAATGTTCCCTTTGAGCATTATCACTAAAGGGTGCAATATCAGAGCCATAAAAATAGGTATAGCCCTGCTGTAGCAATTGGGCAATTAATGATTGTTCTATGGTGTTTTCGTTTAACATCGTTTCCTCTTTTTATTCAAATACTTTTTTTAGAAAATGTAAACCCTCTTTATTATCTATAAACTCTTTTTTAGCTATGTATAAAGGCCCTATTAATTCTTTAATTTGATGTTTATTAATAATCCAGTTAATTTGACTATTATAATATGAAGCATCCAATATTTTTAATAT
Source organism: Pedobacter sp. (assembly GCA_045629525.1). GTDB lineage: Bacteria > Bacteroidota > Bacteroidia > Sphingobacteriales > Sphingobacteriaceae > Pedobacter. The sequence goes on from JAZQRH010000008.1 coordinate 172,562, forward strand.
TTCTTCGCTTGAAAAATAATTGCTATAACCAAGCAAATTTTCAACGCTGCGATCTGTGGAATTGAAATTAGGAGAATTAATTAAATTTTCGATTTCGTCAGCATATTCACTTCTCTTACAAGAGTTTATTATCTCTCCCGAATCGGTTTCAATTACATATTCTTGACCTTCAAATTCAATTAATACAACTTTATTATCATTGATATTATACCAATATTCTTTGATGCCTTCTTTAGTAATTGTAATACCTAATTCTTCATTTACTTTTTCAATAAAGTAATCATCAAAAAATTGAGAAATACTATGTTGTTTAAACTCGTTGTAATCTTTAATTACAAATACATTAGGATTGTTTTTAAATGCTTCACCCAATAGATTGTCTTTAGCACAAACAAAAACATACTTATTGGGTATTTCTTGTAAATATTCTAAAACCGAAAAATAAATTAAGGCATCTTTAAATCCTTTATCTGTATTATCACTTGGTTCAAAAGGCGCTTTTTTTAATAAGGCTAATTCTTTAATTTGAGGTAAAACCTCATTGCTTTTTAAATCAATTACATCAAACGGAATGGTTTCTTCGTCAATTAATTTTTGAATATGAGAATCGATGTCAAATGACTTTGTGTCTTCTTCGCTTATCCCTGAAAGTTTATGAAAAGGATTAGAAAGAAAACTATCTTTTTTACTTAATAAAGAAACCCTTTTTTGTCTTTTTATTTCTTCAACAACCGTGAAAGGAATAATTATATCTGCGTCTTGAACAAAAAGTTCTAGTTCTTTTCTTCCTTCAAAAAAAGTATTAATTTCAGTGTTTCTAATTGTATTAGTATCAAAAATTACTTTCTCTTTCATATCCTAAACTTTAAATTCATTTATACGGATTTCGCCAGTCATTAATCTTGGTAATAACTTATCGCGTGTAAGTGAAAGCGTTTGAATTTGTTTGTGATTTATGTTTTTTTTGGCTAATAAAGGATAGATTGTTGAGTTAAAATTTATCAAATCATTTTCACTAGGTATTACTAATTCAACATCAAAAATATCTTGTGGATTTACTCTTTGATGACTGCTACTAGTTCCTTTTATTTTTTGAGAAAGCTCGCTTGTGAATTCGTCTGAATTTAAAAAGCAATGTATTAGTGAGAAATACAATTCTTCTTTTGGTTTTACTACTTGAAACTCTGTTGAACAAATAAAGTTTTGTTGCGCATCAAAAATAGTCCAGATTCTAGGTGTGAATGGATTTAGTTTAGACACGAGGAACGAATTATTTTCAACAAGATATTTATTGCTTTTTATCATTTCTCCTTTCTCAATAACAGGGATTAAACCATTGTCGTAAGATGGAAGACTGTAATGATAATATTCAGCATCTGGATTGTCAAATGGTTTTATACTTGTCTTGCTATGATTTGCAATTTTTTCTAAACGATCAATTTGCCATCCTTCAGGTAACTCATCACCGTTTTTATATTTGCTATACCATTCTGCAAAAATAGTTTGTGCGGTTTCTTCTAGGGTTTTGCTTTGGGCTTGAAGTAATTCTATTTTATCATCAAAAGTGGTTAGGATGGCGGCTATGGATTTTTGTTCTGGTAAAGGAGGTAATAAAAATTGTAAGTTTTCAAAAGTTCCTAAATTTATATTGTCTTGAACAGAACCAATTGCAAGTTGTCTTAACTCTGCTTGTACCATTGTGAAATTGTAATAAATAAAATCCAAATCACATTTGTTTTCATCTGTTTTAAATCCTAAAACACTATCAGGGAAGCAAGCAGGAAATTCAAGAATTGCAATTTCAGCAATATTTGCAGCAATAGTGATACAAAGTGTATTTTTATCCCATAATTTACTTTGGGCAAGTCCTGCTTCTGAATAAGTTTGTTCATAGGTTTTAATATATTTTCTTGCAGATTTTATTTGCCCTGTTTGGATAAAAGGATAATTTCCGCCAAATAAATGTGGAGCCCATCTTGGCCTATGCTTGGATTTTCCTCTTGCAAGCTTTCCCAATTCACCCAAAGTAGTTTCCACCCAACCGTCTGGTATAATTTTCACTTCACTCATAATATCAAACCAATTTTAGCCAACTGTTTAGCAATTTCGTTATTCAGTTCGGCTTCTTTGTCCAATTGCTTTTTTAAGGTGGTGGTTAATTCAGCCATTTTGGTTTCAAAAGAAATACCATCATCTTCTAAAGCTTCAATACCAACATAACGCCCAGGTGTTAACACGTGGTTGTGTTTTTCAATTTCTTCAATTGTTGCACTTTTACAAAAACCTTTTGTATTGTGATAGTTTTCGCTCTTTCGCCAATTGTGATAAGTATTGCTAATCAAATCAATATCTTCATCAGCCAAATCACGATGCACACGGTCTTTCATAAAGCCCATTTCGCTGGCATCTATAAACAATACTTCACGACTATGGTTGCTTTTTTCTCTACGTAAAAACCAAATACAAGCAGGTATGCCTGTGTTGTAAAACAATTGTTTGGGTAAGGCTACTATACATTCAACCAAATCGTTTTCTATTAGATTTTTACGGATGTCGCCTTCACCACTGGTGTTAGAGCTTAAAGAGCCGTTAGACAAAACAGTTGCCATAACGCCTCGTGGTGCTAGATGGTACAACATATGTTGCATCCAACCATAGTTGGCATTGCCGCTTGGTGGCGTACCGTATTTCCAACGTCCGTCTTCTTGCAAAATGTCAACGCCCCATTCGCTTTGGTTAAATGGAGGGTTGGCTAATATATAATCTGCTTTTAAGTCTGGGTGTGCATCTTTTAAGAAAGTACCTTCGGTATTCCACGCAACAAACTTGGAGTTGATGTTACGAATTGCAAGGTTCATTTTAGAAAGTTTCCACGTTGTTTGGTTGCTTTCTTGTCCGTAAACGGTAATGTCTTGAATATTCCCACTATGTTCGGTAACAAATTTTTCACTCATTACAAACATACCTCCAGAACCGCTTGCAGGGTCATAAACTCTCCCTTTGTAGGGTTCTATCATATCAACCATCAGCTTTACGATGGCTTTTGGGGTGTAAAATTGTCCGCCTTTTTTTCCTTCGGCATTAGCAAATTCACCTAGAAAATATTCATATACCCTACCAAAAAGGTCTTTAGATTTTCCGCTTTCTACTTGTAATTCGGTATTGGAAATCAGATCAATTAATTCTCCTAATGAAGTCTTATCGAGATTAGCCCTACCATATACTTGAGGCAAAACGTTTTTTAGTTCTTTATTTTCCTTTTCAATGGCTTCCATCGCTTCGTCGATGGTTTGCCCAATAGTTGGCAACTTAGCATTGGCGTGTATGTGGCTCCAACGTGCTTCTTTAGGTACAAAGAACGTATTGGCAGCTAAATATTCGTCTCTATCTTCGGGATCTGAATATTCGTCAGCTTTTAGTTTTTCATATAATTCGCCAAACGATTCGGATATGTATTTTAGAAATATTAAACCTAATACAACATGTTTATACTCGGCAGCATCAATATTTTTGCGAAGTTTGTCTGCAGCTTTAAAAAGTTTTTGCTCAAATGTGGTATTGTCGGTTTTCGCCATTTTATATTTTAATCGTTTGTTAATAAGTTAGTATTATAGTCCATTTCTAGAGGAGAGTTTATGGCCTAAGTTCCCCAAATTTGGGATTATAATTTGCTAATATATCAAAAAAACGCTTCTTATTTGATTAATTACCTACACGTGATGATTACAATAATTATATTGCAATAGCCCTTAAAATCTCAAATTACTTATGTAGTAACCAACTAAAACGGTGGTCGATAATAATCATTCCAATATTGTTTTTTCTCTAAATGCTGATAAAGTGTTTTTTGAAAACAAAGAAAAAGAGATTATCTCTCTTAATAATCCATACAGGGAATGATAAAAAGGAATTCAATACTTGATGGAAGACATCCTTTGATTTAATATTGGAAGGTCGATAACCTAGATTAATTATCAACAAGTTAGCAAACTATTTAAATAAGACGCAAGCTTTGTCTATCTTCAATTTTAAAACTGAATATATTAATGACGCTCGACGAATTTCTAATCCATTATTCTTTAAACGCTTCAAAAATCATGTGGTTACTGGGCGCTGGCGCATCAAGGTCTTCCGGAATGCCTTCTGCTAGCGACATTATCTGGGACTTAAAACGCAAATATTATTGCTTGAAACAACAACAGCAGATTACAGACAATGAGCTCAGTAATGAAGCGGTCCAGTCGAAAATACAGAACTATCTTGAGGCAGAGGGGAACCCAAAACTATGGGCAGATAATGAATACGCACATTATTTCAAACTTGTATTCGGTGACAATCTTGAAACCCAGCAAAATTACATTGCTGGAATATTGGATCCATCAAAGATTTCCATAAATTCTGGCTACAGGATACTGTCTGCATTAATTGCGATGGAAAAGGCTCGAATTATCTTTACCACGAATTTTGACTCGGTATTAGAAAACGCCTATTCTTTGACTGTCGGAAAAGACCTACATTCTTACAGTTTGGAAGGCTCAGCTGCCGCATTAAATGCATTGAATGATGAAAATTTCCCATTATACGTAAAAATGCATGGCGACTTTCGTTATCAGGAAATGAAAAATTTGCCCGAAAACCTTAAGAAAAACAACAAAGAGGTTGAACAAAACTTTGTTAATGCTTGTTCAAGATACGGACTTGTAGTTTCGGGATATAGTGGTAGGGATGAGAATGTCATTGCTGCATTCGAAAAAGCCATTGAAGCAAATAATGCTTTCCCAAAAGGCCTGTTCTGGATGGTCTCTGTTCAAGGGCATGTATACCAACGAGTCAATGAACTTATAGAGAATGCTAAAGCGAAGGGTATCAATGCTCATATTATCGAATCTGACACATTTGATTCACTCATGGGAAGAATTTGGAAAACAATTGGAACTGAAGACAATGAATATAACTCTAAAATTAGACGGTCTTTATATCAAGACCCAAAAGTAGACAGATACGTAGGTACAGTAAATTATCCACTTGTCAGAACAAATGCCTTTTTAATCGAGAAAATGCCTACAAAATGTCTTATACTAAAAACTAAAGTACCTGTAACACCTACCGACCTCAAAGCAAAATATGAAGATGCCCATTCTGCGGCCCTGATCATCAGCGAAAGGGAAATATATGCATGGGGTTCATTGGAAGAAATATACAAAGTTATACCAGAGGAAGAAATAGAAGAGACAATTTCTGTCGATATAAGTGAAAATCTAAAAAGATTTCGGAGCGACTCACTTTTCAACTCCTTTGTAACCAAGGCGATTGCGAGGTCGCTTTGCTTCAACAAGCCTTTGAAACTAAAGCAACGTCATCAAAAATATTTCATTGTCGCAAGTTTGAAGGATAGTAATTTTGAAACTTATAAACCACTTCTGAAGAATGCGCTAAGAACTTGGGATAATACAACCAAAAAACATATCCCAGCATCAAACTTGGGTGGTAGGGTTCCCAATAAGGATGGAGTATATTGGATGGAATGCGCTGAAATAGCATTGGAATACGTTGATGGAAATTTCTGGCTATTGTTAGCGCCTGATATTTGGGTTGAACCAAGGGATAGCCGAAAAGATTGTATTGATTTTTTAGACAGAAAAAAGATAAAAAGGTACAACAGCACACAAAACAGCCTATTGGACGCTTGGAAGCAGATACTTTTTGGAATGGCCGATGTTACTCAAATAAGTCCTTATGGAAACGATGTTGGAAATCGACCAACATTCGACATTAAAACAACGACCGCCTATTCATTCAGATCTTAATCATGAGCGCATCAAATAAGTTATCAAATCATAAAATTATTCCCGAGCCTCTACTTGTATTCTGTGACAATAAAACAGATATCCACCCATTACGGGGACTCGTCGAATATGGACCATACGGCAAAAAATATGGTTACCTTTCTGAAATAAGAGTGGCGAGTATAACCCCCAACGGGCTTTCGCATAAAATAGCTTCATTGATTGCTGAATTAGAACAATCCCACAATCCCGTTGAGGTTAAGGAATACTACCCTACCTACCCAGGCTTTCAAAAGACATTTGGTATTCCAATCACGCCCCCGACAGAAGATCTTAAAGTAGAATTGCCACAAAACGCAGAAACCGTAGCTTTGAACTACAGTTATATGGAACTGGCAAACTATATTGTAGAGGCTATCGGCTCACTTGTTCCGTTAAGGGCAAATTTCAAGCTAGTTTACATATATCTACCAAGAACATTTGAAAAATGTTTTTTAATGGAACATTTTGACCTTCACGATTATCTAAAGGCAAAAGCGGCTCCTTTGGGTATTGCCATACAGATTATCAATGACAGGGCCTTGGAAAGAAACTGCCGTGCGAATGTTATGTGGGGATTAAGTGTTGCTGCATATGCAAAGGCCGGAGGTGTTCCATGGAAACTTAACGACCTTAACAAGGATGAAGCCTATATCGGAATAAGTTACGCAATGAAAAAGCTGCCCACAGGTTCAACGGAATATACTACTTGCTGTAGTCAGGTCTACGACCCAGATGGAACTGGTTTTGAATTCATTGCTTACGATACAAAAGATTTCACCACCGATGAGCAGCGCAATCCCTATCTTTCCTATCAGGAGATGCACGGCGTAATGTCCCAGAGCCTTAAAATCTATCAGGATAGCCATGCTGGCAAAATCCCAAAAAAGATTATTGTCCATAAAACTACACCATTTAGGGAGGAAGAGGCTATGGGATGTTTTGATGCCTTTGGAGGTAATACCGAAATTGAACTGGTACAACTTATCAGAAGTGTTCCATGGCGGGGTATTCGATTCGATGAGAAAAAGTATGCCGCAGGGTACTCATGTGAAAGAGGAACATACCTCCCAATTAGTGACAATGAATGTCTTCTTTGGACACAGGGAGCGGTTATGGGTGTGACAAAAAACGGAAAGGAGATTTTTAAGGAGGGCGCATTGACACCAATTGCCAGGCCAATATTAATAAGAAGGTTTTCAGGAACCGGAGGATGGTACGAGACATGCTCAAGCATTATCGCACTAACTAAAATGGACTGGAATAATAACACACTCTACAAAAACATTCCTGTGACCCTTGGTTACTCCTTAAACTTTGCAAACGTGGTCAAGAGAGTACCAGATATCATAAACAACAAATATAACTACCGCTTCTTTATGTAGTAAAGAATTTTAAAACTGCTCAACCTATATCGAAAATACCGAAGAATGGAGTTGCTAATGGAATTGCAATTTCAAAAAAACAAAATCCCGAAAACACCAATCAAAAACTCCTATAGAACACTCAAAATCAAGACTGGGCAGTTTTGGGTATGACGGCAGTATATTGGCCATTCACGAAGGTTTACCCTACCACTCATTAAATAATCGGATACATAAATCTCCGATCGTCAATTTTGGATATTTGTTATCTATTGAAGCAAAGCTGTATATTTACGTATCTAAGTAACGTTATATGTACTCGATCAATCAAACCACGATAAGCCATGTTGAGCGGCTGGACGAAAGACAGTTGGGCAGTCTTTTGCTTCTGCTGCTGAAACTGGAGGCCAGCACCAACAATATCTCCGACCCTGACATATCTGTACCAGAAAATGAGAAATCCAAGGACGGAGGAATAGATGGTCATATCAAATGGGTAAATGGACCCAACGCTACGAATTACCTCAAGAAAAACTGGACAGGTTTTCAAAACAAGGCGACCGAACTTTCCCCCGCAGAGTGCAAGGCAGAGATGTTGTTACCAGAGGTAACCGGACAGCCGAGAAAACTCAAAGTGGAGATAGAAAAACTGGTGGATGCAGATGGAAGTTATGTGCTTTTCACAAAGCAGCCGCTTAATCCGAGCTTAATAGCGGCGAGAATCACTAAGATGCAAGAAGCTTTAAAAGAGGCAGGAAAATCTAACCATGCTACCATGGATATCCAAGTCTATGATGGAAATGCCATTAAGGACTGGACAAATAAATATGCATCGGCAGTGGACATGCTGCTCGGTTTTAGTGGGGTTACTAAACCCTCTGGCTTTAAAAGTTGGGAAGCTGTTGCTAGGGACAAGAAGACATATCAGCACTCCTACCAGACGGATCCAACACTATCTGGACATATCAAATTATTAAGAGATGGCTTGGATACCACTCAGGTCATACGGATCATAGGGCATTCAGGGATTGGAAAAACAAGGATGGTGCTCGAAGCTTTTCGAAATGTAGATAAACAGACAGAACTGTTGAACGCACAATTTGTTTATTGCGACGTAGCAGTTGAAAACCAATATGGAATTCTGCACAGCTATATCCAGTCCCATCGCAGCCAACAAAGAGGTATCATCGTCGTTGATAACTGTGACCAAGACAGACATATCGCACTAGCAGAACTGGTCAACGCCGAGGGAGAGCTCAAACTAGTCACCATAGGCTATGACGATAGCAATGCCGTTACCGATTCGAAGATAAGACTTGATCGCAGAGAACAGAAACAGCTGGTCCGTGAAATCGTCAATCAGGAACTAGGAGGCAATTACCTTCCCCAGGACATCGACTATGTGGCAACTTTATGTGAGGGTTATCCCTGGATGGCAGTAAGATATTGTGATATCATCAAGAAAAACGGAATCACGGAATTTGACAAATTTTTTGAAGAAGGAGCTTTCGAAAAGCTGATCTTCGGGCTGAAGAAACCAGATAAGGCGGCTTATAACCTGTTACGTGCCTGCGCAGTTTTTTCTGCATTCGGATTTACCGATGATAGCTTTGCTACTGTAATCAACGAAACCCACCGCAAATCCCTTCAGGCCCAAATGGAATTCATCCGAACTAAAGTTTGCGATGATGTTGTCTCAAGTACCCAGTTTAGAGAAACACTTCAGGCTTTCAAGAATGAAGATATTATCGAACAGCGTGGCATGTACTATGTAGTGAAGCCGACAGTCCTTGCCATACAGCTTGCAGCGCAGTGGCTGACCGTTACCGAATTTGCCAAGATCCGCGAAATCATCGAAGAACTAAGGACGGTTCAGTTGGAAAAACGTTTTCTCGAAAGGTTGACCAACCTAGACCAGCTAGATAAGGCTAAAGATATTGTAGAAGAATTATGGGGCATCAGCAGCCCTTTTGGATCGGCGGAAGTTTTAAACACTGAGTGGGGTTCACTGCTCTTTCGCTATGTTGTGGAAGTGAACCCCGAATCTACCTTGCAATCCCTGTTGCACGCATTTGGCAATTGGTCCAAAGCCGAACTTTTTAACATCGTTGATGCTAGAAGAAATATCGTCTGGGCACTTGAAAAACTGGTTTTCAGAAAGGAGACTTTTGACGAGGCAGCGAAATTTCTTTTCAAGTTGGCCGTTAGCGAAAATGAAAACTGGGCAAACAATGCAACTGGTCAGATCACGCAAGTGTTCCAGAGATTTCTTGGTGGTACCGAGGCAGATTATAACCAGAGGCTTTCAGTGCTTCGATGGGCGATAGAAACAGAGGATGATGACTTTATCGACGTGGCGATTTCCTGTATGGCCCGCACCTTCATTCCCCAAGGTCAACACCATAGAAGCGGTGGGGCAGAAAATCAAGGCAGCAGTAACAGGTTGGTCGATTACACCCCGCAGACCTGGGATGATATATTCGGCTATTGGGAGGCCATTATTTCTATTCTTCTTCTCATCATCAACTCTAATTCCCACCAAGCAGAGCGTGCATTAAAGGTTTTATCAAGAGCGATCAGAACGCTTTCATCTGAACATAATCCTGATATGATAATTGCAGCATTAAAAAAAGTGTCTAACCGTTCTGGACAAGCTTGGCTTGATGTGCGTTCAGAACTTAAAAAAGCGTTGCGCTACGAACAAAGTGCGTTAATTAACCATATTGACCAGATCAACGAAATCCTGTCAGAATTTCAGCCCAAGAGTTTAGCAGAAGCATTTCTTGCAAATGTGACCTTGCCTGAGTGGACCCATGAGCCGCCAATACATCGAAACGGACAGTCGATCTACAAACAACAATTAGATGCGGAAGAATTTGCGAGGAAACTTATAAACGATCAAACCGATTGGTATGACCACATTCCTTCGCTGCTTAACGGAGAACAGCGACAGGGTTTCAGTTTTGGGCATATCATAGGCCAGCTCGATCCAAACGGGGAACAAATTGTCGAGCAAAGTCTAAACGCGTTCAAAAAGATAGAAAAGTCTACCCAAAATCCTGGCTTTCTTTTCGGAGTGGCATCAGGAATAGATCGGCCTGATTTTTATTTACACTTGTTCCATGATCTGATAGCAAGTCGCGAACAATCCTGGCTTTCCCTTCACCTCACTAGGCATTTTGAATTTCCGATCGAACAGCTGATGCAGCTTTTTAAGCTGGTGGACGAACACGGACACCCGATAACAATAATGGATTATTTCAGGTATGGCAAACCATTACAGTACCTTCATGAAAATGACGTGGATACCTTTATCGACAAGATTGCCAGCTATGGAGCCGACGGAAAAACCACTGCATTTTCGATTTTGTTTATGCAGTGTTTCCAGAATGAGGAAAATTGGGCTCGGTATCATACAAAACTTAGGGAGCTAATGATCTCAACCAACTTGTTACTGTCCAGGTTGAATAATTTTGAATCCTTCTATTGGGGTGAAACTGCTGTTAAACTCCTCAAAAATACGCAGGATAATGAATTGGCCAAGTCCGTTTCAAATCACCTTGCAGAATTTAGCGACCATCGGAATTTCAGCTATGCCTACGACAATGACGCTGTAGGGGTTTTTGAGGTTTTGTTCGACCAGTACTTTGAAGATTCCTGGCCTGCTATTTCAGATGCACTGGTTTCAGATTACCTCACTCTTCAATATCTTAAGTCTATGATTGGTACTAAAAATGGGAACAACGGGCACGAAGGAGTATTATTCAAGTTCCCGAAAAATTTCCAGGCAATGATCGACTGGGCGTCCCAGAACGAAAGGGGACGGATCATGCTCGCAAACATTATCCCATTTGCCCATGGTGTAGAGGTCGAAGATGCTGAGACAGGAAAAGCTTCAAGGGAAATATCCATCCATCCATTTGCAAAACTGTTCCTAGACAAATTCGGGAACAACGAAAAAGTACTCGATGAATTTGCAGCAAACCTTGGAACCTTTGGAACTGTTGGCGGTTCGGAGTGGTATTTCAAGATGTTGCTGGAGCTGACAAGCCAACTTAGCTCACACCTTAACCCAACAATCAAAAACTGGGCAAAAAGGGCTGTCAAATATTATAAAAAATGCCTCATCGCCGAAGATTTGGAAAACAAGAGCAGGGAGATCGATTAAAAGCAATAAAGGACTAAAGAATGGCAATTACTGTTCTCATCGGCTCTGGCGCCACAATAGATATTGGAGCTGCCTTTACTGACTAACTCACGGGTGAAGCGAAACTTCACTAGTAGTGAATTCACAAAAAACTCACTAGAGAACTTTCATTTTTTGCCATCTAATTCATCAGCCAAATTAACTATACGTTTTAAATCTGATACAAAGTAGTCCGAGAAAATGTCAGTGAGGTTCACATAAAAAACAATTGGAAAGTATATCTCTACTAGGGATAAATTTTCTGATTGTTTGATTTTAGGAATATTGATTAGATATTATGAGAATATTTGCAGCTTGTGTAAACCTAAGTTGGTTGATTGGCTATACCATAAATGTAAGATCTTAAATATGGCTGCATGCCCAGATAATCAGCATTAAATGGGAAAAAGGTCATCTTGACAACATATGCAGTTGTCAACTTGCGTTTCGACTTTTGTTTAACCTTTATTTTTTCTTTAATTATTACATTAAATAGATTTCTTCTGGATTCTAATTGCATTTAATATTGCCAAAATGCAACACCCACGTCAGCTATACCAGCCTCCCAAAGATTGGCAAAGCACCCAGAGACAACACATCCACCTTCACCGTCATTACAAGTATGATATTCTGCCAAACAATGTTTCTAGTAATCTTACCGATCTTTAATGACGAGACTATTTTCAAAATCTGGTCATTCTGGATCACGATATCAGCTGTTTTGATAGCCGCATCACTTCCAAGACCAACCATCGCAATGCCCGCATCCGCAAGCGCGATAACAGGTGCATCATTCACACCATGACGAACAAATTCAATATGTCTTCCTTCATTTTACAATGTCTCTACTTTTTCAACCTTCTTTCTGGCAACAGGTGAACTACCTTTTCTGAATTTTTTCCAATGTTAGCCATTATTCAAAAAATAACTACATAGAAATAGATTGTCCATTTCTAGATGATTCCTCTCCTACCAAATCTTCACTAACTGTTTTTTGATTCTTACTACTTTCATCCTTTGGCTTTCTGTCATCGATTTTTTTGAGCTCAATTTCAAATAGCAATTCAATATCAGCCTTGATTTTTAGATAATTCTCTTGGATATCCGTATCACTTACTTTCTTAATTACTGGGATAGCTTGGTAAGCTTCCTCTTCTACAGTAATTGCTTTATGGTCATTTTGGATTTCACTATGAAAAATCTTCAGCTTTATTTTCTGGTCGGGGTTATCGGCAACAATGCCCACAAACTCGCCCGAAGATAAGGATGAGATCTTCGAAGCTGGTATTGCATATTCTAGTTGAGTTGATTTAGAAATGGATGTATCCGAACTATTAATGCTGAGGCTTGTTCTATCCTGCATAATTTTCCCAAAAGTCTCGGATAGTTTTTTAGCGGTACTTCCAGTTACTTGCCCACTGATGATGTTACCTACTATCCCACTGATCACATCCGCCTGCTCTGCGCCATAATCCTTTTTAAGTTGGCTAAAATCCTGAACCGCTAATGTTGTCGAAACTTTGTTGCTTCTGGCAGTGGCAATCAAGCTATCCATATTATTAAAATAAATCGTTGGAAACTCATCAAATACCAGACTACTTTTTAGTTGTCCCTTTCGGTTAACGAGTTTGATCATTCTGGAAATGTAAAGCGATAGCACAGCTCCGTAAGTTTGTATCTTCTGTGGATTGTTGCCTACACATATTACTTTAGGTTCTAGCGGGTTATTTACATCAAGGGTAAAATCATTACCGCTAAGTACGTAGTATAATTGCGGTGACGACAATCTCGCCAATCCAATTTTTGCACTGGCAATCTGCCCTTCCAATTGTTCCCTTGCCTTATTCTGAAACGCGGAAACGAATGGATTAATCAATACCTTAATCTCCTCTTCTTCTTTCAAAATAGCAAACAATGGATCATAATCTGCCTGCATCAGCTCGATTACATGTGGCAAAGTACAGTACTTTCCATTTTTATATTTACGCAGGTACCAAATAATACCAGTTAAAAAGTTGATCGGACTTTCTACAAAGAAATCTCCCTGCTTCTTTATCCAGTCCCTGTTAAGTCCCAACATAATGGTTCTGCTTGCTTCTGTAGCATCGGTAATATCCTCCATACCATCAGGATCAAGCGGATTACACCGATGCGTTCGGTTCAGGTCATCGAAATTAATAATATAGAATGCAGGCTGTACTTTAAAATTCTTACGATATCTCAATAATTTATTATAGGCGATTTTGGTTAGATCATCATACTTGAAATCGTAAATGAACATAGAAAATCCCTTCTTAAGATGTTGATCTATGATATGCCTGATTACAAAATAGGATTTTCCAGCACCTGGCGTTCCAGCAACCAACATACCACGAAATGGATTGATAAAATTGATCCAGCTGTCCCTTGTTTTGTTCTTCAATCTGTATTTAGCGGGAAGATTAATGGAATACTCGTTTTCTAGCAACCGCTCTTCCTGTGGAAAGGTTTCGTTTTCGTCGTTAAAGATATCCTTATCGAGTTTTTCTTTTATCAACCTCGACAGCATAGCTCCGCCAGATAAGATGAGCAGGAAACCAATTACGGTTACTGTTATGTACAGGATTGCAGTTGTATCTTGAGCCAGATGTAAATAGTAGAAAAGCCCACTGGTAAAATATAATACCAATCCCGAAAACAAATATTTACTGATTGATTTAAGCTGTATGTTTTCATCCTTCTTGCCTTTTAAACCAATTAGGGATATTCCTAAAAAGAGCAATGAGGCCAATTTTGCACTCGTGGTATGATTAAAAACTGCTGTCTTTGAGATATTCAAAATTATCCTGTCGGTGATCTCCGTTGTCAGGCTCCATTCGTTAAAAACCTCATAACAAAAGCTGTAAAAATGAATTCCCAAAATTATAACGCTGATAAATCTAGTAAAATCAACAATTTTCCTGAGCCCTTGAGCATCCTCTCCTGTATTCATGGTTGTTTATTTAAATTATATTAAATAAGTATTTTCCTTAACGAGGAAAACTTTTGTGTTTTTTTCGCTTCTTCTTTCTTTGTCCAATAGTTGGTACTTGGTCAGTATTATTACTTCCCATCAAGTCTTTTAAATAATTGGTTTGTGGAATAGGTCCCAGATAAGATTTGGTTTGCTCGCTAGTTTTAAGATAAATTTTAGGTCTGTCAGTGTTACCCAAGCGATCCAGCAGTGCCTTTGCACCATATTCCCTACCCAAATCACTACCTTTAAAAACTGATTTACTCTTATGGTCTATAAAAGTTGCGCCATAAACAAGCCCCTGATCATTCTGTCTGAATATTAAAGCAACTCCCTGATTTTTAAGCTCCGCTACCAAAGTCGTTTTTGTTATGGTCTCATATTTAGAAAATATATGCTCGATGCGTTTTTTGAGCCCTTCTATATAAGGTTTTCTCTTTTCAGCATTCCGCCTGAACTCCTGTTCTACATTGTCTAATGTCGGTCTTGTTGCCAATTCGCTGGCCTTAAAAGGGATACCAACCCTATTACCAGTTCCATCAATGATGGAATAAACAAGTCCCCGTTTTTCGAACATCACCGTTTCCGCTTTTCCACGGTCTGCAACAACATTAAACTGCTTCAAAACTGCATTAAACTCTGCAAAAGAGGTAAATTTATAACTTCGCATCACTTCAGCTACAACACTATATATTGCCTTCTTAGTTGGCAACTTTCCATAGTTGGCTGTTTCTATCGAAACTGCTGCTATTGAAATTGCCTCACTCCTATTTCTGCCTTCAGCCTTAATCAGATTATACTCAATCTCCAATTGCTTTCTTGCCGTTTCAGACAACGTTCTTCCAAGTCCATGAACATCTATACGTTTGCCATCCGCTTGTATATTGGTCGTCACAATGTGGATGTGCGGGTGGCTAACATCTTTGTGCTGATAAACCAAAAATGGTTGTTCTCCCAAGCCAATACGATCCATATAAGAAGATGCTATTTGCTGGAACAATTCAGTATTAACTTTGTCACTCCTATCAAAATTGAGCATGATATGCAGGGCATTTGTCTTAACTTTAATATTTCGATTGGTCAGGTGCTCAAAGCGGTTGAGTTTATTATTGAAGTCCAGCCTTTCAATATCAGTTCCGAAACGGCTAGCCAAGATTAAAGTTGCTTCATTGTTATTGACCTTGCCTTCATTATAATTAAGCAATCCCCTTATGCTTTTGCCACTGATTATCCTTGCAACCATTTTTCGGTAAGTTTTGTAATGAGCAACAGAAGTCTATCCACCTTTTGATCGACCTTTTTATACAAATCTGCCACCTTCAGTACATAATAATTTCTGTTGTTTTCAGAGGCCTTCTCCTGATTGAATGTCCTGGTAATCTGGTTGATGTTGATACCAATTGCTTTCAGTTCTTTTCTGATACTGACCAGTTCTTCCATGGGCGCATTCATACTTACATCTGTATAGAAGCAATTGATCTTCTTGCCAGAAAGTATCCTGCGTACAATTTCAGCGACCGTTTGGCAATTGCTTTCTATCCTAAGTTTTTCAAGCTTATTAAACTGGGCTGCATCCACCCTAACTATCAAATTATGGCTGAGTATTTCGGCTTCATTTTTAAGCTTTTTCCTTGGCATACCTATCACTTTAAGAAAGTTCCAAGATTTGCGAGTTCCGAGCAAATCCCCGACCTCAAGGGCGGCAAGATTTTTTCGCGCATGCGAAAATACATCTTGCCAAACACAAGGGTGTTTACACGTAACCGAAATCACATTGGTTTTGGAACTTAAAACTGTAAAATATTATGGTTCGTTTCTTAGTTGATTTCCTTGAATAACGTTGTTACTTTTTGGAAACTAACTAGTTCTAGATTCAGGGTTTGGGAATTATTTTCTTTCCCTCCACGAGTGCAATCACATCGTCGTACTTGTAGAACATCAACCCACCAACTTTGTTAAATTTGAGTTTGCCAGTATCTCGAAGACCTTGCAACGTACCAGGCGATATGCTCAACAACTTACGAACTTCATAGCTTTTCAACCACTCTTTTTGTTCACTGATTTTATGTAGCCTTTGTCCAGGTCGCCTTAGTTCAGAAAAGAGTTCTTGCTTAAACTGATCAAGATCTTCTTTGGTTATAAATTCAATTGTTGCCATAACATGTGTATTAAAATATTATGACGAAATTCAGAATGTTGTTTTGTAGTTATTGGGTACTTGTTAGGTAGTGGTTAAAAATAATCAAATATTGTTACATGCTGAGTTACTTTTAGACTGCGACCAAAGTTCAGTGTAAGAAAACAAGGAGTTTAGATATATTTACTTTTAATTAGCCCTAACTAAGCTTTATGGCTTCCCGTAAAATGATAGTTTAGATATAGAATACATCCAGACAATATCAACTTAAAAAGTAAAATTATATTTTAGCTAACAAAACGTATCTTGTTTATTATATAATATCCAATCGAGTAAGGCTCTCCATGAAATTATCACCTGTTTTAACTAGCATTATTGCATTTTTGACTGTACTATTTCTCATACTAACATTGAGAAAAAAAAAGCAACTTAAAGATTTTACTGAAATACTTGACAAAATAAAAGAAGCAACAAACAGATTAAATCACCTCACAAATTTCGACTGTTATTTTTGTAATTACGATAAAGAAAACTTTAAAAGTAGCTATCAGGATATCTTTAATGAAGTAAGAGATGAAAATAAGTACAAACACCTTAATGCTGTTGAAAAAATTAAAATCCAAAATTTTAAAACGAACTATCAAACAATCGAAGCAATCGTTGAGGAATATAATCCTGAATTTATAAATAAAGAAAAAGAAAATTATAAATCCCTATTTGACCACCTTGAATCGCATCCGTTGTCTGATGATCAAAGAACTGCTATTATAACAGATGAAGACAACAATTTAGTAATTGCTGGAGCAGGAACAGGTAAGACTACAACAATAGCAGGAAAGGTTGCCTATCTTATTGATAAAGGGCTGGCAATTCCTAACGAAATATTGGTCATATCTTTTACCAAATCGGCAGTGAATGAAATGGGTAAAAGGATAAGAAATTATCTAAAAAACGATGAATTAGTTCAAGATCTCAAAATTAAAACTTTTAATAGCTATGGTTTTGAAGTTGTAAGAACTATGCAAATCCATAAAAATTTGGGCGTTGCATTTGAAAACGAGGAACAGTTATTTAGTTTTCTACAGACTTTATTTGATGATTTATTTCTTAGTGATGGTGTTTTTAGTAAAAAGGCTACCAATTTTTTAGCCTTTTTTAGCAGACCAGAACGAGATGATTTCGGTTTTGAAACAGGTGATCAATACTATAAACATGAGAAAAGCTTCAAAAACATAGGGTTTGATGGTATTAGTTATAAAAGCAAAGAAGAAGTTGAAATTGCCAATTTCTTACTTTTGAATGGTGTTAGCTATGAGTACGAAAGGTTTTATCCTTTAGAAATTGAAGATAAAAACCCTATTTATGGTAGTTACCAGCCAGATTTTTATTTGCCAGAATATGATATTTATATAGAGCATTACGGCATTGATGAAAATGGAAACGTACCCAAATATTTTTCTGGAAACGTTACCCTATCTGCAAAAGAAAGATACCATAATGGCATTTTATGGAAACAACAGATACATGAAAAATATGGAACGAACTTGGTTACAACTTATTCTTATGAAAATAAACAGGGCGTATTAATAAAAAAACTAAGCGAAAAACTTGCAAAAAAAGATGTTGTATTTATAAAGAAAACTCCTGAAGAAATATTGGATATTATAAAAAAGCAGGACACCTATAAAGAATTTAATAAGTTGATATCAACATTTTTGGGACTTATGAAATCTAATAAGTATCAACCACATGATGTGTTGCATAAAAATAATGACAAGAGGCTAAAAGTTTTCATTGACGTGTTTAAGCCTATTTATACAAAGTACGAGGAACACCTCCGCTCAAAATCTCTTTTAGATTTTAATGACATGATTAACGTTGCTTCTGATGGGATTAACGATAATAGCTATAAAAACCCTTTTAAATATATCTTAATTGATGAGTTTCAGGATATGTCACTGAATAGATATCAGTTACTAAAAGCAATAAAGAGCCAGAATCCGAGCGTGAAGATATATGCTGTTGGAGACGACTGGCAGTCTATATTTAGATTTTCTGGCAGTGACATCTCACTATTGACACAGTTTAAAAAATATTTTGGATATTCAAAGTACACCCAAATTTTAAACACCTACCGTTTTAACACGGAAATTTTAAATATCACAAGTGGATTTATACAAAAAAATGAAGCACAACTAAAAAAGGATTTAACCGCATTAACAGAAGCGCCAGCACCATCCTTTGAATTTGTTGGATTAAATATGAATGGATTGGATGGCTCAGAAAGAGGTAACTTAAGCAGAACATCAGTTAGGAGGATATTAGCAGGGCTGAACGTCAATGCTCAGGCAAATACCAAAGTATTCTTGATTGGTAGGTACCATTTTAATAATCCTAAAATAGGAAATGAATTTGCCAATTTAGAAATCATCTTTTATACTGCACACTCTGTTAAAGGGCTAACCTGTGATTATGCTATTTTATTAGATGTTAATTCTGGAGTTTTAGGATTCCCTTCTGAAATTGTTGACGACCCTATTTTAGAATACTTATTACATGAAGGCGACAGATACGAGAATTCAGAAGAGCGAAGGCTGTTCTATGTTGCCAACACCAGAGCCAAGCACAAAAATTTTATCATATATGATATTTACAACGAGAGTAAGTTTGTAAAAGAATTGCGAATAGATTATAGCTCTGCAATAGAGAAAGAAAATTTAATGTATTGCCTTTTATGTGGTGGCTTAATGGTGGAAAGAAATGGGCCCTATAATAGATTTTCTGGCTGTTCGAATTATCCTAACTGTAAAGGAACAATGGTTGCTTAGAAAAAATTAATTTTTTTATTGAATTTTTCAATATAGGAATATGACAAGAGTGTTCCTTATCTAGCTCAGTATTACCGTTAACGACAAAAGATGGGATTCCAGACTTTAGTATGTTAAAAAGCATTTGCAAATATCAAGATACAATAACTATGTTTATGTATTCTTTATAAACAAATCCTAGTAAATAGATGCTGGAACTACCCTTTACCTCAGGAAAGAAATACATTGCAGGACATTTTAACTGCAAATCTTGTATTCATAAAACTATTATTTTCATTGAAGAAAATTATTCACTGATGAACTTTATGGACGTAAAGAAAATATGTGACATTTGTAAGAAACAAAAAGAAATAGTTACAGATGGAGATTTAATTTTACGATATGATTATCCCGAAGCAGATAATGCCCCATGGCAACTGCAAGGTGCAGGAGTAATGGATGAAGATAGGATTTGTGAGGACTGCTACAAATTAGACACGTTAAATGATTGGAAAAAACTCATAGTAAATTGTACAAAATGTGATGGGATAATGTATGCGATATAATTGGGTGTCAAATTATTTTTTATTTTAAATTATTGATTATGGGGGAAATTCAAAAAGCTGAATGTAATTGCGGATATGTAAAGGATAGCATTTTTACTGGGTTTGGAATGGATGGTGATGGTGTATATGATGTTGCTTTATGTAAAAAATGTGAAGCAATTACAGATGGCGACTTTTATAAAGACAATAAGCCTAAATGCAAAAAATGTGATCATTTATTATTTTCCTATGATAAAAGTCAATTAATAAAAGAAATCGCTATAAATGGCAAGGTTGAATATAAATACTACTGCCCAAGTTGCAAAAAGTTCACATTAGAATTACATGAAACAGGTTGTTGGGATTAACACTAATTAGATGGGAACTATATCATTTTTAAAAGAATTTCAAAATGAAATTAATTGGGATAAATTAATTATTAGTAACAATATAATAATTGACGAGCTTATCTTAGAAGAATTTAGACATCAATTTAATTGGAGTTTAGTGAGTCAATCCACAAAAATAAAATGGACTGAAGAATTAATAGAAAAATATTGTTTACTATGGAATTTTAGATCATTAAGCGAAAATATTAGCCTACCATGGACTTTATCATTACTAAAAAAATATGCTCCTTATTGGGACACACAAAAACTAAAACAGAACCAAATAGTTAAAGATTTAATGGAAAATAGTAAAGTTTCATATTTAGGAATTGAATTTGGATTCTTAGCTCTTGGAATTTTTGAAAATTCGCAATCCATTGATAACGTTAAAACTAAGATTAATTATAAACAGTCATATAACAATAATTGGATTGAGCATGGCAATGACTATTGTTCTGCATGCATGATGACACCATGTCATTGTAGCGATCCAGACCCTGGTTAAGCATTTCTATAAATGCTAAGTAATGTCTCCTTCTTTATGTTTTAAAAAAATACGACAAATAATTTCACGACGAGATACATTCTGCCTTAAACAATTTACGGACTCAGTAATATACCATAGTAGAGAAATCACAAAAAACGCTACTGTAATCTTCCCCAATCATAATTACCTGCAATAGTGGGAATACCTCTTCTACGAATTTCATCAATTACTTCATTAGGCCAGATGTTATAGCCCACTAGATCACCAAGGCAATAAATGGCATCTGTATTTCGTGTCTCCACATCTTTAAAAAAGGCCTCCAATGCCGGAAGATTGGCATGAATGTCTGAGAAAAGAGCAATTTTCATATAGTTTGTTTTAAGTCTTCTGTAATTTGATTTATTGTATTCCTCGCTGAACGGCCTACACCGATTAAAGTAGCAGAGGCAAAGCCTGTCCAGTTACCATAACCTACCAGATATAGTCCAGGAACATCTGTAGATTTCGTTTCTATAGTTTTAATATTCCCATTCTCATCAACTATGTTCAAAGATTTCAGGTGATCTGTCGCATATTTAAATCCAGTACACCAAATGATCACATCAAATGGTTCTGATGTATTGTTAGGCCATACTACCCCGGTTTGGGTAATAGATTTAAAAGTCAGGTTAAATTGCAATGCATTACGTTCTCTAGCTTCAACAACCGGGGGCACCATAACAATCTTGCCTAAACTATATTGTGAAGCATCGAATTCCTTTCCAGCCTGCATGGCATGATATTTTGCAGAGGCCATATCGAAAAGTACCCTACCATCTACTTCATCGGGCAAATATTCTGGTTCATTTCGTACCGCCCAAACTGCTGTTGCCACTTTAGATACTTCTGCCAAAACCTGAGCACCGGAATTTCCGCTACCCACCACTAGAACCTTTTTACCCTTAAAATCATTCGAATTTTTATAATGAGCGGAGTGTATTTGCTGTCCAGTGAATAGTTCAGCACCTGTTATCTCAGGTATGAAAGGCTTCTTCCAGGTTCCTGTTGCCGAGATCAAAATTTTACAATGATATAGTCCCTCATTGGTTTCTAATTCAAAACCATCACTTGTTTTATTGACAGAATTTACAAGAACAGGCCTTTGTATTTTAATCTTGTAATGTTCTTCATAGGCTTTTAAATAAGCTATAACCTCATCCTTTGACGGGAATTTACTTTCAGACTTCGGCATCATCCATCCAGGCAAGGAGCTATATTCCGCAGGAGAAAATAGCGTTAGAGAATCCCAGGCATGTAACCAAGCCCCACCGCTCATGGGTTGATCGTCCAATATCATATAATTTAAGCCGCTACGCTGCAAAAAGTAAGCACAAGCTAAGGCACTTTGTCCGCCCCCGATAATAATGATGTCGTATGAATTCATTCCTTTGGATTTATTATAAAGATTATAGTGGCATAGACATAATTATTCGCTTAACAACATTTCAATTTGCTGGCTATCCTGTTGTAATAAACTACTGGTTTGGGAAATAATAAAGCAAAATGTATCAATGCTATCAATACTCCACCTGGTATTAACTGTTTAACAATGGTGGTAAATAAATGGTATTGCGGTACATACCGAAAATCATGCACCAATTCTATTCCTGTGTCATTAAATCTTACTTTTATCACAATAAACACCGCCATGGATGCAAAATGAAAACCATTAACCATAAGGTG
Organism: Pedobacter sp.; assembly: GCA_045629525.1. Lineage (GTDB taxonomy): Bacteria > Bacteroidota > Bacteroidia > Sphingobacteriales > Sphingobacteriaceae > Pedobacter. Next base: position 195,016 of record JAZQRH010000008.1, read on the forward strand.
TAATATGTATTCCCACCTTGGCAATCCACCCATAAATGCACGACTATCTTTTTCCATATAAGCATCAGCACCTAAGACCAATATATCGATAATCACAACCGTCATTCCGATGTAGAATGCACCATCAGAATTTCCAAGATATAGTACATATAAGATGATGGGAAACAGGATAGCTCTAATGGTATGAGAAATATGTTCATGTCTGCTTTCCTTATGTTCATGAAGCTTGTACCGAATAAGGTGCAGGTATAGCCCGTCAAACAAGGCTAGTATGACAAATGCGGCTAATAAGGATGTTGTTGTGATAAATGCGACTTCCATAATAATTAAATAGCTGGTGCTGTTTTAAAGTATTTTTTCCTGAACCAGAAAGCAAGATTTACCAAAGCAATTAAAGCAGGTACTTCAACCAGTGGTCCGATCACCCCGGCAAATGCTTGTCCTGAATTGATACCGAATACACCAATGGCAACGGCAATAGCCAGTTCAAAGTTATTTCCTGTAGCGGTAAACGCAATTGACGTACTCTTAGAATAATCAGCTCCAAAATATCGTCCCGCAAAAAAGCTAACCACAAACATGATGGAGAAGTAAATCACAAGTGGAATGGCAATCCTTACTACATCCATAGGGATTTGAACAATTAGTTCGCCTTTCAAACTAAACATCACTACGATAGTAAAGAGTAGTGCAATCAGGGTGATTGGCGAAATAAATGGGATAAACTTGTTTTGAAACCATTCTTCTCCTTTAAGTGCAATCAGCGCATATCTGCTGATCACGCCCATAGCGAAAGGAATACCCAAATAAATACCGACACTTTTTGCTATTTCAGAGATAGTGATATTCACATCAAGACCTTGCAGGCCAAAATATGGCGGAAGTACCGTAATGAAAATATAGGCAAACACACTGTATAGTAATACTTGAAATATACTGTTCAGCGCAATTAATCCAGCTGCATATTCACGGTTTCCTTCAGCAAGTTCATTCCAAACAACAACCATAGCAATACATCTTGCCAGTCCGATCAGGATCAGACCAACCATATACTCTGGATAGTCACGTAAAAAGGTAATTGCAAGTAGGAACATCAATATCGGGCCAATTACCCAATTCAATATTAAGGATACGCTCAACACCTTGGTATCTTTAAAGACTTTGCCCATCTGCTCATACTTAACTTTTGCCAATGGTGGGTACATCATTAAGATTAATCCAATTGCCAATGGAACATTTGTTGTGCCGCTGGAAAAGGAGTTAATAAAATCTGAAGATGTTGGAATAAAAAAGCCTATAGATACACCGATAGCCATGGCCAGGAAAATCCATAAGGTAAGGTAACGGTCTAAAAAGCTTAGCTTTTTTCTTTCACTTGCGGGTGCGCAATTTGTTGCTGACATATCTGATAATGTTTATGAGGTAATCACCTCGTCTTTTAAGTTTTCTTGAACAAAATCAAAACAATACGATTTGATCATTTCGCTGACCATTTTAAATCGATCCATTATTTCGTCTTCAGTGCCAGTTGCCTTTGCCGGATCAGGAAAGTTGTAGTGAATTTTTTTAGCTTTAGTTGGAAAGTATGGACAGCTTTCTTTAGCGTTGTCACAAACGGTAATTACAAAATCGAAATCAATATCCATGTATTCGTTGATGTTGTTCGATGTATGGGACGAAATGTCAATCCCACTTTCATGCATTACTTTAATTGCTCTGGGATTAACCCCATGCGTTTCAATTCCAGCACTGTAAATTTGCGCATTACCGCCAGCGAAGTGTCTCAAATAGCCTTCTGCAATTTGACTGCGGCAACTGTTGCCAGTACATAGCACCAATACTTTTTTCATTTATAGTTAAATTTAATCTTGACCTGTTATTTGACTTCTACGTTCTAATAATACTGTATCTCTCCACACTCCATCCATCTTTCCAATTCTTTCCCTGTAGCCGACCTGTCGAAATCCCAGCTTTTCATGCAGAGCTATACTTGGTAGATTTTCAGGAAATATTCCTGCCTGAAGTGTCCAAATATTTTCTTTTTCTGTTGTAATTATTAATTTTTGAAGCAGTGATTTACCTACGCCCTGACCCCTAAAATTCTCATGGATATATACACTGACTTCTGTTACCCCGGCATAAACACACCTGCCGGAAACTGGTGTCAATGCCGCCCACCCTGCGACGATGTTGTTGACCATTGCCACATATCTAAAACCGGGAAGATGGGATTTATTCCATTCTTCCCATGATGGTGCATCTGTTTGAAAAGTAGCTTGTTTAGTCGCTATCCCCTGCAGATAAATTAACTTAACATCTTCCCAGTGAGCAGGTGCCATTTTAATGATCTCCATATAAACGGCATTAGCAACAGCCTCCACCAGGAGTGCATGAGGAACCAGATGCAAGATTTACCAATTCAATTTTTTGTTTTTCAGCAGGAACACCACATTTGTCCATCGCAAGGCAGGCGGTTGTTTTGGATATCAAAAGGAAGTCCCCACCGTCATAACCTAAATCATACTTCCCAATGGTTTCTGCCTGATATTCAACTTCGATCTCTAAATCTTCCATCCCTAGTACCTTTTCTGAAAGTGAAATGATATTTAGCAGTTTGCCTGCTTTAAGGCGATGTTCAAAATCATTGGCATCCCATAATTGGAAATTAGCTACTTTTTTATGGCGTACGGTACCACCACAATCAATAAAGTCCTTTGTGATAATTCCTACTTCTGTTACATGGAAATGCTCAGGCACTGAATTGCCATTTTCAAGTTTAAAATTTACACCTTCAGCCGTAGCAAGGATTTCCTTTATTTCTGATAGTTTCATAATTATATATTTAAAGTATTATTGCAATTTAACGATTGATTTGAATAAAAAAAGGTTAACAGCAAGCTGTTTCGCCTTTATATTCCCCAAGAAACGCACCTAATTGTGTTTCCAATAATTTCCATGTTTTTGGATTGATACAATAACAAACGCTAACACCTTCTATCGTACCCTGTATAATTCCTGCATTCTTCAGCTCTTTTAAATGTTGTGAAATCGTAGCCTGCGCTAAACCAAGTTCACCAACGAGATCACCACAAATGCAGGTGTTAGAAATCAGTATTCTTTGAAGAATAGCAATACGTGCGGGATGAGCCATAGCCTTTAATAAAGTTGCAAGCTGGTTCTGCTCATCCGTAAACATTTCTGATCTTGTAAGTCCCATAATTTTATATCGCAATATTACGATAAATAAATGAGAATCCAAATTTTTGGATTGAATTTTATCCGAGTTTTGGATAATTTAAAGATTGAATTTATCAAAAGATCGTTCATTAATAATCTAATCTATATATTAACGAAATGCAATATCGTACAATTAATAGAACAGCATTATTAAGATGAATGGAAATAACATTTCAATAATAAATATTTTATTAATTCAAATAATCGCTATATTTACTAAATAACAAAATTGTTCTTCCAAACCTAATCATATCGTATCAAAATAACTGGTGCCCAATTTGGTGCCCATATTGAAATGATGATTATATAATTTTCACAACTTGCTCATTTAGTACCGATTGGATTAATAAGTCATTATCCCAGCGGGATCACCAGAGTAAAAATAAAGCCTTGTAAATCAATAGATTACAAGGCTTTTTTCGTTTTACTGTCAATATTACTGTCAGTTTTAAATTTTTACTAAACTTCTAATTCATCCCCAAACTCGACTTCTTGAACAATTATCCGAATGTTATCAACCATATCAGTAAGCTTTCTCTTTTTATAAAAGTTTTCTAAATCATTAATTGGCATCCACCTACTACCGACATGAAATTTATTAAATCCTTCTTCAAATCCATTTTGCGTCAATGAAATATCTTGTATACTCTTCTTTAAAATTTGATTATCATTAATTCTCAACTCATTTAATTTACATAGAGGAACATGATCACCCATCGTTTTCATTTTAGATCCTTTCGCTAGTACTTTATTAGTAGGTCTAACAAATGCTGAACAATATGGAAATCGAAAAGGGTTTGTGGAGGCATAAGCTTTGGGAATTTCACAATGATTGCAATCACATGTATTATTTCTCAATCTCTGAAGCTGTCTATCTTCTCGTTCATCAAAAGACAATGTTAAGGCTTTCCAAGTTTTGTACTGTAATTGCGCAAACCTGACTAACTGTAATCTCAAATCATAAACCTCATAAATTACGTCAACCCCTAAAACATGCTCAATCTTATTAGGGTGTGCGAGGTACATTCTTAGAATATGACCATTTGGTAATCGATAATCTTTTCTATCAAATTCCGAATCTATTAATCTGAAGCCAGATCTATTTTCTATTGAAAAATCATGATTAAGTAATTCGTGTTCACTTAAATTTCTGGTTTGAAAGCTTTTTAGTGCTTTATTTAATTGTCGCTTAAAACTTCTATTGGCTGTAACATCTTTTGACGTTATACTATTTTTTTGAATTGTCGTATCGCATTTATCAATCTCTTTTAATATAATTAGAACGGCTTTCGCATTAACCATTTTTTCATTTAATTCTTCATCCTCTCCAAAATCTGCTTCGGCTTGTTCCCTAAACCTTCTAACTAAATCGCTTTCATTTTTGTCAGGTAAATGATTAATTATTGAGTTATAAAGTTGTGGAGAGATGTCTTCAATATAAGCTAAAGCGGTTTCGTAAGTTGGAATATAACTGCTTTTTAAAGCAATATTTAAAACGTCTCGCATACCTGTAACAACTTGAAAAGCTGTATTCATTTTTTCCTCGTCGCTAAACTTTTCATTTTCGAAATAATTAAAATCCTCCATTCCTTAAACCTCCATCACTTTATCAATTTCCCCCATTATTTCACTCGTTCTTTTTAAAGCCACAATTATTTTTTGATAGTGCAAAATATCATCAAACTCTAAAACTCTGCCCTTGCGATCTTTTAGCCATTTTTGAGCGGGTTGATAACCACCTATGTAGAAGTTCCAAGCAACTTCTGGCACGTTATTAAAGTATTGGGTTTCGTTGATGTAGACTTTGCCGTCTTTGTAGATGGGTTTAACTACTTCATTATTTCCGTCTTCTGGATATTGAGTGATGTAATTTTCTGTTTCGTCACTCTCCAATAAATGTAATTCCCTTAATTGTTTACCTAATTCTGCTAAAGGCATAAATGTTTTTAGGGTTGGATATGGTACACGAGGAAAATCTATTTTTAAAAATTCTTTGTATTTTTCTCTGTAAGCAGGACTGTGTAAAACCGCATAGATATAATCAAGAATATCTATTGGATAAAATTGCATGGTTTCTACAGTACTTCCATCACTTAAATCCGGCTCTTCTGGAGAAAAATAATAACCAGCGCTTTCGGCAAACTTATCAACGATTTCCATATTGAGATTTGGAACTCGTTGAGGTTTATCATCCAAAGTTGTCTGATTTGTTTTTTCTGGATAAAGATAAAGAGGAAATTCAGAGGAAACTCCTTTGTAGCTAAAATGAAATCTATTATCAATCATACTTGAACATATTTGAACATTAGACCAATAATCCTCTGTTGATTGTCTCCCCACAACTATACCAAGATTTTTTCCTCTTAGAAAATGTTGCATAGTCTCTCTCCGCCCCCTTTCTATAAAATCTCCACTGTAATAAATATACTTTTCATCAAAAGGTCGATAAGATATTTTTGTGATTAAATCACTTTGAAAAGTTTTTATTTTCGCTTTTACTTCGTTGATTTTCCAATTGCTGTTTTCTCGAAGATCATATTTAGTTTGTAGCTCGTCTCTGGTTAAAATGAAAAAATCATTTAATCTACTATTTAAAACCTCAATGTTATCATCAATCACAAAAGCATCCCTAGAAGTTACAACACCAACATTATTTAATGGAAATAACTCATTTATTTGAAAACCCTTCTCATAAATAGTCTCTACCTCAAAATCCTTTTGCACCATGAAATACATTGGTGTCTTATTCGGTATTAGCGTGTAAGGGATTGTAGAAAGTTTATTGTCATTCAAAAAGCTGTATTTGAATTCTCTCTTCCCATACAAATCAAAATGAAAAATCTTCCCTAATTCGTTAGACTTTTTTGTAGCTGTTTTTACAAAAAGATTAATGCTTACCCCCTGCATAATATCAAATACATTTACATCGGCTGAACCATCTGGCGAAACTTCTTTCTTTTTACTATTACCATGCAAATCAATAGTATAAATTTTATCGTATGTTTTTAATAAGTTCCATCGCATCCCACGAAATGTAGGATTATCTAAAAAGCCATGTGGATTAATAAATGCTAAAATCCCTGTTCCATTTTTTTCTATAAAGTGTTGTCCAAAACGAATAAATTTTACATAATCGTCATTTATCCATTTTGGGTTGCGCTCTTTTAATTTCTCTTTTCCTCCTGGTTCTTTTTTATAATCTTCCATTAGGTTCATGATCCATTCGCTTTTGTTGGCACTTTCGCCACTATAAGGAGGATTACCCATGATTACCATAACGGGAGCATCACGTTTAACTGCATTCGCTTGGTCTGCTTCGTCACTTAACCAAGAACTAAAAAGCGTTCCTGTGTCTGGGTGTGCTTCTTCCAAACTATTGGTTAAGAAAATTCTAAATCTTTGGTCGCTTGTGGCTTTATAACCCGTTTCGGTTAACAGCATATCCATCTTAAGATGTGCCATTGCATAACTCGCCATTAACAGCTCAAAACCATTTAAACGAGGTATTAAATGTTGGTTTACATAATTGCTCCAAATACCCTGTTGCCCTTCAAATTTTTTATAGATGTGTTTTACTACTTCGGCTAAAAACGTACCTGTACCTGTAGCTGGATCTAAAATTTGTACTTTGTGTACTTCATGTTCAACCTCAACCTCTTTCATTTTAGAACGTTGGTCTGCAGTTGCTTTGGTAACGGTTTTGGTTCTAACTTTTATCTTGCTGGTATCTGCTAAACCTTGTGGTAGGTTAAACTCTGTTTTCAGAATATCGTCTACAGCCCTAACAATAAAATTAACTACTGGTTGTGGCGTGTACCAAACGCCACGAGCTTTTCGCAAAGCTGGGTTATAACTCGCTAAAAACGTTTCGTAAAAGTGAACTACGGGATCTTCCTGCTTGGTGCTTCTACCAAAATTCTTCATAATTACAGCCACATCAGTAGCTAAGAAGATATTAACCAATTCATCAACAATCCAAATTAAACGATCATCCAAATCTGGTCCAGCAACTTCATGGAACAGTTTTCTTAAAAAAGGATTGCTTTTTGGTATGAGTTCAGATGCTTCCTGTCTGCTGAATGTTGGTAATGTTGGATCGTGGTAACGAGCGGCGAACATTCCGTAAGCAATAGTTTGCGAATAAATATCGGCAAAAGCTGAATTCGTAATATCATGTATCAGCATCTGCTTAAAAGAAAGCATCTGTTTTTTTAAACTGCTTTTGATCTCGTTTTCATCATCATGATCTAATGATCTTTCAATCACATCAGCCATCAGCTTTGCCTTACCTGCCATCATTTCAGCCAATTTTGTAGGGCTTTTAATGGTTTGGGAAATGGTAACCGAAAAGTTTTTGATTAGATTTTCGAATGTTTCAAAATTTTCTGGAATGCCGATAATAGCTCCATTTTCAATTTTTGCTATTGCAATTGTTGTTGTCAAACTTCCATCTTTATAGAGATGGAAATCCATATAGTCGGTAAATATCAGATTGTTTAATCCAGATCTGTACCTATCAAATTGTTCTTTTAAAGATTTGCTTTTAAGATCAACCCCTATATCTTTTGCTTCTACATATCCAATTGGAATGTCTTTTCTTGTCAATACGTAATCAGGTGCACCGCAAGCAACTCTTGCAGGCTCGTTAGTTACTAAAATATCTGGCAAAATTGCCATTAAAAGCACTTGAAGATCGCCTCTGTAGGTATGTTCTCTACTAATTCCTGTTCGGTAACGTTGATTGAGAGTGCTAATATATTGTTGAATGATCATAGCATCAATATTAATCAATTTTAATAAAAGATGCTACAATGAGAGTGCAAATGTTTAGTGCATTTTTTTACTTAAATGCTAAATCTAAATAAATTTAAACTCACATAACTAAAGAAAAAGAGCTTTCAAAAGATCCGAAATGGCACGTCTCACTCACACCCTAAAAACAAAGCAAGCCGAAGGGTTGCAAGCCACAAATTAGCGAGAGATATTCGCCCGTTTTAATTAATGGTTTATGAAACTTGATTTAAAGCGCAAGAACTACTTGATAAAAATCAAAACAAAGCCTTTTAAGACACTTTTAGTTGCAGAAGTGGAAATACCAATAAATTTGACCCCCTCTCGCCAATTTCAAATTGACCCCCAGAGTTGTTGCCTGAAACAAGCAGAAGTTGTTGTGCAAAAAGGCATCTTAGAATAGATCTTTTAAGTCCTGTTTAACAACTGTTATTTTACAAAAATACATTTTCAACCTTAGAGTTCCTCCTCCTCATTGATTCTCCGAACAGTTCTATCCTCAGGGAGTGGTGGACTATCCGGTCAAGTACCGCGTCAGCGATCGTTTTCTCACCGATTATATCGTACCATTCCTTTACCGGTATCTGTGATGTCACTATCGTAGACCGCTTCTGGTGCCTGTCCTCAATGATATCCAACAACGTAACCCTCGACTGGGGGTCAAAGGGCTGTAGACCGAAGTCGTCAAGGATCAACAGGTCAACCCTTTCGATCTTTTTCAGTTCGGCCAGGATGGTGCCCTTGGCCTTTGCCAGCTTCAGCTGTCCCATGAGCTTTGCGGTATTCACATAGAGCACCTTGTATCCGTTCTGGCATGCCTGATAGCCAAGGGCGGTGGCAAGATAGCTTTTTCCGGTACCCGTTGAGCCCGTTATGAAAAGATCCTTGTACTCACGGATAAAGTCCAGGGCGGCAAGCCTGTGCACCTGGTTCCTGTCCAGCCCCCTCTCGATAGAGTAGTCGATATGTTCAAGTGACGCCTTGTAACGGAATACGGCTGCCCTGATGGCCCTGTCGACCGAACGGTTCCGCCTGTCGTCCCACTCGCTGGCAACCAGTACCGATATGAACTGGTCTGCGGTCAGGGTGTCCTTGACCGAGGATTCCAGGTTGGTCCTGAATGCATCGTACATTCCAAACAGCCTCAGCTGTTTCATTTTCTCTAATGTTTCACTGTTCATTTTATGGATTGTTTTATTGTTACTGGTAGTATTCCTTCCCCCTGATGTTTCCATGTTCGGGGATCTCTATGGTCTGTTCCTCGGCGGACAGCTGGTCAAGCTGTTTTCTGAGTATCTCCTCGATGATGCGGTAGTTGTACTGGCCAAGGTTATCGGCCCAGACGCATGCATTCCTGAGGCGGACCGTTCCCACACGCCGGGCAAAGTTCAGTATGCCCGAACAGGACTTGTAGACCTGCTCCGGATGTGGCTTGTGCTCGAGCACCTTTGATATGTAACGGGCAACATCTCCGTGGATCTCTTCGGCCTGCCGTATAAAGTTCTGCGGCGTCCATTCCGAGACAAACCGGTGCTGTGGTGCAAGATGGTCTTCCTGTGTCGTATAATGGTGCTTTGTCCGTACCCTTGGGTGGAGCGCTATCATCGTGTAGCTGTAATAGACCTTTACCGCTGAAGAGGTATAGAGTAGCTTTACCTTTTTGCCGATGTAGCCGTAGGGCACGCTGTAGAAGTGTACATCCTCGCCCAACCTTACATGTCCATTCCTCATCACGGTGACCATTACCTGTCTGTGCACCTCGTACCCCACCGGATTGAGCGGACCCAATGCCTCGCGTTCGATCTCCTCGAACTGTTCCCTGCGTGAATAGTTCCTGCCGGAAAAGAGCTTGTTGTTATGTATCTCCAGCAATGGCGCTATTGCCGCATTGAGCTGCTCAAGGGTCTGGAAGGGACGGTTGTCCAGCTTGTTATAGATGCTCCGGTAGACAAGCTTGACGGCACCTTCTACCAGCGATTTGTCGCGTGGCTTGTAGGCACGTGCCGGAATGATGCTCGTGGCATAGTGCTCGGCAAAGGCGGCAAACTCATCGTTGAGCACCGCCTCGTACCTGCTTCCCCGGGTTACGGCAGAACGCAGGTTATCGGGTACAATGGCCTCGGGAACCCCTCCGAAGTACCGCAGGGCATTCTCACAGGCGGTTATCAGGTCCTCTTTCTTCTGGGAGGCCACCGCCTCCACGTACGTAAGTTGGCTACATCCGAGAATGGCAACGAAAACCTCCACCTCCTGCAGATATCCGTCACCTGCCGACAGGGCAAGCTTCTTGCCCGCAAAGTCGATGTACATCTTGTCCCCGGCCTTATGTTCGATATGCATCACCGGCCTGGAGAGTTGCAGGTAGACCATTATGGCATTGTTGAAGTGCGAGATCCCATACCCGTCCGGATGCTCTGCGATATATTCCTCATGGAGCGAACCCTTGGTAACCCCTTTCTTCTTCAGCTTTTTGCAGATGTCCGGCATTAGGCCCTGGAGGACCTGCATGCGTGGCGCACGGAAGATCCTGGCCACTGGTGTGGTAAAGATAACGGCCAGCTCGCTATCGCTCTTGGCACTGAAATCCTCATAGCTCATGCCCAGGGACTGCCAGATACGTATATACTTTTTGATGGTATTGCGTGAGGTCGACACCATTGCGTGTATGCGCTTGGTCCCGGTACCCTGGCTGTAAAGACGGATGATCTGTCTCAGTTTATTCATTTTGATCGGCTTATTGGACATCTTAATCAACAGTTTTGTTCAGCTAAAAGCTAAGCAAAAACATATTCCTACAGACCAATTCTGCACAAACAAACCTATTGTTTCAGGGGGGGCAATTTGGATTGGCGCAAAGGGGTCATTTTGCTTTGGCCAATATGGTCAAACTGACTTAGCTAAGGGGGGCTTTTTAGAATGGTGGAGAGGGGTCATTTTACACTGGTTTATCCACTCTAAAGCTAATGGTCTAGATAGAACCTCACTCTCCTATTTACCACCCAGAGAATAGATAATTAGTGGAATATTGTATTCATTAACACATTACTCAAATTTAAGCTTGTCTCCCCAACACGCTTAAAGAAGTTCCGCCATAAACCCACATCTCCCACGCACCAGTCCATTTATTGCGTTGCCTCTTTGCTTAGTTGGTTAGAAAGCTTTCTCTGGTTCCATTCATTAATTTAAATACATTAACATGGAACAGAAAGAACTATTCAAGGTTGCTGAGGTGCAATTGAGTTACAAGCCACACTTCAAAGCACAAGAACGCCCTAAGATTACAAGCTCTAAGCAAGCCTACGACATTCTACTCAATAACTGGGATGCAAACCTTATCAATTACATTGAACAGGCTAAGATGATTTTACTCAATCGTAATAACAGGGTTTTAGGCATTGTAGACTTATCTACAGGAGGTGGAGGATCAACAGTAATGGATGCTAGAGTGATATTTGCCACTGCATTGAAAGCTACGGCTACTAGTTTGGTTTTAGCACATAATCACCCAAGCGGAAACACAAGACCATCAAGTGAAGATATTAGAATTACGGAAAAGCTGAAGAAGGCAGGCAAGTTGCTAGAAATAGAAGTTCACGACCACTTGATTGTAACTGAAAATGGTTACTTTAGTATGGCTGAAGAAGCAATGATGTAAAGAAACAAAGATGATTTTAATTAACTAGATTTATAAACTGCGCGCCAACTGCGCGCCAAATCCGTCAAATATCCTTTAAAAGCTAAAAACAAAAAAGCCTCTAGCACAATGCTAAAGGCTTTTGGGTAGTACCGATCAGCAAGAATACTTTGAACATTTAAATCGCTTCTTAATACTTATAGAGCCAATTATTGAAGATTTAGCAAGAAAAAATTTCATCTAAATTTCCCAAGAAACATAGTCTTGTCAAAGTAGCTAACACCTTGACAGGACTATTTTAGAACAAAAAACTTTGCATATATGGAAAAAAGTAATTTTGGCAATATTCCTTACTCTCCAAGGGTCGGTGGCGGTGCATAATTCGAACCATTTTGTGGATCAGTTGAATGAAATAGGTGGCTTTTCGAAGATTTTAGATGAATGCGAAAAGGATAAAAACATCGTAACATAACTAGATTCTACACAACAAAAAACCTATTGACAGGCTTCACTTTGCTGCAGTTTTCATAAACACAGATATTAACCCTAATATCTTCAATACTCAAGAACGGATTGACCTAAACTATAAAATCCTTGCATTTGATCGGGAATTTCTTGATAACGATTCGTTCGCAGATTGTACTACAACTAAAAGCATACCAACAAGTTGGCTTTATAGTATAGTACCCAAGACCCAACAAGAGTCCTAGGCAAAATATCTGATGCTGACTTACAAGAAATCAGAAATAGAATTAAAGCTGATCCAACGATAACTAAAGCAGCAAAAAAGAATTTTGGTATTTTTCTTTAATAATAATCAATCCTGTCAAATGGAACCTTTGTAATCCATCGTACATTATCCCTAGAAAACTAGCTACACCTCCATACTGTGATATAGTAGATAATTCTTTGTAGTAAATTGGGCTTAAATAGGAAGCTAAATTTTGGTATATTCTTTAAATTCTTTAAATCAATATCTTAAGGGTCTACATTCTAAATTGGAAGCTTCTCCCATCAAAACTGAATAAAGCAAGCGTATTTTACTGAAGATACGAAAACAAATTCTCTATCTTTTACTATTTATGAAGTTTACTTGATTACTCCGTGAAGAACGCCTAACCGGATTAGCGCTGCCGAGTTTCGGGAACCCGATTTTTCAATTAAGCTTTGTCTATGTCCTTCTATGGTTCTTTTGCTCAAGAAAAGCTTTTCAGAAATCTCAAAGTTGGTATAACCCTGTGCCATGAGCTGTAAAATCTCGATTTCACGAGAAGAAAAAGGAATTGAAGGCACATTAATCGCAGCATTGTTGTCACTCTCTATAAGACTGTTAACGAAGTTCATAGAAAGGTCCGCACACACATATTGAAGACCTTCGGATACAAACTTTACCGCAAAAGTTAATTCTTTTGCATATACATCCTTCAATAAATATCCGTCGGCTTTATTTTTAAATACCTCGGCAATAAAGCGTTTATCGTTTTGGTCGGTTAGCACGATAACTTTAATCTTAGGAAATCTTCGTTTCACTTTATTGAGAAATTCCACTCCTTCCATATCTGGAATGTTAGATGCTGCTAAAACCACTTCAATGGTCTCGTTTTCTATAAACTTTAAACCATCGAGTGCGGTTTTTACGGCAGCCTTAACTTTTAGCTCCGCATCCTGCTCCAAAAGCATTTTAATTCCTTCTCTAACCAGATTATGATCTTCGACTAATAAAATGTTTATCATTAGATTAAATGTTTAACTACAACTAACTTTATTGAATTATATAAGCTTCCTTGAGAACACCCTTAGTACTCAATTTGATTTTGTTATAGTAAAATAAGTTTTAGAGCTTTTTTGTTTTAAAAATATTTTGAAAACTTTACTCCCACGTATTTTCACTGCTCTGGCACAAGAGCCAAAAAAAGGACCAATATAACGACCTTTTGGTCGATACTATCGGTCCTTACCCTACCCCCGTAGTGCTTTGAAATTATTCGTCATATTGTCCTGATGGACGACTATCGTTTTCTGATGAATTTTGCTGATCACTTTGAATGCCTGCAACTACAGAGGCTTGTTCCTCACCTCCCTCTCTTTGATCGTCACGCAAAGTATCAGCAGGTCTCCTATCTAAGTGGGGCTCTTCTGTACCCGAACTTGTTTTTATACATTGCTTCGGATTTCCTTCTTCGCCTTGAGGCACACCTTTCAATTCACAATTCTCTCCAAAAGTGCTTTGCTTATCGGCGTCTACAGCCTCTCTATTTTTATCAAAAATATCTGTCATAACTTCTAATTTTGTGAATTGTTTTGATTTTGGGTTCGATCTCGAGACGAACTTGTAGAGCCGTCGGAACGGGCTGGGCTGTCTCTGTACATGCTATCCATTCCTGCTGTATCAGCAACTCCGGTGGTATCCATGTCCATGTATCCGGTATCCATACCTAAAGAATCGTTTTCCTCATTCTGCGTGTTATTAGAACCGCAACTTGATGCAGTGAATAAAATCGCCACACCAAAAATCCAAAATATCTTTTTCATATCCTCTTTATTTTTGTTTTCTCAATAAGGATAAAAAAGGTTAAAAGTTCATAAAGATTGAAAAACAAGTATTTTTGTCATGTTATAAGTATTTTCCCTATCGCATTAATCATCAATTAATAATTCCGTTTAACAATAAAGACCATTGCGGATAAGCGCTTCCTATCGCCACTAATCCGTACATAACTCCGTTCCTCAACTTGTTCCTCTGCGCTTTAGTTTGCATATCCAAACTTTCATTACGAGTCGCAAGCGATGCCGTTAGGGTATCTCTCTCTCGCTTCACTTCTATAGTAGTTGTGGCATCTGCTGCTAAGAAATGTGCCACTTCTTCTTCGCTTCCATACGTATGGTGACTTGGCTTTAATTGCAAAACTTACACTTTCGGTATCTTCTGTAGTGAGTTCTGTGGCTAACGCTACACGCATCCACTCGTAAACTTTTCACGCTTTCGAGCCCGTAAATGGGATATCTATCTTGATAAAATCTCCAATTTGGGGCTCCCAGTATATTGGGGGTCCCTTCTTTATCAAAAAATTGAAAAGCCGTAAAATTGGTACCCGCTAGTAAACCCCAATGGTTAACTTTCAATAGTACCATTTTCATAATTTTAAAAACGGCCTTCTGAGCTCACTTCGTGGTTAAGTTCTAGAAAACAAGCTATATCTTTAGATCAACCCATTACTTGTTGGTAGTGCTATTATAAATATCTCCCTTTCTACGCCTAATTCCTGCCAGTAAACGCTGCGCAAATTTAGTTTTCCAAAAAGATGATAGCCGTATTTGGTGCATCGAATTACGTATTTACACCTATGTTGTTGATCAACTTACTTGATTTTGATTGCGTGGTAAACCATCGCAATTCACGCTTGTTTGCTAAACTGAAATCAAAATCTTATCGCATGAAACTAAAATTTAGTATAGCCATCGCATTAATTCCTGCAGCGTTTTTATTCAGCTGCCAACAAAATCAAAGCCCTTCTAGTCAAAATGATTTGTCTCAAATTAGAGAGATTACTACAGACACCGCATTAAACGAAGGGATGGAAAATAGCTTTGCCCGCGAAGCCGCCATCGGTAGCACTATGGAGATTGAAAGTAGTGCAATTATGATTAAGCTCACGGAAAACAGAGATGTGCAAAATTTAGCCACCATTATGGTTAAAGACCATAGCGCCGCGAAGAAAGAGCTTACAGAACTTGCCCTAGGCAATAAAATCACCTTACCTCAAACCTTACCGAGCCATAAGCTTAAAACGCTCGATACTTTAAAAGCTCTTGATGAAGATAAACGTAATTTATTTTATGCCCAATTGATGGTAAAAGAACATGAAGACGCAGTTAAAATTTTTAAAGAGGCTTCGTTAGTAGAACAGCATAAATTGCTTAACCAGTTTGCAAAAGCCCAACTACCTATACTAGAACACCATTTAATGGAAGCGAAGAAGGTGCTGCACATTATGGAAATTATCAAAAAAGATAAAGGTGATTTACCCCTAAAGGTTAGTCAAGATCGAAACAAGAATTAACAACATTAAACCCTAAATTTTAATAATCATGAAAAATCAACAAGATGGCAACATGCCTAACGCACATTTACACGATCTTTTTATCGATGAGTTGAGAGATATTTTGGGCGCAGAAAAGCAGTTACTTAAAGGCTTAAAAAAAATGGCCGACAGTGCACAAAGTGCTAGCTTAAAGGATGCTTTTACCATGCACAGAAAAGAAACGGAAGAGCAAATTGAACGCTTAAAGCAAGTTTTTGCCAGTTTAGACATGACCGCCCGAGCAAAAAAATGCGTGGCGATGGAAGGTTTGTTAGAAGAAGCGGAAGAAATTATCGAAGAATATGAAGGCGATCCAGCATTAGATGCGGCGCTAATCTCGGCGGCGCAAAAAGTAGAACACTACGAAATTGCTAGTTACGGCTGCTTAGTAACTTATTCTTCGCTAATGGGACATGAACAAGCCAATCAATTGCTCGAGCAAACACTAAACCAAGAAAAAGAAACGGACGTGAAGCTTACTGAAATTGCAATGCAGGAAGCGAATGTGAACACCGAGGTAGAGCAATAATTTTAAAGAATAGGAAGATCATTAAACGCTAAAGCATGAAGAGAGACGGTATAAAGCGAAGTGCATGGCAAAACACGCCAACAATTATCTCGTTAAGCACCGCGGAACTTACTGACGGTGTTTTTGATGCCATTATTATTGGCGCAGGAATTACGGGGTTAACCACCGCGTTATTGCTACAAAATGCTGGCAAAAACTGTTTGGTTCTAGAAAAATACAACATCGGATTTGGAACTACTGGTGGTACTACAGCACATATCAATACCTTTTTCGACCTGACCTATCCAGAGATAGAAGACAACTTCGGTAAAGAAGCGTCGAAAATAGTAGCACAAGGCGCACACGAGGCGATTGATTTAATCAAGTATTTTGTGAATCGTTACCAAATTGATTGCGATTTAGAGCTAAAGCCCGGCTATCTTTATTCAGAAAATGAAAAGGAGACCCAGCAGCTCGAAACCATACATACGGCAAGTCTTAGAGCAGGCGTTGCGGTGAGCGAAAGCGAAACAAATGATCTTCCCATTCCTTTTGAAAAAGCACTGAAATTTGAAGGACAGTATCAATTTCATCCCATCAAATACGTGAACGGACTAGCGCAAGCATTTATCGCAAATGGCGGCCATATATTGGAAGGGTTTGCCGTTACCGATACCCAACAAGAAAATGACCTCAATTTAGTGACTGCCGATGAAAAGGTATTTAAGTGCAAGGACTTAATATTCGCTACGCACGTTCCTCCGGGCTTAACTAAATTTAACGTTTGTTGCGCAGCGTATAGAAGCTATGTTTTAGGCGTTGAACTCGCTGATGCAAGCCAATATCCTAATGGTTTAACGTACGAGTTAAAAGACGTTTACCATTATTTTAGAACGCACCAAATAGATGGCAAGAAAATTCTAATTATTGGAGGTGCAGATCATAAAACTGGACAAGGCGAGCCTGAAGAAGCATTTCAAGAATTGGAAGCCTTTGCAACTTCCTATTTTAATATTCAAAGCATTCCCTATAAATGGTCTTCACAATATTATATCCCGATAGATGGTCTTCCTTATATCGGAGCATCTGAAGATCATATTTACGTGGCCACCGGCTATAATGGCAATGGTATGGTTTGGGGCACATTAGCGAGTAAAATTATCTTAGATTCTATCTTAGAAAAAGAAAATCAATTGGCAAAACTACTTGATCCTTTGCGGGTAAAACCTATCGCAGGATTTTCGGATTTTGTGAAAGAAAACGCAGATGCAGCTTACCACTTTGTAGCGGATCGATTTGGCGTAGAGGAAATTGAAAGTCTAAAAGTCCTAACTAGAGAAGAGGGCAAAATTGTTGAATTCGACGGAAAGAAAATCGCTGCTTATAAAGACAAGCATGGGCTACTGAAAATCCTGAATCCCACGTGTACGCACATGGGCTGTATCGTAAACTTCAACAAAGCAGAAATGAGTTGGGATTGTCCATGTCATGGCGGGCGATTCGACTTAGATGGCAATGTCATCTGTGGACCTCCATTAGCTCCCTTAAAGGATATTTCTTAATCTCAATAACCCTATTAACATCAACGATCATCAAAATTATCTTAACCTAAATTATCATGGACACAGCATTAATAGATACCTCGAGACTTAAAGGAAAAAGAATTTTAATAACTGGCGGCACTACTGGCATAGGAAGGGCTACGGCAGAAATATTAGCCAGCTACGGCGTAAACTTGGTGTTGGTAGGCAGAAATCCCAACGATCTAAAAAATGCAGTAGATATATCGAATATTGAAGGAAGCGAAAGCAAATGCATAGGCATTAATGCTGACGTGAGCAAACGTGGAGATATTGAAAAAATATTTTCGCTAATTAAGGACGAATTTGATGGCTTGGATATATTGATTAATAATGCTGCTATTGGCTATGGGTCTATCACCGATGGTGATTACGAGGATATTGAATACGCGGTAAAAACCAACATAATGGGGTATATGGCTTGCACCCACTATGCATTGGCCAACATGAAAGGTAGCAACGGTGCGCACATTTTACATGTTGGATCTATGAGCGCCGACACTAGGGACGCCGAAAGCTCTGTTTATGTAGCTACAAAATCTGCCATACAAGGATTTTCGGAAGCGCTGAGAAAAGAGCTCAACCCTGATAATATCAAGGTAACCTTAATTGAACCTGGCGCTGTTGATACCGACATGCAAGAAGCACCGCAGGAAGAAAAAAACGAGAAAATCAGGAATATGGAGATGCTGGAGTCGGTTGAAATTGCTAAAACTATACTTTTTGTACTTAGCCAATCTTTTGCAACAGATATTGTGGAACTTAAAATTAAACCTCTTAAGCAAATCATCTAATGAAACCCTTATCTTCTTGGACGGTGGAGCTAATCACTGCAATTCCTGCAATTAAGCCTTTATTAACTTGGAAAATGGCCTTACATCAATTTGATTTGCGACTTGCAAAAAACTCGCTTAATCTAGTTTGCCATTGGCAGCGTGGTACCATTACGGTTTTTACCCTAATTTATTGCGACACAAAGTTAGCGCTTATAGGTACAGAAACTTCTCAGAAAGTTACCCGCGTACGACTTGGTTCGGCAGTGGGCAGTTTTAATTTAAGCTTATTAAAGGGCAAAACCGAAGATTCCATTTTAAGGTATAGCGTAGATTTCGAACCAGATCGCGATACACATTTTAAATTTTGGCCTAAGGATGTCATTAATCTCACTGCTAAATGGACGCCACTTAAACATGGCACCATCCATGCGAAACAAATAGGCAACAGAACCGCTTCTATTTTTTACAGTATTAATAGAACAAAGACGGGAAGCGTGTTTTACCAGCAGGATTTAACTGCGCTCAATGCCTATTTCGAAGACACGCAAACTTCGGGCGCTGATTTAATGAATGGTGAATGGCCCGAGATGGGATTCTCGCTGCCACCAACGACAGCGCCACTCAAAGTTCAGCAACGTTACACGATTTCACAAGCAATTATTAGTTTTAGCGAGCAAATTCCTAGCAATATTGATGAAATGTGCGAGCACTACCTCGTCCATCAAGCTGCCTGCTACCCATATCTAAACCATCCAAAAACGAAGTATAACCATTGGCCAGAAATTGCGGAAAACTTAGCCAGTAATTTGCCACAGCACTCAGGTTGTTGGATCTTTGCCCAAGGAAATCATTACCTCAATGCCTACGTAGCCGATTACAAAACCCCGCCAGAGATTATGGTACAGTTGGCAGTGCTAATTTCAACGGTAGAGTTTATGCGCTGGAAAGGTGTTGAAAAGAGCGAATTGATAGACAGGATGAGAAACGGCCTTCCCGCTTTCTACAAAGACGACATCAAGACTATTGTAAGGTGGCTGCCGCATCTTGAAAAACTTTTGGACGAGGAAGAAGAGCAAAAAAAGCCGAACGTTATGGACTCTTGGTATTTGCATCATCCATTGATGAATTTAGCGAGGCTAGCACTTTTTGGTGATAAGAACTGCGAAAAACTATTATTGCAGTCGATAGATTATGCCATTACGGCCGCCAAAAATTTCAAATACCAGTGGCCAGTTTTTTACAAAATGGATACCCTCCAAGTTATTAAAGCCGAATCTTGTGAAGGCGAAGGTGGCGAAATGGATGTCCCTGGTGGCTATGCCGATTTAATGATTAAAGCCTACGAATTAACCAAAGAAAAAAAATATCTCACTGAGGCAATAAAAGCTACACGAAATTTAAAAGGTTTAGGATTTAATTTGTTTTATCAGGCTAACACCACCGCTTTTAGTGCCCTAGCACTCTTAAAATTGTATAAAATTACTGGCATAGAAACCTATTTAAAGCTAAGTTATACGGCGGTTGCCAATTTGATAAAGAATACACAATTGTGGAACTCCGCTTATGGGCACAGTAAGTCCTACACCACATTTTTTGCCATTTATCCCTTGAAAGATGCTCCTTATACCGCAGCATACGAAGAATATGAAGTCTACGCAGCCATTTACGAATATCTCATCGAGGCAGAAGGCATAGCTATTTTACCTGCAGTTAAATTGCTTCTTTCGGAATTTGTTAAATACACGCCAAGCAGGTTGATATATTACTATCCTAAAATGCTACCGAAAGATGCCCTCTCGCCCGAAGTTAAAACCGGAGAGATTGATCCTACTCTCGATGTAGCACTCGAAGATTTACAAGACGGTTGGGAAGTATCAGGCCAAGTGGGGCAAGAAGTTTACGGAGCCGGAATGCCTTTCGGTATTACAGCCAAGCAATACTTTAAAATAAAAGACGAAGACTTTTTGATATTTATAGAGTATCCTGTCGTTAATTTTTTACGAGATGGAAACCAGGTTCGCTTTAACGTAATTGGTTCAGCAGGCTACTCATGTAAGTTGACCATAAGTTCAAATACTACGCAAAATGCGGATCGTTTTAACCTCTACCAAAGCAACCAACTTATCAAATCATCAAAAAAAGGAAAACGAATTATTTATAAGATAGAAACCGCCAGCGAATACCAACTTGTATGGCGGTAGCCACGTAAAAATACAGATCTCGGCGTGTTAATACCTGAACTGTTAAAAGATTAAACTTTTCATCCTTCGTTATGCTTTTCTATATAATCAAAATATAACATATGGTAAACAAAAACCAGATTATACGCAGCAGTGATGTTTCACCTCCCCAGTCTACACATGTTGTTAACCGAAATAAATTTTATTCATTAAAAGGACACCTATTATGTTTCATCACGTCAAAAATTTACAATTCAACGCAAGGGTATCTAAACCAGATCCTCGCTTCGCGAGTATCCTCCTAGAACAATTTGGAGGGGAAAATGGGGAATTAGCTGCAGCCATGCAATACTTTACACAAGCTTTTGGTGCTAAAATGCCCCATCCAGATAAGTACGATATGTTAATGGATATCGCAACGGAAGAGTTTAGCCATTTAGAGATTGTGGGCGCTACTATACAAATGCTGTTAAAAGGCGTGAATGGTGAGTTGAAGAATGCAGCCGACGAATCGGAAATTATGCAAGCCTTAGACGGTAATGCCGTACGGGATAATTTAATCCATGAAGCTTTGCGGGAGAATCCTCAATTTGATATTTTGAGTAGCGGCGGACCCCGTCTTAGCAATAGTCAAGGTATTCCTTGGTGCGCCTCTTATATTCATTCTAATGGCGATCTCACCGTAGACTTAAGGAGCAATTTAGCCTCCGAATCGAGAGCTAAATTAGTTTATGAGCATTTGATGAAATTTACGGATGATCCCTTTGTGAAAGAAACGTTAGCATTCTTGATGACGAGAGAGGTAGCGCATTATAAGATGTTTGAGGCTGCCCTCGAAACTATCCAGCCAAATTTCCCACCAGGCGTACTACAGGCGGATCCGAGATTTACGCAGCAATACTTTAATATGTCCGTTGGAAACGACGTAAGGGGACCTTGGAACGAAGGAGAAATCCCGAATATGGGCAAGGATTGGGAGTACATTGCGGAACCGTTAAATCATATAGAAGAAACTGATGGCTTAACGAATTTAGCAGATCCAAAAACGGAGGAGTTGGAACAGAAAAGAGAAATGGATAAAACAATGAGTGAAGTTAAAAGTAAAGAGGTTTTAGACTCTGAACCTTCAGAAGTTGCACAATGGAATAATCCCAAGCTTGATCGCAAATAAATATCACTTGCTTTATTAAGCGCTTTTTCGCTAACCTAAATTGCTAAAGTATGGAAGATGAATTAGAACAATTAAAAACAGAAATCCTCACGCATTATCAGGAAAGTATACTTATAGCAGATTTTGCCGAACCTCGACGATTAATATTGATGGCGAAGCCCTACTTAGATTTACAAGAGCTTATGATGGAAATATGTGAAACCTTGTCGCTAATTCTGAAGCCATACCAACGCCTTGTGGTAGAACTGTGTCAATTCGGCATTAATGAGTATATTGAAATTGATCTGCATTAGTAAAGCACAAAAAATATAGGGGCTTACATTTTAATGGAAGCCCCTTCATTTTAAAAAAGTTTTCTACAATTAATCATCAGTAAGGTTGGCAGCAAATTCCAACATCATATATCCTGAAGCAATACCGTGCTTTTTTAACACTGGATGGGCCACATTGTATACGGCAACTTCTTCCATTTTAGCGGATAAGACACCACAATGTGCATGACCATGAAACACCGTTTCTACCTGTCTACGCAAAAGCGGTTCAGCCAATCGAGTAGAACCAAGAAACGGAAAAATTTCGGCGGGCTCCCCTACTATCGTTTCGGCAAAGGGCGAATAATGCATTAATACAACTTTGGCGGCAACTTCTTCGTTTTTATCTAAAGCTGCGAGGGCCCTATCTAATTTTAAGGCTTCGTCTACCGTCTCTTGCACAAAGGCTTTCATCGCCGGTTCTCCGAACATCGAAAGCATATACTTCCCAAAACCACCGCCGAAGCCTTTAATACCAGCAAAGCCCACGCCCCTAATCACCACAGCTTCGCCATCTAACATGTGAACACCAACTTTTTGCAAAATGGCTCTAATTTCTTTCTGCTTACCTTTTTCAAAATCGTGATTGCCGAGTACGGCCACCACTGGAACTCGGCAGGCCCTCAGTGATTCCGCTAAGATTTCTGCCTCACCTTCATCGCCGGTATCGGTCAAATCGCCTGCAATAGCAACAATGGCCGCATGCTCTGACATTTCTGCAAAACAGGCGTCCCATTTTCCTCTATCGTTTTGGGTGACATGAATATCAGCTAATGCTGCAATTTTAATACTATTTTCCATCTCATATTGTTGTAATCGTACATGATTTATAACCAAACTGCTTGATATCGATGCTATACTGGGTATTGTCTATAAGTGGTCCTCTACATACGCGTTGCACCGGACTAGGCAGTTGATATTGTTGGTTTGCCCGAGACATAAGCTCGTCAAATATCCATTGTGGAATAATTTTTCGATAATCGTTGGGGTATACGAATTGGAAAAGTAAAATCTCTGCCAGTAGCAGGTGCCAATGCGGATCCAGTCGCTCAAGCAAATACTTCCAGTCTAAATTTTCTCCCACTGATAGTAGCAAGTGGTTGATGTCTGCACCATCAAAACGTTCTCTATTCCAGATATAGCTCTTGCACCAAATCAAATCTTCGGCTGATAGGAAGAGTACATCATACGTTCCAAACTTGCCAATACTGGCACGTTCAAACCAGGTTTCATCAACTCTGCAAACGTTGTTAACTGAAGAGAAAATTAAGTCAATGTAGAAGCCATCCTTAAAAACTTTGGCAAGCCATCTTACATCATACACCTCCACTTCAAAGCCATTATCGGCGAAGAGCTGCAAAATGGTCATATAGTCTGCTGCTTTGATAAAAATATCCAAATCTTTACTACAGCGCTCCATTCCAGTATGGTTAACAACTGCCAGGCCCCCACCCAATATAAATGGCTTCCCACTTTCTTGAAGAAGCTGAACGGCATCGTTATAAAAAACTGCCGCTAGACTATCTGTAGCGTATTTATCGAGTACTTTCATAAGTATTTTTCTTTAATCGACATCTCCTTACTTAACCCCAAGTAAGTGTAAAGGTTTTGACAAAAAATACGTATTCATACTACGCTATATACGTATTAAAAAGCTTAAAACACGCTATTTATAGCGGGTTCAAACAAAATACAATTAAAAGCTATTAGCGAATTGATATCAAAACACCTTGTAAGGAATGACTAAAACCCGAACACATACCATCGTTATTGAAACACCAAAAGGGAGCGCAAATTGGTACAAATATGAAGAAACAAACGAAGTCTTTTCGCTTTGGAAAACCATGCCGAAGGGACTTACCTTTCCTTACGATTTTGGCTATATCGCTAAAACTCGAGATAGCAATAAAGAATTTTTAAGTGTAATTTTGATTAACGAAGGGAGCACCTTTACGGGCTGTAAAATACAATGTCATATCATAGGTTGTCTGCCTACTACCGAAATTGAAAGAGGTGGCAATACCTCAATTAAGCAATACTATATTGCCGTACCATACCTTCCCAGTACTAACCAAATTAAAAACCTTAAAGACCTCTGTCCCGGAACACTTGAAAACATCAAATCCTTTTTTATTAACTGCAGCTCTGCGCAAGGTAACGAGTTAAAATTCCTGAAAGATATTGATGCTTTAGAAGCTCGAAAAGCAGTAGAGAAAGCTAAAGATAACACCGAAGTTGCTTTAAGACTGGAATTTGTATTACCGGAAAATACCAGTAAAGGACAACCCTTTCCGGAAAAACTTTTTAAGGAGCTTAATGACGAACTGTTGGCAAAATTCGGCGGACTTACAGTATATAAACGGACACCCGCGTTGGGCTTCTGGAGACAAGCTAAAACAACGATTAGCCAAAATGTAAGAGTTTACGAACTTATGTTACCTGAGCTCGATGAAACCTATTGGAGCACTTTAAAAAAAACGCTCGAAAATAAATTTAAACAGACCGAAGTATTGATCACTTACGGTCCGTTCAGAAAAATTTACTAAGTATCTGGAATTATTTATTATTCCGGATCCGCTAACAACCCACTCATTAACGACTTCCACTGCGGGTAGGAAAATCTTAACATTGCAGCCCACCCTACCATCATATTTCTGATATTGTCAACTGTACTGTCGGTGTACGTATTAGCCTGTTCGTTACGTCCATGTTCTTCTGCAAAGATATCCCTTCCAATACGTTTAACAGTAAAAGTTGATGTAGCTTGCTCAGTTAAAAAATGTGCAGTATCTCCGTTGTCCGTCAATGGATTATCTGCTGGTCGAACCCTAAGCACCAACAATTCAGTTGTAGCTGTCTGTTCCTCTATAATGTCCTCAACCAATACCCAATCGTAACCCTTGCCAGTGGTGGTTCCAGGACCTGGGATATCAATTCTAAAGTAATCGCCCTTTTGAACCGACCGTTTCACCTCACGCCCCAAAGCATCAGCCAGTTGAAAGGTAGCGGAAGCAGTCCCTGCAAACTCTGCCCAACTATTCACATCCAACAAGCGCTGTTTAACTAAACTGAAAAAGTTGGTAGCCGAAATTGGGTCATTAAAAGATCGCTGCTCTACCACATCCATATGCTCACCAAATACTTGCGGAGGGATATGGTGATTTCCTAAGTTATTATCGTTATCCATACTTTTGTTTTTTACTGTTACTTTTTCTTTTTCAACATCATACAAATGACACAACCAAAAATGGCAATGGTTGCAATTTTAGTAGCGAAGCCCTTCGGGTTATGTTTCGCCTCCACTTTCCACCCTCGCTCTGCAATTATATTCGGAATATATCCTTTGCGAAGGTCATCCACCAAACCTTCGAACATGTTTATTCTATCTGCAAATATTAAAGGCAACCAATGACGATAACGATCTTCACTATTTGAAAAAGCGTACCGGCGTATCATGCCGCTCAGTCCAGAAGGCGGAGTGGCATTTCCAAATACCGCACTAATGCGTGGTCGTTCGGTTGATATTAGGATTTCTACGTCCCTTGGTTGTGGCGCCGAACGCTTGTAATCAGACCGGTGATGATCATCACCAGTATAGTTCTTCATCGGATAGGTAGGTTCGTTTTCCGTGTCGGCATCCATGCCCCACCCCGGTATATCTTTTAATTTACGTTGCTTTGTCATAATGTTAGGCTTTAGCTGATGGGATCAATACAGTTTTTATACAATTATCTAGCTTCGATGAGAAAAGTCGATACGCATCGGCAGCGTCCTCTAATGGAATTTTGTGTGTAATTAAGCCCTTCGGATTTAGGCATCCTTCTTGAACATGAGCAATCAGTCTAGGCAGCAAACGCTTTACCGAAGCCTGGTTTGCCCTAATCGTTAATCCTTTGTTTAAAATATTTCCGATTGGCGCCAGATTAAACGGCGGACCATACACCCCAACAATAGACACAATGCCACCTTTTTTAACGGCATTAACAGCCCATTGTAATGCAGTAGTAGTTCCGGCTTGTAGCATTGCAACCTTCCCAGTTAATGTTTGTAACGTATTTCCTTCGGCCTCGCAACCCACACAATCAATACATACATCAGCTCCGTACCAGTCTGTTATTCTTTTCAGAAAAACTACAGGGTCGTCCATTTCTTTGAAATTATACGCTTCACAATAGGCATAATTTCTTGCAAATTCCAATCGGTAGTCAACATGATCTATAATAATTACCCTAGATGGTCCGAAAAACCACGCACATCGAGCGGCCATAATTCCAATAGGCCCTGCACCGAAAACCACCACCGTATCGCCCTGCTTAATGCCTCCCATTTCGGCAGCTTGATAACCTGTCGGGACTACATCAGTAAGTAAAACGGCATCATCCGGATCCATATCTGGGGGAATAACCGTGGGACCCACATCGGCGTAAGGAACCCTTACATATTCGGCCTGGCCGCCGTCGTACCCACCTGCAGTATGCGAGTAGCCAAAAATGCCGCCAACGGCAGTGGCCATAGGATTTGATTCGTGGCAGTTACCAAACAATCCTTGCTTGCAGAAATTACATTTACCGCAGGCGATATTGAATGGCACTAATACATGATCGCCAACTTTCAAGTTTTGTACTAAAGGACCTATCTCTTCTACTATACCCACAAACTCATGGCCGAAGGTAGAGCCTACTCTGGTATCAGGAACCATTCCGTGATAGAGATGAAGGTCTGAGCCGCAAATACAGCTACGTGTTACCCTAACAATTGCATCTTCTGGATGAAGTATTTTGGGCATTGGTTTTTCTACAGTACGAACTCTGTATGGTCCGCGATATTCCATTGCTAGCATATAAAAATGGTTTTAGGTGATAAACATTTTTGTCAATGTCTTCACCATACAACACCCATGGGTTTTTGTTTACCAAACCGATTTTGTTTTTTCAAATACAGAAAATACCGCAATGCCACCACGTATTTTGCACCGAACGGTGCAATGGTGTAGTATTTGGATGCTTCAGTCCACAGTTACCTAGCGGATGATTGATTGACCGATGTTGTAGTTTTACGGGAGGTCGGTTAAACCTCCAAGCCGAGGGGGATTAGGTTGCTAAGGGCAGGCTAAACCAAAAAGTACTGCCTTCTCCTAGTTCGCTATCTACCCAAAACTCACCATGATGGCGTGTGATAATTTCCTTAGAAAGATATAGACCTATGCCGAGACCAGATATATTGGCGGTATGCTCTTCTATACGATAAAACCTGGAAAAAAGCAGTCCCATTTTGTCTTTCGGGATACCAATACCAAAGTCTCTAACGCCAACAACGGCATGTCCTTCACGGCACTCAAGTACCATCTCAATAAAGTTGCTACCCGGCGAATATTTGATCGCATTTGAAAGGAGATTGTGAAGTACCTGCTCAATTCTCTGGCTGTCTCCTCGAACAACGCATTCTTCCTGTGCGCTGATAAAGTTGATGGTATAACCACGGTGAATTTCCTTAGTCATATCCAGTGTATTGGCGACTAAAGCGCAAAGATCAAAGGGATCTTCGTCAAATTTCAATTTACCGGCTTCTATTTTCGACACGTCCAACAAATCGTTAACTAGGGAAGTAATTTTCTTGATCTGTTGCCCTGCTTTGCTTAAATATTTTTCTGGCAACTCACCTTTTACAATGCGACCCAAAATTTGTATATAGCCATTAATGCCGGCTAAAGGAGTTTTTAATTCATGACTAGCCAGACTAATAAACTCATCCTTTTTACGATTAAGATCCAACACCTTATCATAAAGAATAGCCTTATCTACGCCAATAGAAAGGTGTCCAACTATCGATAACAAAAGATCTTCATGTTCTTTTGTGAAATACCCAGAACGGTGATGGCCAAAAAAAAGATTACCTAAATGTGCTTCGTTGGATGAAACCACAGGAACTGCCATTAAACTTTTAATAGATGTACTTTCGATAGCGCCAAAAGAGGTGATTCCTAGCTGCTCGATATCGTCCCATCTGGCTACCTTTCTACCCTTCCAATCTTTCATTAAACCATTCGCTTTTTCAGCAAACGCAGGGATATTTTCTTGAGGAATAGCACTAATTGGTGCAATGTAATTCGCAATTTCAACTCCAGTATCTTCTTGGGCTAGGAAAACGCCGATGTCAGAACCCAGCAAATGGATGGTTAACTGCGTAACCCTTTGCAAAATGTGATTGGTATCTACTTCTCTAGAAATAGCGTTAATTACCAAATTAATGGCTTCTAAACGTTCTGTATAACGTGCCGTAGTCTGTTTAGCCGCCTGCTGCTCGCTAATATCTCGAGCAATTTTTGAAGCGCCTATTACCTTTCCTTCTGCACCAAAAATTGGAGATACGGTAATAGAAAGCTGAAGTTCTTTACCATCTTTTGCCTTCCTCACGGTATCAAAATGGTCAACTTTCTCGCCTTTGCTAATACGGGAAATTATCAAAGCCTCTTCACTAAGCCTATCTTCGGGGATAATTAAGGAAATATGTTTACCAATGGCTTCGTCGGCTGTATAACCGAACATCCGTTGCGCAGATGGGTTCCAAGTAGCAATTCTCCCATTCAAATCTTTACTGATAATTACATCATCAGAAGACTCGACAATAGCAGCTAATCGACTCTTGCGTTCTGCAGCATCAATAGTTTGTAACTCAGCCATCTTAGTTTGCGTAATATCCGAAACAGCGCCTAAGAAACGTTCTGGCTGATTTTCACGATCAAAATAAACCTTTCCTACTGCTCTAATCCACATAACTTCATTTGTATTATGTCTAATTAATCTATACTCGTCATGGTAAACTCCGTTACCAGCGGGGTTCATGGCTGTCGCAATAACAGAGAGCGAATTCATCACATCTTCGGGATGTATGCCCCCCACAAAATCGCGATGATAATCTATCTCCTTTTCCATATCAACACCAAAGAACTGCCTGCAGCGTTCATCGCACTCCAAGTGACCAGTCTTCATATTGAAATCGAACAAACCAAGCTCGGCAGCCTCGACCACTAAATTTAAACGACCGTAGGTTTCTTCTACTTTTTTCCTTGAATTAACCATTTCTGTTACATCAACAGAGATAGCCAGAACACCTTGTATCTCCCCTTCTGCGTCCCGATATGGCTCAAATACAAAATTTTGATAGACAATATCGACCTTACCATATCTCATTAATGCCACGGGTTGCTCTGTTGCCATATAAGACATACCAGTTTGGTAGACATCTTGCATCACTTCTTCTAATCCCTGAAAACTTGGATCCGGTAGCGCTTCAAAAACGGGAAGATTTTGGACCTGTTCCAAATGCCTACCCCAAATTTCTAGCATGGCCTTATTTACAATCTTAACTTTATGTTCGGGCCCTTCTAGCAAACACATCGCCACAGGTGCCTGCAAAATAACGTTCCGAAAATTTTCCTCTACTTGCTGTACATTTCTTAAAGCCATGGCCAAGTCGGTAATATCGGCGGCGGTGTTCATCACCCCATATACTTTGCCCGCAGCATCTAGCAGTGGTGTAAGGCTGTAATTGAAATAAAAAGTCTGCAGGTTTCCGCCTATAACTAAATCAATCCTCTGGTTGTGAGCATGGAAAGGTGTCGCCGTATCGTACACGGTGGTAAGTTGCTCGAATACAGATTGAACTTCTAATTCTGGGAGCACCTGGGCATAATTTTTTCCGATAACATCGTTGCCTTTTCCCCAGACATCTAATATGGATTGATTGGCCTCGATAATCTTCATCTCCCGACCTACAAAAAGTGCAATAGGAAACGGTGCATTAGCTACCATTTGGCGAATCTGATGCTCCTTTTCGACCAATTTTTGTAGAGAATCTCCGAGGCGAATTTGCGCAAGATTAAGATCTTGATTAATGGTAGAGAGCTCTTCGTTAGACGTTGCTAGTTCCTCGTTTGCGGCGGCTAATTCCTCATTCACCTGGAACAATTCTTGGTGGGCTTCTACCCTGTCGTTTACGTCGACCACCATGATAGTCATCCCTATGGTTTGACCGGCACGGTTACGATATGGCGAAGCCAATACGTCGATATAACCTATTTTTGTACCGCCCTCTGTTTGCCGTATGTGAGAGATTTCTCTCAAATAACGGCCTGCTTCCGCATCCTGCTCATTCACACCAAGTAAGTGTTTAATAACCGTTAATGTATTAGGATCGTCGTGGGATAAATTGAGTAATCTTAAAAATTCTGGGTTTACATCTTCAACACTAAGAGGATCCGTACTTAGCACACAAATTCCCATAGGCGCATTCCCAATCAAACTGCGCATATAATACTGATTGGTTCTCAAGATATCGCCAGCTACTAGTTCGAAAGTTTTCTCTTGACAAATTCCCCAAGCACCACAAATTTCGCCATCTAATTCTATGAGGGACCCTATTGATATATCAAGATAACGTTGCTCTAAACGTCCCTGTGTGCCTATCCCTACGCCTTTCAATACAGTTCCTCTATCCTGATATGCCTGTTCGATAGCTGAAGAAACTCGGTCCCAATGATTTCCAAATGTGATGATGCCAATACCCACTTGACCCGGAAAGATTTCTTGATCGGGAAAAAAAGAGGCAAAGGCTGCGTTATATAAGAAAGTTCTGGTTTTGCCCCACACCACAAAAGACGGACAGGGATTAGCCAGCTGTGAGCTAATTGCATATTTTAACTGCAAAGGCCAGTTTGCCGGTTCCCCTACTTCTGTACTCTTCCAATTTTGAGAAGTAACAGCTTTAAAAATAGGCTCGTTTCCTTTTAAAAATGCTAGGGGGTCCTTTCCTGGAGGTGTGGCCATGAGGTAAATGATTTAACTTAACAGTTTATTGATCATATCTATTAAAACACCGAATTCAAAAGGTTTTGCAATAACACCCTCGGTACCTGACCTTTTTGCGACTTCTTCTATATCGTTACTTGCAGAAACTAAAATGACCGGAATATGTTTAAGATCTTCTTCATTTCTAAGTTGTTCAATAGCTTTCTCGCCTCCTACCAAAGGAATCCAATTATCCATCAAAATAAGTACAGGATTAACTTGCCTCACGTTAGCAACTACCTCATCACAATTATTAAAGAGAGCGACTTGGTACTCCACTTCTTCCAACAAAAATTGAAAGATATACAATAAGTCCTGATCATCATCAAAAACTGCAATTGTTTTTGGGGACGTTTTCGAATTTATTTGCATGCTCGAAATTAACGATTATATCTAAACACTCCAACTAGTAGTAATAACAATTTCAGCAGCCAATTTTTTAATTTTTTTTGCTTTAAAAATTGAAGAAATAAACTAACTAACAATAAATTAAGCCTTTACATGTTAGTAAGGCGCAATTATTTAAATTTTACGAGAAAGTATTTCCGTTTTTTTTTTGAAATACGCAGATTACGCAATTAAAACAAGTATTAATACGGTGATTTGACGTATGCTATATTTCTAAGATTCTATTGTTTTAGAATTTTAAATTACGAAAACCTATACAAATCTACTCGCTGCCGAAAACCTCAAAACGCTAATTGCTGCTTACTGTAAATATGATATTCGCCGGGAGCTAAACCTTGGCTGCGAGTAGCGCAACGATGGTTAAAAAAAATCAAAGATGAGAAAGTTTTGTTGAGATATAATATCGATGACGGAAAGAAATCAAGAACACCATCAACAAAAGGAATTGTGGAACGCGTAATGCAGAGATCGACAATTTTTTCTCAGATTTACGACGAAGGAAATATTATACAAAAGCACACCCTGATCAGGGAATATTCAAAGCTAATCTTGTATGGGGGTAATGGCCTATTTCGTACAAAATTTATCGACCAAGTGTTTCACGACAACTTACTGAAATCAACAAAAAAAGGGTTGCTTTTTAATGAGCAACCCTTGCATGGTTGAAGGCACAGAATTGGTAAAGGGTCTCGCGGTTTTTCCCAAATATGAAATTGAATTCCGGGTCATCGATCCATTAGGTACCGGTTCCTTTGTATCTCTGAACATCAATGTGGGAACCGCCCCAAGGATTAGTATAAATTGCTACGATCTTATGCGTAATGGCATCTCTGTCATCGGTTTTTATGTAGGGAAAGCATACAACGGAAAAAATCCCGACCTGAAACCACGCTTTTCGTCTGTTGGCCGCGTTATCAACGTAAATAGTGATGGAATGCTTGAACTTGAAGATATAAGAGACGGTGAAGAAAATATCATAGATCCCACTACTTTATATCTGGAACCAAGAGAGGACCTACTGGAATATTGTATTCGCTGCATCTACAAGGAAAACGCACCTTTA
Organism: Pedobacter sp.; assembly: GCA_045629525.1. Classification (GTDB taxonomy): domain Bacteria; phylum Bacteroidota; class Bacteroidia; order Sphingobacteriales; family Sphingobacteriaceae; genus Pedobacter. The sequence goes on from JAZQRH010000008.1 coordinate 227,603, forward strand.
ATTTTGAATAACCTGGAAAGCAAGCTGGCTCAATTCCATATTGGGAATTCCAAATTACAAAAGTTAACAACCGCCCTTAGGGGCTATCAAAAGTTTAACCTAAAGCTCGTTGATGGCCATGTATTTAAAATTGGAAACTTCCTAACGGACACTGCTAGTGAAGTCAAGCACCTCAAGGTTTTTGACGCTGAAAAACCACTTTTTGTCTATGCACACGGCGCTGCCAAAACGAGCCCATATAATGACCCCGGATTACAGACCTATGGCCCCTTTTCCAGGGAAGACTTTACCCCTACCAAACCACACATATGCGTAGTATTTCAGGCGAGCAAAAAAGGGCAGGTAGAACAGGTACTGCATAAATTCTTAAATGGCATACCCCGAGTGCCTTATGGAAAGAATGGTAAATTTTTCGAATTTACCGGTCTGAAGAATAAGTTCAGGATACAGGATTGCACATTAGAGTATTTTCCAGCTACCGATGATTCAATTGAATCGTATAACAAAGCAATCGGATCTGCCTTGCATGCAGGGGGCGCCACTAAGCCTTTTGACTTCGCGTTAATCCAGATTGACAGCAATTTTAGAGATAGAAAACCAAACGAAAACCCATATCTAGCGGCAAAATCCAGATTCATTGGTCAGCAATGTCTAAAAGGGCTGCCGGTATTGCAAAGTATGAGCAGAAAAGGAAATTGCTGGGACAATGCCATTGCAGAAAGCTTTTTCAAGACCTTGAAGACGGAATTGGTATACCATACAAGGTTTGAAACCAAGGCCCAGACCAAACTCGAGATATTCGATTACATCGAGGTGTGGTACAACGGAAAGAGAAGGCATTCAGCATTGGATTATAAAACTCCGGAACAAGTCGAGCAGACTATAGATAAGGAAAAAACAGAAGCTGCATAAAAAGGTCTCTACTTTTCTATTGCAATTCCAGTAGCAACTCCAATTGCAATTCCATATCAAACTTGGTTCAAAAAATTACAGCAAGAAAAGAGGATGACGGAAGCAAGTTTGAACACTGAAGAAAAACCAAAAATAAAGTCAGACGACGATATTGTCGAAAAACTGCTCCCTTATCTCAAAAACCTACATCTGATTTACGATAAAAGTAATGTTAACCAAAAGCACACCTTAATTAGGGGAATATTCAAAGCTAATCTTGTATGGGGGGGGGGGTAATGGCCTATTTCGTACAAAATTTATCGACCAAGCATTTCACCACAACTTACTGAAATCAACAAAAAAAGGGTTGCTTTTTAATGAGCAACCCTTTCAAAAATCAGAAGAAAATCTGATTAGTACCGATAAAGAGGAATACTTTGAACACTTAAAACGCTTTTTATCGCTTATTGAGCCTATAATAGAGGATTTGGAGCGAAAGGGGTTTATATAAATTGCGCATTAAAATTATACTGATTTTCATGAAGGGAACCCTGACCAGATTATATTAGAACAAAAAAGTTGGCAAATATGAAAAATAATAGTTTTACATTTAATGTAAAATGACTTAGAATTTGTAAGAGAAGCTAATAACTATTTATTATATGCAACTATTAAATAAGAAGGACCACAGTTGGAATATGCATTCCTTTCGCCAAATTTAATCATTTATGGCGAGTCCTGCAGGAGACCCTTGACCAGCGATTTCCATTGAGGATAAGAAAACCCTAACGTTGCCGCCCAGCCTACCAACATGTTTCGGATATTTTCAATCGCATCGGTAGTGTAAGTATTAGCTTGTTCATTACGTCCATGTTCTCCAGCATAAATATCCTGGCCTATCCGTTTTACCTGAAATGTAGAAGTGGCCTGCTCCGTTAAAAAATGTGCCGTATCGCCATTTTTAGAAAGTGGGTTTGCTGCGGGTCTTACACTTAAGGTTAGCATTTCCATCTCCGGTGCACGTTCTTCAATAATGCTTTCAACTTCCACCCAGTCATAACCATTGCCAATAATAGACCCCGGTCCTGGTATATCAATCTTGAAATGATCACCTTGCTGAGCCAAACGCTCAACTGCGTTCCCCGAAGAATCTGTCAATTGGAACTTTGCCATACCGTTACCGGCCAATGAGGACCAATGATTAACATCCAGCAACCTGTATCTGACCAGCTCAAAAAAACCCATTGCCTCTACATCCTCTTTGAATGAACGTTTTTCTACAGCATCCATTTTTTCTCCCACTACTTGTGGCGGAATATGTTCCCGCCCAAATTCTTCACCTATATTCTCCATATTATCTATACTCCATATTTAAGGGTAATTTCTAAACCAAACGCACTTAAGTTCTACCTTTGTTTCTTGGACGGGTTTCCCCTACCCTTCCCATCATTAATTTGTTTGTCTTCGCTTTCACCTAAACTGGGTGCTCCAGCCCTATCCTTATCCGCATCGCTACCTATGATTTCAGACACGGAAGTATCATCCTTTTTTTGATGTTCCTTGTCGATATGCCCAGGAGCCTGACCCTGCTGTCGGGAAGAGCCTTGCCCTTCCCGCTTGTTATCGTTGCTATCGCCCATATTATTTACTGGTTTGGGGAACTATTTCCGTCACCATCCGACGTCGCTGGACTATTTCGATACATGGTGTCCCTGCCTGCAGTATCTGCCACACCAGTAGTATCCATATCCGTAAAACTAGTGTCCGGGCCAGAACTGTCGCTCATTTGCTCCCGTTTGTTTTCCGAGCTGCAACCCACCGCAAAAAGGCCGAGTGCAATTGCACCTATAATTATTGTTCGTTTCATCATTATGAGTTTAATTGTGAAATTGATTGTAGTATTAATGTACTTAAGGCACTAAATGTTCTAAATAACTAACAATCAAGTATTTTATTTCTTTCTAACCGTATTCAACTTAAATTACCTGGGAAGCTTTTTGTACTTAAAAAGCTTCTTGATTTTACGATTGAGATAATTCCCCTTGGAAATGCTTGCCCTAAATTCTTTATAGATTTTTTCTGGCACCTGTTCATATACGTAGGTTTCTCCCGAAAGAAATACAACAATTAATTCTTTCTTTTCGGAATCATAATCGATGTGGGCAATCACAGCAGAGGGCATGATAAAAACATGTAGTAAAAATAACACCAAAACCATGGAGCATTTATACGGACCGGTTACAGGTATTCTGGAACACAAATACCTGTTTTAGCGAAAGACTTCCAAAAGTCTATCGTGATGGCTTATATTTGGATTAAACACAGTGAACATGGAAAATACAGACAAAACCAAGGAAGCAGTGGATAGATCGATGGAAAAATCTAAAATTTTAAGGGCAAAGTCTAAAGATACAGGGGATAAGTTAAATGCCTTGAAGGTGAAGGCAGATGAGTTTATCCATTTGGATGACAAAGACCCTAAAAAAGAAAAATAACTTGATCGCCCGTCAGTCCCATCCAGTTTTTAATCACATGCCTTGTCTTGCTCCTAGCTCGACTATGTTGATTTTTTCCTTCTGAGCAACAAATACAGTGCAAAACCAACAGCTGCAACGGTAGCTAATTTTACCGCAACGCCTTTTGGATTGTATCTTAGTTCCATTTTCATTCCACGCTCCGCAAAAAAGTTGGGAAAGTAGCCCTTTCGGAAATCATCTATAATTCCCTCTACCATATTAACACGGTCGGCAAAAACCAAGGGTAACCAATGTCTATATCGGTCTTCACTATGTTTAAACGCATAACGGCGAATCACCCCACTTAGCCCAGAAGGAGGCACAGTATTTCCAAATACCGCACTTATACGTGGCCGTTCATTAGACATTAAAATCTCCACATCTTTTGGCTGTGGTGCAGAGCGTTTGTAGTCCGACCGATGGTGATCATCCCCTGTGTAATTTTTCATAGGATAAGTCGGTTCGTTTTCCGGATCGGCATCCATGCCCCATCCTGGAATTTCTTTATAATTGTTAAGTTGTTTTTTCATTACTTTAAGCTTTGGCCGATGGGATCAGCACGGTTTTAATACAGTTATCTAATTTTGATGAAAACAAACGGTAAGCATCAGCCACTTCCTCTAAAGGAACTCTATGTGTAATTAAAGCTTTGGGGTTAAGCCTTCCTTCTTGGACGTGCGCGATCAACTTAGGCAGTAACCTCTTCACAGAAGCCTGGTTTGCCCTAACGGTAATACCCTTATTTAACACATTACCAATTGGAATAAGGTTAAATGGCGGGCCGTAAACGCCAACGATAGAAACGATACCTCCCTTTTTAACAGAGTTGATTGCCCATTGCAGTGCTGTGCCTGTGCCAGCTTGCATCATGGTGACCTTTCCGCTGAAAGTCTGTAGCATATTGCCTTCCGCTTCGCATCCCACACAATCAATGCAGACATCCGCACCATACCAGTCTGTAGTCTTTTTTAAGAAAACCACGGGATCTTCCATATCCCTGAAATTGTATGCTTCACAGTAGGCGTAGTTCTTGGCGAATTCCAGTCGGTAATCTATATGGTCAATGATGATCACTCTGGAAGGCCCGAAAAACCAGGCACACCTAGCAGCCATGATCCCGATCGGGCCGGCACCGAAGACCACTACCGTATCACCCTGTTTGATCCCGCCCATTTCTGCAGCCTGGTAACCTGTGGGAACCACATCTGTGAGCAGCACGGCATCATCGGGGTCCATGTCTGCCGGAATAACTGTCGGACCAACATCAGCATAGGGCACCCTTACATATTCCGCCTGGCCACCATCATAACCACCAGCAGTATGGGAATAACCGAATATGCCACCTACAGCAGTAGCCATCGGATTAGATTCATGACAATTTCCAAATAAACCCTGCTTACAAAAATTACATTTGCCACAGGCGATGTTAAAGGGCACCAGGACCTGATCGCCAACTTTTAGTTTTTGCACCAGAGGGCCCACTTCAGCTACAATTCCTACAAATTCGTGGCCGAAAGTAGACCCAACCCTGGTATCTGGTACCATGCCGTGGTATAAATGTAAATCTGATCCGCAGATGCAGGTACGTGTTACCCTTACGATTGCGTCCTCTGGATGTAGAATAGTGGGCATCCGCTTTTCGACGGTACGGACCCTATAAGGTCCGCGATAATCCATTGCTAGCATATTGATTTCTTTTAATGGTTAGTGTTGCCATAGCAGCAACCTTAATCCATACAACCGCTATTCGTTTTTTGTTTTCTCAACCACCACCCTTTTCCCAAAACAGGCAAACCACGCAAGACAAAGGCAGTAGTTGACCTGTAAAAGAGTATAGCACGCAAATAAACAAAGTCAATACCCCTTTTGACGAAAAGATAAACAAACCCCTATCGCACACGCTTATAGATTCATGTCTATACACATATAATCTTAAAATCATGGAAACAACAAACGAATCCCAAGAGGGAAAATTCACCAAGGAGATTGAAAATCAAACCTCCAAGCTACCCTCCGACACCTACCTTATAGCCGCAATTGCAGCAATGGGCGTCTCAATGACCTTAAAATGCATCGGAAAAAAACATCTGGCGCTATTTATAGGCCAATGGGCGGCACCATTCCTACTATTTGGCGTATACAACAAAATTGTAAAAACGCAGGGACACGATCAATTTGACCAATAAACCAATATCATTATGTTTTACCACGTAAAAGATTTACAATACAACGCAAGGGTTTCCAGGCCAGACCCTCGCTTTGCCAACATCCTACTCGAGCAATTCGGAGGGGAAAATGGCGAGTTGGCCGCGGCAATGCAGTATTTCACCCAAGCTTTCGGCGCAAAAATGCCACATCCGGACAAATACGATATGTTGATGGATATCGCAACGGAGGAGTTTAGCCACTTAGAGATTGTTGGTGCTACCATACAGATGTTGCTTAAAGGCGTCAACGGAGAGCTGAAAGATGCTGCAGACCAATCGGAGATCATGCAGGCCATGGACGGTAGCGATGCAAGGGAATCACTCATCCATCAAGCCTTAGATGCTAATCCTCAATTTGACATTTTAAGTAGCGGTGGTCCCAGGTTAAGTAATAGTCAGGGCATTCCCTGGTGCGCATCCTATATCCATTCGAACGGAGATCTAACTGTAGATTTAAGAAGCAACTTGGCCTCAGAATCGCGTGCAAAATTGGTATATGAGCATCTGATGAAGTTTACCGACGATCCTTATGTCAAGGATACGCTTGCTTTCCTGATGACCAGAGAGATCGCCCATTATAAGATGTTCGAGGCTGCACTTTCTACCATCACTCCAAACTTCCCCCCGGGGGTACTACAACCAGACCCCAGGTTTACGCAACAGTACTTTAACATGTCGCCCACCGAAGGTGCAAAAGGTCCTTGGAACCAAGGTGAAATGCCCGGTATGGGCGAGGATTGGGAATTTGTGCCAGATCCCATTACGTATGTACGAGATACCGAGGGTCAGACTAATTTACCTGATTCCAAAGAGAGCGAATTATCGCAAACTAAAGAACTGGATCTAAAAATGAGCAAGCTTAAAAGCGAAGAGGTAATTGCCGCTGAACCTAAAGGAGAATCGCAATGGAGTAATTATAAACTCTAATGCTCAGGATTACAGCCATGGCAGTAATCGCTATGGCTGTTCAAATTAATGTAACTATATAAACATCTGGTATTATTTTTTGTTACGTTAACAGCACATCTGCCTATCTCACCTCATATGAACAAAAAACACGACCAAAATAAGCGGTTACTGAACGACCCAGCGCTTATTCAGGGCATTGCAGACGCAGCTCCAGGGATGCTATATGTGATTGACCTTCGTCAGATGAAAATGGTTTATGCCAATCAAAAAGTACTTGCGCTATTTGGAAAAACTTTAGAAGAATTGGGCAAACTAGGGGCTAAACTTTTTGATGACTTTGTATTTCCAGAAGATAGGCCACAATTTGACCAGCATATTTCCGAACTGCTTGCTGCTCGGCAAGGAGAAATAAAAGAATTGACTTTCAGATTGTTAGATTCTAAACGCGAACCTACTTGGGTACGCACTCGAAGAACTGTATATAAACGGGACCTAGAAGGCAACCCTACCCATATCATCAGTGTTTCTCAAGATGTTTCAGAAGAAATAGCGCTACAACAAATTAGAGAAGAGCTGGAAGAAGAAAGACGACGTTTAAAAGAAGACAGGCAACTAGAAATATTTAAAGCGATTTTAGCTACGCAAGAAGAGGAAAGATGGAGGTTGTATGAAAGCCTGCACAACGGATTGGGACAATTGCTCTATGGTGTAAAATTGAATCTATCAACGTTGGGACTGGAAAATGCAGCTACTTTTCTACAAACCCTCAATTACGCCCAAGATTTACTTGAAGAAGGCATTAAGGAAACCAGAAGAATTTCCTATCAACTCATGCCCTCTGTCCTGCACGATTTTGGCATTAAGGCTGCCATTGAAGACATCTGTAGAAAGTTGAATAGTAAAATTTTATTTTCCTTAGAATTTAGCGGCTTAGAGTTACTCATTCCAAAATATATTGAATTAGCCATGTTTCGTATTATCCAAGAACTCGTGTACAACATGGAGAATCATTCACAGGCCAGTACCTGTAGGATATTGCTAAATATAGACGAGCATCAAATTAGCATAGAAGTAGCGGATAATGGTATCGGATTTGATCCCCAAGGTAAACATCAACATGGTATCGGCCTTAAATCCCTCAGCAATAAAGTGGCCTTAGTAAAGGGGGAGATATCCATAGAAAGTGGAAAAGATGGATCCGCAATCAAAATAGCTATTCCGCACCCCAATCTGATAGAGAGAAACTCCCATTACTAAATGATAATATTCCATAGATAAAGCTTTCCAATGCACTAAAAGCTTATGCTTATGATCGTCGCTACTTTTTCAATTATTCCAAAAAAGAAAAGGTGCTTGAAGCTGCAAATTTACACTAGATACATTGGTTACATTTATGTGCTCTAGCTTTTTAAGTTTGTTAAAGCATAGCTAAGGGACTATACCCTATTAATTACCTTAATAACTTTATTGGATATAACCGTGCTGTACCCCATAACGTATCAATGCAGCAGAATTTCTGCAACCAGTTTTATCCAATAGACTTTGTCTATGTCCCTCAATGGTACGTTTACTTAGAAAAAGCTTTTCCGACATCTCTAAATTAGTCATTCCTTCGGCAATAAGCTGTAATATTTCCAGTTCGCGTAACGAAAACTCCATTTCATCTTTCAGCGCCACTAGATGTAGCTTACCCTGTACCAATCGATCTACTTGAAACATTGTTAATTCAGTGCAAAGATATCGATGACCCTTATTGATAAATTTTATTGCGAAAATCAGTTCTTCAGCGCTAATGTTCTTCAACAGGTAACCATCTCCGCCAATTTTAAATACTTCTATTACATACTTTTCGTGGTCATGCATTGAAAGCATGACTACCTTGATTTTTGGATATTTGCCCTTTATTTCTCCGAGGAGTTCCATCCCGTCCATTTCTGGCATGTTGACGTCGGTAATGACCATATCAACTTCACTATTTGCAAGCAATTCTAAAGTCTCTAGACCATTAACGGCCTCCCCTACAACCTTAATCTCTTCATCAGATTCAAGGAGCAGCTTTATGCCGTTTCTAACAATATGATGGTCTTCAGCTAATAAAACATGTATCATTTTCGCTCTAATTTTGATGTAGTTGTTTTAACTACAATAGGTAAATATGATTAACAACAGTTAAACCATCCTAAAGTTGCAAACGGCAACAAAATAAGTATTGGCCGCGTCCATAACGCAATAGTCGCTTACAGTCAATTTACACCTGACAATAGTGTATCCGAATATCCTATGGCACATCAGTGTCTAATATCGGTCCAGTATTTAGCTTGAGTGCACAAGTATTTTAACCCTAAGGGCATGGCTTATACCCGATATGGCTTTTCGCTAAACTATCACACCTTACAGGTGTTGGATAACCAGTTAAAAACTACAAATAATGAAAAAACTAATTGTAATATCGATGCTTGCCGGCTGTTACCTAGCATCGTGCAACCAAAGTCCAAATCCGTCCAGCCAGAACGATCTGGAACAGATCAGAAAAGAAAAACCTGACCCGCACCTTGTCGAAGGTACCGCTAACAATTTTGCGGCGAATGCGGCTATTGGGAGCATGATGGAAATAGAAAGTAGTGCATTAATGATCAAGCGCACCGAGAACCGGGATATCCAAAACCTGGCAACAGTAATGGTAAAAGACCATCTCATGGCACAAAAGGAATTAAAGGAAATTGCCTTAAAAGAAAACCTGAGCCTACCGCAATCTTTACCCCCAGAGAAACTGCTCATACTTTCAAAACTGGATTCACTGAAGGATGACGAACGTAACCACTATTATGCCGAACTGATGGTCATGGAACATGAAGATGCCGTGAGATTGTTCAGAAACGCAGGTAAGAACGACGCTAACGCGAGTCTGGCTGATTTTGCCAGAGCCAAACTTCCTATCTTAGAACATCATTTAATGGAAGCCAACCACGTGTTTAAAATGATGCGCAATAACCGGGGTGATCAAACCGGCATCTCGCCACGCACCACCGGCGATAAATCTAAGCAGAAATAGTTTAAACAATTAATCGCCATGGAAACCCATCTCCTAGTTGGAATCTTAGCGGGCTGCCTAACAGCAGTTTCCGCCATACCGCAAATTGTAAAGGTCCTACGTACCAAAAAAGTAGACCAGGTTTCGCCCTTGATGTTTGTCATCTTAGCATTGGGGAACGCGACCTGGTGCTACTATGGTATTTTATTGAAAGATTGGCCAATTACAGTCACCAACGCATTTTCTTTGACCATGGATGTCTCTATGCTGATCCTCAAGGTGGTCTATCGAAAAAATTCCTGAGCAGCGGAGTACCCATAAAGCTAGGGCTGACCACCACCGCCAGCAGCCCCGTAGATTTGGCCTGTGGCGTAACTGGCATCTGCCGCAGCGAGCTGTACATAGATGGAGGCAAGCTCTGCAGGTTGTCCCGGTCTGCCCATCGGCGTCTCCCCGCCGAAATTTTTCAGCTTCTCCTGAGTTGCACCACCACTTACCTGTAAAGGTGTCCAAATAGGACCGGGTGCCACGCCATTTACACGGATACCCTTTGGCGCCAACTGCTTGGCCAACGAACGTATATAACTCGTAGTCGCGGCCTTGGTCTGTGCATAGTCATACAGATCCTCAGAAGGATCGGTAGCCTGAACCGATGTCGTGCCGATAATTACAGCACCTGGCTTTAAATGGGGCAATGCCGCTTTGATCGTCCAATAAGGTGCATAGATATTCGTTTTCATCGTCGCATCAAATTCATCGCTCGGCAGGTCTGCAATAGAAGCGAAAGTCTGCTGCCTAGCGGCATTGTTGACCAGGATATCCAAACCTCCCAGCCCTTCCACCGCACGGGACACCAAATCCTGGCAAAAAGCTTCGGTACGCAGATCCCCAGGAATGGCTACCGCTGTTCTACCCTCCGCTTTGATCAGTGCAATCACCTCTTTAGCATCCGCCTCTTCGGCAGGAAGATAATTGATCGCGACATCCGCACCTTCCCTAGCATAGGCAATAGCAGCAGCCCGCCCCATTCCCGAATCTCCTCCAGTAATTAAGGCCTTACGCCCCATCAGCCTTCCAGAACCTTTGTAACTCTGTTCACCATGATCGGGCACAGGTGCCATTTTTGAGGCCAGTCCCGGCCAAGGTTGGTATTGCCCCTTAAAGGGCGGCTTGGGATATTTTCCTCTTGGATCTTCCAGTGCTCCCGTAGCCGTCACCGTGATATTCGCGAGAACTGGAGGAATACTGATCGAAAGCATTCCTGCGCTAATCCCGCCTACCATCGTTCTCCTGCTGATCTTTTGGTTCATCTTCATCTGATTATTTTTAAATACAGTACAAAACATCAAATCCCATATTCTATGGGATTTGATAAAAGGCATTAAATGGTCGTATCCTGACGCTGATCCTCATCTTGCTCGTCTAGCCCATCCTCACTGCGCTCTGCTTCCTGTCCGTCCTCTAATTCTTCCTCCTGTAGCCCATTCTCCTCTTGGTTCCTAGTGTAATTGCTGTCGGCTGTTTCATCTCTTTGGTACTGGTCGCCAGCACCTTCTTCCTGTCGGTTTTGCAGTTCTTCTGAACCATCTTGCCTTGAATTTCTTCCATTTTCACCTTCTTGCGGTTGACCGCCCCTGTTTTGATTTTGCTGACCTGAACCTTGTTCATTTCCTCTTTGTTCGTTTTCTTGATAGTTCATGTTCTTAAGATTTAGCGACAGGTACATCCCTGTCGGATAGATTTAAGTAAATAATGAACTTAAAAGTTTTATTTTAGGCAAAAACCAGTATTTCAGATGCGAATAAACGTAGATATACTTTTTTCTAACGTAGAGCTCCCTATCCCCTACGCTATTCGATATCACAATCTGGGGGCTGTTGCCCGCCTACATCTTCTCGGTCCTGATTGCTCTCCGGAATTTCCCGGTCGGCATTGATGTGCTCCTGCTTTTCTTCCTTTAGCTCTTCTGCTTTGGTCCCCTGATCCGAAATGCCGTCATAGGTGGAACTTGGACGATCATTTGGTACATTACCCACATCCTGCCGGGCATTGTTTGTCGGATCTTTAGGATCCTTTTCTGTCTTTGGTGCTGAATTTCCCATCTTTTGATTTTAAAGATTTTTATGGCATCGCCACAAAGGACATGCCCCCTTAATCGCCAGCTTATCCTGATCGGGTATATCATCTATCCTTGTCCACTTGACATAGATTTCCTTAGCAATTTTAGGTATCCGACCCTGTAAAAGAGGTATTCAGCTTCCAAACTATCTCATGGAGACGGTGGTTTTTATAGACAATCATTACATATCATGGACAAATTAATAGATACTACCAGAAGAGCTGTAAAACAGATATTGTTCAAGGGAAGTGGACACCTGATCCATAGCGGTTCCATGAGCGCCGATGTCCGCGAAGCGGGCGGTGCTGTAAGGATGGAAGTCAATCCAAAAGGGATCAATATGATCAAACTTGGAGCGGTCGATACCTATAGGCAAGCGCAGCCACAGGAAAAAAAGCTACAGAAAATTGAGGCGATGGAAATGTTGATGGCAAACGATATCGCACACAGTGTGGCCTATGTGCTTTCGCAGCACCAGCGTACCTCCATTGTCGAACTGAAGATCAAACTCTTGAAACAAATCATATGAACGGCCCGCTATCCGCCTGGGCAGTACAAGCAGCCAAAGAACTGCCCAACCTTGATCCCATCGTTCTAACAACAGATAGGGAACCTAGATTAGAGCTCAGGTTAGGTAAACATAGCTTATGGATTATCTACCACTGGGGCAATGGGATCAAGACAGCCTTCAGTACCTTATTTTCAGCGGTAGGAGAATTGGTCCAAACCGAGATGGTACAGGATACGCGGCGGACCATCATCAAACTAACCTCCCAAGAGGCCAGATATGAAGTGATAGTCATACCACCAACGAGCGAGGAACCTACCCTGCACTGGACCACCTCGATAACAGCTAGCCTTCCTCTACTCCTTCCATTTTCGCCAAAGGATGTCCTGAACTTTACCGCAGAATGGAAACTATTGACTACCGGAAAGATACATAGTAAGCAAATCGGAAACCGCTCTGGAGCGCTGTTCTTTGGCCTCTCCAGACCAGCAACTGGCAATGTTTTCTATTTTCAGAACCTCAGTTCGCTCAATCCCTATTTTGAGGCCACGGAAACCACAGGGGCAGATCTGGTAGGTGGCCATTGGCCAGAAATCGGCTTTTCTTTACCTCCAACAGATATTAAACCTTTGGCAGCGGGCAAGTCGTACGTGGTTTCCGACGCCCTTGTTGCTTTCTCCACCGAAAAACTTAAAACCGATAGGGAAGTCTGCATACGGTACCTGAAACAACTGGCCCAAATCTATCCCTCTGTCAAAAGAGCCGACCCCATTTACCACAACTGGCTGGAAACTGTAGAAAGTGGACTGATTGACCTGGCAACGCATGCGGGCTGCTGGACTTTTGCCGATGGGCACCATTATCTCAATGCTTACGTAAGCGATTACCAGACACCACCTGAAATTATGGTGCAATTGGCGGTGCTGCTTCCATTGATCGAATATATTGAATGGAAGGGGGAAAAGAACAACGAACTGATTGAAAAGCTAAAAACTGGGATACCTGCCTTTTACAAAAAAGACCTCGGGACGGTGGTTCGTTGGCTGCCCAAACTAGAGAAACAGTTGGACCATTCCGAGGAACAGAAGAAACCGGATGTAATGGATTCATGGTATCTCTACCATCCCTTAATGAATTTGGCCCGATTGGCAAAAAGAGGTGACAAAGCAGCCAAGGAGATACTGATAGGGTCTATAGATTATGCCATTAAAGTAGCCAGACACTTCGGTTACCAGTGGCCAGTGTTCTACAATATGGAAACTCTTAAAATAATCAAAGCAGGAAACCGCTGAAGGCGAAGGAGGCGAGCTTGACGTACCAGGCTCCTATGCGGATCTGATGCTCAAGATGTGGGAGCTTACCAGACAGCGAAAATACCTTACCGAAGCGAAAAGAAGTGTCAAAAAACTGGAAGGGTTGGGATTTTCGGTCTTCTATCAGGCCAACTACACCGCCTACGGAGCGGTCGCTCTACTGAAATTATTTAAGGAAACCGGAGATAAAAAGTATTTGGAAATGAGCTATGTTAACCTAGCGGGCATTTTTAGTAATGTCCAGTTATGGGAAATGGACTACGGCCATGGGAAAAACTTCAATGCTTTCTTTTCCATTTTCCCCTTAAAGGATGCTCCTTATACGGCGGCCTATGAAGAACAGGAAGTCTACTCCGCCCTGAACGAGTATCTCATAGAGGCAAAAGGCGTGGACATTTTACCGTCCCTAAGATTGTTGATTGCTGAATTCATCAAATATATCCCAGCCCGTATCCACGCCTACTATCCTCCAATACTACCAAAAGAAATGTTGAGCGAGGAACCTAAGACCGGCGAGATCGATCCCAAGCTATGGGTGGCCATAGAAGATTTGCAGGACGGCAGAGCGCAATCCGGACAGGTTGGACAAGAGATATATGGGGCCGGCGTTGCCTTTGGCATTGTACCCAGGCAGTATTTCACCCTCAATCCACATGCAACCCTTTTTATCGGCTATCCTGTAGAGGAATTCACAAAGAAAGGACAGAAAGTTGAGTTTAAGTTAGGTGGTAATATAGAATTGACCTGTATGGTTGTCATCGAATTAAACCACGGTGCCAGCTACGAATTTAAAGCCGAGTCCAACAAAGTCCATGCCCTTGATATAAAGGAAATCAACAATACAAGATTACAGTTGGTGGTCAATGGTGGCCAGACCATCATCCTGCGCTGGAAAAAGACCATTCAGGTAAAAAGCGCACAAGACTAGGTAGAAAGTTCAAATGCTGAATTAAAATACCCGATTTTATTTCTAAATAAACAATTGACGATCGGTTACGCTTTTCTACATAGAACTTAAAAAAATAAAACATCATGAAAAAGCAGAACACTGAAAGCATGCCCAACGGGCATTTACATGAACTTTTTGTAGACGAACTAAAAGATATCTTAGGAGCGGAAAAGCAACTGTTGAAGGGGCTGAAAAAAATGGCCGACAATGCCGTAAGCCCTACCCTAAAGGAAGCATTTACTACCCACCGTACCGAAACCGAAGAGCAGATCGAACGATTGAAACAAGTTTTTTCAAGTCTAGGCATTGCAGCCAGGGCGAAGAAATGCAAAGCGATGGAAGGTCTGCTGGAAGAAGCAGAGGAGATCATTGAAGAGTTCGAAGGTGATCCGGCCTTAGATGCGGCCCTAATTTCCGCTGCCCAAAAAGTTGAACATTATGAAATTGCAAGCTACGGATGTTTAGTAACCTATGCCTCGTTAATGGCGCACAGCGAAGCTCAGGAACTGTTGGAAATGACACTTGCACAAGAAAAGGAAACGGACGTAAAGCTTACAGAAATTGCGGTTTCCGAAGCTAACGTAGCGGTATAACACCAAAAAGCAGCCATGTTTTTGGCTGCTTTTCTAAATCCCTTGATTGATTAAACCCAAGCATATGAGCCTACCACGCGATAGTTACACCAAAAGTCCTTGGCAAGGCATTCCCCGCCTCACCAAAGCCAATTCCAACAACCAAATACAAAATGTCTACGATGTGATCGTGATCGGTGCGGGCATTACCGGAATCACTACTGCGCTTACCCTTCAGAAAGCTGGCAAGAACTGCCTGGTAATAGATGGTGGAAGTTTAGGGTTCGGCACTACAGGTGGCACCACTGCCCATATCAATACCTTTTTCGACAGCACTTATCCCGAAATTGAAAGCAACTTCGGTAACGAGGCTACAAAATTGGTCGCACAGGCCGGCAAAATTGCGATAAAGATGATCAGCTCGTTAGTAAAGGTCCATCATATAGACTGCGACCTGGAGACAAAGTCTGGTTACCTATATGCAGAAACCGAAAAGGAATCAGCAAAACTCAGTGAGATCTTTGAATTGTCAAAAAGTGTGGGAATCAAGGTAGACCGAAGTACCACCAATGGACTGCCCATCTCCTTTATCCAGTCCTTAAAATTCGAAGAACAGGCACAATTCCACCCTTTAAAATACCTTCAGGGATTAGCCGCCGCATTTTTGGCATTAGGTGGAACCATCAGGGAAAACACTTTTATCAATGAGGTAAAACAGGAAAACAACCATTGTATAGCAATTTCGGAAGACGAGACTTTTTCTGCCTACAATGTGGTATACGCCACCCATATCCCTCCAGGCATCAATAAATTCAGTTTCCGCTGTGCTCCTTACAGGAGCTACGTACTAGGCGTCCATTTAAACGATGACAGCCTATATCCGGAAAATCTGGCCTATGATATGAAAGACCCCTACCATTATTTCCGTACCCACGTCATTGATGGCCAAAAAATACTCATTGTTGGTGGCGCGGACCATAAAACCGGGCACCAGGATTCGAAGGAGGCTTTTGAAGAGCTGGAAAAATATGTCTCCCAGCGTTTTATCCTCAAAGACATCCCTTATAGATGGTCATCCCAATATTACATCCCCGCTGATGGCCTGCCCTATATTGGCAGAATGGACAAGGAAGATGATCGAATTTTCGTAGCTACCGGTTACAACGGCAATGGTATGACCTGGGGCACAATGGCCGGAAATATCATTTCTGACCTGATATTGGATAAGGAAAATCCCTTTACGGAACTCTTCGACCCATGCAGGATTAAACCCATTGCCGGATTTTCTGAATTTGTAAAAGAAAACGCAGATGTAGCCTACCATTTCGTACTGGACCGTTTCAAAACAGAAGATCTGGCCTCCTTCAGTGAAATAGGTAAAGGAGAGGGTAAGATAGTAGATTACGAAGGAACCCAACTGGCCATCTTTAAGGACAAGGACGGTATCCTTTCGGCGCTAAGCCCAGTGTGTACCCATGCGGGCTGCATTGTTTCATTCAACACTGAAGAAAAAAGTTGGGACTGCCCGTGCCACGGCGGCCGCTTCAACTTAGAAGGAAGGGTGCTCTGCGGCCCACCATCGGCAGGCCTGAAACCCATCGAGATAGGAAATTAAACTTTAAAAAATGGCAGCCAGATCAAAAGGATTTTTATACAGGAACAGTCTCTCGTTAGTTTTTCTGCTATTATTCTTAATAGCAATCGCCGCACAGGCTTTCACGGGATGGAAAGAATATAACCAACAATTAGCGGAAGAAAATGCCGCTGAAATCGGACTGTCCGAGTATTTAACCTCGGGACATTTCCTATCGGCCACGTTCGAAAACTTCGAAAGCGAATTTCTGCAAATGGCATTATACGTACTGTTGACCATCCGGCTGAGGCAAGTGGGCTCAGCAGAATCAAAATCATTGGATGAAAAAGAGGAAGTGGACCGCGAGCCACAGCCTTATTCAGACGCCCCCTGGCCAGTAAGGAAAGGTGGATGGCTACTGAAGCTCTATAGCCATTCCCTATCCATCACCTTTGCTGTTCTTTTTTTGGCAAGCTGGACCATCCATCTTTTGGGCAG
The DNA here is from genome assembly GCA_045629525.1 of Pedobacter sp. Lineage (GTDB taxonomy): Bacteria > Bacteroidota > Bacteroidia > Sphingobacteriales > Sphingobacteriaceae > Pedobacter. Next base: position 244,689 of record JAZQRH010000008.1, read on the forward strand.
CTGGAAAGACCAAAATGCGGAAAATGCACACAAACACCACCCAATTATCGGCTTGGGAGATTTCCTAACCGAGCCACGTTTTTGGTTCGAAACCTTTCAAAATTGGCAAAGTGAGTTCCTATCTGTGCTAGGAATTGTTTTTTTATCCATCTACCTGCGCCAAAAGGGTTCTCCGGAATCCAAACCGGTAGATGCTCCCCACTTAGAAACAGGAAAATAAAATTTATGGACCATCACGTTATTGAGCAGTGCGGCAGATTACTAGCTCATAAGAAATTAACCATTGCATTTGCCGAAAGTGCGACAGCAGGACAAGTTTCTGCTTGCTTCAGTTTGTGCGAACAAGCCGGAGATTTCCTTAAAGGTGGCCTGAACTGTTATGATGCAGGCCTGAAAGAAAGGTTGCTAAAAGTTCCCAAGGCGCTGATCGAAGAATTTACACCCGAATCCCAAGAAGTTACCTTCTCCCTTACTAGGGGACTGACCTCACTGATCCCGGCCGATATCCATATCGGCATCACGGGATTGACCCGTCCGGGAGGCAGCGAGACTACTGAAAAACCCGTGGGCACCATGTTCTTTTGTGCCCTATTTGGGGAAACCAAACTATTTGAAGACAGGATCGTATTTACCGGCACCCCGCAAGAAATCCTTAAAAAGGCAACCGTCCACATCGCCAAACAGCTATATATATCGCTTCAGCACATCTCTTTTTAACCTTTGTGCCAAATGGAGCAGGCGAACAACTTTGAGGTCATTATTATCGGCGCAGCTGTGCTTGCCCCTCATTGCCCTCGCCTCAGGAAGTCTATCAGGCGCAATAATCAACATACAGCTAATCAAGGATCAGAAGCGGACCAATACCTGAACCAAGCTTTGTGCAACATTTCAAAACAGGCAGATACGTATAAACACTATCAGGACAGGTATTTCAAAGGCGAAATACGTATTTAGTCCGTATGGGCAAAACCTTGCCAGAGACGTAAATGAAATGGATATCTTCGCGATAACAATAAAATAAAAACAGCCAAACCCACAACTGATCGTCCACTATTTTTGACCTAAGCACACAATTCTCCGGCTGCGTTGTTATTACATAGCTAAAACCACGTTCATGAAAAATCAAAAACAACAGATTGCCAATCTTACGCAACTCAATGAAGATCTGGAAAACTATTTCGCCAACACCATTATTCCGCAACTTTTTGTGGATGCCAACCTGATGCTGAGGAAGTTTACCCCACCAGCGATGAAACAGTTTAGACTGCGGGAAGACCATTTGGGCAGGCCTATCGAGGAAATTAAGGAGAATTTCCGCTATAACACGCTCATAGACAACATCAAGGTAGTCATTGCAACGGGCAAGATCCTTGAAAAAGAAATCCAGACCACAGACATGCGTTGGTATCAGATGAATATTTTGCCCTGTATCGTTCGCGAAACCAATACCGCTAATGGCGTGATCATCACTTTTGTAGACATTAGCCCCCGTATACGTGATTTAAAGGAACAGGAAAAACTCATTGCCGAACATGAACTCTTATTGGATACCATCACCCATGACATCAAAAACCCGATACTTGCCATGGGCCTTACCCTGGAGGTTCTTAGAAGAAAACCAGACCAGGCGGAAAACAAACTGCTCAAGCTACTGGAGAACTTGAACTCCAGCCTCAAGGGGATCAAAACGATTGTTGAGGGACTGGTGGATGCCCGATGGTCTAGCCAACGTTACCAGGCGGCTGAGGAAATTCTCGATCTCCAGAACGTACTAGAGGATGTAAGACTTGCCATAGCCCCCCAGGCCCTTCAGAGTGAGGCCACGATCAGTTACGATTTACAAATTACAGAATTTACATTCGTCAGGCGTAAACTGCGCAGCCTACTTTACAACCTGATCAACAACGCCATCAAATACACGCCCGTTGATCGCAGGCCAGAAATACGCATCAGTACCTACAAAGAAAAAGAGTATCTGGTTTTAGAAGTAAAAGATAACGGCATCGGCCTCAGCAAAAAGGACCAGGAGCACATCTTCGATAAATTCCAGCGCATCAGGCCGTCTACCGAGGGATCTGGTGTAGGGTTGTACCTGGTACGTACGATCGTGACCGCCACAGGGGGAAAAATCGACATCGAAAGTGAACCTGGCAGAGGCTCTACCTTTAAAATATTCCTAAAGCCCTGTAAAAAGCAATCTACGCTACAAACCTACCCCGCCCTCAATGGGCAAGATAGGCTTTAAAATCATTGGCAATTACGCTCAAATGTATCTACAAAACGGCTTCCTGCCCGGCAACAGCACCTTCAAAATGTACAGCAACCTTCTTCAAGGCAGATCCAATCACCTGGTGCATATCATAGTAGCGATATTCGGCCAGCCGTCCACCAAAGAGCACCCTGACTTCCCGATCCGCCAAAGCCCTGTACCTTAAATAGGTTTCATTGTTTTGTTCATCATTGATCGGATAGTAAGGTTCTTTGGTATCATCCCAATCTTGGGGATATTCCTTGGTAACTACCGTCTGTTGCTGGGTACCGAATTCGAAATGCTTATGTTCAATGATACGGGTGTATGGAATTTCCCCTTCGGTATAATTAACTACCGCATTGCCCTGGAAATTCTCCACTGGCTTGATCTCATGCTCAAATTTCAAACTTCGATAGTTCAATTGCCCAAATCGATAGTCATAGTACTGATCTATCTTACCGGTAAAAACGATATTTTCGGCCTGGCTGTCCCAATACGTCCTATCCGTAAAATAATCGATTCCCAGTCTGAGATCTATACCTTCCAGTAAACCATCTATCAATTTATTATAGCCTCCAATGGGAATGCCCTGATATTTGTCCGAAAAGTAATTGTTATCGAAGGTAAACCTAACAGGCAACCTTTTGATGATAAAAGCAGGCAACTGAGTAGCCGGCCTGCCCCATTGCTTTTCTGTATAGCCTTTGATCAGTTTCACATAGATATCCCTGCCCACCAGAGAAAGTGCCTGTTCTTCCAGATTCGCTGGCTTTTTGATTGCTACTCCTTCTAACTGTGACTGTATTTTCGCTTTCGCTTCACTTGGGGTCTTCACTTTCCAAAGCTGATAGAATGTATTCATATTAAAGGGCAGATTGTAAAGTTCCCCCTTGTAATTTGCAATGGGACTGTTTACATAATGGTTAAACTTCACAAACTGGTTGACGTAATCCCATATCTGCTGGTCGTTCGTGTGAAATATATGCGCTCCATAAGTATGGACGTTGATCCCAGCAATATTCTCATTGTAGACATTTCCGCCAGCGTGATTCCTTTTGTCTATCACCAAACATTTTTTGCCCCTTTTTCTTGCTTCATGCGCAAAGACCGACCCGAAAAGCCCGCTACCTACAATGAGGTAATCATATCCACCTTCCTTACTATGTTTGCCGTCATTTAAATTTATTTCCATCGTTACTGGCCAAGGTTTATCGTCAAACAAAACGGCCAAGAACCATTATTACAAAGCAGATTGAAACCCAAAAGTTTTTTGTACGTCCAAAAGAGGTAGTAAAATTCCAAGTGGCACGTAAAACGAGTTTTTTTAACAACCCAAATACCTAGCCGTACCGTATTTATGGCCAATAGCGGCGAATTTCATCAAAAAGACGCCAAACGTAGTCGATGCTTCGTCTAATACCTTTTCGGCAATGTAAAAATCTGCGCCAACTGAAGGTGTATACCTAATCTAGATATGCCTACTACCATTTGATTGTATTAAAATACCCAATTGCCAGTTTATACAGCAAAAAGTAAAACTGTTTAAGTGGGATTTAGTTATAAAAAGGCTGACTATGTAGCGCACTTAATAATACAGATCAAACCTGTCAACAATACTAGGGCGGAATTCAGCATTTTAACAACAGCTTATAGCGTGTCGATCTAACAAAAACTCTGGTCGTTTGGACGGAACATGAAGTAGCGGGCAAACATCCCTGTTGCAAGGTAACGTAGTAAGCGCTCAGCGATAAAAAAATGATAACTAACAATGATAACTAATAATTAAACCACATATGGAAAACCCAAATACCATGCCCGGCAACCTGATCTGCCTATCACACCTCAGATGGGACTTTGTCTACCAAAGACCCCAACACCTATTGAGCAGATTTGCAAAAAATGCCAACGTATATTTTTATGAAGAACATGTAGTCCACAGCCAGCAGAGCAACTACCTATCTGTTAGCGAGCGAGCGGAAAACATTTTCGTGGTCGTGCCGCATCTATCAGAAAGTGTCGACACTTCCCAGACAGAGGCCATATTGACCCAGCTTTTCGATGAGTTCATTGGCGGCTTTGAGCTGGATGACTGCCTATTTTGGTATTACACACCAATGGCGTTAAAATTCAGTAGTAAGCACAAACCGCGCCTAACGGTCTACGACTGCATGGATGAACTCTTAGCTTTCAAATATGCCGATCCGGACATCGCCAAATTCGAAAAGAAACTCATGGCTAAAGCAGATCTGGTCTTTACAGGCGGCCACTCTCTATATGAAGCCAAAAAACAATACCACTCCAATATTTTCCCCTTTCCAAGCAGCATCGACAAAAGCCACTTCAATTCCGCAAAAGAGATTCCGGAGGCAGTGGACCAAAGTTCAATTGTTGGACCAAAAATTGGCTTTTTTGGCGTAATCGACGAGCGTTTTGACATTGATCTGATCGCCCAGATGGCAGAAAAAAAACCAACTTGGCAATTCATACTCATCGGACCGGTAGTCAAGATAGATCCCGAGATACTCCCAAGACGGAACAATATCCATTACCTGGGGCAAAAATCCTATCAAGAGCTGCCAAGTTACCTAAATGGCTGGGATGTGGCATTGATCCCATTTCTACTTAACGAATCTACCCGTTTCATCAGCCCGACCAAAACTCCCGAATATCTGGCCGCAAGCATCCCAGTGGTATCCACGCCCATAAGAGATGTTGTCCAGCCATATGGCGTTAAAAAGCTGGTGCATATCTATGCAGATTGTGAAGGATTTATCAGCGCCATAAAATTTGAGCTGGAGCGCAAGGACAGACAACAATGGGTGGAGAAAGTCGAGCACTTCCTAGAAAATATATCATGGGACAAGACACAAGAAGATATGCAGGAACAGATCAGAATTACACTGAGCAATCTCATGAAGATTTCGATCGCAAGTTAATGACTGCTATTACACAGAAAACTATAACAATTGCAAGTTAACAATACATAAAATGGAAGTTTGGGGCGGAATAGAATGTAGCATTAATCGTGTAGAGGATCATTATTTTGATCAATTATCCTATCACGACCAATACAACCGCAAAGATTATCTAGGCAAGATATGCGAATTGGGCGTCACCAAGTTAAGATACCCTGTTCTATGGGAAAAAAACCAGCCCGATACCTCACAGCCAATCAAATGGGCCGTTGAGGAAAATCTTACCTTTTTAAAAAACAGAAACGTTGGGATAATCGCCGGGCTGATACATCATGGTTCCGGGCCGATGGACTGTACCATCGGCTCAACAGATTTCCCTGAAAAGCTGGCCATTTATGCCAGGGCAGTAGCTACGAAGTTCCCATGGATCGACCATTATACGCCCATCAACGAACCCTTAACAACTGCACGATTTTGCGGTTTGTACGGGCTATGGTATCCCCATGGCAGCGACAGTCTTTATTTTCTAAAAATTTTACTCAACGAATGTAAGGCATCGATCTTAGCCATGCAGGCTATTAGAGAAGTGAACCCAGCTGCCAAATTTGTGCTCACAGAGGATTTGGGCTATATCCACAGCACAACGCCACTTGGCGAACAGGCCCAATTCGAAAACTACAGAAGGTGGCTCAGTATCGATCTCTTGTGCGCAAAGGTAGACACCGGGCACCCGCTCTGGCAGTACATGCTAGATGTAGGCATCAGTGCCCAGGAGCTAAGTTTTTTCACAAAACACCCGACACCTCCCGACATCCTTGGTTTTAACTACTACATTACCTCAGAACGATTCCTGGATGAAGATCTAGCTACCTATCCACTGCATACACATGGCGGCAATGGCCGGCAACATTATGCCGATATTGAAGCCGTAAGGACTCCCCTAACGCAATTGATGGGACTTAAAAAATTGATCCGGCAGGCATGGGAGAGATATCGCCTACCCATGGCCATTACCGAGGCACACCTGCATTGTGGCCGGGAAGACCAGCTCCGTTGGTTGGATTACATTTGGCAATCAGCAGCACAACTAAAGCGAGAGGGAATCGACATGAAAGCTGTGACCGCCTGGTCTATTTTAGGTTCACATGGTTGGGACAAACTGCTGACCTCAGCAAAGGGAAATTACGAAAGCGGTGCATTTGATATCAGTTCCGGTATAGCCAGGCCCACCGCTGTTTCCAAGCTCATTACCCACATCTCAAAAGGACAACCGTACCGTCACCCCGTAATGGATGGAAAAGGCTGGTGGAATGCAGAGAAGAGACTGATTTATCCCAAATCGGCCAGTATTGTATCTATATCCTGCCCGCAAAGTGCCCCGATCTTGATCATTGGGAGCAGTGGGACCTTGGGAAATGCGTTCGTCAGAAAGCTAACGGATCGGGACATTAATTTCATCGCACCCAGTAGCCGAGAAGTCAATCTGCTCGATACGCAACAGGTTGAACAGGCCATCCTAAAATATCAGCCATGGGCCATTATCAATGCAGCGGGATATGTAGATGTTGACGCTGCAGAAACCAACCGAAGCCTTTGCTTCTCCCTAAATACCGAGGGCCCAGTACTTCTAGCAGCCTTTTGCGCAAAACAAAACATCAAACTGGTTACCTTTTCTTCCGATCTTGTATTTGATGGAAGAAAAACGGATGGCTATACAGAACAGGATGCCGTAAATCCATTGAACAACTACGGAAAGAGCAAGGTTGCTGCCGAGCAGGACGTACTTAAGTTAGACCCGAATGCACTAATCATTCGTACAAGTGCCTTTTTCGGTCCGTGGGACAAATACAACTTTGTGTACCAAACCCTAAAGGCACTCCGAAAAGGAATTCCCCTGGCCATAGCAGGTGATGTATTTATTTCACCTACCTATGTCCCTGATCTGGCCAGCCATACCATCGACCTGCTCATAGACGACCAGAACGGCATTTGGCATCTTTCCAATGATGGGAAATTAAGCTGGTTCGAACTGGCTACCGAAATTGCGGTTCGTGCGGACCTTGACCCGACCCTGCTCACTGCCATTTCGCAGAAAGCTATCACTATGATTGCCCGAAGGCCGGCACATAGCCACCTTAGAAGTAATAAAGGGCAAATGATGCCAAGTCTTTCCAATGGACTAGATCGTTTCTTTCTTTTTGAGACAAACCCCTCAATCTCTGCTGTTAACTTAAATACATATGACCACCTATGATGTGATAGACGAGGTTCCATCCTTTTACAATTAAAAAAGCAACCATGCCCCATCAGCTAGAATCCTTTAGAAAGGAGCTTTTTTTCTACTTTCATGACTATCTTTTACTCGCCGATTTTACGGATGAAGGTGACCTATTGTTATTAGTGAAGCCATTTGCCGACCTTGAACAGGTCATAGAGAATATTTGTGACAACCTTAAAGATATGGTCAAATTTAATGATAAACTCAACCTTAGGCTCTTATTGTTCGGTACGAACTGCACCATCACCATATCAATCAATTGAACATCATGCTTGTCCAAGTAAATACGTCCGTTATGAACAGCAGGTTAATATCTAAGCCGAGCACTCATTTCCCAGCAACATACCCACCACTCCCACTTGTCATGTTCCTAATACTTTAATTTCTTTTTCAAGACCCATCTTTAATTTCCCGATAAAGGACCTTCAACGATGCTCCATTCCCCAGAATTTCGATTATACCATTATTTTACTAAAAAGAACTTGGTCAATAGCCATTGGTGATCATCTGGCGTAGCGTAGCTAAATTAGCATAAGCCTCGCCCATAGTGTTGTTAAAATATACATACACCTGCTTTCCCGCAGACAGCCACTCAGCTATATAGGCGGCATATTCCTCAAGCACTGCTGTCTGGTAAGTGCCACGATAGCTACCTCCCGGACCATGGAAGCGCAGGTAGACAAATTCTTGATCAAGTTCCATAAAGGGTGAAATTGCAGGAGGCTTGTCATGGATTACCATGCCCATCTGATAACGACCTAACAATTCATAGATGCTATCCACATATAATGAGGGATGACGGAACTCTAGAGCAATCTTCCAAGACCTGGACCGATCTGAACTACGTAACAGATCCATCAGCCTTTCCAATTGTACAATGTGGAAAAACCGTACGCTTGGCGGAAACTGAACCAACAGACAGCCTCTTTTTTCCCCTACCGCATCAATCACCTCCATAAAATGTTCTACTATTTTCCCATCAAAAACAAGGCCTTTAGCATGTGTCACTCCTTTGAAAAGCTTGAAAGTAAACTTAAATTCCCTTGGTACATCCTCTGCCCATTTGGCAACGATGGCCATCTTTGGAATTTTATAAAAGGAACTATTTACCTCTATCGAATTCATCAATGAACCATAATAATGGAGCCTACTTCCCTGCTTAAATTCCTCGGGATAATATACCTTATTCGGCACCGGTAACAAGAGCCCGCTCGTCCCGGTATAATATCGTTGCACATCAGCATCCATGCCTAGTAAACAGCTCAGCTCATTTTTTGTTATCAAAAAGCCTTAATAAAGCGAAAACATTTATAGCATCAAGTTGTTCCCTTCTCAAACCATAGAGACATGAACAACAGCACGGTCTTGGAAAACGCTATAGATACCAAGAGGTCAGATAGTATGAAAGAACATGGATGAAGCCTAATAAAAAAATATGAAAACCTTCAACATACACCTCAAAAGCAGGGACGGACTGACCCTTACAATCGTTCTTGCCGACCAGCAGTATAAAATCATTTATGATGGCGGAATTATAGGTGCCCTGACATTTAAGGACAATACCCATCAGTTTGTGCAGGCCGACGAAGTAGTCCCCGGCCAGCTGCCGCTGTTCGAATACAAAAAAACAAACGATAGTAAAGGCAGTGAACCACTATCCCTTAGACAGCGCGACATTGATGAGATAGCGGACCAGATCCGACAGGTTTAATCTTCTGCATTACGTTTTATGACATCAACCATATGATCAATATCAAAAGGTTTCTGAATATAATCGTCAGCTTTGCAGGCTTCCGCCTGTTCGGGCAGTTTATCTGATGTTGAAGTTAAAATAACTGGCACATCTTCAGTTTCAGGATCTGATTTTAATTCTTTAACAACCTCAGATCCCCGAACTTCGCCTTTAATGTGCTCATCAATTACCACTACATCAGGATCAATTTCATCAATATTTTCAATAGGCTCCGTTGTCAAAGAGGGCGTCACATCAAAACCCTCTTCCTCCAAAACCTGATCCATAATATCTAAGATATCTTCATTATCCTGAACAAGAACAACCTTTTTCTTCATAACCACAATTTAACGCCAACCAAAGATACAAACATTAGCTCCATAACGAAAATGTAACCTATAGTAATGAATAATTACATAAATCAATTATATTAAAGCTGTTACCGCTGTATTTATTATCACTTACAAAACACTTAAGGCGAGCGAAAAAATAGCCCTCTAAGGGCTATTTTCATAAGAACACATTTTATTAATCTGACTACTTTATGTGTATTTAGGAAATACTATCCATCCCTCCACGTTCCAAACTGTTCAGTAGACACTATGGATTTGTAGTCTGACGCTTACCGCACAGATCCTCTCAGAAACAGAAGATTCTTGTTGCCGCTCTCTTACCGCCTCATCAGTAATCCTGAAGGAAGGCCCCTTTTGCTTCGCAAAAGCCCTTACGAGCTAACAAAAATACCCAGTGGATAGCAGTCTTAAAACAGATAAGCTGTCTAAGTTTGATATTCTTTTAAAGCGGTGTTTCCTAAACCAAGAATCGATTTCGCTCATCAAACAACCCCCTTGTTCCGGAACCTATCTGGAAAGTCTTAAATGCGCTTAAAATCAGCCTAATGGACACTTTTTAGCGAAAATCAGTACCAGTTTGCGACTTTAGATGTGGCCAGTTTGCAAAAAAAGCAGTGGCCAGTTTTGGAATAATCTACAGCATATCAACCAAACTTTAATTACTGAAAATACTAACTTAGTACTTGAAATTCTGCGATATATAATATCCAGAACCTCACCTAGAAATAATAAAAAAGGAAAGTATAAAATGATAGAAATTGATGATGGAGATAAAAAAGTAACTTTCAGTTACGTTAAAAGTGATTTCTTAATGAATTTTTTCTCGCAACGTTTACAGGAAGACTTTGCTGCCGCTCTTGATGGTTTTGATCAAAGGCCTGGCTATGTTAATAACTCGAACAACCACCATTTGTTAAATGACGATGAGAAATACACATCTGGAATTTTTCAAATCCAGTCTGCACTCGTCAAGACCAGTGAACAACTACATCATATAAGATTATACATAAATAGGTACCCATTTCGAAAATACTATCTATCACAAGGAGTTTCTCAATTGGAATATATACAGTACCATATTGAGACACTTTATCATAAAATTCATACCGTGCATGAAATCATGCTGTTGTTAGTCAATAAAGTATTTAGGTTAAATCTCCCTGAAGCCAAGTGTAGATGGAAGACTATGATTAAGAAAGTCTCAGCAACAGAAGAGCCTATGGTCCATGTCCATAAATATTTTAAAACATTTGAGAATTTGATTGGCTCGAGACATTTGAATAGTCATCGCGGTTATTACGAAGATGATGAAAAAGATAAAATTGACCTTTACTGTGGTTTATTCTTTTATAAAGAAGAAGCCAATGGATTTAAAATAGACGATGAATTCAAGAACTTATTTCCGCCAGCATTGACTAAATACAGGTTAATGAAATACAAAAAACAAAAGACACAACTGGTTGATACAATAATCAAGGAGAACGAAAGGCATTTGCATAACTTTTTAGGTTCACTCTTAACAATTTATGAGACGCAACTTTTACAAATACTTGGGTATGAAAAAAAATCTGTTTTGAGGCAACTCTTTAAGAATGAAAAGATAATAATGCACTAAAAGCTTTTTATGATACCAAGCAATACATCTGTTCCTAAAACCATCTACAAGTACCGCCCATATGAAGGTTTAAAACGTCATAGTAATTTCGGTACACAAGTTCTCTCAGAGTTCAAACTATACGCTTCTTCAGCTAGACATTTTAATGACCCGTTTGATAACGCTTTACCATTTCGTTATTCTGAAGAAAGTTTCACTCTTGATTTATTTACGAAAAAATATATGAGAGACCATCCTCTACGAAACAAGTTGCCCCATAATGAACTATTATTCCAAGCAACAGAAAGGTATAATTTTATAAAATCTTACCCCGAACGAAACTGGAGGAAAAATAAAGATACAATCAATGAAATGGACAATAATTTCTATGGAATTCTTTCCCTTACTGTAAAAAATGATGATTTACTAATGTGGAGTCATTACGCCAATTTTCACAAGGGGTATTGCCTAGGGTTCGACACTGTTGCGTTCATATCTTTTATCGGTAAAGAATACGAGCAATATGGCTGTAAAATTGGACCAGTCGATTATAGAGCTGATTATCCAACTTTGGAATTCATTCTTGATCCAGACATTCACTCATCGATCAATAGATGTTTCAGTAAAAATACCTGTTGGGCATACGAAGAGGAATACCGGATAGTACTTAATAATAAACCAGACCATATTATATGCTACCCTAGAGAATTGGTATCGGAAATTTATCTTGGTTGTAACATACTACCACAGCATAGAGATGAAATAAGAAACTTCCTATCTTGTTCAGAATTGAAGCCAAAGCTTTACCAAATGGATATGAGTTATAATCGATTTGGCCTTGATGTAAGTGAAATATTCTACTGATATAATCCAAATAATATACGCTTTCTAGGATTTATTAAAACTTACTGCCCGCAAGGGCCGCCCGATATTTTTGCAATATCAGGTAGCCCCTGCCAATTGTAAAAATTAAGGTTAATTCAGCGCATTTATGCCAATCCTCGCAAAATCATTGCACAAATCAAATGTAGCCTGTGCCTTTCCCAATGCATTACCCGACATAATAGAATTGAACTTTGCTTCATGCGTTTTGTAGTTTTTCACGTTCTGAAAATACCCAGTTACGGAGTTATAAGCACCAAACAAAGTTCCCTTTGTAGTCTCGAACTGTTGTGTCGGGCTGGTCTCTGCATATTCTAAAACCTTATCTATCACACCAGTAAAAATACTTGAAAATTCGTCAACCTTACCTCTTTTGATGTTATCTAAAACTTCTTTATTGGGGGCCATTGCCATTTGCACCATTTTTTTAACCTGCTTATCTGTAATCTTTACCTTAGTCCAATTGTTAAAAATTTGTTCCATTTCTGCACCCAATTGATTAGTAATCCCTAACAATTTGTGCGCTTGCTTCAATCTATCGTATGCGCTTGCCGTATGGCGTATTTTAACTGCATTGATCTGATTTTTCAAAGCGGCATTCAGCGTATTTTGACAACAAATACGAATGGGCGTAAATGATGCGGTAATACTTCCAAACCCATCATGCGAAGTAGTCAAAAACAAAAACTGCTCAATCAAATCATTTCTGCCCACCTTGATGTATTCGGGCAGTTTTGCCGTTATAAAAATGCGTTCCCCTTTGCCCAAAGCGCCAGCGGTTTCATATTTAATCCCATCTTTACCGCCTACAATGCTATCAAAGAAAGAGAATGCATCTATATTCTGTACCACTTGGTAATCCCTACCCACTACGCCCAAAACATCGTCGGTATCAGTTCGCACTGTTGCAAAATGGCTCGGCACATCCAAACGCCACTCCATTACAATATCGTTGTCCTCTGTTTCTGGCGTGGTATCATCTCCATAGGTAAACAGGTTTCGTTTTTCAACGGTATAATCTAAACCTGCGTATTTTATAGCTTCTGCGCTTGTGGGATAATCCTCTATAATTGTACCCAATCCGTGCCATGCTTTTTCCTTCACCGAAAAAAAACTGTGCTTTTCGGTCTTGCTGTTATAATTTAGGTTGTGTGCCATGATAAATGTTTTTAGGGTTTCTAACTCTTGACAATAGAATTTCAGTTTCCAAAATATTGATATTGGCCGTATCGCTAAGGCTTAATTTTGATTGTGTTTCTATTTCGTTAACTATATCTGATAACTGGGTATGGTCGGCATGGACTGCCACGCGAACCATAATAAATAGGGTTTCGTATTTCATCGCTTTTGGGTATGTATTTTTTTGAACTTGTCCAACTGCTGGTAAAATGCCTTCGGGTTTTCCTCTTCGAACTCCAACCCGTAGCCAGTCCAGTACAATTGGTCTAAGAATTCTATAAATGCCTCGAACATGATAAATCGATTAAATGGAAAAAATAAACGCCCCACCCTTGGCAGGGCGTTTGAATGATTACTTTTGAGGAATAAAGATTTCGCCCTCGATTTCTGCCAACTTATCAACGCAAAGCGTATTGACCATTTTAGCTACCGCATTGATGATAAAAGGATTTTTAGTGGTAAACTCTCTTCCCTTATCATCTTCAATGGTCAATTCACAGCCTTGAAAATGTGTACTATCAGTTTCTTCCGCATCATCCTTTTGCGCAACTTCAAAGGTTTCTAAAGTTCCGATTGTTTCCAAAAGCTTGCCCCTTTGATTTATACGACGGTTTAAGTCCAACGCCAATTTGATGGTCGCTTCCAAGTTCATTGCAGGTTTTTCATCCTTTAAATGTTCCTTGATTTCCATTTTAGTTGGCTCTGTTTTTGGCTCTTTACTAGCTAATGCAACCGCTTTGGCTTCCTGTTTTGGCTGCTCCTCACTTTTACCTGCTACAGGTTTAGCAGTTTCTGCTTCTGCCTTTTTTTCCTTGTCAGGGTCAACTTGATTTGCATTTTCTCTTAAGGGTAATGCCGGACGGATTGCCGATTTATCAGTTGATGTATTCTTAATTGCTCCGTTGTTTTTTTCGCTTCCAATTACTAAAGTTTTCATGATTTCTATTTTTTAAATTTTTACTGATGATGATTTGAATGATTTGCCCAAAAAGGCGGTTCTGTTTATGCGAAATGCTGTTTCGTATTCGCTGTTTAACTAGGTGGGTGGGCTTCTACCTTTTGTTGTGCGCATGAGTTCTTTCTTTTTAAATTCAGTCGGCAGGAGCCTCCTGCCTTTTTGTTAAATGCCATCACCTGACCACAATCCAGTAGGCAGGCAAGACTTTGCGAAAAAAAATACTACCCGAGCGCAGCGAGGTGTGGAGATTTTTTTTCAGCAAACCCGAAGGGGAAGTCTTGACTAGGCTAATGGATTGTTCAGAAATTTTGGCACAAAAAGGTTGGGGGTAATTTGAATGCCCTTAAAATGTAATTATATAATTCACCTCTCCTAATGAGGTTAAATTGTGTAGAACGATGTTAAGTATGCTCGATAATAAAACATTCATTACAAAAAGTAACTACCTGTTATAGAGAATTTAGCAGAAAACAGTTATTATTTGTAATCATTATTAAATATTTATTTGAATTTTTGCATTAAATTAAGTAGCTTCATAACTATTACTCAAAAAATTATTAGTACAAACTTGCGATTCTCATGGCACGAGCAGACCTTTTATTGAAATTAGTCAAAGCAGGAACTGCAGGTGATAAAGGTCTGTTTAATAAGGTTGTAGAATCACTAATTGCCGAAGAAAAGAGTAAGCAGCATCACGTTGTTGCTAACCAACTTGAGGATATTCTAAGAGATCAACAATTAGAAAAAGGCAGAAGCCAAAATGGTGTTTCAAAATCATTAATGGATGAAAAATTGGAAAGTTTTCTTTTCAGACTTTATCCTAGTAAAGGCCTTGATGACGTTGTACTTGATCATGAAAATCGAAAAGTCATTGACGAATTAGTGAATGAACATCATCGTAGTGATTTGCTTCGTTCATATAACCTCGAACCACGAAATAGGATATTGTTAGCTGGCGCTCCTGGAAATGGTAAAACTTCTTTAGCGGAAGCAATAGCCCAGTCGTTAATGGTTCCCTTCTATGTAATTAGATATGATGGGATTATAGGAAGCTATTTGGGCGAAACTGCTGCTAGATTAAAAGCAATGTTCGACTTTATACGGACACAAGAATGCGTACTTTTCTTTGACGAATTTGATGCAATCGGCAAGGAACGTGGCGATACCCATGAGACAGGTGAAATTAAGCGTGTAGTTAGTTCCTTGTTACTTCAGATTGATCGTTTACCTAGTTATGTAGTTGTGGTAGCAGCAACAAATCACGCGGAATTACTTGACAGGGCAGTTTGGCGTAGATTTCAAGTTAGAATGGAATTGAAGAAGCCGACTAAGTTGATGATTGAAAATTGGCTTAAAAAATTTGAGGCGCAGGTAAAATATAGTTTACAGCATTCGCATAAAACCGTAGCTGGAAAATTGGAAGGTTTGAGTTTTTCAGAAATTGAAGAATTTGTATTGGACGTACAACGAAAATATATACTATCTCTTCCAGAGGTTGATGTTAAGAAAATAGTTGACGACTCACTACACCACATATCCAATAAGTACCAAATACGAAATGGCTAAAAAACCGCTCTTAATCTTTCCAAAAGCCGCTTCAGGCTCTAGGGATACACTACCACCCTTTACAGGAAATTTACGTTATCCAAATAAAGAGAAGCAAGTTCAAAACTTAGACAATCGTATTACAGATCTTGAAAGGGTACTTGAAAATCAAACTGCGTATCTTGGCCTTAACCCGGCAAATCTAGTAGCTGAAATGATACTGGTATTGGAAGTTGCTGGAGATTTAAAAGACTTCTTTGGTGCTGTTGCTGCAACCCCTGGCATGGAGTTTCTAGGTGAATTGCAGTCAGAGATTGATCCTGATGATGATTTCTTTACTGTTAATAAGAACGGGGAAAGAACTGATAAGAAGTTTGGTTCTCGTTTGTTTCTAACGATGACTAATCAAAATGCATTAAGGGAATTACGTTCTTACTGGGATGAATATAAAAAAGATAAAGACGCTCAAAATTTCAGGAGAGGGACAAGTAAATTTCGAACATTATTTGAAAAATTAAAGGATTTAAGACCCTACAGCATATCAGATCGGATATACGATACAGGACTCGAGGATTATATAGATGAGATGAGGCTATTAGAGGTTGATCCTGTGAAGTTCGAGGTAGAGTTAGCTTATAAAAATGATAACGCTAAAGACACGCGAGCATATAATGAGGTGAGCGAGCTCCTAAGGCAAAATGAAGGTAGAATAATTCAGGAATCTAGGGTAATACTTCCAGAAATTACATATCATGCTTTTATAGCAGAAGCTCCGATATCTTCATTTGATGATTTATCGGAAAATACAAATATTACGTTCTTAAAATCGCAGCAAATTCTTTTCTTTCGTCCAGTTGGTCAATCGGTTTTTGATTTTTCCGATGGACCACCTCTTGCGGATCATAATAATAATATACAGGCAGTCGAAGTCGCAAATAGTCCGTCAGTAGCTCTTTTTGATGGTTTGCCTCTCGAAAATCATTCTTTACTTGATGGTAGGTTAATAGTAGATGATCCTGACGAGTTTTCGAGAAATTATCTCAGTCAATATCGTGTTCATGGGACTGCAATGGCATCCTTAATCGTTAATGGGGATTTAAGCGAAGAGGATACTCCTTTAACTAGACCGTTGTATGTTCGACCTATTTTGAAGCCAATAGCAAACAACCAAACTGGTGGGGAATATTTGCCAGATGATAGGCTTCCAGTGGATTTAATTCACCGGGCAGTAAAGAGAATGTTCGAGGGTGAAGACAATATTGCCCCTACTGCTCCAAACGTGAAGATTATTAATTTCTCAATCGGTGATCCTTTCCGACCCTTCCATCGAAACATAAGTACTTGGGCTAAGTTAATGGATTGGCTGTCTTACAAGTACAATGTATTATTTGTAATAAGTGCGGGTAATAAATCAGATGACATTACTTTAGATATACCCTCTAATGACTTTGATATTTCCAGTACCGAAGATATTCAATCCGCTACACTAAAGAGTATTATTGAAGGTAATTTTGACAGGAAAATTTTAACGCCCGCTGAGTCGATAAACTCGATAACAGTTGGAGCTGCTCATCATGATAGCTGTGCTCCGTTTAATTATCCTCAAAGGAAAAACTTAATTAACAGCCGATTTCTTTTGAGTCCGATAAGTAGGATTGGTTTTGGATATAATAATTCTATAAAGCCAGATATTTTAATGCCAGGGGGAAGAAAACTTTTCAGAAAACCTGTACTACAACGCGATGCTGGGAAGACCAAACTTACTTTGGAAACTAGCCAGTCTTTATCGCTAGTACCCGGAAATTTAGTGGCTATGCCTGGAGCTCAGGGTGATATTCAAAAAGCTGGATATTTATCTGGAACAAGTAATTCAGCTGCATTAACCACTCGTTTAGGAGCAAAGCTTTATGAAATGTTGATAGAACTTAATCAAGAGCTACCTGTCAACCAAAGAATTCCTTCAGAGTATTTTACTGTGGTTCTAAAAGCATTACTAGTACATAGCTCTAGTTGGGGAGAAGCACAAAACCTTTTATCAAACATAATCAGAGCACAACCTGGTGTAACGGGCAATACATTGAAAAGACATATTTTTCCATATTTGGGCTATGGATGCGTAGACACCGAGAGGATATTGTATTGTACAGACCATAGAATTACATTGATTGGTTTTGGCGAACTTACCTGCAGAACTGAGCAAGATGCTCATACATATTCTTTTCCGCTACCTCCATCATTAGCAGGGATTAATATAGATAAAAAACTAGCTATTACACTAGCATGGATAAGTCCGATCAATTTCAAAACTGCTCAATATCGAAAAGCGCATCTTTTTTTTGATAACCTAGATAATAATGGATATTTAACTCTTGAAAGAAATAGTCATGATTATAGACTTGGTAAAAAAGGCACTGTTCAACATGATATACTAACAGGGGAGTATGCGGATGTTTTTCGGGATGGCGATATGCTTAACATTAAAGTAAGTTGTAGAGGCGATGCGTCTGGCCTTTCAGTAAATGAATCCGTACGTTATTCACTTGCTGTAACATTGGAGATCCAGGAAAATGTTCAAACTATGATCTACGAAGAGATTAAACTTAGACTTCAACAGAGAATTCAAGAAAGAATATAAAAAAGCCCGACCGTTCCCGATCAGGCTAATTCTTAAAACACGCTTAATCTACTTTGCGTTCTTTTTCTCTGTGATCTCTTTTCTGATTTCGGTTGCCAGAACTTTTAAATCCTGCATCGCCTTACGTACCCTTGTACCAGCCGCTCCATTATTGGAATTGTAGAATTTTCCAGCATCCGTTTCGATATCAGAGATCAACTGTTTTACCTTTTGAAATTTTTCCATGTTTTTAATATGCTTTTATGTTTATAAATTAATTAGTTCCAGCTAAAGCGAATATATCATTTTCCAGCTAAACTCCCATTCCTTGACCTTGGGCAACTTCTTTGTCCTTGCCTTGTTCCATTTTCTTCGCAAAGACATTACTCATTTCCAGTCCCGTTTCTTTTTGGAACTGCTCCCTTTTTTCAGGTTTGCCGTTCTCTGTATAGAAATTTAGCTTACCATAACGAACGGCTGTCTCCAGATACATCTTGGTTTCCTGTCCCTCTTTTTCAACGGTCACCATCGGACGGTTACCGTTCATCAGTGAAACTTCCAACGCCTCCGCCTTTTTCGGATCGACCATTTCCTTGATCTTGTAATCATCCAAAAGCGATTTCACATCATAGCCGTAGGCATCGGTAAACAGGCGGAAAGTTAAGTTGTTCTGACGATCTCTTTCCTTTTCTGTATCGAGTTGCATCCAGGCTTTATAGGGCGTACCCTCTCTACTTAACAGGTCATCACGATAGACTGACCTGCCCTGAACCAGGTTAGCAGCCTGCTCTTTTGAAAAGCCCTTTCCATGATCCAGCCAGAATGTTTGCGGTATGGGTGGAGAATAGAAATCACGCTTGAACTCACGGGAAACATAATTTACCTTGCCTTCTTCCATATTGGCAATCATGGACTTGCTATCCGCGCCCTTGCCCACTGCAAACTCGCTGTTGCCCTTCTGCTGTTTGAAAAAATCTATCGCTTCAGCAAAATTCTCCAGTTTTTTCACGCCATTCTTTCCCTCTTCGGTCTTGGTAATGACCATATATTTCTGGCCTTCCTCCAAAGGTTTTAACTGGTTGTGCACCGCTTCCAAACGGTTCAGGTAATAATAATCGGACTGACCGGACTGCTTAAAGTGCAAGGTAATATCGACCTGTCCCCGATTTGCCTTTACCTCATCGTACAGCTTAAAGGCTGGATCATCGTTCTTCATGTGCTCTTCCATCTTGGCGATGTGTGCTTCTCCGAAGCCGAGCTTTTTCATCTCATCCTTGAGATCTTCCAAATTGTTCAAATTCATGTCTATGTATTTTTAGTTAACAATCTTTTAATTAATCGGTCCTTGGGCTAACGAGCCCTTTGATTATTGTTCCTCAATAACACTGGAGAACCTCCTTTTAACTTCACCTTGATCTTCTTGACCTTTCTACTGATCAGCTGCCTTGCCGCATCGATGCCCGCACCTGCCACCTGGGTAGCTACCGATTGGTCAAAACCAAAACCGACACTCCGCACCGCATTGTCCGTCCCACTGTTCAACGCACCCGTGAGTGCGGCCTCTGGCGCATCCATCCCCACCATCCCATCCAAGCTATAGACCGAAAGGTCAACGGGAATAATTGAAGTACCTAACCTGATATTGGTGATATCCACCAGCAGCCTTTGGTTGGCGATCCTACACGCACCAAAAATGATGTGTCCCTTGGGGATAAGCATCGTTCCAATACGCAGACTGTCCTGCAACCTGATCTTTACCGTTGCTCCCTGCACCGCCTTTTGGTTCTCGACCAGAACGGCGGGAGTTGCACGAAAAAGACTATCGGGAGAAAGCGAACGTGCAAAACGCTGCCTTTCTGAAATCCGCTCTGGATGCTGTATATCCAATATGTTCTGCATCATCCCATTGAGCTGAGCCATTTCGGGGTCTTCGGTCTTGTTCTCCTGCATCGTTTTCATCAATGCTTCCAAGCGATCTACATCAGATTTCATCGACGATGATTGCGGTTTAACAGCGTGAGGAGGTTTAGTATAACCTGGCTCAGGCCGATTGATTTCCTTGTTCAAGGCTTCCAGCTTGGCATCAATCTGATTGGTCTGCTCATGCCCACTCGCATTTACCGGCTTCCCCTCAACATCAAAGCCGAACTGACCAGCAATACCTGCAATGCCATTTCCATCTTTCTTTTGCTCACGTTCGGCCTGGAGGTAATAATCCGCCTTGGTCTTTGGCGTATCGGTAGTAAAGGAAGCATCAGGCAACTGGGTATTGAGACCTGCACCTTTTGAACTTGCATCACCACTACCCTGCCCGCCGCCCATGGCATAAAAGGCAAGTACCAGAAAAGGTACCACCAGTAAGGGAAGGAACAACAGCACCTTCCGTTTGTCTTTTTTAAGTTTTCTATTCATATGAATTGATTTTAAATATTTGAATTGAATGCACTGATCAGTACATAAATGAGGTAGCCCCCGAACAGCATGCAGAAGAACAGCAGCCCATAAATCAATGATTTTCTGGAAACGCCAGCGGTCTTTCCATTCAGCCAGTCCGCTAATTTCTGCTGCCTGCCATTTAGATACACTGAAATGTGATCGGTCAATGTCCCCTGTGTTTTCCACTCTTTGCTTTTTCTGAAAAATTTCATGCCTTTAGGGTTTAAGGGGAACGTCCTGATTGACCAGTATTTCCCAATTCTGGATCAGAAAGCCGTGCGGATTACGATCGGTCTGGGATTTGATATCCCTGATCCTACCCTGGGTCACCAATTTTCTGGTTATCGTACTGGTTGATCGGATCAGCTTCTGTGTCGCATAACAGATAAAGGTGTAGGGATACTGGTTGATATCCAGCCTTGTACTATCTATCTCGATTTCCTGAGAAATATTTGCAGAGATAATATTGTTATAATAACCGGATTCCTGTAGGTTATCAGACTGCCTTTTGGCGGATTCATCAGCGAGATATAGGGATTTGGACACCCCTCTTTTGATCGCCCTATCATCGGGACTTAGGGTAAAAAAGAACTGATGAAAGGTCTTGACATGATCCCTTAGTTCTACTTCCAGATGGGTCTTCTTATCCGAGGCAATAGCCTCCAATACCTTGCCATTGTACAGGATATGGATGCGGTTCTGTGCCCTATCAACCATATCATAGCTCTTGTAGATACAAAAGCACATACAACCGACATTGGCCAAGATCAGAAAGATACTGAACCGCTTGATATGCCTGAACGCGGTATCTATATTTTTGAATTGTGTGAACATAAAATTGGTTTTAATTTTTCTTGCCCTTGAGCTTGTCCCTGAAATAGTCGTTCCCTGCGGCCTCGGCCATACCGCTCATCTGGCGGCTACCGTCACCGAAGGTATCGGCCACCATGCCCGCACCATATTTGGTCGCGGCAATGGCGCCACTTGCGCCAGCGGACACACCTGCCGCTACGCCCGCACCGGAATTCCTGCCCATACTTCCTCCCATACCCACACTCATCGAATTGACCTTGGAAAGAATAGAGTTACCACCCCCTGCGTGTACCACATAATTGGCCACGGTCGGTACGCAGCAGTAGCCCACAATACCAATCAGCATGAAAATCATGTAAGCGGTATCCTGACTGGAGAAGAGTGTATCACCATTTTGGGCAACTTCCAGAATGTCCAACTTGATCATGTTCTGCTGAATTTTACCAAGAATAGCACCGAAGATATTGGCAATGGGCAGCCACAAAAAGATGTTGATGTACCTTGCCACCCAGACCGATAGCGTGTGTTGCAATCCATCAAAGACCGCAAACCCCAATACCAACGGTCCCAGTATCGCCAGCACAATCAGAAAAAAAGTACGGAGGGTATTGATACAGAGTGCCGCCGCCTGATAGATGAGTTCCAAAAGCTCTGACATGAACTGCTTAAAACTATGACGCATCTTAAAATCCTGCCTATCCGCCCAAAACTTAATGTCATTGCCAACCGCTTCCAGCCAGTTTTCATCATCCCCATTGGGGTCTTTTGGATGGGTATATTTATACCAGGCCTCACGGCTTCCCGAACCATCCTCTCCTACATACATTTTCCATTTGGCCGATTTCTTCAGTTCGGCTTCCTTGCGTTTCAACAGCTCCTTGATCACCAGATTACTTTCTTTTACCATTGCACCAGTAGCGGAAACGGTGGGCTGGAGCACCCCATTGAACAACGAGAGCAGGGCGGGGAAAAGGACGATGGCTAGGCCAAGTGCAAAGGGGCGCAATAACGGGTAGAAGTCAATGGGTTCGGCCGATGCAATCTGGCGCCATACTCGGCTGGCGATATACCAGAGGGCGCCAAATCCAGCAATGCCCCGAGCCACAGCGATGAGCCCAGAGCAGAGCGGTGTCATTTCATCGTACACTTTTTCCAGCACCGAATGAAGGCCCCCGATCTGCCCAGCCAGTCCCTGCGCACTTGATGCAAACGGGAATCCGGCTACGCCCAGCAGCACCAAAAGGGTTATCTTAAATTGAATTGTTTTCATAAAAATGGTTTTATTGATAAAGGTCTCCGACCTGCTTCAGCTCCGACTTTTGTTTCTCCCTTGCCAGCGACAGCGAAGTCGCCTTGCTGTTAAAATCACGCAGAAAAACCAGTTTATCTTCCACATTCAAAAATATGCGGTCGATGGCAGCCAGCCTTTCCGAATCGCTCATGCGCAGCTTAGAAGAGGTAATCACCATCAATAATTCATCAAGGTTGTCCACGCTCTGGTCGAACAGCTGTTTGTACACCCTGCCCAGGTAACCGATCTCTTCAACACTAAAAACATCCGCCGTACTAAACCTTTTAAAAGCGGACTTATACTCGGAAACGATCGACTTTTGATAGCTGATGATATCTGCCACCCGCCTATATTTTTTCACCTCGGGACTGACCAGCATCAGCCCATCCAGAAATACTTCATGCAAAGAGAAATTGCCCTGGGAAATATCCTTTATGGCATTATAGCCGCCAGAGATAATCTGATAGCCCTTTTTCATATCAGAAAGAATGTTTTTCATCTGGCTGAGCTTTTCCACGTTGAGCAATAACTGTTGCGCCTCCTGCGACTGCGCCATAGTCGCAACATTCAATGAAGCGAGCAACAAGACCGTAAGCAACACCTTTTTGAGTTTAATCCTGAATTCCATAATTCCTCCTTAATTTTTCAATAGTCTGTTTTTCCAGCTCCCTTTGGCGGATTAGCGTAGTGACTTCACTGGCAAAATGCTGCACAAAAGCAGACTTACTACTCATCGAAACATAAATCTTATCCAGCCGTTCCAACCTCTCATCATCCGGCATTTCCACCTTTCCCGAGGTGATGACCAGTAGCAATTCTTCCAGGTCTTTCAGGCATTCATCCCATAAATTTTCCCTGACCTGCTGCACATATAACTGGTTGGAAACGGAAAGATCTGGATTGGACTTCAACGCACCAAACCCCTTTCCGATCCTGATCTGCATCTCGATGATCTCTGCCACCTTTACATTGTTCTTTACCGCAGGGCTCACCTTTTTAAGGCCAGAGATAAAGGCTTCATGAAGGCTGAACTCCCCATTGGAAAGATCCCGAATGGTTTCCAGCCCGGAACTTGCAATCTCATAGCCCTTTTTCAGATAACCAGTGTAGACCTCAAAAGCAGCAATCTGTTCCAGCAGGTATCTTTTCTGGGTCTTCTTTTGGTTGAAAAACTCTCCAAAGGTCTGTGCGTAGCTGTTTGCATTACCCACAAAAAACATCGTGCATATAATCAGCAAGAGCTTTAATCTAATCGATCCCATAAATCTCCTTCAGTTTAGCGGTTTCATCCAGTGAGGCCGAGCGCTGGATACTCAGGCCAATGTTCGACAGGTTGAACTTTTTAAGCGCAGAATAGTTCGCATCCATTTCATCGGCCGCTTTTGAGATCAGTTCCAGCCTTGCCCCATCGCTCATCTGGGTCTTAAAGGAATTGATCACCAGGAATATCTGGTCGAGGTTCTTGATACTTTCATCGAGTATACCAGAATACACTTTACCCATGTAATCCAGTTCTTCGGGCTTAAAGTGCTTGTCTTTCTGGAAAAGTCCCCAAGCCCATTTGTACTCGTTTACAATGTCAATCTGTTTTTCCGTCAGGTCCTTTATCCGCTTGTAATAGGCAATGGCAGATTTGATGCGCCACAGTTCCTCGTAATATTTGCTGTACTGCTCTTTCTGTTTTTCCGTCCAGTCGGCAATCTCGGTCAGCTTCAGTTTGGACAACTGGTTTTCTAGTACCTTCTGCGCATTCTGTAGCCAGATCGTTTCGTTCTGCAAACGCTGGACTTTCAGGTCAACCGCCTTGATGACTTTTTTTACCCCCGCCTTGATCACCTCCAGTACCGCTATCTGTGCGTTTGCCCCCTTGGGCAAGCCGACAAACAGGGTCATGGTGCTCAGCGGCAGGATGACCATATATTTTTTCATATACTTTATCAGTTTCATGTTCATAATTTCTGTTAATTAAGTTTTATGTATTCCCTGCTCCTGACCATCATTTTGTCCCCATAAAAGGTAATAGTCTTGCCCCTTCGGGTCTCGGTCATCACCTCGGTCTTGGGATCATAGATGGCATTCCACTTTTCGGTCTCGTATTCGCGTTTGCCCTTTTTGCCCTCCCTGATCAGGTTGAACCCAGTTCTGCGGTGGATGAGAAACCTGTTCCCCTGCTCGTGCTCCACAACCAGCGTATCATCGGCAATGCTGTACTCCCCGCTCGCATGGTTCACGTAGGTCCCTGTCATATCCGAACCACTATTGCCATTCCTACAGGCAAATAGCAAGGAGAAGAGCATTAGGAGCGAGAGAAAAGTCAATAAGTTTTTTGCTTTCATGAGTTTAAATTTTAAGGTTTAAGGTTCTTGTTTTGAAGGTCTGCCACGAGCATCGCAATGCCCTTTTCGATGCTTCCATATTTCCTCGCATATTCCTGCACCATCATCTTCTCGCTTTCCTCCGTGGTATAGCTATAGTATTCGGCAGGCGATACTTCGGTACGGTAGACCTTGCTCAGCTGGCCGCCCAGAGAAATGAAAACCTCCTTGTACCTGCGCTTTGGATCATTCGCCTTGTTCATCGAAAGTACCTGCGCCTTTTCCTTATCGGTCAGCCCCAAAAGCTCCTGTATCGCATCGAACTTGTTCTGGTATTTGCTCTGATCGAGTAAAATCTTGCAATCGGAATTATTGATGATCGCCTGCTTGACAATGGGCGAGGATATGATGTCCTCCACTTCCTGGGTAACCACTATGGCCTCCCCAAAAAACTTCCGAACGGTCTTGAACAGGTAGCGGATGTATTCCGCCATTCCGTCCTTGGCAATCGCTTTCCAGGCCTCTTCCAAAAGGATCACCTTCCGAATTCCCTTTAGCTTTCTCATCTTGGAAATGAACATTTCCATTAAAATCAGCGTCACTACAGGAAATAAAATAGCATGATCCTTCACCGCATCCAGCTCGAAGACTATGAACCTTTCATGCAAAAGGTCAAGGTTTTCGGTAGCATTCAACAGGTAATCGAACTCCCCGCCCTTATAGTAGGGATTGAGCACGTATAGAAAGTTGCCCACATCAAAATCCTTCTCCTTCACCTTGCCATCCTCCAGCACCTGCATGTACTCGGACATCAGGAATTCGTAGAAGGAATTGAAACAGGGAAAGATATCGGGATTACGCCCAAGGTGCACGTAATACAAAGTCAGCGCATTGGACAGCGCCACATATTCCGATCTGCGGAAATTCTCATCGTCCTTTTTCCATAGCGCCAAAAGCAAGGTCTTGATGCTTTCCTTCTTTTCGGTATCCAGCACGTCACCTTCAGTCAAATAGAATGGATTAAATCTGATCGGGTCATTCTCCGAATAGGTAAAATAGTAACCTCCCACCAGGTCACACAACCCCTTATAACTGTGGCCCACATCCACCAGCACCACATGGGCGCCCTGTTCATAGTAGCTCCGGATCATGTGGTTGGTAAAAAAGGACTTTCCAGAACCGCTTGGTCCAAGGATGAACTTGTTGCGGTTGGTGGTCAGCCCCATTTTCATCGGCTCGTCCGAGAGATCCACATGCACCGGCCTTCCAGAGAGACGGTCGCCCATCCGAATGCCAAATGGTGAGATAGAAGATCTGTAATTGCTTTCAAGATTGAAAAAGCAGGTCGCCTGCTCCACGAATGTATCAAAGGTATCGTTCATCGGAAAATCCGCTTCATTGCCCGGCATCCCCGCAAACCAAACCTGCGCCTGCCCATCGGTCTCCCTTTTGGCCACCGCATCCATTTGCGCCATGGCCGAACCCACTAAGTTTTTGATATCCCTTGTCTTTGCTACGTCCTCCGACCAGGCCATCACGTTAAAGTGCGCCTTGATCGGCAGCCGCTGGGAGGCAATTGCCTCATTCAGAAAATCATTGCAGGCATCCCTTGAAATCGCATTTTCCCTGGAATAGCCCGACAGGGATTGCAGACGAAGCCTCTTTGCTTCCAACCGCTTAATAGTCTTCTGCGCATCCTCGATAAACACGAACTGGTTCAAGATGTGGTTACAGTTCAATAGACTGCCCAAGGGACTTGCAAAACCGATGGAAAACTTCGTCCTATCCGTAGAATATTTATCATAATTGATACGGCTTCCACACAAAGCCGGCATATCCTCGGCATCAGAAAGCGTATAAATTTCCACCTGCTTGGCTCCGATCCTGATCCCATCCTTCACCTGGATATCCGAGATCATCGGCATTTCATTTTCCCCCAGCAAGAACATATATTTTTCAATAATGCCCGCTTTGTTAGCAGTTCCTGCAAGCTCATCATCGGATAATCTGCGCAACCCGACAAAACCACTATCCACCATGATCCGCTCGAACTGTCCCGCACTGTCCAAAAAATCGCTATAAAGCAATGGACTAATAGTCTGTTCGGGCACAATTGACTTGCGCAGCACATTGCTATAGGCCGATGAAGATAGCTTTCTGCCCGATGGTTTTTTGGTCAGAAAGATATAGCAGCTATGGTCAAGGCATTCCCGCTCGTTAAAGAAACGCTCACTGCTGCGAGAGAGAAATGCATCACCAGACCTTTCAAAATCCGCCTTATAAGTACTTTCCATAAACCAGTCCTGCTTGTGCAGGATGCTAAACCCAGGCAATACTTTGATTGCCTTTACCCAAGCTTGGTGATAGGCCTCATAGTCCCTATCCGATAAAGTAAAGATTTCTGGAAGGGTCACTCGATAGCCAATCGTGATATCTCCCTGCATCGATAAAATGCAATTATGCTCCACCTTGTAGACCGGTAACATATCCTTAGCTTCTACCATGATGTTGATGTTTTAGTTGCGTAAATAACCGCCTTGAACGAAATTTCAAAGCTTTGGGCAGGCCATGTCGAGCCAAGAACTTCATCAGCCCATGTTCTCCAAACCTATGGCTCAACCTGAAGGTCACCACAAACAGCCCCGTACCCAGTAATAGAATGAGTGGCAACAGGATAAACAGGCTGACCCTAGAGATATAGAGCACCGCAAAGGCAATCAACAGCAGCACCAGCCCAACCGCCAGATAAGCGATATATTGTGCCTTTAGTCCCTTAAAGACAATCGGTTTGGAGACCCCTTTATTAATCTGATAAATGCTGGCCATGACTATATCCCGAAAAATGATTTAAGGACAGTAGCTACTACCACAAGGAAAATACAGCTACCGAACCAGGCGGCTGCTACCTTGTTGGTATCGGGCTCGCCCGCGTTCCACTTATTGAAGACCTTGACAGCGCCTATGATGCCAACTACTGCACCAATGGCATACATCAGATCACATCCCGTGTCGAAATAGCCCTTGACCTTGTTCGTTGCCTCGGCGATCCCCGCATTGCCGTCCTGGCCTTTGGCCACCAGACCAAACAGCATTAAAAAGGTAAAAAGCGACAACAGGGCAGATATTTTAAATTTGAATTGAGTTTTCATATGATGTTTTATCGAATAAAAAAATGGTTAATGAGCGTAAACTTTAGTCCCAGAGGTTTTCCAGTTCCTCTGCAGAAAGATGGAACGGGGCATATTCGGCAATGAATTCGTTGATGCGACCGATGTTGGGATTCGAAGCGATCTTTGGAAAACTTTCCCTGACTGAAGCCATCATCTCC
Organism: Pedobacter sp.; assembly: GCA_045629525.1. Taxonomy (GTDB): domain Bacteria; phylum Bacteroidota; class Bacteroidia; order Sphingobacteriales; family Sphingobacteriaceae; genus Pedobacter. Next base: position 273,173 of record JAZQRH010000008.1, read on the forward strand.
AGAAAATCCTTTTTGCCCAGATCGTTTTTAGAGAGTTCTGCAAACAATGATCTGATTTCAGCAAGCACGTCCGGTACCAAGCCTAACTGCTCTTCCCTAGCATCTTCACCGCCAGCAAACCCAAACCCGCCGCTATCCACCATCATCATCCCCTCTGGAAGTTTGGACTTCCCCATCAGTTCCATCTCTTCGGCATCCCCACGAAGCGAAAGGTCATCAACACCTTTCTCCCAGCGATGGGGTAAAGCTTCGGTTCGCTTGAACTGGTTTACATTTTCTAGCTGCCCCCTGCCCAAGACCTGAAAAAGTTCCCTGCGGTAAAACAGCAGTACAATGGCCACATACCAGATGACCGTCAGCACCAAAGTGGCGACCAGAAGGGTCTGCCAAGTAATTTGTTGTATCATAAAATTTTCCTTTTACTCGCCACACCATTGCAGCGAGATGAGGGGACAAAGTTTCTTAACATTGTAAAATCCCGTTGAGGCAGCCCGGTATATCCCAATGCAGAAATTTGATTTTTTTACAAAATGCACTTCAAAATTGCAAACGACCACTACTTCCCCTGATTTCTGATCGGATCATATTCATCCTCTTTATCAATTTTTTGAATAAATGCCTCAATCATCTCCTCCATGTAGCGCGTCCTGCTTACCGTGCTTCGCCTTCTGATCTCGCTCAGGCGCTTTGAAGGCACGCCAATGCTGACCAATAACTTCTCCTCTAACCATCTGAATATTGTACCGATACTAGCAGTACCATTGTTGATCTGCCCAGTTCGATGGATTCCAAAAGCCAATTCAGCCAGGTTAATGCTCTCCCCCGTCCATCGCAGTTCTTGGCTTTGCGTTCCACTACCGATCGGCAGATTCGGATGGGCTAGTAAGTGACGAGCCTGATCAACCAGCCAATCCTTCAATCTTTCAAATGCTAAAAATTTGGCAAACAGATAATCCCCTGGTGTATGAAAGGACGGGTCCAGCTCAGGTAGTTCAGGAAGCAATATGTCTGCAGATGAAGCGCCACGGAGGAAATAGCACTGGTCCATATCTGTCCCTCCCAAGCGAAAATATTCGTAGAAAAACTGGTGTTGCTGAAAAAAGCGATCTACGTAATGCATTTCCTGCTCGAGCCATGCTTGTTGACGTTCGAAGCCTACCGGGGGGCGGTGGCGCTCGATGGAGTAGCGTTCTAGAAAATATATTTTCCAGTGATAAAACCTAGGTTTAAATTGCTTGAAGAATTTGATTTCCTCAGTATCAGATACAAAGCCTTTCTCTAAAATCTGAGTCCTCAGCCTTTTCAAACTTTTTTGCGTTAAATTAACGGCTCTGCGCATCAACTCCACAGCAGTCAGTTCCTGTGTGGGAAGTTCATCCAGGGCTTGTTCTAATTCGCCAAGCCAGTGTTTTGCTAGTTGTTCAATCATCTCTTTATTTTTAAGTGAATCCATTCACGATTAATAACCATATCGCCATAACATTCAACCTTCAAACTGTCCGCTAAAGCCCACAGGCAAGCATGAATGGTACACTCAAAGTTCTAACGCCACGAAAAGAATAATGTTGACTTTGGTCACGATTGGTTGCCAGCATAGGCAAATGACTACGCTCATGGGAGTTTAAGAATCAAACCACACAATTCCTGTGATATATATCACAATCTGAAATTTTGGTGCATCACATCAAAAAGAAAAATGAAGAGAAGGACATGGAAAACAGCGCAAATGTCCCAAAATGCTGCAGAAGCGATTTGTCAAGGTAAATTATACTTATTTTAGAACTGCAGTCTATCTAATCACCAAAAATGAATGATGATGGAAAACCAGATTAACCAAGTCCAGGACTTGCTACAAGTATTGGGCAATATCGCTCCGCTGTCACAAGCCTATCACCAGCGCCTTCAGGATCTGTTAGAAAGCAAGGTTTACCCTGCAAAAACGATATTGCTCCAACCAGGCGACATCTGTAAACGGATCTATTTTGTAAGTAGTGGTATAGTGCGGATATATAGTATTGATGAAATGGGCAGAGATAAAACGATCTTATTTATGGGCCCTGGAGAACTTGCGGTAGATACGGTCAGTTTTTACGGACAGACCCCAGCGACCAAATATCTGGAAACCCTTCAAGAAACGCGAATTCAGTCCATTACTTGGCATCAGCTGAACACCTTTTATGCGGATTTTCCTGAGGGCAATTACATTGGACGGATCATCACTCAGAAATATTTAGTCATCGCGATAGAAAGAAATATGGAACTGCTGACGGCAACGATCGCCCAACGCTACCAATCATTGTTGCGACAGTACGCAAACATCGAACAGCAAATCACTCAAGCACATATTGCCTCCTACTTGGGAATTTCCAGAGAAACGTTATCCAGATTGAAAAGTGAACAACTTAAGCGTATTTCTTATCGCCGTTGATCAAGCCAGGCTTTGAACTTTGCCGTATTTCGTCGCGGAACCACTAAATGGTGCTCATTCGCCTTACAGCAAATCTTAAGCCGATTACCTTGATGCGGCCTCACGGCTCTGATCATATCTCGATGTACGATCCAGTACCTGCTCCCCCGATAATATACTGCCGGATCTAAAGTTTTCATGATTACGGTCAACGTGGAAGCGCGAACTTCCACGTTTCCCGCGACATCTACCTGAAGCACATCACCCTGTTCAGTGTACCAAAAGGAAGGTATCGCTTCAGTCCACTGGTTTCCTGCAGCATGACTGCTTGGCTCGCTTGGAATAAATTTGTAACGCACCTTGACTAGTTCATAGTTTCGGAAAAACAACAGGTAGCAGAGGTTGGCTGTAATGATGAACAAAACAATAGGATTAAATAGTTTGTCAAAATAAGTGCTATCTAATATATTCTTGCCCATGATGTAAAACAGTACCGAGGCGAGCACCAGTTCTAACACGATAACCAGTATCACGCCGTAAAACAATTGCCTAGACAACCAAGTGCTGCTGAGACTGCCGCCACCATACTTGAGATACAGACGGAAACTCACCGCATAAACGACCAGTAACAAGATTAGTGCAATACTAGCGCTATAAGCCACAGACGGAAAATATCCTGGTCGTCTAACGAATTGTATAAATGTTCCAGGATGATTATGTGTCACCACGAAATGTCCAGCAATCAATGAAACCACCATGATGATAGCCAAATTGATCAAGAAAAAACGGGAACGAAGGTGCGCTAATAGTCTCTTCATACTATCAGAATTTAGATGAGCGAATGGCTAGAAGTAAAGACAAGTTACAAAAATTTAATTAGGCTTCCAAAATACCATCTACCTAGTCACCCTCAACCACCATTGTAACGAAACCATTCACCACTCACGAAAAAACATACTACCACTCACGATATCTGTTGCCAAATACTTTGGTTTAGGCCTATTCATTCTACTAATTTCGGGTTAAATATTCATTGATCACCATTAAAATTTGACCACATGGAAAAACAACCATTCGATGAAGACGGGCTCCAGGTAGTTTTGTCAACCTTATATTCGTTACCTGACGACGATCTTAGAGAAGAAGCTTATGCGCTTCGTAATCATCCAAAACTTTGGATATATGGGCATTTTGACCTTGATGAGCAACAACTTGCATTTCTAGAAAATCTGTCAGCTACTGTAAACACATTTTTGGGGCAGCAAGGTGGCTTTGCCATCGAACACAGATTACCAATCACACTTTCTAAGACAGAGGTACCAAAAACTACGAGACAAGATGGTAAAGAAGATGATAAATGGTTCAAGCCGATAAGCAATCTCGCTATTGATACCAATGGACAGGGTCAATGCATCGCTAGCGGATCGCTGGATCTCAAAATAACTTATCTCATTTAACACTCATAAAATTCAACAACATGGAGCGGGAATTTATCAAACAAAAAATAGGGTCGCTATTTCAATGTAGCCCACTAGATGCACAATTACTTGCAGCTCTTTTTACGCCACTACAGCTTAAGAAAAGTGAACTTTACCGCCACACGGTTAACTGTTCTCGCTCCATATTATACTTAAAGGCCGGACTTGTCCATTACCAGCTATTCGAGCAAAATAATCTGACAACTGCAGGCATTTTGCAATCAAACGATGTTTTTTTTGTTTCTGACACAGATTTCCAAGAGGTGGAGCAATGGCGGATGACCGCATTATTGTCCAGTACAATTTATGTGGCCGACTGCGTTAAATTCGAAACCTTGCTCTTTGATCGACCCCATTTGGTTACGATATACCAAGCCATGCACCGCCAATATATTGGAAAAATCTTAAAACACATGCGACTGCTAAAAAGCCAAACGGCAGCTCAACGCTACTTGCTTTTCAAGCAGCAATTCGGACACCAACTTTTAGATATCCCCTATCAGGTTCAAGCCGCCTATATGGCCATAAGTAGAAAACATCTATCTCGCATTATTCAAGCACATTAAACATTACCAGCATTGATGAACGACCTCAACTTCACAATTCACGCTCCGCACCGTCAAATCATGATGATATCACCAATGCTGGTAGATTATAACTAAATACAAGCACTGTTTTATTACAATTTAGCTATGGAGATATCCCTACTTCCACTTAAGATTAAATTACAGCAGTTAGGTGCATTGCGCCCAGAAGCATGGAATGAAATTTCAGCGTCACTTCAAATACAGCAGCTTAAAACTGGAGAAAGCTTTCTTAGAATTAGTGGTGAGATTTGCTTTGTATTATCAGGATTACTCAAGGAGTACCAAGTCACAGGATATAGGAAACCTGTTCTTATAAACTTTTTAACTACAACACAAATTTTCTATAGCAACAATTTCAAGATCAAGCAATATTTAAAAGCAGAAACTGACACTGTCATATTAAGCTTACATACCGACAAATTAGAAGCACTGCATCATAGTTTTCCAGAGTTAAAAGTCATATATGACCAACTTTGTTACGAGTATGACGAACAGCTCGCCTTTCGCCAAATGATTTTAGAAATGCCGAACGCAGAAAGGATCCACGCCGCTAGAATAAGGTTTAAAGATGTATTTCCTTATCTGAAAAAGAAAGACATTGCCAATTATCTACATATCAGCTACAACTATCTTCTGCATATGTGGTAACACCGACAAAATCATAGTTAATTACATCTCATTTCTGAGGTATATCCCTCTATTTATCAAGCTAACTTTACATTGCAGCAAGATATAGCTCCTCCCAGCCTTTACCTGAACCGATGAAATGAATTGTTCTGACGCGGATTGTGTAAACGCAAAAACTCTTTACACGCTGTGATTTTTAAACCTAACTTTTTCGTCTGCTTTTTCAAATGCAAAATAGCAGTCTAATATTATGAATAATTTAAAAAAAATTATGTTTAGCCTTGCAGCGCTTGTAATAGCGTTCGGCTTGGTATTTAGTCTAAGTGCTTTTAAAGGCAACTCAGCAAAAAACACTACCATGTATTATTATTTCAATTCTGATCAAGAAGCGGACATTGATGATCCAAACAATTGGACTCCCATTGATGAAGTAGACGTTCCTAATGCCTCTTGCGATGGTGCTGATTTAAGTTGTGTCATCACTTTTGACACTAATGATTTTAGTGACTTAGGAGAACTACTTGAGGAATATCCAAGTACAGATCAATTGAGGGAAAATGATCACGTTGTCGCTGAAAAAACACCAATTGCACCAAGATTATAATTTATAAGATCGCAGGCCAAGACCTGCGATCTTAACAATCAATAGCTATTTTGACTAACCTCACTCAGTGAAATCACCCCTTCTGGAATTGGCATTGCAAATCTTCTATCCTGAGGTTTTAAGGTCAGCAAGTCTCCATTAACCTCCCTTCTCAAAGTGATATTTAAGCCTTCCCGATTAAGTCGTTTGATATCGCCCCATCTTAGACCTCGAAATATCAAAGTCTTTCGGCGCTCTCGGTAAATCACATCTAAAGCAGTTTCTCTTGAACTAAAAGTGTAATCAGTAAATTGTCCTGTCTTATAACGTTTGCTCAACAGCTTATTTAGAGCTGTTGCACTTTCACCCAACCTATTTGCCTTAGCATAACCTTCCGCAGCTATTAAGTAGACTTCATCTAACAGCATCCCACTAAAATAGCCGTTATTTCCTGTATAGCTACCTTTAAAACCAATCGTTCCATCAGCATTGATCCGAAAGTAAATACGCTTCCTTAGGTCCTGATCCTCATAGCTATCATATAGCATTTTATCAACCCTAGCTCTAGCATTTGCTAGGTTGTTGTGGCTCAACACCATACTATGATGAAATAATACTTCTTTGTTGAGTTGAGGTATAGGAAAAGCACTTGTTGCATTCAAGGTATTATAATCTAATAATTCATTTTTTATAGCCAAGGCCCTTTCAGCTGATAGAAGACTGCCCTTATCATCGCCCATATATAACTGTACACGAGCTAAAAGGGCAAATGCCGCGGCTTTATTAGCCCGTGTCAAAAAGCTTTCCTGCTCAGAAAGTAGTTGGGTTGCCGCAGTTGCATCGGCCAATATATACTGAAAAGTCTCTCTTAAGCTACTGCGTTTTGATACCTTGTTAAAATCACTATCAGCTCTAATCACCATCCCTGGTTCTATATCAGCATAAGCGTCATCATAGACAAGGCACCAAATTTGAGCACCAGTAAACATTAATTTAGCCCTTACAAAATGAGCTTGTCCTTTGACATTATCCCATGTTACTGCATTGGTGTTATTTCGTTGAATTTCTGCAATATTCTCTATGATTACCGTACTTGTATACATATGTCTATATAAATATCCCCAGTCATTTGTACCCTCAGGATATACATTGGCCGATGCCCATAAATACGTGTTACGTTCAAATTCACGAAGTGCCTCGAAGTCTGCAGGAAGAAGGTAATAATCTGTAGCACTACTTTCTCCAGAAATTCCCCCATCCAGACTAGTAAATGATGTTGGATGATCAAGCAAAGCCTGTAAATCATTTAAGCTATTTGGTATGGCTAACTTTGAACTAGGCTTGGCATCCAAAAATTTCTTACAGGCGCTGTTAAATATAAGCAATAGCATACAGCTGAATATTTTCCATTGTGTTTTCATAATTATAAAATTGAATTCCATTCGACTTTTTACCATCCAGCTCTCAATCCAAAGCTGAAACTTTTCGAAGGAATGGTATATAAATAATCAGGATCAAGTCCTTGTTTGTTTGCCGTCCAGAGCAGCCCTAAATTTTGAGCAGATACGCTTAGCCTTACATCTTTCACTTTTAAACGGGATAACCAAGATGAAGTAAATTGATAACTAAAATTTACATAATTCAATCTCAGGTGATCGCCAGGTAGGATATGAATTTCATTACCTCCATAAAAAGAATCTGCTGCACTGACCAATGGATAGATCATAGCCGGTACATTGGTAAACATTTCGTCTCCTGGTTTCTGCCAACGATCCGCGAATTCAGCATGTCCATTCAAATTACCAAATAACTGATTATAACTCAATGCTTCTTTTTTAAATACGTAACCGAATCTAAAGCTTGCCCTTAAAGAAAGACCAAAACCCTTATAGCGAAACTGATTGCCTAATGCCCCATAATATTTTGGTTGTGAGGTTCCTGCAAAAGTTAAATCATAGACTGTTGTTGCCGCACCCGTAAGTTGGGCGTAATTAGTGGAAATAGCTCCATTTAGGTAACCTTGAGGTGCGCCATTCAGTGGAGAAAGGCCAGCCCATTTGTAAGCATAAACACCATACAATGGCATTCCTTCTAGAGAGTTTAGGGTGGCACCAATAAAGCGACTACCATTAAAATTAGACTGGTAATCTCTTACTACTTCATCTATGTAATGACTAAATAGTAGATCAGTTTGCCAAGAAAACGATCCCATCATATTTTGGGTTTGCAATTCTAAATCTATCCCACTTGCCTTCATGTTGGCAATATTTTTAGTGACAGAGGTACCAATACCAACGGTATAATCTATTTGTGCATTACCGAACAGGTCAATTGCATTTTTACGATAATATTCTATACTACCATTAATCCGTTTTTTCAACATACTAAAATCTAAACCCAGGTTTAACATCTTGACACGTTCCCATTTTAATTCTGGATTATAGTAATTATCAAAATTAGCATAGGGCTGTCCAGTGAAAGTAGAGTTCAAACTAGAATAGTTAATCGTTGTCACAGCGGTCATGGCTGGATTAACATTACCATTCACGCCATAGCTTACTCTCCATTTGAGCTGATCGAACCAATTGTTCCACAAAAAAAACTTTTCCTTATGCATTTCCCACGCCAGGCCAACAGAGGCTAATGGTGTCCATTTATCGTTGGTGTTTAAACCAAATAAATTTGATGCATCCCGTCTAGCACTCATATAGAGAATATATTTACCTTGATAACGATAATTGGAATTAGCTAATGTGGAAACATAGCGATTCGCAAAATTTTCGTAGCTAGAAGGATCTTCGATATTTGCCAGGCTATTGGTAATTGGGTTTCTAAACCTAGTTTTAAAATCTACTTGAGCAAAGCTCATGATTTCAGGATTTAACCCAAACAATGCCGTTTGCGAGAAAAACGTTCGGTTTCTCTTCAACTCTCCCGCCAACATAACGTCTATTTGATGATTGCCGAAATGTTTATTATAAGCCACCTGAGTTCTCAATTGATGTCCAATTAAATCTTCCTCTTGAATGTTCCTGAGACTACCCAGTGGAAAGTTCCGAGTTAGCGTATTGATGTCCGTATAACGATTTACGAAGTCTCGAACCCTATAAGACTCTGGACTATTATCATTTTGATTGTTTTTTAACTGCCTTTGATATTGATAAGTGAGCTGAAAATTAAGGCCAGATAAAGGCGAATATTTAATGATAGAACGCATGACTAAATCATTTATTCCTTGCGTGTTACTCCTATACAAATGCTCGTCAGCTAAATAATAATTCCAGTCCAAGAAGCCTGCTGGCATTGCAGCTAATGCACGTTCACTATAATTTTGAGGAATTGCCAATGCATTCCCTTGCTCGTCACGCAAAGCGGTATATAATGGCATTTTTGAGTTTCCTGTTGTTAAGGTCATATAATTTTCCCTACCACTATTTGTTTGCGAATGTGTGTATTTGATGTTCGTGATAAGATTTAACTTAGGGTGTAACTTATATTGTTGATCGAAACTAAGATTAAGCCTATTAAACTCAGCATAATTGTAACTATCATTATAATCGTAGCCAGCATTAATTGACCAAGCATACTTATCTCCCCCAGCCTGCATTTGTATTACATACTGTCGATTATGACTGTTTTGCTTATACATATGTTGTTGGTACTGCTGTCTTAGATCTATAGCTTTAAGCCTTTCCAGTTGACTCGCTAACTGTTGCTCAGTAATTTCACCTTTTCGACGAGCTATAAACAATTCGACCACTGGTGTAAGTACAGGATTACTCGTGGCATTTTCCTGTGTATTATAGTAACCTTTTTGAAAAAGAAACTCCTCCACTCCGATGTATTCTGTGACAGTCATTTGAGGAAATGCATATAAATTAGGAGCATCAGCAATCGTACTATTTGCAGAAAAAGATACAGCAAGTTCTTTTCCAAACTTTGCATGTTTGGTCGTAATTACAATCACCCCATTTCCTGCTTTAGCCCCCCAAATACTTGCCGCAGCAGCATCTTTCAATACCGTGATGCTTTCGATATCATTTGGATTTATATTGGAAATATCTCCATCGTATGGAAAATTATCTACTACAATTAATATTCCTTTAGGACCTCTTAAAGTACTTAAGCCACGAACAGTCATACCCACCGATTCATTCCTTGTATTGAGTGATACTGCAGAAGCAATACCAGGCAATCGGTCCAGTACATTTACGGTAATCTGTTCATGAAAGCGATCCATATCCACTTTTGCGAAAGATCCAACCGATCGTTCTTTATTAAGTATCTGGTAACCTGTAGAAACAATAACACTATCTAGATTTTTATAAAGGGATTTCATTTCAATAATCAAGCTAGTATCCGACTCCAGAGGCACTATAACAGACTTTGATACATAAGTCACATGAGCTAATATTAGCTGATAGGTACCCTTATTTAGTTTCAGCGTTGTCTTGCCACTAGCATTACTTAATCCAATAGCAACTATACTGCCATCCAGTTTGATACTTAAGCCAGTAATAGCTTGCTTTGTTTCTTCATCTAAACAGGTAATCGTTAAAGTCCTCTGTTGAGCAGCAAGTCCCTTTGCCAGAAATACTGACAATATGATTAAGAACAATTCTTTCATCGTACTTTCCTCCCACGCTGAGACTGTTTAAGTTGTGAAGCCAGTATTTCCTTCACCTTTTCAGCAGTAAAAAAATAATAATTAGTAATTGCCAAGATTCTTCCTGTATAATCAATCCATATGTAATGAGGAACATATTTGTAGGGAAAGAGACTCAATAATGTACCATCATCAACAATACTTTGAAGTTCAAACTTCTTCGCCAATCGATGTTTTTGAAATAGTGTAGCAATACTTTGTGCTGTATCTTTGGTTTGACTACCTGCCACCATAGCTACATGAATACCTTCAAGGCGATTTAAACTATCCACCAGAGGAAACTTTCCAATGCAAGTGCTACACCAAGTTGCCCAAAATTTAAGGATAAGTAATTTACCCTTTTGTGGTTCAAAAGTCTGCTTAACGATTTGATTATTGATAAAGACATCATGTTCTTTAGTCCAAAATTCAGCAGGTAATTTATCTCCTACTTTAAGGGGCGAGAAGGCTTCTTGAGCACTCATTCTAGAGCTAACTAGGATGAGCATAATAAATATATATTTCATGGGTTTGGTTTTGGGTTTGGGTTATTTTGAAAGGTTATATTTTTAGGTATTTGAAATAACCTGCCGCGGGTACTTAACTAAACTAATTGACCTAAATTTTTATGGGTGCGGCAGGTTGGTGGAGCTATCCAGCTACACTGGGGGTTTGGGTTTTAAGGCATATAACCTCTTGAATTTGTGTTGGTAATGGTTCATTGGTATTGTCTTAGTTATGTGTTATTCGCCATGAGCGGCGAAGTTTTTTTTAAGGCATCAAGAAAAAAAATGCTTCCTTTTGACCTCATCTGCCACCTCTCCAACCCGTGCGTATTTAAAAAGTATTGGTGCCTCGTTATTTTGGAATTTGTTGTGACCCACTGGCAAACTCTCTGCACCGAAGGCTCGTTATTGCGTTACTTTAGCGCTACTACTTATTAAACCTTCAACACGTGCAAAAGCAGAAACACTTAGGATGATAGCTGCCGCTGAAAAAAAATCTGGGCAATTCTCACCCCTTTGGCCGAAAAGTACTTTTCGCCATTGCATAGCAAACGAAAACTGCCGCTCTATTGATCAATTTCAATTTTTGAAATTAACATAGCAGCCAGAGTGGGCTATACAGGATTTTTAGGCTTTAATGCATAAAGCCTGTTAAAAGGATAAAACGAATTTGGATTGCATTTTCGGAAAGAAAAGCCAACAAACTGGCCTTGCCCAATTTGAGGGAAGGCGTTTGAAAACGGCGTTAGTTTATTTCTTTCCATTACTCGTATTGTTTATACGAGTCTTGTGGTATATAGAGCACTATAGCTGGGCTCTAAAAACCGTTCCAAAAGGCTCTGACCCCTTACAAGACGGAATTACGATAGAGCCCGTAGCGCTATAGTGTGTACGAAAGTACGCAAAATTTGGCTACAGGCATTAATCTACCGTCTCGCTTGTAATTTATTGTCAGAGTTTATGGACGAGACTCTTTGTTAATGCTAAATACAAAACAAATATAATAAAAATATGTCACACATGTATAACATTTAGCTTGCTTTTTTTTTATCTTTTTACTGTTGATGGCTGAAAACATTAACATTACTGAAATTGAGCAACATGTGATTGACTTCGTTATAAAATTACGCGATAAAAATAAACTGAAACAGGAAGACATCGCGACAATTTTGAATGTTAAACGGACTTTTATAACTAATGTAGAAAGTTCGAAAAATAGAGCTAAGTACAATCTCAGTCACATCGACAAATTAGCTGATCATTTCGGAATATCACCAAAGGACTTCTTACCGCAAAAATCAACTATTAAATAGCAATTTTAAGCTATATTTCATCTTGGTCAATGAGAATAATTCTCCTAATTAGCTCGATCATCTTACTAGATAATATAATTCTTATTTTGATGAAATATAGACTTTGCCGTTCGGGAATATAAATGTTTCAAAGTAAGGCAGCACCTACCCCAATTATTCCTTTTTTTAGTTTAACCGCTTGCTGAGCAATACTGGCCTGGCATATTTGCGCCCAAGTTAAGCGGGGCTAAAGTAGCTTAAGCTCGACCATGTGCCAGCGCCGATCTTAGAAAGCGCTGATAACAAGTAAAATTGTATGGGATCTCTATTTCTATATTCTTGGCTTTTCTTATTGGGAGGAAGTATTTTTTTAAATCCTTTTTTGTATATATTTATACCGCAACACTAGACCAATACACTAGACGTATGTTGGCTTTGTCTGACAAAGTGAGACATATAAGTAAGTTATACGCAATTCTGCTAGAGTTTTACTACTATTTGAAGTTTTAATTTGCGGTTTATAGCAAACGGACGTGTTTGCTTCAAGCTTTTGCGAAGAGTTTCGCTGAAAACACATTTTCAAAGCA